>NZ_SADR02000003.1:247500-362400 GCF_004010325.2 Mesorhizobium sp. M00.F.Ca.ET.216.01.1.1
GGTCTAAATAAGGGTCTTTGCGCCGAAAATGTAACGGGGCTAAAGCCATACACCGAAGCTTAGGGTTCGTAGCAATACGAGCGGTAGCGGAGCGTTCTGTAAGCTGATGAAGCCATACCCGTGAGGGGTGGTGGAGGTATCAGAAGTGCGAATGCTGACATGAGTAACGTAAGGGGAGTGAGAGACTCCCCCGCCGAAAGTCCAAGGGTTCCTGCTTAAAGTTAATCTGAGCAGGGTTAGCCGGCCCCTAAGTCGAGGCAGAAATGCGTAGACGATGGGAACCACGTTAATATTCGTGGGCCTGGAGGTAGTGACGGATCATTGAGGTAGTCCAATCTTATCGGATTGAAAGGGCTGCTGCGTGGTTCCAGGAAATAGCTCCTCCTTATAGACCGTACCCGAAACCGACACTGGTGGACTGGTAGAGTATACCAAGGCGCTTGAGAGAACTATGCTGAAGGAACTCGGCAAATTGCACGCGTAACTTCGGAAGAAGCGTGACCCTTTCATGCGCAAGCATGGGAGGGTGGCACAGACCAGGGGGTAGCGACTGTTTATCAAAAACACAGGGCTCTGCGAAGTCGCAAGACGACGTATAGGGTCTGACGCCTGCCCGGTGCTGGAAGGTTAAGAGGAGGGGTGCAAGCTCTGAATCGAAGCCCCAGTAAACGGCGGCCGTAACTATAACGGTCCTAAGGTAGCGAAATTCCTTGTCGGGTAAGTTCCGACCTGCACGAATGGCGTAACGACTTCCCCGCTGTCTCCAGCATAGACTCAGTGAAATTGAATTCCCCGTGAAGATGCGGGGTTCCTGCGGTTAGACGGAAAGACCCCGTGCACCTTTACTATAGCTTTACATTGGCATTCGTAGTGGCATGTGTAGGATAGGTGGTAGGCTTTGAAACCTGGGCGCCAGCTCAGGTGGAGCCACCCTTGAAATACCACCCTTATCACTATGGATGTCTAACCGCGGCCCGTTATCCGGGTCCGGGACAATGTATGGTGGGTAGTTTGACTGGGGCGGTCGCCTCCTAAAGAGTAACGGAGGCGCGCGATGGTGGGCTCAGAACGGTCGGAAATCGTTCGCTGAGTGCAATGGCATAAGCCTGCCTGACTGCGAGACTGACAAGTCGAGCAGAGACGAAAGTCGGTCATAGTGATCCGGTGGTCCCGCGTGGAAGGGCCATCGCTCAACGAATAAAAGGTACGCCGGGGATAACAGGCTGATGACCCCCAAGAGTCCATATCGACGGGGTTGTTTGGCACCTCGATGTCGACTCATCGCATCCTGGGGCTGGAGCAGGTCCCAAGGGTATGGCTGTTCGCCATTTAAAGCGGTACGTGAGTTGGGTTCAGAACGTCGTGAGACAGTTCGGTCCCTATCTGCCGTGGGTGTAGGAATATTGAAAGGATCTGTCCCTAGTACGAGAGGACCGGGATGGACGGATCTCTGGTGGACCTGTTGTGGCGCCAGCCGCATAGCAGGGTAGCTATATCCGGACGGGATAACCGCTGAAGGCATCTAAGCGGGAAACCCACCTTAAAACGAGTATTCCCTGAGAACCGTGGAAGACGACCACGTTGATAGGCCGGGTGTGGAAGAGCGGCAACGCTTGAAGCTTACCGGTACTAATAGTTCGATCGGCTTGATCGTTCTCATTCCTTATGCCCATCGTGAACACGATGGATGGCACAGAAAACAGCTTCTCGAACAACGTGCGCTTTGCCGACCTGGTGGTTATGGCGGAGCGGCTGCACCCGATCCCATTCCGAACTCGGCCGTGAAACGCTCCAGCGCTGATGGTACTTCGTCTCAAGACGCGGGAGAGTAGGTCGCTGCCAGGTCTGCCAAGCGCACGTTGAAAGTCTTCTCTTACGAACAGGCCCGCCAACGGGATTTCGGGCCGCGCAAGCGGCCCTTTCATTTGGCGACAGCTTGAATTCGGTAAGCTTCGGCTTATTTCCATGGTTGACGCGGGGTGGAGCAGCCCGGTAGCTCGTCAGGCTCATAACCTGAAGGTCACAGGTTCAAATCCTGTCCCCGCAACCAAATCGGCCCGCCAAGTCATTGACTTGGCGGGCTTTTTGATTCCGGAGATGCGCTTGCCGGCAGCCGCGTACGTCTGCGCGACTCTTGCCGTGGAATTGGAACGCTCGCCCAGCGCTCATGGCGCTGGCCGCGTGAACAGGGTTCGGAACAGCTCCTCCGCACGCCGCAGGCCTTCATCTGTCAGAACCACCGACTTCGCCTTGTTCGCTGGATTCGCGATCAGTCCTTTCTGGTGCAAGCGATCCAGAGCATCCCAATCCAACCCCTTCCAGGCGCGCCTCTCTTCATGCAGCGTTAGCCAAAGCAGGCCCAGAACGGCATTGTCGATCTTGTCGGTGTCCAAATCCATGCAAGAAGTCTAACACGCGAAACGTCGACTGACGCGGTCCACGCCTGACGGTTACTGTATGTCAACCTGCGACAGGTTCGAGCCGATTGGCGTTGGCAGCTATTCCTTCGCTATGTGAAAGGGGAGTAGGATCGCGGCCGCGGCTATATTGTCGCGGCGAACAGCCCATGACCCTCTTGAAGGCCGTGCTGAAGGCGCTTTCGGATTCGTAGCCGAGCGACACGGCAATGACGGAAATGGGATCGCCGGAATTCGCCAGCCTGTCGCCGGCCAGCAGCATTCGCCAGCGGGTCAGGTAGTCCATGGGTGTGGCCCCAACCGTCTCCTTGAATTTCAGCGCAAAGGTCGATCGCGACATGCCGGCGCGCTCTGCCAGCGCCTGCAACGTCCAGCCATGCGCCGGATCGTTGTGCATGGCGTTAATCGCCGCCCCCATCTGTTTGTCTGCCAGGGCGAAGAGCCATCCGACACCGCCTCTCAAACCTTCCGCCAGATGCAGCCGCAGGGCCTGAACCAGCATCATGTGGGCGAGGTGTTGTATGACCAGAAAGCCGCCCGGCTGCGGCTCGCGCAGCTCCTGCATCATCCGCTCCACGGACCAGCGCAGCGCCGCCTGGTCCGGTTCGTTGCGGATATGCACGATCGGCGGCAGCATCCGCAGCAGGATGCCGGCGTGATTGCCGCCAAGCGCGAAGCGGCAGCTGACAAGAAAGAAATCGCCGCCGCCATTATGCGAGACGATGCCGCCATTGCGCGCGGCCGGAAAAATCGTGCGGGCCTCGACAGGCGTCAAGTTCATATCGCTTGCAAGACGGAAAGGCCGCCCGCTCGGCAGCAGGAAGCAGTCCCCCGTTTCCAGGCGCACTGCGTCGGCAACGCCCTCCACGGACAGCCAGCACCGGCCGGAGACCACGGAGCCGCATTTGATGCCTTCCTGCTGGTCGGGGAACTGGATCGACCATTCTCCACCCGCGTCAAAACCAGCGGACATATAATTGCGCGGCTTCAGCAGCGACAGCACATCTGAGAGCGGATCCATGGGTCATCCCGGACGATTGCGAAGATAACGCAAGCTTTACAGCACAGATCGTATTTCCTCAATGACCTGTCACGATAGTGGCGCGGGCTTTCGCATTTCAAAGGTCGGCTCCTTCAATGATCGCCATAAGCCACAATTGGACGTGAGAAGGTTTCGAAATACCGGTGGTGAGGAGGTTTCGATCGAACCTGACGCGTAGTTCCTGATCGCAGGGTAGCCAAATGGCGGAAATTGAAGTGCGCATACTGCCCAACTGGCAACAAATGATGTGGCCGGACGTTTGGGCACAAGCGGTGTCGAGTACCAGAAGGCGCGCTAGCCGGGCAGAAGGTATTCCGAGGCTGGTGGACCTGAAGATTTCCCGGTTCCCGGCCGTGCAGGCGATTTTGACACCGGATCGCCAAGGGAGGAAAAAATGGCTGAAGGTCATTCCAAATTAGACGGGCCGGATCTGGTCCAGGGCATCGCGTTCGCTGATCTTCCAGATGGCGGCAAATTAGTCGGCCATTGTGGCAACGAGCAGGTACTGCTCATGCGCCGCGGGGCCGAGGTCTTTGCTATCGGAGCGACGTGCACGCATTATGGCGGGCCGCTCGTCGACGGTCTTGTGGTGGAAGACACCGTCCGGTGTCCTTGGCATCATGCGTGCTTTGATTTGCGTACGGGCGAAGCCTTACGCGCGCCCGCCTTCAATCCACTCGCTTGCTGGTCGGTGGAACAACGCGATGATCAAATATTCGTGGGCGAGAAGCGTAAACGGACGGCACCGAAGCAGCGCAATGGAAGCCCCGGCCAAGTCCCCGAGAAAATCGTCATTGTCGGCGGCGGCGGGGCCGGTTTCGCAGCGGCCGAAAAACTGCGGCGCGAACACTATCAAGGCAGCATCGTGATGCTCAGCAACGATGAAGCACCGCCGGTTGATCGACCCAATCTTTCCAAGGACTACCTCGCTGGCAAAGCACCGGAGGATTGGGTTCCGCTGCGCGGAGAAAGCTTTTACTCCAAGAACGATATCGACCTACGTCTCAATGCGAACGTCGCCAGCATCGATGCACGTTCTGGCGAGGTCGTACTCGCGGACGGGGCCAGGACTCCTTACGACAGGCTGCTGCTTGCGACCGGAGCCGAACCGGTTCGTCTCACCATCCCCGGCGCCGACCAGCCACATGTTCAAACGCTGCGCTCGTTCGCAGATTGCAAGGCGATCATCGAGCGAGCCGCGACTGCGCGCCGCGCCGTCGTGCTTGGTGCCAGTTTCATTGGCCTGGAAGTTGCCGCGGCCCTGCGCTCGCGCAATATCGAAGTTCATGTCGTAGCGCCGGAAAGACGACCCATGGAGCGGGTCCTGGGTTCGCAAATGGGTGACTTCATCCGCGCCCTGCACGAGGAGAATGGCGTCATATTCCATCTTGAGGATACCGCGAGCAGCATCGACGGCAGGAAGGTGACACTCAGCAGTGGCGACACGTTGACCGCGGATTTCGTCGTCGCCGGCATCGGCGTGCGACCGCGGACCGGGCTTGCCGAAACGGCAGGGCTGGCCGTTGACGACGGAGTCGTCGTGAACGCGTTTCTGGAGACGAGCGCACCAGGGATCTTCGCGGCCGGTGACATTGCGCGGTGGCCCGATCCTCACAGTGGCGAGAACATTCGGGTCGAGCACTGGGTTGTCGCAGAGAGGCAGGGGCAAACAGCGGCTCTCAACATGCTCGGCTATCGCGAGAAATTCGCCGCTGTGCCGTTCTTTTGGAGCCAGCATTACGATGTTCCCATCAACTATGTCGGCCATGCCGGGCAATGGGACGAGATCGCGGTCGATGGAGACATCATTGCCAAGGATTGCCTGCTACGCTTCAAGCGCGAAGGGCGCACGCTGGCGGTCGCTTCGATCTTCCGCGACATCGAGAGCCTAGAGGCCGAGGTGGAAATGGAGAGCCAAATGACCTAGCGCAGCCACTCCGGAACAAAGTCAAACACTGCCACGACGGCTCAAACAAGCTTCACAAGGCTCAACCGTCGCGGTTTTGCTGTTCGCTCAAACCGGTTACCTGCTGGAGCACTTTCGCCACGACACAATTTCTCGAGGCCTGATTCCTCAGGCCATCTACCGGTGGTTTCCCATGCTGGCGTACATGCCGGTGGTGCGGAACTGCGTCGGGTTGATGCCGTACGACCTGCGGAAAACCTTCGAAAAGTAGTTAGCATCTTCGAAGCCGCACATGATGGCGACCTCCTTCACGGGCAGGAAGTCGACTTTTGTCAGCAGTTTCGCCGCACGCTGCAGTCGCTGTTGCAGCACGAATTCGGCGGGCGGAATGCCTTCGCTCTCGGCGAAGCAGCGCGAGAAATGCGCGCGGCTCAGCCCGCTGATCTCGGCGAGGTCCGCAACGCAGAGCGGCCTGTCGAGATTGGCCTTGATGTGGTCGACCACCGGTTGCATGGCGCTCTTCTCGTCGGCGAAGGCATGCGAGCCGAAGACATCGTCGTAGAGCGCCATCGCCGCTTCGTAAGCTACCGCCGACGCAGCCCCGGGCGATGCCGCTCCGGTGATGAGGCGCACGCTGCAATCGGCGAGATGATCGATCGTCGACGGCTGCAGCCGCAGCACCGGACCAACGGCGGCAAGGATCGACTTGTGGATGCGCAGCGCCTCCTCGCCATTCATCGATATCCAGAAATATTCCCAGCGTTCCCCCTTGGCCAGCCAGTAACGGTGGTTGTGCGGCACCAGAACCAGCAACGTATCGCCCTTCTGCAGACGGTAGTTGCGGCTCTCGTAGCGCAATCGGCCAGTGCCGCTGATCGTGTGCTGGAGCACGGTGAACGGGGTCTGGCCGCGCTTGCGCCCATCCCAGTCGTAAACCTCGTTTTCGCGCACTTCATAGCCGGCACTTGTCGGCATGGTGTGCAGGCGCTGGCGGCCGCGCGGCAGCGAGACGGTTCTGCTCGACGGCCCGGTTTCGATCAAGTTGCGCAGCACAAAATTACCCCTGAAAGCATAATCCTTCTCTGTTCGCTGTCTCCATTAGGCGCATAATACCCTTCAAGAAGCAAAACAAACTACGGTCAAGGAGCGGACAGGAGGAGACGCCGGATTCCAGCCTTTCCTGGCAATGCCAAGGCGAGGGGATCAGACCTCCATTCGCTGCCCTTTGCCTAACATTCGATCAGGTCGAGGTGAGGCTGATGAGTTTCAAAATCGCTATCATCGGTGCAGGCAGCGTCGGGTTCACCAAGAAGCTCTTTACCGACATTCTGTGCGTTCCCGAATTCCGGGACATCGAGTTCGCGCTGACCGATCTTAGCGAGCACAACCTGCAGATGATCAAGGCGATCCTCGACAAGATTGTCGAATTCAACAAGCTGCCGACCAAGGTTACGGCGACGACCGATCGCCGCCGTGCGCTCGAGGGTGCCCGCTACGTCATCAGCTGCGTTCGTGTCGGCGGCCTCGAAGCCTACGCCGACGATATCCGTATTCCCCTGAAATACGGCGTCGACCAGTGCGTTGGCGACACGATCTGCGCCGGCGGCATTCTCTACGGCCAGCGCAACATTCCGGTGATCCTCGATTTCTGCAAGGACATCCTGGAGGTCGCCGAGCCCGGCGCGAAATTCCTCAACTACGCCAACCCGATGGCCATGAACACGTGGGCGGCGATCGAATATGGCAAGGTCGATACCGTCGGCCTCTGCCACGGTGTCCAGCACGGTGCCGAACAGATCGCCGAAGTGCTCGGCGCCAAGTCGCGCACCGAACTCGACTATATCTGCTCCGGCATCAACCATCAGACCTGGTTCATCGACCTGCGTCTCAACGGCCGCAAGATCGGCAAGGACGAGCTGATTGCCGCTTTCGAAGCACATCCGGTCTATTCGCAGCAGGAGAAGCTGCGCATCGACGTGTTGAAGCGCTTCGGCGTCTATTCGACCGAAAGCAACGGCCACCTTTCCGAATACCTGCCCTGGTATCGCAAGCGGCCGGACGAAATCACCCGCTGGATCGACATGTCCGACTGGATCCACGGCGAAACCGGCGGCTACCTTCGCTACTCGACCGAAACGCGCAACTGGTTCGAAACGGAATTCCCGCAATTTCTCGAATCCGCCGCCAGACCGATCGATCCGAGCAAGCGCTCCAACGAGCATGCGAGCCATATTCTGGAAGCGCTGGAGACGAACCGCATTTATCGCGGCCATTTCAACGTCAAGAACAATGGCGTCATCACCAACCTGCCGCAGGACGCGATCATCGAGTCGCCCGGCTTCGTCGACCGCTTCGGCATCAACATGGCCGCGGGCATCACATTGCCGGAGGCCTGCGCCGCCACCTGCATTTCGTCGATCAACGTTCAGCGCATGTCGGTGCATGCCGCGATCGCCGGCGACATCGACCTGCTCAAGCTCGCCGTGCTCCACGATCCTCTGGTCGGCGCCGTTTCGACGCCGGAGGAAGTCTGGCAGATGGTGGACGAGATGGTCGTCGCCCAGGCCCGCTGGCTGCCGCAATACGCCCATGCCGTGCCGGCCGCCAAGGAACGTCTTTCGAACTCCAAGGTGAAGACCCGCGACTGGGCGGGCGCGGCGCGGCGCCAGGTACGTTCGATCGAGGAATTGCGCGCCGAGAAGACGGCGATCAGGCAGGCCGGCTGAAATCGTCCGACGCGGATGCGGCGATTTCCGGGAGGGGGATTTCACCGCGATGGAGCCGCGCAGTTCAAGGAAAAGCGGAGCAGCGACAAACGCTCCGGAACATGAGGGAGGAGAGATGATGACATATTTCCGAAATATTAGCATTCTCGCAGGGCTGACGCTGAGCGTTTCGGCGTCGGCGCTCAGTGCGTACGCATCCGAGCCGACCGTGCCGCCGGTGCCCGCGCAATTTCCCGCCGAGGGAAAAATCAAATATGTCGCGCGCGACTCCATCCTGGAGTTCAAGGCGCTTCCGGAATACCACGAACCCGATTGGGTCACTGGGAAATACGTCAAGGCAGGCAAGCTGCCGCCGGTCAAGGATCGCCTGCCGAAAGAGCCGCTGGTCTTCAAGACCGGCAACATGCCGGATGGCATCGGCGTCTATGGCGACACGATGCGCCACGTCATCGGCGGCCGGCCGGAAGGCTGGAACTATGGCGCGGGCCAGACGCAAGGCTGGGGCGGCATCGACATCGGCCTTTCCGAATGCCTGACACGCACGGCGCCGCTGTTCCAGGTCGAGGCCAAGGACACAGAGCCGCTGCCGAACCTCGCCAGAGGCTGGGACTGGTCGAAGGACGGCCACACCCTGACGATGCACCTGGTCGAAGGCGCGAAATGGTCGGACGGCGTTCCGTTCAATGCCGACGACGTCATGTTCTACTGGGACGACGAGGTCATGGACCCGAACGTTTCGCCTCTCAACGGCGCGACCCAGGAAACCTTCGGCGTCGGCACGACGCTGAAGAAGATCGATGACTACACCGTCGAGTGGGCGTTCAAGGACGCCTTTCCGAAACAGTATCTCTATGCCATGGCCTACGGCACCTTCTGCCCCGGCCCGTCGCATATCCTGAAGCCGCAGCATCCGAAATATTCGAAGAATACCTACGAGCAGTTCAAGAACGCCTTCCCGCCGGAATACATGAACCTGCCGGTGATGGGCGCCTGGGTGCCGGTGGAATACCGCCCGGACGACATCATCGTACTGCGGCGCAATCCGTACTATTGGAAGGTGGATGAGAAGGGCAACCAACTGCCGTACCTGAATGAGCTGCACTACAAGCTTTCGACCTGGGCTGACCGTGACGTTCAGGCTGTGGCGGGGTCGGCGGACATCTCCAACCTGGAGCAGCCCGAAAATTTCGTCGCCTCGCTGAAGCGAGCGGCGCAGCCTGATGCACCGGCCCGTCTCGCCTTCGGCCCGCGCCTGATCGGCTATAATCTGCGCATGAATTTCTCAGCCAATGGCTGGGGCAACCCCGACGAACGCGGGCAGGCGGTCCGCGAGCTGAACCGCAATGAGGATTTCCGCAAGGCCGTCACCATGGCGCTCGACCGCAAGGCGCTCGGCGATTCGCTGGTCAAGGGCCCGTTCACCGCCATCTATCCGGGCGGCTTCTCCTCGGGCACGAGCTTCTATGACCGCAACTCGACCGTCTCCTATCCCTTCGATCTCGAAGGCGCCAAGGCGGAACTTGCCAAGGCAGGCCTGAAGGACACGGATGGCGACGGCTTCGTGAACTTCCCGGCCGGCACCGCCGGCGGCAAGAACGTCGAGATTGTGATGCTGGTCAACAACGACTACACCACCGACAAGAGCCTTGCAGAGGGCGTCGTCGGCCAGATGGAGAAGCTTGGCCTTCGTGTCGTCCTGAACGGGCTGAACGGCACCCAGCGCGACGCGTCCAACTACTCCGGCCGTTTCGACTGGATGGTCAGGCGCAACGATCAGGAGCTCACCTCCGTCGTGCAAAACACCGAACAACTGGCCCCCGTCGGTCCGCGCACGAGCTGGAACCACCGCGCTCCGGAAAACGGTCAGGTCGATCTGATGCCGTTCGAGAAGGACCTTGTCGACATTGTCAACAAGTTCGTCTCGACGCAGGACAATGACGAGCGCGCCAGCCTGATGAAACAGTTCCAGAAAATCTCGACGGAACACGTCTACAATGTCGGGCTGACCGAATATCCCGGCGCGCTGATCATCAACAAACGCTTCTCCAACATCCCGCAAGGAACGCCGATCTTCATGTTCAACTGGGCCGAGGACTCGATCGTCCGCGAGCGGGTCTGGGTCGCTGCTGACAAGCAGCAGAAATACGAACTGTTTCCCGAGCAGCTTCCCGGTAAGCCCGGGGACAAGGGTCCGACGAACTGAGTTTCCTCCCTGGCTGAAACCTCCCGGCCGCGCTGCGAGCGCGGCCGGGACAAGACAAGCCAGCGGCCTGAAACCCGAAAGCAAGGAGGACGAACGGTCCGATGCTGCGATTCCTGTCTATGCGCATAGCATCCGCAATACCGGTTCTCGTCATTCTGAGCCTGGTCACCTTTGCGATCATCCAGGCGCCGCCGGGCGATTACGCCGACTACATCCGCTCGCAGCTCATCAACCAAGGTGGAGCCTCATTCGCCCAGGCCGACGCGCAGGCGCGGGCCTACCGCATCGAGCATGGCCTCGATAAGCCGTTGCCGGTCCAGTACCTGAACTGGATCGCCGGCATCGTCACCCGCGGCGATTTCGGCTACAGCCTCTATTACAACAAGCCGGTCGCCGATGTCGTCGGCGAACGGCTGCCGCGTACGCTGCTGCTGGCGCTTGTCTGCCACCTGTTCGCTTCAGTGCTAGGCATCGGCTTCGGCATCTGGGCCGCGACGAGGCAATACAGCTGGATCGACAGCACGCTTTCAGCAATATCCTTCCTCGGCATGACGGTGCCGCGCTTCCTGATGGCGCTGATCATCGTGTACCTGCTGGTCTTCCAGTTCAACGTGTCCGAGATCGGCAGCTTCTTCTCGCCGCAATATGGCGGCGCGCCGTGGTCCTGGGCGAAGTTCGTCGACCTCGTCGGGCATGTCTGGCCGGTCGTGGCGATCGCCACCTTCGGCGGGCTCGCCTACAACATGCGTGTCATGCGCGGCAACCTGCTCGATACGCTGAACGCGCAATATGTCGAAACCGCCCGCGCCAAGGGGCTGAGCGGAGGCGCGGTCGTCATGCGCCACGCGGTGCCCAACGCACTGCATCCGCTCGTCATGTATCAGGGCGTGGTGCTGCCCTACATGCTGACCGGCGAGATCGAGACGGCGATCATCTTTGCGTTGCCGACCGTCGGCCCGGCGATCGTCGGCTCGATGGCGGTCGGCGATGTCTATGTCACCGCGACCTTCATGATGGTGCTGTCGGCGACGCTGATCATCGGCAACATCATCGCCGACATGCTGCTGGTGATGCTCGACCCCCGCGTGCGCCAATATGCAGGGGCTTGAGATGCTTGCTTTCGACACCTCGCTGCCGCCGGTTCCCGAGGAACCCGTCAAGATAAGGCCGCGCGGCAATGAGAGCTACATCGCACTGGTCTGGCGTCGCCTGAAGCGATCCTGGACTGGCATGGCCGGGCTCATCCTGGTCGCGCTCCTGGTCCTGGTGGCGGTGTTTGCCGATTTTTTCGCACCTATGGACCCCAAGGTGACCGACGTCGGCTTCGCCCCTCCGCAAGTGATGAGCTTCCATGACAAGGACGGCAATCTTGTTTTCCAGCCACGGGTCTATGCCCTGGCGGATTCGGAAGGCCTCGATCCGGTGACCTTTCAGCCGGTCGTCGGGCCGGACTATGACCATCCGCGGTTGCTCGGCTTCTTCGTCAAAGGGGCCGACTACAAGCTCCTTGGCTTGATCCCTGCGAACCGGCACTTCTTCGGCTCGACCGACGGCCAGCCGGTGCATTTCCTCGGC
This sequence comes from Mesorhizobium sp. M00.F.Ca.ET.216.01.1.1, assembly GCF_004010325.2. GTDB lineage: Bacteria > Pseudomonadota > Alphaproteobacteria > Rhizobiales > Rhizobiaceae > Mesorhizobium. Next base: position 259,370 of record NZ_SADR02000003.1, read on the forward strand.
ACCGACAAATTCGGCCGCGATGTGCTGGCCCGTGCCATCTATGGTTCGCGCATCTCGTTGATGATCGCACTGACCGTGGTCTTCATCGTCACCGTGATCGGTACAACCGTCGGCATGGTGTCGGGCTATTTCGGCGGCGCGTTCGATGTCTGGGTGCAGCGTTTCGTCGAACTGGTGCTCGCTTTTCCGCAGTTGCCGCTCTATCTGGCGCTGACGTCGCTTGTCCCAGTGACGGCGCCGACGAACGTCTTCCTCGCCTTCGTCATCATCGTCATGTCGGCGCTTGGCTGGGCGCAGATGTCGCGCGAAGTCCGCGGCAAGACCCTAGCGCTTGCGCGGATCGACTATGTCCGCGCGGCGATGGCGGTCGGCGCCACCGATGGCCGCATCATCATGCAGCACATCTTCCCCAACGTGATGAGCCACGTCATCGTTGCCGTCACATTGGCGATCCCGAGCGTCGTGCTGCTCGAATCGTTCCTGGGTTTTCTCGGTTTCGCGGTGAAGCCGCCGCTGATCTCATGGGGCCTCATGCTGCAGGACACCGCGACCTACTCGGTCATCGGCACCTATCCCTGGATCCTCTCGCCCGTCGGTTTCGTGCTTGTCACCGTCTTCGCGTTCAACGCGCTTGGCGATGGGCTGCGCGATGCGGTCGACCCTTATTGACGTGACATGATGGTTGAAACGCTTATCAAATCCTTTGCACCGCCTGTCCGGCTCGACCATGATGGACGTTCGGAAAACCCGGTCATCGACGCCCGCAGCATCGCGGTCGATTTCAAGGTCGAGGACGGCATCGTCCAAGCCGTCAAGGATATCTCCTTCCAGCTCTATCGCGGCGAGACGATCGCCATCGTCGGCGAATCCGGATCGGGCAAGTCGGTGACGGCGCGCACCGTCATGGGCCTGTTGTCGAAGCGCGCCGTCGTGTCGCCGAAATCGACCGTCGAGTACGATGGGGAGAACATCCTGAAATTCTCCGAGCGAGCCCGGCGCAAGCTGCGCGGCGACCGCATTTCCATGATCTTCCAGGAGCCGATGAGCTCGCTCAATCCGATCTACACGATCGGCAGCCAAATCGTCGAGGCGATACGGGTGCATCGCAGGATGAGCCGAAGGCAGGCGGAGGCGCGAGCGCTCGAGCTTCTACAGCAGGTGCAGATTCCGGACCCCTCGGCGCGGCTGAAGCAATATCCGCACCAGCTTTCCGGCGGCCAGCGCCAGCGCGTGATGATCGCCATGGCGCTTGCCAACGATCCGGACGTACTGATCGCCGACGAGCCGACAACGGCACTCGACGTCACCGTTCAGGCGCAGATCCTCAATCTCATTCGCAACCTGCAGAAGAAGTTGCGGATGGCGGTGATCCTGATCACACACGACCTGACCGTGGTGCGGCAGTTCTCCGACTATGTCTACGTCATGCAGCACGGCGAGATGCGCGAGCACAATGTGACGGAAAGGCTTTTCGCCAATCCGCAGCATCCCTATACACGCCACCTGCTTGCCTCCGAGCCGCGGGGCCAGGCAAATCCGTTGCCGCAAGGCGCCGACGTCATTCTTGAGGCCAAGGGCGTTCGCGTCTCCTTCATGCTGCGGCACGGCACGTTCCTGAAGCCGGACCTGCGTGAGCTCGTCGCCGTCGACAGTCTCAACCTGACCCTTCGCCGCCACGAGACGCTGGGCCTCGTCGGCGAATCCGGATCGGGCAAGACGACCTTCGGCGAGGCGCTGCTCAGGCTCAACAATACGGCCAGCGGCGAGATCTATTTCGACGGCCAGCCGATCCATGGCTGTACGCGGGCGCAGATGCGGCCTTTGCGCTCGCGCATGCAGGTCGTTTTCCAGGATCCGTTTTCATCGCTCAACCCGCGCATGACGATCGGCCAGATCATCGAAGAAGGGCTTGTTGTCAACAGGATCGGCGCCACGAAGAACGATCGGCTCGTGCGGGTGCGCGAGGCGCTGATCAGTGCCGGCATGCCGGGCAACATCCTGTCGCGTTTCCCGCACGAGTTTTCCGGCGGCCAGCGGCAGCGTATCGCGATCGCCCGCGCCATCGCGCTCGAACCCGAATTCATCGTGCTCGACGAGCCAACATCGGCGCTGGACCTCTCGGTCCAGGCGCAGATCATCGAACTGCTGCGCAGGCTGCAGCGCGAACGAGGCCTCAGCTACCTCTTCATCTCGCACGATCTCAAGGTCGTGCGAGCCCTGTGCCACCGCGTCATCGTCATGCAGCACGGCAAGGTCGTGGAGGAGGGGCCCGTCAATGAAGTTCTGTCCAATCCCAAAACCGCTTACACCGAACGGCTAGTCAAAGCCGCTTTCGAGGTAGCCTGATCGCATATGCCGGAGGTTGTTGTGGCAAGAAATCCCAGGATCGCTTTTATCGGAGCTGGCTCCACCGTTTTCATGAAGAACATCGTCGGCGATCTGCTGCAGCGTCGGGCATTGTCAGGCGCGACGATCGCGCTGATGGACATCAATCCGCAAAGGCTCGAAGAAAGCGCGGTCGTCGTCGGCAAGCTGATCTCGACGCTCGGGGTAAAGGCCAGGGCCGAAACCTATTCCGATCAGCGCGAGGCGCTGGCGGGTGCCGATTTTGTCGTCGTCGCCTTCCAGATCGGCGGTTACGAGCCGTGCACGGTCACCGACTTTGAGGTTCCGAAGAAATATGGCCTGCGTCAGACCATCGCCGATACGCTCGGCGTCGGCGGCATCATGCGTGGCTTGCGAACCGTGCCGCATCTCTGGAAAATCTGCGAGGACATGCTCGCCGTCTGCCCGCAGGCGATCATGCTGCAATATGTGAATCCGATGGCGATCAACACCTGGGCGATCGCGGAGAAGTATCCTGATATCAAGCAGGTCGGCCTCTGCCATTCGGTGCAAGGCACGGCGATGGAACTGGCGCATGATCTCGACATTCCCTACGAGGAGATTCGCTATCGCTCGGCCGGCATCAACCACATGGCCTTCTACCTGAAGTTCGAGCATCGCCAGCCGGACGGCTCCCACCGCAACCTCTATCCGGATCTCGTGCGCGCCTACCGCGAAGGCCGGGCGCCGAAGCCTGGGTGGAACCCGCGCTGCCCGAACAAGGTGCGCTACGAGATGCTGACGCGTCTCGGCTACTTCGTCACCGAAAGCTCCGAGCATTTCGCGGAATACACGCCCTACTTCATCAAGGAACGGCGCGAGGATCTGATCGAGAGGTTCGGCATCCCGCTCGATGAATATCCGAAGCGCTGCGTCGAGCAGATCGAACGCTGGAAGGGGCAAGCGGAAGCCTATCGCTCGGCTGACAAGATCGAGGTCGAGCAGTCGAAGGAATATGCGTCCTCGATCATGAATTCGGTGTGGACGGGTGAGCCGTCGGTGATCTACGGCAACGTCCGCAACAATGGCTGCATCACCTCGTTGCCATACAATTGCGCGGCCGAAGTGCCGTGCCTCGTCGATGCCTCTGGCATTCAGCCCACCTACATCGGCGACCTGCCGCCGCAACTGACCGCGCTGATCCGTACCAACATCAACGTGCAGGAACTGACGGTTCAGGCACTGATGACAGAAAACCGCGAGCATATCTACCACGCGGCGATGATGGACCCGCATACCGCAGCCGAACTCGACCTCGACCAGATTTGGTCGCTGGTCGATGATCTGCTCGCCGCTCACGGCGACTGGCTGCCCGCCTGGGCACGCAAACCTTCCAGGGTCCGGGCCGCCTGATAGGCACCATCTAGACTAGTTTCCGTCCATAAACGGCAAGCTATTGATTTTGTTTTGTAAATCGTAGCTTTGCGCGGGCAAGGCCCGGCGGTTTCAGGTAAACTTTGGTCTCATGCCACTGATTCCAAAGGCCTGCTACCGCCGGAGCCGACAATGCGCCAAGAACGCACCGTCCAAGCCAGTATATTCGATGTTTTCGCCACCCACGAGATCGGCCATGAGTTGAAGGCGATGTCGCAGTGGCTGGATGAGCATCGCGACCTGCTTGGTCTGGTGGTGCGAGATCTGGGTCGACGTGGCGTCAAGGCCACCGGACGGCAAGGCCTGCCGGCCGAAGCGGTCTTGCGCTGCGCGCTCCTCAAGCAATACCGCCAACTGAGCTATCAGGAGCTGGCCTTCCATCTGGAGGACTCCGCATCGTTTCGGGCTTTTGCGCGGCTGCCGTGGTCATGGAGCCCGCAGAAGTCGGTGCTGCAAAAGACGATCAGCGCGATCCGGCCTGAGGCCTGGGAAGAGATCAATCGGGCACTGCTGTCGAGCGCCCAGCAGACGCAGCTCGAAGATGGGAATGTCGTGCGGCTGGACAGCACTGTGACCTCAGCGTTCATGCACGAACCGAGCGACAGCAGTCTGTTGTGGGACGCCGTCCGGATCATGGTGCGCCTGTTGAAGCAGGCTGGTGCCTTGGCCGGCGGCGCCGGCTTGGGGGAATGGCGCGATCACTGCCGCGCGGCCAAAAAGCGAGCCCGCAAGATCCAGTTCACACGTGGTCGACCCAATCGTGTCCAACTCTACCGTGAACTGATTGCGATCACCCGCGGGACCTTGGCCTATCTGCGGCAGGCAGCCGCGCAATTGGCCGTGGCGAGCGATCCGCTCATCGAACTCTGGCAAGCCCAACTCTGTCACTATCGGCCGCTGATCGAACGCATCATCACACAAAGCGAGCGGCGGGTGCTGGCCGGCGAGTTGGTGCCGGCCAGCGAGAAGCTGGTCAGCCTGTTCGAACCCCATGCCGATATCATCGTCAAAGGCGGCCGCGATACCGAATACGGCCACAAGATCCTATGAGGGAGGGTGGATAGCGACCTGCGCTCTGGCAAAGTGAGGTTGCTAGATTAACGCCTTACTCTGGAGACCGACATGCCCATTGCAGCAGCTAGCCGATCCGACGCGCCGACCGCTATCCGTATTGATCTTGGCGCAATCTTCGTCTCATTGGAATTGAGCCGTTCGAAATGGTTGATCACGTCGCTGTTGCCGGGCGGTGGCGAGAAGATGTCGAAGCATGCGGTGGCGGCCTGCGATGTCGTGGGCATGCTTGCGTGGTTTGCCGAGCTCAACAGGAAGGCAGAGGCGCGGACCGGACGGTGCTTTCCGGTCATCGTGATCCAGGAGGCCGGGCTCGATGGTTTCTGGATCCACCGCGTTCTGCAGGCCGAGGGGATCGAAAGCCACGTCGTCGATCCGGCGTCGATTGCAACCTCACGCCGGAAGCGCCGGGCAAAGACCGACAAGATCGACGGCGAGGCGCTGCTCCGGGCGTTGCTTGCTTACAAGAGAGGCGAGCCGCGGGTGTGTGCAATGGTCCGGGTGCCGACGCCCGCCGAGGAGGACCGCCGCCGCATCTCGCGTGAGCGCAAGGCCTTGACCACCGAGCGCGTGCGCCACCTCAACCGCATCAAAGGTCTGCTGTTCGCCCAGGGCGTGTCCGGCTACGAACCGCTGCGCCGAGACCGGCGCAAGCGGCTTGAGGAGCTGAAGACCGGCGACGGCCGTCCGCTTCCCGTACATTTGAAGGCGCAGATCGGCCGGGAACTTGATCTGCTCGAACTGCTGCTGGAACAGATCAAGGCGGTCGATGCCGAACGCGATGCCATGTTCGCTGCCGCTGAGGCGGTCTCGCCGGCTCCGGCGATGCTGCTCAACCTGAAAGGCATCGGGCTGGAGTTCGCCACTGTCCTGTGGTCGGAGGGGCTGTCGCGTCACTTCGACAACCGGCGACAGGTTGCCGCCTATGCGGGCCTTGCTCCGACACCTTGGCAGAGTGGGAAGATCGATCACGACCAGGGGGTTTCGAAAGCCGGCAATCCCAGGCTGCGCACGACGCTGATCCAGCTCGCCTGGCTGTGGCGGCGCCATCAGCCACGATCGGCGCTCACCTTGTGGTTCGAGGACCGGGTCAAGCAGAACGGCGGCCGTCTCAAGAAGACGACGATTGTTGCGCTCGCCCGCAAGTTGCTCGTGGCGCTGTGGAAATACGTCAACGCGGGCGTCGTCATCGAGGGCGCAGCCATGAAGACCGCCTGATGCGTTACCCGAACTGAATTCTGCAATCTTCCAGGACCCGATCAGTCTTGGCGGATCCAGGTGGGACGAACCGAAGGTTGGGATGGCATCTGAAATGCCGACCATAAGAATGGTCCCGTCCTCCTGAGCCTTGTCCGTCGCAAGCGGGATGTTGGTGCCGCTGTCTCGAGCAGCGACCGTATACAAGTTGGATCTGGCTCGGCAACGAGCCGCGTCATGCAATCAGGCTCAGACCGCGGATGCCGCAGTAACCATAGGTAGAAAATGCCGCCCTAGACGAAGTTCCCGCTTGACCTTCCTCATACAAGCTCAACCTGATCACCGGCAGGAGCGGCATGATCCTCGATCTGGTGATCGAGGCGGGCAATCCGCGCGACAGCGATCGGTTGCTGCCGATGCTGGAGCGCCACATCGCCTTCTATGGTCAAGCACCGCGGCAGGCGGCGGCCGATGGCGGCTTCGCCAGTCGCGACAACCTGGCCAAAGCGAAGGCCTGGGGCGTTCGCGATATGGCATTCCACAAGAAAGCCGGCCTCAGGATCGAGGACATGGTCCGAAGCAATTGGGTCTACCGCAAGCTGCGCAACTTCCGCGCCGGCATCGAAGCCGGAATATCATGCCTCAAGCGCGCTTATGGCTTGGCGCGTTGCACCTGGCGCGGTCTTGATCACTTCAAGACCTACGTCTGGTCCTCGGTCGTGGCTTACAACCTCGTCCTCTTCACACGCCTCAAGCCGACCTGACGCCGGTCCGCTGTTTGGAATGCGTGGCACCGGCTGACTCCGGTCTCGCGGCATGCGCGGCCGCGCCCCGTGACGACATTTTGCCGACAACCAGCGCACTCTCGCCCGCCCACGCCCCGACAATCGCTTCCGGAAGAGGGTAAGTGCCTGTAAACGCAGTAAAATATACGCGTTTATGGACGGAAACTAGACTAGACGATGATCCCGAAACCTCGGCTCGGAAAAGATCATGGCCGCCGAGCCTCACCAGTTATCTGGAGGTGGCCGCTGTCCTGGCTTGATGGCGCTGGCGGGCATATTCGACGCAGGCGTCGACCGTGCTGACACAGAGCCCATCGCGGTTGTTCGGCAGGTTGTTGTCGCCCGCATAAGCCACCTCGGCAACATGGCCGTCGACCATTCGAATCTGCGTGTTGCAATAGCCGCCAGGCGCCACATTGACAGATCCTCCAACCGCCGGGATCGCCCCCACCGCCAAGGTTGGAATCACGACGTTGAGATTGCCGCGTTGAACGGTGCGCTGATAGGTCCAGATCTGGCCAGATCTGCCCGCATCAGCGGTGGCAGTCGGAAAGCCGGCGCACATTCGGACGTCCGCCTCGCTGAGACCGACCATCTCCTTGCGGGCTGCTGCCGCTGTCGCGTCTTCCTTTGCAACGCTCGACGTATCGTCAGGAACGACGCAGGAGGACAGGATGGAACTGCTGGCCGACAGAACGAGAAGGGCAAGCTTGCGGATGCGGGAAGATGTCATACCGACTATTGGAATTGCGCGCCCCTGGCATCCAAGCTAGGCAACCAGACAATCGAGTCAACCTGCGCAGGTTCACGATATCGTTGTCGTGCTCAGTCGAGACGTGTCAGGGAACCGCCGCGAGCACCGTTCAACCGGTTGGAACGCTTTCCAGGCGTGGTCGTGTTTCGCGAGCGACAAAGCTGCGCCAACCGCCATAGGCGGAGATGTCGATCGCTGCCGACAGGCCGGCGGTTTCGGTCAGGAAACCCTTCGCCGATGATCCATCATCAAGCTCGATCGTGCCGATGCCGAGCGGCGGCGGGATGGCGGCGACGAAGCGCCCGAAGGCGTCGGGCGCGAGCCGCCAGACCTCGACCTCGATTGCCATCCCGTCTCTGGCGACGCGGACCAGCCCCGGCTTGGGCACGGACTGGCCGGCGAGCGCGTAGAGCTTGTAGGAGGGCGTCGTCTTGGTCGCTCTCGAGAACCGCGCGCCGAGATCCTTCAGCTGACCATTGAGGGGCATCGCCGAGAGATGGGCGCCGACGACCACCAGCTCGATCGAACCGTCCTCGGCCAGGGGCGCGCTCGTAAGCAGGCGGGGCTGCGGCCATCCGGTTGCACCCAGCGACAGGCCGCTTGCGGCATGCAGGTCGCGAGCGACCATTGCGGCAAGAGCATCTCGCCCGGCGGCGGCTAGTAACGTGATGCTCATCGGCAGGCCGTCGTCACGTTTGCCCGCCGGCACGGTGATGCCGCACATGTCGAGCAGGTTGACGAAATTGGTATAGGTGCCGAGGCGGCTGTTGGTGACGATCGGGTCGGCAAGAACAGCCTCGACCGTGTAGTGGGTCGGCGCGGTCGGCACGCAGAAAAGGTCGACCGAGGCGATGATCGGCGCCAGCCCGGCCTTGTAGGCCTGCAAGGCATAGAGGCCGCGGAAGGCATCGGCGGCCGAAAGATTTCGTGCGCCGCCGATGATCTTTCGCGTGACAGGATTAAGCGCCGTTTCGTTCGCCTCGAAGAAGGCGCGGATCGCGGCGTAGCGCTCAGCGACCCAGGCGCCTTCGTACAGAAGGTTGGCGGTGGCGTAGAAATCGCCGAAAGGGATTTCTACAAGCCTGCAGCCCAGCGTCTCCAGAGAGGCAAGAGCAGCCTCGAAGCCGGTTTGCATCGACGAGTCGCCGAAGAAGTTCCGATCCGCTTCGGCCGGCACGCCAACCGTCAGCACCGGCGGGCGTTGGGGGAGCGGCGTGACGGCGACCTGCTTCGAGTAGGGATCGGATGGATCGAAGGCCGACGCGACACCGAGCACCGCGTAAGCATCGTCGACGGTCAGCGCGAAGATCGAAACGCAGTCGAGCGTCCGGCATGCCGGCACGACACCTGCCGTCGACAGCGCGCCGACCGTCGGCTTCAGCCCGACGATGTTGTTGAGGCCAGCGGGTATGCGGCCGGAGCCGGCAGTATCGGTGCCGAGCGCGAAGCAGGCGATGCCGCGCGCCGTTGCCACGGCGGAGCCCGACGAGGAGCCACCCGGTACCAGTTTCGGATCGATCGCGTTTCTGGGGATCGGATAGGGCGTGCGCACGCCAACGAGGCCGGTGGCAAACTGGTCGAGATTGGTCTTGCCGACGACCAAAGCCCCGGCTCCCTTCAGACGCTCGACAACGGTGGCGTCCTTCGCAGGTTTGTAAGCATATCCGGCGCAGGCAGCCGTGGTCGGCATGCCGGCGACGTCGATATTATCCTTGACGGCGAAGGGAATGCCCCAGAGCGGCTTCGCCACGGGATCGAACGGGCCGAGCCTTTCTACTTCGGCAAGCATGTCCGCTTTGCTGGCAAGATGGATGAAGATGCCCGGATCGTCAGCCGCCGCGAGGCGTGCATGGACCGTATCAATCATCTCGCCGATGCTGACGCCGGCCTGATAGGCCGCGTGCAAGCTCTTTATGTCGAAGCGGATGTCGCTCATTTGGCCTCCCCAAGAATGATCACCGGCAGGTCCCATTGGATCAGCACGACGCAGCCGTCTTTCGTCCATACTGAATGCTCGGTCCCGACCGGGTTCAGGATCAGGCTTCCAGCGGGATAGTCGCCGTTCTCGTCGCTCTGGGTACCTTCCAGCACGATGATCGTCTCCAACCCGACATGTTGGTGGCGTGGCACGCCGGCGCCAGGCCGGTAGTTCAGGACTGCGACCGACGGTTCGACCGGCCCGCCCTTGAGCAGCCAGTGCACGGTGATGCCATCGCGAAAATGCTCGAATTCCAGATCACGCCAGCCGTCATCGAGCAGGCCGGCAAAACTCAGATTAGGCATTGGCAATTCCCTCGATCACCTGGTCGGTCGTCGCCGTCCAGCCGACGATGGCGCCTTGCGCCCTGATCATGGCCAGTGCGGCCGCCTTGAACTCGGCAAAGTAGCTCTCCGTCGCATCTTCGGCGAGCAGGCACTCGTAGCCGCGGTCGTTGGCCTCGCGCATCGTCGTCTGCACACAGACTTCCGTCGTCACGCCGGCAAAGACGAGCTGCTGCGCGCCGAGCCGCTTAAGGTCGTCACCGAAGCTGGTCGCGTAGAACGCGCCCTTGCCGGGCTTCTCGATGACGATCTCACCAGGCAGCGGTGCAAGCTCGTTGAGGATCGCCGTTCCCGGCTCGCCTGCGATCAGCACACGGCCCATCGGGCCGACATCACCGATCCGGATCGACGGATTGCCGCGATTACGCTTGGCCGGAGGCAGGTCCGAAAGGTCCGGCCTGTGGCACTCCATGGTGTGGATCACCGGCAGGCCAGCGGCGCGAAACCCCGCGATCAGCCTCTTCACCGTCGGCACGATCGCCACAACCCGGCTGACGTCGTTGCCGAGGCTGGCGCCGAAGCCGCCCGGCTCGGCGAAATCGCGCTGCATGTCGATGACGACAAGCACTGTCGATTCCGGCTTGAAGGCAAACGGAAACGGCAGCGCCTCGATCTCAGCCATCAGTGATGTCCCGCCATGTGCTCGCCGATGGTCTGCACGATAGCCTGCGCGACCGGCGTCTCGTAGACCAGAGCGCCGTCCGACATGACGAAGATGCGGTCGGACAGCTCCAGCAACTCGTCAAGGTCCTCCGATATCAAGAGCACGGCAGCCCCGGTGTTGCGCGCCCGCATGATGCGCGCGCGGATCTCGGCGACAGCCGAGAAGTCGAGGCCGAAGCACGGGTTGGAGACGATCAGCAGATCGACCTCGCCCGTGAGTTCGCGGGCGAGCACGGCGCGCTGAACATTGCCGCCCGAGAGCGACGAAATCGGCGAGGAAAGCGAAGCGGTCTTGACCTTGAACTGCTCGACCAGGCGGGCGCTGAACGCCTTGATGGCGCCGGCGCTGATCCAGCTCACCGGTTTGCCATTGCCGTCGATGTCGAAGGTGCGGAACGCGATGTTCTCGGCAACGGTCATTTTCGGTGCGCAGGCATTCTTCAGCGGTTCCTCCGGGATGAGGCGGACATTGAGCGCGCGGGCCTCGCCACGCGTCGACGCATAAGGCGCGCCCTTGATCAGCACTTCGCCGCCGTGACGGGCACGCTGGCCGGCCAGCACTTCCATGAACTCCTTCTGACCGTTGCCGGAGATGCCGGCGATGCCGACGATCTCGCCGGAGCGGACGCCAAGATCCTCGATCCTGATCGACTTGAGTCCGGTACGGTCCGGCGCTTTCAGCGATTTGACCTTGAGCACGATCTCGGCGTCCGGCTTCGGCTCGGCGCGGCTGTCCAATGCGGCGATCGGTTGGTCGCCGATCATCATCGCCGCCATCTGCTTTTGGGACAGGTCCGATACTTTTCTCGTTCCGGTCAGCTTGCCCTTGCGCAGCACCGTGATGTCGTCGGCAAAGGCCGTCACCTCATGGAACTTGTGCGAGATCATCAGCACGGTGATGTCGCCAGCCCTGGTCATGTCCCGCACCAGGCCAAGCACCTCCTGCGCCTCGCCAGGGGTGAGCACGGACGTCGGCTCGTCGAGCACCAGGAAACTGCGGCCAAGATAGAGCTGCTTGATGATCTCCAGCTTCTGCTTCTCGCCGGCGGCGAGTTCGGCCACCTTGACGTCGAGCGGCAGCTTGAACGGCATCCGCTGCATGAAAGCGGCAAGCTCGGCGCGTTCCTTGCGCCAGTCGATGATGTCAGGCACCTTTTCGCGCGAGATGACCAGGTTCTCGGCGCCGGTCAGCGACGGGACGAGCGTGAAATGCTGATAGACCATGCCGAGCCCAAGTGCCGAGGCATCCCTTGGACTGGCGATGTCGACCTCGCGTCCTGCGACCAGAATGTCGCCGGAGGTCGGATGGTAGAACCCCATCATGCATTTGACCAGCGTCGACTTGCCGGCGCCATTCTCGCCAAGCAGCGCGTGGAACGACCCTGCCGGCACCTTGATCGAGACGTCGTCCAGCGCCATGAAGGCGCCGAAGCGCATGGTCATGCCGATGGTCTCGACGCCGACGGCCTTATTGCGAATAGTTTGGCTCATCGTGAGGTTCTCACGGCAATTGGGCGACGAAGGACGCCGAGTTCGATACCGCGCCGAAGACGCCGCCCTGCATCTTGATCATCTTGATCGCGGCGAGATGATTGCCGTAGTCGGTCGCTCCGCAGCAATCCTCCAGCATGACGCATTCGAAGCCGCGGTCGTTGGCCTCGCGCATCGTGGTGTGGACGCAGACATCGGTGGTGATGCCGGTGAGCACGATGTTTTCGATGCCGCGCTGGTTGAGGATCAGCTCGAGGTCGGTGGCGCAGAACGAACCCTTGCCGGGCTTGTCGATGATCGGCTCGCCCTCCCCCGGGTAGAGGTCGGGGATGATGTCCCAGCCGGGCTCACCGCGCACCAGGATGCGGCCACAAGGACCGGGATCGCCGATGCCGGCATTGATGCGGCGCGAACGCCAGCGCTTGTTGGCCGGCAGGTCGGCGAGATCGGGCCTGTGCCCCTCGCGTGTGTGGATGATGGTGTAGCCCTTCGCCCGCATGGCTGATAGCACCGATTTGATCGGCTCGATGGGCGCCCGCACCAGCGAAAGGTCGTAACCCATGTGGTCGACATAGCCGCCCGGCCCGCAGAAATCGGTCTGCATGTCGATGACGATCAGCGCCGTGTTGTCGGGCCTCAGATCGCCATTGTAGGGCCATGGATAGGGGTCGGCGTCGATGTAGCGCTGGGTGATCCCGGCTCTGGCGTTCATGGCAAAAACTCCAGTCTGGACGCGGTCATTTGGTGATCGATAGTTCGCCCGGCGCGCCGGCAAGCGAACGGCTCGGCGACGAGGTGGCGATCATGATGACGAGGGTGAGAATGTAGGGGGCGGCGTAGAAGAGATAGTAACCCTGGGTGACGCCGACCGACTGCAGCGCCGGGCCCAACGCGCCGGCGCCGCCGAACAGCAGCGCGGCGGCAAAGCAGCCGAGCGGGTTCCAGCGCGCGAAGATGACCAGCGCCACCGCCATCAGCCCCTGGCCCGACGAGATGCGCTCGGTCCAGCTGCCGGGATAATAGAGGGAGAGATAGGCGCCGCCGATGCCGGCGAGAGCACCGCCGACGCCGGTGGCGACAAGGCGCACCGTGTCCGGGTTGAGGCCCATGGCACGCGCAGCGTCGGAACTGTCGCCGACCACGCGCAGGATCAGACCAACGCGGGTGTTTCGGAAGGCCCACCACAGGAACACCGCCAACGCGGCGCCGATCAGGAACAGCACATTGACGTTGAGCGCCGCCTGCACCTGCGGAATGTCAGACCAGCCACCGAAGGGGATGGCAGGCAGGTCGGGTGCCGAAGGCTGGATGTACGGCTTGCCGAAGAAGAAGGCGAGACCCGAACCGAACAGCATCAGCGCGATGCCGATAGCGATGTCGTTAACCCCAGGGAATTTGCAGATCCAGCCATGGAACAGGCCGAAGCAGAGGCCGGCGGCGGCGGCGGCCAGCAGGCCGGGCCATGGCGAGGCGGTCATCACCGCCACCGCGTAAGCCGTCATCGCGCCGAAGACCAGCATGCCTTCGAGGCCGAGATTGATGCGGCCGGAGCGCTCGGTGATGGCTTCGCCAAGCGATACGAAGATGAAGGGCGTCGAAACACGGATGGCGCCGCCGACGATGGCGAGCGGAACACCCCAGAGGCCGATCTCGGTCGCTACCATCAGATAGTCCCCTTCAAGAAATCGGGCCTCTGCCAGAGGTCTGGATTGAAGGCCTTGAAGCGGCCGTAGAAGGTCTCGCTGAACAGAATGACGATGAAGAGCATGCCCTGCAACACCAGCACGGTTGCATCGGGCAGGTCCATACGGCGCTGGATCAGGCCGCCGGACGCGTCGATGCCGCCAAGCAAGACGGCGACCGGGATGATGGCGAGCGGGTTGTGGCGGGCGAGGAAGGCGACGAGAATGCCGGTATAGCCGTAGCCGGCGGCGAGCGAGGCGTTGGCGCTGCCTTGCACAGCGGCAACTTCGAGCATGCCGGCAAGACCGGCGAAGCCGCCGGCAAGCGCGGTGAAGCCGACGATCAGCGGCCCAACGGCAAGTCCCTGCACCTGGGCTGCCCTGACATTGCCGCCGGCAATGCGGGCGGCGAACCCCCAGCGTGTCTTTTCAATCAGCAGCCAGGACACAACGCAGGCGACGATGCCGACGACGAGGCCCCAATGCACCTCCATGCCGGGAATGTTGCCGAGCCGGTAGATGTCGGCCAGCGGCTGGGTGGAGGGTTTGTTGAGCGAGGTGGGGTCGCGCAGCGGCCCTTCCACCAGATGGTTCATCAGGGCGATAGCGATATAGGCCATCAGCAGGCTGGAAATGGTTTCGTTGACGGCGCGGTAATGGCGGAGCGCGCCGACGGCACCTATCCAGATGCCGCCGGCGGCCACGCCCGCCACGCCCATAAGCAAGATGACCAGAAACGCCGGCGCGCCGTTCAGCGCGACACCGACAGCAGCCGCTGCAACGCCGCCCAGCACGATTGCGCCTTCGCCGCCGATGACGACGAGGCCAAGCCGGGCCGGCAGGGCGACGCAAAGCGCCGCAAGCAAAAGCGGTGCGGCGCGCGACAGCGAGTTCTGGATCGAAAACCACGAGCCGAAGCCGCCGCGCCACATCGTTTCATAGAGCTGCACGGGCGACTTGCCGACCAGCGCGATGAACAGGCTGAACAGCACCATGCCGACGATCAGCGCCGCGAGCGGGATGACGAAGCCTTCCGCCCGCCGGGCGATCCATTCGAGCGCCGCCGGAAATCCCTTACCGCCGGTCATGGCCGGCACATCCGCGCTGCTGACCGTATCTGCCATCGCCCCGTCTCCGGTCGCGCGTTCAACTTCAGGCGGTCGAACCGACGACGCCCTCGACGAGATAGTCCATGCTTTCGAGCTCGATGGCGGTCTCGACGAAGGCCTGGCTTTCGGTCGCCACGACATCGCCCTTGTTGCTCTTCAAGGGCCCCTTGATGACGGAAAAACCGCCCTTCATCATTTCGGCCAGCGTGCCGTCGAACTGCTTGCGGGCCGCTTCACTGACAGCAGGGCCGAGTGGGCTCATCTTGACGAAGCCGTCGGCCAGTCCGCCGCGCGTGAAGTTGGGCAGCGGCGTGCCGGCAACGAGGTCGTCGACGAACATCTTGTAGACCTTGGCCCAGTTCCATTCGGCGCCGGTTAAGTACTTTTCGGGAGCCAGCGGGCTCTGGTTGGCGTGGTAGCCGCAGACGAAGGCGCCGCGGCCGGCGGCCGTCTCGACCATCACCTTGGGGCTGTCGACATGGCAGGTGATGACGTCGGCGCCCTGATCGACCAGAGCGTTGGTGGCCTCGGCTTCCTTGATCGCCAGCGACCATTCACCGGTGAAGATCACCTGGCAGGTGATTGCCGGGTCGACCGAACGCGCGCCGAGCAGGAACGAGTTGATGTTGAGCAGCACCTGCGGGATCGGCTTCGCGGCGACGAAGCCTAACTTCTTGGTCTTGCTGGTGTGACCGGCGACGACGCCGTTGAGGTACTGGCCCATGCCGATGTAGCCGAAATAGGAGCCGGCATTCATCGGGTGCTTGTCCTTGTTCCACATGCCGCCGCAATGGCGGAACTGCACGTCCGGGAATTTGGCGCACATGGCGAGCATGTGCGGATCGAAATAACCGAAGGAGGTCGGGAAGATCAGCGAAGCGCCGTCGAGGTTGATCATCGATTCCATCGTCTTCTGGACGTCGACCGTCTCGGGGACGTTCTCTTCCTCGACGACCGAGATGCCCTCGATGGCCTTCAATGTCGCCGCCCCTTCGGCATGCGCCTGGTTGTAGCCGTAATCATCCTTGGGTCCGACATAGATGAAGCCGACGGTGGCGGCAGCGGCGAAGGCCCTGCTGATGGGAAATGACGCTGAAGCCAGGCCGAGTGCGGCTCCAGCGGCGGAGGTCTTGAGCAGATCGCGGCGGCTAAGCATGAATCTCTCGGTCATGTGAATGCTCCCCTTTAGGACCCTTTCCGGGTCGGTTAACGGCCTTCTCGAAAAAGTGCATGCAATCAATGTGCCAGTTTTGAAACAAGAATTTATCGAATAAAATCAACGGAAACGTTGATGCGCGCTGCACAAGGGCGAGGCAATTGCATACACTTCTTGCCTTGAAAATGATCAGTTTGACAGGCGGATTAAAACCTAGGCATACAGGGATGCCGGCGAATCGAAATCGGCCCGCGAGCCGTTCACCTCATGGCCTGGATGCGAAGAAACTGGACGGAGGAGATGTGTCGGGAAAGCGCAGCTTGATCAGGTCGGGCACGACCGTCGATCAGATGGTGAGGGCGATCGCCGACCGGATCGTCACCGGCTTCCTGCGCCCGGGCGAAAAGCTCGACGAGGCTTCACTCGCTGCCCGCTTCGGCGTATCGCGCACACCCGTCAGGGAGGCGCTCAGCCGGCTCAGCGCCATGGGACTGGTCGAAAGGCGGCCCAACCGGGGCGCTATCGTCGCCGTGGTGACGCAGGAGCATCTCGCCTCGATGTTCGAAAGCATGGCCGAACTGGAAGCGATCTGCGCCCGCTTCTCGGCCGAGCGGATGACCGCCGGTGAGCGCCGTACGCTTGAGATCGAGCACCAGGCCTCGGCGCGTCTCGTCCAGTTGCGTGCCGAGGAGGATTATGAGTATTTCAACACCGAGTTCCACACCCGGCTCTATCGCGGCGCCCACAGCACGCACATCTACGAACTGACTGTCATGACGCGCAGCCGGCTGGCGCCGTTCCGGCGCGCGCAATTCATGCTGCCGGGCCGCCTGGCCAAATCCTGGCAGGAGCATGACGCGATCGTTACCGCAATCATGCGCGGTGATGGCGCTGCCGCCGGAAGCGCCGCCAGGGATCACGTTTCCATCGTCAGCGAAGCGAGCGCCGTTTTTGCCGCAACTGGCCCTGTGAAGCCGGCTGCTACCGCCGACTCTGCGCGTCCATGATCTCGACGAAGCCGCCGAAGAGACCAGCCTGTGCGGCATTCAACCGGAAGCGGCCGTCCTTGGCATAATGACCGACGGCGAAATGCGCTTTCGCCTCAAGGAGAATGCGGCCTACATGGCACGGACGCTGGGGAATCGCTGCCGAAGCCATTCTCGCGCTCGCAAGGACGTGACCTGATGCTCAAGAGCACGACAAATGATGCACCATCCGTGAGCCCTACGGATGATCCAGGAAGCTGGCTGGAACAGCACGCGATCAGCGAGGTCGAGTGTCTGGTGCCGGACATGAACGGCGTCTTGCGCGGCAAGGCCTTGCCTTCGGCCAAGTTCCTGAAGTCACTCGAGGATCGCGCGCTCTATCTGCCGAGCAGCGCATTCCTGGTCAGCATCGACGGCCGCTATTCCGGTTCCATCGACGAGGGTTTCGTCTATCAGGACCCCGATATGCGGATGATGCCGGATGTCGCGACACTCTGCCTGGCGCCCGGCGCCGGTGCGGGCAAGGCCTATGTCTTTGCCGATGCTTTTCACATGGACGATCGGCCGTGGATGGCCTCGCCGCGCCACGTGCTGAGGGCCGTGCTCGATCTCTGTCGCCAGCGTGGATGGCAGGCGGCGGTGGCGCCGGAGCTCGAATTCTATTTGACCGCACCCAACCCCGATCCAGACCGGCCGTTGACCGCGCCGGTCGGGCGCAATGGTCGCTTCGAAAGCGTGCAACATCCCTACGACATGGCGGCGTTGGAAGAGTTTGAGCCGGTGATCCGGCGCCTCTACGATTATGCCGAGGCGGCTGGATTGCCGCTCGATACGCTGATCCATGAATCGGGCACGGCGCAGCTGGAGATCAATTTCCTGCATGGCGACGCGCTGCCGCTGGCCGACAAGGTGCTGCTGTTCAAGCGGATGGCGCGCCAGGCGGCGCAGGAAGGTGGTATGCATGCGACCTTCATGGCCAAGCCGATCGCGGCACAAGCCGGCAGCTCCATGCATCTCCACATGTCGGTCGTCGACGAAGCCGGCAAGACACTGTTTTCCGACAGTGATGGTGCCGACACCGAGATGTTCGGACATTTCATCGGCGGGTTGCAGAAATACATCCCCGAAATCATGCCGCTGTTTGCGCCGAACGTGAACTCGTTCCGCCGCATCCGGCCCAATCACAGCGCGCCGGCCAACATCGATGGTCGCACGACAACCGCTCCTGCGGCCTGCGTGTGCCGGCGGGTGGCGGCGCCGCGCGTCGAGTGGAAAACCGGCTGCCCGGAGCCGACGCCAATCCTTATCTGGCAATGGCCGGTTCGCTCATCGCAGGCTATCTCGGCATCGAGGAGAAGATCTCGCGAGCGCCCGAGGCGTCGGGCAATGCTTATCGCAGCAAGAGCACGCTGCCGAAAACCATGGAGGAAGCGCTCGATCGTTTCGCCGCGTGCAGTCCGGCTCGCGCGCTGCTCGGCGAGGACTTCTTCCAGACCTACCTCCGTGTCAAGAACGTCGAGCTCGACCTGTTCCAGGGCGTTGTCACATCGTGGGAACGAGGCCATCTGCTGCTCAAGGTGTGACGGTGGGCCAAGGGGGGCGCGGCCGGGCATGCGAACGCGCTGATTGCAGAAAGGAGTAGGACGATCATGGGGCCAGGTCGGCTGACGAAGAAGGAACGGCACGAGCTGATCCTCTCCGAGGTGCGCAGATCGGCGTCTATACGCATCTCCAAGTTGGCCAGGCGCATCGGCGTCGCCGGCGAGACAATCCGCCGCGATCTGATCGAGCTGGGCGAGACAGGGCTTATCAATCGCACCTATGGCGGCGCGACGATCTCGCTGATGACGTCCGAACCGGTTATCACCGAGCGTAGCCTGACCATGGTCGAGGAGCGCGCTCGGATCGGACGCGGCGCGGCAGGCCTTATCGAAAAGGGCCAGATCGTGATGATCGACGGCGGGTCGACGACCTACGAGGAGGCGCGCAATCTCTCGCAACTGAAGCGGGACCTCGTCGTCATCACCAACTCCACCGGCGTGGCGTCGGTGGCCGGCGCCAACCCGACCTTCCGCGTCATCCTTTGCCCTGGAACCTATGACAGCCGTGAAGGCAGCGTGCTTGGCGAAGACACTGTCGAATTCGTCCGCCGCTATAATGCCGATTTCGCCATCATCGGCGCGTCGGGCGTGACCGCGGATGGCCCGAACGACATGATCTCGGGTTCGGCGGCGGTCAAGCGGGCGATGATGTCCCGGTCGCTGTCGACGGTCCTGGTCGTGACCAACGACAAGTTCGGCCGCGCCAGCCTCGAGCACGTCTGCGACTTCCGCGACATTTCAGACGTCGTCACCGATTCCGGGCCGCGGGCCGAGATGCGTGCGGCCATCGAAGAGGCCGGAACGGAGCTCCATGTTTTCGCCGGCGGCTGACCGCGCTGTGCAAATGGAGGAGCCGTCGCTCTAACCGGCATCCCTGTTGGTCAGCGCGATGTGACAGCAGCCCGAGCCGCGGCCCGGCGTCCAGGTGACGTTGTCGAAGCGCACGCCGGTCGCTTCGAACAAGCCGCGGTCGAAGGCGCCGGCTATGCGGCACAACGTGGCGAGCTTCTCGTCGCCGACGCCGGCCTCGACCCAGGCATCCTTCAGCGGGCAGCGCTTCACCTTGAAGGCGATGTGGTGATCGCTGCGTTCGACATCGGTCGGATACATGCGGCCGCCGTCCGGGCTGACGGCGAGAAATGCTTCGCCTATTGCCGGCGCGTCGTTGGGTCCGAAGCCGGCGAAGGCTGTCGCCGCAACCTCCTTGCCGCGCTGTTCGATGGTGCGGATCATGATCGCCTCGGCCTTTTCGGCACCGAATTCCGCGGTCAGCTCGTCAAGGAACAGGCGATAGAGATCGGCCCGGTTGCGGAAGGCTGAATCGAGTTCGCGCGACAGCGTTTCGGCTCTGGCTTCGGGATTGGTCATGATGCGTCCTGCCTGCTGGTCCTGTTCAATCTTGGCGCCGCCGCCACCAGCGCCTTGCCGATGGCCGATCGCGGCGCGTCGATGACGGTGCGGGCGTTGCCGCTCTCGGCGATCCGCCCGGCGTCGAGAATGACGAAACGGTGGGCGATGGCTCTGATAACGCCGAGGTCGTGCGAAATGAACAGATAGGCGATGCGCTCCTCGCGTTGTAGATCGAGCAGCAGCTGCAGGATCTGTCCGCGCACTGACACGTCGAGCGCCGACACAGCCTCGTCGAGCACGATCAGCGACGGCTTTGTGGCGATGGCGCGGGCGATGGCGACGCGCTGGCGCTGGCCGCCGGAGATTTCATGGATGGCGCGACCGGCGAGATCGGCGCTCAGCTCGACGCGCTGCAGCAGGGCGGCGATGCGGCCTTCAATTCTAGCTGAACCCGGCAGCAGCCCGGCAATGGCCAGCGCCAGCGTGCTCTTGCCCGAACCGCTCTCGCCGATGACGGCAAGACTCTCGCCTGCAGCGACATCGAGGCTGATGTTTTTCAGCGCTGTCACCTCGACGCCGTCGCGCCGATAGGTCACCGTCAGATCGTGGATCGAAAGCAGCGCCGTCACGACAGCCCCCTCATTGCCGCCGTCGTCTCGACGACGCCTTCGCCGGCGAGGTAGACGCCAAGCACGGTCAGCACGAGTGCTACGCCGGGAATGATCGACAGGAACGGCGCGGTGCGCAGCATGGCGCGGCCTTCGGCGATCATGCCGCCCCAGGTGACGCGGTTGGGATCGCCCAGGCCGAGAAACGACAATGCCGCCTCGGTGAGGATCGCGGCGGCAACGATCACCGACGACAGCGCCAGGACCGGCGGCAAGGCGTTGGGCAGTACTTCGCGAAAAGCGATCTCCAGCGGATGCATGCCGATGACCCGGGCCCCGGCGACAAAATCGCGCTCGCGGATCGACAGCACCTCGGCCCTTGCCACACGTGCCGGGCCGGTCCAGGCGCCGAGTGCGATCGCCGCGACGACAACGCCGAGCGACGGCCCGACGATGCTGACGAAGGCCAGCGCCAGCAGGAAGCTCGGCACGGTCTGGAACGCATCGGTGATACGCATCAGCACCTCGTCAGCGAGGCCGCCGGCAAAGCCGGCCAGCGTGCCAACGATGGCGCCGACGGCAAGGGCGGCGGCTGCCGCCGCCAGCCCGACGGCCAGCGATGTGCGAGCGCCGTGGAAAAGCTCGGCCAGCACATCGCGTCCGAGGCGGTCGGTGCCAAGCGGCAACGACCAGTCCTGAAACGGCAGCAGAAGTGCCGTCCCGGCAATGGCCTGCGGATCGCCGGGAAAGAGCAAGGATGCAGCGAGCGCCATAGCAAACAGTGCGGCCAGGATGACCGCACCGGCTATCGCTTCCGGCGTGCGAAGGAAACGGCGAAGCAGGTTCACGCGCCGGCCTCGCTGGCGCCAACGCGTGGGTCAAGGAGGGCGTAGGCGATGTCGACGAGAAGGTTGATGACGACGACCAGCACGGCGCTGGTAAGGATGATGCCGAGCAGCAGCGGTGTGTCGCGCGCCGCCACTGCCTCCTGCGCCAGCCGGCCGAGACCCGGCACGGAAAAGACGCTTTCGATGACGACGCTGCCGCCCAGCATCTGGACGGATTGCAAGCCGAGCATGGTGACCAGCGGCAGCAGCGCGTTGCGGGCGACATGGTGGAGCACGATGCGGCGGCGGGAAAGTCCCTTGGCGCGGGCGGCCAGGACAAAATCCTGCCGCCAGACCTCGGCCATGCCGGCGCGCATCATACGCAAATAGAGCGCGAGATAGATGAAGCCGAGGGCGGACACCGGCAGCACGAGATGGCGGGCGATGTCGGCAGCGCGCTCAAGGCCTGTCTTGGCCGAGACCAGGGTCTCGATGCCGCCGATCGGCAGCCAGCGCAGGTCGACGGCGAAGACGATGATCAGCACCAGTCCCAGCCAGAAGCCCGGCACGGCGTGGAGCGCCAGCGAGCCGATCGACAGGAGGCGATCGCGAAAACCGCCGGGCCGCGCGCCGGCATAGATGCCGAGCGCCGAACCGAGACCGAAGGAAAGCACCGTGGCGCTGCCCATCAACAGCAGCGTGTTGGGCAGACGTTCGAGGATCACGTCGCGGATCGGCCGCGAAAAGGTCACCGACTGGCCGAGGTCAAGATGCAGCAGCGCCCAGAGATAATTGGCCAGCCGCGTCAGCTCCGTCTGGTCGAGGCCCCAGCGGTGGCGCAGCAGTTCGATCATGCCGGCGTCGCCGCCGGTCGAGACGATATAGGCATCGACCGCGTCGCCGGGCGCGGCTTCGAGCAGCAGGAAGGTCCCAATGACGACGATCAGCAGCACGAAGATGCTGCCGACGAGACGGCGGCGAAGCAGGGTCAGGGCGCGTGTCATGCGCGTTTTACCCTCCCTTTTGCGGGGAGGGTGAAGCCGGTGGAGATGTCCGACAGGACAGAGGGGGCGCGAAGGAACTCTCATGGTTCAACCTGAGCACCCACACAAGAGACGTGCAAGCCTGGAGAGAAACCTTACCCTTCGATCCAGGTGTCCGCCCAGCTCGATACCGCCCAGCGTGGGTTGTCGGCGATGTTCCTGACTGTGTCGCGGGCGACGCTGATGAAGCTCCATTCGGCGATGTTGATCAGCGGCAGGTCTTCGGCAACCTTCTTCTGGAACTGCTTGTAGAGTTCTGTGCGAGCGGCGGTGTCGAGCGTCTCGGATGCCTTGGCGATGAGGGCATCGAGATCGTCGTTCTTGTAGCCGCCCTGGTTGGAGAAAGGCACGCCGTCCGGGATGCCGCTCTGCATAAGAATAGTGGTCGAGATCGCCGGGTCACCGCGGAACACCGGCGGCCCGACCGCCAGGTCGAAAGCGTGGTCGGTATAGACGGCCTTGATGTGTGCGGCCGAGTCGTTGTTGACCAGCTGGGCGTCGATGCCGATGGCGGCGAGCGCCTGGCGCAGATAGTCGCCGAACTGCTTGGTCTCGTTGAAATAGGGCGCCGGCAGCAGCCGCAGCGAAAAGCGCTTGCCGTCGTCGTTCTTCTTGTAACCGGCTTCGTCGAGCAAGGCGTTGGCTCTGGCGACGTCAAAAGCATAAGTCGGAACATCGGCCGTGTAGAATTGTGGGTCGTTTTTCGGCACCGGGCCGGTGGCGGTGGCGGCGTAGCCGAGGAACACCCTCTTGACGACGAAATCCTTGTCGATGGCATGGGCGATCGCCTGGCGCACCTTCAGGTCGGCCAGTTCCTTGCGGCGATGGTTGATCTCGACGACGAGTTGGTAAGTCAGGCCTTCGTAACCCTTGGTGATCACCTTGAGGCCAGGCACCTTGGAGATGCGGTCCAGGTCGGCAAGCGGCACGGCGGAAAAGGCAGCAAGCTGGATCTCTTCTGCCTCGAGCGCGCTTGCGGCAGAGGTGCGGTCGGGCAGCACCTGATAGACGATCTCGTCGAGGTAGGGCTGGTCCTTGCCCCAATAGTCGGCATTCTTCTCCAGCCGGTAATATTGGCCGGGCTTGTAGTCGGCGAATTTGAACGGACCGGTGCCGACCGGGGCATTGTTGGCCGGGTTGTCCTCGATCTTTCCGGTCTCGTAGACATGCTTCGGCACCACGCTGCTCAGCGCCGGCAAGGCATTGCGGATCAGCTGGAACGGTGTTGGCTTGGTGAATTTGAACACGGCAGTGAGTTCGTCCGGCGTGTCGACCGCCTCGAGGTCCTTGAACACGGTACGGCCGAGATTCTGCAGCGGCTTCCAGATCTGCAGTGCCGAGAAAGCGACATCTGCTGAGGTGAAGGGTTTGCCATCATGCCATTTGACGCCCTCGCGCAATTTGAAGGTCACCGACAAGCCGTCGGTGGCACCCTCCCAGTTGACGGCAAGGCGCGGGTCGAGCCCGTCCTTGCCGTCGAAGGAGGCCTCGGCCAGCGTCTCCACGATCTTGCTCGAGATGAAGAAGACGCCGTTGGAGGCGACGATCGCCGGATTGAGGTTGCGCGGCTCGGAATCAGCGGCAACGTCCAGCCGGCCGCCCTTTTTCGGCGTCTGCGCCCAGCCGATCGTCGGCATGGCGGTGGAGGCCAGAAGCAATGCCGAACCGGCAAGCATGGTACGCCTGGAAATCCTGAAATCTGACATGATCGAACTCCGTCCTCTCCGCGACCCGGCCGGGCGCCCTCGACGCTCGCGAGCATCCCTTGCGGCGGCGATTATGGGCCTTGTCCGGGGTTTCGCCAGAGACGGAATTGGCGCATCCTGGCGTGGCTTTGAAAATTTCGTCCGCTGGACCAGTGCGAGGGAGCAGTTCAATGTGCTTGGTCTGGTAAGACCAGATTAAGCCAATGCGGTCGATGTGGGCCGGCAGCTTTAGAACTTGGTGGCCGTTCGGCCCATTTCTGGCTGGACCAGACCGGGCGAAATGATGCAGATTTGACCGACAGCCAGAACATCAGGACCAAACAGTCGGCGATCCGACCAGTCGGCCAGGGAATTCAGGGTCAAGAAATTCAGGCCAGGGAATTCAGGGAGAGAGACAATGAACATCGCCCCGGGCAAGAATGCCGTCAGCAATATCCCGTTCGACCAGACCAGGATCGATGCGCTGATGGAGGAGGCCGGCATCGACGTGCTGCTCGCCACCTCCAAGCACAACACGCAATATTTGCTTGGCGGCTACAAGTTCATCTTCTTTGCCGCCATGGATGCGGTCGGCCACAGCCGCTATCTGCCTGTTGTCGTCTACCAGAAGGGCGGGCCGGAGCATGCCGCCTATATCGGCAACCGCATGGAGGGCGCAGAGCACCAGAACCACCCATTCTGGACGCCGACATTGCACGCCGCCTGCTGGGGCACGCTGGATGCTGCAAATCTCGCAGTCGAACACCTGAAAAAGATCGACAAGGCGGACGCCCGCATCGGCATCGAGCCGGCCTTTCTGCCGTCGGACGCCTATACGCTGATCCGCAAGGCGCTGCCCGACGCCAAGCTGATCGACGCGACGTCGATGCTGGAGCGCATGCGTGCCATCAAGACGGAAGCCGAGCTGGAGAAGCTGCGCATGGCCTCCGAACTGATCACCGATTCGATGCTCGCAACCATTGCCTGGGCGCGCGAAGGCACGACCAAGAGCGAGATCATCGAGCAGCTCAGGCGCGAGGAGACCAATCGCGGCGCACATTTCGAATATTGCCTGTTGACGCTGGGTTCCAGCCACAACCGAGCCGCCTCCCCGCAGGCGTGGGAGAAGGGCGAGGTGCTGTCGATCGATTCAGGCGGCAACTACCATGGCTATATCGGCGACCTCTGCCGTATGGGCGTGCTGGGCGAACCGGATGCCGAGCTCAGAGATTTGCTGGCCGAGGTCGAGACGGTGCAGCAGGCAGCCTTCTCCAAGGTTAGTGCGGGCACGCTTGGCGGCGACATGATCTCCCATGCCGAAGGCGTGCTGAAGAAATCCAAGGTCGCGCCCTATACCGATTTTTTCGCCCACGGCATGGGGCTGATCACGCATGAAGCGCCGTTCCTGATGACCAACCATCCGGTGACCTATGAAGGCACCTATGCCGAAAAGCCGCTGGAGAAGAACATGGTGCTCTCGGTCGAGACGACCATGCTCCACCCGACGCGCGGCTTCATCAAGCTGGAGGACACGCTGGCGGTCACCGACACCGGCTACGTCATGTTCGGCGACCGGGGCCGGGGGTGGAACAGGGGTGGGGTGGCTTAGCCGCCGCCCGCCGGCAGCAGCCTGAAATCCGGCAACTCGCGCAGCGCCAGTTCCGGTCCGGCCGGCGAATAGACGACGAAAAGCTGCATCGGGCCATCACTAGTGTTGAGCGTCGAATGGAAGCGGCTTTCCGGCACATAGATGGTGCAGCCGGGGCCGACCTTCGCAACGACCGGATTGCCGTTCTCATCCTCGACCATCTGCTCGCCATTGCCCGAGATGACGAAAATGATTTCCTCGGCACCCGGATGATTGTGCCGCGAGTGACCCTTGCCGGAGGGTAGGTCGACGACGCCGCCGGAAAAGCGAGCAGCGCCGTTCACTTCGGGAGCGACCGTCAGCGACAGTCTGCCCCAGTCGAAGCCGAAGGCGCTGACATCCTTCGGATACACGAACACCTTGCTCTTGTCGGTCATCGTCTCACTCCTTCCCTCATTTGGCGACGGCGTTCGGAGCGCCGATCGCGACGGCCTTGAAATCCGCCGTTTGCCTGGCGATCGCGGCTTCCGCCGGCAGCCGCTCCATCGAGCTTGCGCCGTAGAAGCCATGCAGGCCCTTGCAGCGTTCTAGGATGTAGCGGGCATCATCCGGCATCGAGATCGGCCCACCATGACAAAGCAGGATGACATCCTTGCGCACGGAGCGGGCGGCGGCGGCGATGGCGTCGATCTCCATCACGCAGTCGTCGAGCGATTTTGCCGAGGTCGCGCCGATCGAGCCACCGGTGGTCACGCCCATATGCGCGACGACGATGTCAGCGCCGGCTTTCGTCATGGCGCGCGCCTCATCGGGGTTGAAAACATAGGGCGTGGTCAACAAGTCTAGTTTGTGCGCCTCGGCGATCATGTCGACCTCGAGCCCGAAGCCCATGCCGGTTTCCTCGAAGCTTTGCCGCATCTGGCCGTCGAACAGGCCGATGGTCGGAAAGTTCTGCACGCCGGAAAAACCCATCGTCTTCAGTTCAGCCAAAAACAGCGACATGATGACGAAGGGATCGGTGCCGTTGACACCCGCCAGCACCGGCGTCTTCTTCACCACCGGCAGCACCTCGTAGGCCATTTCCTTGACGATCTCGTTGGCGTTGCCGTAGGCGAGCAGGCCGGCGGCCGAGCCGCGCCCGGCCATGCGATAGCGGCCGGAATTGTAGATGATGATCAGGTCGATGCCGCCGGCCTCTTCCGCCTTGGCCGACAGGCCGGTGCCGGCGCCGCCGCCGACGATCGGCACGCCATCTGCGATCATCTTGCGGAATTTTTCCAGGATTTTCTTGCGCGGTATCGCAGCCATGTCTTGGCGTCTCACTGTCTGGCGATGTCGAGGAAGGCGGCGGTCGCGGCCTTGGCGAATTCGGGGTCGTTGATGTGGAGCGGCAGGCGCACCACGCGGCGCATGCTGCTCGGCCCGATCGTTCGCTCGATGGCCTCAAACAGCGCGGTGTCGGCTTCAGGATCGAAAAAGGCGCCGCCTTCGATGTCGAGCGCCGAGACGCCCTTTTCAGGAATGAGGAAGCGGACCGGACCTTCGCAAAGGGCAAGCCGCGCACCGATCCATTCGCCGATCTTGCGGCTCTCTTCCGGAGTGGTGCGCATCAGCGTCACGTTCGGATTGTGCTCATAGAACAGGCGTCCACGATACTTTTCCGGAATTGTCGGCGGTGCCCAGAAATTCACCATGTCGAGCGCTCCGACCGAACCGACATAGGGCAGCCGGGTGCGGGCGATGGCACCGAAGCGGTCTTCAGTCGCCGGCAGTACGCCGCCGAACAAGAGGTCGCAGACTTCGGTTGTGGTGATGTCGATGACGCCGGACAGCAAGCCGCTGTCGGCCAGCTTTTCCATGCTGCGGCCGCCGGTGCCGGTGGCGTGGAAGACCATGCAGTCATAGGTCGAGCGAAGCTGTTCGGCGATGGCCGTGACGCAAGGCGTGGTGACGCCGAACATGGTGAGGCCCAGCGAGGGCTTGCCATCGGGCGGCGGCGCCGGCTTCGCCACCATGCCGGCGATCGCCTGGGCGGCATTGTGCAGCACGACGCGGGACAGCCGGTTCAGTCCGGCCATGTCGGTCACCGATGGCATCATGACGATGTCGGAGACATCGACATAAGGCGCGGTGTCGCCGGAAGCCAGCGTCGATACCATGATTTTGGGCAGGCCGAGCGGCAGCGTGCGCATGCCTGATGTGATGATCGAGGTGCCGCCGCCGCCGCCGATGCCGATCATGCCGGCAATGTCGTTGCGCGACTGCGCGAAGCGGGCGAAGGCGACGCCCATCGCCGCGACTGCGATGCCGCGGTCATCAATGCCCAGCACGGCGCTGTGGCCACCGGGATGGTGGCCGGCGACCTCTTCGGCCGAGACATCGACCGGCACGACGGCGCCACGCGTTCCGACATCGACGCGGGCGACAGCAGCACCGGAGGCGGCGATCGTGTCGGCCAGGAAGGTGAGTTCTTCGCCCTTGGTATCAGCGGTGCCCACCACATAGATGCGCTTCATAGCGTTCCCTCGGTCGCAAGTGAGCTCGACTTTGCCGCCTGCCGCTCTTGTGCCCGACCGTTCGGCAGCGCGAAGGCCATTGCAATTTTTTGAGACGTGCGTATCGTATTGATATGGATGTCTCACGTCAACAAGCAGCAGTCAACGATGATGCCGGCCAAGGAGCGAAGCGTGGGGCTCGCGCGCGCACAAGGCGGCTGATGCTGGAGACGGCGACCAGGCTGATGCAGGCAGGCGCCACGCCCTCGGTCAGCGAGGTCGCGGAAGCAGCGGAAGTTTCCCGCGCCACCGCCTATCGTTATTTTCCGAGCCAGGCGGCGCTGGTGCAGGCGGTGGTCGACGAGGGGCTTGGGCCGATCCTTTCCTGGCAATCAGCCTCGACCGATCCCGAGCGCCGGGTTGCCGAACTGTTCGACACGGCGATGCCGCGCATCGAGGCTTTCGAAGCGACGTTCAAGGCGGCGCTGAAGCTGTCGCTCGACCAGTGGGCGCAGCGGCAGGCAGGCACGCTAGGCGGCGAGCCGGCCTTTACGCGCGGCCATCGTGTTGATCTTTTGAAGGACGCGATCGCGCCGCTCAAGGGCCGATTGCCGCCGCGCGAATTCAAGCGCCTGGCGCAGGCCCTGTCGCTGATCTTCGGCGTTGAAATGCTGATTGTGCTGAAGGATATTTGGGGGCTGGACAGCCGCAGGATGATGTCGGTCGCGCAATGGGCAGCCGGCGTACTGGTGCGGTCGGCTGTGTTGGAATCGATGGCCGGAGGAGACAGGACAGCACCGGCGGCAGCCGTGAAATAGAGCAGATCTGGTTCGACCAGATGAGGACACCGACTAGGCATTATAGATGCGGTGCTGCGGTCGAAACAAGGGGCTCACATATCAAGGAGTAGGAAAATTCAGGGAAAACAGGCAGATACAGCAGGAATCCGCTTGCCTGAGCGCCAGCTATCGCCCAAGAAAGAGCTTGACGTGCATCTGAAATTGGTAATACCAGATCAGGACTGACAAAGCGGATCGAAAGTGAGGGCTGAGATCCATTTCCGGTCGGGCGAGGAGGCCCAAAACCGGAGCGGTGCCATCACGGGAGGAACTACCAGAGCCGGCCTCGCTGCCGGCTCGCATGACAAGGTAGAATGCGCACAAGGGAGGAAATCATTATGCGCAAGACACTGACCAGCGTGCTTGCTGGTATCGGCTTAGTGCTCGCCTGCGGAACGTCGGTTTACGCGCAGGACAAGGAACTCACCATCTTCTGGGCCGAATGGGATCCGGCCAACTACCTGCAGGAACTCGGCAACGAGTACGAGAAGGAAACCGGCGTCAAGATCACGGTGGAAACCACGCCATGGTCCGACTTCCAAACCAAGGCCTTCACCGAGTTCAACGCCCATGGCGACGCCTACGACCTGGTGGTCGGCGACTCGCAATGGCTTGGCGCCGGCTCGACCGGCGGCCACTATGTCGACCTGACCGACTTCTTCAACAAGCACAAGCTCGGCGACGTGATGGCGCCGGCGACGGTGAAATACTACGCCGAGTATCCCGGCAACAGCGGCAAATACTGGGCTATCCCGCTTGAGGGCGATGCGGTCGGCTGGTCCTACCGCAAGGACTGGTTCGAGGACCCCAAGGAAAAGGAAGCTTTCAAGGCCAAATACGGCTACGATCTCGATGTGCCGAAGGATTTCAAGGCGCTGCGCGACATCGCCGAATTCTTCCACCGGCCAGATCAGAAGAAATACGGCATCGCCATTTACACCGACAACTCCTATGACGCGATGGCAATGGGCTTCGAGAACGCGCTGTTCTCCTATGGCGGGGAACTGGGTGACTATTCGACCTACAAGGTCGATGGCTTCATCAACTCCGACAAGGCGGTCGCGGCGCTCGACGCCTACAAGGAACTCTACAAGTTCACGCCTCCGGGTTGGGCCAAGGCGTTCTTCGTCGAGGACAACCAGGCGATCACCGAAAACCTGGCCGCGATGAGCATGAACTATTTCGCGTTCTTCCCCTCGCTGATCAACGAGGCGTCGAACCCGAACGCCAAGAACACCGGCTTCTTCGCCAACCCTCCCGGCCCGAACGGCGACCAGTTCGCCGCGCTCGGCGGTCAGGGCATCTCCATCGTGTCCTACTCGCAAAAGCAGGACGAGGCGATGAAGTTCCTGGAATGGTTCATCAAGGACGAGACCCAGAAGAAGTGGGCGGCACTTGGCGGCTACACCTGCAGTGCCGCAGTGCTCAAGTCGCCTGAATTCCAGAACGCCACGCCTTACAACAAGGCCTTCTACGAGACCATGTTCAAGGTGAAGGACTTCTGGGCGGTGCCGGAATACGCCGAGCTGCTGCAGCAGCTCAACCAGCGCATCTATCCGTACATGATCGGTGGCCAAGGCACCGCCAAGGAGACGCTGGACGCCCTGGCGACCGACTGGAACGCGACGTTCAAGAAATACGGCCGCGGCCAATAATCGTCATGCCTCACGGAGGGGGCTTCGTGCCTCCTCCGTTTTATTTTGTGAAACGGGAGCAGGGTCTTGGCGACCACGATGATCACCACACTGGATAGGTCCTCGCGGGCCGCCGCGCGCGGTCTCAGCGACATTTCGATCCGCAACCTCTTCATCATCCCGACGATCCTGTTCCTGATCGTCTTCAACATCTTCCCGCTGATCTATTCGCTGGGCTATTCCTTCACCGATTTCAGGGCGTCGACCAACGCGGCGGCGAATTTCGTCGGGCTGCAGAACTATCGCGACCTGCTCAACGACCCCTATGTCTGGTCCAACTTCGCCATCACCGCGAAATACGTCATCATCTCCGTTGTCGGCCAATTGGTCGTCGGCTTCGGCGTGGCCATGCTGCTCAACCGCGACATTCCGCTGAAGGGCCTGCTGACGACGCTCCTGCTGTTGCCGATGATGCTGTCGATGGCGGTCGTCGGCCTGTTCTGGAAACTGCTCTACGACCCGTCCTTCGGCATCATCAATTATGCGCTCGGCCTCGGCACCTTCGAGTGGCTGTCGGACCCGAAGATGGCGCTCTATGCGGTTGCGCTGACCGACATCTGGATGTGGTCGCCCTTCGTCATGCTGTTGTCGCTGGCCGGTCTTTCGGCGGTGCCCAAGCATCTCTACGAGGCGGCGGCGATCGACAGGGCAGGGCCGTTCTACACGTTCTTCCGCATCACGCTGCCGCTGGTCGCGCCGATCCTGATGATCGCGGTCATCTTCCGCACCATGGAGGCGTTCAAGACCTTCGACCTCGCCTATATCCTGACCAGCCAGCCGACGGCCGAGCTGATCTCGATACGGCTCTACAAGATGGCATTCCAGGAATGGCAGACAGGGCGCTCCTGCGCGCTCGCCTACATCGTACTGATCATGGTGCTGGCGATCACCAACATCTACGTCAAATACCTCAACAAAGTGAAGGAGCGCTGAGATGGCTGCCGTCCGCACTTCTTCCGAAATCGGCTTCAACCGCGTTGCCATCGTCGCCGTGCTGGTGGTGACGATCATCTTCCTGGCGCCGATCTACTGGATCGCCTCGACGGCGTTCAAGCCGCGCAACCTTGCCACCACCATCCCGCCGACGGTGGTTTTCCAGCCGGAGATATCGCCATTCGTCAAGCTGTTCACCAAGCGCTCGCAACTGCGTAGCCCACCGACGCCGGAGGAGTATGCGGCTGCCCCGTGGTGGGAGCGCGTCGTCTTCAACGGTGGCGAAAAGATCGTGCGTGACGGCAAGGGCCGGGTGCAGTGGTCCGGCTACCCGAGCCGTTTCATGAACTCGCTGATCGTCGCCATCACTTCGACCATCCTGGCCGTCGGCATGGGTACCTTCACCGCCTACGGCTTCTCGCGCTTCAGGGTGAAAGGCGAGGCGGACCTGCTCTTCTTCATCCTGTCGACGCGCATGCTGCCGCCGGTGGTCGTCGCCATCCCGATGTTCCTGATGTACCGGGCGGTCGGCCTCAACGATTCCCATCTCGGCCTGATCATCCTCTACACCGCCTTCAATCTGTCCTTCTCGGTCTGGCTGATGAAAGGCTTCATGGACGAGATACCGAAGGAATATGAGGAGGCGGCCCTCGTCGACGGCTACACGCGCATGGAGGCCTTCTTCAAGATCGTGTTGCCCGAGGCCGCCACCGGCATCGCCGCCACCGCCGTCTTCTGCTTCATCACGGCGTGGAACGAATATGCCTTCGCGCTGATCATGACCAACCGCCGCGCCCAGACGGCGCCGCCCTTCATCCCCAGCCAGGTCGGCGCCGGCCTGCCTGACTGGACGGTGATTGCCGCCGGAACCTTCCTGTTCCTGTTGCCGGTCGCGATCTTCACCTTCCTGCTCCGCAACCATCTCCTGCGCGGCATGTCCTTCGGAGCGATCCGCAAATGAGCTTTCGCGCCATCAACCAGAAATATCTCGAACCGGGCAGCCAGGTGCTGATGGTGCTCGGCATCATCGCGCTCTGCCAACCCTGGAACATGCTACTACACAGCTACGGCGTCACCATTATCCTGATCGGCCTGATCGGCTTCAACGTCACTTCGAAGATCGCGCCGGACGAAGAGGCCGGCACCGGGCAAACAGGAGACCTGGCGCGAAATCCGGGAGCACAGCATTGACCCAGATCGAGCTTCGCGGCGTCCAGAAATATTTCGGCGCCGTCCAGGTCATCAAGGACCTCAATCTCAAGATCGACGACAACGAGTTCATCGTGCTGCTCGGTCAGTCGGGCTGCGGCAAGACGACGACGCTGCGGGCCATAGCCGGGCTGGAGACGATCGACGGCGGCGACATCCTCATCGACGGCAAACCGGTGCAGCATCTCAAGGCCGCCGACCGCGACATCGCCATGGTCTTCCAATCGTTCTCGCTCTATCCGCATATGAGCGTCTACGAGAACGTCGCCTTCCCGCTGAGGGCGACACGCAAGAGCAGGGCGGAGATCGATAGCGAGGTGCGCTCTGTCGCCAAGACGCTGCAGATCACCGATCTCCTCGAAAAGAAGCCATCGGCGCTCTCCGGTGGCGACATGCAGCGCGTGGCCATCGGCCGGGCGCTGGTGCGGCGGCCGAAGGCGATGCTGATGGACGAGCCGATCGGCGCGCTCGATGCCAAGCTGCGCGAGGAGATGCGAGCCGAAATCAAGCGCCTGCACATCAAGCAGGGCTCGACCAGCATTTATGTCACCCACGACCAGATCGAGGCGATGAGCCTCGCCGACCGCATCGTCATCATGCATGAGGGCGTGCTGCAGCAGGTCGGCTCGCCGGACGAGGTCTACTCGCACCCGGCCAACCTGTTTGTTGCGCAGTTCGTTGGCAGCCCGGTGATGAACGTCGCCGAGGCGTCGGTGACCGAGAAAGCCGCGTCGGCATCGGTCACGGTCGGCGGAGCCGCCGCCGGCTTCGAATTTCCGCGCGCATTGTTGTCGAAGCTCAACGGCCATGCCAGCGGTCAGCTTGCACTCGGCATCCGGCCGGAAGGCGTCATCGTTCGTCGCGAGGCGGCGGAAGGGTTCTTGCCGGTCGAGACCAAGATCGTCGAGCCGCTTGGATCCTTCGACATCGTCGACCTCATGGTCGGCTCCAAGATGCTGCGCGCACGCACCAAGAGCGGCTTCGTCAGCGGGCCGGGCGAAAAGGTTTTCGCCAGGATCGACCCGGCCCAGGCGCATTTCTTCGATACGGCGAGCGGCAGATCGCTGGGGGTGAGACTGTGATGGCGCTTTCCAACGCTTCAAAGAACCGGGCGGAGGCGCGCTGACCATGGCCCATATCCAGCTCAAGAACGTCTCAAAGAAGTTCGGCAACCACACCGCGCTGACCGGGCTCGATCTCGACATCGCCGATGGCGAGTTCTTCGTCCTGCTCGGCGAGACCGGCGCCGGCAAGACGACGACGCTGCGCATGATCGCCGGCCTGGAAAAGCCGACCGAGGGCCAGGTCTTCATCGATGGCGTCGACGTCGCCGACTGGGGTGCCGCCGAGCGCGACGTGGCACTGGTGCTGCAGCAATATTCGCTCTATCCGCGCTACACAGTGCGCGAAAACCTCGAATTTCCGCTGAAGCCGAAGATCCGCCGGCTGCCCGACGCCGAGATCAAGGACCGCGTCGACCGCGCCGCCAGGACGCTGCGCATCGAGCATCTGCTTGACCGCAAGACCGACCGGCTTTCGGGCGGCGAGATGCAACGCGTCTCCATCGGCCGCGCCATCGTGCGCAAGCCGCGCGTGTTCCTGATGGACGAGCCGCTGTCGGCGCTCGACGCCAAATTGCGCGAGGCGCTCCGCACCGAGCTGAAAAACCTGCAGATGCAGCTCGGCGCCACCTTCCTGTTCGTCACGCACGACCAGATTGAGGCGATGTCGATGGGCGACAAGGTCGGCGTGCTCAATCATGGCCGCATCGTGCAGACCGGCACGCCGCACGAGATCTACAACAATCCGCGCGACACCTATGTGGCGAGCTTCGTCGGCTCGCCGCCGATGAACCTCATCGACGGCAGACTGGTCGACGGCCGTGCGGTGATGGCGCCGCTGAATTTCGAACTGCCGTTTTCGGGGGGAGCCAAGACGGGCGGTGCGACCGACGGTCGCCCGCTCGTCTTCGGTATTCGTCCCGAGGATGTCTATCTCGAGACCGGTGCACCGGTGGAGGCGCGTGTCCACGATGTCGAGAACCACGGCGTCGAAAAAATCCTGACACTGCGGGTCGGCGATACGATGCTGCGCGCCACGGTGCCGGCCAGGACCGACGTCGAGATCGAGCAGCCGGTGCGCTTTGCCTGGAACCCGGACAAGGTGGTGCTGTTCGACAAGGGCAGCGGCGTCAGCTTGCGGCACGCCGGATAAGGTTGCAAAGGCTTAGCCGGCCTGGCGGATCTCGACCTGTTCCTCGGCGCGGAGATGGCTGGGGGCCGAGCCGATGACGCGCTTGAAGGCGCGGCTGAAGGATGCGTCGGATTCGTAGCCCAAACGTGCGGCGACAACGGAGATTTTCAGCCGGTCGCGGACCAGCCATTGCCGCGCCTGATGCATTCTCACCTGGGTGACATATTTTGCCGGCGTTTCGCCGACGATCGTCGCGAAGCGTTCCGCGAAACCCGATCGCGAGGCGCCCATCATCCTGGCCAGGGTTTCGACCGTCCAGTCGCGGTCCGGTTCGAGATGGATCGCGGCCAGCACCCGCCCGATCTCGCGGTCTCTCACCGCCGCGATCCATCCTGACGAGTCGCCGCAGCCGCGCTCGACCCATGAGCGGATGACGGTGGCGGCCAGCACATCGGCAAGCCGTGCGAGGATGCCGCCGGACCCGACGCGCTCCATCGTCACTTCGCGCGCCATGGCCTCCAGCAAATGCGGGATGCCCGGTTCATAGGCTTCCAGCTCGTGCGCGCGCATCACATCCGGCATCATGCCGAGCAATGGGTGCAAGCCGTCGAGATTGAAATACATGCTGCCGAAAAACAGCAGGGTTCCCGGCCGGCAGCCTTCGTTGGACATGCAGTAGACGCCCTTGCAGACCTCTGCGACTTCATAGCCCTGGATCGGCGAAGCCTCGACGCCTGGCTCGCTGGCCAGGACGTGTGCGGCGCCGCGTGGCAGCAGCACCGCATCGCCCGCCTTGAGCTCCACCCATTCGCCGGAGGGCTGCAGCAGCCAGCACCCCTTGCGGCCGATGAAATGAAACCGCGCTGCCGCCTGGGCCGGAAACTGGAGGCCCCAGGGCTCCTGCAGTTCGCAGCGGCCATACTCGACGCCGTCGAGCCGCAACCCGCGCAATATGTCGGTCAGCGGATCGCCGGTGATTGGAAGTTTGGACGAATGATCAAGCATAATGGTGTTTCTAGCATGGAAACTCCAGACGGTCACTCCCTATGTTGCACTGCAGTCAAATGTTGCGCTGCAAACAGACCGGAGATCCATGATGACCGAACCCGCGACTGGCGTCATCGACGCCGCTGTTCTCGATCCCTCGGAAACCGGCGAAAGAGCCGAGCCGGCGTGGGGGGCGGTCCTATCCCTCGCGCTCGGTGTGTTCGGGTTGGTGACCGCGGAGTTTTTGCCTGCCAGCCTGCTGACGCCGCTTGCATACGATCTCGGTGTCACCGAAGGCACGGCCGGGCAAGCGGTGACGGCGACGGCCGTGGTCGGGGCGATCGCGGCGCCGACTATGGCCATCGTCACCAAGCGGCTGGACCGCCGGCTGGTCATGTGGGGCCTTACGGTGCTCTTGATCGTCTCGAACCTGCTGGCGGCGTTCGCGTCTTCGCTTTCCGTTCTCCTGATCGCCCGCGTCGCGCTCGGGATCAGCCTCGGTGGCTTCTGGTCGATGTCGGCGGCCATGGCGATGCGGCTGGTTCCGATGCGGCTGATGCCGCGCGCCATGTCGATCATCCTTACCGGCGTTTCGATCGCGACCGTCTGCGCGGCCCCGGTCGGCGCCTATGTCGGCGACATCTGGGGATGGCGAACAGCTTTCATGCTCGCAGCCGTCGTCGGCGCTCTGGCGCTCCTGGTGCAGGTTGCCACCATTCCAAGGCTGCCGCCGGCTGGCATCGCAAGTTTCCGTACCCTGGTGGAGGTGATGAAGCGGCCGATGATCCGGGTTGCACTTCTGGTGGTGCTGTTGGTCGCCTCGGGACATTTTGCCGGCTTCACCTATGTCCGGCCGTTCCTTGAGAAGGTTCCGGCACTAAAAATCGAGACGATCTCGCTTGTGTTGCTCGCTTACGGCATTGGTGGCTTTTTCGGCAATCTAGCCGGTGGGTTCATGGCTGAACGCAGCCTCAAGACGGCCGTGGGTCTGGCGCCTCTGCTGATCGCTGTCGCAGCCCTCTTGCTGCTGGTAGTCGGGGCGTCACCCGTGATGGCGGCAATAGCGGTCGCAGCCTGGGGTTTTGCCTTCGGCGCGGTGCCGGTCGGACTGCAGACCTGGCTGGTGCGAGCCGCCCCCGACCAGGCCGAAAGCGCCGGTGGGCTGATGGTCGCGACGTTCCAGGTGGCCATTGCACTCGGTGCCGTTTTCGGCGGCCTGCTGGTCGATCATGCCGGCGTTGCCAGCGCCTTTGCCTATTGCGGAACGGCGACGTTGCTGGCCGCATTGGTGGCGTTCGTCCTTGGCCCCAGGTCAGCGGAGAGTTGAAAACTGTCAGGCCGCGCGACCGTCGAAGTCGACGATCGGCACAGCGGTCAGGTCAAGGCCGTCCAGGCAATGGATGTTGACATAGGCGCTTCGTTCACTCCCCTCGC
Organism: Mesorhizobium sp. M00.F.Ca.ET.216.01.1.1; assembly: GCF_004010325.2. Classification (GTDB taxonomy): domain Bacteria; phylum Pseudomonadota; class Alphaproteobacteria; order Rhizobiales; family Rhizobiaceae; genus Mesorhizobium. Next base: position 296,831 of record NZ_SADR02000003.1, read on the forward strand.
TGACGTCCTCGGCGAAGGGATGGATGCCGCAGGTCCGGCAGAAGCGGTGGGCGATGACATGGCTACCGAACGTGTACTGACCAAGATCGTCGCCCCAGGCAAGCAGCCGCAATTTGCTATGCGGCACGGCCCATAGCAGTGCGCCCTTGCGCGAGCAGATCGAGCAATTGCATCGGACGGCTCCGGTCAACTCGCCTTCGACCTCGAAGGCGACCTTGCCGCAGTGGCAGCTGCCTTTATAGAGCATCGGGTCTCCTCCTTCGGTTTCGGCAGGGGTGCAAATCCTGCAATGCCGGGTTATGTCTGTGCAGCCCGCATTAGCCGCTACCTCTAAGACGCGGCAGGCGTCCGGAGTCCGACACCGAAGATGCAATCCTCCCGCGACCGCCTCGAAGCCATTCTTTCGCGTCTCGCTGGTCGTGCCGGCGATGAAAGCGTATTCGTAAAGCTCTACCCGCAAGCAGCAAGGGCCGCAGCGGATGCCGCCGATGCGCGATGCAAGGCCGGGCCGACGCTCGGGCCGCTCGACGGGGTGATTGTCTCGATCAAGGACCTGTTCGATGTCGCCGGTGAGCCGACCACCGCCGGTTCGTTGCTGCTCGCCACCACGGCGCCGGCGCTGCGGGATGCCGTCATCGTACGCCGGCTGCGGCAGGCTGGCGCGGTGATCCTCGGCAAGACCAACATGACCGAATTCGCCTTCACTGCGATCGGCGTCAATCCGCATTACGGCACGCCCGGCAATGCGACCGATGCCGGTCGCATTCCGGGCGGCTCGTCCGCAGGTGCCGGCGTTTCGGTCGCCGCAGGCACCAGCGAGATTTCGATCGGCTCCGACACCGGCGGTTCGGTGCGCATTCCGGCGTCGCTCAACGGTGTTGTCGGCTTCAAGCCGACAGCGCGTCGTGTGCCGCTCGCCGGTGCTTTTCCGCTGTCCGCCACGCTGGACTCCGTTGGTCCGCTTGCCCGAACCGTCGCCGAATGTGCCGCGGCCGACGCGGTGATGGCGGGCGAGGAACCCGCGGCGCCGGTTCCGCTTTCGCTTGCCGCCTCACGCATCGGCATCGCACGTGGCGCGCTCTTCGACGATACGGAAGAAGAGGTCGCAGCGGCGTTCAACCGGTGCCTTCGCAGGATAGAGCTCACAGGCGCGCGGCTCGCCGACATGTCGATCGACGACCTGCTTGCCGATATGCGCGTGGCGACCAAGCGGGCTTCGATCGCGGCGATGGAAGGTGCCGAGGTCCATGCCGACTGGCTGATGACGGGGGCGGCGACACCGGTTGATCCGAGAGTGAGCGGGCCTCTGTCGCGCGCCTCCACCGTTCCGGCCACGGTCTATATAAGGGCAGTCCGCCGCCGCGCCGCGCTCGTCGCTGCCATGGACGAGCGGCTGGCGTCGGTCGACGTGCTGGCGCTGCCGACCACGCCGATCACGGCGCCGACCATCGTGTCGATGACTAGCGACGAAGTTCTATGCGAGCGTACGGAGGGCCTGCTGCTGCGCAACACGCAGGTCGCCAACCAGTTCGATCTCTGCGCGATCTCGCTGCCTATGCCGGGAATGACGCGGCCGGCCGGGTTGATGCTGGTGGCGCGCAGTGGTCATGACCATCACCTCCTGCGCATCGCCGCCGCAATCGAGGCACTGCTCGGCGGTTGACAAACTGGCCGATGGCTTGAGCGTCAATGCGCCGAACAATGGCCGCGCTCGCCGTCCCTCGCCGCGCGTTCGATGGCGGTCGCGACCAGCCATGGCAGAGTGTGTTGCTTGCCATTGAAAGTCTGGGTTCGGTTCTCGATCGAGCCGACAACAACGACCTTGCCGGCATAAAGCTTGTCCGAGAGATCAAGCGCCTTGTCTTCCTGCGTCAGCCCCTCGATGTCGATCGACACGCCCTTGATGAGCTCGCCGGTGGCGAGGTCAAGCGCGCTGTTCGACGGACAAGGCGCCGTCACGCAGCGCAGGCCGTTGTCGCAGAACACGTAGCTGTCCTGTCCGCCGGCGAGGGCCTGCGCCGCTACGGTGCAGACGCTGATGGCAAGGAGGATTTTTGCGGCCGTGTTGGACATCGCCGCAAGGTTGCCGGCGAATTCGGGAAAATTGAGGCGCTTCAGGCGTCGGCCGGAAATCGCCGCCGGTAGAGCTCGACCACTTCGGGATTGCGCAGGTTGATCGGCAGCTTGTTGGCCAGCACCAGCAAGGCTTCGCCCGCCGCGCCAACGCCCATGCGCATCATCGATTCTTCAGTGATGCCGGCCATATGCGGAGTGATGATGACGTTGTCGAAGCCGAAATACGGATGATTGGGCGGCAGCGGCTGCGTCGAAAAGACATCGAGCGCGGCACCGCCGATGCGGTTCTTCTGCAAGGCCTCGATCAGCGCGTCGTCGTCGACCACCGGCCCGCGCGAGACGTTGATCAGCAGCGCGTGCGGCTTCATGCGGGCGATGCGTTCGCGGCTGATCAGGCCACGCGTCTCCGGCGTCAGCGGACAGCACAGCACGAGGATGTCGCTCTGTTCGACCAGTGCGTCGATCGACAGGAAGCCGACCGTATCGAGCGCAGGCCTCATGCTGCGCGTCGTCGCCACAACGTTGAGGTCGAAGCCACGTGCGGCGATATGGCCGACCGCCTGGCCGACCGCGCCGAGGCCGACAATGCCGATCGTCTTGCCGGCGAGCTCGCTGGCAAAATTGGCGTGGTCGCGGCCGGTGAGCCAGCCCTTTGCCCTCAGGTCGCGGTCGACCATGCGGAAGCGCCGGGAGAGCGCAAGTGCTGCGAACATGACGTGCTCGGCGACCGACCGCGCATTGACCGCCGGCACGTTCGCCACCAGCACGCCGGCCGCGGTGGCCGCTTCCATCGGGATCATGTCGAGGCCGGCGCCATGGCGGATCGCTGCCCTGAGCTTCCTGGCGCCCTCGAAGAGTGCGGGCGACAGCGGAGCGCGGACAATGACGATGTCGGCGTTTTCAGCCTCGGCGGCCAGCGCGCGGGCATCGAGGGCGGAGGCGATGACGAGCTCGCCGGCACCGGCCAGCATGGCCTTGGCGCGCGGATGCAGCGTGTGCGTCGACAGGATTTTGGACATGTCAGACTTCAGGCCTTTTCGAGCGCCGGGCTTTCAGGTTCTTCTGCCCGACGGCCCTCGATCAGGCCCTTCCAGTAGCTTTCGGCACCCTGCAGATGCGCGCTCATCAGCGCCTGGGCGAGGTTGCCGTCGCGGCGCAGCAGCGCCTCGTAGATCTGGATGTGCTCGGCATGCGAGCGCACGCTGCGCTCGGGGTCGTTGAAATAGATCGGCAGGCGTTGCTCGCCCATCATGTAGTAGACGCTGCAGACATTGTGGAAGACGCGGTTCTTGGTCGCCCGCACGATCTCGAGGTGAAATTCGCGGTCTTCCTTGGCGAGGCCTTCGCCGGCTGCGATACGCTCCTCCGAGGCTTTCAGGATCTCGCGCAGCCGCTCGAAATTCTCCTCGGTGGCGCGCGAGCAGGCAAGTTCGGCGGCCTTGATCTCGTGGATCTTGCGCAGTTCGACCGTTTCGTAGATCTGGATCGGATCGAGCGGCAGTCCGGCGCGTGCGAACAGCGCCATCGCCTCGACGCTGGCCTGCTTGGTGTCGATGTAGATGCCAGATTTCGCCCGCCGCTCGACGATGCGCATGGCTTCGAGAATGGCCAGCGCCTCGCGGATCTGGCCGCGGCTGACGCCGAAATGCTCCGCCAGCTCGCGCTCAGACGGCGTACGGCCCGTCTCCTTGTCCGAGTGGGAAAAGAGATAGGCTGCGAGTTTCGCGAGAAGGTTCTTTTCTTTCATCGTCAGCTGCGGTGCGCGTGCGCCTCCAGGAATCGCTCCGAAATGGTGAAACCCAGCCCGGGCTTTTCGGGGATCGCTATCATACCGTCCTTTGCTTCGACAGTCTCTTCGATAAGATCGTGGATCATCGGGTTGGCGCCGAGCGAATATTCGACGGTGAAGCTTGCCGGCGAAGCAGCGCAGACATGCAGCCCGGCAAAGAAGCAAGGCGCCCCGGCCCACAGATGCGGCGCGAAGCGCAAATTGAAGGCGCTGGCGATGATGCCGATCTTCATCGCCTCGCTGATACCGCCGCAAAAGGCCAGATCGGGCTGGAAGATGTCGGCGGACTTCAGCACGGCGAGGTCGCGGAAGGCATAGCGCGTCGCCTCACTTTCGCCGGTGGCGATCGGAATCGAGCCGCAGGCGCGCACTTCGGCCATGCCTGGCTTGTCGTCGGCGATGACCGGCTCCTCGAACCAGGCAAGGTCGAGATCGCCGGTGAGATGGATGAAGCGCTTGGCTTCCGCCACCGTATAGGTGCCGTGCGCGTCGACCATCAGGTCGACATCAGGACCGAGCGCCTGTCTCGCGGCGCGGACGCGGGCGGCGGAAATATGCGGAGCGCCATCCATGGCGCCAACCCGCATCTTCAGCGCCTTGAAGCCGCCCTTGATAATGTAGGATTTCAGTTGCTCGCCGATGGCGTCGGAGGACGCCCAGCCACCGGAGGCGTAGGCCTGCATGCGATCGAGCTTGCGGCCGCCGAGCAGCCGCCAGACCGGCTGCCCAAGCGATTTGCCCAGAATGTCCCACAGCGCGATGTCGACGGCGCTGATCGCGGCTATGCTTATGCCGCGCCGTGCCAGTTGCGGCATGGCATGGCCGGCACGCGCGGCGCTGTCGTGACGCACGCCGTTGTAGAGCATCTCCCAGATGACGCCGATGTCGGCTGGGTCGCGGCCGATCAACTGCGGGCCGACCTCGTGGTTCAGCATATGGACGAGGGCGCCGTAGCTGCCGGCACTGCCGGCGGCATTCTTGCCTTCGCCCCAGCCGACCAGCCCGTCATCGGTTTCGATGCGCAGGATGGCGGCGTCAAAGGTCGTCGCCAGACCGAAGTCGCTGCGGTGCTGCCGCGCCGCTTCGATCGGTATGCGGACCCACCAGGCTTGGACCGTCTTGATGCGCATGTTCATCCTCGGCCCTCCGCCGTCAGGGCGGAAAGGCTCATTCCCAAACAGTCGACTACTTGATCAGCGGCAGCAGCGTTTCGGCGTTGATGCGCATCTGGTCGGTGTAGAACTTCTCCGTAAGCACGCTGGAACCATGGTCCTGAATGAATTTGAGCTGCTCCGGCGAGATGTCGACCGGATTGCGCTCGACCATGTCGGGATAGGGAGCGGCCGGCGTGCGATCGACAGGCGCGACGAACTCGTTGGTCAGCGCACCGTCGTAGCCGATCTCCTTCAGCGTGCCGACGATCCTCGGCCAGTCGATCTGCCCCAACCCTGCGGCGAAGCGGTTGTTCTCAGCGACGTGGAAGTCGAACAGGCGCTTTCCGACCTGCCGAATGGCGTCGTAGACATTAAATTCTTCCATGTGGATGTGGTATGCGTCGAGGCAGACGCCGCATTCGGGGCTGACCGCGTCGGCCAGCGCCAGCGCCTGGGCGCCGCGGTTGAACAGATAGGTCTCGAAGCGGTTGAGCGGTTCGATCGCGATCTTGACGCCGACTTTCTTGGCATGGGTGAAGCATTCCCTGGTGGCGTCGACCACCCATTTCCACTCTTCTTCCTCGGTGCCGTCAGGCACTACCTTGCCGACGGTGGCGGGAACGAGCGTGATGATCTCGCCGTCAAGTTCGCTCACCATGGTCAGCACGTCCTTGACGTACTGCACCGAGCGCTCGCGCTGGCCCTGGTCCTTGGCGGCAAGGTTGCGCTCGCCCAGCATCAGCGTCACCGCTCCCCAGCAGCGGATGCCGTGCTCCTTCAAGAGCGCGCGCGTTTCCGTGGTCTTGTATTGTTCGGGCTCGCCCGAAATCTCGATCGACTCATAGCCGAATTTCTTGATGCGCTTGAGCGTCGTCTCCAAGGGCTCCGCCCGCATCCAGTTGTGCGTCGAAAGATGCATGGTCTGTCCTTCCCAGAATTCGCCTGTAACAGTTCGCCGCGACGCACTTCATCGGAGCGCCGCATGATTCCTCCCCAAGGCGCTCCAGCGTTTTCGTAAACTGGTTCGACCAATTGGGCCTGATGGGAGGTCTACAGCAAATTAGCCTGAACGGCAAGAAGCGCTGCCGCGCAGCCCAGATTCCTGTTTAGCGTTTTGATTATATTATGATATATGGCGTAACTCGGTATGGCTTCAACGCTCCGATTGTGACTCAAATGGCTTGACCCGATTTCGGTATTTGGTAATACCAGAATAGCGGTGGTAACGCACTGTGCGAAAAGACCAAAGAGGCTGGCCCTGTCTTCAATCGGCGCTATGCTTGGTCGTGGAAAATCAGGGAGGATGCCGATGCCGACGACGATGAAGGGTCCCGGTCTGTTTCTGGCGCAGTTCGCGGGCGACGCGGCGCCGTTCAATTCGCTGGCCTCGATCACCAAGTGGGCGGCCGGGTTGGGCTACAAGGGCGTGCAGATCCCGAGTTGGGACAGTCGACTGTTCGACCTAGAGAAAGCTGCGTCTTCCACAGCCTATTGCGACGAGGTGAAAGGCATTTGCACTGATGCCGGCGTCGAGATCACCGAGCTGTCGACGCATCTGCAAGGGCAATTGGTGGCGGTGCATCCGGCCTACGATGCGCAGTTCGACGGCTTTGCGCCGCCCGCGGTGCACAACAATCCGAAGGCCAGGCAGCAATGGGCGGTCGAGCAGATGAAGGCCGGCGCCAAGGCCTCGAACAATCTCGGGCTCAAGGCATCGGTGTCATTTTGCGGAGCGTTAGCCTTCCCTTACCTTTACCCGTGGCCGCAGCGGCCGGCGGGATTGATCGAGGAAGCGTTTTCCGAGCTCGGCAAGCGCTGGAAGCCGATCCTCGACGTCTATGACGAGAATGGCGTCGACGTCGGCTACGAGATCCATCCCGGCGAGGACGTGTTCGACGGCGCTACCTTCGAAATGTTCCTGGACGCAGTGGGCGGCCACAGGCGCTGCAACATCAATTACGACCCGTCGCACTTCCTGTTGCAGCAGCTCGACTATCTCGAATTCATCGACATCTACCACGAGCGGATCAAGGCGTTCCACGTCAAGGATGCCGAGTTCAATCCGACCGGCAGACAAGGCGTCTATTCCGGCTACCAGAGCTGGACCAACCGGGCCGGACGGTTCCGTTCGCTCGGCGACGGGCAAGTGGATTTCGGCGGCATCTTCTCCAAGCTGACCCAATATGACTACGATTCATGGGCGGTGCTGGAATGGGAATGCTGCCTGAAGCATCCGGAAGACGGTGCGGCTGAAGGCGCTCCCTTTATCCAGCATCACATCATCAGAGTGACGGAAAAGGCTTTCGACGATTTTGCCGGCGGCGCGACCGACAAGAAGGTGCTGCGGCGCATGATGGGGATCTAGCACCGCTTTCCCTCCCCTTGAGGGAAGGGTGGCCCGAAGGGCCGGTGGGGTCGGTTCATGCCGAGCTCTATCTCCGCAACCCCACCCGGATCCGCTCCGCGGATCGACCCTCCCCTCAAGGGGGAGGGAAATCTCAGCTAACGAGGGAGAAAAGCATGGTCGGCGCATCAAAGTCGGAAACGGGAGGCGGCCCGATCCGCTATGGCATGGTCGGCGGCGGGCAAGGCGCCTTCATCGGTGCGGTGCACCGGATCGCGGCACGCATGGACAACGAGTTCGTGCTGGTCGCCGGCGCATTGTCCTCGGATCCGGCGCGTGCAACAGCCTCGGCCGCCGAGCTTGGGCTCGATCCAGCGCGCAGCTACGGCTCCTTTGCCGAGATGGCCAAGGCGGAGGCCAAGCGGCCGGACGGCATCGAGGCGGTGGCCATCGTCACACCCAACAATGTGCACGTGCCGGCGGCGAAGGCTTTCCTCGAAGCCGGCATCCACGTCATCTGCGACAAGCCGCTGGCGACAACGCTGGCCGAGGCGAAGAGACTGGCGGCACTGGTCGAAAAGACCGGCAAGGTGTTCGTGCTCACCCACAACTACACCGCCTATCCGATGGTGCGGCAGGCGCGCGAGATGGTGGCAAAGGGGCAACTCGGCGACATCCGCATCGTGCAGTCGGAATATCCGCAGGACTGGCTGACCGAAGACCTTGCCGCCACCGGCCAGAAGCAGGCGGCCTGGCGCTCCGACCCCAAGCAGGCCGGCGCCGGCGGTGCGCTGGGCGACATCGGCACGCATGCCTACAATCTCGCCCGTTTCGTCTCCGGGCTGGAACTCGATTCGCTGTCGGCCGATCTCGACGCGTTCGTGCCGGGGCGGCAGCTCGACGACAATGTCAACGTGCTGCTACGCTTCAAGACGGCCGGCAAGTCGCATCCGGCCAAAGGCATGATCTGGGCAAGCCAGGTGGCGCCCGGCCACGAAAACGGGCTCAAGCTGCGCATCTACGGCTCGAAGGGCGGGCTTGAATGGGTGCAGGCCGACCCGAACTATCTCTGGTACACGCCATTCGGCCAGCCGAAGCAGTTGATCACCCGAAATGGCGCCGGCGCGCTGCCGGTCGCGGGACGTGTCAGCCGCGTGCCATCGGGCCATCCGGAAGGTTATCTCGAAGGCTTTGCCAACATCTACCAGGAAGCGGCGCGCGCCATCCGCGCGGCGCGCCGGAAAGGCGGCAAGCCGGCTAAGGATGTGGTCTTCCCGACCGTGCAGGACGGCGTCGAAGGCATGGCCTTCATTGAGGCCTGTGTGAAATCGTCGAAGAAGAACGGGGCCTGGACGAAGCTCTGACAAAAACGCCGGGGAACTGGCGGGGGAGGTGTCGATGAAAATCGGCATGTGCATGTTGTTGTGGACGACAGCTGTGTCAAAAAAACACGAGCCGCTGCTTCGGGATATCAGGGCCACCGGCTTCGACGGCGTCGAGGTACCGATCTTTGCCGGCACGCCTGACGATTACGAGAAACTCGGCGCGCTGCTCGACCGCATCGGGTTGCAGCGCACCGCCGTCTCGGCGATGGGCGATCCGGCGGTGAATCTGATCTCGGCGGAAGTCAGCGTGCGCCGGGCCGGTATCGACTACATGAAATGGGCGATCGACTGCGCTGCTGCACTCGGCGCGAGCACATTGAGCGGTCCGCTGCATTCGACGCTGGGCGCCTTCTCCGGCAACGGCCCGACCGCAGCCGAGAAAAAGCGCTCGGTCGCCTCGCAACGTGCCATCGGCGACCATGCCGGCAAGAGGAACGTCACCATCGGGCTTGAGGCGCTCAACCGCTTCGAATGCTACCTGTTCAACACGATGGACGATCTGTCGGAGCACATCGATGCGATCGACCGGCCGCACATCAAGGCGATGTATGACACCTTCCATGCCAATATCGAGGAAGCAGACCCGATCGGCGCCTATACGCGTAACCGCAAGAACGTCGTCCATATCCATATTTCGGAAAACGATCGCGGCGTGCCGGGGCGCGGCCACGTCCCATGGCAGGAGACGTTCTCAGCCATCCGCAACAGCGGCTATGACGGTTGGCTGACGATCGAGGCTTTTGGCCGCTCGCTGAAGGATCTTGCGGCGGCAACCAAGGTCTGGCGCGATTTTTCGGAAAGCCCGGAAGCCGTCTATCGCGACGGCTACAAGCACATCAAAAACGGGTGGAAAAAGGCGGCATAACTTACTGCCGCTGTCATTGGTTTTGAGCCGCCTGGATCCTGTTGTAGTCATGAATCGTGCGGCTCAGCCGGCGGCGCAGGAAATTGGAAATATTGTCGAAGATGAAGACGACGAGCAGGATCAGCAGAACCATATAGAAGACGTTGGCCCAATTGGAATTGGTGCGCATCGCTTCCCACAGCTTCAGGCCGATACCGCCGGCGCCGACGGCGCCGATGATGGTCGCGCCCCTGGTGTTGGATTCCCATTGGTAGAGTGTCTGGCTGATGAAAACGGGAATCACCTCCGGCAGCACGCCGTAGCGTTGCACCAATAAGCCGTTGGCGCCGGTCGATTTGATCCCCTCGCGCGGCTTGTCGTCGATGTTCTCGAGGCCCTCCGAATAGACTTTGCCGAGTGTGCCGATCTCGGTAAAGAAGATCGCGGCGCTGCCGGCCAGCGGACCGGGGCCGAAGGCGCGGGTGAAGAACAGCGCCCAGATCAGCATATCGACCGAGCGCATGAAATCGAAGAAGCGCTTGAGCACCTGGCTGAGCAGCCCGCTGGGGGTGATGTTGCGGGCGGCGAAGAAGGCGAGCGGGAACGCGACGACGCCGCCGAGCAAGGTGCCGAGAAACGCCATGACGATGGTCTGCAAAAGCTTCGTCCACACGTCGCCATGCTGCCATTGGGCGTTGTTCCAGACGTTGTCGGCAGCCAGCGCAATGTTGGATGTGCCCGGCTTGAGCTCGGGTCCAGAGACCAGCAGCGAGGCGACCTCGCCCGGCGACTTGCCGAAGAAGGGCGAGCGCGTGTCGAAAACGAAGTTCGCCCAGCCGAGGAAGCGCTTGCGGACCTTGACGCGGTCGACGGTTATGCGGACCTCGCCGGCAAAGCCCATCCTGGCGACGACCTCGTCGTCATGCGCGGAGATCCAGTCGGGCACCGGGCCCGATATCACGGGCTTGCCGCTGATCAGCGATACCGGCACCGTCTGGCCATTGGCGACCAGCGTCGCCTCGGCCTTGTCGAAGGTGACGGATTTGGCAGGGCCATCGACCAGGATTGTGAAGGAGCCGTCCGCATTGGTGATGACCCAGTCGGGGTGAGGGTCGTCGCCAAGGGCGGAGAAACGCGGGTATTTGGGCGTGATTTCGGGCTGGTCGAGGCGGAATTCGGGCTGCAGGTCGTAGCTGATCCACTGCGTCAGGAAGAGCGGCAGGCGTTCCCAATGAGATTCCCTCAGCACTTGCGGCAGGCTGAAGAACCACAAGGCATAGACGAGGTAGAGCAGCGTGCCGGCGAACAGGAACAGTGGGCCGAAGCGCTTGTAGAGCGGGCGCCGGAACACATCCGGATAGCGCTTCTCGATCGACTGCATCTCGTCGGCGGTCATCGCAGCCATGGTCAGGCGCTCATCAGGAATGCCTGCTCGCCGACCAGCTTGCGGCGAAGCCAGGCGGAGAACTGGTCGACGAGGAAGATCGTCGTGAACAGGAGCAGGACCAGCGCCAGCGTCTTGGCGCCGAAGCCGCGCGAGATCGAAAGCTTCAACTCCTCGCCGATGCCACCGCCCCCGACAGCGCCGATGATGGTCGAGATGCGGACATTGATCTCGATTCGGAGCAGCGTATAGGACATGAAATTGGGTAGCACCTGCGGCAAGCCGGCGAAGCGTACCCGCTCGAACCAGTTGGCGCCGACCGCCCTTAGTCCTTCCTCGGCGCGCATGTCGATGTTCTCGTTGACTTCGTAGAAGAGCTTGCCGAGCGCGCCGATCGAATGCAGGCCGATGGCGATGATGGCGGCGACCGGGCCGATCGAGACAATCGCCGCGAACAGGCCGGCAATGACGATCTCGGGGAAGGCGCGCAGCAGCTCCATGAAGCGCTTAACGACGAGCCTGAGTGCGGGGCTGGGCGTCAAATTGCGCGCCGCAATGAAGGAGAACGGCACGGCAAAGATGAAGCCGATGAAGGTGGAGACCAGCGCGACGTTGAGGGTAGTGAGCATCAGCTCGAAATATTCGGGTATGTAAAAACCACCCCAGACATGGACCCGGCCGAGCGGAAAATTGAATTCCTGGGTGCCGGTGTCATGCGGCGACGCCACGTCGAACAGCGCTCGCCAGACATCGTTCCAGTCCTTGGGGACGAGCCAGCTCAGGAAATCGAGAATATGCGGAAGCCGGTCGAAAAAATGGCCAGCATTTGCTTCGTCGGCAAACCACATGGTGCCGCACAGCGTTGCAAGCAGCAGACCGATGCCGATTGCGGTATAGAGCCGGCGCAAGGACGACTGGCGCCGCCAGGCGTCCGCCGCCTGGCCAGCCGCGTCAGACTGGATTGTTGCTGACAATGTCATGATTGGGGTCATGATCGGGACATGAAAAAAGGGCGGCGCTGGAAACGCCGCCCTTTTTTCAATTGCCGTCAGCCACCGATTGCGGCTTTGCGGGCTTCAACGATGACGTTGTAGAAGTCTGGCTTGACCGGAACGTAGCCAGTGAAATCGCCGCCCTCAATGCCCTCGAAGCAAGCCTTGTCCTTGGTCGGCAGGCTGGTGAAGAAGTTGGCGAGCTTGGCGGTCGTGTCGGCGCCGAGCGCGGTACGCACGACCAGCGGACCATTCGGGATCAGGCCGGAGCGCCAGACTTCGACGAAGTCGTTGGGGTCGACGGCGCCCTTGGCGACTTCCTTGTGGAAAGTGCCGGAGGTGTAGCCGTTCTTGAAGTCGCCGATGCCGGAGGAATCGTCCACCGCGACGTCGACCTTGCCGTCGCGGACGGCGAGGACGTTGTTTTCATGGCCGCCATTGAACTGGGTCGAGGCGAAGAAGGCTTCGTTCGAGGCGCCGGTGTCCTTTGGGATCTGGGTCAGCGGGATCAGATAGCCCGAGGTCGAGTCCGGGTCGGCATAACCGAGCTTCTTGCCCTTGGCCGACTTGATGTCGGTAATGCCGGAAGACTTGAGCGCCAGGCCGATCGAGTAATAGCCGGTAGCGCCGTCGGTCTGCTGGGTGGTGAGGATCGGAGTAACCGCGTTCGGGTCCTTGAGATAGACGCTGGCATAGCCGGAAGCGCCAAGCTCGGCGAAGTCGAGCGTGCCGCCGAGCAGGCCCTGGATGACGCCGTCATAGTCAGCGGCCGGGAACAGCGATACCTTCTCGAAGCCGAATTCGGTCTTCAGATGATCGGCGAGGCACTGCCAGTTGCGCAGCCGATCGGCCTCGTTCTCGCCGCCAAGGATGCCGACGCGGAATTCCTTGATATCCTGGGCGTGAGCGGCACTTGCGGCTATGGCGAGCAACGAAACGGCGCCAAAAACCATCTTTCTAAACATTGATCTCTCTCCTGTTGGTTCCGGCTTCGCGCCGGTAGCATTCGAATTTTTGACAGATGCCTTTGACGCGGGCGGGCGATCCGAGCGCTCTCAGTACCCAGGAAAAGCTGGCTCGAGCGGTCCGGCGGATGCAGCGATCTTGGGTTTTCTCACGTTGACACTGGTCGAGGTGATGGCCTCGGAGATTTCGCCGCCATTGCTGTCGGCGCCATAGACCATGCGCACGGCTTCGCGGTTGAGGTCTTCGGGCGGGCCGTCGAACACAACCTTGCCGGCGGCCATGCCGATGATGCGGTTGCAATAGGTGCGCGCGGTGTCCAGCGTGTGCAGATTGGTAACGACGGTGATGCCTTGGCGCAGGTTGATGTCCTGCAGCGAATCCATCACCACCTTGGCGTTGAGCGGATCGAGCGAAGCAATCGGCTCGTCGGCGAGCAGCACTTTCGGCTGCTGCATCATGGCACGGGCAATGGCAACGCGCTGCTGCTGGCCGCCGGAAAGCGTGCCGGCTGGCTGCAGCGCCGTGCGGGCGATGTCGAGGCGCTCGAGTGCCGCGACCGCCTCGGCACATTCGGTGCGGGAGAACACGCCGAACAGGTTGGACAGGGTCGAGCGGTGGTTGAGCCGTCCGAGCAGCACATTGGTCAGCACGTCGAGGCGCGGCACCAGGTTGAACTGCTGGAAAATCATGGCGCAGTCGCGCTGCCAGCGCCGGAGCGGCGAGCCGCGCAACTGGGAGACTTCGGCACCGTCGAAGAAGATCGATCCCTGGCTGGGATCGATGAGGCGATTGATCATGCGCAGAAGGGTCGATTTGCCGGCGCCGGAGCGACCGATGATGCCGACCATCTGGCCTTGCGGGATCGAGATATCGACATTGCTGACGGCGGTGTTCTTGCCAAACCGGCGGCTAATGCCGCGGATTTCGAGCGTGGCTGACATTACTGACATGGGCAGGTTCCAGTCCAGTCGCAGTTGAAGGTCTGTTAACCCTCGCTAGCGCAGCCGCGTGAACCTGCGGTGTCGGATTGATGTCAGTTTTGTTACCGCCCACAGGCGCGGGAAAAAGTCCTTTGCTTATGCATGTCGTTGTCCCAAAACCGCGCGCACTTTTGGGCGGCATGCATAGGATCACCCGAGGACCAGCAGCTCCTCGAATTGCCTCATGTCCCTGAAGCCGCAGAATGCCGGAGGCCGCAGATCGATAACCGGAGCCTGACGAGCGAGCAGCGACAGGCAGTCGTCGAACAGGTCCTGCCATTGCGGCGCCCTGTCGTCGTCAAGACGCCAGATCTGATAGGCGAAGGTGATGTGGAACGCATAGTTGTCGTGGTCGGGGTGCCGATATCCGAACGGCACCGACAGAGCATCGCGCCATGCGCGCATGATGCGCTCATCCTCGTCCGAGGCGCCGGCAACGGTCAGGCCAGTCGGCACGACATCGATAACCCTGATCTTGAACGCGCCGCGGCCTTTGAAGCCGTTCAGGCGCTCCAGATAGAGGCGGGTCATGTCGTCGATGCTGGTGTCGAGAGGCACGTCCTGCGGCCAGTAGGGAAACCGGCGGCGATATTCGATGATGCCCTGGAACAGCGTCATATGCAGGCTGGAGACCGGGGTGAAAGCCAGACGGTCGGCATCCGGCATCGCGCGCATCCGTTCGCGCACGTCGAGGACCACCGCTTCGGACGCCGAGCCGCCGACGAGATGGCAGACGACCGTGTTGCCGGGCTCGATAAGAAAATCGCCCGTGGCATCATAGCGCGTGCCGAGATGCACGTGAGGGCTCGGATTCGAGCCCGTGAAGAATCCGGCGAGCGACGATTTGGCGGAGTGAAGCATTGCGATCTCCAGTGAAAGACCGCGTCCTGTCCGAGTCATGCGTCAGGGGCATGAAACGAGCGTGCTCGCCGTAGCGTTCAACCGTATTTTTCCAGAAACGCCTCGGCAGAAAGCTCGCGGAAATCGTCGAGCGCGGCGCGCAGCCGGGCATGGTCCCAATCCCACCAGGCGAGCGCCTGATAGCGCTCGGCGGTGCGGCGGTCGAAGCGCTCGCGGATCGGCTTTGCCGGCACGCCGCCGACGATGGTGTAAGGCGCGACATCCTTCGACACGACCGCGCCGGCACCGACCGCGGCGCCATCCCCGACGGTGACGCCGGGCAGGATGGTCGAGCCGTGGCCGAGCCAGGTGTCGTGGCCGATGGTGACGCGCTTGGCGCGACGCTGGGCGAAGAATTCTGTTTCGTGCTCGGCGTCGTCCCAATAGTCCGAGGCGCGATAGGTGAAATGGTGCAGCGTCGGCCGCCAGGTCGGGTGGTTGGTGGCGTTGACGCGCACGCTGGCGGCAATGTTGGCGAACTTGCCGATCGTCGCACACCAGACGGCGCAGTCCTGCATCATGTAGGAATAGTCGCCGAGGCTGCTTTCCGAAACTCGGCAGCGCTCAGCGATCTCGGTCCAGCGGCCGAGCGTCGAGTCCTCGACTTCCGCCGTCGCGTGGACCAGCGGCGCTTCCGACAGTTTCCTGGTCATGCAGCGATTTTTCCAGCGGCGAAGGCGGTTACGTCGATGATGCGGCCGGCAACTGCCTCGCGCACGTCGTGATCGTGGAAGATACCGAGCAAGGCGACGCCCGCAGCTTTCTTGGCGGCGATCAGTGCAATCACCACATCGCGGTTCCTGGCATCGAGCGAGGCGGTCGGCTCGTCGAGCAGCAGGATCGGATGTTCGGTGATGAAGCCGCGCGCGATGTTGACACGTTGCTGCTCGCCGCCGGAAAACGTAGCCGGCGGCAGCGCCCAGAGTTTTTCCGGCAGGTTTAGCTGCGCCAGGAGGGCGCGTGCCTTGCCGCGCGCATTTTCGCGCTCCTCGCCGCGTTCGACCAGCGGTTCGGCGACGACATCGAGGGCGGAGACACGCGGCACGGTGCGCAGGAACTGGCTGACATAACCGATCGTTTGCCGGCGCACGGCAAGCACGGTGCACGGGGTGGCCGAGGCAAGGTCGATCAGCCCGTCCTCGTGCTGGACGATGATCTGGCCCTCGTCGACGGCATAGTTGCCGTAGAGCATCTTCAGGATCGAGCTCTTGCCGGCGCCGGAAGGGCCGCCGAGCACGGCGCATTCGCCGGCCCTGATCGAGAACGACACACCGGCGACCACCGGCAGCTTGATGCTGTCGCGCAGATGCATGGTGAAGCTCTTGGCGACATCGGAGACAACGAGCGGGGTGGCCATCAGAAAATACTCCAATCGTCATTCGTTTGCGGGCCAACACCCCCCTCCGGCGTGCCGGCCATCTCCCTCTCAAGGGGGGAGATCGGCTGTCGCATTCGGTTTCGCCTTTCTCCTACGTCACAAAACGGGCGGGACATAAAAGCTGCCAATCTCTCCCCTTGAGAGGGAGATGGCCGGCACGCCAGAGGGGGGTACGCCGGAGCAAACATCGTCAAACCTGTAGTATCGAGGATACAAGCAACTGCGTGTAGGGCGCGCGCGGATCGTCGAGCACGCGGTCTGTGAGGCCGCTTTCGACGACGCGGCCGTCCTTCATCACCATCATGCGCTGCGACAGCAGGCGCGCCACCGCAAGGTCGTGGGTGACGACGATGGCCGACAGGCCGAGATCGGTGACAAGGCCGCGCAGCAAGTCGAGCAGGCGCGCCTGCACCGAGACATCGAGACCGCCGGTCGGCTCGTCCATGAACACCAGCCGCGGCCCGGTTACGAGATTGCGGGCGATCTGCAGGCGCTGGCGCATGCCGCCGGAAAAGGCGCGCGGCTCGTCGTCGATGCGGTCCTCGTCGATCTCAACCCGTGACAGCCAGTCGACTGCGGTGGCGCGGATTTTTCCATAGTGGCGGTCGCCCACCGCCATCAGCCGCTCGCCGACATTGGCACCGGCCGAAACCGTCATGCGCAATCCATCGGCGGGGTTCTGGTGGACAAAACCCCAGTCGGTGCGCATCAGGAAGCGGCGCTCGGCCTCGCTCATGCGGTAAAGCTCGCGGAACTGTCCGTCGCGCATGCGGTAACTGGCGGTGCCGGAGCTTGGCAGCAGCCGGGTCGACAGGCAATTGAGAAGCGTCGTCTTGCCGGAACCGGACTCGCCGACCACCGCCAGCACCTCGCCCGGCCACAGGTCGAAGGTGACGTTCTCGCAGCCGACGCGCGAGCCGTAGAATTTCGACAGCGCGGAAACGCGCAGCAGCGGTTCGTCGTCAGTCATTGCGCCGGCTCCATCGTCTCGGGCGCAAGGTGGCCGCGATGGCCTTCCGCCCTCCGCTTCTCGCAATGATCTGTGTCGGAGCAGACGAACATGTGACCGCCAAGGTCGTCGAGGATGACCTCGTCGAGATAGACGTTCTCGGCCGCGCACAGAGCACAGGGCTGGTCGAAGGTCTGCACCTCGAATGGATGGTCCTCGAAGTCGAGGCTGACCACCTCGGTGAACGGCGGCACAGCATAGATGCGCTTTTCGCGGCCGGCGCCGAACAACTGCAAAGCCGGCGAGCGGTGCATCTTCGGATTATCGAATTTCGGCGTCGGCGACGGGTCCATCACGTAGCGGCCCTCGACCTTGACCGGATAGGCATAGGTGGTGGCGATGCGGCCGTGCCTGGCGATGTCCTCATAGAGCTTGACATGCATGAGGCCGTATTCCTCCAGCGCATGCATTTTGCGCGTTTCGGTCTCGCGCGGCTCGAGGAAGCGCAGCGGCTCGGGGATCGGCACCTGGTAGACCAGCACCTGGCCCGCTGTCAGCGGATGTTCGGGAATGCGGTGGCGAGTCTGGATGATGGTCGCTTTTGCCGTCTCGGTGGTCACGGCGACATTGGCGACCTTCTTGAAGAAGGCGCGGATCGAGACCGCATTGGTGGTGTCGTCGGCGCCCTGATCGATGACCTTCAGCACGTCGTCAGGCCCGATGATCGAAGCGGTGACCTGGACGCCGCCGGTGCCCCAGCCATAGGGCATCGGCATCTCGCGCGAGGCGAACGGCACCTGATAGCCAGGAATGGCTATGCCCTTGAGGATCGCGCGGCGGATCATCCGCTTGGTCTGCTCGTCGAGATAGGCGAAGTTGTAGGCGGCGATGTCGGTTGGTTGTGCGGTCATTCCGCGGCCTCCCTTTTTTCTTCGGCCCTACCGGCGCGTTCGCGGGCGTCGTGCTCGGCGCGCATGCGGCGCACCAGGTCGAGCTCGGCCTGGAAGTCGACATAGTGCGGCAGCTTCAAATGCTCGACGAAGCCGGTCGCCTGGACATTGTCTGAATGCGAGATGACGAACTCCTCGTCCTGCGCGGCGGCGACGACATCTTCGCCGAATTCCGAGGCGCGCAGTGCGCGGTCGCACAGCGCCATGGCCATCGCCTTGCGCTCACTCTGGCCGAAGACGAGACCGTAGCCGCGGGTGAATTGCGGTGGCGCCTTGGCCGAACCCTTGAACTGATTGACCATCTGGCATTCGGTGACGCGGATTGAGCCGAGCGGCACGGCGAAAGGCAGCTCCGGCACTTCCAGTTCCAGCTCGACCTCGCCGATGCGGACTTCGCCGACAAAGGGGTGGTTGCGGGCATAGCCGCGCTGGGTGGAGTAGCCGAGCGCCAGCAGAAAGCCCTCATCGCCGCGCGACAGCGCCTGCAGGCGGATGTCGCGCGCCATCGGAAATTCCAGCGGCTCGCGGGTGATGTCGCCGGGGACATGATCCTGCGGCATGTCGCCGTCGGGCTCGATCAGGCCTTCGCGGGCGAGGATCGCTGAAACGCGCGGCATGACTTCGGAATCGCCAGCGCGCTGCAGCGGCTCTGCGACATTGCCGCCGGCGGCAAGCTCAGGATCGAGCAGGCGGTGGGTGTAGTCAAAGGTCGGGCCGAGCAACTGGCCGCCGGGCAGGTCCTTGTAGGTCGCCGAAACGCGCCGCTCGGCCAACATCGCGCCGGTGTCGATCGCCCTGGTGTAGCCGAAGCGTGGCAGCGTTGTGCGATAGGCGCGGACCAGGAAGATCGCCTCTATCATGTCGCCGCGTGCCTGGACGATGGCGAGTGCCGCCAATTCGCGGTCATAGAGCGAGCCTTCGCTCATCACCCGGTCGACGCCGAGTGCCAGCTGCTCGACGATCTGGTCGAGGCGAAGCGCCGGCACGGAACGATCGCCGCGCCGGCGATCGGCGAGCAGTCTGTGGGCATTGGCGATGGCAGCTTCGCCGCCTTTTACCGCGACATACATTCTACGTCTCCATCGTCTTGATGTGCGTCGTGCGCGGTAGGCAGGCGACGCCGTCAGGGCCGGCAAGGATGATGTCGACGCCGCGCGGAAAGCGCTGGTTGTTCTGCTTCCACTGTTCGACGAAATGACGCGGCATCTGAGCCGGCGCGATCGTCATTGTCAGTTCAATGCCGGGGCCTTCGAGCAACAGAGGCGTGCCAGAGACGAAATCGCTGACCTGCAGGATCAGTGTGGTGGAACGGTCGGGATAATCCTGGGTGCCTTGCGAAAAGCCGTCGAGCGCCATCATTTCGGCCGGCGAGGCAATCAACGCGAAATGGGCATCGGCCGGCGTATTGGCCAATGGCGCACCGGTGTGGAAACCAAGCCAGGATTTGACCGCAGGGGAGGCCTGCAAAGCAGGGTCGAGCCAGTGCGGCGTGTCGTTGTCGCAAAGCGCCAGCACGATAGCGCCGGTGGTGGCCGACAGCGGCGCCGGCGGGCGGGCAAACACCGGCAGGGGCTGCAGCGTTCCGGGCCGCGCCATTGCATCCATGACGGCGCGAAACACCATCTGCGCATTGAACACCGGATCGGCGAAGCCGCCTTCGATCGATTGCGTTGCGATGTCCATCAGTCTTCTCCGCGCACCATGGTGAAGAAATCAACCTTCGTTGCCGCCGTCTCGGCCCGACGCTGCTCACGCGCCTTGGCCTGTGCCGCCTGCAACGGCGCGACGATCCTGGTCTCGATCTCGCTGCGATGAGCTGGATCCTGCCAGAGCGCGTCGGCGATCGCCGCCAGCCCCGCTTTTTGCTTGTCGCGGCCGAGTGTGTAGCAGTGGCCGACCTGCCCGGACGGAAGCCGCACCGTGGCGCGGGTGACGGTTGCCTCGCCGACATTGAACGGTGCGCCGCCGCCGCCGACGCGGCCGCGCACGGTGACCAGGCCGGTCTCGGGACCGCGCAAGAATTCCGCCTCCGAAGGCAGGCCGGCCTCGTTCCAGAGGCGGACGATGTCATCGCCGGTCGACTGCGCCAGCGTCGCCATGACGGCCTTGCGCTCGGCCTGATCCCGCGCTTGCTGTCCTCGCATGACCGGAGCTCCTTCTCGATCAAAATTTGTCTATTGATATAGACAACTATACAAATTATATCTACTATCTAGCGTGTGTCCATGACGGGTGGATGACATGGGCGAAAAGATTGGGGAGATTGGGGGCGAAAATGATCGGGCGGCAGATGGCAAACAGCATCGAACGGCGCAGCGGCGTTTCGCTGTGGCGGCAGATCGCCGACCAGATCCTGCATTCGATCGCCGTTGGCGATTTCGCGGAGCATGCTGCGCTGCCGCCAGAGGTTGCGCTGGCCGAACGTTATGGCGTCAACCGCCATACTGTGCGCAGCGCCATCGCCGCGCTGGTGCAGGAGGGCGTGCTCAGGGCTGAGCAGGGGCGTGGCACCTTCGTGCTGTCGCGCAAGCGCCTATCCTATCCGATCGGCACGCGAACACGCTTTTCGACAGGCCTGCAAGGGCAAGCATCCGAACGCCTTAGCATTTTGCTTGAGTCGGCCGTCGAGCCGGCCAGCCGGCGCGTCGCCGAGGGGCTTGGTCTTGCCAAAGGCTCGAACGTCATACGCCTGGAAACACGCGGCGAGGCCGACGGACAGCCGGTGTCGCGCGCCACCGGCTGGTTCGACGCGAAACGCTTCGCCGGCATCGATGCCGCGATGGCGGAAACCGGTTCGGTCACCGCTTCGCTGGCGCGTTTCGGGGTCAGCGATTATCTCAGGCAATCGACAGTGCTGTCGGCGCGCCATGCGGATGCCGCCGATCTCGCCGATCTCGATCTGCGGCCGGGCGCCATCGTGCTGGTCACGCTCGCCGTCAACGTCACGCCGGACGGCCAACCGATCCAGTTCGCCGAGACACGGTTCCCGGCTGAGCGGGTCGAGCTCAAACTGTCGGCGCTTTAGCCAACGTCGCAGGCCATCTGCAGGTGGCGCAGGAGCGCCTATCCCTGTCTCATCCGACCTGGATGACAGCCTTGATCAGGCCAGATTTTTCATGCGCCCAGCGGGCGAGGTCGCGCGGTGTGTCCGCAAGCGTCGTGTGATGGGTGACGAGCTTTGCCAGCGGCACCGCGCCATTGCGGATCGAGGCGGCAACGTGTTCGAAGTCGGCGCGCAGCGCGTTGCGGCTGCCGATCAACGTCATCTCGCGCTTGTGGAATTCGGGGTCGGAAAAGGCGATGTCGTCCTTGACGACGCTGACCAGGACCAGCGTTCCGCCATGCGCGACATGGGCGAAGGCCGACTGGACCGACTGGGTGTTGCCGGTGGCATCGAATACCACGTCGAAACCGTCGCCTTCGGTCGCGTCTCGCACCAGATCGGTGGCCGAGCCGCGTGAGCCGTCGAGGATCGAAAAGCCGAGTTCACCTTCGGCAAAACCCAGTCGTTCCGTGCTCATGTCGAGCAGCGTCACGTCGAACCCGGTGATGCGGGCAAACAGCGCCGTGCCGAGCCCGATCGGCCCGGCGCCGATGACCAGCGTGCGTGCGCCGGGATGGCCCAGCGAACGCCGCACGGCGTGCGCGCCGATCGCCAGAAACTCGACGGCGGCGGCATCCGCCAGCGACAGGCCGTTTGCCGGATAAAGGTTTTGCGCCGGCACCAGAGTCTGCCCGCACATGGCGCCGTCGCGGTGAACGCCGAGCACTTCGATCTTGACGCAACAGTTGGGTTTGCCTTGCCGGCAGGCGATGCATTTGCCGCAGGCGAGATAGGGGTTGATGACGACCGGTTCGCCGACGGCAAGGTCGTCGACGCCTTCGCCAACCTCCAGCACGGTTCCCGATACTTCATGGCCCATGATGCGGGGATAGGCGAGGAAGGGATGCTTGCCCTCGAAGATGTGGTAATCGGTGCCGCAGATGCCGACATGGCTGACCGCGACCAGCGCCCAGCCGGAAGGCGGTGCACCCGGCGCCGGGCGGTCTTCCAGGACAAGGTCGCCGGGCGACCGGCAGACTACGGCTTTCATGCTTCAATCCAGTCTGTTCATGGCACCGCCGGACCCGCGATGCCGGGCCGGCGGTTGTTAAAGGTAAGCCTACTTGCCGCGGCGGCGCAGGCCGTCGAAATAGACAATGACGATGATCAGCACGCCGGTGATGATGCGCTGCCAGAAGGCGTTGACGTTCAAGAGATTGGCGCCGTTATTGATGGTGGCGAGAATGAAGGCGCCGAGCAGCGGTCCGTGCACAGAGCCGACGGCGCCGAACAGCGAGGTGCCGCCGATCACCGACGAGGCGATTGCCTGCAACTCCCAGCCCTCGGCCTGGGTGGGATTGCCGATGCCGATGCGCGATGCGAGCAGCACGCCGACAAAAGCCGCGCACAGGCCAGACAGCGTATAGGCCATGTAAATGGTGCGCTGGACGTTGACGCCGGAAAGCCGCGAGGCCTCGGCATTGGAGCCGACCGAGAACAGGTAGCGGCCCCAGCGGCTGTGATGCAGGAAGATGTAGGCGGGGATGCCGACCAGGATCACCATCCAGAACAGGTTGGGGACGCCGAGGGAGGAGCTGCGCGAGAACAGCTGGAAGGCGTCGTTGTTGATCGAGATCGAGTTGCCGTTGGTCATCAAAAGGCCGATGCCGCGCAGCGAGGTCAGGGTCGCCAGCGTGATGATGAACGGCGGCAGACCCATCTTGACGATGCCGAAGCCATGGAACAGGCCGATGGCGACGCCGACTAAAAGTGTGATCAGGATGGCGAGGATAACCGGCACCCCGGCGTTGATCAGCATCGCTGCGATGACGGTGGCGAAGCCGACCACGGCGCCGACGGAAAGGTCGATGCCGCCGGTGATGATGACGAAGGTCTGGCCAACGGCCAGGATGGCGATCATCGAACCCTGCCGCAGCAGGTTCGAAATGTTGTTGGCGGAGGCGAAGCTCGGCGTCGCCACCGACAGGATGACCCACAACAGCACCAGCAGCGCCAGCAGTGTCAGCCCGAACAGGGCGTTATAGTTCCGCTTCGGTTTTTCGGCAGGAATCGCCTCGGTGCTCATATCTGTCCTCCCAGCTTTTCTTGTTTCTCGGCGAGCGCCTGAGTGAGAATGTCCTCGTGATTGGCGGTGCGGAAGCCGTGCGTGGCCACCAGCTTGCCGCGCCGGAACACATGCAGCGTGTCGGCGAGCTCGTAGACCTCCGGCAGATAGGACGAGATCAGGATGATGCCGGCGCCTTTAGACAAAAGCGCGCCGAACAGGCGGTAGATCTCGGCCTTGGTGCCGACATCGACGCCGACCGTCGGCTCGTCGAAGATGAACAGCTTGGCGCCGTGCGCCAGCCATTTGCCGATGACGATCTTTTGCTGGTTGCCGCCGGACAGGCTGGAGGCGAGCGCATGACGCGTCGGCGTCTTGATCCTGAGGTTGGCGATCTGGCGATCCGCCTCGGCCTTCTCCTGCGTGCTGGAGATCAGCAGATTGCTCGATATGCGCTTGTAGATCGGCAGGTTGAGGTTGAGGCCGACCGGCAGGTTGAGGCAGAGGCCCTGGTCACGGCGGCTTTCCGGCGCCAGCGCCATGCCGAGCCGGATCGCGTCGTGCTCGGAGTTGACCTGAACCTCGTTACCTTGCCAGAAAATCTGGCCGGCCGACTTGCGATGGCGGCCGTAGAGCGTGGTGACGAACTCGCTGCGCCCGGCGCCGATCAGGCCGTAGAGCCCGACGATCTCGCCTGCGCGGACGGACATCGAGACATTTTCGAAGCCCTTTCCCGACAGGTTTCTCGCTTCGACAAGCGTCGCACCTGGTGTGAAATGCTCCTTGTGGTAGACCTGCTCGATCGAGCGGTTGATCATCATCTTGACCAGCTCGGCGTCGTTGGTTTCGGCGATGTTCCGGGTGCCGACCAGCGTGCCGTCGCGCAGCACCGAGACGCGGTCGGCGAGCTCGAACACCTCTTCCATGCGATGGCTGATGTAGATGATGGTGACGCCTTCGCCCTTCAGCCGGCGGATCAGCGTGAACAGCTGGTCGGCCTCCTTGCGGGTGAGATAGGCAGTCGGTTCGTCGAAGATCAGGAATTTGGTGCCGCGCACGGTGGCGCGCGCGGCGGCGATCAGTTGCTGCTGGCCGATGGTCAGGTCGCCCAGCACGACATGCGCCGGCAGGTCGAAGCCGAGATCGTCGATGATCTTCTGCGCTTCCCTGACCATCGCCCGCTGCTGCAGGATGCCGAAGCGGGAATCCTCCTCGCCGAGGAACATGTTGGCGGCGACTGTGAGATGGCGGCACAGAACGACTTCCTGATGCACGGCATTGATGCCGAGCGCCATCGCCTCGTGCGGCGTCGCCAGTGCCTCCGGCTTGCCCTCCCAGATGACCTCTCCGGAAGTGCGCGGCATAACGCCGGTCAAAAGCTTGATCAGAGTGGATTTGCCGGCGCCGTTCTCACCGACGATGGCGTGGATTTCAGCGGCCTTGAAGGCGAGGTCAACCGGCTTCAGTGCGTGCGTGCCGGGATATCGCTTTTCCAGCCCTTTGAGTTCGAGGATCGTCCTGCCGGGTTCCAGCACGGGGGCCGGGTGCAATTCTTGCGCCGTCGACGTCATGACAGTCCTCCCAGAACTCGCCTCTCGATTGGCACGCGGCGAGGCCGGTCGCATCGCCAAGATAATTAAGCCGGCTAATTTCCAAGCTGCTTACGCGACAGTGCTTCCGGGGCAACGAGGCCCCGGAAACGGTGCGCCTATACCGGTGCTCAGTCGAGCTTCGGATTGAGCAGCGCGTCGATCTTCGGATCCTTCATGTTGGCTTTGGTGACGAGGTTGGCGCCGGTATCGACATTGGCCTCGACCTTCTCGCCCTTCGAAGCGGCGAGCGCGGTCTTGATGCCGTCATAGCCCATCCGGTACGGATCCTGGACGACGAGGCCGGAAATGACGCCGTCGTTGAGGAACTTGACCAGCTTCTCGTCGCTGTCGAAGCCGATCAGTCCGACCTTGCCGGCAAGGCTGTTCTCGGCGATCGCCTGACCGACGCCTTGCGCCATGATCAGGTTGGAGGCGAAGATGCCCTTGAGGTTCGGGTTGGCGGTGATCAGGTCGGTCGCGATGTTGAGGCCGGTGGTGGCTTGGCCGTCGGCGTATTTGTCGGCGACCAGCTTGAGGCCCGGATATTTGGCGGCGAGCTGCTCCTTGAAGCCCTGGGCACGCTGTTCGAGCGATCCGGCGCCGGGAAGCGCGGTGATCAGGGCGACCTCGCCCTCGATCTTGCCGCCATTGGCTTCGCCGATAGCCGCCGCGAGGCCGTCAGCGGCGACGCGGCCGCCCTGGATGTTGTCGGTGGTCAGGAATGAGGTGAAGGCCTTGGAGTCGGCGCCGGAGTCGATGCCGATGATCTTGACCTTGGTGGCAGCCTCGTCGATCGGCTTGCCGAGCGCCTTGGCTTCGGTCGGTGCAATGACGACGGCGGCCGGGTTGCCTGCGACGGCGTTTTCAAGGATCGAGATCTGGCCGTTGACGTCGGTCTCGGCCTGGGCGCCGAGTTCCGGCACGTTGACGCCGAGGTCCTTGCCGGCCTTGCGGGCGCCGGCCAGAACGATCTGCCAGTAGAAAGAGGTGGTGTCCTTGACGATGATCGGAATGGTTGCGTCCGCCGCCGAAACCGGCGCCGAATGCATCACGCCGGCAAGCATCGAGGCGGCTGCGAGTGCCACGAATGCGCGGCGGTTGAGAATGCTGGTCACGAATTTCATAAGATTCCTCCCTAAGTCGCCCGGTGAACGTTACGGAAGCTCCATTCGGGCAGGCGTGGTCCAAACGGAACTTTATCAATAAAAAACAGTTACCGCTTTTTGATAGTGCATCGGTTCGGTCGACGCAAGCGGTGTTTCGTACCGGTCTCCGTATAGCTAGGCGGGACGGGAGCCCTCCTTGCCGATCCTCATTGCCACGCTCAAACCTGCAGATCCTCTCTGATAGCCATGGAATATTAATTCCATTCCATAGTCAATATGGAATATTCATTCTTTTTTGAGATGCTTCCAGATCACATAGTTGGGCGTTTAGCCGCAGAGCGGATGCAGACCGCAGCGAATTAGCCGAGTTTCTGCACGATCGTGTAAGGACTGTACTTGGTGAATTCCGTTTCCGGCACCTGGATTTCGAGCAGCTCGAGATTTCGCGCGAGGTTGGCGGGCTTGCCGGTGCCTGTCAGCACGCTGGCCACCACAGGCTCGTGCAGTGGGAACTGGAACGCCGCAGCGGCAAGCGGATAACCCCCCTCGTCGGCGATTTTTTCCATGGCGCCGACACGGTCGAGAATGTCCGCGGTGGCCGGCAGGTAGTCGAAATGCGCGCCTGGCACCGGACCGGTGGCCAGGATGCCGGAATTGAAGACGCCGCCGATGATCAGCGAGGTCTGCCGTTGCTGGCAAAGCGGCAGCAGTTCGGCTTCGGCGGTGCGGTCAAGCAGCGAATAGCGGCTGGCCAGCAGGATGCAGTCGAGCGGCGCCTGGCGCAGGACGTCGAGACAGACCTGCACCTCGTTGACACCCAGGCCGTAGGCCGAAATGACCCTGGACGACTTCAGCTCTTCCAGCGCCTTCAGCCCGCCATCCATCAATTGGCGAAAATGCTGCTTCGTCTTCTCGACGCCATGCGTATAGACACCGATGTCGTGGACGAACAGGATGTCGATCCGGTTGAGGCCAAGCCGCGCATAGCTGAACTCCACCGAGCGCATGATGCCGTCATAGGAATAGTCATAGTCGAGCGCGAAGGGCAGCGGATCGACATAGGAGTGGTCCGGAACCTGGTCTTCCGGCACCGGGTGAAACAGGCGGCCGACCTTGGTGGACAGCACGTAGGATGAGCGCGGCTTGTCACGCAGGAAATCGCCGAAGCGGCGTTCCGAGAGGCCGAAGCCGTAGAAGGGCGCGGTATCGAAATAGCGCAAGCCGGCATCCCAGGCGCCCTGCAGCGTTTCCATCGCCGCCTCGCGCGGGCAGCCCCGGTAGAGGCCGCCGACCGCCGCGCCGCCGAAGCTGACCTCGGTTATTTCTAGCGAGGTACTGCCGACACGGCGTTTCTTCATGCAAAGCCTCCCACCGGCCATTGTCCGGCCCGTCTATTGTCTTCGGCGGTTAATGGTAGGGCTAGAGGGTCGCCCCGAGGTGCCACGGCACGAACTCGTTGTCGCCGTAGCCGAATACCTCGCTCTTGGTCTTGCGCCCGGAAGCCGTCTCTACGATCAGTTCGAAAATCTCGCGGCCCATACCGGCGATGGTCTTTTCACCGGAGGCGATGACGCCGCAGTTCACGTCCATGTCCTCTTCCATGGCGTGATACATGGTCGAGTTGGTGGCGACCTTGATCGACGGCGTCGGCCGGCAGCCGAAGCAGGAGCCGCGGCCGGTGGTGAAGACGATGACGTTGGCGCCGCCGGCAACCTGGCCGGTGGCGGAGACCGGGTCGTAACCGGGGGTATCCATGAACACCAGCCCGTGGCCCGTGACCTTCTCGGCATAGCCGAAGACGCCGTTGAGCGGCGTCTGGCCGCCCTTGGCCACCGCGCCCAGCGACTTTTCCAGGATGGTGGTCAGACCGCCGCGCTTGTTGCCGGGCGAGGGATTGTTGTCGATGGAGGCGCCATGCTTGGCGACATGGTCTTCCCACCACTTCACATAGCCGTCGAGTTTGGCGGCGATCTCCGGGGATGCCGCGCGATAGGCGAGCAGGTGCTCGGCACCGTAGATTTCGGTGGTCTCGGAAAGGATACCGATGCCGCCGACGCCGGCGAGGATGTCGACGGCGGCTCCCAGCGCCGGATTGGCGGTGATGCCGGACATGCCGTCGGAGCCGCCGCACTGCAGGCCGACGACGATCTCGCTGACCGGGATCGGCTCACGCTGCAGCTTGCCGACTTCTTCAGCGATCTCGGCGAGCACGCCCATCGCCTTCTCGACCGATTTGCGCGAGCCGCCGGCTTCCTGGATGTTGAAATGGCGTTTTCCGGCAGCGGCGCCTTTTTGGCCGTAGAGGGTGAGCTGGTTGACCTCGCAACCGAGCCCGACCATCAGCACGCCGCCGAAATTCGGATGGCGGGCATAGCCGGCCAGCGTGCGATGCAGCACCATCATGCCGTCGCCGGTGGCACTCATGCCGCAGCCCTGGCCGTGGACGATCGGAACGAAGCCGTCGATACCCGGATATTTTGGCAAAAGCCTGCGGTTCGCCTCGTCGGCGATGGCGTGGCAGACGGTGGCCGAGCAATTGACGCTGGCGATGATGCCGATGAAGTTGCGTGTGCCGGCACGGCCGTCGGCGCGGCGGTAGCCCATGAAGGTGCGGGCGCGGTCGGCCTCCGTCGCGTGCACCGCCTCGCTCGGCGGCACCACAGGCAAGCGCCCGGACTCGAAAACCAGATTGTGCGAGTGAACATGCTCGCCAGGCGCAATATCCTGCGTGGCGCGACCGATCGCCTGGGCGTATTTAACAACGGCATCGCCGGCACGGATCGGCTTGATCGCCACCTTGTGGCCGGGCTCGATCAGTGCCGTGGCGACGGCGCCGCCCGGCAGCACGGAGCCGATCTCGATGCGGCCATTGGCAACTACGACATTGTCGGCGGGGGACAGAAGAATGCTGTTTGCGGCGTTCACGGGCAGTTTCCTGGGTGAGTTCCTGGGACGCGCGCGGATTGACACGCGCCTATTAATGGATAATGTCTTTTATCGTGAAAAAACATTTTTGCGTCAATGTTTTTTTCGTGAGAGTGTTGCGCGTTCTTTTGGACGCAAAGGACGCTCTACAACTAAAGCTAGAATTGCGCATGATGCTTTCCGAAAGCGATTCGCTTTTTGGGATCATGCTAGCAGCATCTGTCATATCGCGCTTCAAGCCAGCTGCTGCAAGCGCCGGCGCGCAACGGGGCAGGGATGTCGAAGAGCAACAACGTCTACAAGGACGCCTATAATCGAGGTCTCCGGCTGCTCGATGAAACGAAGAGCCTGCCGTCCGAGCCCGAACTCGGCACGCTGCTCGGCGTCAGCCGCACGACGGTGCGCACCATCCTTGCCCGCATGGAAGAGACGGGACTGATCGACTGGAACAAGCGCAGCAAGACGGTTCTGCGTACGCCGCGACCGGACGATTTCTTCCCCGAGGAAGAGACCGATACGCTGGCGCAGATCATCGAGCGCTCGTTCATGCGGCGGCTGCTTGTCGGCGGCGCCGAGGCCGGCATGCAGATCAACGAACTCGAACTGGCGCGCGAGATCGGCGTCGGCACCACCAGCGTGCGCGAGTTCCTGATCCGCTTTTCCCGCTTCGGCCTGATCGAGAAGCGCCGCAACAGCCACTGGGTGCTGAAAGGCTTCACCCGCGCCTTCGCGCTGGAGCTGACGGAAATACGCGAAATGTTCGAGTTGCGCTCGGCCGCCGCCTTTGCCGCCTTGCCGGAGGACAGTCCGGTCTGGGCCGACCTCGATCGGCTGGAAGAGGAGCATCGCATGCTGGCGCGCGAGATCGCCATCCGCTTCAACGAATTCTCCGAGCTGGACGAGCGCTTTCACCGCCTGATCCATCGCGCATCGCACAACCGCTTCATCGTCGACTTCTACGACGTCATCGCCATGATCTTCCACTACCACTATCAATGGAACAAGGCACAGGAACGCGAACGCAACGAAGTCGCGGTGGCCGAGCATCTGGCCTACATCGCGGCGCTCAAATCGCGCGATCTCGGCAAGGTCGACGCCGCCTGCCGCAAGCATCTGAAGTCGGCGCGAAATACGCTGCTGACCTCGATCCCCGAAGGCCGGCAGCAGCAACGGGCTTAAGCGCGCCGCGTCTGGATTCATGCGACGCGCTTTCGTTTTCCCAAAATCGCTGCGCCGCCCTCGGGTCAGGCCCGAGGGGAGCTTTTGGGCGACATGCATCAATCGCGCCGCGTTGCCGCAGCAGTAATTTGGCAATTTTCCGCACGACGGCGTCGTGCTAGGTATCTGCGGTTGCTGCGTGAAGAGGCAGGTTCTTGAACATCCGGCGGAGACGATGGAGCATGCCGGCCGCATTCGCCGCGGCCTGTTTGCTGTTGCTTCAGTCTATGCTGGGCGCATCTGCCTTCGGCACGGGGCCGAATGCCTCGCAACTTGACGCGTTCGGCAACGTCATCTGCACCCATGAAGGTGCCGCCCAGCTTCCTAGCGGCGATCCGCACCAGCACCTGCCGACCTGCTGCGTTCTTGGCTGCGGCATGCTTTCGCCGGCCTATGTGCCGCCAGGTGCCGGCACATTGCTCGGCAGCCTTTCTTCAGAAGCCGTCGCCTTCGTGCTTCCGGCGTTCCGGCACCCCGATTTTGCCCGCAACCGCTCCCCGTCGAACCCGCGCGCGCCGCCGGCTGCGGCCTGAGCCGCATCCGTTCGTCTCGCGGAACTTTTCGTGGGCGTATTCATCCAACAATCGAAACTGTGCGCGACCGGCCAACGGCGCGATCTCACTTTCATGGAGCAATCATGTCTTACTCTTTCCGTGCGCGGCTTGGGCGCTACAGTCCCTTCCCGCGCAGCTTCGAGGAACCCCTCGGCATCACCGTGTTGGTTCTCGCCCTCTTGTTTATCAGTGCCCAGGCCGTCTTTGCGCATGAGTTCAAGGTCGGCGACCTCGAGATCGGACATCCCTGGTCGCGCGCCACACCGGCCGGCGCCAAGGTGGCCGGCGGCTATTTCACCATCACCAATACCGGCAGTTCGCCAGACCGATTGCTGTCGATTTCGTCCGACATTTCGGCCAAGGCCGAACTGCATGCGATGGGTGTGAGCAATGGCGTCATGACCATGCGGCCGGTCACCGGTGGCCTCGAGATTCCAGCTGGCGGCAAGGTGGCGCTAGCGCCCGGCGGCTATCATCTGATGTTCGTCGATTTGAAGCGGCAGCCGAAGCAAGGCGAAAAATTCTCCGCCACGCTGACCTTCGAGAAGGCTGGCACTGTCACCGTCGAGTTTGCGGTGGAAGGCATCGGCGCAACGGGCGGCATGGACGATCATGCTGATTGATCCGGTCAGAAATCGAGATTTGAGGGATATCATGAAAAAGTATCTTCTGGCCGCCGGGACGCTTGTCGTTCTCGGCACGAGCGGGGCCTTCGCCCACGTCACGCTCGAAACCCAGGAGGCAGCAGTCGGCTCGACCTACAAGGCTGTTCTGCGTGTGCCGCATGGCTGTGACGGCAAGGCGACGACCGCCGTGCGCGTGCAAATCCCGGAAGGTGTGATTTCGGTGAAGCCGATGCCGAAGCCGGGCTGGACGTTGCAGGTCAAGAAAGGCAAATACGAGAAATCCTATCAGCTTTACGGCCAGGCGGTGGCCAGTGGTGTCAAGGAGGTCGACTGGAGCGGCGGCAGCCTGCCGGACGAGTTCTACGACGAGTTCGTCTTCCGCGGGACACTGGCAGCAGACCTGCCGGCCGGTGAAAAGCTCTACTTCCCGGTGGTGCAGGAATGCGACGGTGCCGCCGACCGCTGGATCGAGATTCCGGCGGCAGGCCAGGATGAGGATGCACTGGAGTATCCGGCGCCCGGCATCAAGCTCTTGCCGAAGAAGTGATCTCCTGGTGGCGCTCATTTTTCGGATGGTCGAGCGCGCTGCTGTTTTGTGGTGGTGACATGAGCGCGGCATTCTTCCTACAAAAGGCTTGCATGCCGGGTAAGCACGTCAATCGGCTTGCCGTTGGCCTGTTGGCCATGCTGGTGTTGCTTGCCGTCATTGCCGTGCCTGGCGCCGCCTTTGCCCATGCGGCGCTGATCACAACCGATCCGGGCGACGGCGCGGTGCTGGCACAAAGCCCGACGCAATTCTCGCTGACCTTCAGCGAACCGGTGTCGCCGCTGGTGCTGACCCTGGTGCAGCCCGACGGCACGCCGCTTCAACTGACTGCCTTTCGCCTCAGCGATCGGATGGTCGAGATCGATAATCCGCAAACGCTGAAGTCCGGCACGCATGTGCTGAGCTGGCGGGTGATTTCCGCCGATGGCCATCCGGTCGGCGGCGCCGTGCTGTTTTCTGTCGGCGCGCCCAGTGCGCGGCCAGCTGTGAACGAAGCCGTCGACTGGGACCTCAGGTCGGCGATCTGGATCGGCAAAGTGTTTCTCTATATCGGGCTCTTTCTCGGCGGCGGCGGCGCCTTTGCGCTGGCTTGGCTGGCGCAGGGCGGGCATTCCGGCCAGCGCTTCGTCATCGCTGCGATCCTGTGCGGGCTGGTCGCGACACCCCTGTCGCTTGGCTTGCAAGGGTTGGATGCGCTTGGCGCGCCGCTCGCCCGGCTGGCGCAGCCGGTCGTCTGGCAGACCGCGCTCGACACAAGCTTCGGCTGGACGGTGCTGATCGCGCTGGTGGCGCTGGGGCTTGGGCTGCTGTCGCTGGCCGGGCGCAGCGGTGCAAAACTGTTCGCTCTTGCCGGGCTGACCGGTGCCGGCGCTGCACTCGCCGCCAGCGGACACGCAAGTGCTGCCGAACCGCAGTGGCTGACCAGGCCGATGGTGTTCCTGCACGGCGCCGGGATTGCCTTCTGGGCCGGGGCCTTGGTGCCGCTTGGTCTCGCAGTGCGGCGTCAGCCGGCCAAAGCTGGGTCCTTCCTGCGCCGGTTTTCGCGGGCGATCCCTTTTGTCGCGGCCGTGCTCGCTGCCGCCGGCATCGTGCTGGCCGTCATCCAGGTGCAGACGCCGGCAGCGCTGGTCGGGACCGCCTATGGGCAATTGCTGCTGGTCAAGCTGGTGCTGCTCGTTTTTCTGTTCACGCTTGCCGCCGTCAATCGCTGGAAGCTCACGGCTCCAGCCGAAGCGGGAGAGACCGAAGTGCAGAGGAGGTTGGTCCGCTCGATCGGCATCGAGACGCTGATCGTGCTGGCAATATTCGGCGTTGCCGCCGGCTGGCGCTTCACGCCGCCGCCGCGCGCGCTGGCGATCGCCGCTGCACAACCGGCATCGGTGCATATCCACGCGCTAAAGGCGATGGCCGACCTCAGCATCACGCCCGGCCATGCCGGGCCAGTTGCCGCCTCGATGGTCATCATGACCGGCGACTTCGGGCCGCTCGACGCCAGAGAAGTGACACTGGTGCTGTCGAAACCCGATTCCGGCATCGGGCCCATAAAGCGTTCGGCGACGAAGCCCGGCGACGGCAGCTGGCGCGTCGAGGGTCTCATCATTCCAGTTCCCGGCCGGTGGATGGCACGGATCGACATTCTCGTCTCGGATTTCGAGATGGTGAAGATCCAGGCGCCGATCGACATCAGGCCGTAACGGGGACGGTACCCCTTCTCGGGTGCGAGGCTGCGACAAGCACAATATTGAGCGACACAATTCGGCGAGGCGGTTGACGCCGCCGCGAAGGCCCGTCAATCATCACGGGAAGAATGGGCATCGGCGCAAATCGCCGCCTCAACAAGATCCGGAAACAGGGAAGAAACGATGGAAAAAGCCGAAATCGGCCTGATCGGCCTTGGCACGATGGGCTCCAACCTGGCGCTCAACATCGCCGAGAAGGGGAACCGGATCGCCGTTTTCAACCGCACCGCGGCGCGAACCGACGCTTTCATCGAAAATGCCGGCGCGCTGAGGGACAGGGTGGTGCCCTGCTACAGCCTGGAGGAACTCGCCGCCGCCATCCGGCCGCCGCGCCCGATCATCATCATGGTGCTCGCCGGCAAGCCGGTCGACGAACAGATTGCGGCGCTGCGCGGCGTGCTGTCGGCCAACGACATCGTCATCGACGCCGGCAACGCCAATTTCCGCGACACGATGCGGCGCTTCTCCGAGCTTTCCGGCTCGGGTCTCACCTTTATCGGCATGGGCGTGTCCGGCGGCGAGGAGGGCGCGCGCCATGGTCCCTCGATCATGGTCGGCGGCACCGAAGAGTCCTGGAAGCGGGTCGAAAAGGTGCTGACAGCGATTTCGGCCAAGTTCAGGGATGAGCCTTGTGCGGCGTGGCTCGGCACCGACGGCGCCGGGCATTTCGTCAAGACAATCCACAACGGCATCGAATATGCCGACATGCAGATGATCGGCGAGATCTACGGCATCCTGCGCGATGGGCTCGGCATGGGGCCGAAGGAAATCGGCACAGTGTTTTCCGGCTGGAACAAGGGTCGGCTCAACTCCTATCTGATCGAGATCACCGCCAAGGTGCTGGCTGCTGACGATCCGAAGACCGGCAAGCCGGTGGTCGACATCATCCTCGACCGCGCCGGCCAGAAAGGCACCGGCAAATGGTCGGTCATCGAGGCGCAGCAGCTCGGCATCCCGGCCACCGCGATCGAGGCGGCGGTGGCGGCGCGTGTGCTGTCGTCGATCAAGGATGAGCGGCTGGCGGCGGAAAAGGCCTATGGCAATGGCGGGGTGACCAAGATCTCCGGGGACAAGGACGCACTCCTCAAGGATCTCGAGCTGGCGCTGTTTGCCGGCAAGATCGCCGCCTACGCGCAAGGCTTCGCGGTGATGAGCGGCGCATCGAAGGAATTCAACTGGAACCTGCCGATGCCGACCATCGCCAAGATCTGGCGGGCCGGCTGCATCATCCGCTCGCAATTGCTGGACACCATGGCGGAAGCCTTCGGCGCTGGCGGCGCAGCCACCAATCTTTTGATGGCGCCGGCCTTCATCGCCATGATGCAGGAGGCACATCCCTCGCTTCGGCGCATCGTGGCAAGGGCATCGGAAGCGGGCTCGCCGGTGCCGGCATTGTCTTCCGCGCTTGCCTATTTCGACAGCTATCGGCAAGGCCGCGGCACCTCGAACCTGATCCAGGCGCAGCGCGATTTCTTCGGCGCGCATGGCTTCGAGCGCATCGACGGACCGGGCGCCTTCCATGGACCATGGGGAAGCGGAGCTGCCGGCTAGTTGGGGTGGCGATAGGCCTGCACTTTGCTCGGCACGCTCAGGCTCTGTAGGGTGCCTGGGGCGGCGCCGCCGATCCAGCCCAGCACGGAGCGGGCGAGTTCGGCGCCGGCCAGCCGGAAGTTCTCGTTGACGACCAGCAATTCCCTGCGGAACAGATGCAGCAGTTCCGACGACTGCTTGGACACCACATCGACATCGCGGCCGAGCTTGAGGCCGGCGTCCTCGATGCCGGCGACGATGGCGAGCGTCGCGGCGGCGGCGCTGCTGATGAAACCATCCGGCCTGACGTCACGGCGCATGACCTGCGCGGTCCTCATTCTGATCTGCTCGATCGAATGGTCGATCGAAACCGTGTTGAACGGGATTTCGCTGGCGCCGACCTCGCTCAGCGCATCGGTAAAGCCGTTCAGCGTGTGGCGGTAATAGGTGAGTTCGACAGGCGGTGCCAGCAGAGCGAGCCTGCGGCGGCCGATGCCGGCCAGATGGCGAACCGCCTCGGCCGCGAAAGCGTAATTGTCGAAGTCGTGGTAGGGGTGGATCAGCCCCATATCGGTGCGGCCATGCGTGGCAAAGGGAATGCCGCGCTCCAGCATGTAACGGGCCCTCGGGTCGTTCGGTTGCGTGCGCGAAATGATGACGCCGTCGGCGGAACCGGTTTCCACCAGGTAGCGTATCGGATCCAGGGGATCCTGCGAGCGCGAATAGGGCGTGACGATCAGATGATAGGGCGTATCGGCGATGACTTCCGAGACACCGTAGATGATGTCCGAGACAAAGCTCATGATCTCGTGCTCGGTGTTGAGCACCAGGCTGATGACGTTGGTCTTGCCGGTCCTGAGGCGCACGCCGGCACGGTTCGGCCGGTAGCCGATCTGCTTGGCGACGAGCTGGACGCGCCGCCTGGTCTCGGCGCCGATTTCGGGCGCGTCCTTCAGCGCACGTGAGACAGTGGTGACGCCCAGCCCGGTCATGAAGGCGAGCGTCTTCAGCGTCGGCCGGCCCGTCGCCTCGTCGTCCTTGCTCCGACCTCTGTCCATTCGTCCCGCCCCGTCAGGCGCATAGCAGTTGCCGGGCTACCGGCAATCGGTGGGTTGCGGCGCACCGCAACTCTCTGTCTGATGAAAAACCCCTATATACTGAAACGTTACAGATTGTCACGGCCACTGCACAATGATTGGTAGCAGGACCCAAAAACGAGGGGCCGCTCCATCGCTTTAAAAACAGTTTGGAATCAGCGAGGGATCGTGCGCGGAACGCATCTTGCCGGCCTTCATGCGCTGCAGCATCATTTTTTGCAGCGCAACCTTTCTGTTGCGGCGCAGCAGGCGGCATCCGACCAAGGAATTTGTTCGTGTCTCGAAAAAATTTCGACCTGCTTCTATCCGAGGGGTTGCGCAGTCGGTGCAATTGCCGTATCGAAAATCTGTAACGTTTCAGATTCTGGGAGGAACCGAAATGCGCTATAAACTCATAACTGCTGCGCTGGCAGCGACGGCCGCGCTGCAGTTTGCCGGCCCGGCGGCCGCGGCGGATCTGGAAGTCACCCATTGGTGGACCTCCGGCGGCGAAGCGGCAGCAGTCGCCGAATTCGCCAAGGCTTTCGACGCGACTGGTAATCATTGGGTCGACGGCGCCATCGCCGGCTCCGGAGGCACGGCGCGTCCGATCATGATCAGCCGCATCACTGGCGGCGACCCGATGGGAGCGACCCAGTTCAATCACGGCCGGCAGGCGGAAGAATTGGTGCAGGCTGGGCTGATGCGTGACCTCACCGATCTCGCCACCAAGGACAAGTGGACGGAAATCGTGCGGCCGAAGAGCCTGCTCGACAGCTGCACCATCGACGGCAAGATCTATTGCGTGCCGGTCAACATCCATTCCTGGCAGTGGCTGTGGCTATCGAATGCGGCCTTCGAAAAAGCCGGCGTGCCGGTACCGAAGAACTGGAATGAATATGTCGCAGCCGCTCCCGCGCTGGAGAAGGCAGGCATCCTGCCGCTCGCGGTCGGCGGGCAACCTTGGCAGGCTTCCGGCGCCTTCGATGTGCTGCTTGCGGCGGTGGGCGGCACGGACACGTTCCTCAAAGTCTATAAGGACAAGGACGCAGAATTCGCCGCTGGGCCCGAGGTCGCCAAGGTCTTCAAGGCCGCGGACGATGCCCGCAAAATGGCGAAGAACACCAATGTGCAGGACTGGAACCAGGCAACCAATCTCGTCATTACCGGTAAGGCCGGTGGCCAGATCATGGGTGACTGGGCACAGGGCGAGTTCCAGGTTGCCGGTCAGACCGCCGGCAAGGACTATACTTGCCTTCCGGGCCTCGGTCTGAACGAGGTTATCGCCACCGGCGGTGACGCTTTCTACTTCCCGCTGCTGAAGGACGCCGAAAAGTCCAAGGCGCAGGAAGTGCTGGCCGAGACGCTGCTCGATCCCAAGACGCAGGTCGCCTTCAACCTCAAGAAAGGTTCGCTGCCAGTGCGCGGCGATGTCGACCTCAAGGCGGCGAACGACTGCATGAAGAAGGGACTCGACATCCTGGCCAAGGGCAGCGTCATGCCCTGGACGGACCAGCTGCTTTCGCAGGATAGCCAGAAGCAGAAGGAGGATCTTTTCTCCGAGTTCTTCGCCAAACCGGACATGACCGTGGAAGAGGCGCAGAAGCGCTTCGCCGACATCGTCGCTTCGGCCGACTGAAGATCGACGAACCGCCTCACTCCCGACCCTGCGAGCGCAAGGTCGGGAGTGTACCGCCCTTACCCGATCCCGCGCGGCTGTTGAGATGAGCAAGAGCGAACGCCCTAACCAACTCTTCCGCAACCTCAATGCGAAGATCGCCTCGATCCCGATGATCCTCACCGCCCTGGTGGTCTTCGTCGGCGGTACTGTGTGGACGGTGTTCTATTCCTTCACGAATTCGAAGCTCCTGCCGCGGCTGCACTTCATCGGGCTCGACCAGTACCACCGGCTGTGGTCGACGCCGCGCTGGCTGGTCTCGATCGAGAACCTGCTGATCTACGGCGTGCTGTCGCTGGTGTTCTCGCTGGTGATCGGCTTCCTCCTCGCTGCCCTGCTCGACCAGAAGATCCGGTTCGAGGACACGTTCCGAACCATTTTCCTCTATCCCTTCGCCCTCTCCTTCATCGTCACTGGTCTTGTCTGGCAGTGGCTGCTCAACCCCGAATTCGGGGTCCAGGGGGTGGTGCGCAGCCTGGGCTGGGAGAGCTTCAGCTTCGATCCGCTCTATAATTCCAGCATCGTCATCTACGGCATATTGATCGCCGCTCTCTGGCAAGGCACCGGGCTCATCATGTGCCTGATGCTGGCAGGTCTGCGCGGCATCGATGAGGATATCTGGAAGGCCGCGCGGGTGGATGGGATACCGACCTGGAAGACCTATCTCTTCATCATCATACCGATGATGCGGCCGGTCTTCATCACCACGCTCGTCATCATCGCCTCCAACATCGTTCGCGTCTACGATCTTGTCGTCGCCCAGACCAGCGGCGGGCCCGGCATCGCCTCCGAAGTCCCGGCCAAATATGTCTATGACTACATGTTCTTCGCCCAGAACCTCGGTCAGGGCTTTGCCGCCTCGACCATGATGCTGCTGTCCGTAGTGATCGTGATCGTGCCGTGGGCCTATCTCGAATTTGGAGGCAAGAAGCGTGTCTGACCAAACCGTTTCCCTGCCTGCAGGTGTGGACACCATCGGGCTCGAAGCGTACGGGCCGAGCGGACCGAAGCCGCGGCATACGTTCTCGCGCCGCAACATTTTCCTCTATGGCACGCTCATCGTGGTGGCGCTTTACTATCTCTTGCCGCTCTACGTGATGGTGGTGACATCGCTCAAAGGCATGCCGGAGATACGCCTCGGCAACATCTTCTCGCCGCCGCTCGAGATCACGTTCGAGCCTTGGGTCAAGGCCTGGTCGACCGCCTGCACGGGGCTCAACTGCGACGGGCTCTCGCGTGGCTTCTGGAATTCGGTGCGCATCACCATTCCGTCGGTGATCCTGTCGATCGCGATCGCTTCCGTGAACGGTTATGCGCTTGCCAACTGGCGCTTCAAAGGGGCCGATACTTTCTTCATCATCCTGATCGTCGGCGCCTTCATTCCCTATCAGGTGATGATCTATCCAATCGTCATCATCCTGCGCGAGATCGGCCTCTACGGCAGCCTCAAAGGCCTGGTGATCGTCCATTCCATTTTCGGCATGCCGATCCTGACGCTGTTGTTCCGCAATTATTTCTCGTCGATGCCGGAAGAGCTGTTCCGGGCAGCGCGCGTCGACGGCGCCGGCTTCTGGGGCATCTATTTCCGCATCATGCTGCCGATGTCGCTGCCGATTTTCGTCGTCGCCATCATCCTGCAGGTGACCGGCATCTGGAACGACTTCCTGTTCGGCGTCGTCTACACCCGCCCCGACACCTATCCGATGACGGTGCAGCTCAACAACATCGTCAACTCGGTGCAAGGCGTGAAGGAATACAACGTCAACATGGCCGCCACCATCCTGACGGGCCTCGTACCGCTCGTCGTCTACTTCGTTTCCGGCAAGCTCTTCGTGCGTGGCATTGCCGCCGGCGCAGTGAAAGGATGATGATGACAAGAATCGAAAATCCCAGTGTCTCAATCCGGGATCTGTCGCTGAATTTCGGCGCAATTTCGGTGCTGGAGACGCTCAATCTCGACGTCGCCGAGGGCGAGTTCATCGTGCTGCTCGGTCCGTCGGGCTGCGGCAAGTCGACCTTGCTCAACTGCATTGCCGGCCTGCTCGACGTCTCGGAAGGCCGCATCTTCATCAAGGGCAAGAACGTCACCTGGGAAGAGCCGAAGGACCGCGGCATCGGCATGGTATTCCAGTCCTATGCGCTCTATCCGCAGATGACGGTGGAGAGGAACCTGTCCTTCGGGCTGCGTGTTGCTGGCATCCCCAAGGACGACATCGCCAAGCGCATCGCGCGGGCTGCCGAAATCCTGCAGATCGAGCCACTGCTGCAGCGCAAGCCGTCAGCGCTTTCGGGCGGCCAGCGCCAGCGCGTCGCGATCGGGCGGGCGCTGGTGCGCGATGTCGATGTCTTCCTGTTCGACGAGCCGCTCTCCAATCTCGACGCCAAGCTGCGCTCGGAGCTGCGCGTTGAAATCAAGCTGCTGCACAGCAAGCTGCAAAACACCATGATCTATGTCACCCACGACCAGATCGAGGCGATGACGCTGGCCGACCGCATCGCGGTGATGAAGGGCGGCGTCATCCAGCAGCTCGATGCGCCGCAGACGATCTACAACCGGCCGGTCAACCGCTTCGTTGCCGGGTTCCTCGGCTCGCCAGCTATGAATTTTCTCGAGGGACAACTGGAAACCGGCGCCGGCCCGATATTCAAGACCGACGGTGTCTCGGTGCCGCTCGAGCGCTACGCCTTCGACAGCACAGGCCCCGCCGCCGGCGCCTGCGTGCTCGGGATCAGGCCCGAACACATCGCCTTCGGCGAGGCGGCAAGGTCAATGCCCTTCACCACCGACGGGGCCGTCGAGATCGTCGAGCCGATGGGCTCGGACACGCTGGTGTGGACGAAGCTCGGCGGCCACATTCTTTCCTTCCGCGTCGAGGCGGAAAGGACACTCCGCAACGGCGACCCGATCCGGATCGGTTTCGATCCCGCCCGCGCCTCGCTGTTCGACGCCGCAACCGGCAACCGCATGTAGCCTCCCAAGAACCACCTATCCCCAAGAGAACGGACAGAGACTATGAACTGGTCATTCCAACTTTACAGTGCGCGCAATTTCCAGCCTTGGGAGGACGTGCTCAAGACGCTCGGCAAGCTCGGCTACAGCGAAGTCGAAGGGTTCGGCGGCGTCTATGACGACCCGAAGGCATTCCGCGCCGAGCTCGACAAGAACGGGCTCGCCATGCCGACCGGGCATTTCTCGATCGACGCGCTCGAAAAGGATTTCGACGGCGTGCGCAAAATCGCCGACGCGCTTGGCATCACGCTGCTCATCTGCCCGTTTCTGATGGCCGATGCCAGGCCGACCGACGCAGCCGGCTGGAGCAGCTTCGGCGCCCGCCTGGCCAAGGTCGGCGAGACGGCTGACAAGGCCGGCTACGGCTTTGCCTGGCACAACCATGATTTCGAGTTCAAGACACTCGCAGATGGCTCGGTGCCGCAAGACCATATCCTGTCTTCGGCGCCCGACATTGGTTGGGAGATGGACGTCGCCTGGGTAGTGCGCGGCAGCGTCGATCCGCTGCCCTGGATCGAGAAGCACGGCAGGCGCATCGTCGCCGTCCATGTCAAGGACATGGCCAAGCCCGGCGAGGGCCTCGACGAGGACGGCTGGTCGGACGTCGGCCACGGCACCATCGACTGGGCCGGCCTGATCAAGGCCTTGCGCGCCAAAAGCGCCGCCAAGTACTACGTCATGGAACAGGACAACCCCAATGACATCGAGCGTTTTGCCCGCCGCTCGATCGCAGCCGCCAAGACCTATTAGGAGCAATCAGCATGGCAAGAAAACTTGGTATCGGCGTCATCGGCTGCGGCAACATCTCAAAGGCGTATTTTTCGCTGGCGCCGCTGTTTCGCGGCATCGAGATGCGCGCCTGCGCAGACATCAACATGGCGGCGGCAAAGGTTCGGGCGCTGGAGTTCAAGCTGCGCGCAGAGACCGTCGACGGGCTGCTCAAGGCCGATGACATCGACATCATCGTCAACCTCACCATTCCGGCGGTGCACTATGAAGTGTCGAAGCAGATCCTCGATGCCGGCAAGCATGTCTATTCGGAAAAGCCGTTCGTGCTGTCGGTCAAGGAAGGACTCGACCTGAAGCAGCGGGCGGAGAAAAAGGGGCTACGCATCGGCTCGGCGCCAGACACGTTCTTCGGCGGTGCGCACCAGCTTGTACGCAACCTGATCGACACCGGCAAGCTCGGCAAGATCACCAGCGGCACATGCCATGTGATGAGCCATGGCATGGAGCATTGGCATCCCAATCCCGACTTCTTCTTCCTGCCGGGCGCGGGTCCAGTGCTCGACATCGGGCCCTATTACATCACCAACCTGATCCAGCTTATCGGGCCAGTAAAGCAGGTGGCGGCCTTCGCTTCTATCCCGGCAAAGGAACGCACCATCAGCTCGAAACCGCGCGCGGGCGAAAAAATCCCGGTCGCTACGCCAACGACGATCCACGGCGTGATGGAGTTCGAGAATGGCGCCGTAGTGACGCTCAATACCAGCTGGGACGTGTGGAGCCATGGCCATGCGCCG
This sequence comes from Mesorhizobium sp. M00.F.Ca.ET.216.01.1.1, assembly GCF_004010325.2. GTDB lineage: Bacteria > Pseudomonadota > Alphaproteobacteria > Rhizobiales > Rhizobiaceae > Mesorhizobium. Next base: position 339,154 of record NZ_SADR02000003.1, read on the forward strand.
ATGGAACTCTATGGCGAGGCGGGCACGGTGTTCGTGCCGGATCCGAATTTCTTCGGCGGCGACGTGCGCTTCACCGAGGGGGCCAAGCCGGTCAAGAAGCTGCCGAAATGGAAGCATCCGTTTGGCGTGCCCAACGAGATGCATTCGCAGGGCATGATGGCCAATTACCGCACCGCCGGTCTGGCCGACATGGCATTGGCGATTGCGGAAGGCCGGCCGCACCGCTGCTCGATGGAACTGGCGCTGCATGCCGTCGACGTGATGACCGGCCTGTTGCGGTCCGGCGAGACTGCGAAGGTCGTCGCCATGCAGACCACCTGCGAACGGCCTGCAGCACTGGGCGTCAAGGAAGCGAAAGAGCTGCTGGCGAAGAAGAACAAGAACAAGTAGGCGGGTGGCGCGCCTCACGGGAGAAGCGGACAAGCTCCAACGTTTGCGATCCCCTCTCCCCGTTTTTGCGGGGTAAGGGTAAGGGTAAGGGGCAGAGCCGACTCGCCGCGTTGTCGCGGCGGCAGTTGTCGGGCACGTTTTGATTTGAGGATTTTCCATGCCCTATGCCCCCGCCGAAAACCGTTATGAGAAAATGATCTACAATCGCTGCGGGCGGTCCGGCCTGAAGTTGCCGGCGATCTCGCTCGGGCTGTGGCACAATTTCGGTAACGACACGCCGCATAGAACCAAGCAGGCGATTGTGCGCAAGGCCTTCGATCTTGGCATCACGCATTTCGACCTCGCCAACAATTACGGCCCGCCGCCAGGCTCCGCGGAGACGGCTTTCGGCGAAATTCTCAGGACGGACTTCGCCGCCTATCGCGACGAACTGATCATCTCGACCAAGGCCGGTTACGAAATGTGGCCGGGACCTTATGGTGAATGGGGTGGGCGCAAATATGTGCTGGCCAGCCTCGATCAGAGCCTGAAGCGGATGGGTCTCGACTATGTCGACATCTTCTATTCGCACCGCTTCGATCCCGACACACCGCTGGAAGAAACGATGGGCGCGCTCGACCACGCGGTGCGCTCCGGCAAGGCGCTCTATGCCGGCATCTCCTCCTACAATTCGCAGCGCACGCGCGAAGCCGCCGATATCTTGAAGCAGCTCGGCACGCCTTGCGTCATCCATCAGCCGAGCTACTCGATGCTCAACCGTTGGGTAGAGGAAGACGGCCTGCTCGACACGCTGGAAGGGCTCGGCGTCGGCTCGATCGTGTTCTCGCCGCTTGCGCAAGGCATGCTGACCGACAAATATCTTGGCGGCATCCCTGAGGGCAGCCGCGCCAACCAAGGCAAGTCGCTGCGCCCGTCGTTCATCAACGACAAGACCATCACCAATATCAAGGCGCTGAACGCGATCGCCTGTCGCCGCGGCCAGACGCTGGCACAGATGGCGCTGGCCTGGGTGCTGCGCAAGGGCCGAGTGACCTCGGCGCTGATTGGTGCCAGCCGGCCGGAACAGGTCGAGGATTGCGTCGGCGCGCTGAACGTGCTCGGCTTCAGCGATGCTGAACTGGGCGAGATCGACACCTATGCGCGCGAAGCCGACATCAACCTGTGGGCGGCCTCGGCTGAGCGCAAGGGTCCGCCGAGGAAGTAGCGCGCCACACAAGCCGGCAACTTGTCCGACCAAGACGGCGGGACCTGTTCTCGCCTTCTTTTTTCAGGTGCCAAATACCAGTTTCCGAGTTTGGCTGGCTAGTGCGCCGCGCTGGCGCAGAAACAGTAGCAAAAATGCCTGTTCGTCGCTATCTGGATAGGATTGGAACCGCTTGCATGCGGAAATGACGTGCAAGGGCGCAAGCGGGTTGAAAGCAGGATCATGGCAGCAAGGGATGTGCTGACGAAGAACCAGTTGTGCGTGCTCGAGAAACTCGAGGCCGCCAGCGGGCCGCTCAGCGCCTATACATTGCTCGACCAACTTCGGGAACGCGGCTTTCGCGCGCCGCTGCAGGTCTATCGCGCGCTCGACACGCTGGTGAAGTCCGGTTTCGTGCACAGGCTCGAAAGCCTCAATTCCTTCGTCGCCTGCGCCGAGCCGCACGACCACAGCCATTCGATGACCGCCTTCGCCATTTGCGACACATGCGGGCAGGTGACGGAAATGTCCGACCACGATATCGGCCACCGGCTCGACGAATGGGTACGCTCGACGGGCTTTGCCGCCAAAAAAGCGGTGATCGAATTCCGCGGCACCTGCGCCAAGTGCCGGGCCGAGGCGGCTTAAGGTATGTTGCTATTCAGGTGATGCCGGCCTGCAAATGGTGGCTTCCTGCGCTTCCGCTGCTCACATACCAAAGTACGCTCCGCTCCGGTTCTCGGAAACCACCTGTTTGGTCGCTTGCGCGACTCCGGCTCGGCCTGACCTGAATCTCAATACACGTTTCGCGTGTTAATGCGCCTCGTCCCAGTTGTTGGCGGCGCGGGCGTCGACATGCAGCGGCACCGACATCGAGACCGCCGGCATCGGCGCGTTCTCCATCACATGGCGCACGACAGGGATCGTCGCTTCGACCTCCGGTTCCACGGTTTCGAAGATCAACTCGTCGTGCACCTGCAGCAGCATGCGAGCCGAAAGCCCGGCTTTTTCCAGCGCGTCATCCATGCGTATCATGGCGCGGCGGATGATGTCGGCAGCGGTGCCCTGCAGCCTTGCGTTGATCGAGGCGCGTTCGTTGAACGCGCGGATGGAGGGGTTGGAGGATCTTATCTCCGGATAGTGGATGCGGCGGCCGAAGATGGTTTCGACGTAGCCGTATTCGCGGGCATAGGCCTTGGTCGCTTCGATATAGTCGCGGATGCCGGGGAAGCGCTCGAAATACTTCTTGATGTAGGCACCCGCTTCCTCGCGCGGGATCGACAGCTGATTGGCGAGGCCGAAGGCAGAGATGCCGTAGATGATGCCGAAATTGATCGCCTTGGCGCGGCGGCGCACCTCTGACGGCATGCCTTCGACCGGCACGTTGAACATTTCCGATGCGGTGATGGCGTGGATGTCGGCGCCGTCGGCAAAAGCCTGCTTGAGCTGCGGGATTTCAGCGACATGGGCGAGCACGCGCAGCTCGATCTGGCTATAGTCGGCGGACACCAGCTTGTGGCCCTTATCGGCGATGAAGGCCGCCCTGATCTTTCGCCCTTCGGCGGTGCGGACCGGGATGTTCTGCAAATTGGGGTCGGAGGACGACAGCCGGCCGGTCGTCGTCGCGGCGAGCGCGTATGACGTATGCACGCGCTTGGTGTCCGGATGGATGAAGCCAGGCAGCGCGTCGGTATAGGTCGACTTCAGCTTGGTGAGCTGGCGCCAGTCGACGATCTTGCGCGGCAGCTCATGGCCTTCGGCGGCGAGATCCTCCAGAAGCTGCGCCGAGGTCGACCATTGTCCGGTCCTGGTCTTCGATCCGCCCGGCAGGCCCATCCGTCCGAACAGGATGTCGCCGAGCTGTTTCGGCGAACCGATGTTGATGCGCTCGCCGACGAGCTGGTAGATTTCCTCCTCCAGCCGCGCGGCGCCCTGCGCCAGCTCGCCGGAGAGCCGCGACAGGATCTGCCGGTCGATGGAGATGCCGCGTTGCTCCATCCTTGCCAGCACCGGCACCAGCGGCCGCTCCAGCCGCTCATAGACCGAGACCAGGCCCTTGGCGGCGAGCCGCGGCTTCAGCACTCGCCAGAGCCTCAGCGTTATGTCGGCGTGCGTTGCACCGTAAGCGGTTGCCTTGTCGATATCGACTTGGTCGAAGCCGACGAAGCTCTTTCCCGAGCCGGCCAGCGCCTTGAGGGGGGTGGGCGAATGCCCAAGCCACTTCTCCGACAGGGCTGCCAAGCCGTGGCCGCCGGACGTGCCGGCGTCCAGCACGTAGGAAATCAGCATGGTGTCGTCGAAAGGCGCGACGTCGATGCCGTGGCGGCTCATGACGACAAGGTGGTATTTCAACTCCTGCACGATCTTGAGGACAGACCTGTCTTCAAGCAATGGCTTCAGCACGGCGAGCGCCTCGCGGACCGGAATCTGGTTGTCGGTCAATCCGCCGCCGAGCAGGTCGCCGTTTCCGCTTTTGTGCGCGAGCGGCACATAGGCGGCGCGACCCGGCGCGGTGGCCATCGAGACGCCGATAAGCTCCGCCCGCATCGGGTCGAGCGAGGTGGTCTCGGTGGCGAAGGCAACGACACCGGTCTCCATGGCCTCGGCCACCCAGGCCTTCAGCGTGGCGGCATCGCGGATCGAGACATAGGCGCTGGTGTCGATCTTGCTTGCGGTGGCGGCCTCCAGGCGAAGCGCCGAGAGCAGGGAAGGCGTGTCGCCTTCCTTGGGCACTTCGGTCCTGGATGTAGCCGGTGCCGCTTCTGTGGCTTCGTCCGTCTTAGCGCCGGCCGGCGCTCCGGCGCCGACGTCGGGACCATGCGCCGTGTCGGCGCGCTCGATCACGACGGCGGTAGCCGGAACATCGCCGGCCTCCGTTCCGGTTGCTTCTGCCACCCGGCGGGTCAGCGAGGAAAACTCCATGGTCTTGAGGAAACCGATCAGCTTCGGTCCGTCGGGCGCATGCAGCACGAAATCGTCGAGCCCCTCGGTGACCGGCACGTCGTTCTTCAGCGTTACCAGATGGCGTGAGATGCGCGCCTTGTCGGCGTTGGCGATGATCGATTCCCGCCGCTTGTCCTGCTTGATCTCGCCGGCGCGCGCCAGCAGCCCATCAAGGTCGCCGAACTGTTCGAGCAATTGTGCCGCCGTCTTCGGCCCGATGCCGGGCACTCCGGGCACGTTGTCGACAGAGTCGCCGGTCAGCGCCTGCAGGTCGATCATCTTTTCCGGCGGCACGCCCCATTTCTCGATGACTTCGGGAACGCCGATCTGGCGGTCTTTCATCGGGTCGTACATGCTGACCGTGGCGCCGACCAGCTGCATCAGATCCTTGTCGGAAGAGATGATGGTAGTGTCGCCGCCGGCTTCGCAGGCAAGCCGGCAATAGGTGGCGATAAGGTCGTCGGCCTCGAATCCTTCCATCTCGATGCAGGGCAGGTTGAAGGCCCTGGTCGCCTGGCGTATCAGGCCGAATTGCGGGATCAGGTCTTCCGGCGGCGCCGAGCGGTTGGCCTTGTATTCGGGGTAGAAATCGTTGCGGAAGGTTTTCGACGAATAGTCGAAGATCACGGCGAAATGCGTCGGCACGATGCCGACATCGGTGTTGCGGGCGTCCTGCGTCAGCTTCCAGACCATATTGCAGAAACCGAGCACGGCACTGGTCGGCAGCCCATCGGATTTGCGGGTCAGCGGCGGCAGCGCATGGTAGGCGCGAAAGATGTAGCCGGAGCCGTCGACAAGGAAGAGATGATCGCCTTTTTTCATGTCGGCAGGGATAGCGCGGCACAGCGCTGCGGTCCATGGCAAAGGCGATCTCAACCACGGTTTCGGCAACACCCCTGACAAGTCGATCCGATCACGGGTATGTTACAAAACTGTAATTTTCGTGCCCTTGAATCGCCACGTTCGGAGACACAGATAATTGTCATCGGCAGTTTTCGCCGAAGTCCGGAGTAAGGCCCGTCCCCCGCCTATCCCGGACATGTGCGGCAGCCTATCCCCCCTCTCCGGGCTGCCGCATCGTTTCGAGTAAAAGCCGCCGTGGTTCCCCCTCCACCACGGCGGCATTTTTTTTGCCGTTCGACAGGCGGCTCGTGGTCCAACGATCGCGGGCTTTTTGTTTCTGCCCAGCAGCTTTAGGGTTGTTGCTCAGATTCGAAAGGCCCGACAAAATGTCCAGAATTTCTCCCGTCCTCGACCGCCTCGACAACAACCTCGACCAGAGCCTGGAAAGCCTGTTCGGCCTGCTCAGGATCAAGTCGATCTCCACCGATCCTGACTACGCCGCCGACTGCCGCAAGGCTGCGGAGTGGCTGGTGGCGGAGCTCCAGCTGATCGGCTTCGACGCCAGTGTGCGCGACACGCCGGGCCATCCGATGGTGGTGGCGCACCATGAAGGGCCAGTGGGCGCGCCGCATGTGCTGTTCTACGGCCATTACGACGTGCAGCCTGTCGATCCGATCGAGCTCTGGGAAAGCGATCCATTCGCTCCTGCGGTGAAGGAGATCGAGCCCGGCCACAAGGTGATCACCGGGCGCGGTTCGGCCGACGACAAGGGGCAGTTGATGACCTTCGTCGAGGCATGCCGCGCCTGGAAGCAGGTGCATGGCGGCCTGCCGTGCCGCATCACGATATTGTTCGAGGGCGAGGAAGAGTCCGGCTCGCCGTCGCTGAAGCCGTTCCTCGAGGCAAACGCGGCCGAACTCAAGGCCGACTTTGCGCTGGTCTGCGATACCGGCATGTGGGACCGTGATACGCCGTCGATCTGCGTCGCGCTGCGTGGCCTGGTCGGCGAGGAGATCACGGTCAAGGCGGCCGACCGCGACCTGCATTCCGGGCTTTACGGTGGTGCTGCCGCCAATCCGATCCGCATCCTGGCCAAGGTCCTTGCCGACATTCACGACAAGGACGGCCATGTCACCATTCCAGGCTTCTATGACGGCGTCGAGGAAACGCCTTCCCAGGTCCTGAAGTCTTGGGAGACGCTTGGTGAGACGGCCGAGACCTTCCTCGGGCCAGTCGGCCTGTTAATTCCGTCCGGCGAAAAGGGCCGCTCGGTGCTGGAACTTACCTGGGCGCGGCCAACGGCCGAGTTCAACGGCATCACCGGCGGCTATACCGGCAAGGGTTTCAAGACGGTGATCGCGGCGGAAGCCTCGGTGAAGGTGTCGTTCCGCCTCGTCCACAAGCAGGACCCGGAGAAGATCCGCGCCGCTTTCCAGGCATTTGTCAGGGAACGCATTCCGGCCGACTGCTCGGTCGAATTCCACCCGCATGGCGGCTCGCCGGCGATCCAGCTTTCCTACGACTCGCCGTTCCTCGCCAAAGCCAAGGACGCGCTGTCGGATGAATGGCCGAAGCCCGCGGTAACGACCGGAAGCGGCGGCTCGATCCCGGTCGTCGGCGATTTCCAGACCTATCTCGGCATCGAGTCGCTGCTGGTCGGTTTTGGCCTTGACGACGACCGTATCCATTCTCCCAACGAGAAATACGAGCTGAGCTCCTTCCATAAGGGGCAGCGCTCCTGGGCCCGCATTCTCGACGCGTTGACGCGCTGAACGGGCGTGGAAATCAAGTTTCTGTTGATTTTTCCGTGGATCGCGGCGAGGACGGGTCACGCCGCGACCCGGAGAAGACGATGAGCGATATTCGCTTCCACAAGAACGACCTGCCCGACCTGTCGCATTACGATGTCGGGACGGTGGCCATCGACACCGAGACGCTGGGGCTGAAACCGCATCGCGACCGGCTTTGCGTGGTGCAGATCTCGCCAGGCGACGGCTCCGCCGACGTCATCCAGATCGCACCCGGCCAAAAGAGGGCACCGAACCTCGTCAGCCTGCTCAGGAACCGCAGCGTGACCAAGCTTTTCCATTATGGCCGTTTCGATCTCGCGGTGCTCTACAATGCCTTCGGCGTCATGCCGGAGCCGGTGTTCTGCACCAAGATCGCATCGCGGCTGACCCGCACCTACACCGACCGACACGGGCTGAAGGACATCTGCAGCGAACTTCTCGGCATCGGCCTGTCGAAGGCGCAGCAATCGTCGGACTGGGCGGCCGAGACGCTGTCGGCGGAGCAGCTCGAATATGCCGCCTCCGACGTACTCTATCTGCACCAGCTGCGCGATGTGCTGGGCGCGCGGCTGGCGCGTGAAAACCGGACGAAGGAAGCCGACGCCTGTTTCCGCTTCCTGCCGACGCGTGCGAAACTCGATCTGATGGGCTGGGGTGAAGAGGACATCTTCGCGCATAGCTGATAGCCTAATCTCGAAAACCAACTCCATATGTCTCGCCGGAGCGGGTTTTCGGGAACCGGACGTTTGCCGCGGCGTTCTGCCGGTCCATGGAGAGGGATGAGATGGCTGCCCGAAAACCAATCGAAACAGCGCCGAAAGACGGTTCCAAGGTCGCCGTCTACTGGCAGGACAGCGATGGCGTCATGAACGAATCCATCGCGCAATACCGTTCGCTCGCCCGACTTAAGGCTGCTGGCGGTGACTGGGACGAAAGCGATGCCGGCTGGTGGGCGTACACGGACAGTCATACGCAAAAGAAGATCGAACCGACCAGCTGGCGGCCCGCGTCCGAGGATGACGATGACCAATGATGCCGCTGGCGGGGGACGAATGATGCCGCAGGCGGGCACGAATGACGTGCTGGCGAGGCTGGCTGCTTTCGCATAGCGTGAAATCTTTGATAACGAGGCCGATTCGGGCCCTGCGCGCCTGCGTTCGCCTCTTGCTCTCAGGAACTCGCCATGGGAATCGAAAGCCTGCTCGTCTTTATCATCATCGGGGCCATTGCCGGCTGGCTCGCCGGCCTCATCGTCTCAGGCTTCGGCTTCGGCCTGATCGGCAACATCATCGTCGGCATCATTGGTGCGTTCATCGCCGGCTGGCTCTTCCCAAGGATAGGGTTCGCTATCGGGCGCGGCATTCTCGCCTCCATCTTCCACGCTACGATCGGCGCCATCATCCTTCTGTTGCTGATCAAGCTGGTAAAACGAGCTTGAGGCTAGCGCATGGCCCGAAAATCGGATTCGACTTTCGGGTCATGCGTAAAAAACTAAAGTGTTACAGCGCCCTTTGCGCGTCCAAAAAGGACGCGGCGCTGTAGTGGGTCGAATGAAGGGCGCGCCATGAAACAGAACACGCTCTACCTCATCATCGGCGCGCTCGTGGTCGTGGTCATCGGGCTCGGCATCTACGTCTATCGCGAGCAAGCCAGGCCGAAGGGCGTGGAGCTGAAGATCGATGATAAGGGTATTTCGATCCAGCAGAACTGAACGTGTCGGCTTGGCGCGACTTAGGCGCCTGCGAGACTGAGGTAAATCGTTGATTTTGCTGGTACCCCGTTATCGGCAGCGCGGAAAATGAGGGCTGGCCCATAGTCAATGCATTCATGGCGAGCAGCCAATCCGGACATCGAATTGGGGTGACGTATCGACACTTCCGCGCTATGATACTGCTCAGGGCGCTTGGGGCCAAACCACCTATTTTTAGGAGGTTGCCATGAGGCACCAGACACTGGACCAATTGCACACGGTAGCTGAGGTCCACAGAGAGCCAAAACATCCAGTAATGGACCGAACCCAACGCCTCGAACGTTGGTCGGACCTTCTTGAACGGCACCCCAACCGGTCCCTTACCGCACTTACCGGGACCGAGTACCGCCCGTCGGTAGAACGCAATGCAATGCGGGGCGACGGATCGCCAATATCGGTTGCCTTCGACGATCCCATTCTGCGCGATGAGGGACTAAAGAACGACAGCTATGGCGAAGCAAAGCGTTTCTTCGAATTGACCGACAATCAACTCCACGAAATCGTCTGCTACTGCCACGTTGGCGTATCGATGCTGTCGTCCAGGGCGGCGCTTTCCGTTCGCGCTGCGATCTGAGGATGGGGGTTCTCGCTGCATTGCGGGAATCCTTTTGCTAATGCCTGATCCGCCAGGTCGAATGACTTGGCGAGAGGATCATGCACAAAAATTCAGCGGCTTAGAGCGCGGTCGAACCGACAGGCCTTTGCTGATCGCGCTCTAACGATCTTATGAAAAGTGTATCTTGCGGCGACCTGCCATAGGTCCGTCCGCGTGCCGAATGACGGCCGGCGGGCAGTTGATGCACGGAACGCAAATCCCCACCGACTCATGAAAGACGCCCCGGCCTTCACGGAGGCTGACGAAAGTTTGCGGCTGGCAGAAACAGGCGTCGCGAACAGAGCAGTGGCGTCCAGTGACGAACAACTCCCCCAAGGCGTTGAAAACGCATTGAATTGTTTTTGAGCCGCTTAACGCGCCCTTAAATCGCCGTATCTACTCTGCAACCCGAGCGCCACGGCATCGGGACAGACAGCACAGCGCATGGCGAACCGCAGAGACAATCGCATCGAACCCAGCTTCGAGGGATCGCCGCGAGCGAATTCCTCGGCCGGGTTTTCGGTGAGCGAGAAGGATCGCGTCGTGCCAGGCAATCGCAAGTCCTCCGCAAGACGAAAGCCGGCCAAGGCGAAATCGCGCCGCGGACGTGGCCGGAACCGGCGTGGCCTGTTTGGTGTGCTTGGCCGGTTGTTCTACTGGTGCTTCGTGCTGGCTATCTGGGGCGGCATCGCCGCCGCCAGCATAATCGTCTATTACGGCGCGAAGATGCCGGCGGCCACGACCTGGGCCATCCCCGACCGCGCCCCCAACATCAAGATCGTCTCGGTCGATGGAAAGCTGCTCGCCAACCGCGGCATGAGCGGCGGCGAGGCTGTCGGCCTGCACGAAATGTCGCCCTATATTCCCGAGGCCGTGATCGCCATCGAGGACCGCCGCTTCTATTCGCATTTCGGCATCGACCCGATCGGTCTTTCTCGCGCCATGGTGGCCAATGTTCTTGGCGGGCATTTTTCGCAAGGCGGCTCGACGCTGACCCAGCAGCTTGCCAAGAACCTGTTCCTGACCCCGGACCGCACGGTCGAACGCAAGGTGCAGGAAGTGCTTCTGGCGCTGTGGCTCGAGCACAAGCACACCAAGGACCAGATCCTTGAAATGTACCTCAACCGGGTCTATTTCGGCTCCGGCGCCTTTGGCGTCGAGGCGGCTTCGCGCCGCTATTTCGGCAAGAGCGCGCGCGACGTCACATTGTCGGAGGCCGCCCTTCTCGCCGGCCTTTTGAAGGCGCCGTCGCGATTGTCGCCGGCACGCGACCCGAAGGCGGCCGAGGAGCGCTCCCAGCTCGTGCTCGCCGCCATGCGCAACGAAGGCAAGATCAGCGCCAAGGAACTGACCATGGCGATGAGCGCGCCGGCGACGCGCGCGCCATCCTACTGGACCGGCTCGGAAAACTATGTCGCCGACACCATCATGGAAGAGCTGCCTGACCTGATCGGCGATGTGCGCGGCGATATCATCGTCGACACCACCGTTGACCTGACGCTACAGAAGCTCGCCGAGCAATCGATCCGGCGCCTGGTCGACGAGAGCGGCAAGAAGCTCAATGTCAGCCAAGGCGCGCTGGTGTCGATCGACAATTCCGGCGCTGTGCGCGCCATGGTCGGCGGCTATGATTATTCGACCAGCCAGTTCGACCGTGCCTCGGAAGCGCGCCGCCAGCCGGGCTCGGCGTTCAAGCCGTTCGTTTATACGGCGGCGCTTGAAGCCGGCCGTACGCCTGACAGTGTGCGCAACGATGCGCCGATCAAGATCGGCAAATGGACGCCCGACAATTACCACGGCAAGTATTTCGGCAAGGTGACCCTGGCGACGGCGCTGGCGAAATCGTTGAACTCGGTGGCTGCCCAACTGACCATGGAAGTCGGACCCGACGCGGTGGTCGAAGCGGCGCACCGCATGGGCATCCAGTCCGATCTGACGGCCAACACGTCGATTGCGCTCGGCACCTCCGAAGTGACGCCGCTGGAACTGACGTCGGCCTATGTGCCCTTCGCCAATGGCGGCTACCGCCCGGAGGTCCATTTCATCCGCCGGGTGACGACAACCGACGGCAAGGTGCTCTACGACAACAATGGCGGCAGCGCGCCACGCGTCGTCAAACCGGAGATCATCGGCATGATGAACTCGATGATGACCGGCACTGTCGAAATCGGTACGGCCAGGAAGGCGGCTTTCGCTTGGCCGTCCGCCGGCAAGACCGGCACCAGCCAGAATTCGCGCGACGCCTGGTTCGTAGGCTATACCGCCAACCTCACCACCGGCGTGTGGTTCGGCAATGACGACGGCAGCCCGATGAAGAAGGTCACCGGCGGTGCGCTGCCGGCACAGGCCTGGCACGAGTTCATGGTCGCCGCGCATGAGGGCGTGCCGGTGCGGCCGCTGCCCGGAACGTGGAAGTCGACCCCGGCGGACACGATCGTTCAGGACGAAATACCGTCCGACACAGCGCAGCCGGCGCCGGTTCCGCAGGCTCCGGTTGGCCAATCCGCGCCCACCGCCCAAGCGCCTGCGCCGGCCCGCGCCGCGCGTCCCGCCGAAACGGTCGATGCCGACGGCTCCGGCATGCCGGGTGACGGTGGCACCACCGCATCGATCAGGCATCCGGTGCCGCCCGGCAATGTCGGCGGTCCGGTCAAGAAGCGGCAGACTTCGATCCTCGACATCCTCACCGGCGGCTGACCCCTCGCCACCGCAGTCGCGTTCCGCTACATGTCCGGCTTGGAGACCGCGACATGACCGAACTGGACACCAGAAAGACGATCGTGCTGACCGGCGCCAGCCGCGGCATCGGCCACGCCACGGTCAAGCGTTTTTCGCGCGAGAGTTGGCGCGTCATCACCTGCTCGCGCCAGGCTTTTGCGGAGGACTGTCCGTGGCCTGCCGGCCCGGAGGACCATATCAAGGTCGATCTCGCCGATCAGGAAGATGTCGGCATCGCCGTTTCGGAGATCCGCCGTCGGCTGGAAGCGCATGGCGGTCAGCTGCATGCGCTGGTCAACAATGCCGGCATCTCGCCGAAGCTGAAGGACGGCAACAGCCGCATGAACTCGATCGATACGCCGATGCATGTCTGGCGCGACGTGTTCCAGGTCAATTTCTTCGCGCCGATCATGCTGGCACGCGGACTGTTCAGGGAATTGGCCGCGGCCAAGGGCTCGATCGTCAACGTCACCTCGATCGCCGGCACCCGCGTGCATCCTTTTGCCGGCACCGCCTATGCGACATCGAAGGCGGCACTCGGCTCGCTGACGCGCGAGATGGCGCATGATTTCGGCCCGCACGGCATCCGCGTCAATGCGATTGCGCCCGGCGAGATTGACACTGCGATCCTGTCGCCCGGAACGGACAAGATCGTCGAGACCATCCCGCTCAGGCGGCTGGGCACGACGGCAGAGGTCGCGGACATCATATTCTTCCTGTGCTCGCAGCAAGCCTCCTACGTGACGGGTTCGGAGATCCACATCAACGGCGGCCAGCATGTGTGAGCGAGCGCCTTTCTAATTGAGCCATTTCTAATTGAGCGGTTGTCGGCGCCGCTCGCCAATGGCTCTGTCAGGCCGCCTGCAGCAGGCTCTCGATCTCGTCTATGGTGTGGTTGGTCAGCGTCTTCGGAATTTCTGCCTTTATCCTTTCCTCGACCTCCTTGTGCAGTTTCCTGCGCATCTCGCCAAGCACCTGCGGTGGTGCGATCAGGACGATCTCCTTGAACGCGCCGCGATGCGCGAGCTTGTAGAGTCGCTCGGCAATTTTTTCGGCAAAACGCTCCTTGCCGAGACGGTGCCAGTCGGTGTCCTCGACCGCACTGCGGTGGACAGAGGGGCCGTCGCTATAGCGGCCGGGGCGGTCGCTGCCCTGATGGCGGGTGGCAGGATTTTCCTGTTCCATTTCCTGTACGACCTCAAGGTTCGGATTCAGCGCGCCGCCCTCGTTGCGAAGGAACAGCGCTTTCTCGCCGTCGGCCACTACGATCCACAGTCCATGTTTCAGAACGACGTTGCTCATCGAGCGCTCCTCCTTTCCTGATTTGGAACCTGCGGGTAGACCATCGCGGCGGTGGCAGGCTTCGGACCCGCTGGGCAAACGCATGCCGAGGCGAGAATGTTCCGGTACCGGAAAGGGACAATCGAGCAGCTAGCCGACGATTTCTCCATCGAGAGTGTGGCGACTTTAATCTACTAAATTGATAGAATTTAGAAAAAACTGCTTTGTGAAAACGGCCGATTTGCCGCTAGACGGCCGCAGGACAGGGCTCTCAATAGCAGCCCGAATCCGCGTCACATTCGGATGTGGAATATTTTTCTCTTGCCTGTCATGCTTGCGGAAAAGCGATTGCCTCCCACGAAGCGATGCGCGAGTGGGTTCCTTCTGGTTTTTCGCGCCCGCGCGTAAAACTGCCAAATTGTTCAGGAATTTCGCTCGCCATGCCGCAGGCCAACCTCAAGCTCAACGCCTTTCCCGTCTTCATGCGGGTCGAGGGCGAAGCTGTCGCCATCGTCGGCGGCGGCGGGGAGGCTCTCGCCAAGGCGCGGCTGATCAGCCAGTCGAGCGCGTTGCTGCGCATCATCACCGATGCCGCCGAAGCCGAGCTGCTGGCCTTCATTGCTGCGACCGGCGCTGTCCACATCGCTGCTGCCTACGATGCCGCGCATCTCGAAGGCGCGGCCATGGTGTTTGCCGCCAGTGGGCGCGAAGCGCTTGACCGCCAGGTTGTGGAGGACGCGCGCCGGCTGGGCATACCGGTCAATGCCGTCGACCGGCCGGAGCTTTGCGATTTCTTCACCCCGGCTCTGGTCAACCGCGCGCCGGTCGCCATCGCCATAGGCACCGAAGGCGCGGGCCCGGTGCTTGCCCAGATGCTGCGCAGCCGCATCGACCGCATGCTGTCGCCGTCACTCGGGCCACTCGCTTCGCTTGCCGCTTCGTTTCGCGGCGCAGCCGAGAGATTGCTGCCGAAAGGCAATGCCCGTCGCCGTTTCTGGAGTGATTTTTTTGCTGGCGCACCGGCACGTGCGGTGGAGGAAGGTCAGCTTTCACAGGCGCATGATGCCGCCGTCGACCTATTGCTCTCGAACGCACCGGCTTCGGGCCATGTTGCTTTGGTGGGCGCAGGACCTGGTGCCGAGGACCTGCTGACGCTGCGCGCCCACCGCCTGCTGATGGAAGCCGACGTGATCGTCTATGACGCGCTGGTGCCAGAGGCGATCGTCGCCATGGGCCGCCGCGACGCCGAGCGCCTGCCGGTCGGCAAGCGCAAGGGCTGCCACTCCAAGAGCCAGGCCGAGATCAACGAGCTGCTGGTCGAACTCGGCCGCGCCGGCAAGCGCGTGGTACGGCTGAAATCCGGCGACCCGCTGGTGTTCGGCCGGGCCGGCGAGGAAATGGCGGCGCTGCGCGACGCCGGCGTCGCCTATGATCTGGTTCCAGGCGTCACCGCTGCATTTGCCGCCGCCGCCGACTTCGAATTGCCACTGACGCTGCGCGGCGTGTCGTCGTCGATGGTGTTCACTACCGGCCACGACCTCAAGGGCAATTCGCTGCCCGACTGGGCAAAGCTTGCCATCTCCGGCGCCACGGTCGCCGTCTATATGGGCCGCTCGGTCGCGGCAGAGGTTGCCGGCCGGCTGATCGAAGCCGGCCTGTCGCCGGATACGGCGGTCGCCGTGGTCGAGAACGCCAGCCTGGCCAGCCGCCGCCGTTTCCATGGCACGCTCGCCGATCTGCCGTCGCTGGAGGTGCGCGCCGACCTGACCGGCCCGGTCATGACCATCATCGGCGATGCCGTCGCCGGCGCCAATTTCGAACGTTCCGAGCCGCTCTCGGCACACAGGCATGAAGGCATGGCCAGCGCGGCCGCCGAAGGAGTTGAAGAATGAAGGTTCTGACCGCGAACCGCCTCACCGACGGCGAAGCCGTCTGGTATGCCAATGGCGGATGGGCCGAGACGATCGGCAATGCCGAAGTCGCCCATGACAAGGCGGCCGAGGACCGGCTCGAGGTGATCGGCGCCAAGGCCTACGCCGATAACGAAGTGGTCGACGTCAACCTGATCGACGTGAGCGTCGTCAACGGTATCGTCGAACCGGTTCGGCTGCGTGAAAAGATCCGCGCCGCCGGCCCCACCAACCGCAACGATCTGGGCAAGCAGGCTCGTCCGACAGCTGCCCGGGCGGCATGAGCCAGCACATTTGACGAAGCGGGCGGACGCGCCCGGAAAGACCAGACATGTACCGTTACGATGAGTTCGACCAAGATTTCGTCCAGGCTCGCGTCGCCGAGTTCAGCGACCAGGTCGCACGGCGGCTTGCCGGCGAGATCACCGAGGATCAGTTCCGGCCGCTGCGGCTGATGAACGGCGTCTACCTGCAGCTTCACGCCTACATGCTGCGCATCGCGGTGCCCTACGGCACGCTGAACAGCAAGCAGCTGCGCATGCTCGGCCACATCGCCCGCAAATACGACAAGGGCTACGGCCATTTCACGACGCGCCAGAACATCCAGTTCAACTGGCCGGCGCTGTCGGACATTCCGGCGATCCTGGCCGATCTGGCAAGCGTCGAGATGCACGCTATCCAGACCAGCGGCAATTGCATCCGCAATGTCACTGCCGACCACTTCGCCGGTGCTGCGGCCGACGAGGTCGCCGATCCGCGCCCCTACGCCGAAATCCTGCGCCAGTGGTCGTCGGTGCATCCAGAGTTTTCGTTCCTGCCGAGGAAATTCAAGATCGCGGTAACCGGCGCCGAGCGCGACCGGGCCGCTATCCAGACGCATGACATCGGCCTGCACCTGAAGAAGAATGCGGCCGGCGAACTCGGTTTCGCGGTCTATGTCGGCGGCGGTCAGGGCCGCACGCCGATGGTGGCCAAGAAGATCCGCGACTTCCTGCCCGAGGCGGATCTGTTGTCCTACTGCACGGCGATCCTGCGCGTTTACAACCTCTACGGCCGCCGCGACAACAAATACAAGGCGCGGATCAAGATCCTCGTCCACGAGACCGGCGTCGAGGAGATCACCCGTCAGGTCGAGGCCGAATGGCAGGAGCTGAAGGACCAGGATCTGAAGCTGCCGGAAGCCGACATCCGCGCCATCGATGCCTATTTCGCGCCGCCGGCGCTGATCGAGCGGCCGGAAGGCGACGAAGCGGTCAAGCTTGCCCGGCTCGATTCGAAGAGTTTCTCGGAATGGCTCGACCAGAACGTGGTGACCCATCGCCATCCCGACTACGCGGCGGTGACCATCTCGCTCAAGGGCATCGGCGAAGCGCCGGGCGATGCCTCGGACAGCCAGATGGAAGCGGTCGCCGACATCGCAGAGAAATACTCTTTCGACGAGTTGCGTGTCAGCCATGAGCAGAACCTGATCCTGCCGCATGTGGCGCGCGCCGACCTCAAGGCGGTCTACGATGCGCTGGTCGGTGTCGGACTGGCGACGGCCAACTCCAACCTGATCACCGACATCATCTCGTGCCCGGGGCTCGACTATTGCGCGTTGGCCACGGCGCGTTCGATTCCGGTGGCGCAGGAAATCTCGCGCCGCTTCGCCTCGCTCGAACGTCAGCGTGACATCGGCGAACTGAAGCTGAAGATTTCCGGCTGCATCAATGCCTGCGGCCACCATCATGTCGGCCATATCGGCATCCTCGGCGTCGAGAAGAAAGGCGCCGAACTCTATCAGGTCACGCTTGGCGGTTCGGCCGATGAGAATACCTCTGTCGGCGAGATCATAGGTCGCGGCTTCAGCTCGGAAGAGATCACCGACGCCATCGAGCGGATCGTCGAAACCTATCTCGGACTTCGGCTCGACCCCAAGGAAACATTCATCGACGCCTACCGCCGTGTCGGTCCCGCGCCGTTCAAGGAGGCGCTCTATGCTGGCGAAGCCAAGGCCGCTTGACCGGATCGTCGACGTCGAGGCCGGCATCGCTGCCGAAGCGGCCGGGCTCGACGCACTCCATGGTCATCTAGGCCCGCTAGAGATCATCGAGCGGGCGGCCAGCGAATTCTTTCATGGTGAGATCGCCGCCGTTTCATCCTTCGGCGCCGATTCAGCCGTGCTGCTGCACATGATCGCCAAGATCGACCGCACCCTGCCGGTGATCTTCCTCGACACCGGCAAGCATTTCGAGGAGACGCTCGGCTATCGTGACGCGCTCGTCGCCGATTTCGGGCTGACCGATGTCAGGGTGATGAGGCCTGATCAGGCGGCGCTCGAAAGAATCGATCCAACCGGCAATCTGCACCAGACCAATACCGACGCCTGCTGCGATGTCCGCAAGGTCGAGCCTTTGGCGCGCGGCGTCGAGCCGTTCCGTGCCTGGTTCACGGGCCGCAAGCGCTTCCAGGCCTCGACGCGCGCGGCGCTTCCCGTCTTCGAGGCGGTCGGTTCGCGTATCCGTATCAATCCGCTGGCGCACTGGACGACCGCCGACCAGGCCGATTACATGCGCTCGCATGCGCTGCGGGAAAACCCGCTGGTCGCCTATGGTTATCTGTCGATCGGCTGTTTCCCATGCACGCAGCCGGTGCAGCCGGGCGAGGACGCGCGCAGCGGTCGTTGGGCGGGACACGCCAAGACCGAGTGCGGCATCCATTTGTCGGGCCTGGAGAAGTCGCTGACCGACGCATCGCTTTAGGGTATGTTGATATTCAGGTGATGCCGGCCTGCAAACGGCGGTTTCCTGCGCTTCCGGTGCTCACGTACCCAGAAGTACGCTCCGCTCCGGATCTCGGAAGCCACCATTTTCGGCTCGGCCTGACCTGAATCTCAACACACCCGAGAATTCTTTTTGGCCTTAGGAACTTCTTGATGACCGAACCGAAACCGGAGACCGCCATCCGCCTCTGGACCCCGACGGGTTTCCGCGAGGACGAGTGGGCTCATGCCGAGAGTGCCGATGCACTGTCAGGCAACGGTCGTTTCATCCTGCCGCTGCAGGCGTTTCTCGAGCTCGACCCGCAGTTGCGGCGGTCGGCCAAGGAACGCATTGGCGTGCTGCTCCAGCCCGGCGACGAGCTCGACAAGATCGCCGGCCTGCTGGACCAGCTGTCGCTGGTGGCGCTAGCTTTTCCGGCCTTCAATGACGGACGCTCGTTCTCCAAGGGTGAGTTGCTGCGCAGCCGCCACCATTTCGAGGGCCCTGTCCGCGCCACCGGGCAGGTTCTCGTCGACCAGCTGCCGCATATGCTGCGCCTCGGCTTCGACGAGTTCGAGGTCTCGCACCCGGTGTTGCTGAAACGGCTCGAAGAAGGCCGCATCGGCGGACTGCCGTTGTCCTATCAGCCGACCGCCAAGCCGGAAGCGAAGGGGCCAAAATATTCGTGGCGGCGCGAGCGCACTGTCTGATCACAATCTCCGGCGTATCCCCGGCCAAATCAATCTGGTCCGACCAATTGTGCGATTCGCACTTTTCCTTCGGTCATCTTCCCCTTAGGATAGGTCCATTATTTCGCGCTCCGAAATAAGTTGCCACCAAGGGAGGAACCGGAATGGCAGGCAAAAAGATATTGATGCTCGTTGGCGAGTTCAGCGAGGAATACGAGATTTTCGTCTTTGAACAGGCCATGCATGCGGTTGGCCACACGGTCCATGTCGTCTGTCCCGACAAGAAGGCGGGCGACATATTGAAGACGTCGCTGCACGACTTCGAAGGCCACCAGACCTATACGGAAAAGCTCGGCCACGATTACATCCTCAACAAGACGTTTTCCGAGGTCAACCCGGCCGAATACGATGCCGTTTATGCGGCGGGCGGACGGGGGCCGGAATACATCCGCATCGACAAGCGCGTGCAGGCGCTGGTGCGGCATTTCCATGAGACCGGCAAGCCGATCTTCACCATCTGCCACGGCGTGCAGATCCTGATCGCCGTCGACGGCGTGGTGCGCGGCCGGGAAGTCGCGGCGCTGCAATATTGCGAGCCGGAAGTCACACTGGCCGGCGGCATCTATATCGACGTAACGCCGACCGGCGCTCATGTCGACGGCAATCTGGTGTCGGCCAAGGGCTGGCCTGGGCTGGCCGCCTTCATGCGCGAATGCCTGAAGGTTCTCGGCACCGAAATCCGCGACGGCAAGATGCTGATGCGCGACGAGCGCAAGGCCGCTTGATCTGAGTCTTGGATAAAACCGCCGCACTGGAGGGAGGTGCGGCGGTTTTATGCAGCCATCCGTGCTTCGCGGAACGACACCAGCTTCCTGCGGCTCTCATCCCACAGCGCCAGCTTGACGCAGCGCAGGCTGTCGAGAAGCGTGACGCGGCCGATGTCGCGCAGTTCCGGATGATCCCTCAACACCTCTTGAAGCCGGTAGCATGGCACCTTGGCGGAGAGGTGGTGCACGTGGTGGACGCCGATATTGCCGGTGAACCAGTTCAGCACCGGCGGCAGGTCGTAGTAGGACGAGCCGTGCAGCGCAGCATGCTGGAATTCCCATTCGGTGTCGTTTACCCACTCCGTCTCCTCGAACTGGTGCTGGACATAGAACAGCCAGACACCAGCCGAGCCGGCGAGGATGACGATCGGCAAGTGGACGACCAGGAACGCGCCGAGGCCGACGAACCAGATAAGCGCCGCAGCCGCGAGTGCGATGGCGAGATTGGTGGCCATGGACGACACCCAGGGCGTGAGGCCGCCCCGCATCATGCCGAGCGGCAGCCTTTGCTCGAAAATGAAGATCCATGTCGGGCCGAGCCCGAACATGACCAGAGGGTGGCGATAAAGACGATAGGCAAGGCGGCCACGCCAAGGCATTTGCCGGTATTCGGCGACGGTCAATGTCGTGATGTCGCCCGTGCCGCGCTGGTCGAGATTGCCGGCGCTGGCGTGATGGGTGGCGTGGGCGCGCCGCCAGCAATCATAGGGCGTCAGCGTCAGGACGCCGAGGCCGCGGCCGATCCAGTCGTCGGCGTAACGATTGGCAAAGAAGGAGCCATGGCCGCAATCGTGCTGGATCATGAAAATCCGCACCAGAAAGCCGGCTGCCGGGACGATGAGGATCAGACCCCACCAATGGCCGTAGGAATAGGCGGCCGAAGAGAGCGCCCAGAGCGTGACGAAAGGAATGAGCGTGATGGCGAGTTCGATGGCGCTGCGCCGCCTGTCAGGCTTCTTGTAGCGAGCCAGAACCTTCAACCACGCACGCTTGCTGTTGGCAGCGGCCTCGGGGGAAATCATATTCATCAGAAACCATAGTCAGGGTGTCGGGCTGCCGCAAGGCACAGTTCACGCAGAATTACTGCGCGTATTGTCGCGCGACGACCATTGCGATACGAAAAGGCAGCCTGGCGCCATAACGGCCCGTGCCGTTTATCGGCGGGTTTTTACTGCCGGCGCTTTCTGGCGGGGTTCGCTCCAGCCGTGCTTGCTTCTATGCCGTCCAGCCGGTCGAGCAGTTCCCTGAAATGGTCAGGTATGTCGGCCTCCATACGGAATGCCGGCAGAGCGCGCAGAAAGCGCGTCGTTGCCTCGTTACCGAACTGGCGCCTGATGTCAGCCGCCAGCCCCTCGCGGCTGTCGCCATTGTTGCGGGTCATCGTTCCCAAAATCCTAAATCTGGTTTCGAAACTCCTCCAGCCCGGGAATGGTTCCCGCATCGCAGCACGCTTGCAAGCAATGCCGGTGGTTACAGTAAAATTTGAATTAATATAGAAAGGTCTTCACAGTCTGCCGCCGAAGCTAGAACTGGCAGCTGCCCGATATCGCTTGCCCCTTGATTTTTGGCCGCTAAACCTCGATATCGGGCGCAAATCCATACCATTTGAAATGACGGGAAATGGCGATGAGCGACCAGGCAAAAGACGAACGCGCGCCCGAGGATATCGAAACGGCCGAGACCGCTACCGAACGCACGGAAGGCAGCCTCGACGGCGACTATGAAGCGCTTGTGCGGCTTCTGAAGGAAAACGAGGAACTGAAGGACCGCGCGCTGCGCGTTGCGGCCGAGATGGAAAACCTGCGTCGCCGCACCGCGCGCGACGTGCATGACGCACGTGCCTATGCGGTCGCCAACTTCGCCCGCGACATGCTGTCGGTATCGGACAATCTGCGCCGCGCGCTCGATGCCATCCCGGCCGAGACCAAGGCATCCGGCGATGCCGGCTTCAAGGCGTTGATCGAAGGTGTCGAGATCACCGAGCGCGCCATGTTGTCGGCGCTGGAGCGGCACGGGGTAAAGAAGCTCGAACCGGAAGGCGAGAAATTCGACCCGAATTTCCACCAGGCGATGTTCGAGGTGCCAAATCCCGACGTCCCCGCCAACACCGTCGTCCAGGTCGTGCAGCCAGGCTATTCGATCGGCGAACGGGTGCTGCGGCCGGCCATGGTCGGCGTTGCCAAGGGCGGTCCAAAGCAAGCGGCGGGCGAAGCACCCGTCGAGCCGGGGCCTGTCAATGAGCAGGCTGAGAAGGATGCGTGAACGGTGGTGAGTAGCGAATAGTCAGTAGGAAATAGCAGCAGCCACATGGCTTCGCTCTATCGTCTATTCACTATTCATTCACGCCGCGAAGCGTTGCGCTTCCCCGCCATAGTAGTTGACGTAGCGCGCGCCGATCTCCTTGACCGGCATCACCACGAACACGTCGACAGTCGAGAATTCGTGGTCGATGACGCAGCCGTCGCCAATGCGGGCGCCGACGCGCAGGTAACCCTTGACCAGCGGCGGCATTGACGCGATAGCCGCCTTGGCGTTGACCGCCTCGATCGGCATCAGGTCCATGGAGCAATAGCGACCGCTAACCGCCCTTACGTCCCAGGCCGAATTGGTCCGGCAGTGATGGGCAAGATAGGTGAGCGCCTCGGCATGCGCCGCCGGCACGATGCCGTGGAACGAGGCGCAGCCGGTCATCACGCCGATGCCGTAGTGGTTGATATAGGCCCATATGCCTTGCCACAGCGCTTCGATGGTGCGTTTCGAGCGGTATTCCGGCAAGACACAGGAGCGGCCGAGTTCGAGGAAGCGCTGGCCGGGATGGCGGGCAATCAGCTTGGTCAGTTCGAACTCTCCTTCGGAATAGAAGCCGCCTGCGGCCGCCGCGATCTCCTGCCGCAGCAGACGGTAGGTGCCGACGATGCGGCGGTGCTCGGGACCGGAAAGCGAATTATCGAAGACGAGCAGATGGTCGCAGAGCGGGTCGAAGCGGTCGGCGTCGCGCCGGTCCTGCGCCTGGAACAGGTCCTTCCTGGCACCGAGCTCGTCATAAAATACCCGGTAGCGCACTTCCTGGGCAGCGGCGATCTCGGCCTCGTTGCGGGCGAGCCGCACTTCGAGGTTGCCGATACGGCCCAACGGTGCGCCTTTTGTGACGGCATCGACGTTCCGCCCGGCGAGCAATGCACCGCCGGCGTTCGGTCGAGTGTCACATTCCGGCATAACTGTATGCACGAGTGATTCTCCTTCGAGCCATCCCTCTTGGCACGGGGATACGGTGTAGGTGCAACAGGATTGTGACAGTACCGTGATACGGCTCAGCGGGCAATACTTCGTCGGCTGAGGACAGGGCTTCGAACTCGGGTTAACGCGCTTTAGGGATTGCGGTTGATCTGATTCCATGGGGCTTCCATGATTCGGAGCCCTGTCATGACCATTGCCGCCCTCGAAGGATTTGAGAAGCCACGCCTGAAGGCGCTGCTGGAGCATTTTTCAGCCATTGAAGATCCGCGTGAGCCATGGCGGGTGGCACATCCGCTGCCGGAAGTGCTGCTGCTGGTCGTCTGCGGCACGATCTGCGATTGCGACGACTA
>NZ_SADR02000398.1 GCF_004010325.2 Mesorhizobium sp. M00.F.Ca.ET.216.01.1.1
GCGCTCGCGAGCGGACGTTGGTGGTTGACGTCAGCGGGCGGCCGTTATAGAACTAGATAGTTCCAGAACCAAATGGTTCCAAATGACCGCTTCCCTCGATCAGACTTTTGCCGCACTTGCCGATCCTACGCGCCGGGCGATCCTGGCCCGTCTGCTCGACGGGGAGGCTTCCGTCGCCGAGCTGGCTCGGCCCTTCGCACTCACCGTGCGGGCAGTTTCCAAGCACGTGGGTGTGCTGGAGCAGGCCGGCCTGGTCACCCGCAGCCGCGCGGCGCAGAAGCGCCTGAGCCGGATCGAGATCAAGCCTTTGCGCG
>NZ_SADR02000399.1 GCF_004010325.2 Mesorhizobium sp. M00.F.Ca.ET.216.01.1.1
GTCGTCACCTACGAATTCGAGAATGTCCCAGTTGCGGCGGCCGAGACGCTCGCCACCAAAGTCGCGGTCTACCCGCCGGCCCGCGCGCTCGAAGTCGCGCAGGATCGCGTGATCGAGAAGCATTTCTTGAACGGCATCGGCATCCCGACCGCTGAATTCTGTCCCATCGACAATGACGAGCAGCTGACGGCCGCGCTGAAGAAATTCAGCGGCAGCGGCGTCTTGAAGACGCGGCGCATGGGCTATGACGGCAAGGGCCAGCGCGTCTTCCGCAACATGGAGACGGGCGGCTTTGCCGGCACCTGCGAGGCGAT
>NZ_SADR02000400.1 GCF_004010325.2 Mesorhizobium sp. M00.F.Ca.ET.216.01.1.1
GCAAGGTGGCAAATGAGGACCTCAAACAGCGCCTTGTGAGCGTAACCGCTGCAATCGTTGGCGCCTCGATCGAGTTCGATGACGCGGCCTCCAACAATGAGATCCACACCATTGCACCGAGTGCGAACATCGACGGTATTGTAACAGTCAAGGAAATGTCGAGGGTCTACACTGGCAGATTGGCCGCGAAGGGGGCCCCTGGCCTCTACGACACTTTGCCGGCTTTGATCGTCACCTACTCGCTGCTCACCATCTCGGTCATCATGTGGCTTGCCATTCCACCCTTCCAGGGCGTGCCGAAGGCGATCCAGGAA
>NZ_SADR02000401.1 GCF_004010325.2 Mesorhizobium sp. M00.F.Ca.ET.216.01.1.1
CGCCATCCGAATTACCGCGCGCTGAAGAACCCGTTCCTGCCGCAGCCGGTCTTCTCCGAGGACCAGGTCGCGGCGATACATGACACCGCGCTGCGCGTGCTTGAGGAACTTGGCATCAAGGTGTTGTTGCCTGAAGCCCGCGCCATCTACGCCAAGGCGGGTGCGCTGGTCTACGAGGACAGCCAGATGGTGAGAATCGGCCGCGACATGGTCGCGGCGGCGCTCGCCTCGGCGCCCCGCTCCATCCAGACGTATGGCGGCGACCGCTGCCGCGATCTCGCGCTCGAACTCGGCTCGATGACCTTCCTCGCCGG
>NZ_SADR02000402.1 GCF_004010325.2 Mesorhizobium sp. M00.F.Ca.ET.216.01.1.1
CATGGCTATGCCATGGCCGATGCGAGGCCACGGAAAGGGCGATGTCGATCGCCAGGAAGGACTTGAACGAGTTCGACTTGCCAAACATCAGGGCGGTGGTGTTTTCCTGAATGAGCCCGTCGATAAGCCATGCAGGCTCAGGAAGGTCCTTCATGTCGGCATAGGAGAGGATCTTGAGCGGTTCGGGTTTGCTCATCAGTAGCAACTCCTACGCATGCGCTGATATTCCTTGGCCGCTTCCGCGATGTGAGAGGATTCCGGCGTCGGCGCCGGGCGCCACGGCCTGCCATTGTACTCGCCCACGATGCCCGCG
>NZ_SADR02000403.1 GCF_004010325.2 Mesorhizobium sp. M00.F.Ca.ET.216.01.1.1
ATGCGAGCGGCTTCGACAAAGCCCAAGTCGCCGACATCATCAAGGTCGACGGCAAGGCCGTGATGTTTCCCGTGGCTTCGTTCGTCTATCCGGTCTTCGTGAATTTGGACCTCGCCGCCCAGGCGGGCGTCACCAAGCTGCCGTCGACCCGCGCGGAGTTCCTCGAAGCTGCCAAGAAGATGACCCATGCCGACAAGAACCAGTATGGCTGGGTGCTGCCGCTGTCGCTGCAAACGCCGTCCGGCGTCCAGAACGACATGATGTCGTGGGTCTGGGCATCGGGCCAGTCGATGATGGCGGACGGCAAGCCCGC
>NZ_SADR02000404.1 GCF_004010325.2 Mesorhizobium sp. M00.F.Ca.ET.216.01.1.1
AAGGCGCCGGCGATCGGGCCGTTGGTGTGGATGGCGCGGCCTTCCGCCCGGTAGTTCGGCGTTAGATAGGGACCGGAGGCATGCACCGGCACGCGGTTGGCGACTGTCGGTCCCCAACTCGCATAGGCGCCGGTGTTGAAGTCTCCCTCGAAAATCATGCCGATGACGCGACCCTCGGCATCCGCGCCGATGGTCGCCTTCATCTCGGCAGGATGGCGCTTGGTGGTCGACATCATCGATTCGTTGCGTGTATAGGCGAGCGCCGCCGGGCGTCCCGTCTTCATCGCCACCAGGCCGATCAGCGGCTGCAGCG
>NZ_SADR02000405.1 GCF_004010325.2 Mesorhizobium sp. M00.F.Ca.ET.216.01.1.1
CCGGATTTTTCCGATTTCGGCGACAAGGGCGCAGCGCAGGTGGCGGCGCTGATCGATCACTATGCCGAGAAATCGCCCAGCGCCAAAATCTTCGTCGCCTGCGGCTCGATGGGCGGATCGCTGTGCTGGAAGCTTGCTGCCCGCAACGACACCGGCCGGCGCATCAACGGGCTGTTGCTGCTCGGCTCGCTGTGGGACGAGAGTTTCCTCGTGAGCCCCGCCTTCAGGCGCCACGTCCCGGTCTTCTTCGGCCAGGGCAGCAAGGACCCGGTGTTTCCCATCGAGAAGCAGGAAGCCTTCTTCCGCTCCATCA
>NZ_SADR02000406.1 GCF_004010325.2 Mesorhizobium sp. M00.F.Ca.ET.216.01.1.1
ACGTTGTAGGCGAGATTGCCGGGTGGAGTGGTGATGCCTTGCTTGGAACCGGTGTTGATGATCAGGGCGGGCTTTCCCGACGCCAGCATGCGCGGCGCGAAAGCCTCGACGCCATGCACAACCCCCCAGAAATTGATGTCAAAAAGTCGCTTCCAGGCATCTCGATTTTCCCATGGCTTGCCAGGGTTGTTGCCGACGCCCGCGTTGTTCATCAGCACCGAGACCGCACCGAAGGCGTTATGGGCAGTTTCGGCCAGCCGATCGACCTCGTCGGCCCTGGAAACATCCGTGGCGAGCGCGAGAACATCGCCGC
>NZ_SADR02000407.1 GCF_004010325.2 Mesorhizobium sp. M00.F.Ca.ET.216.01.1.1
GCAGTGCCGCCTGCGGCTTGCCGACATGGCCGGCTTCCTGTAGGATCGCGGGCACCTCTGGATCCGACACGAAATTCTTCCAGCCCTCGGCGTCCCAGTCGAAGATCGCCCAGACACGGTCGGGCTCGCTGGGATCGCGAAAGACCGTCGCGCCGTTCGAGCCATGCAGCCGGCGCTTGTCGGCGCCCTTGGTCGAAAAGATACGGATGAAGTGGTCGACGTCCGCCACCTTGGTCGTTGCGAGAAGCATCGGATTTCCTCCTGTCGGTCGCGGCCACCATTGGCCCGTCGACAGGATCACGATGCGCGCCCC
>NZ_SADR02000040.1 GCF_004010325.2 Mesorhizobium sp. M00.F.Ca.ET.216.01.1.1
CCTTCAATCCGCGACGGTCGCTCGCGCTGCGCTATGCCAAAGGCTCCGGGCCAGCGCCCGTCGCTTCACCCGCCCAGCAGGGCACAACCCACGCCGGAAACGAACTCAAAACTGGATAGAAACTGGGAGCAACGTCAGTCCGACCATCGGCAGCAGCGCGCTCGAACCATGCTGCTCATGATGAAAGATGACTAGCAGGCAACGACCACACCCAGGCGTCACTTGCCCCTTACATGGGCGACCCTCACTGGTCGTGCAGACGACAACACTTGCTCGGGCTTCAGTGCGTCGCTCGGCATTAACACAACCTTAAACTATCTTCACAACCGCAAATCGCTGACAATGGTAGGTTCACCACAGCGTCTGAGGTCAGGCACGGCTGAAACAGCTGCGCCGTTCCGCTCCGACTGCCGCACACCACGCAACCTTGGGGAACAGCCAATGGCAAGAAGAGCGCTCATCCTAGTTGAAGGCCATCAGCGTATGGGTCTTCTATACGTTCAAGCGGCCCAGCGTCTCGGTCTGTATCCAATTACCCTGTCGGCTAATCCAGCTCAGTACAAATATCTTGCAGCTGAAGAGAATGAGGCAATCCGTGTGGATACAGACGATCTCGATGCGCTGATCCGTGAATGTTCCCGGCTACGTGCCAACTACGACATTGCTGGTATTACTGGCTTTTCGCGCGCCGACGAGTCGGCCTGCGTGACAGCTGGTAAGCTCGGTCAGCACTTCGATCTGCCGGGACCGAACCCTGCATCAATTGAGCGATGCTGCGACAAATCCGTTCAACGTCAGCTCCTTGCGGAGGCCGGCGTTCCAATACCTGAATTTCGCTTGGCTACCAATGCGACGGAGGCAGAAAGCTCTGCCGTGGAGATCGGCCTCCCGGTTATCCTTAAGCCAGCCGTGGGCGCCGGCAGCAGCGGTGTCCGTTTGTGCCGCAGTGTCGACGAGGTAACCGAACATATGACCTATTTGTTGGGCGGGGAGCACCTATGGCGGTCTTCGCCGAGGATACTGGTCGAAGAGTTCGCCCAGGGGCCTCTCTATATCGCTCAGATAATGGGAAATGTGGTGATTGCGATAGGCGCCGCTTTATACGGCCCACCACCGCATTTTGTCTGTCGTCAATTGAACTATCCGGCCGTGCTGACTGAGGACGAGAACAAACGTATCGCCGCTGTTTCACTGAACTGTTTGCGAGCTCTCGACCTCGGCTGGGGGCCAACGAACATTGAATTCCGGTGGACGGAGCTTGGCCCAGTCGTCATTGAAGTCAATCCGCGCCTTGCTGGCGCGCCCGATCCTCAGCTTGTTCAGCTGGCTTACGGTGTCGATCTCATCTCCGAGCACATCAAGCTTGTCATCGGCAACGAATGCAATTTGAGCAGGAGGCGTTCGCAGACTGCGGCTGCGCGTATGTTAGTCCCTGATGACGATGGCACCCTCGACTGGATAGATGGAAACAGTCAGGCGGCTGCTATATCAGGTGTCGCCGAGGTCAAATTGTATGTTGAACCCAAGACGCTGATCGTTAGGAGAGGCGATTACTTAGACAAGCTCGGACATGTCATCGCCGCGTCAGCCTGCCCCGCCCGGACGGAGGCGATACTCCAGCGTGCTGTCGACTCAATTCGTTGGTCCATCACACCATTCCCGACCCTTGGCAATTAGGTACAGTCCGTTCGGCGCAATGCCAGACATGTGGATGCAGCGGAACCATCCGGACCTCCCGTTCGAGCGTTATGCCGATGATGCCATCTGCCATTGCCGAACCGAAAACAGGCAGTGGTGCTGCGCGACGCTCTTGAAAAGCGGTTCGCAGACTGCGGGCTGACGCTACATCCCGAAAGACGAAGATCGTCTACTGTAAGGATGACGATCGACGCGGAACCATTCTAATCACAACTAGACTTCTCGGCTATACTTTCAGGTGTCGGGCGAATTGAGAAACTGACCCC
Organism: Mesorhizobium sp. M00.F.Ca.ET.216.01.1.1; assembly: GCF_004010325.2. Classification (GTDB taxonomy): domain Bacteria; phylum Pseudomonadota; class Alphaproteobacteria; order Rhizobiales; family Rhizobiaceae; genus Mesorhizobium. The sequence continues at coordinate 1,965 of NZ_SADR02000040.1, forward strand.
CCGCATTGCCTCACGTTGATTGTTACCAATAGGGTCGCCGTCCCGAGGGGATGAAGCCGTTGTTGTCATCCTGATTCGGAGGCTGGATGGCAGGGCGGGTTAGCATGGCGACACGGTTGGAATTGGTTGAAGCGATTGTCGAGCGATATCGATCGGGCTGCGGGCCGACAAACAAGGGATTTTGGACGAGTTCGTCGCAGTCGCTATCATCGCAAACGTGCGATCCGGGTGTTGCGACCTCGGGCTGCCGGTCCGTCGCCCACCCGACAATATCCGGTGCTTTATGGCGCCGAAGTTTCTGGAGGCGCTGGTGGCATTGTGGAAGGCGTCCGATCGCCTTTGCTCGAAACGGCTGAAACCGCTGATTCCCATTTTGCTGCCGGCTCTTGAGCGGCATGGCCGGCTCGATCTGGATGGCGAACTTCGCGACAAGCTGCTGACGATCAGCGCAGCGGATGGATCGCCTGCTTTCGGAAGTGCGTGCTGTAGCTCGCGGGGGGCAGCGCCGTCGCGCCGGACTGAGTTCTGCGGTGCGTACGTCGGTTCCGGTGCGCACCTTCGGCGACTGGAATGATCCGCCGCCCGGATATGTCGAGGTCGACTTCGTTGCCCATTCCGGCACCTCTTCGTCCGGCAGCTTTGTGCAAACGATGGTCTTGACCGATATCGCCACAGGCTGGACCGAGTGCGTGCCGGTGCGGACGCGAGGAAGTGGTCTTGTCATCGCTGCCATCAAGCGGGCCAGGTCGTTGTTCCCCTTTCCGCTCAAGGCGTGGACTTTGACAATGACAGCGCCTTCATGAATGAACTCGTGGTCTCCTGGTGCAGAAGTCAAGGATTGGAAGTGACGCGTTCCCGTGCTTATCGGAAGAATGATCAGGCATGGGTCGAGCAGAAGAACGGTGCCATCGTTCGTCGCCTGGTCGGCTATGGCAGGTTCGTGGGTGCGGAAGCCACGGCGGCGCTTGTTCGTCTCTATGACGCAGTGCGGCTGCACGGCAATCTCTTCCAGCCCTCGTTCAAGCTGCGAGAGAAGACCCGTATCGGCGCGCGTGTGATTAAGCGCTATCATCCGCCAGCGCCGCCGGTCGAGCGTGCCATCCAGAGGTGGCGGAGGACGACAAGGAGCTGTTGCGTTGCGTGCGATGCTCGCAACGGCGGACCCGGTGATGCTGTTCACCGGCATCCGTGCGGCACAGGAAGATCTGGGAAGACGGGTCGATCGTCGTGGAGTGCAAACAACGCCACAGGAACCGGTCGTCATCGATCTGCAGCGCTTTACCGCAAATCTGAAGACGGCTTGGCAGGGCGGTGAGGTGCGACCCACCCATAAAAGGCCTTATCGGCGGACAAAGCCTTATCCGAAGAGACCGAGCATGCTTGAGCCCTATGAGGCTCAGATTCGGGCACGGTGCTGCAGCGGCTGATGAACGTCGATCAAAGACGGTTCACGAACAAAAGCCTGCGGACGGTGCAAATAGCGGTGAAAGCCTGGCGTAAAGAGACAGCCGTTGAAATAACCAATGGCGACTAGATGGCGATCTCCCCGCTTCTTCAACCCGCCACATCGTAAGGTAACATTCTTCGGGTGAGGCAACAGGGGGGGCAGTTTCTCAATTCGCTTGACTTTCAGGCCGAGGCTTGCGCGCCGAAGAGGCGGAAAGGTGGGCGTCTCGTTTAGCCCCGCGGCCAGTGACAAAGCTCTCATGGCGACGCAAGAGCACCGTCGATTTAGGCTCTCTCGGACCGGTCGGCAAATCGGCCACCGAGGTCCGTTCCCGCCCCCCAGGATTCGATGGATCCAGAAGCCGTCGAGACCCGCCTCCTGAATGACCACAAGCGCAAAGTCCCGGCCGGTGCGCGCCTGTGCCTTGTCCTGAAGCCGGGCAAAGCGGCCGAAGGGATCGAAAGCCATGTCGTCGACGCCGCCTCGATTGCCACGCCGCGCCGGCGGCGTCGTGCCAAGACCGACAAGATCGATGGTGAGGCGTTGGTGCGTGAGCTGCTCGCCTACAAACGAGGCGAGCCGCGCGTGTGCGCGATGGTTAGGGTACCGAGCGTCAAGGAGGAGGACCATCGGCGCATCGGCCGTGAACGCAAGGCTCTGGTTGGTCAGCGGACCTGCCATGTCAACCGGATCAAGGGCCTGCTGTTTGCTCAGGGCATCACCGGCTACGAGCCGCTGGGACGTGACCGGCGACATCGGCTTGAGGAATTGAGGACCGGCGACGGCCGCGCACTGCCAGAACATCTGAAGGGGCAAATCCGTCGCGAGCTCGACCGACTCGAACTGGTGATAGCCCAAATCAAAGAGGTGCAGGCCGAGCGCGACGCTCTGCTGGCAATCGAAGTCGCCGAAACTCCAGCAGCGACATTGCTCGATCTCAAGGGCATCGGCCCCGACTGTGCCGCCATCCTCTACTCGGAAGGTCTGTTCCGGCACTTCGATAATCGCCGGCAGGTCGCCGCCTATGCCGGGCTCGCGCCAACGCCTTGGCAGAGCGCATTGGTCCAGCGCCAGCAAGGCGTCTCGAAGGCCGGCAACCCCGACTGCGAACGACGATGATCGAGTTGGCCTGGCTGTGGCTGCGCAATCAACCGAGTTCAGCGCTTACCCGCTGGTTCCATGAACGCGTGATGCGCAACCAAGGGCGCCTCAAAAAGACAACCATCGTCGCCCTTGCAAGGAAGCTGCTCGTGGCGCTGTGGAAATACGTGACCGCGGGCGTCGTCATCGAAGGTGCTGTCATGAAGGCGTCTGACGAGATCACACCGATACACTCATCCCTCGAGGCCTGATCAGCCTCGGCGGATCCAGGAGGCGAACCGAGATCCCAGCTGGCTAGAATGCCGTATCAAAGATGGGTCTCGCCTTCTGGGCCCCTGCCGCCGCAAGGGATATTGGTGCAGCCGTCTGAAGCGGCGACCGTATGTGAGTTTGATTAGGCTCGATTGACCGAGCCGTGTCACGCAATCGGGCCCAGCTCTGGATTCCGCCACCAATTGGGAGCAATACGATGCCGTCCTAACACACCTCTTGACCTCAGCATCGTCATGTGAGCCTGGGATCAAACAGCTAGGCTGGGCCAGCAGCTTTGATGTCGCATTTTTTGGAGCACAGATATGATGCGGGCATTCCGCACCTGTTTCCCTACTGCCCCCAAGACAGGCGGGCCGATCGATTTTCCACCATAGCGCAAGTCGTTTAGTTCGTGATTGCGCCAACGATCATCGGGCCACTTCCAAGGCTTCATGTCTTCGATTTCAGTCACAGACGTCTTCTTACTTCATCTCGGCCGGCGCGATTTAGACCGGGTTGGCTTTGCCCACTCGCATCACTGCGGGCGTCGGACCGGTTTCAGCATGATCCGCAATGCTGTCGCTTGCTCGATTGCTTCCGTCGAATAGAGGAGTGGCTTGTATTTGCCGTTTTGCCAATCTTCCTTCATGTTGCTGTAGTTCGGCGACTCCGGATCGCCCGACTGCCCAGGAAAATTTATAAAAAGACTGTTGTCCCAGTTTCCTACATCGATGACCATTCGCACGGACGGGCCTGCGATGGTCTGATAGTCGTCGGGCCGGTAGACAGCACACATCGGTGTTGAGCCGCTGCCGCCAAGCTCCATAGGTTCTAGGTCGAAGGACGCCGACAGTTCGGGGAAAGCGCGGCTCAGCGCATGCTCAAGAGATAGCTTATGGAGCTTGCCCCATTGCCAAAGTCTAGGGGCTCCTCCGAAGCGGGTTTCGCAGTCGCGCCATGCCGCCCCCAGCGTATGCTGAAAAATGTCCCGGCGCGCCGCGTCGGCATTGCTCTCCAACCATTCCTCGGGCCTTTCCGAAAACGAGAGCACGGATTGGATGTCGCCGGGCTGCAGTAGAGCGTCGATCTTATCGCCTTTCGTGAAAGCCTGATAAAGCGCCGGTTTCAGGTGACTTGTGATCCAGGTCTCGAAAAGTGCGGCTGGCGACGACTCTGGATCCGTCACACAGTCCCAAGCGAGCATATGGGCTGCCGCACGGCCCGCTGCCTCGTTTTCGAACCGCAGATGGCGGAGGATCGCCTGCATGCGCTCCGCTGGGATCGAATAAAGATCATTCTGAAGTGCACAAGAGTCGCCGAGTGTGTGTTTCGGCTGGCCATCCAAAACGCGGCAAATGCGTTGCGCCCGGCTTCGGTCGCTCCATTCGTATCCGATCGGTGGATTGTCCACCTTCCAGCCCGACGGCAGATTCATCTCGTTGGCTGTCGCAAGGAAGCCCCGTTCGGGATTTCGGGCCGACGGCAAATCTTCAGGCGCCACATAGCCGCTCCACTCGTAGCGTCCGTCGCCCGGCACAGGCAAAAGTCCGTTCCAGTTGGGCCGGATCGGGATCTTGCCGGCCGTCTGCCAACCAATCGTCCCGGTTACGTCGGCATAGAGGTGATTGGTCGAAGGCGTTCCCCAGTTGCGCAGGGCCTTCCGGTATTCGTCGAAGGATTTGGCGCGCACGGCGGAGAGGCTTGCAAGGTAGGGAGCCGACCCCGGTTCGCTCCAAAGGGTGCGAATGGCAAAAGCCTTCCGGCTTTCCCTATCCTCGTAGACGACTGGACCATGCCGAGTGAAGCGCAAGGGTAGGATCTGCGGCACGCAACCCTTCACATCGAACACTTCCTCAACTGCCGTCATGGTCGCCCAGCCGTCGCCATAGCGGTAGGCGACCGAATCGCCAGGTTTCGTCTCGTAGACGTAGACATCCTCCTGGTCGGCGGGGAAAATGGTGAGCGAGAAAGCGCTGCGACCATTATGCCCCAGAGAGATGCCGGGCACGGCAGGCTCGCCCGCGCCAATCGCATCGAAGCCAGGCATCGAGAGGTGCACCATGTAGCGGAGCGCCGGTACCGCTTGTGGCCTGTGCGGGTCCATCGCCATAATGGGACGGCCGGTTGCGCTTCGTAAGCGCGAGACGGCCCAGTTATTCGAACCTTCCGACTCGATTGCCTGTACGACCTCTCCCAGCGTATCGACGCGATTCCAGAGAGCGGCCATCTCCAGGCGGGCAGTGAGGCGTTCCTGACTGAAGGTGACGGAAGCGGTCGCCAAATTGAAGGCATTGATGACGGCAAGAGGAATGGCCCTCAATGCCAGGTTGGGATCGGTAGCGGGCTGAACCTGAGGTTCAAGATATCTGCGTAGGGCATCCACCCTCGTTCCTGCCCTTGCCAGAACATTCGCCCGCACAATCTCAGAGACCCCATTGCGTATAATGCCGTGGCTTCGGATGCGTACGACGTCTTCGGCTTTCCAGCGCGACGGACTAGTGCCGAGCTTCCCGAACTCGGGAGGAAGCCTTTCCTGGCCGCGCTTCACGCGGTCCACGTAGGCATTAATCCCGGTGACAAATGCTTGGCAAATCGCATTGGCGTCAGGCGAATATGCCGCCCACTCGGCTGCCATGTCTCCGCGGTACATGAAAAGACGGGAAGCGCGATCTTGCTCGAGGAATCCGGGACCGAAATCCGCCGCTAATAGTCCGAGTCCTCGCTTGCGCCAAAGGTCAATCTGCCACAGGCGATCGCGCGCGGCGTTGTAACCCTGTGCGAAGAAGAGATCCTCCAAGCCATGCGCGCGAATGTGGGCCAGCCCCCATCTATCGATAGCAATTTCGACCGGTTCATTGAGGCCGCTGACCTCGATGCTTCTGATTGACTGAGTTGCTTGTCCATGTGTCGATAGCATGAAGAACCTATTTGCTCTGGGCCGTGCCCGCGTGGCCCGTGAAAAAGTTAACGCCGCTACATACTATGGCTCGGGATTGCGGACCGAGCTTGTCGACCGCTCAATCCGAAAGCGATAGGTGGACGCTCCCCCGCGTGCAGCTGGAGGGACGCGTTGCTCGGCTGACATCGCAATCTCATCCTCCGCTTCTTTCAATTGATGGGATGCCGCTCTTACAACGTCGGATTCCGCTTCCGGTAGACCACTTGAGGCCGCAACCAGTGGCCCGCGCCGAACTCGGGGTTCTCGTAGTCGCCCGCGGGATCATAAATCATGCCGATCTTCTGCATGACCTTTTGGCTCGGCTCGTTCTCCTTGGCTGTGAAGGCCGCGACCTCCGGCAGACCGATTGACCAGGCGTACTCGAGCCATGCCCGCGCACCTTCGGTCGCGAATCCTTTGCCCCAATGTTCCTTTGCGAGCACCCATCCGATTTCGACGCTCCGATGGCTGGGAATTGCCGCCTGCACCGCCTCTGAGAAGACGCCGAGCCCGATCATACCGATAAGCTCGCCGCTGCCCTTCAGCTCAGCGGCCTGAAAATGAAACCCGTTGGTCCGGGCACGCTCGATCGCAACGTCGATCTTGACATTCGCTTCCTCGACCGTCAGCACTTTGGGAAAGAAGCGTCTGACGTGCGCGTCACTGTAAATTCGTGCCATTGGGCCCCGGTCTTTGTCCTCCCAGGGACGCAATATGAGACGTTCAGTCGTCAGCCTCATCGGTCAAACTCATCCATCTTTCTAAACGGATGTCGGCAAAGCGCAAACGCCTCCTTGGCGCCCTTCAGGAAATGCACCGACGGGACCAAAAAAACTGGTCGGACAATCTGGTTGCCAGCCATGCAAGTTGAGAGGCCGCAGTTATCGGCAGGCGTTCCATAGTTTCAGCTCCGCAGCTATTTACGCTGGATGTTGTCACCTCGTGCACGGGTGCACAAAGCTATCGATTGCAGGGTTGCGGCCATGGCGCCGTCCTCGACCGGTATCGCCCAAAATCTATCACACCAACAAAAGGCTGAATGTTAATTTGAGCGAAGGGTATCTTAATTTTCTTTTCGGCAAACGTAACATTAAAAAATTTGTTTTGAGTCTGAACGTTTGGACATTTCCGTGATCCGACGTGTCTTGCTTTGACCTGCCACGGGTAATTTACTTCACCTGAGATTGGAGTCGGGCCTCGATTGAAGGACGGACAGATGAAGGGAAAGCGTTTCACGGAATCATCGCGGTTTTCCGCGAGCATGAGGCGGGTGCGAAGGCGGGCGATCTGGTCCGCCAGCACGGGAAGGCGGGATGGAAGTCTCTGATGCCAAGCGGCTGAAGGCCCTAGAAGGAGAACGCAAAGCTCAAGAAGCTGCTCCCCGACCAGATGAGAAGCCTCGGCACTGGGAGCTTCTGTCAAAAAATGTATGGTCTGCCCCGTCCGTGCAAGGTGTCGCGACATCACGAATGACGATTTCAGTTGCATAAATGTGTCCGGCCTCTCGCGACTGGACTCCTGTTGCAGCCAGGCCACTGACGAGATCCGCGCACGCCGTTCCCAATTCGGGCACGAAGCCCGCTTTTTTGCACAGGGCGTACGGCATGCTGGTCCACTGTTTCGTTATCTCGATTCACGAGCCTTGCAATCGAGCCGCAAGCATCAGCGAAAGCAGGATCTCTGCGTTCGTAGAGTGCACCCGGCTTGGTTAAACCACTCAGACAATGCGTGGCATCTTGGCGGCAAGTGCGACGACTGCTTTGTGCGGATGCATGCGACACTAAAGGCCCGTTGAGCCAGCTTACAAAGCTATCGCGCGTTCGGTCCAGATGCCGAAACCAGGATCGCGCTCCATGTACCAGGAGCTTTCTCACATAGCAGTTCCCCGCTTGCTGATGCCAGCAACGTCTGTTTTCCTCCGGTCGAGTATTGTCTGGGCACCAAGCCCAGCCATGCCGCAGCGGGCTGTGCGAAACTGCTACCCGTTGCCGATAGCGGCGAGCGAAGCAGTCGCACCTAATGCGCCGATACCAGGATTGTCATAGTCGGCGTGCCACCTCCTCTCGATCGGTAATCGCTTCGATCTCTCCTTCGTCACTTGGCGGATACGCTCTTCAAGGCGAGAGAGATCGGTGTTTAGATCGCCCAGCAGTCGGCGACAAATCGTTCTCCTCGTCATTCAAAGCGTCCGCAGATCAAATTTGAACAATCCCGCGCCTTGACGCAAAGGCCGCCGTATTCGAGGCAGAAAGCCCGCATCTGTTTGATCAACCGCGTCCTCGAGTCGATCATCTGGTCGCGATCCGGTGCAGCGCAAGATCGACCTGATCAGTTTCCTTCACGGTGATGAACCGGCCGCGTCCGTAGCCTCCACGATCGCCTCAGCGTCGATGATGTCGTTTTTGTTCGACTCCACATAAGGCTCACATGAGGAGGATTGGATCAAGTATGGATTTTCAGGTCATCGTTGGCAAACGCGTGTCGCAGTCGACCTGCGCGCTTAAGCTCACATGCGGTCGCCGAAATAACGGCTGCACCAGAATTCCATTCGCGAATTTCCTGAACAGGGCTTCGGATCACAAGGGCCGGCAAAACCGGGGCCAACGCCGTTGAGCTCGAGCAACATCCGAACCGGCTCCAGTGCGGAGCTGGCGGCCGGAGCCTCCAAGAGTCATCACGCTCCGCCTTCACGGCCTCGATCTGCCGGTTAAGCAGCTCGATGACTTCCAGCTCGCGCAGGGCCAGCGTCTTGAGATGTCGGAAGCGGCCGCCCGTCTCCTATGCGCAGAGCCTTCAGGCGATCCCGGCGGTCATTGTTCAGAGGATCGTACCCGCCGTCCCTTGCGACAAGAACAGACCCTTCAACCGGTTTACATGACGGATAGTCTCTCCGATCAGAGTCTTCAGTTCTGGCAAAGGCGCCGACGATCCGCTTCTTCCGGTGTCGGTACGCAAACCATCAAACAGACCCGCGGTTCGCCCCTTTCCACGCCATGAGTGTGCGAACAAGCGCCTCCCCCGTCGATCCGATCTGTCTTGGTGCGGCGATGCCTGCGCGAAACCGCGATCGAAGCTGGGTCAACGACGTGGCTCTCGATCCCTTCCGCGATCAGGCCGCGGTGAATCCAGAACCCGTCCAGTCCGGCTTCCTGGATCACGATCAATGGGACAATCCGGCCGGTCCGGCGGCGGACATGGCGTTGCAGATCCGAAAAGCGCTCCAGCAGTCCGGCATATCCCCACCCCGCACCTGTTGCGTCGACAGCTTGGATCCCACGGGGGCCGCAATGTCACCAGCCACGTTGAGCGGCTGAGCTCCAGAGAAACGGAAATCGCGCCGCACCCAACGGTCGCAAGCGTATGTGCGGTGGTCATTCTGGCAGCCTGCATGGCAAAGGTCTCCGTCGAGGAAGTGAGCGGCCCAACTCTTCCGAGTTAGGCGCGCGCGTCTCCTCCTCATGGAATCTTCACGAATTGCGCGGGGATCAAGCGCACCTTGACCAAGTGCCCGTATCTTCCGGGCGAGCCACTATGAACCTGCGCAGGATTCCATGTATGCTCGGATCTGCGGGTGTAATGAACTGCAGAAGGGTGTCTCGCCGAAAGCGAGCTTTCTGATCAGGCGTGCCGTCGCAGCTGGTCAAGTCCGGGAACTGCTGGATAAATTCTGGCGGGGCTCCTTTGCCGCTGCTTTCTTGTCGAGGCCCTTTTTTTCGGGTCTCGTATTCCTGATCGAGTTCGTGCCGGACGGCGGTCATCTGGCGGCGCTCGAAATCGGTGATCCTGATTGCCCGCCACCGCTCGGTAGCTCGGATCATGGCGCTGAACATAAGCTTGAGAACGGGCTTCTCGCCGAGGGCATTGGGAAGGGTCTTTAGCCTGCGCCGCTCCTCGACGAACAGACGTTCCAGAAGATTGGTGGTACTGATGGCGGCGGTGAGTGCTCGGCAATCAGATGCGCGATTGCCGCTTCGAAGTCGTCCATGAAGCAGGCGGCCGCGCTCGGGCCTCGTAGTCGTTCACCAGACCGGCGGCGAGATCGCGGGCAATGGCGCGCGAGGGAGCCTGATAAGCCGCGGTGGCGCGGGCCTTGAACTCGGGCCAGCGGTCTGCCGGCACCTTGGCGGCGACATTGCGCATCCGGTGCCCCAGGCAGCGCTGACGCTCCGAGCGCGGAAAGCAGGTCTCGATCGCCTTAATGATGCCGGCTGCCCCGTCGCACACGACGAGCAGCGGATCGCCGAGCCCGCAGCCGCGCATGTCCTGGAAGAATGCGCTCACCGTCTCGGCGTCCTCCTTGAAACCCGCCATCAGATGCAGAAGTACTTTGGCGCCAGATGCCGTAAACCCCAGGCGGCCAGCACCGGCTGGCGCTTCTGCCCGGAGCGGATCCGTTACGCGATGCCGTCGACGAACAGATAGGCGATCTCATATTCGCCAAGATCACGCGTGGCGAACTCCTGGTAGTCTGCCGGCCGGTCTCGCTGACCGCGGTTTTCGACAGGAGCAGCCGCCCCGGTTCATCGCCGAAGGCGTCCTCAATTCGCGCACCGAAAGACCGCGTGCCAGCAGTTCCACCGCGCGGTCCTCGAGCGCCTCCGTGCGTCCCTTCACATACTCGCCGGACGGCACACCGCGGCCCGTCACCTGCGGGGGCCGAGTATTCCACGAAGCCTTCCGCCGTCTTAAGGCGCCCGCTGCGCAGGCCGTTGCGGTAACCCTGGCCGGCTCGGCGCCGGGTTCGTAATAGTCCCGCCCGACCGCATCCCGGCTTTCCCCCTCCAGTGCTTCCTCCAGGATCAGGCGGGTCGCAAGCTTCATAATCAGGTCGGAAAGGGATTGGCGCGTGCGCGTCCATGCCGATATTCCATCGTCATGCACCCGCCCTCAATTTCCAGATGGGGTATTCGGCTCGGAGCCTCATCTTTGGTGACGACGCCTGGCTGAGGTGCTGCGCTCGAGCTGATCATAAACGTGGTCTGTGAGGAACAGCCACAAGCATCAGGAAAGGATTGCAGCGCGAAACACTATGCCGGATTGGACTGCTCGGTGAAAGAGCCGGCGGTGTGCATCATCGATGAAGCAGGCAAGGTGTACCGGGCAATGAAAGTGGCAAGCCATCCCGTGGATTTGCGCGGGTGCTCGAGGATCCTGCTTGGGATTTTGAGCGGATCGGGCTTGAAGCCGGACCTTTATCCAATGGCTGTTCGAGCGTCTTGCCAAAGCTGGCTTGCCGGTGATCTGCATCGAGACCCGGCACATCAAGGCATTTCTCCAGGCCCAGCCGAACAAATCCGATCGCATCTATTCCTGCGGTGCCCAGATGGTGCGAAACGTCGGGCACTGCTGTCGGCACGCAAGCTGCTGCAGGACAGGGCGATTGCCATCGAGAAGGACATCCGCGGGATCTGCGCAATTTCGGGGCTCAAGGTGGGCATGGTCAGTGCCGCAAAATTCGAGCAACGCATCCACGAGCTCGCCGAAGGCCTGCCCGACCTGATCGAGCTCCTTGAGCCGCTGCTCGATGCACGAAGCAAGCTGCGCCAGCACTTTGCCGCCCTTCACCGAAACGTTCTGGTGCTCGCTCGGGAGGATGGGAGGTGCCGTCTGATGACGGTCCCAGGGGGTCGGGCCGGTCGCGGCGCTAGCCTACACCGCAACCATGGACATTGCGATCCGCTCCGCAGCTTCAAAGCTGTTGGCCCGGTCCTGGGCCTGACACCGATGCTTAGTGAGTCGGGCGAAAGCCGCCGGGTCGGCCGCATCTCGCTGTGCGGCGACGCCATGGTGCGCGCGCTGCTCTATGAAGCCGCGCAGGTCCTGCTGGCGCGCGTGTCCAAGTGGTCGTGACTAAAGGCTTGGTCGATAATATCGTCAAGCGGCGTGGCATGCGAAAAGCAATCGTCGTGCTTGCACGGCGGTTGGCGGTGATCATGCATCGCATGTGGAGCGACGGAATACAGTTCCGCTGGACCAGGAAGGAACTCATGCCGAACCAAACCTAGCCTGCCGCCGTGCTCGCGCTCGTAAAGGGCGCCAAGTCCCTACGCGATGGCGCTGTCGGGACCCACCCTTGACGACCACTGCGCAAGGCGGCCAGCCGCAGAAGGTCGGGACGTGAAGATGGCCGCAGGGTCGAACCGGAGAGGGGAATATTGATGAAGGAGGAAATGTAAAAGCCGGAAGGAGCCAGACGATAAGTTCCCACTTGCCGGTGGGACGATTGTCCCTCGCGGACAACAAATGAGGTGAGTTCGCAAACTTGCTTGTTCCGCTTCGGCAGGACGCTTTCCAGATTGCTCACCTCGTTCACTTGAATCCCATGGAGGGAGGGCCTGAGCGCCAATCCCGTAGAGAAGCAAAAGCCGCGAAAGAACATCAGATGCCGGCGAAGCGGAAAGCTCGCAAGCGCTCGACTTCAACACGCCGAGTAGAGAAGCAAGTTTAGGACTTCACCGGCGTGATCAACCAATCAATCGAGTCAACGGCACGCTGGATTATCGCTTCGGTCCGAGCGTGGCTGGGTGAAACGGCGATGATCTGTCCTATGCAGTCTCGGACATCACCTTTCCTAACGATCGGCGTCTTGGGTTCAACATACAATTCGACCTCGGCGACACCTGGTATAGCAGCCGCCTGACTGTGGCCGTCAATCCAATCGAGAGTGCCATCGCGATCAGGAACTAGGTACCGCGCGGCCGCAGTCTGCGAATGCCTTCTGCGCAAATTGCATTCGTCGCCGATGACAAGCTTGATGTGCTCGGAGATGAGATCGACACCGTAAGCCAGTTGAACCAATTGAGGCTCGGGCGCGCCAGCAAGACGCGGATTGACTTCAATGACGACTGGTCCAAGCTTCGTCCACCGGAATTCAATGTTCGTCGGACCCCACCCAAGGCCGAGAGCTCGCAAACAGCCTAGCGAAACATCGGTGACACGCTTATGCTCGTTATCGCTCAGCAGGGCCGGAAAGGTCATCGCTCGACAAACGAAATGCGGTGGGCGGCCCCAGTCACCGGCGCCAATCCCAATGACCTCATTTCCCATTGTCTCAGCGAAATAATACGGGCCTTGTGCGAATTCTTCGATCAGTATTCTCGGTGAAGACCGCCATGTGTGCTTCCCGCCCAGCAGATAGTCCGTATGTTCCGTTAACTCATCGACGTCGCGGCACAATCGGACACCCCTGCTGCCGCTGCCTACCGTTGGCTTTAGAATCACCGGAAGGCCGATTTCCGCAGCAGAGCTTTGTACGTCGGTTGCATTCGCTGCCAAGCGATAAGCAGGAATTGGAATGCCAGCCCCCGCGAGAAGCTGACGTTGAGTGAATTTGTCACTACACCGTTCAATCGATCTAGGGTTCGGTCCCGGTAGATCGAAATGCTGGCAGAGCTTGCCGACTGCCGCATAGACTGAGTCCAAGGCGCCCGTGATCCCAGCAATGTCATAGGTCGCACGTAGCTGAGAACATTCGCGAATCAAAGCATCGAGATTGTCTGTATCGACAAGGATAGTCTCGATCTCTTCCGCAGCAAGATAGCTGTACTGAGTTGGGTCGGCCGACAAGGTAATTGGATGAAGGCCAAGATGCTGGGCTGCTTGGACGTATGACAAACCATTTCCCCGATGACCTTCAACCAGGATAAGCGCTCTTCTTGCCATTGGCTGTTGCTCCGATATTGCATGCTGGTGCGCGGTCCAAGCGTAAATCGGCATCAGCTTTAAGCTGTCCCTGACCTCAGACTTTGCCGTTAATGTACTATTAGCGGAGGTGTGTGGTCGCAAAATTTCTGTGAATTGGTATGAAGGATCTGTTGCAACGTTGGTTGCCCCCCGGCGTAGCATGGAGCTTCTCGATCAATTTCCAAGGTTGGATGCTTCCGGGGAAGCCAGTTTGATGAGACGGCCGGTTCATCGTGAACGAGATGCTGAACGCGAGCTCAAAGGCGTTGGGCCAAGAGATTTGGTGGCCTATGCACCTGCCGCTGGCCACGCGGCACGTATGCCGCTTCCGGGATCACCTCGCCGATCGCCGCCACAAGGCCGGCATGGTCGTCGGACACGACCAGTTCGACGCCCCTGAGGGCTAAGTCCTTCCAGGCCGAGCGGCTTTCGCGATTGGCCATCTCGACGGCCAAGATTTGGCGCCGCCCATCCCAGTCGATGCCGACTGCGATCAGCACCGCCTGGCTCATGACGATGCCAGCTTCACGCACCTTCTCGTAGCGGGCATCGAGGATGAGGTAAGGCAAAAGGCTCTTGAAGCGGGCGTTCGGCAAACGCCTTCAAACTCTCGTCCAGGCGTTTGTTGATGGCCGAGATCGATGAGGCCGAGAAGGCATGGCCGCACAGCTCTTCGGTGATCGCCTTGACCTTGCGGGTCGAGACCCCTAGCACATACATCTCCGCAAGCGTCGCCACCAGGGCTCGCTCCGAACCTTGGCGCGCTCAAAGCACTCCTCGATCGCCCAACGCAGGCCGGCCACTGCCGCCAGCTCGGCCAAGGAGGAGCCGGGCGGGGCGAAGATCAGGTAGTAGGCTTCTTCTCCGGATGTCGATCGCTTGCGGCGGACGAGAAGCCAATGCTCGAAGCCGCCTTTTGACGTCCAAGGGCGGCGGATACGGGCCCAGTCGTAGAGCCGGGGCCCTTTGGCGCCTTCGCCTGCCGCATGACAGGCCCAGTCCTCGGGTGCGAGTTCGCCGGCCAGTTCCTCGGGCGAGGTTTCATCAAACCGACGATCCTCCCGGCGGCGCATGAAGTGAGCGCTTCGCACCGCCAAGACATAGGGCTGCTCGCGAGCTTCCAGCATCCGGCGAAGGCTACTGTCCGCCCCGTAGACAGCGTAGCCAAGAACGTAAGCGCATGGGACGCCGGCATCGAGCGCCGCCTCGACCATGGCGCGCCATCTTCGGCTTGGTCGCAAACTCGACCGTCTCCGGAAATGACGCCTTGGCACACCGCGTCCGATCCTTTGTCCAACTCTGCGGCAGATAAAGCCGACGATCGACCAGCGCTTGACCGTAGCGACTCGCGTAAGCCAAGACACGCCGATCTGGCTGTTCTCGATCCGCCCGCCGTTCCCGAGTACTGACGCGCAACACCGGCGGAACGATCGCCCTTCTTCACAAATCCCGTCTCGTCGACGATCAGGACGCCATCCGCATCGCCCAACGCCTCCACTACATAATCGCGAACCTCGTCTCGCAGCCGATCCGCGTCCCAGTGGCTGCGCCCGAACAGCGCTTGCACCCGATAAGGCCGCTCCGCTCCGGATTGCTCTCCCATCAGCCAGCCGGTCTTGCGCTCAATGCCGGAAAGAAGGCCGTCAAGGAAATCTGTGCCCGTCTCCCGCAGCTCACGACGAGGAAGCGCCCGCCCAACCCGCGCCTTCAGCGCCGAGAGCTCCTGTTCCCAGGCCAACAAAGACCCTGACCACGACGCGACAGACATGATTCCCTCCATAACCTCGCGAAGGGAATCACAAAATCAACTGATCAACAACTGTAGTATTAAAAAGCAGAATGTCTTTGACGGCAGCGCTGGTCGATTTACCTTCTGTCTTGGTCATGGTGGCGTTCCTTCGCGGGAATCAGGTGACGTGAACAATCACCAGCCTGCCATGACCGCCCTCTCTCAAGCGAATTGCAGAACTCTCAGCACACTACCGGCTCCACCGCATAGACTCGCCCAACGCATAACGGTCCGAGCCAGCAATCGCACCATCGGTGCCATAAGGCCGTCGGGACCTTTCTAAAACGGACCGGATGGCTGGCGGCAAACACCTTCACGCTGGCCGGGATCATGCCAGGCGGACCGCGCGAATAATCCTGGCCAAATGATCCTGGCCGACATCGGCGCCAGCCCGAATGCCACATCGCCTAACAGATCTCGACCGTTGAAGACGCCGGGTGGGTGACCCCGACAAAGCCAAGCCGATCCGCATCCCGCTGCGGCGTGACCGCACCGCTCTTGATCGCCTTGCGCCGCCAGCCGAACAGCTGCGAGGTCGCCAGTCCAGCCTGTCGCGCGATCGCCGACACATTCGCGCCCGGAGCCATAGGCGCAGACATACAAATTGACAGCGCAAGCTTCTCGGCTCCTTCCTGTCATCATTTCTCGCCCATTTCATGCCGCGCCAGATGGATTGGGCTGCGTTTACAGAACATGGCGTGCTCACCGGCTTCGTCAAAGCCGGCAATCGCACCATGCCCGAAATATTGGTCAACCTCACGTATTGCCAGCACAACGGCCTGTCTTGGGGGCATGCAACGACGGCGTCAGTTGATCGACGCGAACGTCAGCCGGCAGAGGGTGGTGATGTCATATATGGGCAATCGGATGATGTTGCGGATCGCGGGCGTGACTAACGGGAAGGCCGTGCATTCAAACAGGATCGCCGCGATTTTCGGATGCGCGGCGCGGAGTCGCGCGACGCAGGCGGCTACATCTATCTCAATATCGACGACGTCGGTCGGGAGTGGCGGACGCATCATCTCGTTTCTCCACAACTTGCCGCCTTCGATGCCGCCGATGACAACCCTTGCCCGATCGGTCGGATCGTCAACCCCGAGCAGGTCTTCGACCAAGCACGTCGAGTCGGCGGCCACGACGGCGATCTTGGCGGGCCGCGGCAACTGGCGGAGCAACATCGGTAACAGAAGCAGGCTTGATGTCGCCACGGGGACGTTCACCGACGCGGCCACCGCTGCCTGATGCCGGATAAAGAAGCCGCAGTTTGCGCTTATTGCCACAGCGCCTCGCTCGACTAGGCGCCGGGCGGCCGCGATGCAGGCCGACTCGAGCGTTGGATCTCCGCGGATGACGACATCCGCCCAAGCTCCCGCCACCGTTTCCGATATGATCGGGAAGTCGAAGGTGGCGGGATTCAGCATCGATCCGGGCTTCGGCTTGCGGGGCGGGGCGCCAGGCTGCAGCCCCCGTTCGAGGTTCAGAATTCCTAGAGAACGCGGGGTCTGCGATGACATGGATGCATCTCCTTCAAAAATTGCTCGAATGGGCGTCCAAATGCACCCACCAGCTGCATCTGCTGCGCAAACGATCGCAATCGCCGCGCACTCTTGGCCATGTTTGCGCGCTGCTAGTCATATGCCGATCCTTCGTGTTGCCGCTTGCATCGTCCAGACCTCAACAAAAGTGCTTCCCCGGGGGAAAGCGCGGATCCATCTAGCTCAGACCAATAGAAGGCGATTATCTCCTGCGAACCACAAGCCGTTTGCGTGGTTGCTACGGTCGCCGCATGTAGCCCATCCCTCGCGGAGCAATTCTTATGGGTCACCTGATCCGCAGCGTACCCATACTCCGATGCGTCTCTATCAGCAGATTGTTCCTATTCGCCAAGCATCGGAGATGGTGTGATGGACCAACGAATTGAATCGACGGCACGCTGGAGAATCGCCGCGGTCAGGGCAGGGCTGGGTGAGACGGCCATAACACGTCCGAGGCAGTCTCGGTCATCGCCTTTCCTAACGATCAGCGTCTTGGGTTCAACATATAATTTGACCTCGGCGACACCTGATATAGCAGCCGCCTGTCTGTTTCCATCTATCCAGTCGAGGGTGCCATCGTCATCAGGGACTAACATACGCGCAGCCGCAGTCTGCGAACGCCTCCTGCTCAAATTGCATTCGTCGCCGATGACAAGCTTGATGTGCTCGGAGATGAGATCGACACCGTAAGCCAGCTGAATCAGCTGAGGATCGGGCGCGCCAGCAAGACGCGGATTGACTTCAATGACGACTGGGCCAAGCTTCGTCCACCGGAGTTCGATGCACGTTGGCCCCCAGCCAAGGTCGAGAGCTCGCAAACAGTTCAGTGAAACAGCGGCGATACGTTTGTTCTCGTCCTCAGTCAGCAGGGCCGGAAAGGTCAACTCACGAAAGACGAAATGCGGCGGCGGACCGAAGCCAGCGGCGCTGATTCCAATGACCTCATTCCCCATTATCTCAGCGATATAATGGGGCCCCTGTGCGAACGCTTCGACCAGTATTCCTGGCGAGGACTGCCATTTACGTTGCTTTTGTGAAGACAGCCACATGTGCTTTCCGCCCAACAAATAGGTCATATGTTCGGTTACCTCGTCGACATTGCAGCACAAACGGACGCCGCTGCTGCCGATGCCAACGGATGGCTTAAGAATAACCGGGAGGCCGATCTTCACGGCGGAGCTTTCTGCGTCCGCCGCATCCACTGCCAAGCGAAATTCAGGTATTGGAACGCCGGCCTGCGCAAGGAGCTGACGTTGAACGAATTTGTCGCAGCATCGTTCAACCGATGCCGGGTTGGGTCCCGGTAAAGCGAAGTGCTGGCAGAGCTTCCCAACCGTCGCATAGAACGACTCCGTGGCAGTCGTAATACCAGCGATGTCATAGGTCACGCATAGTCGGGTACATTCACGGATCAGCGCATCGAGGCTGCCTGTGTCCACACGTATCGCCTCAAAGCTTCCCGCCGCAAGATAGTCGTACTGAGCTGGATCAGCGGACAGGGTAATTGTATAAAGACCAAGGCGCTGGGCCGCTTGAACGTATAGCGGACCATTACCCCTTGTGCCTTCAATCAGGATGAGCGTTCTTGTTGCCATTGGCTGTTTTCCCAACGTTGAGTGATGTGTGACGGTCCGAGCGAAACCCGTTGTTTCAGCCGTGCCTGGCTCAGACTGTAGGTCAACGTATTACCAGTCCCAGCCATTTGCAGTTGCAAAGAGTCTGCGAACGTTATTTGAAGAATTTGCTGCAACGTTTGGTCACGGCGGTGTGGCACGCGTCACGATCCGCTCTGCAATCGTGACGCTGTGTGCGGCGCTGTTAATCGAAAAGTGAGAAATCTTGAATGGTCGGTCGACAATCTAGATTTGAACGCGAAGACTTGTGCGCGGGGCGCTGATCACGGCGAGGAGCCGCGATGCCGGCTTCTGCACCGCACCATGTTCTGGCACGGCAACTACCGTGTGAGGCGGCCCCACGTGATTCGAAATCAGCGAAGAGAGGCAGTTCGTTCTCGATATTTACGTCGAGAGTCACAGTAAACTTTAGCCTCCGCAGAGATGAACCGCCGAATGGTCCGAGCCGGGTGTCGTGGCAGCGTCGAGCCACCAGAGTTGGCACTTCTGAAAACACGTCAACACACTATCTTTCGAGTCCGAGCTGGAAACCGGCTTGGGGAACCAGATCGAACGAAAGGTCGGGTTCTCGACCGGCTCGAACGTCGCCGGCAAAATTGGATCCCCATCTGCGCTGGCCACCCTGCCCATTTTCTCCGACCCCGACTAGAAGAGTTACCGAAAGGTGCTGCTGCGAACGCGATGCTTGAGGGACTTGAGGCTGCCCTCCGGTCACCAAACCTGCTAGCGAATGAAAGACATTGCCAACTTTCAGTGATTAGAAGGGGTGGAATGCAATGCCGCCTGGCATCGGGCTTACAACTGAACAGCCTTCAGCACATTCTCGGCGCGGCGTAACACAGGTGTGTCGATCATCTTTCCATCTAGAGCGACGGCTGCCGCACCGCTCTTGCGAGCAACTTCAGCGGCCTCGACGACGCGTCTCGCATACTCAAGCTGCTCGTCATCTGGCGCAAAGCCTTCATTCGCGACGTCCACCTGGCTAGGATGGATGCACAACGTCCCTTTTAATCCGGCATCATGCGATCGCCGGACGAAGGAGCGATACTTCTCGATGTCCCGAAACTCTGCGATTGTGCCCAAGAGGCCGAGCGGCCGAATTCCCCGAAGGGCCGCGGCTACGACAAGCCGATACTTCACCGCGATGACGGTTTCCGAGTTCGGATCGCACCCCAGCACTGCGGCGAGGTCCTCATCGCCGCATGCGATCGCTATCACACGCGGAGAGGATGCGATCTCTTCCAGCCGAGCTACGGCCTCGGCAGTTTCGATAAGAGGCAAGAGTTTTGTATGACCCCGCGATAGGCCCGACGCAGCTTCTAGTTCATCGAGAACCTCACTCAGCAGCGCCAGATGCCCCGCGCCGGCAGATTTCGCCACCACGATCGCTTTGACATGGCCACAGACGGCGGCCTCTATATCGCGGACGGCCAATGACAAGGGCCGGTTGATGCGCACAAGGACGTCTCGTGAGCCGGTGCGAACACTCCTGGCCATGCCTTGAACCGCAGAGCGCGCTTCCGCTTTGTGTTCCGTCAGAACAGCGTCTTCAAGATCGAGAACGATGGCATCGGCTCGAGAAGTGCGTGCTTTTTCCAGATAACGCGCGTTGTCTGCCGGAACGAAGAGAAGTGAGCGCCAATGGACATCCTCGGCTTGGTTCATGGCCACTGATTTCTCAAGTCCTTTGTTAAGCGGGATTGTCAATTTGCCTGTTGAGATCGTCAAACATATTTTGTTGTCGTCAACTATCTGGAGTCCAGATGGAAGCGCGATTCTTGAGGGGCGATCTAGATGACGACAGAGGCGGCCATGGAGCGATGCAGCATAGGCGAACGAGCCCGAGGCGCGGGCGAGGCGCAACCCGGATCTTGCAGAAGACGGCCGCCAAGTAGAGGAAGCGGATCTCAGTGTGGTCGCCGCGCACAAGCTGGGAGACTCTACGCCGACATGATCGCCACGTTTCTCGAGCACCTCGAGAACGGAAAATCCAACTCTGCTGCCACGCAACTGCAGCTGAGCCGCGTGAGGCAGTTCTTGTCCTACCTAATGTTGGGCTGCGGGTGACCAGCACGCGAAAATACCCAACGCACGCACAGCCGGATCACGGATTGGTCGCCTTGACAGCCCTTCGAAGTTCGCAGCCGACCGTTCGAAATTCGTCGAGAGCTCTTTGCCTCAACTCATCATTGCAACAGTAGCAAGAGAGCCAATCAAATCCACCGGATCGGTAATGGGCGGCGCCAGCATTTTTGCCATCTGAATTTCAGATAAATCAATCGCGAAACTATATTTGACCAGCGCCGGACTCGGGATGGATTGTAGGTACTGGTTCAGGCCGAAATCTTGCCCCTGCACTCCTGTTGGAGAACGGCTACCTCCGGTGCATCGAGCTCTGATTAACAATTCAAAATCGCGCTGTGCGTGCCAATGCCTTCTGCCCGACAGCAGGCAAAGGGTGAGAGGATAGCTGCAAATGAAGCTAAGTGAATACGTCGAGCACGATGCCACCGGTTTGGCCTCTCTCTCACGCGCCGGCGAAGTGACGCCTCTCGAATTAACGGAGCTAGCTCGCGAGGCTTATGATGAGGTTAATCCGCGCGTCAACGCTGTCATCGAGTTTTACGAAGATGCTGAAAATGTTGCCGGCGCGGACGGTGGGCCCTTCCATGGCGTGCCTTTCTTGCGCAAGGATATCGGGGCCACCGAAGCTGGCCGCCTCCAGGAAAAGGGAAGCCGGCTGTTCAAAGGCTTTCGTCCCCAGATCGACAGCTATTTTTTTCGTCGAGCCCGAGCCGGAGGTCTCCGGTGTGTCGGAAGAACAACAACGCCCGAGCTTGGGTCTACGGTCATGACCGAATCCAGTCTCAATGGCATCACCCGCAATCCATGGGATTTGGCACGCTCTGCGGGAGGCTCTTCAGGAGGAGCGGCAGCGGCGGTGGCCGCCGGCATTACTCCTATTGCCCATGGCAGCGACGGCGGCGGTTCAACTCGCATCCCGGCTTCGTGGTGCGGTCTTGTCGGGCTGAACCCTTCCCGCGGACGCATTTCCGGCGGCCCGGACCGTCAGGACGCAGGGTCCGGCCTAGTTCGGGAGTTTGTATTATGTCGGACAGTGCGTGATATGGCCGCCGCGCTGGACGTCTTTTCCGGTCCCCATCCCGGTGATCCCTTTATCATTGTCCAGCCGAACCGTCCTTATGTGGAGGAGCTCTCACAGCCCACCGGTCGTCTTCGGGTCGGGGTCGCGAGAACGAGTTGGGGGCGCGTTAACCTCGATCACGAGGTGCTGCACGCTGTTGAGGGGGCGGCAACGCTTCTGCAGGAGATGGGGCACATGGTAACAGACATCGACCCGCCATATGAGCCCGTCGATTACAGCAAACTTTATCTCGTCCCAACGACCGCGAGTTCGCTCGAAATAGCGGCGCGGGCCATGGAGCGCACTATCACTGCGGACACCTTGGAGCCGGTCAGTCTTAAACGTTATAAATTTAGCCGCAGTTTACCTCCTTCCCGAGCGGTGGACTTACAAGAGGTGCTCCGCAGAATGCGTTTCCGTGTGGGCGAGGCGATCCATGCCTTCGACATTCTGCTGACGCCCACAATGCCAATCGTGGCCGTGCCGCATGGCGGCATCTATTCTGCGACAAACCCGGCGGTCTCCGCAGAGGAATATGTGGAAGCGGATACGGCGATATGTCAGTACACTGGCGTATTCAACGTCACCGGACAACCTGCGGTGTCGTTGCCTTTGGCGCAAAGCGCCAGCGGGCTGCCGATCGGTCTTCAGATCGTCGGCCGGTTTGGCGACGAGGCCACACTGGTCCGTGTTGCACGTGATCTGGAGGAGGCAAGACCCTGGAGCGTCCGGCGACCAAAGGTTCGAGCAGGGTAGCTGACGATCCCCCTCCACAGTTTCCAATCTGAATGCTAGCAATGTTCGTGACCAACGCGATGTTGTCGCATAAGTTCTCCATCAAGCAACAAAATCACTTCTCTGCACGGCTAATCGCGGGCTTGTGCCCGTAGATGTCCGGTCTTGGTACTTCCGCGGCTAAGTCGAACACCCATGGCCTGGGCGAGACCTTCGGCTTATCCGGAGCCGCTCGTCCACGGGGTGCAGATGTCAAAGACTCCGAGTAGGGCCCCTTAGGCAGATAATCGAAGGGCCGCAGCACCGGTTACCTACTTCAATCTCGATTCGCGATGAACGGACCCTCGTATCTGTATTGGACTTTGTCGGTTGCATTCATACAGTTCGCGCTGTCGCCGCACCGTAACGCTCGGCAAAGCAATGGCAAGCCTCGACCTGTCAGCGCTGGTCTCTCCAGTTTTTGCCAGTCGAAAACTCTTTTGGGTGATTGAATGCGCGTTCTAAATTTTTCCGAAGCTGAGTACAGGTCGCGACTGGACCGCGTAAAGAAGCGTATGGCGGAAGTTGGTCTAGATGTACTTGTCGTCACGGAGCCAGCGAACTTATATTATCTAAGTGGATACGACGCTTGGTCATTTTATACTGTTCAGGCATTAATCGTGTTCCAAGATGTTGAGTTGCCCCTGTGGATTGGGAGACTGGTTGACTCGGCAACCGCGCATGTCACGACCTACCTCCCAGCCGACCGCATAATCCCGTATCCCGATGTCTATGTTCAAGCTGCGGATCGGCACGCGTCACAGTTCATTGCCGAAATGATACTGCAGGAATCGCCAAGCGCGAATGTAGTGGGAGTTGAGATGGGTGCCTACTACTACACGGCTCGAGACCACGCGGAGTTTGTGAAGGCAATGCCCAACGTTCACTTCAAGGACGCCGAACTTCTTGTGAACTGGGTGCGGTTTGTGAAGAGCGGCGAAGAAGTCGCATATATGCGACAAGCAGGCGAGATCACCGAGCGCATGATGGCTCGCGCTGTTGAAGTCGCCGCTCCCGGTGTAAGAGAGTGCGACGTGGCGGCAGCCATCTACCACGCACAAATGTCGGGAACCGAGTCTTTCGGTGGGCTTCCCGCGACTAGCCCGCCTCATATGGGGTTCGGCGCACGAGCTCGTGAAGCTCACCCGATTTTCAGTGATCGCCCTATTGACCCCAACTCTGTTGCAAATATCGAAATTTCCGGCTGCCGGCTACGCTACCATGCTCCGATGAGCCGCACGATTTACTTTGGTGAACCGCCTCAAAGTTACCGTGATTTGGCGTCCCACGTCATTGAAGGCATCGACGCATCCCTTGATGTGGTGCGGCCGGGAGCGACATGCGAAGAGATCGAACTGGCATGGCGGAAGACTATGAGCGCTCACGGCATCGAGAAAGAGAACCGGTTGGGATATTCGATAGGAGTCGCCTATACGCCGACCTGGGGCGAGCGTACGGCAAGTATTCGTCGAGGAGATCACACAGTTCTTCAGCCCGGGGTGGCACTCCACTTGATGGCCGGCCTTTGGCTCAAAGACACAGGCATCACGATCACCCAGTCGTTTGTTGTTACTAACGGTGGTTATGAGGCGCTTACCAGAACCGCTCGTGAGCTGATTGTTAAGGACTGAATGATGCGAGACGAGATACTGCATGACGTCTCAGAGAGCTTCTCAGAGACGTATTTCGAAGCGCGCGAGAAGTTCCTGAAGCTCGCTGATTCAGCCAAGTCAGCCAGATCATATAAATCGCCAGCCCGGGGACCCGGAGGCGAGGAACTGTTCACTGACGTCGCTTGGTTTGGCGATCCAGAAGCACATCATCTCGGCATATTGATCTCGGCCACTCACGGCGTCGAGGGCTACTGCGGCTCCGCTGGACAGGTGGACTGGACGCGGAGGGGCATTGCGGACTCGCTGACGCCGGGCCAAGCGATGCTGATGATACATGCACTCAACCCTTACGGGTTTGCATGGAATCGCCGCGTGACGGAGGAGGGCTGCGATCTAAATCGAAACTTCGTAGACTTTTCGCAACCTGTTCCAGCCAATCCCGGTTACGACGCACTTGCAGATTACCTGGTCCCGGCAGAAGTCGAGGGGCCGGTGTTCGAGGCTTCCGAGAGGGCTATTGAGGAATTCCGCAAGGAAAGAGGCGAAGTCGCGTTTCAAACAGCGAGGAAGGCTGGCCAGTACAGCCACCCCAATGGTGTGTTCTTTGGAGGGTTCGGTCCCAGCCATTCTCGTTTAATGCTAGAGAATATTGCCGAGGACTTTGATCTGAAGTCACGAGATCGGGTAGTGATTGTTGACACACATACGGGTCTTGGCCCCTTCGGCTACGGAGAGCTTCAGACTGAGCAGCCCTCTGGCTTGGCTGGATATGAGCGTGCGTTGGCAATGTTCGGTCGATCGGTCACTTCGCCGGATCTCGGGACGTCGTCGTCAGTGCCGATACGTGGCTGTATTGATGAATTTTGGCAGCGGCTGCTTGGTGAACGGCACGTGTATGTGGCGCTTGAATTCGGCACGTTTGATCCTGAGAACGGTCGACGTGTCCTGCGAGAGGACCACTGGTTGGCAAAAAATTCAGATGTAGACCCCAAACTCGCAGGAGCTATCCGCCTACGTCTTCGCGAACACTACGATCCGAGATCAGCGGACTGGCGGGAAATGATCATTTGGCGCAGCCGCCAGGTGCATCGCCAAATGTTTGAGTGGCCTGCACAGTTTTGAAGGTTGGCGCGTTATCGAGCGACGTCATGCACGTGAGGCATGATAGTGGCGCGAGGGAGGGCGATTGGTGTGTGTACCTAGCTTGCGCGCCAAAGGCACTGCCACAACATCTACCACGTCACGGCAGCAGTCGAGCCAAGCCGCCCGGTGCAATCTAAGGCAACGGTTAGAAAAATGTTCCGATCAGGAGACGCGCCGTGAATAACAAGACTTTGGGGATTTTGGAACTCGAAAATAGACCGATCGGTCATCCCGGAGCGCTGTGCGCGCCCGAAACACATCAATTTCCGATCAAGTGCCTGACCGTCGAAGGTGCAAACGTGGCCAGGCTTGTGGCTGGCGATCGATCAGTAAAGGATGCCTACATCCGTGGAGCACAAAAGCTGGAGAGCGAGGGTGTGGCAGCCATAACCACCAACTGCGGCTTCAGCTCACTGCATCAAGCCGAAGTAGCGGCAGCGGTTTCTGTACCTGTTGTGATGTCGAGCCTCGCGCTCGTGCCGCTTGTCGCCAAGAGTCTGCCTTTGGGGCGCAAAGTAGGAATTCTGACCTATGACTCTACCAAACTTGCTGAACGCCATCTCATTGGGGCCGGATGGTCGTCAACCGAGATAGACGTAGCAATTGGCGGTATCGAAGGCTCTTTAACGTGGCAGCGGCTTGCAGACACCTTCCCCGACGCCACTCCCGACCTTATCACAGCCGATGTACTGGCGGGGGCGAAATCGCTTTTGAATGCGGAGCCAACGGTAGGTGCACTCGTTTTCGAATGCGCCGGCTTCACACTCGCAGCAGAAGCAGTTCGGCGCGACACTGGCTTGTTGGTCGCAGACTTCGTAACTCTCGCAAAGATGCTTATAGAAGTCAGTCCCCCTGTGTGACGTCCAACAACGCGCCGGTTCCCGCGAACGTGGTGCGCTGGGCCAAGTCGTTGGAGGCGCAGCGGCGCTGGACGCTGCGATTGCGTAGAGGCTTCGGTGCCGGAAAGGTGTGCTGGGGCAATGCGCGACCGCGGTCATGTGGCGGCAGTTGGCAACATTGGCGGCGGGATGAGTGCAATCCGGTTCGATGCGAACGGTGCATGACTAGGGCCGCGTGTTGGCGCGCCGACGGCACGCCGATCGGCGCCGGCGGCGAGTTGGCGCGGCGTGGACAGCGCCGGGAACCCAGACCCCCGTCAGCTCCAGCGTGACAGCACCCCGACGGTTGGTCTTGACGCGCTCCCCCAGGAGCACCTCGGGAAAACAAGGGCCGGAGCGACCACCATGCAAGCTGGCCAGGCTCCCGGTAACCGGACGGGCCAGCTTCGAAACAGACATGGAGCCGGCCATGTCGCCTCACCAGCTTTTGAGCGTCAGCTCGATTGCCGCCGCGCTGTTCTCAACCCCGCCGAGAAACCGGCCCCCTCCGGCCCCTCGGCGACAGCCACGCGTGCTTCGCTGCGCGACGGCGAATGCGACAAACGCCTCGCTCTACTCTCCCGTGGTCCGCCCCCGATGCACGAGACTCGGCTTGCCCGGAGCAACCCTCGTTCCCACACGAAGAACCGGCCACCGCTGCTGACCGGGAACATGACGTCTAGCGGCTCGTACGTGTCCGCCCGAAGATGAGAAGCCGCATGCGGCATGCAGATGCTGACCACATTTCAAAGCACGCCGCCCGTGTGCGGCTCGCATTTCAGTAGCCACCGCATTTTGGCGCAAGCTCTCCGTGCCGAGATGCTACCCATTTCAGGATGTTGTCTCGTGGTCAGGTCATTCGCGGGAGAATGAGGGTCTGCCCTTTTGAGATCGAAATGCCTCACGCGTAGCGTCAACAGCACTGATAGGTGCGGATTAACCGCGCCAGTGGCTCAAAGGGGAGGAACTAGAAGATGACGATTTCTCGACGCGACCTCATTAAGATCGGCATGGCCGCAGGAACGGTTGTATCGATCCCTTCGATTCTGCGGGCACAGACAGCGCCAACCGCCGCACAGATGGTCCGCATGGTGAAGACCGGAGAACTCCGTGTCTTCGATCCGATCTGGACGACGGCTAGCATCACCGCTGACCATGGCGCGGCAATTTACGACACGCTGTTCGCACTCGACTCCAAGTTTATGCCGCAGCCTCAAATGGTGGGAAAGTGGGGCGTATCCGACGACAAGAAGACATATACGCTCGAGGTGCGGGATGGCCTAGGCTGGCACGACGGCACTCCCGTCACTGCGGCGGACTGTGTGGCCTCGATCCGCCGCTGGGCCCAGGTGGCTCCCGGCGGACAACTGATCATGGAACGAGCGAAGGATATTTCGAAGAAGGATGACAAGACCTTCACGATCTCACTCAGAGAGCCACTTAGACTTTTGATCCATATCCTGGCGGACCTTACGACGCCGTGCCTGTTCATCATGCGCGAGAAGGACGCTAATCACCCTGCGACCGAACAGGTGAGCACGAATATCGGATCAGGACCGTTCAAGTTCAATGAGGCTCTTGCCAGGCCTGGCGCGAGCTTTGCCTATGACCGAAATGAACAGTACGTACCGCGCAATAACCCGCCCGATGGATTCGCCGGCGGGAAGATCGTCAAGGTCAATCGCGTCACCTGGGATAACATAAGCGATCAGCAGACAGCTTTGGCAGCCCTGCAAGCAGGCGAGATTGATTACTTTGAGTCGCCACCAGCCGATCTTCACACATTGATCGAGAGTGATCCCAATCTTGAACTTCAGGTTCTGGACAAGGCGGGCTGGGACGTGGTCCTGCGCATGAATTTTCTGCAAAAGCCATTTGATAACGTCAAGACGCGACAAGCCGTCCTCCACCTGATCGATCAGGAAGCTTTCATGCGCGTCATGAACCCGAACTATGGCCGCCCCGTGACTTCAATATTCGGCAACGATACACCTGTATCTAACGACGAAAACACGGGATGGTATAAGAAGGGCGGCGATCCGGAAAAAGCGAAGCAACTCTTCAAAGAGGCCGGTTATGCCGGTGAGAAGGTCGTCATTCTCCAGCCGACAGATTGGTCGGGAGCCAGCAATGCCTCGCAGCTATTGGCGGCGGCGCTGCGGAAGATCGGGGT
Organism: Mesorhizobium sp. M00.F.Ca.ET.216.01.1.1; assembly: GCF_004010325.2. Taxonomy (GTDB): domain Bacteria; phylum Pseudomonadota; class Alphaproteobacteria; order Rhizobiales; family Rhizobiaceae; genus Mesorhizobium. The sequence continues at coordinate 30,070 of NZ_SADR02000040.1, forward strand.
CAACGCCGAGCTTGCACCGAGCGATTGGGGTGGAGTTGTTACACGCCGGGCGAACAAGGGCCCCATCGGGGACGGCGGCTGGAGCATCTTCATCACGGACGAACCCGATTATTCCCTCGGCAATCCGCTCACTGAACCCATGCTAACCGCTAATGGCGACAAGGCTTGGTACGGCTGGCCGAAGAGCGACGAATATGAGGCTCTTCGGGCCGAATGGTCAAATGTCGAAACGCTCGAAGAACGCGAGGCACTGGCTCGGAAGATGCAGCGAGTTTGGTGGGATTTTGTCGGCGATGTTAGGCTGGGGAAATACGTCTCGCCAATCGCGCGCGCCAAGACTCTCACTGGCTCAATTGGCATGCCAATGATCGTCCCGATGTGGAACATGCAGAAGGTCTGAGGAGCGCGCTGGTTGCGATAGACAAACGTGAGGCTGGGGGTCTCTTGATGGGTATGCTCGAATTCGACGGACAGCGCTATCTCGACGGCCGCGCGTCCGATCCGCGCAAACTCGGCTGGATGTGTGGTGCACCGCCGCCCGCGGACAAGCGCATTAACCGTGAAGGTGACAATTTTCTCGAGTTCCCGCAGAGGCGCTGGTCGCTGTCACACATGCGCGAGTTTTTGGCGACTGTGAATGTGTCGCGCGGGGAGGCGCGGCCTTCGCCGCTCGATCGTAGTGAGAAGGCGGCCGACATCGACGCGATCACCTTCGTCCAGCCGAACGAGCGTAGCCGCCGGTTCGATGAGGCGCTGTTCGACACCTACACCGACGGCATCGTGGTGCTGCACCGCGGCCGCATTGTATATGAGCGCTATTTTGGCGCGCTTCAGCCGCACCTTCCGCATTCGTGTCAGTCGGTCACAAAATCGTACGCTGGCACGCTTGCCGCAGCGTTCGTGCACGAAGGCGTGCTCGATGAGGGTAAGGTAATCTCGTATTACCTGCCCGAGTTGCGCGGCACCGCTTGGGAGGATGCTACGCTGCGCCAGGTAATGGATATGCAGACGGGTCTAGCCTACACAGGTGATTATACGGACGAGCATTCTGGTGTTCGGGCGTTTGGCCGAGCCGTGGGCTATCGGTGGCGGCCGCCCGGCTACGTCGGCCCGCAAACTTTGTGCGACTATCTGCGCACAATACGCAAGGAAGGCGCGCACGGCGAACGGTTCTCGTACAAGTGCGTTGACACGGAGGTCATGGCTTGGGTGATGGCGCGCGCGACCGGCCGCTCGTTCGCGCAGCTCCTGCACGAGCGCCTTTGGGCGCCGCTGGGCTGCGAGGAGAATGCCTACATTGTCGTCGACTCGGGAGGCATGCCGATGGTCTGCGGCGGCCTGAGCTCTACCTTGCGTGACTTGGCGCGCTTCGGCGAGCTGATGCGTCGCGAAGGCGAGTGGAATGGAAAGCAGCTCATTCCCGCGTCCGTCGTATACGAGGTGCAAAAGGGCGTTGAGTCCGAGAAGTGCCCCAATGTGCCGCAGCCCGGCTGTTCGTATCGCAGCCAGTGGTGGGTGACACACAACGAGCTGGGTGCCTTGGAAGCTCGGGGCATGTACGGTCAGCGCCTATATGTCGCGCCGAGGGCGGAGATGGTGGTCGCCCGCTTCGCGTCGCACCCGCTGCTGACAAATGCTGGGAATGACTCGATCACTGTCCCGCAAATGCTGGCACTGGGGCGGATGCTGCGTGCATAGCCCGCACGACGGGCACGCTCGCGTCGAGCAGTCCAGATTCCAGAGACGTTGGGAAGAATTTGAGCATTCGTACCGATTGTGGTCGAAACGCCGATGACGTTCTGATCGCCTTTTGGATCTGCTTGCGCTCGGAACGCCTCAAAAAGCAATCTTAGCTCGAAGGACTCGTCGAGCCCCGTGAAAAAGCTATTGGCGCAGGCACCGCAGCGTCCAGTCGACGGCCGAGGATCTGCCGCTTCAAGGCTTGTGTTTGGACGAAACCGGGCGGGAGTATTTTATCTTGCTCCATGTTGGCCAGGCTACCTCGTCGATAGCGGAGGGAGGGGTCCCCATCCGTGAGCGCCATTTCTTAGTCCACCGGCCCGGCGGCGGGACAACGACGCGCGCTTCATCGCCCGCTCGGCCTCTGAGCGCATGGTGTCAAAGGGCTTACTCTTGCGCCGTTCAAGCTCGAACTCAATCAAGAGAGCAAGAGAGACGCAGGCGGGCGTCACCGTCTTCCAAGATCTATCTGGCTGCGAGATAGCAAAAATAGTGAAACAGTATTTGACCAATAGGGACCCATATTTGACGGTCGACGGACCGAACAGCACTTGCCTGCGGCGTCGGCTGTTCGATCGATCGGTTAAACTAGTGCGGACCAATGAAGCCGATGACCATAGTCGAATTCCGGGCGAGTCGCTGTCAAGTACACGCATTGAAGGTGATACATTCGCCTCCGCCGACAAGAGCAGTCAGACGTCAGTGAAGACAGATAAAGAGAAATAAGGAAGGGAACGTCAATGACACGAAATGCTAGTTGGCTCGACAATCTTCGCGCTGGCCTTACGCCTCCCGAAAACCACTTAATAGATGGGTACGTCGATGGTCGCGTAAGTCGTCGCGAATTTTTGCGGCATGGCAGTTTGCTTGGCCTGTCGCTGCCCTTTCTTGGCCGGGTCGGGCTGGCAACTGGCTTGGGCGCCGCGCCGTCCGTAGCTCGGGCCGCGGGCCAGCCAGGCGCAACCATTCGGGTTGCCTGCACAGCGCCGGAGGCGGAGATCGACCCTGTCCTGGTGGGTGACTATGGTGCGTTCCTGATGCTCCAGCAGGTCGGCGAGTTCCTCTGCGTGGATGGGCCCGACTTGCTGCTAAGGCCCTCGCTTGCGACAAGCTGGAAGTCCAATGAGGACGGCTCCGTCTGGACCTTCACGTTGCGCAAGGGCGTCAAATTTCATTCTGGCGGCGAGATGAGAGCTGACGATGTCGTCGCCACCATGGACCGCCTGGCTGATCCCAAGAATTCCTCGAACGCACTTTCGGTGTTCAAGGGCATCCTTCAGTCGGGCGCTACTCGCAAAGTGGACGATTACACCGTCGAGTTCCATCTCAACGGTCCGAACGGCAACTTTCCTTACCTGGTTTCGTCAGACAACTATAATGCGATCATTCTGCCTGCCAGCTATCCCGGGCACTACGAGACGGCTTGGGACGGTACCGGACCGTTTAGACTGCACAAATACACCCGAAATGTGGGCGCGAGCTTCATCCGGAATGAAGAGTACTGGGGACGTAAGTCGCTGCCAGCAAGGACAGAATTTACCTTCTTCGCTGATATCCAGCCTCAAATACTCGCGTTGCAGGCTGGAGAGGTAGACATAATCAACAAGCTTCCCGCGCTCGCCGGCGTGGCGCTACTGAACGATCCTAGCGTCAACGTTATGACCATAAAGTCTTCCGCGCATCAGCCAGTTCACATGCAATGCGACAGTGAGGTGTTCAAGGACCCGCGCGTCCGTCAGGCGGTGTCCCTATGTCTCGACCGCGAAAAGCTCAAGACGGGTCTAATGAAAGACCGTGCCATTATCGGGAACGACAGTCCCCTCGCCTCGGTCTATCCCTCCGCGGACCCGAGCGTGCCGCAGCGCAAGCAGGACATCCGAAAGGCCAGAGAACTGATGAAGGCGGCAGGGAAGGAGAATGGCTTCCAAGTAGCGCTTACAACCGAGCAGTATCTGGAAATCCCGGCCTATGCGCAGCTGATCCAGCGCTGGGTAAAGGAGATCGGCATCGATCTGACTTTGGACATTATGGACCGGAATGTTTTCTACGGCGATGCGGTAAGAGGCAAATCGCCGTGGCGGGACTCGGTCATGGGTATAGCTGACTTCGGCCACCGCGGGGTGCCGAACGTCTTTTTAACAGCGATACTCACAAGCGACGGCTCTTGGAATTCAGCAAATCTCCAGAACAGAGAATATGACGCCCTGGCCAAATCCTACATCGGAACTCTTGATCTGGAATCGCAGCGCCAAGTTGCAGGGCAAATCCAGCGGCTTTTGCTTGAGGAGACGCCGGTGCTCTACGGTTATTTCTTCGACCATCTGACAGCGATGGCGAAACATATCGTAGGCGTCCAACCGACCGCCATGGGGCAACTTTTCCTGCAGGAGGCGGGCAAGGCATAATGCGGGTAAGGCACATGCGCGGTCGGTCGGCCTTGGTCACCAGGCCGACCGAATTAGCAATCTTTCCGCCACCTCATCCGGGCACGATCCAATGAGCCGTTTCCTAGGTAGGCGCTTCGCCTTTTCGTTGACCACGCTGTTTTTGCTGAGCCTCCTCGTGTTCTTTGTCGGACAGGTTCTGCCCGGCAATGTGGGCCGAACTATCCTTGGCCCTTTGGCCGATCAGGAGGCCGTAGATGCGCTGAATCGCCAGTTTGGCCTCGATCGACCGATCGTCGAGCAATACGGCACGTGGATATGGCATTTCCTTCAAGGCGACATGGGCCAGTCATACATCTATGGGGTGCCCGTCGCGCCCTTCATAGTGCAGGCCCTCGGCAATTCATTAAAGCTTGCGTTGGTGGCCTTCATGCTCGTCGTTCCGCTCGGCATTCTAGGAGGAGTGCTGGCTGCCCTAAATGCTGACAGGCCAATCGACAGAGTTATTAGCATGGGGGGGCTGTCGGCGACCGTGATGCCGGAATTCGTTAGTGGCGTTGTGCTGATAATGATCTTTGGCGTTTGGCTGCGCTGGCTACCGATTTCTGCTGCTTGGCCGGAAGGTGCGGGCCCCCTAACCCAACTCTACTATGTGATCTTGCCCGCCATTCCGCTCGTTCTCGTCCTGTTCGGCTACATTGCCCGAATGACGCGCGCAAGCATGATCGAAGCGCTCGACTCGGACTATACTCGCACTGCCGTCCTCAAGGGGCTGACTTGGCGCCGTGTCATCTGGCGGCACGTACTAAGGAACGCACTGCTGCCCACGATTACGGTCATAGCTAGCCAGACCGGTTACCTTATAGGCGGCCTTATCGTGGTGGAGACGCTGTTCCGATACCAAGGGATCGGATCGCTGATTTTCAGGGCAGCCAAGGCCAAGGATTTCGCAATGCTGGAGGCGGGCGTACTGATTATAGGCATCACCTATGCCGTGGCGACTTTGCTCGCCGATATCCTGTACTCCATTCTCAACCCACGTATTCAGATGGAGACGGCGAATGACTGATGTTGACGCTAGTCACCGCCAACGCCGTATCCACGAAGTGTTCGCGGCGCTGTTCGTCTCCGGCTCCTTTGTGACGGGCATGACGATAGTTCTTTTTTGGGCGCTTTGTACCGTTCTCGGCCGGCACCTTGTGCCGTATGATCCGCTGGCTGACGATATCTTGAATGCGCTGGCACCTCCCTCTGCAGAACATTGGTTCGGGACTGACCAACTAGGCCGTGACATTTTTTCCCGGGTCATTGTCGGTTCGCGAGACATTCTTACAGTAGCGCCTCTGGCGACGATCTTGGCGACTGGTGTTGGCACAGTACTCGGTCTTCTAACCGGCTATTTTCGAGGTGTTGTAGACGACGTCGTCTCGCGCTTTAACGAAGCGATGATGGCGATGCCGTCGGTCATTGTTGCGCTACTTGCGATCGTCGCGCTGGGTACCTCAGAAACAACGGTGATCATCGTCATCGGTCTGTCTTTCGCCCCTGTTATCGCCCGCACTGTCCGCTCTACTGTTCTCGCAGAGCGTGAACTCGATTACATCGCGGCTGCCAAGCTCCGTCATGAGAATTCCATGCACATCATGTTCGTCGAAATTCTTCCCAACATACTCCCTCCCATCCTCGTCGAATTCACGGTGCGTCTTGGCTATGCGATCTTTGCAGTCGCCACACTGAGCTTCATCGGTTTCGGCTTACAGCCGCCATCACCTGACTGGGGGCTGTCAATATCGACCAACTACTCAATGATCAGCGGAGGTTATTGGTGGGCCGTGGTGTTTGATGCGCTAGCCATTGCCAGCCTTGTGATCGGGATAAATTTGGTGGCCGACGGGCTGCAAGGAGCACTCAATGACTAAACCGACTCTCTCCCTGGATCGCCTCTCTGTCGGGTACCGGTCTGGGGAGCGGGAGCACGCCGTGGTGCGCGACGTCAGTTTGCAAATTGCACCGGGAGAGGCTTACGGGCTAGTCGGCGAAAGCGGCTGTGGCAAATCCACGGTGGCACTCACTGTTGTGCGCTATCTTCCGCGTAACGGCAAGATTACCGGCGGATCGGTCAACCTCGACGGTGCTGATGTCATGCAGCTTGGGCCTGAAGCGCTTCGGAGCCTGCGCGCAAAAAAGGTCTCGATGGTCTACCAAGATCCCGGTAAAGCACTCAATCCTTCGCTAAAGGTGGGCCGCCAGCTAGCGGAGGTGTTTGAAGTGATGGGGGTACCGCCGGCAGAGCGCGAACCTCGCGCGGTCGAAATGCTGAAGAAGGTGCGGATCGCCGATCCTGATTCAGTGATGCAGCGCTATCCTCATCAGCTTTCAGGCGGGATGCAGCAGCGAGTCGCGATCGCCATGGCTCTGGCAAACGATCCGACAATGCTGATTCTTGACGAGCCGACCACCGGTCTTGACGTCACCGTAGAAGCCGAGGTGCTCGACCTTGTCGCTGATCTGCGGAATGAAATCGGCGCCTCCATCCTATTCATCAGCCACAATCTCGCGGTAGTGGCTAAAATGTGTGACCGGGTTGGGGTCCTTTATGCCGGGATGCTTGTGGAGGAAGGGCCTGCACGCGACATATTCGGTTCACCGAGTCATCCCTACACTGTCGCACTTCTGCGTTGCATGCCGCATGCTGGGCAGACAAAAACTCATGGGCTGCTTGAGTCTATTCCGGGCTTCCTACCTCCGCCCGGCGCGCAGCTTTCCGGCTGTCCCTTTGTCAAGCGTTGTCCTCTCGCCGACGGCCGCTGTCGCGCAGAAATCCCTGAACTACAGGACTGCGGCGGCCGGCTCGTGCGTTGCCACTACCCGGATCGGGCGGCTAACCTTCCGCCCAGCATAGAGGCTGGCGACGTACTTCCGAAGCCTCCATCCGAAGCCGCGCAGATACTTCGGGTTAGCAATCTCTCGAAGACCTACGGTCAAGGAAACCATGCCATCCGAGTGGTAACCGACGTTTCACTAAGCTTGCAGGCAGGCGAAACACTCGGCCTGGTTGGTGAGTCGGGCTCGGGCAAAACCACGCTCGCCCGAATGCTCCTGGGCTTGGTACCGCCCGACCCCGGCGGAAGCATTGAGCTCGACGGCAGACCCCTCGCCGGTAGTCTCGAGCGGCGACGGGAGGACGAGGTAAAGGCGGTGCAGATCGTGTTCCAAAACCCAGACTCGGCCTTGAACCGCTCCCACTCCGTCGCACGTATCATTGGTCGCGCACTGCGCAGGCTCGGAGGCTTTCGGGGAACCGACTTGGCTAAGCGTCTCGACAATCTTGTTGAGGCGGTCCGATTGTCGCCTCGACATCTAACTTTGCGCCCGAGGCAACTTTCTGGGGGGCTCAAGCAGCGCGTGGCCATAGCGAGAAGCTTCGCTGGCGATCCTCGCGTCGTAGTCTGCGACGAGCCTACTTCTGCGCTTGACGTTTCGGTCCAGGCAGCAATCCTCAACCTTCTCACTGAGCTTCAAGCAGCCCGGGCGGTAAGTTACGTGTTCATCTCCCACGACCTAGGGGTCGTGCGATACCTCTCAGACCGGATTGCGGTCCTTTATCTGGGCCGAGTTATGGAGATGGGACCATCTGAGCGTGTATTCGGAGGGCCAAACCATCCATATACCGAGGCGCTTCTTTCCGCTGTCCCGAGCATAGGAGGCACTCAAACCAACCGTATCCGCCTCACCGGCGAGAGTCCCTCCGCCGCCAACCCGCCGCCCGGGTGCGTCTTCCAAAGCAGATGCCCGCGAAAGATTGGCGGGATCTGCGAGGTGTCCGAGCCGCCAGTTACCGAGGCCGAGCCCGGCCACTTCATCCGTTGCCACATCAGTGCGAAAGATCTCATGCGCATTCAGCTACAAAACAAGGGCGGTGCTAGCACGAGGCGTTCGGTGCAAAGTGCCCCCTCGGTCGCGACCCTCTCATGAAGTATGCCAAAGGACAAACGCTTCAAAAGAGCGGCCAGCTCGTTGAGCACGTTTCCCAGTGAACCTCCAATCAATACCTGTCCCGCGGACGAGCCGGGCGTCGGATCCGCAGAAACGCAAGCAGTTTGGGCAGCTTGCGGGGCGGTTTCACCGTCAGGCCAGACCGTGTTCTCCCTCGACCGCGATTTAGCCTGAAGTACAAATAACTTGAGTCTTCGATATGAAGCCGCTGAGGGAAACTAGGATGACTTTGAGCGAGTACACAGAATATGATGCCACCGGTTTGGCCTCTCTTGTGCGGAGAGGGGAAGTATCGCCCTTAGAGTTGACGCGGTTAGCTCGGGAGGCCCATGACGAGGTCAATTCGCGGATCAACGCCGTGATCGAATTCTATGCAGATGCCGAGACTGTTACCGGTGCGGACGAAGGAATTTTCCATGGCGTACCGTTCTTTCGCAAGGATGTTGGAGCCACCGAAACTGGCCGCCTGCAAGAGAGAGGGAGCCGTCTGTTCAAGGGCTGCCGTGCCGATACCGACAGCTATTTCTTCCGTCGCGCCCAGAAGGCCGGACTCCGAACCATTGGGCGAACCAGGGACGCGTCGTTTGGTCGAAGTCGGCAGTTTGTTGTATGCCGGACGGTCCGCGATATGGCGGCTGCCCTGGACGTCTTTTCAGGTCCCCATCCGGGCGACCCATTTATAATCGTACAGCCCAACCGTCCCTATAGAGAAGAGCTTTCGCGACCCACCGGCAAATTGCGGGTAGGGCTGGCAAGAACCAAGTGGGGTACGGTCGATCTCGATCCGGAAGTTGTGAGCGCAGTGGAGTCGACTGCCTCACTTCTCGAAGAAATGGGCCACCTTGTGACCGAAGTTGAGCCACCATATGCGTCCCGTGAGTACACGCGAGTCATGCTCGCCGGGTCAAGTTATTTCGCCATTTCACTCGAAGAAGCCGCGCAGACTATTGGTCGCGAGATCAACGCGGAGACTTTGGAGCCAATCAATCTGAAGATCTATGAATACGGCCGGAGTTCGCAGCGTCCTTCAGGCGACATCGAAGAGGTCTTGAGGAGGCTGCGGTTCCGCGTCGGCGAGGCAGTCGATCCTTATGATATCCTGCTTACGCCAACGATGCCAATGGTGGCCCTGCCGCATGGCGGCATCTTCAGTACGATCAACCCTACGCTCTCCGCGGAGGAATTCAAGGAAGCGGATGCCGCGCTCTATCAGTACACTGGCGTATTCAATGTCACTGGACAACCTTCTGTGTCTCTACCTGTGGCACAAAGCACCGCTGGGCTACCAATTGGAATTCAGATCGTCGGTCGCTTTGGTGACGAAGCCACTCTGGTTCGCGTCGCACGCGATATCGAGGAAGCCAGACCTTGGAAGAACCGCCTACCCGATAGTCGAGCAGGCAGAAGGAGAAGCTGACATCGCTGATTAGATTCTTGCGTCAGACGAAGCGGTAGCGCCTTGGGCCGAAGAGCTAGTTACCTTGCCCCTCTGATCTAATCCGGTTTGAAGTTCGTTCTGGCCCATCGAGAGGACCAGGACATGAAACGTAGCCGCTTCTCTGAAGAGATGGGGTGTTCGGTTCAGCTCCCTGAACGTCTGGCCCCTTTTCGGATCATGACGTTTGTCTGATGCTCAGAACCGACCTGGCAAGAGGAGATCGGCATGAGCGTTCATGCGGGACTGGATACTTCACTCGACGCGGTAGCCATTTGCGTTATCGCCGAGACCGGCGAGATGCTGTGGCAGGGGAAGGTGCTCGGTGACCCGGATGCTGTGACGGCTGCACTTCAGCGATGGCGGGACGATCTCGTCCGCGTTGGCTTAGAAGCCGGTGCGACATCGGAGTGGATCGGCGGACACCTGGTCGACGTGGGCTTCCCTGTCGTGTGTCTCGAGAGTCGACATGTCAAGGCGGCTCCTCGGCATGAGGAACGGCGGGCGTGTAAAGCCATCGGCTGTTGCCGCATGACGGTTCGCTACGAGACCAGCAGGCCGGACGACCGCGAGGTTCGCGAGCCGATGAAGGCGATCGCGCAGGAGCGTCGCCGGTTCGGCT
>NZ_SADR02000408.1 GCF_004010325.2 Mesorhizobium sp. M00.F.Ca.ET.216.01.1.1
GCAAACCGGCGCAGGTCGGAGCGCTGATAGGGCTCGCGCAGGCCATACCCCCACACCGGGCCGGGCCAGCCGGGATCCCCCTCGGATCGTGCGACGATATGGATATGCAGTTGGCGCACGATGTTGCCGAGCGCGCCGGTGTTGATCTTGGTGCAGCCGGTCGCCCGCTTCAGCGCCTGCGCCACCATATTGGTCTCGAAGGTCAGCATCGCCTGGTCGAGCGGCGTCATCTCGTGCAACTCCTCGATGCCCGGACGCTGCGGCACCAGCACCAGCCACGGCCAGCGGCGGTCGTTCATCAATCTGAGTTCGC
>NZ_SADR02000409.1 GCF_004010325.2 Mesorhizobium sp. M00.F.Ca.ET.216.01.1.1
GCATGCAGGATCGCGTCGGCGATGTCGAGCGCCGAGGTCGGATTGCCCCATTGGTCGGCGACGACCGCGATCTCGTCGCGGTCGGCCGCCAGCCGCAGCATCGTCTTGACGAAGTTCCTGCCGAAGGGGCTGTAGACCCAGGCCGTGCGCAGGATGAGATGGCGCGGATTGGCGGCGGCCACCGCCTCTTCGCCGGCGAGCTTGGAGGCGCCATAGACGCCGAGCGGCGCGGTCGGGTCGGTCTCGACATAGGCGCCGTCCTTGGTGCCGTCGAAGACATAGTCGGTCGACAGATGGATGACCGGAACGCCG
>NZ_SADR02000410.1 GCF_004010325.2 Mesorhizobium sp. M00.F.Ca.ET.216.01.1.1
TCGGAACCCCACGGCAGCACCACGCGAAAGCCCCGTTCAGCCAGTTCCGCGCCGACCACGCCCCAGTGCGAGACGGGCCATTTCTTATCGTCTTTCGACGTGGCGTGAAAAAGCGCTGCGACGGGCGCGCGCTCATCCGCGAAGAACGGCTTGGCCGGTTCGGGCAATTTCAGATCGTAAACAGCCGGACCTTGCACCTCATAGCCCAGAGCCTCGCCTGCGCTGATACGCATGCCGTGCCACGCATTGCATAGCGGACGCGGACCGAAGCGACCGGTGTACGCAAATGCGGCGCCGCGCTCGCCCAGATCT
>NZ_SADR02000411.1 GCF_004010325.2 Mesorhizobium sp. M00.F.Ca.ET.216.01.1.1
CAGGCGGCGTCTGGGCCGCGGGTTTGGCCGTCGCGTCGAGCAGGGGGATATCGGTCAGTTCGGCCGCGCCCTGCGTGACCGACTTCAACGGCTTGCCGTCGAACTCGGGCGCCATCGTCACCCAGAAACTGTCGACGGGGTCGGTCAACAGCAGCACCTCGATGCCGCGCGCCCTGAACCCTTCGAGCTGCGGCGAGGCCTCCAACCGGGCGCGGTCGTCGCCGGCCATGAAGAAGATCGCCTTCTGGCCTTCCTTCATCGCCGCCACATAGTCGGCAAGGCTGCGCCAGCCTTCGCCCGAAGCAGTCGAAC
>NZ_SADR02000412.1 GCF_004010325.2 Mesorhizobium sp. M00.F.Ca.ET.216.01.1.1
AGTGCTGCGCGCGGCGCAAGAACTCGGCTACCGGATGACGCCGCGCGAGGCGAGCGCGCTGCCATCGTTCAACACGGCGCAAGGCGAACGTAATCTGATCGTCTATCTGGCCGATGAAATTTCGACGAGCCCGCATCCCGTTGTCAGCATCGACGGCGCGCGCGACGCCGCATTCGCGAACGGCCGCATGCTCGCCGTGTATTCGACGCACGGCAACGCGGAGATCGAGGCGCGCGTGCTCGATGCGACGCTCGGCAATCCGAACGTGCTCGGCGTGATCTATGCAACCGTGTTCACGCGGCGCGTGACGCT
>NZ_SADR02000413.1 GCF_004010325.2 Mesorhizobium sp. M00.F.Ca.ET.216.01.1.1
TCCGCATATATCAGCGGCGTGCCGGTTCCTGAACGGACGCGGAAGATTGCGATCTGGCTGGAGGAATGGGCGGCGTTCAAACCAAAGCGGGCGGACTCCGAAACCCGCCGCCCCGGAGCCCGCCTTGGAGTGGCTGACGCATGCCGGCACAGCCTCCTCCGACGCCTTGCCAGCGTAGATCCACCGATCGGCAGCCCGGCACGACGACGCATTAGCATGTACTAACGTCAAACTGTGTGAAGCGCTTCACAATGCCGCCGCGTATCAGCCTGCGGGGCCGTCGGCAGGGGCAGAAATGTCCTTAGCCTCCCC
>NZ_SADR02000414.1 GCF_004010325.2 Mesorhizobium sp. M00.F.Ca.ET.216.01.1.1
GATCGCTCTTCAGAAAGTCGAAATTAACGTGGCCACCCTGCGCTCGGCGATAGCATCGCGCGCACGACTTGTTGCGTCTCGGGCTTGATGGGCGTTGGTCGTCCCCCCAAACGCTTTCAGATTCAAGGGCGCCGGCGCAAGGCTCTGGTCCCCCGCCCCTATTCACCCGATCTCAACCCCATCGAGCAGGCCTTCGCCAAGATCAAGCACTGGATGCGAGCTGCCCAGAAGCGAACCATCGACGACACCTGGCGACACATCGGACACCTCGTCGCCACCATAGAACCCGACGAATGCTCAAGCTACTTCAAC
>NZ_SADR02000415.1 GCF_004010325.2 Mesorhizobium sp. M00.F.Ca.ET.216.01.1.1
GCCGCTCCTCCGGGATCGGCGCTCCCATCGCGCGCTCCCGTTTCCTGATCATCGCCGTGGCCGTCTTCGCCGGTCTCGGCCTCGCCTGGTGGGCGGCGACCGGGCTGGAATGGGTAAAACCCATCTTCCTGCCGTCGCCGGGCAGCGTCGCGACCCAGATCGCCAAGCTCGCGGCCGACGGCACCTTGTGGCTGGACCTCCGGGCCTCCATGTACCGCATTTCCATCGGCTTTCTTCTCGCCTCGGCACTGTCCATCCCGATCGGCGTGCTGATCGGCAGTTTCCGCTCCTGGGAGGCTGCGATCGAGCCGC
>NZ_SADR02000416.1 GCF_004010325.2 Mesorhizobium sp. M00.F.Ca.ET.216.01.1.1
GTTCAACAGAAGCTTTACCGCGGCCTCGATCGCGCTCGGGTCCGGGTAGGTCACACCGATCGGCAGGCGCTTGTCCAGCGGATGAATGCTGACTTCCGCCGCTTCGACCTGCACGTCCATCGGCACCTCGACATGCACGGGGCCTGGACGGCCGGTAAGCATCTCGTTGAAGGCGCGATGCATGATGGTCGGCAGAACCTGCACGGATTGCGCCTGCCAGGCGCGTTTGGTCACCTGCTCGGTGATGCGCGCAAAGGCGTTGTCCTGCTGGCGCTCGATCTCCTGCATGGTGCCATGGCCATGCATGTAGG
>NZ_SADR02000417.1 GCF_004010325.2 Mesorhizobium sp. M00.F.Ca.ET.216.01.1.1
CGCCGTGTGTCCATCGTGACCGCACGCGTGCATTTTTCCGTCGTTTTTCGATCGATGTTCGAAGCTGTTCAGTTCCTGAATCGGCAATGCGTCCATGTCGGCGCGCAGACCGATTGAGCGTGTGCCATTGCCGCGCTTGAGCACGCCGACGACGCCTGTTTTACCCAATCCGCGGTAAGTTTCAATGCCCCACGACTCGAGCGTTTTCGCGACCAGATCAGCTGTCGCAGTTTCCTCATAACGTAGTTCGGGATGAGCGTGAATCGTTCGTCGAAGAGTCTGGATTTCTCCGTGAGCAGCCTGGATTTCGG
>NZ_SADR02000041.1 GCF_004010325.2 Mesorhizobium sp. M00.F.Ca.ET.216.01.1.1
GAACCTCGTGCGATCAATCGACGACAAGCGAAGCATCAAGCTGCGCCGAAAGCGCGCTGCAAGAAACAACAAATACCTCGAACAAATCCTCCAACCTTCAATCCGTTAACCCGGATTCAAAGCCGTGGACCCCTCCCCTCTGAGGAGGTCAAACGAAGCATGCAGGAGTTTCAAGGCGCGATGTGAGCCTCCAAGTCGCCGCTCTCTGTGTGGCTTGGGCATTCTCAGTTGCCCCTGCCTGTCTCACCAACGTCGGGCCTGAACGGTGCTAGTCATTTCGTCAGGTGTCTGACGATTGAGACGGCAGGAACGTCCCTCAAGATGCGGAACACGCTGGCCCTGCCGATATCAAGCTGGGCCTCTTTCACTGTTTCAATTATTTCCGCGCCGGAAATCTCTGGCATCATTGGTTCGTCCACTGGCGAGGATGCCGGGAAGTCGCTACTCTCCGCCTCATGATCGCTTCGCCTGTGGTATGGGGTCGTAAATGGTTGAAATGCGGGGGCGAGCAGCCGGCCAGGTTTGGAGCGCCCCACGCGCATTGGCAGAGCGAGGCACGGCCGCTCCATGACAACGCTTTGCCCGCCGCGGCTGATCGTGGTTGACGACGAGGAAGGCGTGCGAGAAACACTTGCCGACTATCTCGGCCAGCAGGGATTTGACGTCAGGACCGCGGAGGGCGGTCGTGCGCTCGATGCCCATCTGGCAGCCGGATCTGCGGATCTCATCATGCTTGACGTCAACATGCCTGGCGAAGATGGTTTTGCCATTGCGCGCCGCTTGCGCGCCTCCAGCTCGGTGCCCATCATCATGGTCACCGCGGCCGGTGACGTGATCGACCGTGTCGTTGGCCTTGAGATCGGCGCTGACGATTACGTGGCTAAGCCGTTCGACCTACGGGAACTGCATTCGCGGCTCAGGGCGGTTTTGCGGCGGCTCCAGAGAGGCAGCCAAAGTGACGTGCCCAATGCGGGACCGGTGGCTTTGGCCGATCGGGTGCCGTCGCAAAGGGAAGGGCTGATCCCATTCGGAAAAGTCATGCTCGATCTTCCTAGACATTGCCTGGTGGCTTCCCATGGAGAGAGGCAGCGCCTGACTTTGATGGAAATAGACCTCTTGAGGGTATTCGTCGAAAACCCTCATCGCGTACTCAGCCGCGAACGTATTTTCGAGCTCGCTCACGGCCGCGCAACCGAACCTTTCAATCGAAGCATTGATATTCGCATCACGCGGTTGCGTCGCAAGATCGAGATCGACCCGGCCAAACCCGAAGTCATTCGGACCATCCGCGGTGTCGGTTATCTATTTGCCCCACCCGAGACACCCGCATGATGGATGAACCCCTGGACCTGGATGAACAGGTGGTCACAGGCGCTGGAGCGGGCCAAACGAGCAATTTCGACGCGCCAGATATTCGCGTTCTGCGCGCCCTCCTCGACGCGATGCCGGCCTGGGCCGTATTCGTTGATCGCAATAACACCTATCGCTATGCAAACGGCAAATTTCTCGAGTTCGTGAAGCTACCGATGGATCGGATCATCGGGCAGCACATGGCCGATGTGCTCGGACAGCCGGTGTATGAGTCCTACTCGGGAATCGCGACGAAGGTCTATTCTGGAGACAGAGTTCGCTGGGAAGATTGGGCGAACTATGGCGAGCTGGGCAGGCGCTATATTCAAGAGAACTTCGTTCCCTTCATGTCCGCCAGCGGACAGATCCAGGGCGTCATAGCAATTGGCCTCGACCTCACAGAACACAAGCTGCGCGAGCGCGAGCTCGCCGAGCGGCTCGAAGCGCAGACCGCAGTGGAAACCATGTCGTCCGCGATCGTCGCATCCGCGCTCGACTGCGTCATCGTTATCGACGAAGACGGCTGCGTCGTTGAATTCAATCCCGCCGCCGAGACGGCCTTCGGCTACAGCCGCGAAGCGGTTGTCGGCAAGCCGATCGCTGAACTGATCGTTCCTGAGCACCTGCGTGCTCGACATCATGCCGGCATGGAGCGTTACATGGTCACCGGGGAAGCGGCGGTCCTGGGCCGCCGGGTTGAGATCGAGGCAATGCGCTCCGACGGTACGTTGCTGCCGGTCGAACTAGCGATAACGGAGGTGCGGCTGCCGGACCGCAGGTTCTTCACGGCACATATTCGTAACTTGACCGAGGTCCGCCGTGCCCATGAGGAGATCGAGCGACAGCGCGACGCGCTGCATCAGAGTGAGAAGCTTGCGGCTCTAGGCTCGCTGCTTGCCGGTGTCGCGCACGAGCTCAACAACCCGCTTTCAATTGTCACCGGTCAGGCGCTCATGCTGCGTGAAGCTGCCAACTCTTCGCCGCTACGCGATGCCGACCTCCACAAGATCGCCGAGCGCAGTGTAAAGATCGAAGCCGCGGCGGAGCGCTGTGCCCGAATAGTGCGCACTTTTCTCGCCATGGCGCGTCAGCGCGCAGGCGAGCGGCGTGAGGTTGACCTGTCCACTTTGGTCGATGGGGCAATAGACCTTCTTTCCTATGGCCTCAAAACGGGTGGCATCGAACTTGCCAAAGACCTCCAGCCCGGCCTGCCGCGCGTCTGGGCCGATGGCGACCAGATCCATCAGGTTCTAGTTAATCTCATCCTCAACGCCCAACAGGCGCTTGAGGACGTCTCTGGCCTGCGCCGGATCACCGTGTCCATTCGGCACGATCATGCCAAATCCAACATCGCCCTGACCGTCAGCGACAACGGCCCGGGCGTTCCGGAGCAGATCCGCAATCGTATTTTCGATCCGTTCTTCACCACCAAACCGCAAGGTATTGGCACGGGCATCGGCTTGGCCGTTTCCCGGGGTCTGATCGAGGCCCAAGGGGGAAGCCTGGTTCTGCAGCCGTCACAATCGGGCCGGGGCGCCTCTTTCGTGATCCAAATCCCGGTTGGTGTAGCGGCGACGTCGGCATCCGAAAGAGTTCTTGAATCGATCGACAGGAAGGTAGCCGAACCCGAGGTCCGCCGGGCTCTTGTCGTGGACGATGAAGACGAAATCGCCGGCATCCTTGCTGAACTCCTCGACCGGCAGGGTTTCACCTGCGACTTGTCGCCGAGTGGCGAGGACGCGAAAGCGCTTGTGCGCACCAATGATTATGACGTCATCCTTTGCGACATCCGAATGGCCGATGGTGATGGGCCGTCATTTTTTTACTGGCTTCAGGAGGCGAAGCCTCATCTTGCACGCCGTATTGGCTTTGTCACCGGCGATACACTTGGCCCGGCCGCCGGCCGGTTCCTCGAGCGGAGCGGGTGCCCGGTTATCGAGAAGCCGTTCCGCCCGGAGGACGTGTCCCGCCTGGTCCGGCTTCTTGCAGATGACACGTAACTCCGCCCTGAATTGCGTCAGATGCGAAATCCTATGCGAACAAGCCCACTGCTCGATCGTAAAAATGGTCGAGAGCGCAGCGCCTGGCGGCAATCCGGGCGACTTCAAGCAATTCCTCGCGACCCGAGACGCCGTCCTTGTAGGCTGCGATCACTACGCGCGCGACCATTTCGGCGTCCCCGTTGTCAAGCTCCGCTTCGCCGGACCGCAAAATTTCCCGAACCACACCCCTCAAGAGATCCAGTTCAATGGCTGAAAAGACGCCCATATGGGGCGCGGATGTGCACTCCACCGCCATCTGAATTCCTCCCGCCGTCACGATATCAAACGCGCGAGAGATTACAACTAAAGTATTAGACGAAGCGCTTCGGACGTCGTTCGGCACCCGAACACCGCTGCAACGTTGCTATGCCGCATTTGCCCGAAATGCCGCGAAATGCTTTTCTCACGTTGGTCAAACAGAAGTGGTGCCATCCCATTGCCGAAGCGTCCGCAGACAACGATTGACGTCGAGGAGAAGGACGGTCGCTGGTATATTAAAGTGAACGTCGACGGTCGCGATAGGCGCACCCTTGGCCCCTTCAAATCACGTGAAGATGCACGGGTGATAGCGAACGAGCAGCGCCATCGATTGAGAGATGAAGGTAAATATTAGGGTTTGAGGCGGTTGTCGGGCGCAACACCTTACGGAAACACGTTGCGCCGCATGACGTGCAAGCGTCGCGAATGCGATCAGACCGGCTATCGGTGGAGTACTCATGAAGACTGTCGTTAGAGTTGTCTGTGCCATCGGCCAATCGGGGCAGCTCGGCCTCGATGGCGGCCTTCCATGGGAAGGCAACCGGTCGCCGGAGTTCGTCGCCGACGTTGCACGGTTTTTCGACATCACCAGAGGACACGTCTTGCTCGCCGGTCCCAAGACGATCGCGAGCGTTCCGGATTTTGCTCGCGCGGATCGGGAACTTGTCGTCGTTCGCTCCAGCATGGATCCCGAGGACACGCTCAAGCGCTTTGCCGGCCGTGTCGTCTTCATCGGCGGCGGTCCACCGGTCTGGGACGCCTACGCGCGCTTCGTCAGCCACTGGGATGTCACGCGGCTGCCCTATGACGGGCCGGCGGACCGCTGGTTCGATGCAAGATGGCTTACGGAAGGTGGCGAAGTTGCAAGAAATCACCGCGACCATTGAAGGCCCGGCTCGTACCGATCTGGGATCATTTGGACCATCTCGCGACCCAAGTTCCACACCGCATCTTATGCAACTTTTGATCCTATCTTGATCAGCAATCCTGCAATCCTGCCCAGGACATCCATTCCGAAACGGCACAACGCGCGAGAAGCCGTCATTGCCGAGCAGATACTCTAACGTCGTGTTCGGGCCGAGGGCAGACCGTCAGCTTCGGGCAACCGCCCAACCGACATGTATCTCAGCACGAAGTTGACGGCCTTCGCCTGCATTGATGCCGGCATCACGACCGTAATCGATGCCTGCCACTCCTCGCGCAGCCCGGCACATACCGATGCGGCCCTCGACGCGCTCGACGACAGCGGAATCCGTGCGCTGCACATGTTGGGTGCTGCGATGGACAAGAAAGCTTCGTCCACGCATTTGCAGGGCGACTTGAAGCGCCTCGCCTCCATCTGGAACCAGGGCGACGGCCTTGTGCGGGTCGGCCTGTTCGGCCAACTCAATATCGACTGGTGGCGGGTCGCGCGCGACCTCGACATGCGCATCCTGACCGAGTTCATCGGCGACCTGGCCAAGCTCGGACCAGAATTCGACGAGCCGGGCCTGCTCGGTCCGCGCAACATCTTCAACCACTGCACCCGTGTGCCCGAAGAGACCTGGCAGCGCTTCGCAAGGGCCGGCGTCAACATCACCGTCAATCCGCGTTCCGACGCTCTGTTCGGCTTCGACGACGATGGCTTCGCATTCCAGCAGGCACTCGATTATGGCCTAAGCCCGGCGCTCGGCATCGACCTCGACACCGCCTTCGGCAGCGATTGCTAGCCTCTTCAAGAGAAGCTCCGTTGCCGCCGCTCCGATCAAATGCGCTGGCTGCGCGATGGCCGTGAGACCCTGGGCCACGAACTGCATCCAGTCGAGGTCGTCGAAGCAAAGCAGCGAAATGTTGCCTGGAATCGCAAACTTCAGTGCGGAAGTCGCCTCCAGAACGCCTGTCGACATCACACCGTCGGCGGTAAATAGAGCGGACGGCGCATTGCGCATTGTCAGCAGATCGAGCGCTTCCTTGCGGGCTGCCTCGCTAGAATAGACCGCCACGCGGCGGATCAACCGCGGATCCGGCGTAATGCCTGCGGCACGATGGGCTTCCAGATAACCCAACAGCCGTTGCCAGCTTGGATGGTGGTAGCGAACATCAGCACTGGAGAGATCAGCGTTCCTCAACGATATCGCTCAGATGGATGCCGATCCGAAATTCGATACTGCGATCAGGGAGAAGGCCGAGATTGCGCTCTACCATGGCGCTTTGCACTTCGACGGCGCAGCGCACGGCATCGACGACGCTACGAGACTCGACAATGGTTCCATCGCCTGCGCTTAACCACGCGATCGTGATACACAGCGATGGTCGGCTCAATTAGATCGCTCCGGAGCGTACGAAGCCGCGCCAACGTACGATCCTCGTCCGGCGATCAGTATCGCCGCGATTTTCCGCGTCTCGTTCATCGCCGCTCGCACAGGCAGGATATAGCACAAAGTTGCGCCGATATTATCCATCTCAACAGTGTGTTCAGACATACGAAAGCCACCCGTGCGATTGGGATCGGATCGCGGCACTCGACAAATGGCCGCTTCTGTGATGGGTTTCGGATGCGGGATGAGCTTTTCGATTGGGGTAAGCGGCAGGGGTGAAGCGATACGGAGCGCGCAGAACGAACGCGATGAGGCGGCTATCGGCGAATAGCGGCCTTGAAGAGGCGATTGGCGGGCCCCAAGGTGGTGCGCGCCTTCCTCACAAGCCGGCTCAGGCGGGTTGGCGGAGCGAGCTTGCGTTCCAGCACTGCCGCCAGATCGGATCGGCCCCGATCGCGTAGCGGCAAGAGCAGATCGCGATAGCAACTCGCCTGATAGGCGTTATCGATCTTGAGGTTCGTGAGGTCTTCCGCTCGGAGGTCGCGTTGAGGAAATGCCGCAGTCGTATTCAGCTTCCCGAGCGCTATCAGGGCCAGCATCGTGCGGAGGCACTTCTCGCATCGCCCGCAGTTCTCGCCGACGCTCTCCAATGAACCACAGACTTTGACGTGATCCAATGCCACCGGCCAATCAGCCACGATCGCCGTCTTAGCCAACCGCGACATCTCCAGCCCATGATGTTCGATCGCCATATGGGCGCTGCTATAGAACGGGTCAAGCAGTGGATGCGAGCCCCAAGGTTCCAGATTGGCAGCATCGAAGGTTGCTGAGATCTTTACCTTCCGGAGCCGCCCGCCGACGAAATGCGCGAGCCCGGCCAAGAACGCTCCGTGATAGATATTAATGTAGAACGACATGTTGTTGTTGTGGAGGGATTGCGCGTTCGTGCGCAGGACGACTGCCTGCACTCCCGCCTCATGCGCAAGGATCTCATGCACTTCTCTGAGACGCATGAACTTGCGCTCGGACGTGTTGCCGCCGACGAGAATGGCTGCTGAGACCGCCTCCGGGTGCGATCGCGGGATTCCTTGAAGGTTACTCCTCAGAGAAGCCAGTGAATCGATCCCGCCCGAAAGGAACAGTCCGACCCCCTCTCCCGGCAAGCGCGTTTCGGTTGAGGCCTCAATGCGCGGAGGATCGGCGAGTCGATGCCATCGCGTCAGTGTCTGCGACGCAGCCGCCAGATTTGCTCGGAGCACAGGACAGATACCACCACCCTCTATGACAATCCGCCGCTCGCCTGCATGCCATGCCGGCAGGAAGCACAAAATCAGAAAAGCGTTGGGGTCCGCGTACAAGTCGTACCCCTGAACAGATATCTCTTGGGTGTCCCTGCCTGCTTCCTCCCATCTAACTTCTGCGCGCGCGATGTCTTCTTCGGCTTTGAAGCCGCTCACAATCATCGCCCGTCCTCCCTTAGGACTTACTTTCCTTGGGACTTATTTTGGATCAACTTAGGGCGAGAGCCTATGCCGTCAATGCAGGGGATGTAGGCTTGCGCCCTGATGTTCCCATCGTCCTCAAATGTATAGCGCGGCGATCTGGGAGAGACCTCGTATTGCCTCACCGAGGAGTGCTCCCGAGCAACGCTGCCGCTGCCTCACCAGGATGTTCCCCCGTGGTCGCGATCCGTCACTCTGTCATTGCTTGGAAGGTCGCTGCTGACGAAGTTGTGCCGAACACCATCTCATGAGCCTTTTCCTTTCGCCATATTTTGACGCGACGTTGCAGCGTGCGCAGAAGGAGATCGGGATATTTCTCCGGGTATTCCGACTGCAGCCGCGCCAGCAATTCCCGGCTCGTTTGCCACGCCCTTCTTCAAACCAGCCACGTAGCTCGTGGGTGACCCCTGCAAATGGATCAGGACGCCGCCGTTCCCGCTTCTGTTTTGGTTTCGGCTTCCCAGTAGGTCGTATTTCGCCCTCCCTCCATGCGGTTCGCAAGCCTGAAAGGAACTCATCGAGCGCCGGCTCGGACACCGCGGAATCTGATGTGGGTAATCGATCGGCTGAGGCCACAAGGCGCTGTTGTGCGGCTCGCATGTCGCTCAGCATCAGGATCCAGCTGCGCAGCCATCTGCGCCAGCTTCGCGCGAACAGACGCCGGCGTCAGCGGATGTTCCATCAAGCGCTGGCAGGGTGTCGCCGGAAGGTGATAGCGCTTGCGCACCCTGGCGCCGCCTGGCGGGATCGCCGGCGATAACGGCGGCGCCGTCCAACATTGCCGAGTCAGGCACTGTTCAAACGGTTAGCTCTGGTTCGGTCGATGATGTTGCCAAAACAAAGCGGACGCTACCTCAGCCCCGCCTTGCGCAATCCGTCGAGATAGATGCCGATCTGATTCTGGTCGCGGAGATAAAACATCCGCCGGCGTAGGAACTCTAGGCTGACCTCGTGCTCGTCACGCTTCAGTTCCGCCAGCGCCTGGGCGGCCTCGTCGATGCGCCCCAGATGGCCAAGGGCAGAGACAAGAACGGCACGCGCCAGGAAATGCGCATTTGGCACCTGCACCGATTCGATCGCCCATCGTGCGGCTTGCTCGAAATCGAGCCGGAACAGATGCGCCATCGCCCCGTAGTTCAGGAAAGCCCAGCGATATGGATCTTGAGGGCTCAATCGCACTGCTTCTTGGAAGCAGGGCAGCGCCGTGTCCATCTGCCCGGCATAAGTAAGCGAATCGCCCAAGGCACAATGGGCTTGGGCCATGGACGGATTGAGATTGATTGCCGCGTGCAGCTCGGAAAATGACCGTTCATACTCGCCGCGCGCCAAATAGACCCGCCCGAGCGCAAAACGGCAGACCGCGTCGCGAGGATCAAGCCGGCTTGCTTCGCGGGCAAGTTGGAGCGCCTTGTCCAGGAGCCCGGCACCTGGATCAGCGCCGAAATAGATGGCGTTGATCACCAGTGCATATGAAAGCCGCGCCATGGCGGCCGCAAATCGTGGATCGAGTTCGAGTGCGCGCTCAAAGAGACGCTGCGCCTCACGGTTGGTTTCGCCGCTGAATTCATACTGCACCGAAAGCGCACGATGGTAAAAATCCCACGCACTCATTTCACTCTCGTCCAGCGACCGTGTTCCGGCGCCCTCAAGCATGACGAGTTCCGCCTCGATGGAGGCAGCGACGGTCTGGCTCAGATCGTCGACCATGTCCTGCAGATTTTCGCCCCTGTGGTCATATCGGTGTACCCAGAGATAGCGGCCCTGCTCGAGCCCGATCAGCTTCACGTTCAACCGCAATTGCTGGCCCAGTTGCCGAATCGATCCGTCCACGGCGTGTCGCACCAATTGGTTCGCGGCAATGCGTTGCATATCGCTTGTGGTCAGCCGCCGTGCTTCGGCAACCGGACTGGCCTTCACGTCGAGCCAGCGATATTTGGATAGCGCTGCTGCCAGTTCCTCAGACAGCATAGTGGCAAGAGCTTCGGTTTCTGGAGATTCAGGTTGGGCTGAAAAAGGCAGAACCGTGACGGTTGTTTGCCCATGTGTCGGCCCCGGAACGTCGGCTAAATGCGGCTCCGGCGCCGATGAAAGATCGTCGGGCCCGGTGAAGCCGGCCCGGCGGATTTCGGCAAGCAGTTTCTGAGTGTTGGGACTAGGCTCAACCTGCAATTCGCGTTCAAGAATATCGCTGCAGTTCTTGTATTGCTGGATTGCGGCGGCGCGCTGCCCTTGCTGGGCATGGATGCGCATCAATAGCCGATGCGAAGACTCCCGCAGCGGATCGAACATCACCAGCCTCTGAGCCAGAGCGATGGCCGCGTCCGGTTCGCCTTTTTGAAGCAAATATTCCGCACCGCGCTCGAAGGCCGGACAAGCGAGGGTTGCCAAACGCCCCCGCTCGGTCAACAGCCAGTCCTGGAAGTCCTGTTCGCGTACATAAAGATTGCTCAAGAATGCACCCGGATAAAGACTGGCGGCTTCGAGATCGGCTTCCGGTTTGCGCTGAGCGACAAGACTCGAAAAGCGCTCAACATCCGTCGTCACGAGTTCTGAATTCAAGCTGACCTGGTCGTTGAAGGTGGCGACGACCTCGTTCGACCCGTAATCGAGTAGTTTGCGCAGTTTCCAAACGCTCTGGCGCAAGCTCTGCCGCGCCTGTTCTGTGAAGCGGTCGCCCCAGAACAGAGTCATGAGTTGGTCGCGGTTCGGCGGCATGTCGAGGTTGAGCGCAAGATAAGCCATTAGGCCCTGCAGCTTGGCGCCGACTACAGGAATGTGTTTGCCGTCCGGACCGCGGACTTCCAGCCGGCCGAATAGTCGAATTGCGATCTTGCCCATGCGCTGCTCGTTCCTGTGCGCGCGAAGACGGCATGTTGCGCAAGCGGCAACCGTATTCCCTCGGTGGCGACGCAAATTTCCCATCAGTTACTTGACGGGAGTTCCAATTTTAACGCGTCATTAACGCCGAATTCCCGGCCAGGTGCGCACCGACATAGTAACGGTCAGGTCACCGTGATGCCAGCCGAGGGATCGAATCGAGTGAAGCCGCCATGCTGAAGGCTCTTTCGGACGTCCCACAATCTGCCCCGGCTCAGAGAGGAACCTCAAACATGACCTTGTCAACCCGCACAGCGCCCGCACCGCGCAAGCCCGCAAGCGGCGTCGCCAGTTCCATTCTCGATACGATCGGCAACACGCCAACTGTACGGATCAACAAACTGGCGCCGGATGGCATCGACATGTTCGTCAAGCTCGAGGCTTTCAACCCGCTAGGTTCCGTCAAGGACCGGCTGGCGCTCGGCATAATCGAGGCGGCCGAGCGAGACGGCAGCCTGAAGCCGGGACAGACAGTTGTCGAGGGCACAAGCGGGAACACCGGAATTGGCCTGGCAATGGTGTGCGCCCAGAAGGGCTATCCGCTCGTTGTCACCATGGCCGAGAGCTTCAGCGTCGAACGGCGCAAGCTCATGCGGTTCCTTGGCGCGCGGGTGATCCTGACGCCAGCGGCCGACAAAGGTACTGGCATGCTGGCCAAAGCAAAGGAGTTGGCTGAAAAGCACGGCTGGTTTCTGTGCCACCAGTTCGAGAACGAGGCTAATCCGGATATTCACTCGCGCACCACGGCTGAGGAAATCCTCGCCGATTTCGGACCCAACGGGCTCGACTATTGGGTCAGCGGGCTCGGCACAGGCGGTACGTTCAGGGGCGTTTCGCGCGTCCTCAAAGCCAAGAGTCCCAGAACGGTGATCGTTGCGACCGAACCTGACAATTCCCCGCTGATCTCGAGCGGAATTGCCCAGACATACAACGACGATGGCACGCCGGCGTTGAGCCAGCCCGGCTTTCGACCGCACCTCATGCAAGGCTGGACGCCGGACTTCATTCCAAAGCTAGTAAAGGACGTGATCGATGCAGGCCATATCGATCGTATGGAACTGGTCAACGGTGCCGAGGCAATGCGGCTTGCGCGCGAGCTCGCGGCCAAGGAAGGCATTTTTTGCGGCATTACCGGCGGCGCGACTTTTGCCGCGGCCCTTGCGGTCGCCCGCGCTGCACCAGAGGGTTCGCGCATCCTCGCCATGATCCCGGACACCGGCGAACGCTATCTTTCCACGCCGCTGTTCGAATCGATAGGTGCGGATATGAGCGAGGAAGAGCTTTTTATCGCGGGCAGCACACCCAGCCACCGATTCGACGGTAAGAATGTGGTTGCGCCAGCCGCGGTTGCGGTGGCCGATCCGACGCCCGCCGCGGCCGGATTCGTCGAAATGGTGACGAATGACAATAGCAAGCCGGTCGTCCTTTTCGCGCTCGAATGGTGCGAGTTCTGCTGGTCGGTCCGGCGCCTGTTCAAAGCGATGGACGTCACCTACCGCTCGATTGATCTGGACTCAGTCGAATACCAGAAGGATGGTTGGGGCGGTGACGTAAGGGTCGCATTGCGTAAGGTGACGGGCGCGCCGACCATCCCCCAGATTTTTGTCGGAGGAAAGCACATTGGCGGGTGCACTGAAACCTTGGATGCATTCAATGATGGCAGCCTGCAGGCATTGCTTAACGCTAGTCGCGTCTCCTTCGATGCCGACAAGGTGCTGGACGCCTACACACTGCTGCCCAACTGGCTGCATCCGCGCTAGGTGTTGCCACCAATGGCCAAAGATGGATTTGCCGTTGCCGGGCTGGCGGCCGCCATCGCCGCCGACTACCGGCAGAACCCGCAACGCCTCCACAGCTTGGCGGGAGTTGAGGAACTGCGGGCCGGCTTCGACATCGGCCTGCCCGATATTGGCCGACCGTCCGATCAGGTCATCGACCACCTCGTCCGCGCCGCCGGGCCCGGTCTGGTGGGCAATACCCAGCCAGGATTCCATGGCTGGGTCATGGGCAGTTCCCATCCGGCCGGCGTCGCCGCAGACTGGCTGACATCGGCCTGGGGACAGAACGCGGCCATCTATCACACCTCGCCCGCCGCGGCGGTAGCCGAGGAAATTTCAGCCAAATGGCTGCTTGATCTCCTCGATCTGCCGCGAACGGCCGCCGTGGGCTTCACGTCCGGCGCGACAATGGCCGGTTTCATCGGCCTTGCCGCTGCGCGCGGCGAAGTGCTGCGCCGCGTTGGGTGCGACATCGCCCGGGAGGGGCTGCAAGGCGCGCCGCTGATCAAGGTGTTCATCAGCGATGAATCGCATGCCTCGAATTTCGCGGCGCTGCGTTATCTGGGCTTTGGCGAGAGCAATCTCGTTCGCATTCCCACCAATGCCCAAGGAATGATGGATGTTGCAGCCCTAACGGAGGCCCTCGGTTCGGGGTCCAATGGCATAGACCGCGCCCCGAAAATCATCATTTGCCAGGCCGGACACATCAATAGCGGCGCCTTCGACCGGTTTGACGCTATTGCCGATCTTGCCGGCCGCTCCGGCGCATGGCTGCATATTGACGGAGCCTTCGGGCTTTGGGCGCGGGCCGCACCGGATCTCAAAATGCTGGCCGCCGGCGCCGAGCGCGCCGATTCCTGGGGGGTGGACGGCCATAAATGGCTGCAGATGCCCTATGAGAACGGCTTCGCCATTGTCAGCGACCCCGTGGCACTGCGCCGGGCCATGGACATCGCCGCAGGCTATTTGACCCATTCCGCCGATGACGGGCGCAATCCGACCCATTTCGGCCCGGAACTCTCGCGCCGGGCGCGTGGATTCGCTGTCTGGACCATGCTGCAAACGCTGGGGCGGCATGGCATTATAGAGGTGATCGACAACCACTGCCGGGCGGCGAAACGACTGGCGGGTCGGTTGGTAGACGTTCCTGGCGTGCGAGTTGAAAACGACGTCGTTCTCAATCAGCTGGCTCTGACATTTGGGACGGAAAACGACGAAAGCGCCCAGCGAGACCGCGCCACCCAAGCGGTATGCGACCGGCTCAATGGAACCACGAATTATTTTCTGCGCACGGCGGCGTGGAATGCAAGAACCATTCTGCGTGTTTCAGTGATTGGCGCAGGCGCGACCATCATGGCCATGGACAAGCTGGCGGACGATATTCGTGATGCCTGGTGCAGCTTTTTAGCCGAGCGACATCAGGGTGCCAGTTGCTGCTGATTTCTGCCTAATCGTCAGTTCGGGCACTGACTTCCTCGCTTTGCCGAGGAGGACTTGCCTGACTGTCTGACTATCAACAGCCTCAAGCCGCTCGTGATAGATGGCCGGACGTCAGCTTCGCAGGACAATGCGGCGGTTCGCGTGGTTCTCTTTCAAAGTCCGGACAGGGTCATGAAGTCCGGTTCCGCTGAAGGTCAAGTTTCGGGAACTGGATCCGGCGCCGGAAGGTCCGGAAGGGAGTCGCCTCCGGCCGTTCGATGCCGGGTACCAAGCATCCATCAGATTTTCACTAGGCAGGCATAGCCCGCCATCTACGTCTCCACCGCCTGCTTCAATTTCTCAAGTGAGACGCGCAATGTCGCGACGCGCAAATGGCTTGATGTTGATGGTCATGACCGGCTCGTTCGACGACGCAGAGAAGATGCGCAAGCCCAGTGTTGGTCCTAATCTGTCGAGCGGCTTTCCGACAAGCATGTCGCCCGCCTGGTCAAGCAGACCGCGCTCGCGCCGACCTGCCGGAAGGAGAGCGCGAACTGCTGTTCTCCGGGCATTCGCTCCGGGCTGGCCTGGCATCTTCGGCCGAGATCGAGGAGCGCTACGTGCAGGAGCAGCTCGGCCACACACAGTGCGGAAATGACCAGCAAATACCAGCGCTGCCGCGACCGATTCCGGGTCAACTGACCAAAGCGAGCTGCCTGTAGGAGTCCCCCTCCCCGCGCGCTATGCCGAGGACCTTCCCGACCGGCGGCGGGCGCGCTCACGAGGCTGGCGTGATCAGCATTAGCGATGGGAAATAGGTGCGATAACGGCCGACGTCGCGAGTGAGTAGCGCAAATTCGCTGACTGCCGCGTGGGCGCCGATAAAGAAATCCGGCAGCACTCCGGTGCGCGATCCGCCCGATTTGCGATACTGGGTCAACACCTTTCCGGCCAGGAACAGCGCCGGCCGCGGCATCGTCGCGATCTTAAGGCCGGCCGCGTCGAGAAACCTGTCGAGATCCTCGATCCGGCTGTAGCGGACCGAGAGCTCTGCATAGACGACGTCATTGATCAGTAGCGGTCCGCGCAGCGAGGCGGCCTCGAGCTGCTCGATCGACCACTCCGCCCAGTCCTGATCGTCGGTGACGAGGTCGAGCAGAACGTTGGTGTCGACCAGCGTCACGTTTCGCCGCGCGTCAAGGCCATGATCGCGTCCGTGCCAAGCCCCTTGCCGGCATGGCCGCGCAGCTTGGCAAAGCGGCTCGCCGGCCGTTTTTCATCCGCACGAACCAACACCACGCTGCCGTCGGCTGTGCGGCGAAAATCCACCTTGCTGCCCGGTGCAATCCCCAAGAGATCGCGCACCGGCTTGGGAATGGTCACCTGACCTTTTGCGGTTACGGTGGTGGTCATCTACAGCCTCGGTAAGGACATTTGGAAATATGGTATTACCTCCGGGCAATGGACTCAAGTATCGAATTGCCCTGAACCCTTAGCCGCGGACGGCACGTCCGCAGATCCTTCGCCGCTGCCTTCGGAATTCGGCATCACCGCGACCGTTTTCAGTTCACGGACAGGGGCAAACAGCCTCGGAAAAGACCCGGCGCCCGCCTTTGATTGAAGCGGCAAGGCAAAAACCGCGGGTCGGACTTTTCAGCTTAGGGCTTCAATGAAATCGGGAAGTGAAAGCCACAACGGCCGCCATGATGTCGAGCGCCAGATAAAGCGTAGGCACACAACTGCTACGGCGATATGGCGCCGGAATCTCCAGGGTCGCCGACGGCGATAGCCTGCCAAGACGGTCGCCCACGCTTGCCCTGGGCACCCGCAACTGGAAATGATGGCGGGCTTTGCTATGACGAACGGGATATAAGGCTCTCTTGCAGCAAGCTGGTTGAGGAAAGCCCGACCGTCATGAAGCCAATGACCGAAGAGCATCTCGCGGTGCTACGCAGGCACATGGTCGAGATGATTGCAATCTATACCGACCTTGCAAGCGAAGAGCTTGGCAAGGCGGCGCTCGATGAGCGGGTAATGGCGGCGATGCGGCGGGTGCCGCGGCATCTCTTCGTGCCGGCCTCGGTTGCGCCTTATGCTTACCAGGACAGGCCGCTGCCGATCGGCTTTGACAAAACCGTCTCGCAACCGTTCATCGTTGCTCTCATGACCGATCTCCTTGCGCCGCAACCGCACGAGGCGGTACTCGAGATCGGCACCGGCCTGGGCTACCAAACCGCAATTCTGGCCGAGCTCGCCGGGCAAGTTTGGAGCGTCGAAATCATCGAGGAATTCGCAAGCCATGCTGAGGCTCTGCTGCAGGGCCTTGGCTTCTCGAATGTCGGCATTCGTGTCGGGGACGGGTCTCGCGGCTGGCCCGATCACGCCCCATTTGACAAGATCCTGGTCTCAGTGGCGGCTGAGCGGGCGCCGCCGGCTTTACTGGAGCAGCTCAAGCCTGGGGGCCGTCTGGTTCTGCCTGTGGGACCTGAAGTAGCACAGTTGCTGACTGTCATCGACAAGGATTCGGCAGGGCAACTGAAGACTCGCAAACTCATCCCGGTTCGGTTCAGCCGGCTCGAAACGGTCTAATGAAGGTGCGCACATCTGGCCTCACGGGTCAGCAACTTCGCGATGGCCAGAGATGACGCAGGCAGCGCGATGGTCGTTTTTAACCCGAACGTGCCCGTGACAGCGCCTCGCGTTTTGCGCCGCCCAAAACCCAGCAGCAGTCGCAGCACCGCTCCGTTCAACATGGAATTATTACACTGACGCAGAAAGGGCGCTCGGAAGGACGGAAAGCATCACGGTTGAGAAACCCGGACGCCGGGCATAGAGCGTTACCGCAACTCTCACAGGACTGTCAGGGCATGCCCCACGGCGCTGCAATTGGATCGCGTCGTCGTCGGGCGTTACTTGACGTAGGAACCGTAGATGCGGTCGAACTCACCCGTCGCCTTGGCAAGATGCAGCCACTGGTCGACAATAGGCCTTGAAGACGACGGCACCCTCAGGAGGCATGTAACCCATTTCGCCATATTGGAGCGGCTTCTCGGGATTGATCGCGTGTGACGAATCCAGCGGCGAGCGCGTGACTACGGTTCGCTCGATAGCGCATTGCGTGCCGCGTAGAGTTCGGCGATGAAGTCGGTGATCAGCGCCGAGTTGATGCCGTCCGGCGGACGCAGGAGCAGCGCGCGGAAGTGCACGGCCGGCTCGAATGGCCTGGCGACGATGCCGCCGATCATGCGGTCGGCAATGACCGACGGATTCACTAGGCCGATCCCCATGCACTTCGCCGCGAGGATGGCGATGGTCAGGCCGTAGGGCGTCTCGATCAGGATGCGCGGCCGCACGGCATGCGCGGTCAGGATTTTGTCCATGGCGAGCCTCACTGTGTCTTCCGGTGACAATGCCAGGAACGCCTCGTCAGCGAGATCGGCCGGCGTGATTATCTCCTTCCGCGCCAGCCGGTGGTTCTTCGGCATCACGCAAACGGCCCGCGGCGTAGTGAAGATACTGTGCAGCACGCCGCTGGTGTCGACCTCGTCGGCCGCGAGCCCGATATCGAAACTGCCAGACGCCACCAGGTCGCGCACGATATTGGAGGTGCGGACCTGATAGCTGATGCGTACCTGCGGATGCCGGCGCGAGAACGCTACGATGGCGCGCGGCACCAGCCCATGCCCGAGCGCCGACAGGCTGGCGACGCGGATGGTACCGGTGCCGACCTCCTTGATCTGGGCCGCACGCAGCTTGAGCCGGTCGAGCCCGACCAGATTGGCTTTCACCTCGGCATGGAACAACTCCCCTTCGCGTGTCGGCACCAGCCTGCCACGAATGCGGTCGAAAAGCCTGAAGCCGAGTTCGGCCTCTAGCTTGGCTAGCGAACGGCTGATGGCCGGCTGCGAGGTATCGAGCAGCGCGGCCGCCGCGCCGGCGCCGCGCGCGATCATGATCGCGTTGAAGACATCGATGTCGCGCAGGTTCATAGTGCAGCCCATATCAACAGCGAATTAACTTTATCGCTGCGGCCATAGATGGCAATGGGTGAGCCGGCTAAGCTGCGCCCATGAACCGACGCGACGACACTTCACATGTCCATCCTCCCAAGCGCTCCGAGGAACCGTTCCAGGCGGTGGCGATGCCGGTCGAGCGAGCCTCGACCGTTGTCTTTGACGATCTGGAGTCGTTCGAGCGTCGCGTCGAGCGTCTGTACGACGGGTTCAGCTACGGACTTTACGGCACACCGACCAGCCGGCAGCTCGAAGATCATATCGCCGTGCTGGAAGGCGGATCGCGGGCTCTCGTCGTCCCGTCGGGCATGGCGGCCATCACGCTGGCAACCATGGCTGTCTGCCGTGGCGGCGAAAGGGTTCTGATCCCGGAAACGCTCTATGGCCCGGCGCGCGACATGGCCGAGCGTTTTCTCGGCCCCCTCGGGATCGAGGCGGTTTCCTACGATCCACGGCTGGACGCAAGCATCGCGGCCATGATCGACGGCAGAACGCGGCTGGTCTGGGTAGAATCGCCTGGCTCGGCCACCTTCGAAGTCCAGGATGTGCCCGCCATCACGGCCGCGGCCCACAAGGCCGGCGCGCTCGTCGCGGCCGACAACACTTGGGCCTCTCATCTGCTGTTCAAGCCGCTCGCTCATGGCGTCGACATCTCGATGCAGGCGCTTTCCAAACACGCCGGCGGCCATGGCGACCTCCTGATGGGCTCGGTCGCAGTGCATGACCACGCCCTGTTCCGGCGCCTGAAGGATACAGCGCGCTTCCTAGGCTATGGCGTCTCGCCGGAGGATTGTGCGCTGTGCGAGCGTGGCCTGATGACCATGCCGGTGCGCATTCGTCATGCCGACGGCACCGCGCGCAAGATCATCGCCTGGTTATCGGAACGCCCGGAAGTCGCGCAGATCTTGCATCCCGCGGAGCCTGGCCATCCCGGCCACGTGGTCTGGAAGCGTGATTTCGCCGGATCGGCAGGCGTGTTCTCCTTCGTGCTGCGGGCGGAACTGGCGCCACTGCAATCCGATGTCCTGCGCAGCCTGCGGCTGTTCAGGCTCGGCGCAAGCTGGGGCGGCGTGCATTCGCTGATTGCCGTCAGCGATCCGCGCAAGGGCCGCGCCAGCTTCGACTGGCTGAAGCCCGGCCCGGTCTGGCGCCTGTCGATCGGCCTCGAGGCGCTCGACGATCTTCTGGCCGACCTTTCCCAGGCCTTCGAACTCTTTGCTGAAGCCCGGCGCAACGGAACCGCCGCGGCCGACGCCAAGGCCGCCGAATGACGATAACCTCAACGACAAGGGGAATAACTATGAAACATCAAAGTCTGAAATGGCTCACGGGTCTGGCGATAGGATTGGCCAGCCTGAGTTCGGGTGCCGTGGACGCCAGCGCGCAGGCGGTCATCAACAAGATCAAGGAGCGCGGCTATGTCAGCTGCGGCGCCAGCCAGGGCGTGCCCGGTCTCTCGCGGCCGGACGAGAAGGGGTATTATCGCGGCTTCGATTCCGACATCTGCCGCACTTTCGCGGTCGCCCTCCTCGGCGACAGAGACAAGATCCGTTACGTGCCGCTTAACGCAGGCCAGCGTTTTCCTGCGCTGCAGACTGGGGAAATCGACGTTCTGTCGCGCACATCCACCATCACCTACAGTCGCGATACTGTTGTCCGCTTCGTCTGGATCAATCTCTACGACACGGACGGCATGCTCGTGCGCAAGGCCGATAAGATTACCGAGCCCAAACTGCTCGACGGAAAGACCGTCTGCCTGCAGGGCGGTGGCAGCCTGACCGAGAAAGCGATCGAGGAAACCGAGGAAGAGTTCGGGATCGCGATGGAGAAAGTCTATTACGACTCGACCGTTCAAGCGCGCGACGCCTTCTTCGGCGGCCGCTGCGATTCCTACGTCACCGACGGCACCGCGGCAGCCGGACAGCGTGCCTCGGTGGCCAAGAACCCGGACGACTACGACATCATCCAGGTCGGCAAGGCCGCCGAACCCAATGGCGTCGCGGTCGCCCGCGGTGACGATCGGCTTTTCGACGTCGTGCGTTGGACACTCAATGCGCTGTTCTGGGCCGAAGCCAACGGCATCACCTCGCAGAACATCGATGAAAAGCTTGCGTCGGGCAGTCCAGAAGTCAAACGCGTGCTGGGCGAGGAGCCCGGTTTCGGCAAGCCGCTCGGATTGGACGACAAGTGGGCCTACAACGTCATCAAGCAAATGGGCAACTACGCCGAGATCTGGGATCGCAATCTCGGCAAGGACAGCCCCCTGAAGGTCGACCGCGGCCTGAACGCGTTGTGGAAGGACGGCGGCCTCAACTATCCTTTCCCCTGGGATTGAGCCGCACATGAAGGGGAACGTGCCCGACGCTCCCCTTCCCTGCTAACGCCGCGAACCGTCGAGGTCGACATGCTGAGCGACGCCAAGACCAGATCGATCATCATCCAGTGTGCCCCAGTGGCCCTGGCTGCCGCCTTCGCTGCCCTGCTCGTCAGCACGACTTTCGCCAATCTCAGGGCACGCGGTATCCCGATCGGCTTCGATTTCCTGACGATGCCGTCAAGGATCGTCATCTCGGAAGCGATCCTCACTTACAAGTCGCGGGACCCCTATTACTGGGCGATCGTGACCGGGCTCGCCAATACGGTCTTCATCTCCGCGGTCGTCATCGTCTTTTCATCCGTGCTCGGCCTCGTCGTCGGCGTCACCCGGCTGAGCAGCAATCCCCTGGCGGCGGGCACCTGCCGCGTATGGGTGGAGGTTGCACGCAATTCACCGCCGATCGTGCTTCTGATCTTTCTCTACTCGCTGTGGTGGAAGGTGCTGCCGCCGGTCGGCGAAGCGCTCAATCCCCTGCCAGGCGTTTACGCCTCCATGCGCGGCTTTGTGGTGCCGGCTGTCAGCATGGACGTCGCCACCGCGGGATTGCTCGTCATTGCTCTCGCCCTGGCACTGGCGGCCGCCGGCTGGGCGGCGGCGAGACGAGGATGGATGCCGCCGCTGGCCGCGCCGGCGATCCTCGCGGTTGGCGTTGCCGGGCTCTGGCTTGCCGATGCGAAGTTCTCCGTGGACTGGCCGACCTTCACCGGGTCGAACTTCAAGGGCGGCAAGGAACTGACGCCCGAACTCAGCACCATCCTCATCGGGCTGACCATCTACACCACCGGCTTCGTCGCCGAGATCGTGCGCGGCGGCGTGCTTTCGGTCGGCCGCGGTCAGTGGGACGCAGGTCATTCGCTCGGCCTGCCGCGCGGCAAAATATTGCGTGTGATCATCATCCCGCAGATGCTGCGGGTGATCGTCCCGCCGCTCAACAGCCAATACATCAACGTCGTCAAGAATTCGACGCTGGCGATCGCAGTCGGCTATCCGGACTTCCTTGCGGTCATGAACACCATCATCAGCAAGTCCAGCCATTCGATCGAGGGCGTCTTCATCATCCTCGGCGTCTATCTCGCCCTCAACCTGAGCCTGTCGAGCGCGGCCAATTGGTACAACCGTCGCATCGCCATCGTGGAGCGCTGAACCATGAAGGCCCTGTCTCTTCCCCTTCCGGCCGAGCCAATGCCAGGACAGATCCGCTTCGGCGCCTTGCGGCGGTCCGCCAGGCTCCTGTTCGGCACGCCGCTCAATGCCGTCCTGACGCTGTTGTTCGGCGTTCTGCTCGTCGCCACGGTACCGCCGATGCTGCGCTGGCTGGTAATCGATGCCGTGCTGTTCGACCCCAGTCCACGCGCCTGCCGGGTGGCCACCGGAGCGTGCTGGAGCTTCATCTACGCCAAGTCCGGGCAGTTGCTGTTCGGCATCTATCCGCTCGACGAACGCTGGCGCCCCGCCATCGTCTGCATGCTTATCCTGGCTCTGCTCGCCTGGTCGGTGCGGCCTGCCAGCTGGGCTCCGCGGCTGGCGGCGCTCTGGGTGGCGGCGCTCGTGCTGATCTTCTGGCTGATGGCCGGCGGTTTCGGCCTGACCGAGGTTCCGACCTCGTCCTGGGGCGGCCTGCCGGTGACACTCATCCTCACCGTCGTTGCCATCGGCGTCGCCTTCCCCGTCGGCATCCTCCTGGCGCTGGCCAGGCGCTCGACCATGCCCGCGATACGCATCGGCGCCGTGGTCCTGATAGAATCGGTGCGCGGACTGCCGCTCTTGTCTATCCTGTTCGTGGCATCGATCATGATGCCGCTGTTCCTGCCCGAGGCCCTGTTGCCTGACAAGTTCGTGCGCGCGCTGGTCGCCCTCACCATCTTCGCCGCGGCCTATCTCGCCGAGGTGATTCGCGGCGGCCTGCAGGCCATTCCGAATGGCCAGTACGAGGCCGCGGCGGCGCTCGGCCTGCCCTTCTGGCGCACGCAATATCTCGTCATCCTGCCGCAGGCGATCCGGGTGGCGATCCCGGCGCTGGCCAACACCATCATCGTCATGATCAAGAACACCAGCCTTGTCCTGGTGGTCGGCCTGTTCGACCTGATCAGCTCCGGTAAAGCGGTGCTGGCCGACCCGGACTGGCCATCGCCAGCGGCCGAGACGTTCCTGTTCATCGGCGCGATCTTCTTCGCGCTCTCCTTCTCATTCGCCCGCTTCGCCGACTTCCTGGAGCGGCGCGGCCCCACCGCTCACTAGGAAATGCCGTGATGTTATCGTCCACCGCCAAGCGCGTTCCGCCCATGCCCGATCCCAACGATCCGCCGGCAATCGAAATGACCGGGATGAACAAGTGGTACGGGAACTTCCATGTCCTGAAGGACATCAACTTGACGGTCCTTCGCGGCGAAAAGCTGGTGATCTGCGGGCCCTCGGGCTCGGGCAAGTCAACCATGATCCGTTGCATCAACCGGCTGGAGGAGCACCAGCAGGGACAGATCGTCGTCGACGGCGTCGAACTCACCAATGATTTGAATAAGATCGACGTAATCCGCCGTGACATCGGCATGGTGTTCCAGCACTTCAACCTGTTCCCGCACCTGACCATTCTGGAGAACCTGACGCTGGCGCCGATCTGGGTGCGCAGGATGCGGCGCGAGCAAGCCGAGCAGACCGCCATGTATTATCTGGAACGAGTGAAGATTCCGGACCAGGCGCACAAATATCCCGGCCAGCTGTCAGGCGGCCAGCAGCAGCGGGTTGCGATCGCGCGCGCGCTCTGTATGAGCCCGAAAATCATGCTCTTCGACGAGCCGACGTCGGCACTCGATCCGGAAATGGTCAAAGAAGTGCTCGACGCCATGGTTGCGCTGGCCGAGGATGGCATGACCATGCTGTGCGTCACGCACGAGATGGGATTTGCCCGCCAGGTCGCCGACCGCATCGTGTTCATGGACAAGAGCGAGATCATCGAGATGAACACCCCAGCCGAATTCTTCTCCCATCCGCGTCATCAGCGGAGTAAGCTGTTTCTTGCCCAGATCCTGAATTAGCCAAGCTCTTCGGCCGGCCCGGCGCGCTAGGCGGATGGTGAGTTGGATGCCGATCTTCGGCGATCCGCTGACCGTGGTCGTTGGGGTTTTGCGCGAGCCGCTATGGAGCTTTGTCGCAATCGTCGCTCTCGCAAAGGTCTCGCATTATTTGGTTGTTGCCGCAGCGGTAGTGAGCCGGACCTAAAACCGACATCGCAGCGCGCGGTTGCGTTTATTTGGGCACGAGCCATAAACAGGCCATACAAAAATGTATGGAAAATATTGTGGCGCATGGCGGCTTAGAGCAATACCGTTCTTGCAACGATCTTCACTTTTGGTTGCACTGCAGCAAACTGGTCGAAGGCGGCCTTGACAAATCAGCCGAACAATTGTGGGAAGGGCCGATGAGGACTGTCGGTCGAATCGAGATCCTAGGATTGGCGTTTCCTATGAGACTGCGCGCAACCAGCTGAAATCCGTCTTCGCAAAGACGCAAACGCATCGGCAGTCTGAGCTAGCCACGCTTCTCACAAGGCTCTCGAGTGGCCGATAATTCTCTCAGGTCAAGCGGGGACGACTAATAGACCTTGAAAGCGCCCGCATGCGCTCGTGCATCCACATCGGTGATCAGCATATGGCCCGGCGATACTGTGATCGAGATCGCGAGTTCGGCACGAGCAAGAGCGTCCTGGGCGGTCAGGCTGCTGGCCCAGAATGTGATGAGTCTCGCGGCGGCCGCTGCGCTGCCGCCGGGAGGCGGCTCCTCGCGGGCATGGCGTGAGGAAGGTCACCTCAAATTGCTCTTCGGAAACAGCACGCGATCGGGTTTTGCATTCATTCGTGCCAGCATTTCCTTGATCAAGCGTGTTTTGGTGCGCCCCGCTTCCTTCGGCGGCACAAGGTAACGCACGATGGCCTCGAGCCAGGTGTTTTCGCTGACGCGAAAATGAACCACGGGATGTTCCTTCACTTCGAGTTCGTCCACCGGCGTTTGCGACAGGATGTGCCTATAGACCTTCACCTTCTGGCTCATGATGTCGCCGATCTGCTCGTCGACGACCTCTCTCATGGTTTTCGCTACGAATTCCAGATCGCTTTCATAAGCGAGCTGGAACTTGATTTCGTTCCAGACATAGGGAAACAGCGGCCAGGAATAGTTGAAGACCGGCGTGTCAAACACGGTGGAGTTCGGAAACTTGATGACGCGCCCGCTCGGATGATCGGTCCAAAGATATTCGCCGCCGAATTCCCATAACGTGGTGTCGAGATAGCTGACATCAATGACATCGCCATGGGCATCGCCGATGCGAATGCGGTCGCCAACGCGATAAGGCGCCCTGGCCAGAATATAAATCCACGCGATGAAACTGGAGATCGGCATTTGCAGCGCAAAGCCGAGAATCAGTGAAATCAGGCCGAGTGAAACAACAGCAGCGTACCAGTTCACAAATAAGACTGAAATGGCCACGAAGACGATGGCGACGACGACGACCAATCGAAAAATACGTTGCAGGTTGAAACGCGAAACACGATTGGGAATTCGGCCAATGAGAAAGACTTCGATAACATTCGCAACCGTCAGCATAACGAAAATGAAAAGGCCGCCCCTGACGTAGTTCAGCACGCGAACGCGCAAAGGCGCGTCAAGCCATTCTAAGTGCCAATTGATCAGGACTTGGATGCCAAAAAGCAGCAAGGCAGCGGCAGCGAAACCAATCGTCCACCAGACGTCTCCCTTGCGAAGGCTGAAGCGGAATTTTTCCTCGGGCTTTTTCGCCTTCTGTTCCATGGTTTTTGGATCAGCAGTCTGTTGCGCGGCCCGTTCGAGTCGGGAAAGGTTCTCCTGTTCATTGGCGCGCGGTTCCATGGGTTCACCTCCCGATGTGGCCATCAACACCCAGCCAGTGCCTTCTCGTTCCTCCACGGCGGCATTCCGGCAAACGACCCAATGTCAGTCGCTGACTGGCTCCTTGCCGGTCCCCGAAAGCTGGCCTTCATTCCGGCGGCCCCGTCCCTGGTGAAATAGGGCGGCAAGCAGAAAGATGCGACGTCGCCATCATATTCGGCAAATGCCTTATAGCCCTATCCGAAATTAAGTTGAGCTTGGTATCAGCAGCTCCCCGATAGCTCACGGTTGAGATCTCAACTGTTCATCGAGCGGCCGTTGGTTCGAATCCGACTCGGGGAAGCCAACTTCCGCGCCTATTGCATAGTTATTCCTAGATATTCCAGATATCAGAAACCGGCTTCCCCACTTTCCCTCCCCGCTTTGTCGCTCCGTCCGAAATCTCCATTCCGCTGCTGGATCATTCCGACCCACTCCGCGTTGAGGGAAGACCCCCCACGGAGGAATCAACATGGGCGACAATCGGCACGAAAAAATTCAGCAACGAGCTTACGAAATTTGGGAACGAGAGGGCGGCGTCCATGGCGTGGATCAGCGCCAGTGGCTTCAAGCAGAAGCGGAAATCGATAGAGAGGACGCTCTGCCCAAAACCCGCGAGATCGCCAGCTCAGACGTTTTGACGGTCGAAGCACTGGCGATGCGCACCGGTATAACGCCCGAGCAAGCCCAAGGCCTTATCGACCGGCTTGGCAATGACCGCGCAGCGATCGAAGAGGCCGCGCGGAGTTTGGCTGCAGGGCAACGGAATTTCAGTAAGTAGGAACCCCATGCAAGGCCGAGTTTCGTCTTGAGACGGCGTGGTGCGGTCAGTCTGCGGACATTTCGCGCGCGATCTGCAAATCATTCTACTTCGCGCTGCATTGATGCTTAGGAACGTTCCTGGCGATACCGCTGGAGGCGGCTACCGCAGACGCGCTTGATTCCATTGCGGCTGAAATGGGAATCGGCAGGTCCGACCTCATTCAGATCGTGCTGCGCGAATGGCTGGAAACAAATGCCTATCTGCCAGTCCGAACGATCGATGAGGAAAGCGGGACAGACGGGAACGCCTGACGCAGCCTTCCGCGATCACGCAATTACCGGCCTTGCAATCCGTGCCACTATTCTTGCGGCGGGAGACCCGGGTTCCGCCAGGCCGGCGCCTCTCAGGCACCCCCCTCAATGGTGCCGGCCACCGTTCTACTTGCTGAAATCATCAAGCGCGTCCTTGCGGGGGGCGCAGCTGCATGCTGTGAAGTTCATTGCCTGCCTATGGGCTTGGGAGGCTTGAGATGCAAAGTGTCGGGACAGCAATCGCACTCGTCATAGTATCTGTTGGCACCGCCGGCGCCGACGGCAAATCAAGCAGAGAAGCTTACGACACCTGTCTCACGGATGGGATGGTGAAATTCAAGGACCTGTGTGAACCTGCCGATCAAATTGCAGAAGCTGTGGTCATCGGGTGCAATCCACAGCTCTACTCGCTTCTGACCTTCTTGGAGCACTTGAAGGTCTCTGACCTAGTGAAGCTAGCAGCGCAGGCTCGCCACACCAAAGCTGACCAGATCATGAGCCTGCTGCTCGAATACCGGTTGCAGCATCCTTGCCAGTAATTTTCCCTACCACCCGCACTTATAGGTCGAACAAATCGTCCTTCACCGGTCGCAGATCGGGCCGGTTGTTTCTCAGGTTACCGACATCGCGGCCGATCTTCCACATCGTCATCAGTTCGTCCGGGAGTTTTCGCGAGTCCGCTTGCGAGATGGATAGGAATATGTTCCTATGACAAGGTTGCGGCGATCCACTCCAACACGGAGAGTCAACATGGCCAGGCACAAACATTCCAAGCAGCTTTCGCAAGCTGACATCGAGCGCTTTCTGGCGGATGCCGAGAGGCTTCACAAGACAATCACCCGCCCGCTCATCTCGCCCAGCAGCGATCATCACAGGGCACTGGTGGCGCTGAATCAAACGCTTCTACAGACCGTGAAGGAAGTCACTGGGAAGAGCGCGCCTTGGGTACCATGGAGCACTACTGGGCCGGTGAACTAGTTCTCGTCCCAGAAGTCCTGCAGCGAAGCGTGGCGAAGGTCTTCCTCACCACGGAGGTGCCTCACGCGGGCTTTGATGCCCCGCTTGACCCACTGTGTCGCTGGCCGTTTCTTCATGTCCTTGGGCGCCGGGCCGGCGTGTTCCTCGACGCGTTTCCAGAGTCGTTCCCTCATCTCACGATTTGCGCTGACAAAGGCACTTCCACGCCGGAGCAGGTGCGCGA
This sequence comes from Mesorhizobium sp. M00.F.Ca.ET.216.01.1.1, assembly GCF_004010325.2. Lineage (GTDB taxonomy): Bacteria > Pseudomonadota > Alphaproteobacteria > Rhizobiales > Rhizobiaceae > Mesorhizobium. The sequence goes on from NZ_SADR02000041.1 coordinate 27,085, forward strand.
GCTGATCCGAAAGCACGGCAACAATCGGGCGACTCTGACCGAAGCCGCAAAGGCGTTGCCGGGACGATGACCAAGCTCTCGGGCCCGGGGTCCAACGGGAGCGGAAACAGCAAGGCACGGAACCCAAGGCGCCGCCGCGCAATGCAACATGCCGGGGTCGGCGAGAAAACATGAGTTCCTTGAAAATGAAAGCCCGCCCGTCTCTCGCGGAAAGCGCGGGCCGATCGGCCGATCTTCAACAGATACGGGAACGGCAAATATTGGCGGTCTCTAAAAGTTTCAAGACGGAGCAAAAAGCCCGCCGACCGGGAGCCAGCGGGCTTCTTGGGCAGCAGAACCGGGCTACCGCCCTCTGATCCAAGGGGGCTTGGATCGACCTGAATCGTAGTCCTGGACTGTTTGAGATTCAGTCAGGTTTTCGACCTGAAGATGGGTGTCTTAACCCGCGTATATGCAGCGGCCCATCTCAGGGAGCGACCCCGGGATGGGCCTTTCGACTGGCCACCGGTGAGGGGGATCGCCCGGCGGCATTCAAATAAAATAATGACCTGAAAGGGGCGGTCCAGAGTTTTCATCACAGTTGGCAATTTCCGTACAGTCAGGCTGCCTACCTGAAACGGAGCAATTCATGATCTGCCCGGGGTTTGCGGACAGGAGATCGACATGCGGAACCTTGGCGAGGTCCTTCACCATGCCTCAAAACGTCATGTGCCGCTGAGCCATGACGACACGGGAATTGAGCCGGAGCGCTATCTATTCTCGACTGTCAAAAGCAACGAATAGGTCCAACGCCGTCGCGACATTGACAATCGCCTCGGTTAGCTCTTCGTCGGATACCAGCAAATTCGGTGCAGTTTCCCGAGCCTGTTTCATCGCCGCCTTGACCGAGACGATATAGGGATGCGCCGGTGTGTCGAGCAGCAGGATAACTACCTGCTCTGCCGTGGCAATCGGATCAACGCCGTGGACGCTGCCCATCTGATCCTTCCCGACCCTCCGAAGCGATCATTTTAACCTGTTTTGCCGCAGCGAGACGAATCAATTTTGGTAAAAACCGCACCAAAATGGGTTACTTGGGGTCAGGAATCGGGCAGCCCTGTGAGCTGGCAGTCAGGGGCTTTCTTCCTGTCTGGCCCGATCGATCGACTCAAGCAACGACTCTAGGGTTGGCGTCAGTTCTGACACGACTGCCAGCCTCAACAGCTTGTGTAAGTGAAGACGATTGTCTTCGGTGCCGATCAACTCCCGAACGGCTTCGGCAACAGGCTTCTGCCCGGCTCTGTCACGCTTCGCCATGTATGGGGTTTCCCTACGGCATCAGGCGCAACCCGCTCCCGAGGGAATGGTTCCACTAGTGATCACGAATGTTTCATAGAAATTTCTGAGCGGGGGATTAGACGACAGCACGCCCCCCGGGTGCAATCGGGGACGACCGAAGAGATAGGTGGCCCGGCCTAAATTAGCGGTCGCGCGGCACTGGTGCGATAACACCTTGAAGCTGGGATTCACATTCGCCGCGTTCCGATCTAAAATCTCGGCATGGACACGGTGTTTGACGACCTCTCCAGAGCCCTCTCACAACCCCGTACACTTGCATCATTTTCAGTTCCTTTCGATCCCAAATGTTGACCCTCATATTTTCAATTGGAAAAATGTGCGCTTTCGGGGCCGACGCGGTATCCGAAAAGCGATTGCGCCAGGTCCTTCGACGCCCCCGGTGGGGTGTCCGCAAGTTGACGGCCACCAGCCTTAGGACCGGCGTCCCCGTCCAGCACTGAGGCACAAACGTGATTTTGTGCCCGGTGCTAGATGGGTTACGTAGCGTCAGCAACGAAGGGGAAAGAAGATGAAGACCTTCCTCGCAATAGCCGCCGCGCTGGGCCTATCCATATCCGACGCATATGCGGAATGCCCCGGCCATTCTAAAGTTCAGGCATCGGCATCAGTCGACGCACAAACGAAGACGGCGAGCGTCGAAACGTTCACAGCCGCGGACACTCAGACGATCAAAAAAGAAGAGCCACCGAAGACCGAATAGCGGTAGGCTCATCTACCGAATGCCGCGCAATCGATGCGCTGCTTCTCTGCGTCTAATGCGCTCCGCTGCCGCTGTGGCATTGGTGGAAGCGCGGGATAGCGAGGCCGACGTCGCGGCGCCATAGGCGCCGTGTCCTCAGGCGTCATGGTCGAAACCGTCGAAGCAGGCATGATCCACTACGTGGATGGAAGCGGCGTGATCGATTTCGTCCAACCGGCAGCCCGATAGAAGACATCCAAAACCCACCAACCTCGATCGTTCCCGGTTTATGGGTTCACGGCCTAATCGGCCGCGGCTAAGTCTTGGTGCCAACGATTTGGAAGATGCACTGAATGGCCGGGTGGAACGACTGCTCAGAGGCGCATTGCTGCTCGGCCGCCTATGGGGCCGGAAGCGGAGGGTCAGCTTTCTGGATGATTGGGCTAGAAAGCCGACCCTACCATCCAGCGTAGTGCCGACGCTTTGCGCCGAAACCGGATCTTCAAAAGCGTCGCAAAAGTTCTGCGTACGTCAATAATCCGCGACACCAGCCTTGTGGAAGAGCTCCGTCGCTCGGTCGATACATCTCCTCGCGAAAGCTTTGGTTACGGCATCGACTTGTCGCCAAGGAAGCGAACCGGTTCTCAGGCAAACATCAGAAAATTTTCATAAACCGATCGGGATTTCGTGAGCCCGAAATAGCAAGACATCCGGGCCGGCGGAAGGCAACCAAAAATACCGGTTTTCTTCACAGCCAGCAGGGTTTTAGCCTGCCGCGTCCTTCTTCCAAGCGCGGCCGCAACCATTGGTCATGGAGACAGCATGCTTACTGCACTGATTCACAACCGAACGCTACGGCGCCGCTTTCTCGCCGGATCGGCCGCGGCTCTGGCCTGCGGCGCCGCTATGGTCTGGAATGGCGCCAGAAGCGAAGCTTCGAGCGACGCGCCGCGCACTCCGGACACAAAGCTGGTCAAGGCGATTTCGGTCGCCCCTGCCGCTGTCGCCAACACCCGTACCGCCATCGGCGAGATACAGCCAAGGCTCGAAAGCGACCTCGGCTTCCGCGTGTCCGGCAAGCTGATACAGCGCATCGCCGAGATTGGCTCGACGGTGAAGAAGGGCGAGGTGCTCGCCCGCGTCGACAATCAGGACTATCGCAACCGGCTGAGCAGCGCCGAGGCCGATGTCGCGGCGGCACAGGCTGTGCTGGTGGAAGCAATTGCCGCCGAAGCCCGCCTCAGTGCGCTGCTCGCCAAAGGTTTCACCACGCGCGCCAATTATGACGCGACGCTGAAGAATCTGCGGTCGGCTCAGGCGAAGCTCAAATCGGCGAACATCGCCTTCGAGATGGCCAAGGACCAGCTCGGCTACACGGAACTGCATGCGGATTTCGACGGAATCGTCACTGCGACCGGCGCCGAAGCCGGCCAGTCCGTGAATGTCGGACAGATGGTGGTGCGGGTTGCCGATCCGAACAGCCGCGATGCGGTGTTCTCGATCGCGGAGGCGGCCTTCGCCAATACGCCCGATACACAGCGGCCGCCGCAGGTCACGGTCTCGCTGCTCAGCAATCCTGCGATCACGGCGGTCGGCACCATCCGTGAGATCGCGCCGATGGCCGATGCCGCCACCCGCACCTTTCAGGTGAAAGTCTCGCTCGAGAATGCGCCCGATGAGTTGCGCTTCGGCGCGAGCGTCGCCGGCCGCGCCGAGATGGGCAGCGCACCCGTCGTGGTGCTGCCGGGCAGCGCGCTGTTCGACAAGGACGGCAAGCCGGCGGTGTGGGTGGTCACCGCCGCATCGGCCGTGGAACTGAGGCCCGTCGTCGTGGCTCGCTACGAGACCGATCGCGTCTTTGTCAGCGACGGGCTTGGCCAAAGCGATCTGGTCGTCACCGCCGGCGTCAATCGGCTGCGGGAACACGAAAAAGTTCGTACCGTGCAGGGAGAGGAAAAATGACCATGTCAAAGACAAAGGTCCTGATTGCCGGCGCCGGTCCGAGCGGGCTGACGCTCGCGCTCTGGCTGACCAAGCTCGGCGTCCCGGTGCGCATCTTCGACAAGGCCGCGGCGCCCGGCGAAACCTCGCGGGCGCTTGCCGTCCAGGCGCGCACGCTGGAGTTCCACCGCCAGATCGGCATCGTCGAGGATGTCCTTGCCGAAGGCATTCGACTGGAGCAGCTCACCGTGCACACGCCCGCCGGCGTCGCGGCAAGACTGCCGCTATCGGATTTTGGCCGCGGCATCAGCCCCTATTCCTTTGCTTTCGCACTGCCCCAGGACATCCACGAACGCGTGCTGATCACCCATCTGGAGCGCGCCGGCGTCCAGGTCGAGCGCGGAACGGAGCTCGTCACATTCCAGGACAAAGGCGAAGCGGTCATCGCCACGCTGAGCAATGGTAGCCGAACCGAAACCGTCAGTGCGGCCTATCTCGCAGGCTGCGACGGCGCCCGCAGCACCGTGCGCCATGGACTGAACATCGGGTTTCCCGGAGGCACCTACGAACAGTCGTTCTACGTTGCCGACGTGAAGGGCCGCGGCGAAATCACCCGCAACGGTATGGACACGACGGTCAGCGCCTACGGCTTCGCCATCGTCATGCCGGTCAGGCAGTCGGGCTCGGTCAGGTTGATCGGCATCGTGCCGAAGGCGCATGAGGCCGACGAGACGATCACCTTCGAGGCGATCCGCGCCGACATCGAGCGCGACACCGGCGTCATAGTCGACGAGGTCAACTGGTTCTCGACCTACCGAGTCCACCATCGCGTTGCCGAGCGCTTCCGCGTCGGCCGCGTGTTCCTCTGCGGCGATGCCGGCCATATTCACAGCCCGGCCGGCGGCCAGGGCATGAACACCGGCATGGGCGACGCGGTGAACCTTGCCTGGAAGCTGGCCGCCGTGGTGCAGGGCCGCGCCGATCCCCGACTGCTCGACAGCTACGAGCCGGAGCGCATCGCCTTCGCGCGAAAGCTGATCGAAAGCACCGACCAGGCGTTCCGCATCGCGACCAGCCGCTCGCGGCTTGTCGGCCTGTTCCGGCGCTACCTGATGCCGAAGATCCTGAGCATTGCTCTGCACACGTCGTTCGGCTCGCGCGCCTTCTTCAGCGTGATCTCGCAGGCGGCGATCCAGTATCGCGCCGGGCCGATCAGCTCGGGCATGGCGGGCAAAGTCAGCGGCGGCGACCGCCTGCCCTATGTCCTGAGCGCAAGGGGCGACAATTTCGAAGCGCTGCGGTCGCTGGACTGGCAAGTCCACGTCTATGGGGACGTCAGTGTCGACTTCCGGGCGATGGTCGCGCCGAGCGGCATCCCGATCCATGCTTTCCCTTGGTCGGAAGCAGCCGAAAAAGCGGGTCTCCAGCGCGACGCCGCCTATCTGGTACGGCCGGACGGCCATGTCGCGCTCGCCTCGCCTGTCCAGGAGGCGGCGGCCTTACAGCGCTATCTCGCGGGGCTTGCCATCCGGCCGAGAACTGCCAAGCGTGCGCCCTACCGCGTGCCTGGCACCATGCACAGCCTGGCCTGAATCCCACCGCCGCCGCCGAGCGGCGGGGGCTGACTGAACCCACCCGTTATTGTTTTCGCCAGCCGGCAGCCGCCGGCGGAGCGCGCTTTCGCGCACCGCGAAAAGGAGTTGCATCATGACCAGCTTCAACCTTTCCGAATGGGCCCTGCGCCACAAGAGCTTCGTCATCTACCTAATGATTGCGGCCGCGCTCGCCGGCATGTTTGCGTATACCGGCCTTGGCCGCGAAGAGGATCCGCCCTTCACCATTAAGACTATGGTGGTCAAGACATTGTGGCCGGGCGCCATGACCAGCGACACGGTCGAGCAGATCACCGACCGCATCGAGAAGAAGCTCGAGGAGCTTCCCAACCTCGACTACGTCAAGAGCTACACCAAGCCAGGCGAATCCGTGGTGTTCGTGAACCTGAAGGACACGGTCGCCGCCGACCAGGTGCAGCCGCTCTGGTACCAAGTGCGCAAGAAGCTTGACGACATCAAGCCGACGATGCCTTCCGGCGTCCAGGGTCCCTTTTACAATGACGAGTTCGGCGACACCTATTCGCTGATTTATGCCCTCACGTCCGACGGCATCAGCCATCGCGAGCTGAAGGATCTGGCCACCAGCCTGCGCGCTGGGCTGCTGACGGTTCCGGATGTCGCCAAGGTCGAGCTCGTCGGCCAGCAGGACGAGAAGATCTATCTCGAATTCTCGACGCAGAAGGTGGCCGCGCTTGGGCTCGACGTCGGCACACTGTCGCAGGCGCTGCAGGCGCAGAACGCGCTGACGCCGAGCGGCACGGTCGATGCTGGCCCCGAACGTATCGCCATCCGTGTCTCCGGGGAGTTCACCTCGGAGGAGAGCCTGAAGGCAATCAACTTCTATGCCAACGGCCATTATTTCAGGCTGGGCGACGTGGCGGAGGTGAAGCGCGCCTATTCGGATCCGCCGCAGCCGATGTTCCGCTTCAACGGCCAGCCGGCTCTCGGCATCGCAATATCGATGACCTCGGGCGGCGACGCGCTGGCGCTCGGCGAGAATGTCAAGGAGAAGATGCGCGAGATGACCCCGGAGCTGCCGCTCGGCGTCGAACTCGGCCTGGTCGCCGACCAGTCGCACGTGGTGGAGGAATCAGTCGGCGAGTTTACCAAGAGTCTCGGTGAAGCCATCGCCATCGTGCTTGCTGTAAGTTTCCTGGCGCTTGGCTGGCGCCCGGGCATCGTGGTGGCCGTCGCCATCCCGCTGGTGCTGGCGATCACCTTCGTCACCATGGACTATTTCGGCATTTCGCTGCAGCGCATTTCGCTCGGCGCGCTGATCATCGCGCTCGGCCTCTTGGTCGATGACGCCATGATCGCGGTCGAAATGATGATCTCGCGCATGGAGGAAGGCTACGACAAAATCTCGGCCGCGACCTATGCCTACACCTCGACCGCTTTCCCAATGCTGACCGGCACGCTGGTGACGATCGCCGGCTTCGTGCCAGTCGGCTTCGCCAAGAGCGGCGCCGGCGAATACTGCTTCTCGCTTTTCGCTGTCGTCGGCATAGCGCTGGTCGTCTCCTGGATCGTGGCGGTGCTGTTCACGCCGCTGACCGGCGTCGTCTTGCTGCCCGAGCGCATCAAAGGCCATGACAGCCACCAGCCGTCGCGCCTGGCGCGCGGCTTCCAAACGCTGCTTAAAACGGCGATGCGGGCGAAATGGCTGGTGCTGTCGGCGACCGCTGGTCTGTTCGCGCTCTCAGTGGTGGCCATGGGCTTTGTCGGGCAGGAGTTCTTTCCGAAGTCCGACCGACCAGAAGTCATGGTCGACCTAACCTTGCCACAGACGGCGTCAATCAATGCGACCGGCGAAGTTGTGGCCCGTGTCGAAAAGCTGCTCGCGGCCGATCCCGATATCGACCACTGGAGCTTCTATGTCGGCCAGGGTGCGGTCCGCTTTTACCTGCCTCTCGACGCCCAGCTCGCCAACGACTTCTTCGCCCAGGCGGTAGTCGTGACTAAGGGCCACGCCGTGCGCCAGGCCGTGATCGATCGGCTGGAAAAGTCGCTCTCGCACGGCTTCGACGACGTCATGACCCGCGTCACGCCGCTCGAGCTCGGACCGCCGGTCGGCTGGCCGCTAAAGTTCCGCGTCAGCGGACCGGACCCGAACAGGACGCGAAGCCTGGCGCTGCAGTTCGCGCAGGTGTTGGGCAGCGATGCCGCCGTTCGCAACATCAATTACGACTGGAACGAGCCAGCCAAGGTTATCAAGGTCGAGGTCGACCAGGACAGGGCGCGTGCGCTGGGCATCTCCACGCAGCAGCTTGCCGACACGATCAACTCGATTTTGTCCGGCTCGAAGATCACGCAGATGCGCGACAACACCTATCTCGTCGACGTCGTGGCCCGCGCCGTGCAGTCGGAACGCGCCGACATTGACACGTTGCGCATGCTGACGATCAGCGCGTCGGGCGGACGGCGCGTACCACTCGACCAGGTCGCGACGCTGTCCTACCAGACCGAGCCGCCGCTGATCTGGCGCCGGGGCCGCATGCCGACGGTAACTGTCCAAGCCGACGTCGTGCCCGCCATCGAGCCCGCCTCCGTGGTGCGCAACCTCGACAGCGCGATCAAAGCCTTCAAGGCGGAATTGCCGGCCCGCTACAGTGTCGAACAGGGCGGCGTCATGGAGGACAGCGCCAAGGCGCAGGCCAGCATCTTCGTGGTCTTCCCGTTGATGCTTTTCATCATGGCGACGGTGCTGATGATCCAGCTGATGAGCTTCCAGCGTCTGGTGCTGGTGCTGCTCACCGCTCCGCTGGCGCTGATCGGCGTCGCCGGTGCGCTGCTGATGTCGGGAGCACCGATGGGTTTCGTCGCCATCCTCGGTGTGATGTCGCTGATCGGCATGGTCATCCGCAACTCGGTCATCCTGATCACGCAGATCGACCAGCATATCGCCTCCGGTGAGGAGCCATGGTCGGCGGTGATCAGTGCCACTGCACACCGGCTGCGGCCGATTTCGCTGACGGCTGCGGCGGCCATCCTCGGCATGATCCCGATCGCGCCAACGGTGTTCTGGGGCCCGATGGCCTATGCGGTGATGGGCGGCCTGATGGTGGCGACCGTGCTGACACTGATCTTCCTGCCGACCCTCTATGTCGCGTGGTTCGGCATCAAAGCACCGGCGCAAACCATCCCGGCGACTGAGCCGGTCAAACCTGTCGCCGAACCGCAGCCACTCGCCGCCTGAGGCGTTGGGCATCCCGGCAAACGCCACGGCGGAGGACCGCCATGGCAGCAGCCTGCAATATCGAATTGAAAGAATGGGCATGACCCCCCGCTTTCGGAAATCCTCCCATCCGCCTCAACGCCCGTTTTCTAATCCTCGCCTTGGTCGGGCGCGGTGCCGAGGCCACCCTTCTCGCGCCAGCGCGCCGGTATCGGCTTCATCAGGCGCACGGCCTTACCCTCAGCATCGGGCTGACCATGTGGCATTGCCTATTCCGTGAACTGGCTTGGCTTCCTGGCGGCCGTTCACGCACTGCTCGGAACGGCAAACCTTTTGTTCTGGGCAGTTCTTCATCGCCGCCGACGTGCTGATCGTCGGTTACGCGACAACCGCGGCACGTGGCTGTTCGTGGTTGCCCACCTCGCGGCATTGGCGGGCGCTGCCCGGCTTGCCGCGCCATCCCACCAGACTTCGAACCCATCAGGAGAGAGATAATGCCTACGAAATCTATGAAGAAGATTGGAGCGATCGCCACTGCGGCCGCTATCGGCCTCGCAGCCTTCGAGATCATCGGCGGTACCGTCGCGGCCTTGTCGCTGGTCAGCCAGGCCGAGGCCCGTGTCGGCCAGCCCTGGACGCCCCGCAGTGCTGCAGGGATCGCACGTAAGCATACCGCAGGCTGGGTTGCCGCGCTGCCGGCAGGCTGCGTCCGTACCAAAATCAACGGCTTCCCTGTCTGGCGTTGTGGCGACACCTATTATCGGGCTTATCAAGGCCGCTATATCGTCATCGTCGTCGATTAACTGGCCCCAGGCACAGCCTTCGCGCCAAGGGCAAGCATGACGCCTTCGGCGAGATGATCCGCGTCGGCCTGGTTTTCGAACGGGACACCGCGCAGTGCATAATCCACCGGCGAAAACCGATCGCCCTCGTCAATGAGGGCGATCTGCTGCCTCGCCCGCTCCATGTCGCCCATCTGGGCGTAACAGGCGGCCAGTCGCGTCCGGATCCACGGCGCCGGACGCGTGGCCAGTTCCAACGCCTCGGCGGCGGGTCGATATTCTCCCACCATGTATAGCGCCAGCGCGCGGTCGAACTGGTACCAGTGCGGGTGCAAGGGGTCGATGCGTATACCGCGCGCCAGCCAGGTCAGAGCGTCGAGCGGGCGCCCACGCATGGTGAGCAGCATGCCCATCTGCTCGATGCTGTCGGCGTCGTAGGGGTTGAGCTGCAGCGCGATACGCATGTGGTGTTCCGCCGCCTCGTGTTGGCGCATATAGAGCCGCACCAGCGACTGCACCCGATGGCCGGTCGCCTGGTCCGGTGACAGCGAAAGACCCTTGTCGGCAAGGTTGCGCGCGCTTTCCAGCACCGCGTCGCTGGCACGCCCGAATTCCCCATCCAATGCGCGGGCCAAGGCGAGGTAGGTGTAGGCCAGGCCATAGGTCGGGTCCTTGGCGATCGCCGCCTCGAACAAAGCCTCCGCACCTCGCTGGTCGGTCTGGGCAGGATCGCGCAGGAGCGCAAAGCCACGCAGCGCCAGCTCGTAGGCGGCAAGGCTGGTGACCGGCTTGCGCGACGCCTGCTGCAGGCCGGCATTGTTGACCCGCGTGACCAGCCTACCGACAATCTGCTCGACGATCTCCTGCTCGATCGCGAACAGGCCTGTTCCTTGCGACTGGTAGCGGTCGCCCCAGAGCTGACTGGCCGTCGCGGTATCGATGAGGTTGACCGCCGTCACGACATGCTCGCCCTTCCGGCGGAGCGAACCCTCGACCAGATAATCGGCGCCCATGCGGGCGCGGATCTCGGGCCATTCTGTACGTCCAAAGGAGGCGAAGGAAAAACTCGAATTGCGCGCCAGCACGGTGATCGTGCCGAAGCGCGCCAGCCCGTTGATGACATCCTCGGCAAAGCCGTCGACGACCGCCTCGTCGGCCGGATCGCCACTTTCGTTGCGGAAACGCACCACCGCCACCACCGGCTGCGCGCCGATCTCGGGCGCCGCCTCGGCCTCGGCGGCAAGCATGTAGCCGCGTTTGGAGACCGTGCGCACCATGTCGTCGCCAAGCACTTTGCGGATTTCGCGGATCGACTGGGTAAGCGAATCCTCGGTGACGTAAACGCCCGGCCACACCACATCCATCAATTCCGATTTCGGAACGACGCGCCCCATATTGCGGGCGAGATGCGAAAGCACTGCGTACGCTTTCGGACGCAGGAATAGCGGCTCGTTAACGCCGCGCAGCGTTCCCATGGCCAGGTCGAGCGTGAACCCGCCAAACCGGAAGACCTGATCGGCCGCCGCCGTAATCATCGGGACACCCCTTCCGGGACACCGCGCATACGCCGCGCCGGACCCATCCGACGCGGCATGGTCGAAGCGCATTATTGCCTACTCCGCAATTGCGATCAAACTGGCTTTCGGCGCTCGTCAGAAACCAGCCGGATCATCAACAGCTCGCCGCGCCAGCATTGTCATCACCCTGCAGATTTGGGCGCAGATGGAGCTCTGCGAGGTGAGCGTCTGCAGCGTGTCGTGCGTTCCAAGGGAACCACTACCTAAGCATCGTCGCCTGAAATGTCTGCTTCCGGGCAACGGCAAAGCTGATCTCTACGGCTCTTATTGTGATGGGTTTCGGATGCCGGCCCTCTACTGAGATGGCGTGGCTCCGAGGCCGGCGTCCGGAAGCCTCCAGGGAAGGAACCCGCGGGGTGGAGATCTCGGTTCTGAGTCTATGGGGATTTGACGGTTCGGCTTGGTCCATTGTGACCGCACCGATTGGCTTGGTGGGTGGGCAGGCGTAGCTCGACGGGCTGGCGATGGCTGTGCGCATTGCGATGCGGCCCTTGAAGAG
>NZ_SADR02000418.1 GCF_004010325.2 Mesorhizobium sp. M00.F.Ca.ET.216.01.1.1
GGCATGCTGCACGACCTCGCCATGGCCGTCGTCCAGCCCTATGGCGTGTTGTGGTTCATCTACATGCTGGCGGTGTTCGGCATCGTCATTCGCGTGCTGCGCGAGCTTCGCGTGCCGCACTGGGCCGTCATCCCGACCGCCGCCGCGCTGCAGATGTGGGCACCGCACCCGGATAGCTATGCGCTCGAGCACTTCGCGGCCTGTTTCGTCGTCTTCTATCTCGGCTTCGTGATGGCGCCGCTGGTGTTCCGGCTTGGCGCGCGGACACAGGACCGTCCCGCCCTGACCGTCGCGGGGCTGCTCGCCTGGGC
>NZ_SADR02000419.1 GCF_004010325.2 Mesorhizobium sp. M00.F.Ca.ET.216.01.1.1
CCAAGCTGTAGTGTCTGTAAACTCCGCTTCGGTCAACCAAGTATGCCAGACCGGCGACCCGGTTTCGCAGACAGTGACGTCATCCGGAGGCGCCGCTCCGCTTGTGGTGATCGGCGGCGCATCCAAAATAAGCGGAGCCCCGTCATTTTCGACGGCCTCTCCTGCTTTCGATGGGACAGACACGGCAGGCTCCCGGCTGATTGTTGGCTATAAGATCTACAACAGCAGCCCTGTAGACCACACTATCGACAGCGCGGGGGACGGAGGAAATGGTTCTTCTCTGTTCAGCGCTTATTTGGAGCTGACATGAA
>NZ_SADR02000420.1 GCF_004010325.2 Mesorhizobium sp. M00.F.Ca.ET.216.01.1.1
GCTGCTGCTCGCCCGGCTGCCGCAGGAGATTCCGGGTTCCACCGTCAACCGCCTGTGCGGTTCCGGCATGGATGCAATCACCATCGCCGCCCGCGCCATCAAGGCGGACGAAGCCGAGTTGATGGTCGCCGGCGGAGTCGAATCGATGACCCGCGCACCCTTCGTCATGCCGAAAGCCGACGCGATGCGCACCAGGAGCGCCGCGGTTGGACTTGTCATGCCGCGCTCGATCGCGCTCAGCATCGCCTTGGAAACAGCCGACCGCTCGGCCAGCTCCGCCAGCGACCATCCCCGCAAGTCCCGTTCGGAG
>NZ_SADR02000421.1 GCF_004010325.2 Mesorhizobium sp. M00.F.Ca.ET.216.01.1.1
GCGACGCCCAGGTGTTGCTCGATCTCGTCGAGCAGTTCGAGCGGCTCGCGCACTTCGCGGTCGAGCTTGTTGATGAACGTGACGATGGGCGTCTTGCGGCTGCGGCAGACTTCGAGCAGCTTGAGCGTCTGCGCTTCGACACCGTTCGCGCCGTCGATCACCATGACGGCGGCATCCACCGCCGTCAGCACGCGGTAGGTGTCTTCGGAGAAGTCTTCGTGGCCCGGCGTGTCGAGCAGATTGATGACCGCATCGCCGTACTCGAACTGCATCACCGAACTCGCGACGGAAATGCCGCGCTGCTTTTCGA
>NZ_SADR02000422.1 GCF_004010325.2 Mesorhizobium sp. M00.F.Ca.ET.216.01.1.1
ACCGCATAGGAGATCGAGGGATCGCCGGGGCCGTCCGGCTCCAGCACCACCTCGCGCTCGGCCGAAAGCAGTTCGCGCCAGCGCTGCGGGTGAAAGCCGGTGAGGGCAAGCAGGATTTTGCCTTTTTCCATTCGCGGATTTCTCTTCCCTGTTTGGCTGGCCCTGAAGCAATTCCAGGAAAAGTGTGTAGCGCTTTTCCGTCCGGAATTGCGTGAAATAGATAGCTACTCGCTGACCACGCCGGTCGGCGCCGTCTCGATCTTGAAGGCCGCCGCCATCAGCGCCCGCGTATAGTCCGTTTGCGGGCTGC
>NZ_SADR02000423.1 GCF_004010325.2 Mesorhizobium sp. M00.F.Ca.ET.216.01.1.1
GCCCCCGATCCAGCCCAAGCGATCGCATCACTTCAGCGCAGACCTTGCCCGCTTCGGTAAGCTGGTGATACGTGTGGATCTTGACCGTTCGACTTGCGGCCAAAACGGCTCACCAAATCGCGATCCGATCAAGAATATGCCGGTGCCCGTTCGCGCGTCGCTACCGCCGCGTTTGTTGCGGTGTCAGCCGCGCGCGAACGCCGTGTTCAAAAGGCTGATCTGGTCGGAAACCGGATTGGCCCGCCGGCTGGGGGCGTGCGTCTCGGCGACCACGCCGCCATAGATTTCCTCGTCCATGCGCCGCACCAG
>NZ_SADR02000424.1 GCF_004010325.2 Mesorhizobium sp. M00.F.Ca.ET.216.01.1.1
TTCGCCCGGCGGTTACACCGCCTTGCCCACGCGCCTGCCTACGAGAATGAGTGCCGTTTTCATGGGCGCGGACAATAAGGGCGGTGGCGCGCCGCTGTCAACGGCCAAAGTTGACACATCGCGTGGACGCACCCAGCCTTCCTTCGGGACATTAGGCCGTCATTTCCTTCGCGAATTTTCGCACCACCCGTTCCAGCAGCGGCACGTAGTCGCGAAAGGCTCGCGTCTTCATGCCGGCTACCTTGCCGCCTTCGTCCCAGATGCGCACGCGCACCGCTTCCTCATGGAACGGGTTGCGGCGGAATTCGG
>NZ_SADR02000425.1 GCF_004010325.2 Mesorhizobium sp. M00.F.Ca.ET.216.01.1.1
CGGCAACTGGTCCACCAGAATCACTTCCGCGCCGAGCGCCGTCATCATTCGGGCGCGCTCTTCGGAGTTGCCCTTCGACATCACCGCGACGAAGGGGTAACCCCTGACCGCGCAGACGATCGCGAGGCCCGTTCCCATATTTCCGGAGGTAAGCTCGACCACCGTTTGCCCCGGTTTGATGGCGCCGGATTTTTCGGCCTCCTCGATTATTCCAAGCGCCGCACGATCCTTCTTGGAAAAGCCCGGATTGAGATATTCCAGCGTGGCGAGGATTGCGCCGTCGACGCCCGCCTGCGCCGTCAGCCGGTC
>NZ_SADR02000426.1 GCF_004010325.2 Mesorhizobium sp. M00.F.Ca.ET.216.01.1.1
TAAAGTGCGTCACGCTGAAACGGATCCAGGCGACGCGCTATAGGTCTATCTTTTTATGCATGTCGTTCTCGCAAAACCGCTGCACAGTTTTGCGCGACATGCAGTAACCTTCCACTATCATTTGTTTGGGAGGACTATCATTTGTTAACGCGAGACCGGGGCAGAGATGCACCATACGCCTGCCCTGCCTTGCCGCAGGGTAGGCCCGGTCCCGCACTATCCTGTGTCACACTACGATAAGCGGGCCGGGCCGCCTATGTTCCGCTCACGCGCCGCCAAGGCGCCGAGCGCAGCGTTGGCAGGCTACA
>NZ_SADR02000427.1 GCF_004010325.2 Mesorhizobium sp. M00.F.Ca.ET.216.01.1.1
CCGTCCTCAGCCCATATTGATCGATTTGGAAATCCCGAACGGCGTCGACGGGCTCAGAAAAAAAGCCCCTGACGCCGCGTTCCGACGCTCGTGTCCGCAGTTCACGATAACCGGTGGCATCCGCGCACAGGAAATCCAGATCCAGTGACCGCCGATATTCATCAAGTTTCATGACGATGGCCGTGCCCCCGCCGAACCAACATTGGGCGGCAGTCAGGAACTCGCGGTCCATCAGTCCGAGGGCTTCGGCGATGATTCTGTGTTCGGGCTTTTTGAACTCCTTCATGGTCCCAACTCGCACATTTTTC
>NZ_SADR02000042.1 GCF_004010325.2 Mesorhizobium sp. M00.F.Ca.ET.216.01.1.1
TGCCGCGGTCCTGCATGCAGAGCCCCCTTTAGAAACTCCAGTTCCAGAGCCTGCTTGCCGACTAGCCGTTCGAGCGCGGCAATGCGCGCCTCATAAGCCTGCAGAAGATCGGCCGCTGCGGCATCCTAGCGCGCGTCCTGAAAGCTGACATTGACGCCGCGGGTACTCTGGGTCGTTCCATCGGCTGCCGCCAATGGTTGAGTGCAGGCGACCGCTTAGAACCGGAAGAATGGTAGAGGACCGCTTTCACCCTAACAGGTTATTCGGCTCAGTCGAAAGGGCGCCTTGCGCTTTCGTTCGGCTACTATAGCGGCGAGATGAATCCGGAGCTGAGGGCCGGGCTACGCGCATGCAGTCAGACTACTCTTTGAAGGTAACGGGCACGATTATGCCCGAGGCGCTGACTGCGCTAAGGAGGCCAGATAGCGGCTCTACCGTGCTGGGCGCAACAGAACGCGGGCAGGTCTATTGCGGAACCGTGAAGCCACACTGTTTCTGTTCCATCTCAACCTGCTTTGTAATGCGGATGGCGTTCTGCGCATAGGCTTCGGTCACGGAGCCGCTGTTCACGGTCTTGTCTTTCAGCGGACTCACGGCTGCGCAGAGGTGAAAAACATGCGGCTCCGCTGACTTTTTGGCGCCGTTCTCCGGCGCGATCCAGTAGACAACATCCTGACCGGCGGGGTGTTCCGCGTCCTTAGTAGCGGCCGTCACCGCGGCGGAGTCCGTGGCGATCTCTTGCGCCTGGGCGGCGACGTCGGGCGAACAGGCTGTGGTCGGCTGCCCCGTCTTAATCTGGGTCGCGCACGCGTTCATGTCCTGTGTGTATTGCTCGACCGACGGGGGTTGGTAGCTGACCCCGATCAGCGTCGCGAGCACGGCAAGCGCTGCGCCCACACCGCCGGCAACCTTCTTGGTCTGCGGATCCATGTTCTTATCGGTCAAGATCAGGAAAACCAGCGGGAGGAAGGCAATCAACGTGATGATCGCGCCGAGCTGATTTTGGAAGAAGAATCTGGCCGTGTCGGATGCGCGGGCCGGATCGTGCCTATTGGCCGCCTTCCAAAGCAAGTTGCCGGCGATTGCGAAAATGGCGATCCCGACCAGCAAGCCAATCAGCAGCGGCATGTTACCGTGGTCGAATTTGTGCTGGTAGAGCAGGTAGATCCCGGCGATCTCACCGCCAATAGCGACGATCCAGCAAAGCACGGCGAAAAAGCGCAGCCGCTTCGCGGAAGACTTCTGGCCCTGCGTCGCTTGCCAATCTTTGGTAACGTCTGGCCTGTTGTCGCTCATGACCAAATCCTCCGATATCGACACTTTTGCGAGTGGGGCAGCAAATCGAAAGGCCAACCCGTTCGGCGCAGCGTCATTGAACCAACGTCTTCATCGACTGCCTTGGCGACGCGGCGAAAATGGAGGGCCGCGCCAGATCACATCCCCATCCATATTGCGCATGAATTGATCCGTCCATACCCACGGACATCGCCGACGCGGCGATGGCTCCGTTCTTCTTCATCTCCGGGTCGAACTTGATGCTGCCTTCCCTGGCGATTCGGCGACGCTGCTCGCGATAGTTTGCGACTGTACACGGTCGCGCTTCTCGGTAGTCGCTTGTCACCTAAAACCCTGCGCATGGCGGACAAGAGCAACCCTATTTACGGCATGCCGATCCTCGACGTCGACAAGGCCTAACAAGCGCGGAGTCGAGGCCCCTTGGGCGCCCCGGCCCTCTCGAGAGTTGCTCCAAGCCTAATGGGTATGACGGTGGCTTAGCGGACCACGCGTCTTTCGATCATGGGCTTATAACATTGAAAATATTCAGCTTTTTGTTTGTTTTGTTACGCAGTTAGTTACACGGCCGGGGCGACAGGTGGGAATTCTATATGCTCGCTGCTCCGAGTCCGTCCACTCATTTTGAGGGGTATTCGAAAGTCGCGCGCGAAAGAAATGTCGGCTTTGCGCCTCATCTCGGCCGTAGAGGTCGGTTGGGGATCAGTGACCCACCCCTGATATGATGCGGGATCGCTTGTACGGCGCCCTATGGCGATTTATGCCGGGCCGACGCCACCCGTTGTGCGGTCTTTGCGATCTCGGTGCGTTCCCAACTCACGATCGATGCGCCAGCCTGGCAGCGTTATTCCGGCAGCCCCGCCTTTCGCAAACCTTCTGCAAGCAGAGCCATATGGGCTGGGACGGCTGAAACGACGTCGGCGAGATTGGAAATTCGTTGGCCAGGATCGAGGGCGAGAATTCGGCTCACCACCTTTTGCGCGTCCTCGGTTCGGCCGGCGTGAGCATAGCTTGCAGCCGCAAAGCGCAACGACCCCAAAAAGTCCGGCTTTTCCCGCAACGACCTTTCAGCCCAAGATGATGCCTCCTCAAATCGACCAGCGAAGAGATGAGCCACTGCAACCGCATTCTGCATGTCGAACATGAGCGGGTCGACTGGGCTCATGCGTATCGCGGTCGCCAGGTGCCGGAGTGAGGTTTCCGTATCGCCGAGGTCGGCTCTGACCCAGCCGCTGAATAGCCACGCGGTAGCCAGGTTCGGATTGAGCGCAAGCGCGCGATCAATGAACGCTGCCCCGCTATTGTTGTCGCCCACGACGTAGGCGAGCGCGGTCCCGCCGCGGGAAAGAGCGATCGCGTCATCCCTGCCCAAATCCACGGCCTTCAGAGCCAGGCGCTCGGTTTCGGCGGTTTCCTGCTTGCGATCCGTCATCCAGCCGTTCGCCTTGCGTATGACGGCACACCAGGCGGCCATGCCGTATGCCGAGGCGAATTCAGGGTCGAGTTCGATGGCTTTGTAAAACAGCTGAAGGGCGTTTGCGGTGGATTCCCTGGTCAACTGGTGGAGGCTTGCTATCCCGCGCAGATAGTAGTCGTAAGCGTCAAGGTGCTCGGTCGGCTTGCGCTTGGCCCGCTCGATCTCTGCCTGTTCCAGCTTCGGAGCGATCGCTCCGACGACGCTCCGGGTCACTTCCTCCTGCAGGTCAAAAACGTCCTCCAGCCCGCCGTCGAAACGGTCGGCCCATAGATGTGCTCCCGTTGTCGCGTCGATAAGCTGCCCGGTGATGCGAACCCTGCTCGCCGCCTTGCGCACGCTCCCTTCAAGCACGTAGCGCACACCAAGCTCGCGTCCGACCTGCTTAATGTCCACTGCCCGTCCCTTGTAGGTAAAGCTCGAGTTGCGCGCGATGACGAACAGCCAGTGCGTCCGGGACAGCGCGGTGATGATCTCCTCAACCATGCCGTCAGCGAAGTAGCCCTGCTCGGGGTCGCCACTCATGTTGTCGAATGGCAAGACCGCGATGGACGGTTTTTCGGGAAGCGTCAGCGTATCCCTTGTGGAGAATACCGAAGTGGGATTCGCTCGACTGACCCGATAGGCGCGCACCGCCTCCACGATGTTGTGGACCTGATGGCTACCGAGGTCGGTGTAGGCATAGTCTAGTTTGCCTTTGACCTGCTCGTAGACGTTGCTCGCGACGCAGACGCCGCCAGGTTCTGCAAGCTTCTCGAGCCGCGCGGCGATGTTCACGCCATCACCGTAGATCGTATCGTCCTGTGCAATCACGTCGCCCAAATTCACGCCCATGCGGAAGGTCATGCGCTTGTCTTCGGGCAAACTTGCATTGTGAGCGGCCAATCCCTCCTGGGCTTCGACCGCACACTGCACCGCGTGGACTGCGCTGGCGAATTCGACAAGAAGGCTGTCGCCAGCGGAACCGACGATGCGTCCGTGCGACTCTGTGATCTTGGGCTCGATCAGTTCGGCGCGAAGCCTCTTCAGATGCGCAAGCGTGCCAACATCGTCGGCTCCCATGAGGCGGCTGTAGCCGACGACGTCGGCAGCAAGAATTGCGGTGAGGCGTCGCTCCATGCTTGTGTCCTGCCTCTTCCGTAGGTCGAAGCTCCGGGCGGCGAGCGTATTCTAGTCCTACCTCGAATGCGAGCGTGCAGTGCCGGCGCCGACAGCGATCAACTCACCACGTCCCTTGAGCCATTCCTCACACGGCATCACAGACGCCGACCGAGGTACGCACATTCTCAGCCGGTTTCGTCGTGGCGAAGGTTCAAAGCAATAGGTGAGTCACGTATGACCGCTTTGCGCCGCATCTCAGCCGTTCAGCCTGACCCCGGCCGATCCTGAAACCTGCCATTCGTTCATCCGGCACTGATTGGCGGCGGGAACGACCGACATTGGGGACTTTTCTGCCAGGCGGCTATCAGGAGCCTCGCAGCGAATAGCTGCCGCTCGCTACCCCGGCAGTTGTCTCGAAAACGATGGCGTTTCGGGAAACGTGGTGCGCAGCCTTCAGTTCAGTCGGTATTACCCTTCGGCGGCCAACATCGTCAGCCGTTCACGCAGCCAGCGTTTTGCCGGATGGTTGGTGGTCCGGTCGTGCCAGACACTCGCGATAGTAAAGCCAGGGATGGTGAGTGGGGGTTCCACCACCTGCACCTGATCCGACCAACCATCGGCGATCCGCCGTGGGATCAAAGCGATCATGTCGGACCGCGACACGACCTCTGGCACGATCAGAAAGCCCGACGTGGACAGGGCTACTGTGCGGCGGCGGCAGACGGCCTCAAGTGCTGCATCGGCAGGCCCTGAGAACCCGCCGCCCTTGGGAGACACGACAACGTGCTCCAAAGCGCAGAACACATCTAGGCTGAGACGGCCTTGCACGGCCGGGTGTCCCTGCCGGGCGATCACCGCGTAATCCTCACGAAAGAGCTGGCGTTGACGCATGGCTGCCGGTGCATGGTCCGGAGATGCCAGGACCAGGTCAACCTCGCCGCGCTCCAACTGAGAGGAGCGCGCCAGCACGTCGAGGGCACGCCAGGCGATGCGGACCTTGGGTGCCTCGGTCCTGAGCGCGACCGAGAAGCGGGTGAGCAGCGCATACTGCATATAGTCGCTCGCGGCGATCACCAGGGTGGCCTCCATGGTTGCCGGGTCGGACGGCACTCCATCTGCCACAACCCTGCGGACACCCTCCAGCGCGTCATGCAACGGTTGCCGAAGCTCGACGGCGCGCTGGGTCAGGACCATCCCACGCCGTGCCGGAATGAGGAGGGGATCGCCGAGTTGATCGCGAAGCCGCGCCAGCCGGGCCGACAAGGCGGGTTGGCTCAGGTTCAAGCGCCGGGCGGCACGCGTGACGTTCCCTTCTGCCAGTAGGGCTTCGAGCGTGACGAGGAGGCCGAGATCGAGGTTTCTGGTATCCATTCGTTGGATAACAACAGGCAGAAGGTTCGATTTCAACCTCGGCGACGTACCGAGCAGTAATGCCGAGTAGTCTTCGGCTCTCAGAACATCGATCGACAATATCGGATTCGTGGACACCCTCTTCCTGGAACCGCATCCCAGCTTAAGCGGAGAACATCATGATTTCACCCTACACAATAAACGTCCCTGACGAACGGCTCGCCACGATCAGAGCCAAGGTCGAGGCTTATGACTGGAGCCAGCTGCCGGATGCGGGAGGCTGGTCGGCGGGGGTCGGGGTTGATGACCTCAAGCGACTCGCCGCTTATTGGCGGGACAGCTATGACTGGCGTGCGGTCGAACGGCGCCTCAACGCGCTGCCCAACTTCACGGCCGACGTGGAAGGCGAGCACCTCCACTTCGTTCATGTGAAAGGCGACGGCTCCAAGCCGCCCGTCCTGCTTCTCCACGGCTGGCCGGGCTCGTATCTCGAGTTCGAGCGGCTGTTGGAGCCGCTCGCAGCGGACGGGCACGATGTTGTCGTCCCCTCGCTTCCTGGCTTCGCGTTCTCCAATCCGATCACGCGCCCGATCGGCCCGCGGCGGGCTGCTGCGCTCGTGCATGGGCTGATGATCCAACTGTTCGGCGACGCGCGGTATTTCGTTCAAGGGGGCGATTGGGGCCACGGCATCGCGGCCTGGGCAGCGCATGATCGACCGGACGCTCTGCTCGGCATCCATATTAACATGATGACCGTGCGCGCGGAGGATGCCGCTCCGACGACCGACGAGGAGAAGTCCTTCGCCGCCAAGCGGGCCGCGATTGCCGATTGGGAGAGGGCCTACTTTCACGAGCAGGAAACCCGTCCGCAGACGCTTGGCGTCGCGATGGCCGACAGCCCGGTCGGAGCGGCGGGCTGGATACTCGAAAAGTTCGGCAAGTGGGCCGATCTTCCGACAACCGCCGATGGCGCCCCGGACATATGGAGCAAGTTTTCCGAGGAGGAACTCCTCACCAACATCATGCTCTACATCGCGCCGGCATCGTTCGTGACTGCAACCTGGATCTACTACGGCAGCCGGCTTGAGAAGTCGCTGATGCTTCCGGCCGGCACCCGCATCCAGGTGCCGACCGGCGTTGCGGCCTTCCCCGATCCGGTGTTCTTGCCGCCGCCGCGCTCGTTCGCGGAGAAGACCTACAACATCGTGCATTGGACCGACATGCCGCGGGGCGGCCATTTCGCCGCGCTGGAAGAGCCGGAACTGATGCTGGCCGACCTGCGCGCCTTTATCGCGACGGTGTCGGGAGCGCGCTCCTGAAGGTGGAGATCTCCGTTTCCGAAGCGCGGTGCGTGGCGCTGGCGGCGCAGGGCTTCAATGCCCTGCGTCGTCACGACCGCATCGGCGCGGGCTATGGCTGACCGGCCGTGGCAGCCTGATCCCCTGCATCAGGCTGCATGGGCTGGTGAACGCCGTTGGCGGAATAGCCTTTGACCGCAGCCTGTGGACGAGCCGCTGGTCGCCGGAAGCCAGTACGTGCCATTTCGCTATCACCGCAGCTCTCCCCGCCGCCTTCCTGTTCTGGGTTACACGGTCGAAACCACAATACTGAGATACCAGTGCGAGGGCTTTCCCGATTGGGAAGGCCCAGCGGGACAGGCACGGCAGAATTGGTCGTCCGGTGCCTCCGGGTTGGGCCGTTTTCCCGAAACCTGTTCCCGTTTGCGTTTTCCCGAAATGGTCCGTCGGACATGGAGAAACGGGACTGCTGCGAGTTGCCGGAACGGCCGGTTTCGGGACGCCACGCCGATTTATCTAACGGCCGGGAATGGGTCGTTAGCTGCCGAGCGTCAGCCAGCCTCTCCCTTCGCGTTCACTTCGCGGCCAATTACGGCCGTGGAGAGAAACAATGGGACACTCACATTATGATCCTGCCGCACAGTGCCGGCCTGCTTGGAACGCGGGTAAGACGGTGGGCACAAAGCGACCGCTGACGCAGAAGCAGATCTGGGCCGTCCGCTTCTTCCTTGATCGAGAAGGTCGCCTTCGTGATCGGGCCCTGTTTGATCTGGCAATCGACAGTAAGTTGCGCGGTTGCGATCTGGTTAAGATCAAGATTGGTGACGTTGTGTCAGGAGCCGATATCAGAACCCGTGCGATCGTGATCCAGCAGAAAACTGGAAAGCCAGTGCAGTTCGAGCTGACGACCGATGTCAGGGCGAGCCTGCTCGCCTGGCTTGAGCGCCGCGGCGGGACAAAACACGATTATGCTTTTCCAAGCCGCGTCGATCATGCGGGCCATCTCAGCACGAGACAATACGCGCGGCTGGTCGACGAGTGGGTCGATGCCGTTGGCCTCCGCCGTGCTGAATACGGCACGCACTCGCTGCGCCGCACGAAAGCATCAATGATCTACAAGGCCACGGGCAATCTTCGCGCGATCCAGATCCTGCTGGGTCATACGAAGATCGAGAACACCGTTCGTTATCTCGGTGTCGATATCGAAGACGCCTTAATCCTTGCCGAGCGAACTGAAATCTGACGCTGGAGCGGCCCGTCTGAGCTGAAGCTGGGCCGCTCCCATGCCAGACGGCTATGCGCCCAATAATCGGCCGTTCAGTCGGATTATGTGCGTTCCTGGAAGCAGTCGTCGTTTAGGTAGTCAGTGAACAGCGCTTTGGATGCGGTTTGCGCCTGCCTAGTCATCAGTCGTAGCGGGTCGTCATCATTAGAGCGAATGCGCTGGTCGCGAACGTCACAGCGGATGCGGTAGACGACCCCGAATTGATGAAGGAGACGATCGCGAACGAGGGCGCAGCATCGCTGCCGCTCGCGGCTCGAGGAATCTGCACGCGGCGTTAGCGCCGCTCGCTTCGATGCTCGTCGTGCCCACGGTCGACAGGCCATAGGGAACGTTCGCTGCCCGCGCCGCCGCCGCCAGCATGTTATCAGCGCCGGGCCACAGCGCGTTGACAAGACCAACGGGCGAGATGCCGATCGGCAGGTTATAATCGCCGCCGAACAGTGCGGCGCGGTCGAGCGGCCGCTGGTATCGCGCATGTAGCGCGGTGCGAGCGTGATCGCGTCGAGCGCGGCGCGGTTGCGCGCGAGCGCCAGCTCGGCGCCGGTCGCTTTCGAGATAGCCGCATGCGATCGCCGGCATGCGCCGCCGTGCGATCCACGCCAGAGCCTCGATCGTCGCCGCGTTCGCGAGCCCGAGCCGAATCATGGATCAGTCTCCGCCTACCATTCGGCGCATATCTTGCCGAAATGCGCGCCGCTTAGTTGGTAGCGAAAGGCGTCGGCCAGCTCTTCGAAGGCAAAGCTCCTGTCGATGACCGGGCGGATGCCGGTCACCTCCAGCGCCGTCACATAATCCTGCTGATCGCGCCGGCTGCCGACGATCAGCCCCTGGAGCCGCGCCTGCTTGCGCATCAGCTCCATTGTCGGCACCTGCCCCTCGCGCCCGGTGAGGACACCGATGAGCGCGATATGCCCGCCGACGCGCACCGCCGCGATCGATTGCGGCAGCGTGCCCGGCCCGCCGATCTCGACGACATGATCGACGCCGAGACCGCCGGTCAGATCACGCACCGCGGCGCCCCATTCGGGCATCTCGCGGTAGTCGAGGGTATGATCGGCACCGAGCGCTGTGAGGCGTTCGCGCTTCGCGCCCGAGGACGAGGTAGCGATCACCGTCGCGCCCATCGCTTTGGCGATCTGAAGCGCGGCGATCGAGACGCCACCGGTGCCCATGATCAGCACTGTCGCGCCCGCGCGCAGCCCGCCGTCGACGACGAGCGCGCGCCACGCGGTGAGACCTGCCGTAGTGATCGTCGCCGCCTCGGCATGGCTCCACCCGGCTGGCGCACGGGTGAAGGCGGTGGCGGCGCGCACGACATGGGTTGTTGCCATACCGTCGATGCCGTCACCCGGTGTGCCCGCGAAATTCCCGACCGCATCGAACGGCGCGCCTGCCGGCCAGTGCGGGAAGAAGGTCGACACAGCGTGATCGCCGGGCGCGAATTCGGTGACACCCAAGCCGACCGCCTCGACGACACCCGCACCGTCAGCCATCAGCACGCGGCCGTCGGCGGCCGGAATGCCGCCATTGGCAACGAGCAGATCGTGGAAATTGAGCGAGGTCGCGTGGATCGCGACACGGATCTCACCCGGGGCAGGGACGCCGGGATCATCGCGCTCGACGATTTCCAGGCGGTCGAACCCACCGGGCGCGCGGACTACCCAAGCTTTCATACGATTTCCTTTCCCTTGATCGGCAGAAGAGCAGGCGCGCTTTCAGCCATGCCGACAGCACCAACGAATGGGGTGATGGCGAGAGCGGTTGCGGCGGCGGCGATAGCTGCAAACGGCGTCACCATCACGCCCGGCCCGGCGAGGATCACTCCGCCCAAAGCCGAAGCGCCAGCAATGCCTAGATTGAAGGCGGCGATGTTAAACCCTGAAGCGGTGGCGACCGCATCGGGTGCCTCTTTCTCCGCCACAGCAATCACGCCTGCCTGTACGATCGGTCCGGTGCAGAAGCAGAAGACCGACCAGAAGAAGATATTGACGAACATCACGCCGGCGTGCGGCGCAGTATAAGGCAGCGCCGCAAGCGCCAATAGAAGGCCGATGAGCGCAAAGGCGAGGCCACGCCGCGTCCCGAGCGCGTCCCCCAATTGTCCGCCGACCAGATTGCCCACCACCGCGGCGGCGCCGAATACCATCAGCGCCAGGCTCACGCTCGTCTCGGACACATGCGTGACTGTGGTCATGAGCGGCGACAGAAAGGTGAAGACCGCGAACGATCCGCCGTATCCTAGCGCCGCGATGGCATAGAGCGTGAGCAACTTGGGTTGTTGCAACAGCCTGAACTGAGAGAGCAAGCCCGCCGACGGCTCAAAGGAAATCTGGCGCGGCAGCAAAATGTGCAGAAACGTCGCCGCCAGCGCGCCCAGCCCGGCGATGACAAAGAAGGGCGCGCGCCAATCAAGTCGCTGGCCGATGAATGTTCCTGACGGAACGCCAACCACCATGGCGACGGTGAGGCCGGCGAACATCAGTGCGACGGCACGGGCCCCGCGTGACCGTTCCACCAACGACATCGCGATTGTGGCGCCGATGGAGAAAAAGACGCCGTGCGCCACGCCAGTGATGATGCGTCCCGCCAGCATCGCGCCATAGCCGGACGCGAAGCCGCTCAAGAGATTGCCGAGCGCGAACAGCAGCATCAATCCAACCGCTAGCGGCCGGCGCGGCAGATGCCCGACTAACGCCGTGACCGTGGGGGCACCGATGGTCACGGCGAGGGCGTAGCCGGAAACGAGCAGACCAGCCGCCGGGAGCGTTGTCCCGAGATCGCGCGCGATCCCGGGAACCAGGCCAATGATCACGAACTCAGTCGTGCCAATGGCAAATGCTCCGGCGGCCAGCGCGATCAGCGCAGGCTTCATGATCGTCGTGCCTCACGCGTCAACCGTCTCGACCACCCTTTCGGTGACATGCGCGACGATGCCGGTCTGGCCCGGCGCGACGTCATCCGCCATGGTGTGGCGATCGGGGAAATCGCCTCCGTTCTGCGCACGGAACGGGATTGGCGCGTCGGTGAACAGCCCGGCGAGTCGCGCGCGCCAGCCCGCCTTGATCGCCTCGACCTCTTCGGCGGTGGAGACATGGCCGGCGCTGTAGACAGCGTGCGTGGGCAGCACATCCATGCCCGGATAGAAGAGCGCGCCGTGGGTCAGCGGAAAGAGCAGCTGCTCAATCGGCGCGTTGATCCCGCGCGGGCCATAGTCCGCCACAGGTCCACCGGCCTGAACATTTACCAGCGCGCGCTTGCCCTTCAGGATGCCGTCCCCGAAGCGAAACTCGTTGGTGCCGTTCTGGTAGCCATAAGCGAAACCAAAGGCATAGACGCGTTCGATCCAGCCCTTCAGGATCGCGGGCACGCCGTACCACCACAGCGGGAACTGCAGGATGACCGCGTCCGCGGCAAGGAGTTTGGCCTGTTCGGCGACAACATCCGGCGTCTGGTTGCCGGTCGCATAGGCATGGCCCGATTCCATGATGAACGACAGCCGGTCGGGATTGGTGCGGACGGGAAAGTCGTCGGCGTCGAACACTGCTTTCCACTTCATACCGTAAAGTTCGGATTGCACGATCTCGTGTCCGGCGGCGCCAAGCGTCTCGACAGTAACATCGACCAACTGCCGGGTGAGCGAGGTTGGTTCGGGGTGCGCAGATACAATAAGGATATTCTTCTTCATCATGCTTCTCTGGTCTCTATCGTGGAGTGTGGGGGGGGGGCGCTTCAGCCCTCGCTGGGATGTACCCAAGCCAGCGGCTTCACCGGATCATCAAGCTCGGTATGGGCCAGCGCGTTGGTGAAGTTGGAGATGATCTTTGCGTCGGCCATCAACGTCGCGACGCTCACATTCCCGAGCTGAACGACCGGCGCGATGTCGGTGTAGTTCGGTACGTCGCCCTGAATTTCGGCCGCGTGCGCGTGGAATGCTTTTTGGAAGCTGTCCGGCGACTCGAACAGCGCGTGAAACGCGGCGATGTAGGGCGCGGGGGCACCCGGCTGTGCGCCGCCAAGGCCGGTTTCGACGATCACCCCTCTGACGGCGTCGCCAAGCAGGCCCAGGGCCAAGGGCACATGTTTCTCGACATAATAGGCGGCATCGAAGCGTGCCCGCTCAGTATTGGGATAAAGAAAACTGACGATGATCATCCTTGCCTCCCGCGGGAGGGATTGGTGAAGCTCCCGCGTCGAGGCTTGCAGGATGAAGGCTTTTCAGCCATATCTGAAATCGATTATATTTTATTCGGAAATAAATGTGGTGGATACCAGCCGCATCGACCTCAACCTTCTGGCAACGCTCGAAGTGCTGCTCGCCGAACGGAACGTCACCAAGGCGGCGGCGAAGCTGCATCTCAGCCAGCCGGCAGTCAGTGCGCAACTCGCGCGGCTGCGGGATTTGTTCGACGATCCGTTGCTTCTTCCTGCCCAGCGCGGAATGACCCCGACCGCCAAGGCAACAGAACTTGCCCCACAATTGCGCGAGGCGTTGGATCGGGTGCGCTCGACACTGCAGTCCCACAGGGACTTCGATCCCGAAACGGCGCAACTCGCTGTGTCGATCGCTTGCTCGGATTATGTCCAGGCAGCCGTTGTGATGCCGCTCGTCTTGGCGCTCCGGCGGATAGCACCAGGCGTGCGCGTGGCGGTTTGGCACCTGTCCCCCGCCCTCATGGAACAGCAGTTGGCGAACGGCGATATCGATTTGGTGATCGCCACACCCGATCCCGCGATGCCGCATCTACGTGCATGTCATCTTTACGAGGAAACATATGTCCTCATCGGCAGGCAAGGCCACCCGGATCTGAAGCCTGGTCTGACGATCGAGAACTATGTCAGGCTGGAACATATCGTCGTCTCACGGCGAGGCGGCAATTTCGAGACACCAGTTGACGAGGCCTTGGGAGTTCTCGGTTATCGGCGCAATGTCGTCATGTCAGCGGGCTCGTTCTTGTTCATTCCCGAAATTGTTTCCAGCAGCGATCTTGTCGCTCTCGTACCCAGGCGGCTGTTTCGTGCCCAATCGGAAAGGCTGATGATCATCGATCTGCCCTGGCTGAGCGAGCGGTTCGATATCGGCTTGATCTGGCACGAGCGTTGTCACGGCCATGCCGGGCAGCGCTGGGTTCGCGAATTGATCGGAAAGCTGATGGTCGAGGGCGAAGACGACGCGCCGCGCGCCTAGACTAATCGGGCAGCGACAGGTTTCCGCAATCGCCGAGCCTATCGAGTTCGCCGCTGCTTCACAACCTGGGCCGGTCCGAAGAACGCCCGCACTAGCTCGGCTCCTCGGAAAATCGGGTTGTTGAGCTGAGCCAACGAACCCGGTCCTCAGTTTCCTCAGCGCGGCCTTGACCGCGAGAAGGGGCCAGAGCGCGTCGACCTAATGGTCCAGGTTAGGCTGCCCGGTGGCTGGATCGCCTCCGCTCGCCGCGAGCGCAAGCCCCCGCCGCAGGATGTGTCTGGCGGCGTTGCCGCTGCCGTCGAGGAGGGGGTTGAGGTAGGAAAGGGCCTACGAGACTTCTTCCAACGGTCGGACGGGTAGCAAGTTCTAGTTGTAACGAGCGGCTGAACAAGCGTCCGCTTCCGGGAAGCGCAATGAGCGCGCTCAGTTTCGTCTTCCGAGCCTTCCTGGCGCGGTCAGCTCTGTGAACGAACGACTGCTTCGCACATCGGGCCGCCCAAAACCTGCCCGTCCGTAACCGGCCCGAACCCGTCATTCCGAGGGGCAGCTCGGATGTCTCCAGACGGGCGGAAGTGCGACATCCAACCTGAGAGTCGGTGCAGAGGCAGGAACGGCTCGGAGCGGAGCGTTCATGGTGCCGCCGGGACAATCTGAGCCCATCTGGAGCCGGGCCAATGAGGAGGGCCGCAGCACCCCGGAAACTCACCTTGAAGGCCGCAAGCTCCTACCCAATGCCGGCAGAGAGTTTGATTCAGGTCAAGCCCGCCGTACCATAAGCTGTTATTTTCAGCATGGCACCGCACAACTTCGCCGACACAGGCGCTGACATACGGGCGATTTTCCTCAGGCTTGTTCAGGCCTCGCGGGAGGAGGAAGCGATGTCACGGACTACCGAATTCTTCCAAGCTGTACGCGAGAGGCGGCATCATCGTCGATGCCCAGAGGCTCATCACAGGGACGTTCCTTCATACGGTCCTGCGCCGGTTGGGCGGACGGAGCGGGATGATCTCGATGTTTGGACGAACGCGTTTCAGCCGCTGGGAGCGAGCGGCACCCAGCCGGACCTGCGCGTCGACCGAATGATGCAAGCATTCCACATCAACCGCCGGGAGTTTGGAGCAAGACTACCCCAGGGTGCTGCGCGACGCGGAGATAACCTGCGGGCAGTGTCGTTCGAAGAGGCGGTGTTTCCGGGAGCTCGAGGCAGGAACTGCGGCGGCAAACTTGGAAAACTTCTGCCCGAACGCAGACCTGTTCCTGATTTTCGCCGATGATCAGGATGGCTCTTTCAGAGCCTGAACGGGAGTTCGTGGCCGCCGGATCCAAAGGTGGAGCATGCGAGCTGCGGGTTTCGTCCTCCAGGGACTGCCGGGGCTGCCATTTCCCCAAAGGGCAATGGCGCTGGCCCCTCCGTAAGGTTAGCTTCTAGGAAGCGTAAGCGCGGGTAGCTGGATTCAGACGATTCGAAGAAATGCTGGTTCAATCTTGCACTGACGAGCCGCTCATCCGGCGGATGTCGGCCTATTCAATGCCGATCGGCGAGAGGGGAAGCTTATGAAAATTGGTCATGTCGGGCTTCTCATCGCCATCATCGCGTTTGGCGTCATCTGCGGGCCGCGCGCCTTCGCGCAGCAACATAAGCACGTGATGATGTCCACCGATGTCGCGGCCGATACGCCATCGCCCGTTGCACAGGCGGATCAGCCGACGAAACCCTCTGCGGGCACCCAGGCTTCTCCGGCGGCCATGCCGATGAGCTCGCATGCGCCGACCACCTTCACCTTGCGCACGGGCATAGCCGAAGGGCGCATGGTCTTTATCGGCGTCGGCGGCGACATAGACCGCCAGATCAATCCCACGCTGATCGTGCACGAAGGCGAGACGGTTCAGGTGAATCTCATCAACGGCGAGGGTGCTCAGCATGACGTCGTCGTCGACCAGTACGCCGCGCGCTCAGCGATCGTCAGCGGCAAGAACGCCAGCTCGACTTTCTCGTTCGTCGCCAGCAAGGTTGGGGAGTTCGACTATTTCTGCTCGATCCCGGGGCATCGTCAGGCCGGAATGGAGGGTCTGCTTCGAGTGATGCTGGGCAGCCGCGGCGAGATGGAATCGACGGCGGCCGATGTGACGCGCGATCCCGCCGACCTGCCACCGCCGATCGGCCCGCGCCAGCCGCAGGTCGTGCGCGTCGACATGGAGACGATCGAACTCAAAGGGCAGTTGGACGACAAGACGGTCTATACCTACTGGACTTTCAACGGCAAGGTGCCCGGCCCCTTCGTGCGCGTACGCGTTGGCGACACCGTCGAGGTGCATCTAAAGAACCGCGAAGACAGCCTGATGATCCATTCCGTGGACTTCCATGGCGCGACAGGC
The DNA here is from genome assembly GCF_004010325.2 of Mesorhizobium sp. M00.F.Ca.ET.216.01.1.1. Taxonomy (GTDB): domain Bacteria; phylum Pseudomonadota; class Alphaproteobacteria; order Rhizobiales; family Rhizobiaceae; genus Mesorhizobium. The sequence goes on from NZ_SADR02000042.1 coordinate 15,363, forward strand.
CCCGGTGGCGGCGCCGAGTTCACGCAGACCGATCCCGGCACGGAGACGGTCGTCACCTTCAAGGCATTGGTGCCAGGCATCTTCGTCTATCACTGTGCGACACCCAGCGTGCCGAACCACATCACCAACGGCATGTACGGGTTGCTGCTTGTCGAGCCGGAAGGCGGGCTGCCGCAGGTCGACCGCGAGTTCTACGTGATGCAGGGTGAGATCTACACCGTCGAGCCGTTCGGTACGCCGGGCGATCAGGAGATGGATTACGAAAAGCTGGTCGGCGAGAGGCCCGAATATTTCCTGTTCAACGGCTCGGTCGGCTCGCTGACGCGCGCCCACCCGCTCTATGCCAGCGTCGGGGAGACAGTGCGCATTTTCTTCGGCGTCGGAGGTCCCAACTTCACCTCCTCCTTCCATGTCATCGGGGAGATTTTCGATCACGTCTATCCGCTCGGTAGCGTGACGGCCCCGCCGCTCACCGGTGTGCAGACGGTCTCGGTGCCGCCGGGTGGTGCCACGATAGTCGACTTCAAGATCGACCGCGCCAGCCGCTACACGCTGGTCGACCATGCGCTTTCGCGCGCCGAACGCGGGCTGGTCGGCTTCCTCAAAGTCGACGGTCCCGAAAACGACGACATTATGCATGCCGGGCCGGCGAAGCCGTGAGTTGTGGAGGCGGAGCTCGTCCTGACCGGCAGGGCTCGAACCGCCGCAGAGGGGTAGAGTGCCGCCCCATGACGACCGCCGCTCGAAGCCTAATGGAACCGCCCCGCTCACTGCGCGGCAGGCGGCATTTTTGCCATAGAGTCGGTTTCGACAGTCGCGCGAAGCCCAAATCGATCATCGCGCCGCAGCGGGCCGCAGCGCAACGTTTGCCGCTGGCAGCATTGGCGGTCCGCGTTGACAAACCGTCGAAGGAGGAAGCCGCATGCCGGCCGTTCAGGTGCCCTTGCCACTGCCTGAAAGCAGACTGTCGCCGACAGCGAAGTTGGAGGTCGAGGTTGCGCCAACTCCTGACATTTGCGTTGGTGCAGCGAAGGTCGCAATCCGGCCACCCAACGCGGTCCTTCGAAGGCGCGAGCCTAAACCCCTTACACACGCGACGGGCTGGTCATGAGTGTCGGTCCGCTGTTGTCCACAACGCGTGCGGCTTTACCTTCGACTCTTTGCCGAAGCGGTGGATTCACCAGAGGTGTAACCAGACGCAGAAATGACAGCGGTGCGACGAGCAATCCAAATCCATGCCGCTACAACCGAAAGCCCGAGGATCGGCAGAATTCCGCTTTCGCCGGCTACATATTCGAGCGTCTCCGGCGACGACGAAGCAGCTGTGATTCCTGTCAGGGTATCCCAAGCAATATTGTAGACCGCATGAGCAATCGCGCATGGCCACACGCTGCCGCTTGTGAATCTCAAGTAGCCGAACAGAACGCCAGCAAGCGTGAGTGTCACCAGAAACAGCGGCACGACAATGAATTTGCTACCACTGGAATGGTACCACGGGGTGGCGAGCATTATCGGCAGATGCCACACACCCTGCAGGAAGCCGACCACAAGCATGGCCCTGAGGACGCCGAGCGTCTTGAGGCGAGGTAGCATATATCCGCGCCAGCCGATTTCCTCGCCCATCGCGAAGAACGTACTGAACGCCAGACCGAGCAACGCCACAAGGAAGAATTTCAGTAGCCCGTTGGTGACTGGAGCGTGTATCTCGGCAAGGCCGCTGACCCAAGTCACAGCATATGTGCCGCCGAGCACCAGTGTGGGAACCATGATCGCGAAGGGCCAACCGTTTAGGCCAGCCTTGTGCAGATCGAGCGAAGTCCAAGCAGCCCGGTACCGTCCATCATCGGTGACCAGAAGCATCATGACGAGTACGGCGGCGGCGGGAGTTAGCATTAGAACGTGTAGGGTCGAAGCCCCCCAAGTCGATGTGGTGGCCGCAATTGTTCCGGCGAGCGACAAGGCGATCACATAGAAGAGAGCCGCTTTGGCGGTATCGCTAAAATTCGCTACCACAATCCGCCCCCGTGCCAATTCGCTGCGAATGCAGGAGACCACGGTCGATGGATCAATGAGCGCCATGGTGTCTACGCCACGTAAGCGGCGAGGCCACGCATGGCCGAGCCGCTTCTGCGCAAGTCGATCTCTGCGGACTTTATCGCAGCCATCCGCCTTCAAGAAGCGGAATTCGCGTTGCTTGTTTTGTCGCTGACCAGGTCCCCTCATCGGACAACGACATGCATAAAAGCAATAACCTAAAGCGCGTCGCATGAATCCGTTCAGTCGACGCGCTTTAGCTAAGGCACCGGTCTTGAAAACCGGCGCGGGCGCAAGTTCACCGTGGGTTCAAATCCCACTCCTCCGCCATTCGGCGCCGATAGCGAGATGCTCTGCGAAAATAGCCGCCCACTACGGCCTTAACGGCATCCCGACACACCGCCGATGCCGTCGCTCAAGGGAATTGAGGTAAATCAACCTGCTTCCATGTGAGACAGGTCAATATTCGCCTGTCTTTTGTGGAGCTTTTTGCAAATGAATCGAATTGGCCGTTTCCTGCTGGCCATGTTCATCGCCATAGCGACCACGGCCGGTGTGGCTTTCCTGCTTTACAAGAACGAGCTTGGCCGCATGCGCGACGCCGCCAGCCGAGGCAGTCTGGTCGCCAGCCTCGACATCGGCACGATCGAATACGCCGACAGCGGTGCGGGCATTCCGCTTCTGTCGATCCACGGCGCCGGCGGCGGCTTCGACCAAGGCCTTGCCATTGCTGCCGATCTTCTGGGTGGGGGCTTTCGGATCATCGCGCCGTCGCGCTTCGGCTATCTGCGCACGCCCATTCCGCAGGACTCCTCTCCAGTCGCGCAGGCCGATGCGCACGCGGCGTTGCTTTCCAAACTGAACGTTCCCAAAGCGGTGGTCGTCGGCGTTTCGGCCGGCGCGCGTTCTGCGGTTGAGTTGACACTCCGGCACCCGGACAAGGTCGCCGCCCTCATTCTGATCGTTCCAGCGCTTTATTCGCCCACCAGTCCGGTCTCGATCGACGTGAGCCGCGGCAACAAGTTCGCATTCTGGGCAGTCAACGCCGGCGGCGATTTCGCCTGGTGGGCCACCGAGACTATCGCACCGTCAGTGCTCATTCGCTTCCTCGGCATTCGACCAGAGCTGGTAGCGGCTGCGCCTCAGGCGGAGCGGGACCGCGTCATGAGCTTCGTCAGGACCGTTGAACCGTTGTCGCTGCGCTTCCCCGGGATCAATATCGATAGCAGCCCCGAGTTACATGAGCTACCGTTGGACGAAATCACTGCTCCGACAATAATCATCTCTGCACGCGACGACCTGTTCAACACGCTGCCGGCAGCTGAGTTCGCAGCGGGTAGGATCCCTGGCGCCAAGCTAGTCGTCTACGACACGGGTGGACATCTTTTGGTTGGACAGGCGCAGCAGGTTCGCAAAGCAGTTCGCACGTTTCTGGCTAGCAAGGGCCTGATCCCGTGATCCGATGCCACCGAGACGGTGATACGATAGCGCGATGCGATGCCGATCTCCGAGAATGCAAGCAGGTGGCTTTGATGCACGTTCGGCAGCGACTAGGTTCATGGCGTTGGACGATCGCCGTGTCCTTCGGTCAGCCTTTCCATGCCGGCTGACGAGGATGGATGTCGTCCTTGAAGGCGTCGAAGCCCTTCCAGGCAGGTTCGATCGGATCGCAGCCCGGCTTGGGCGTGAAGGGCGACGGCTCGCTTGCTGCATCGTCGGGATGTAGCGCGGACAGTTGGGGAAGATGACGCGCGCCGCGACCGCACCGTCATCTGCGCGCCGACGGTCCTGCCTGTCAGCAGATCATCTCGGTCGATTCGGGCGGTGCCGTTAACGCGCAGTCGGCGCGGCGTGCCGTGCATGGCGATGAACAACAGGCCCACCTCCGGATTGACGGCGAGGTTGCCGAGGCTCCTGAACATGCCGTTGCCGTCATAATCCGGAAAGGTCAGCTCCGACGGCCCGGTAACGCGCACGAAGCCGGCGGGGCCGCCCTTGAATGAGCAGTCCGGCCGCCCCTCGGCGTCGACCGTGGCAAGAAAGAAGTAAATCGCGTGCTCGATGAATGCCTTGTCGTCGCCGCTGAAGGCGGTCCGCGCAATCTGTGCCAGGCGGTCAGCGATGCGCCGGCTCTCGAAGCGGTCCTGCAGCGAGCGATTGCCTTCGTGGTAGAAAGTGTCGCCGGTCATGGACGTTCTTCTTTCACACCTCTGGTCCGATCCTCCGGAAGTACTGAGGACCTCTATTGGTTTACACTATATCAAGGGCCGATCATTTATCGGCTTGTCGAACAGCATCGCACGGCTTGTGGTCCGATCAAGCTTGACCCGACCTTCCAGCCTTCTTAGCGTTCGCATCCGACCATCGTCTTCAAGGCCCGATGCTGTGAGCGAATTGCGCGTTCTTTCAGATGCTTTTATTCCGGAACTGCCAAACCGCTACAAAGGCAAGGTTCGTGAAAACTACGATCTCCAGGATGGCAATCGCATCATCATCGCCACCGACCGCCTGAGTGCCTTCGACGTCATCCTGACATCCATTCCGCACAAGGGCCAGGTTCTCACACAGACGGCACGCCACTGGTTCGAAGAAACCGCCGACCTCTGCCCGAACCATGTCGTCAGCTATCCGGACCCGAACGTGGTCATTGGCAAGCGGCTCGACATCCTGCCGGTCGAGATCGTCGTCCGCGGCTATCTCGCGGGAACCACCAGCACGTCGATCCTGACGAAATATCGCAATGGCGAACGTCACATGTACGGCATCACCTTGCCCGACGGACTGCGCGACAACGAGCGATTGCCGCAAGCCATCGTGACGCCGACGAGCAAGGCATTCGACGGCGGTCATGACGATCCGCTTTCGCCGCAGGCTATCCTTGAACAAGGACTGTTGACGAAGGGGCAGATGGAGACCGTCTTCGATTATGCTCTGGCATTGTTCGCGCGTGGCCAGGCGCGCGCTGCCGAACGTGGCCTGATCCTGGCTGACACCAAATACGAGTTCGGCACTGACAAGAACGGCACGATCATCCTCGCCGACGAGATCCATACGCCCGACAGCAGCCGCTTTTGGATCGCCGACAGCTATCAGAAGAGCTTCGAATCCGGCGACCGGCCGAAAAGCTTCGACAAGGATTTCGTTCGCGCCTGGGTCACCGCGCGCTGCGATCCCTATAAAGACCCGATTCCGGAAATACCGCTGGAACTTATCGAACAGACTTCCGCGGTCTACCAGGAAGCTTATGAGAAAATCACCGGGCATCGCTTCGTCCCGGATCTCTCCGGCGCTTCGGTGCTCGACCGAATCCGCACGAACCTGGCGCTCTATTTTTCCAAATAGGCCTGTCGAGCGAGAACCATCACAATGAGCCCTGGCCTTCGCGGCGATCTATCTCGGCTCACCTCTTCACGTAAGCCAACGGGTCTCACCCCACCACCATCCTGCCCCTCACCACCCATGGCGTCGCGCCTAGCGCGTGCCCCGGCGCGATCTCCGGCTCCGGCGGCTTCCTTCCCACCCCATGACGACGATCGCTCGGTCGCACAGCAGGGTCCGCATCGGATCAGGTCACGACAATGGTTGTGCGGAAATGAATGTCTGCTTTGCCAGATCGGGAAATCAGAACCGGCCCGTCCTGCTTCCGGCCCTAGGCTGCCGAGCAGCAACGCGCCTCATCTTGATCATTCCGCCGGCCCCTGGACGCATCGGTCCGTTGCCGCGTCGCTTTGATTATATCGCGGTTCGCTCCCGCAAGGCGCGAGAGCAGCAAATGGTGACAAGAAGCCGTGGATTTCTTCCCCACGGGCGGCCGCCAAGGACTGGCTGGCAAGCCGCCGGCGGCCTGTCACTGCTGCCGCGCGGCGCAGCGTGCTAGGAACCATTCAAAGCGTTATGATGAGGATTCCGCCTTGCCCGCCGTTCCTGCCCGCATCCTGCCGACGATCGTCATCTCGCAGTTCGCCGCGACATCGCTGTGGTTCGCCGGCAATGCGGTTATGCCCGACCTGCAGCGCAGCGCCGGCTTGCCGGGGTCCGCCGTCGGCGACATCACGATCGCCGTGCAGCTCGGCTTCATCGCCGGCACGCTGGTCTTCGCCTGGCTGGCGATCGCCGACCGCTACTCGCCGCGTATCATCTTCTTCCTTTCCACGCTCGCCGGCGCGGCGGCCAATGCCGCGACGCTGGCGAGCGGCGGCGAGTTCCTGCCCCTGCTCGCGGCGCGGTTCGCAACCGGCTTCTTTCTCGCCGGCATGTATCCCGTAGGCATGAAGATCGCTTCGGGCTGGTACGACCGCGACCTCGGGCTCGCGCTCGGCTGGCTGGTCGGGGCGCTGGTGCTCGGAACGGCACTTCCCCATCTCATCCGCGGCCTGGGCGGCGATCTGCCTTGGCAGGGCGTGATCCTGTCGGTCTCGGCGGTATCGATCGCCGGCGGTCTGGCGATGCTCTTTCTCGTGCCGGACGGGCCGCACCTCAGAGCCGGCGCGAAGTTTGACCCGGCCGCATTCGCGACGATCTTCCGCTCGGCCGAATTCCGGGCGTCGGCCTTCGGCTATTTCGGCCATATGTGGGAGCTCTACGCGTTCTATGCGTTCCTGCCGGTGCTGCTGGCGGCGCGCCTCGGCAGCGACGGCGCGACGGTTTCAGTGTGGAGCTTCGCGGCGATCGCCACCGGCTTTCTCGGCTGCATAGTCGGCGGCTATCTCTCGCGGAGGATCGGCAGCGCGCGCGTTGCCTATATGCAGCTGTCGGCGTCCGGCCTGTGCTGCCTCGTCTCGCCGCTGGCGTTCCTGGCGCCCTTGCCGATGTTCCTCGCCTTCCTGTTGTTCTGGGGCGTGGTCGTTGCCGGCGACTCGCCGCAATTCTCCACGCTCAACGCCCGTTTCGCCCCGCCGAGGCTCGTCGGCTCGGCGCTGACGATCGCCAATTGCATCGGCTTCTCGATCACGATTGTTTCGATCGCGCTGCTTGCCTGGCTGATCGAAACCGCCGGACCGCAGTATGTTTTCCTGATGCTGGTGCCCGGGCCGATGCTCGGGCTGGCGGCGTTGAGGCGGCTGGCGGCTGGCGGCGTAAGGAACGAACGCGGCGGTGCCGCCGCGGCCGGGGAAGAGTGACGACACCAATCTGTGGCTTCATGACTCACCAACCTACGGCTTCGTGATTTGATTTATATGGTGGATAAGTTCGGCGACAAAAGGCGTCGGACGCAGCCCGGTTCCCGATTGCCTTTCACGCCTGGCACAATTGATGCTCCGGATCGACCCGAACGAGTCGGCACGTATGGCAAGCGGACCTGAAGGCCTACAAAGAGGTCGGTACAGGAACGGCCACTTTAGCCATATGGCTCTCGATTGCGGACGACAGTCGGGTTACGGCCAAGGCTGTGCCTGTCTGGAAAGCGCCCGATCTCGGCCGTAGAGATCAGCTTCGCCGCGTCTTGAAAGCAGACATCGCAAGCGAGGACTCCGGAGGTCGCGGTTGCGCCAATGAACGAACCCGCTCGCGGGAGGGGCGCGGGGTTTGAGGCGTGAGCTTCGTTGGCAGCGTCGGTGAGGCTTTAATCGATCAGGGGTGACGGACGGCCATCGGCCTCCGAGCATGAAGTGTCAACCTTCTGCTTGAGAGGAGCATCCGATGACCGTCCCTTCGCATCCATCCGGCAACGCGCTTCGCGAGCGCATGATCGAAGACATGTCCCTGCGCGGCTTCACCGAGGATACGCGCCGAGACTATATCCGTTGCGTGAAGGCGTTTGCAGCCTTCATCGGCCGCTCGCCTGATACCGCGACGGCTGAGGATCTGCGGCGTTTCCAATTGCACCAGACCGAGAGCGGCATGCGGCCGCCGGGGATCAACAGCTAAATGACCGTTATGGGGGTTCAAGCGTATAGTCGTAACGGCAGCGACACCAGCCGTCGAGGTTGGGCCGACATTAGTTCGGACAATCGCCAACCTCGCCTTCGACAGGAAGGAAGAAACGTCGCGATGAGATCCTCGGTATTCTGGAAGACGCGAAATACTCGGACGCTTTCTCGACTGGCCAACAAGATCATTGGCCGGCAGGCAGTGCTCGAACTCCTCGAAAAACAATCCCTGGAACGACGCGTTCAGCCGGCGACGGTGTGGGTCAGGCCGGGCCTGAAAGGCCACGTCATATTTGCGGGTGCCTGGCTCTCCCATGAGGGCGAAGGCGGGCTTGCCCCTCTCCCGCTCGACGCCGAGCAATTCGGGGTAGCTTACGGTATAGCTTTTGGTCTTCAGCCATGCCGTCGTGTTGCCGCTGCGATATTTGCTGCCAACCAGATAGAAGATCGCATTGGCCTCGCCGCCCGGCATCGTCTCGCTGAACTGGATGCGGCTGTTGGGCTGGATCAGACCGCGCAGGGTCTCCGCCGCACCTCGACGTCGAGGTCGCGCAGATCGTGGCCGTTGCCGCGCCGCGCCGATTTTCTGGAGTGATAAGCCGCGCCCGACGCGGCGAATTCGTAACCCTACTCGGCGGCCGTCTCCGATGGCGCCAATACCGGCCCCGAAGGCTCGGCCTCGGCACGGGGCTTGCGCCGTGAAAACAGCGACCTGAGCGTGACGTAGAACACCGGCGTCAGGAACAGGCCGACGAAGGTGACGCCGAGCATGCCGGAGAACACCGCGGTGCCGAGCGACTGGCGCATTTCTGCGCCCGGGCCCGTTGCGATCATCAGCGGCACGACGCCGAGGATGAACGAGAAGGCGGTCATCAGGATGGGCCGCAGCCTGAGCCGGCAGGCTTCGACGGCAGCCTCGGCGGCCGACAGGCCGCGTTCCTGCGCCTGCCGCGCGAATTCGACGATCAGGATCGCGTTCTTGGCGGCAAGCCCGATCAGCACGATGAGGCCGATCTGCACGAGGATGTTGTTGTCCAGCCCTCGGAAAGACACGCCGAGCAACGCCGCGAGCACGCCGAGCGGCACCACCAGCACAATGGCGAACGGCAGCACCCAGCTTTCATATTGCGCCGCCAGCGCCAGGAACACGAACAGCACCGACAGTCCGAAGATATAGACAGCGGCATTGCCGGTGTTGCGCTCCTGATAGGCGAGCTCGGTCCATTCATAGGAGGTACCGGCCGGCAGCGTCTTTGCCGTGATCCCTTCCATGAATGCCAGCGCGTCGCCCGTGGAAACGCCGGGCGCCGCGTTGCCCTGCAGCGGCACCGAGACGTACATGTTGTAGCGCTGGACCAGCGCCGGGCCGGTGACGTCGCGGATCTCGATCAACGTGCCGAGCGGAACCAGCGCGCCGGTCGCCGAGCGCACCTTCAGTTTCAAGATGTCGGCGCGATCGAGGCGGAACGCCTGGTCGGCCTGCGCCCGCACCTGGTAGACGCGCCCGAAAGCGTTGAAGTCGTTGACGTAGGCGGTGCCCAAATTGATCGACAGCGTCTCGAAGATGTTGGGGATCGGCACGTTCAGGATGCGCGCCTTGTCGCGATCGATCGCCAGGAAGAACTGCGGGCTCGACGCGGAGAACGTGGTGAACACGCCCGTCAGCCCCGGCGTCTTGTTGGCCTTGCCGGCGATTTCGTAGGCAAGCGCCAGGATCTGCCGCATGTCGGCGCTGTTGCGCTCCTGGATCTGCAGCTTGAAGCCGCCGGCATTGCCGACGCCGCGGATCGGCGGCGGCGGCAGTGCGATAATGAAGGCTTCCTTGATGCTTTGCAGGCTGCCGAACAGATTGCCGATGACCTGGGTCGCCGACTGGCCGGCTTTCAGTCGCTCGTCAAACGGCTTGAACCTGGCGAAGATCACGCCCGCGTTGCTGGCGTTGGTGAAGGTCGCGCCGGAGAAGCCGGCGAAGGCGACTGCGTAGTCGACGCCTGGCGTTTTCTGGATGATCTGCGACGCCTGCTGGATGACCGCATCGGCCCTCGACAGCGAGGCGCCGTCCGGCAACTGGACGACGACGATCGCATAGCCCTGGTCGAGCGACGGAATGAAACCGCGCGGCACCGCCTGCACCATGTAGACCGTGGCGTAGATGAGGGCCGCGAAAACGGCCAGCATGGCGGCGATCGTTATCCACGAGCCGACCAGCACGCGGATGATGCTCGAATACCAATGGGCGACCCTGTCGAAGCCGCGATTGAAGCCGTCGGCGAGCGCCCGTCCGAACCGCGCCAGGAAAAAGCGCGGCGGCGCCGTCGCGGCGTGGTGCGGCTTGAACAGCAGTGCGGCCAGCGCCGGCGAAAGCGTCAGCGAATTGAATGCCGAGATCGCCGTCGACACCGCGATGGTGATCGCAAACTGCAGGTAGAACTGCCCAGAAATGCCGGGGATGAAGGCTGTCGGCACGAACACGGCTATCAGCACCAGCGAGATCGCGATGACCGCCGTTCCGACTTCGTCCATGGTCAGGTGCGACGCCGGATTGGGCGCCAGCCCTTTGGCGATATTGCGCTCGACGTTCTCGACCACGACGATCGCATCGTCGACGACGATGCCGATCGCCAGAACGAGGCCGAACAGCGTCAGCATGTTGAGCGAGAAGCCGGCGGCGTAGAGTACTGCCAGCGTGCCGATCAGCGACACGGGGATCGCCACGATCGGCACGATCGCCATGCGCCACGATTGCAGGAAGACGATGATTACGATGATGACCAGCAGCATCGCCTCGAGGATCGTCTTGTAGACCTCCTGGATCGACTCGGCGACGAACTCGGTCGGATTGTAGACGATGTCGTAGCTCAACCCCTTCGGGAAGTCGCGGGAAAGCTCCTTCATCTTGTCCTGGATCTCCGCGGCTGCGGCGAGCGCATTGGTGCCCGGCCGCTGGAAGATGGCGAGCGCCACCGCCGGTTTGCCGTTGAGATAGGAGTTGGTGACGTAATCCTTGGCGCCGAGCTCGATGCGCGCCACGTCCTGCAGCGAGATCAGGCGGCCGTCGTCGGTCGATTTGACGATCACGTATCGGAAGTCGCGTGCGTCGTTGAAGCGGCCTTGCGTGGTGACCGTGTACTGGAACGCCGTGCCGGTGCTGGTCGGCGGCGCGCCGATCGAGCCGCCCGACACCTGGACGTTCTGGTCGCGCAGCGCCTGCACCACATCGCCCGAGGTCATCCCCAGGGCGGACAGTTTTTCCGGATCGAGCCAGATGCGCAGCGAATATTCGCGTTCGCCGAAGACGATGAGGTCGCCGACGCCGTCGAGTCTGAGCAGTATGTCGCGCACACGCGAGCGGGCGTAGTTCGAGACGTAGAGCTGGTCGTAGGTATTGTCGGGCGACAGCATGTGCACGACCATCATCAGGTCGGGCGAGCTCTTGGTGGTGGTGATGCCGAGGCGGCGGACTTCTTCGGGCAGGCGCGGCTCGGCGACCGACACGCGGTTCTGCACCAGCACCTGCGCCTGGTCGAGATCGGTGCCCAGCTTGAAGGTGATGGTCAGCGCCATCGCCCCGTCGCCCGACGAATAGGACGACATGTAGAGCATGCCCTCGACGCCGTTGATCTCCTGCTCGATCGGCGTTGCCACCGTCGCTGCGACCGTCTCGGCGTCGGCTCCCGGATACTGCGCGCGAACCACGATGGTCGGCGGCGCGATCTCGGGATATTGCGCGACCGGCAGCTGGGTATAAGCAATCCCGCCAAGGATCAGCAGGACGATCGAAACGACCGATGCGAAGATCGGACGGTCGACGAAGAAATGTGCGAACCTCATTGCTGCAACTCGGCGGTCTCGGCCTTGGGCGGCAACGTCACCATCTCGACCTTCACCTTGGTGCCGGGCCTGGCGTGCATCAGCCCGTTGACGATGATCGTCTCGTCGCCGGTCAGGCCCTGGCGGATCACCCGGTAGCCGTCGAGGAGCGGGCCGGTGCGCACGGGCTTCGCCGACACCATCCCGGCCTCATCCACCAGGAACACGATGCGGCGATCCTGATCGGCGCCGATCGCCTCGTCGGGCACCAGCACGCCGCTATGCGGCAGCGACCCCGGCACGTTGATGCGCCCGAACATGCCTGGCTGGAGAATGCCGTCGGCGTTGGTAAACCTTGCACGCACCCGCATGGTGCCGGTCGCGTTGTCGATCCGGTTCTCGGCAAAATCTAGCTTGCCTTTGAATACCGCCTCCGCGCGGTCGGCGACGCGAACCACCACCTCGAGCCCGCCGGCGCCTTCCTGCATGCTGCCGCCGCGCTCCTTCGCGTCGCGGGCGTAGCTGAAATACAGGCGCTCATCGACGTCGAAATAGAAGTCGATCGGATCGCGCGTAACGATCGTCGTCAGCAAGGTGGAATCCGGCTGCACGAGGTTGCCGACCGACACCAGCCGGCGGTCGATGCGGCCGGACAAGGGCGCCTTGATCTCGGTGAATTCCATGTTCAGGCTGGCCGTCGTCAGCGCAGCCGTCGCGCCCTGCATCTGCGCCTGCGCCGAAAGGTATTCCCGCCGGCGGTCGTCGACCGTCGCGGTTGAGATATTGCCGGTCTTGGCGAGTTCGTCGGCGCGATCCAGCTGCATCTTGGAGAATTCGAGCAGACTCTTGGCGACGTCCACTTGCGATTTGGCGGCATCATAAGCCGCCTGGTACGGACGATGGTCGATGGTGAAGAGCAGGTCGCCCTTGTTGACCAGTGCGCCGTCCTGGAAGCTGACCTTGTCCAGATAGCCGCTGACACGCGAACGGATGGCGACCTGGTCGACGGCTTCGAAGCGCCCGACGAACTCGTCGTCTTCGACGATTTCACGGACCACCGGCTTGGCCGCCGTCACCACGGGTAGCTGCTGGTCCTGCGCAAACGCAGTGCTGCTGAAAGCCATGCCGAGCAGGAATGCCGCCGACACGGCGGCGCGGGCAAGCCAGCCGGCCGATCGACGGGGTCGCCCGCCCGCGTCGCGATGCAATTGCCCATTCTCTGGGGTGTCCATTTGCGTCCTCGCTCGCTGGACCCGGAGGTCGGTTGATCCGCTTCTACGCTCAGGCTTGTCGTCGAGATCAGAGCACTGCAGTGTTGTGCATGGCAACATGATCATTTTCCATGTGGGCTGAAATGTCCACCCTGTGGCTGCCCCGCCACCGGGCTAAAGCCAGTCGCGATTTGAAGGATTCAGGATTCCTTTGATGGACGGCTTTTCCGACCAGCGAAGCGTGGAATGAAGGACATCGTCTCGGCGCGACCGTCCGGTTGGTCAAACGGGAGGATGCTGCCGGGGACTTTGTCTCACATCACCCGTATGGGTGAACCGGGCTACGCTTTTGCTGATAGTGTGCGCTATGGCGCGCTGTCTCTCTGAGGCACAACGTGCTACTGGATCTTACCTTCCCGACGTGTGGACTGTCCGCTTCGGTCAACGTTTGTTCGAAAACGGACTGACCGCTCTCGGCCGACAAACTGGCACCACTATAAACACCTATTTCGCAGCTTCATGCACCGCGGGCGTACTGCGCTGGCGGCGCCCCCATGCGCCGCGAGAACGCCGAGCTGAAGGCGCTCGTCGAGCCATATCCGATCTTCGCCGCAATCTCTGCGATGCTGTGCTGCCGCGATCTAAGCATGTGCTTGGCTAGCGTCATCCTCCAGCTTTGCAGGTATTCCATCGGCGCCATGCCGCGCGCCACTTCATCGACCGGGGCTGGTCGGTCGTCGCCACGATGCGCAGCCCGCGCGAGGACCTCTTGCCCGCCTCCGATCGGCTGCACATCCTGCAACTCGACGTGACCGAGCGCGATGCGATCGGCCGCGGGGTCGAGGCGGCAGGTCCGATCGACGCCCTCGTAAACAATGCGGGCATCGGCTGGATGGGTCCGCTGGAGGGCACGCCGGAAGAGACGATCCGCGAAGTCTTCGAGACCAACACTTTCGGCACGATCGAGATGACCCGCGCCGTGCTGCCGCAGTTCCGGGAGCGCGGAGCGGGGACGATCGTCAATGTTTCCTCCAGCACGACGCTGAAGGCGCTGCCGCTGCTACCGATCTACACGGCTAGCAAGGCTGCGGTGAATGCCTTTACCGAATGCCTCGCGCTGGAGCTCGAGCCCTTCGGCATCCGCACGCGGCTGGTCCTGCCCGGCCAGGCCCCCGGGACCCGTTTCGGGGCCAACGCACGCGGCAAGATGGCAGAGGCGGGGGGCATTCCCGAAGCCTATAACCCCATTGCCAAGCAGGTCTTTGCCGCCCACGCGGCGGCGGCGGACGCGAAGGTCACCGAGCCGGAGGACGTCGTTGCAGCCATTTGACGGGCAGTGACCGAGCCGGACTGCCCCTTGCGCCAGACCGCAGGCGCCGATGCGATGGCTCTTGCCGCATGACAGCAGGAATGCTGGGGCTCCAACCCTTCTGGCCAGACGGAGGGTCAGCAACACATTGCTGGAGCCGCAGGTCTCCCGCTTCGCCTGCAGAACCTGTCGGAATGGTGGGGTCTGCCCAGATGTCGGCAAAGGGCTCAATCGAGCCGTTTGTCGTGTCCGACACCAATGACAGCAAGGGTCGTAAGGGAACGGCCGCTTGTTGGTAACTTCGTTCCGATAGCGGATGGGCCCCTTTCGGCCCGAGGCTGTCTGTGAGCAATGCGCCCCATATCGGTCGTCGAGCAGACCTCAGCCGCATCCCAAAAGGGACCCTCGCAGGAGCTGGAGTAGGCCTCCAATGCGCCCATACCCACCGTTCGACCTACGCGGATGCACTAGTCAAACCGACCAAGCGGTACTCGGAGCACCCCGACGGGAAGACCAGTGTGATTTCAGGGGTTCCCCCTGTGTCATGCTTTCTTGAGAAGCGCTAACAGGTTCCGCTGGATTGCCCGCTGTGACGGCGATACGCGCGACCCGAATGGCCGTGTTAAGGTCCATTCTTGATCGAGGGAGGATGGCAAGCCATGGAAACCGCAGAGCTACGATATAATTGGGCTGATTCCAACGTCTACGAGACTTTCATAGGGCGCTGGAGCGAACATCTGGCAAGCCCATTTCTCACCCATGCCAATGTCGCTCCGGGCGGTCGCGTGCTCGATGTAGCATGTGGGACAGGTGTGTTGTCGAAAGCACTGGCCGAGGTTGGGGCGCATGTGATCGGTGTTGATGCATCGGAGGGATACCTGGAAGGAGCCCGCAGTCGTCGATCCCACCCCAACATCGCATATGAACACGGCGATGTTCGGCACATGCGGTTCGACAATAGCTTTTTCGATGCGGCCGTTTCCACGCTGGCCCTGGACGTTATCCCGGAAATTGAACAGGTAGTTGCCGAGATGAAGCGCGTGACCCGTCCAGGCGGCGTGGTCGCGTCTGCCGTTACTCAGTTCTTTGGCGGCATGCCCGCCTTCGACCTCGTCATTAACACCGGCGCGGTGCTTGAGACCGACTTCGCTAGGCTGAGAGCCATGCGGGCGGGGCGCCAGCTCTTCTGGCCTAATGGTCAGATGGCGTTGTGGCGGAAGATCGGCCTCGTCGACGTGACGGAGGTTCCCGTTGTCATGGATTGCGAGTATGCGTCCTTCGCGGATTATTGGGCTACGTTCACCGATGGCCCAGGCAGCACCACAAGCACATTGATGGCGCTTTCGGACGACGCCCGCGGTTCGATAGAGCAGCATGTTCGTGCCGGGTATCTAGTTGGCTTGCCCGATGGACCCCGGTTATTTCCCATGATGTTCCGTGTGGTGCGTGGCTTGGTCCCAGCCTGATCCTGGAGAGCATGCAGTGGGGCCTGCGAGGGTCCGGTGTGGGCCATTCTGAGACCCTAATCCCCGCGGGTTGATCGTCAGCTTTCGTTCCTCGGAAGCCAAAAGCTGCTAGGCCGCTAACGGCCCCATAGTGTTGAAAAAGTCCGACGGGTTGTGAAGCAGGCGCCGGCGACAGAACCCCATTTCTTGGCGAGGCCTTTTTCCGGAATCACGATTCGCAATCAGACTCCTCGCGAAACGAAATTCTACCCGAGCGTCCCATGGGCTTGGTCGCGGACTTTTTCAACACTATCGGCCCTAGGCTGCCGATCAGCAATGCGCCGCATGTCTGCCGCTGGGTCAGCTTCGCCTCTTCCTGAAGCAAACATCGTCTGCGACTATACCGGACGTCGTGATTGCGCCGCGAAGCAGTCGTTGAAACGATCAGGGCCGACGCCGGAGGCGGCCCTTCACGTTTCAAAGGCTCTGCTCTAGCTCGGCAATCCTTGTCGGGAGGCCAGCGAATTGCAGATCAGCACGAGCTTGCCTTTGACGCCTCCCTGACCGAGCAGCTCTTGGGCACGACGAGCCTCGGTCAATGGCATCCGCTCGGCCACCATCGGCTTGATCTTCCCGTCGCGAAGCAGCTCGAGTAAGGCGCCGAGATCTTCGCGGAACCAAGCGAGCTTCCACCGTTTCAAATATTGTATGCTGTAGGGGAGTATGCGTCGTCGGCCTGGTGAAACGAAAGCGCGGACCGCGTACCACGCAGGTCGCAATATCCCGCGAAGACGATAACGCAAGCCCCCTGCCAGTTGGCCCTTCTGCAGAAATGAAGTGAAGCCATAGGCTATGACGCGGCCACCAGGCCTCAGAGTCCGAAACGAACGCCAGACATTGGCTTCGCCGACCCCGTCGAAGACGACATCCACGCCGTCGTTTGTCAGGCGATGGATCTCTTTGACGAAGTCGTCCCGCTCGTAGTCGATCGGCGTGGCTCCGAGATCGGATACGATCTGATGAGCTGCAAGAGATGCAGTCCCATACATCTCCAGACCTGCCAGGCGGCCAAGTTGCAGCAGAGCCGTGCCCACTCCGCCGGCCGCGCCATGAATAAGGACCCGTTGTCTCGGTGAGGCATGCCCAAGGCGATGCATCATCTGATAGGCCGTAACGTAGTTCAGCACGAGGCTAACTGCCTCGGCGGGATCAACACCAGTTGGAACCGGAGTGAGTTCATCTTCCGGCAGGCAGATGAACTGGGCGTAGCCACCATGAATGGGCAGCGCCGCAACCATTTCACCAACCATCGCATGGGACGCTCCCTCTCCGACCTCGTCCACGATGCCTACAATGTCCCATCCTGGCGTGAATGGCAGGGTCGTCTTTTCCGGATGAATCCCCTCCCGCATCAATAGCTCTGCGAAGGAGACACCGGCGGCGATTGTTCGCACCCGCAGCTCACCTGATGCCGGATGGGGCGCGTCTTCCTCCACGATCTCCAGAACTTCAGGTCCGCCATGGTGGCGAACAACGACGCGCAGAGACTTCATGGCAGGCTCGGTCCAGATCGGACTCCTCCACTGAGGCAAACTCAGACGAAAAGGTAGCGCGCGCTGGTATGAAGCGACTTGCTCCAGATCAAACCCACCAGAAATCGGTCGCCATCCACGAATAGCTGCTTATTTGCGCAGAATGACATTGGGACGCAGCCTCGACAGTGGCTGGAATGGGGCCACATCAGCTGCCATTGGGCGTGAGCGGAAACAAATGACCGTTTGGGCTCACGACCCCGACCCGGCAGGTTGAACGTCTGATATCTTCGTTGCGAAGCCGGAAAGCTGCCATGCCGCTTCCGGGCCCAAAAATGACATTCAGCTGCCTCCAGCCTTTCGACACGACCCACTTCACGATCTCGCGATTTGCCAGCTAGCGGCTTGTTGCTCAAGCTGCGCGATCCTAGTCTGTGGTCGCCACGCCTCAGCAAGAAGAGTCCGATTCCCAGCCGGGCGGAGGCGCAACGCAATAGCCAGCTCAGCACAAGGAGAGCAAGCCATGGTCGCTTTTACCCTCAATGGCGAGGCGCGAACACTCGACGTCGATCCAGAGATGCCGCTGCTCTGGGCGATCCGTGACGGCATCGGACTCACCGGAACGAAATTCGGTTGCGGCCTTGCCCAGTGCGGCGCTTGCACGGTTCACGTTAACGGCATGCCGACGCGCTCGTGCCAGACCGCAGTCGGCGACATCGAAGGTGCCTCGATCACCACCATTGAGGGCGTGTCGGGCAAGGTCGGCGAAACGGTCCAGGCCGTGTGGGCCGAGTTCGACGTGCCGCAATGCGGCTATTGCCAGTCTGGCCAGATCATGTCGGCCGTGGCCCTCCTGACAGAGACGCCGAAGCCGACGGACGATGATATTGATTCGGCGATGAGCGGCAATCTTTGCCGCTGCGCCACCTATCATCGCATCCGCGCGGCCATCCACGAGACCGCCAACCGGCTGGAGGCTTGAGCCATGTTGCAGTTTCTCCCGAAGCATAGTGCCGTGCGGCCCACGCGCCGCCAGTTCCTCCTCGGCACGGCCGTCACCACCGCGGGCCTCGCCGTGGGCTACCGGCTGATGATGGCCGCGCCCGCCAACGCACAAACGACGCCTGCAACGGCCCAGGCGAACCCCTTCCAGACCTATGTCGAGATCACGCCGGAGAACCGGATCGTCATCCGCTCCTCGCAGTTCGAGATGGGACAGGGCTCCTATTTCGGCATCGCCACCCTGGTCATGGAAGAGCTCGATGGCGACTGGACGCAGGTCGACGTGGTCGGCGGATATGGCAATACCGCGCTCTACGGCAATCTCGCCTGGGGCGGGGCCGCGCAGGGAACCGGTGGCTCCACCTCGATGGCCTCGTCGTGGGAGCGCTACCGTAAGGCGGGTGCTGCCGCACGGGCCATGCTGGTGGCGGCCGCAGCGCAGCGGTGGAACGTGCCAGCCGGCGAGATCACAGTCGCTTCCGGGGTCGTGTCGCACGCCTCAGGGGTGCAGGCGCGCTTCGGTGACTTTGCTGAAGCCGCAGCGGGAATGCCGGTTCCCGACGACGTGCCGCTAAAGCCGCGCGACAAGTGGGCCCAGATCGGATCGGACAGCCTCAAGCGCTACGATTCCGCCGGCAAGACCAATGGCGCGCAGACCTACACGATCGACCTCAAGATGGATGGGCTCAATACGGCCGTTATGATCCATCCGCCGAAGTTCGGCGCCGAGATCGAGAGCTTCGACGCCTCCAAGGCCAAGGCACTCGACGGCATCGTCGATGTCGTCCAGACGCCGCGCGGCATTGCCGTGGTCGGCAGGGACATGTGGACGGCGCTCAAGGGCCGCGATCTCGTGAAGGTGACCTGGAACGAAGAGAAGGCCGAAAGGCGCGGCACGGCCGAGATCATGGCCGAATACAACAAGACAGCAGACGATCCGGGCGCGGCCACCGCGCGCGACGACGGTAACACTCCCGCAGCGTTGGCCGGTGCTGAGAAAGTCATCGAAGGGCACTACGAATTCCCCTATCTTGTCCATGCTTCGATCGAGCCACTCAACGCGGCCGCCCGCATCAACGAAGACGGCACCATCGACGTCTGGGGCGGACACCAGATGCCCGACCTTTATCAGGCGGCTGCCGCTCAGGTAGGCGGCACCACGCCGGACAAGGTGAGGCTGCACGTGATGAAGACCGGCGGCAGCTTCGGCCGCCGCGCGGTCTCGGACGCAGATCTCATTATCGAAGCTGTTTCCACGGCGCGTGCACTCGGACCCGGCAAGCCGGTGAAGGTGCAGTGGACCCGCGAGAACGACATGCGGGGTGGGCGGTACCGGCCGGCCTATGTGCACGCAGTCAAGGCGGGGCTCGACAAGGAAGGCAATGTCGTCGCTCTCCATGACCACATCGTGGGCCAATCGATCGTGGGCGGTTCGCCCTTTGCGGCGATGATCGAGAACGGCATCGATCCGACCTCCGTGGAGGGTGCCACCAACCTGCCTTATGCGATCCCGAACCTGAGGGTCGAGCTGACCACCACGGACGTGAACATCCCAGTGCTGTGGTGGCGTTCGGTAGGCTCCACCCACACCGCTTACGTAATGGAAACCCTGATCGATGAGCTCGCCGCCGCTGCGAACCGTGATCCGGTCGACTTCCGCTTGTCGATGCTCGGTCACCATCCACGGCATGCCGGCGTGCTGAAATTGGCTGCTGAGAAGGCAGGCTGGGGCAAGCCTCTGCCGGAAGGCCGTTTCCGCGGCGTGGCCCTGCATGAAAGCTTCTCGACCTATGTCGCCGAGGTGGTAGAGATCACCTACAACGATGGAAATGATTTCAAAGTCGACCGTGTCGTCTGCGCGGTGGATTGCGGCACCGCGATAAATCCTGACCAGATCCGCGCTCAGATGGAGGGCGGTATCGGCTTCGGGCTAGGCGCGATCCTCCAGGAGGAGCTGACCCTGACGGGCGGTGTCGTAGACCAAGAGAACTACGACACCTATACACCGCTCAGGATCGAGCAGATGCCGCGCGTCGAGGTGCACATTGTGCCGTCCGACGAGCCGCCCACGGGCGTTGGCGAGCCGGGCGTGCCGCCGATCGGCCCGGCCGTCGCCAACGCGCTGCGGGCGGCGACGGGCAAGACGATCCGCAAGCTGCCGATCACAAAGAACTTGTCAGCATAGCCGGGAACGACACCATGAAAACGGCCGCGATGAAGATCGCGGTCGTCGGTCGTTTTGAACGCCTCCTGACAGGCGATCACCTCCATTCGATCAATTTCCGGCGGCTGCCCGGTCCAATATCCCGGTTTGGAGACGGTAACCCGTGTTCTGAACGACCGCAGACGGTCGTTGGTGCTGGTTGCACTGAAGAACCGCTTTCGAGACGCAAATGCGGCACGCAAATGTCTCGAAAGGGTCACGCCAGAGACTTTTGTACCACCTAGTTGTATGTCTGCCATCGCTTTCTGGGCGCGAGAAGCCGCCTGTCCGCTTCCGGCCCATCGCTGCCATAGAGATCAGCTTTGCCGCTTGCTGAAACCGGACATTGTATGCGCGCCACAAACTGGCTGGGACCGTGGATGGGCGGCGAGCGCTGCTCGGATGCTCGGGGACGCCAGGGTCAAAATGTCCGAGAGAAGCTTCCAGAAGGCCGGCATAGCGTAAGCCAGTGACAGGGTCGCGCCTGGATCTCACCCCAAGAGACGTTATGACCGTGGTCTGAGCGGCGGCCCGTCCTTAGTCTTTGCAGCTGTAAGCAAACGGGGGTTGCTCGGGAATGCCGAGCCGAGCCCCAGCAAAGGAAGGACGGGCCATGGCAGAAGATAAGGATTTTTACGTCGGTGTCGACGTTTCGAAGGCCAAGCACGCGATTGCGATTGCGGAGGGTGGCCGGGAGGGGGAGGTCCGCTATTTCGGCGAGATCGAGGCGACACCGGCGGCGGTGGAACGCTTCGTGCGTAAGCTGGAGCGCAAATATCCGCGCC
>NZ_SADR02000428.1 GCF_004010325.2 Mesorhizobium sp. M00.F.Ca.ET.216.01.1.1
ATTGCCATCGCCACCACGCTGGCGCTTGCGACCCCATCCGCCGGCCGTTTCGGCCTGATCGTGTTGGGCCTCGCCATCGGCGGCGGCATCGGCGCCGTCACCGCGCGCCGCATCGCCATGACCTCGATGCCGCAGCTGGTCGCAGCCTTCCACTCACTCGTCGGCTTCGCCGCTGTCATGGTGGCCGCCGCCGCCATCTACGCGCCGGAAAGCTTCGGCATCGGCACGGCCGGCGACATCCACGCCCAGGCGCTGGTCGAGATGAGCCTCGGCGTGGCCATCGGCGCCATCACCTTCACCGGCTCGGT
>NZ_SADR02000429.1 GCF_004010325.2 Mesorhizobium sp. M00.F.Ca.ET.216.01.1.1
ATGAAGGAACCGTGAGAGCCGCGCCGACTTCGGCGCGGCACATGCATCAGCGCGACACGAGCGATGCCGCGAGTCCTTGCCACCTCGGGTACGGTCGATCCGGGTCGATGCCGAGCTGATCGAGCACGCGCATGACGGTGTAATCGACGAGCGCCTCGATGCTGTCCGGTTTTGCATAGAACGCGGGCAGCGGCGGCATGACGAGCGCGCCCATCTCCGTTGCGAGCGTCATGTTGCGCAAATGGGCCAGCGTCAGCGGCGTTTCGCGGGCAAGCAGCACGAGCTTGCGTCGCTCCTTGAGCGTAAC
>NZ_SADR02000430.1 GCF_004010325.2 Mesorhizobium sp. M00.F.Ca.ET.216.01.1.1
CCCTTGCCAGCCCGGGCCGATTGATCTAGCGAACGGGTGACAGGCCGCGCCGCAAGAAGCGCGGCAATTCGGACACGAGACCTGGACCACCATGAGCATCATCGATACCCGCACGCCCGACGCAAAACGCCTGATCCCCGGCGCCACCGGCGACTGGGAAGTAATCATTGGCCTCGAAGTGCATGCGCAGGTGACGTCGGAAGCCAAGCTGTTCTCCGGAGCATCGACTTCTTTCGGCGCGGCGCCCAACGCCAATGTCAGTCTCGTCGACGCCGCAATGCCGGGCATGCTTCCGCTTATCAACGAG
>NZ_SADR02000431.1 GCF_004010325.2 Mesorhizobium sp. M00.F.Ca.ET.216.01.1.1
GTCTTCCTGGTCCGCGCCAGCCGCAGCAGAAGCGAGCGACGGAGCCCGCAAGCCTGGCAAGCGCGCGAAGCCGCAAGAGAGCGCAGCGGGCCGCGCGTGGCGCGTGCTGGTGTGGGGCGCAATGGTGTTCTTCCTCGTCAACGTCGTGTTGCTGATTGCGACGGTGGCGGTCAATTCAAGCGCGACGCGCTGGGTCGGCACCCGGCTGCCGCCGGGCTTCACGCTGCATTGGTATGCGCCGGCGTGGCGCGACTTCCAGTTGGCGAGCGTGTTGTGGGTGACGCTCGAGGTGGTGGGCGCGGTCGTC
>NZ_SADR02000432.1 GCF_004010325.2 Mesorhizobium sp. M00.F.Ca.ET.216.01.1.1
ATGCAGCGGCTCGCCCAGCCGGTCCGTGCTCAGCGGCTGCACATGGTATTCGAGGTCGGGTGTCGCAAGGCGCGGATCGCTCCTGGCGAAGATGCCGAGCTGGCTCGGCGCCATCGACAACGGTCCGCTGCGCTTCAACACGTATTCCAGCCCCATCGACGCGCGGCTGACCAGATTGTGGTAGCGCTGGTTAAGCGTCGCCGCATTCGACACCTTGAAGACGGTGCGGATTTGCAGATGGTCCTGCAAATTCTCTCCGACGCCCGGCAAGGCATGATGCACGTCCACGCCGATCCCTGAGAGCAG
>NZ_SADR02000433.1 GCF_004010325.2 Mesorhizobium sp. M00.F.Ca.ET.216.01.1.1
CTTCCCACCGCTTGACAGGGTGACCGGCGGCGCGAGGGTCGGACCGAGGGAGCTGCCGGGAAATTTGCCGGCGAGTTGCGCGGCTGTTTCGCCCGCATCCGGCGCGAAGGCCGCGACATAGACCAGCGCCTTGACGGTCGCATGGCCGTCGGCCGCTTCGCTGATGACCGAACCGCCGTAGGAATGCCCAACGAGGACGACAGGCGATTTGATAGAGCCAAGGATGTCGGCGACGTAGCCGGCGTCATTTTTCACGCCACGCAACGGATTGGCGACAGCCACGACGGGATAGCCATCCTTCTCCAG
>NZ_SADR02000434.1 GCF_004010325.2 Mesorhizobium sp. M00.F.Ca.ET.216.01.1.1
GTTTGCACGGAGCCTTTGCCGAACGTGGTCTTGCCGACGATCAGCGCACGGTGCTGATCCTGCAGCGCGCCCGCGACGATTTCCGATGCCGACGCCGAATAGGCGTTGGTGAGCACGACCATCGGCACGGTCTTGAAGATCGGCGCTTCGTCTTTCAGCGGGTCGGAGTCGAAAGATTGCAGACGGTAGTTGTCGTAAGTGTCGCGATAAACCTGCTTGGAGTCCGGAATCTGCCCGTTGGTGGAGACGACAACCGAATTGGGCGGCAGGAACGCGCCGGCCACGCCGACGGCGCTTTGCAGCAGG
>NZ_SADR02000435.1 GCF_004010325.2 Mesorhizobium sp. M00.F.Ca.ET.216.01.1.1
GCTTTAGCATCGCCATCTATCAGCAACAGGACGACGACGCGCTGACCAGTCTGTGTGGCGTGGTCGTGACAGGCAAGAACGGCGTGAGCGCCAATCTGGTGGACGGCAAGTACGTATTCCAATCGGCAGGCAATAGCGCCCCAATGCGCTTCGACGAAGACTGGAACTGGCCCACACTCACGCTGCGGCCGAACGCGTCGGGCCTACACAGCGGCGCATATGTGGCGATTGCGTATGAGGTCGACGCCGCGGGCAAGCCTGCCGATGAACTCGGGCGCGCGTGCGCCGCGCATCGGTCGGTGTTC
>NZ_SADR02000436.1 GCF_004010325.2 Mesorhizobium sp. M00.F.Ca.ET.216.01.1.1
GCGCCCGCCGCCGGACGGGAACAGTCCGGCGTCAAGGCGACGCTCGCCAACACCATGCTCTTGACCGACGACAAGGGCGCCGACGCCACCGGCCTCGATCCGCTGAACGGCGTGCGCGAAGCCGCCGGCGACATGCCGATCCTGCCGCAGGCCGAAAACGGCAAGCTTTCGCTGGACGACGAAGCGATCGTGCGCCTGCCCGACGGCACCATGTTCATCTCCGACGAATACGGCCCCAACATCTACCGCTTCTCGGCTGAGGGCCGCCTGATGTCGGCGACGCAGCCGCCCGCGGCCCTGGTGCC
>NZ_SADR02000437.1 GCF_004010325.2 Mesorhizobium sp. M00.F.Ca.ET.216.01.1.1
GCTCCCAGCCCAGATGCTGCCTGGCACAGGAAATGTCGGGCTTGCGCTGCCTGGGATCGTCGGCCGGCAGCGGCCGGTGCACGATCCGCGAGCGGGAATTGGTGTAGTCGAGCACGAGCTCGGCCAATTCCATGATGGTGAACTCACCCGGGTTGCCGAGGTTGACCGGGTGTTGCGGCGCCGCCGGCGCCTGCATCAGCCGCACAAAACCCTCGATCAGGTCGTCGACATAGCAGAAAGAGCGTGTCTGCGTGCCGCTGCCGTAAACCGTGATGTCGTCGCCGCGCAGCGCCTGGACGATGAAG
>NZ_SADR02000043.1 GCF_004010325.2 Mesorhizobium sp. M00.F.Ca.ET.216.01.1.1
TCTATGTCGCCTCGCGCGCCCTCACCGCCAAGCAGGCCGCAGTTGCCATCCGAAGCCACTGGGCCATCGAGAACTCGCTGCACTGGGTCCTCGACGTCACCTTCAACGAGGACAAATGCCGAAGCCGAACCGGACACGGACCCGCAAACATGGCCGTTGTCCGCCACTTCGCCCTGAACCTCGTGCGATCAATCGACGACCAGCGAAGCATCAAGCTGCGCCGAAAGCGCGCTGCAAGAAACAACAAATACCTCGAACAGATCCTCCAACCTTCAATCCGTTAACCCGGATTCAAAGCCGTGGCGCCCGATAGACGATGCGAATGGCGCACGCCATCAAAATTCCGCCCTCCGCGCCGACTGCCATTGCGTGGCCTTGGTCGACCGCAAGCTGCTCTCCGCCCATACGGACAGCGAAGAAGTTGATGTGAGCTGCACCAGCGAGGACGAGGCTGGTGAGCGGGCCGCACCACTCTAACCCCGACGGCCGATCCGCGTGAAATGGCCCATCTTGCGGCCGGGGCGCGCTTCGGCCTTGCCGTAGAGATGCAGCACCAGATCGGGCTCGGCGAGCAGAGCAGGAGCGCGCAAGACATCGTCGCCGATCAGGTTCTCCATGACGCAGTCGAAATGCCGGCCAGGATTTCCCAGCGGCAGGCCGGCGACGGCGCGAATATGCTGCTCGAACTGCGAGACGATGCAGGCGGCTTCCGTCCAGTGGCCGGAATTGTGGACGCGCGGCGCGATCTCGTTGGCCAGCAGAGAACCATCGGCAAGGACGAAGAACTCGACGCCGATGACGCCGACATAGTCGAGCGCTGCAAGTATCTTTGCTGCCGCCGCCTGAGCCGCAGCCGCTGTTTCGGACTTTATCCCGGCCGGCAGGGTCGAGGTGTGCAGGATGCCGTCGCGGTGGATATTTTCGGCCGGGTCGTAGGCAGCGAGCGAACCGTCGATGCCGCGCGCGGCGATCACCGATATTTCCCGCTCGAAGCTGATGAGGGATTCGAGGATCAGCGGCACGTTCCCCATCGCCTCGCAGGTCCCGGCAAAGCCGCCCGTTTCCATGTTGCGGAAAACGCGCTGGCCCTTGCCGTCATAGCCCAAGCGCCGCGTCTTCAATATGCCGCTGCCGTCGAACGTCTTCAGCGCGACCGTCAATTCGTCGTCATCGTCGACGGGGCAGAAATCGGCGGTGGGTATGCCGATGCCATTGAGGAATTTCTTTTCCGCCACCCGATCCTGCGCCACTTCCAATGCGCGCGCCGGCGGATAGACCGCGACCGTTGCGGCAAGCGCGCTGGCGGCTGCGACCGGAACGTTCTCGAACTCGTAGGTGACCACGGCACTGGCGGCTGCCAGCTCATCAAGTGCTGCGGCATCGTCATAGGCGGCGACGATCTGCCGGTTGGCAATCTGCGCCGCCGGACAGCCCGGCTGAGGCTCCAGGACCACCGTGCGGTAGCCGAGGCGTGCAGCGGCCATGGCCAGCATGCGACCAAGCTGACCGCCGCCGATGATGCCGATGGCCGATCCCGCCGGCAGGCTCACGGCGCGTCCGTGGGCTCGGCGGCGACCTTGGCGGTCTGGGCGGCGCGCCAGGCGTCCAGCCGTGCAGCAATGTCTTCGTCGTTCAGCGCCAGAACGGCGGCAGCCAGAAGGGCGGCGTTCGTGGCGCCTGCCTTGCCGATGGCCAGAGTGCCGACCGGAATGCCGGCCGGCATCTGAACGATAGAGAGCAGCGAGTCCTGTCCCGATAGCGCCTTCGATTCCACCGGCACGCCGAATACCGGCAGCGGCGTCATCGCTGCGGTCATGCCGGGCAGGTGGGCCGCGCCGCCGGCGCCGGCAATGATCACCTTGTAACCGGCCGCCCTGGCGCCCTTGGCGAAGTCATACAGCCGGTCGGGGGTGCGGTGGGCCGAGATGATCAGTCGCTGATGCGAAATGCCCAACGCCACCAGCGTTTCGGCGGCGTGGCGCATGGTCGCCCAATCGGACTGGCTGCCCATGATGATGGCAACGTCGGCGCGGTGATCGTCCAAGCTTCTGCTCCCGGCGGCAAAGGCGCGCATTAGCGGAATTCGAGGGGACCCGCAAGGACATCGGCCCGACCGAGCATAATCAGGGCTGCTCCTTCACCGCGATGCCGGAGGCCAGGAATCTCTAACGCCAGCCACCCGAGACGGTGATGCGCTCGCCGGTCAGCCAGGATGCGTCGGCGGAGGCGAGGAAGACCGCAACGCGGGCGACGTCATCGGGCTGACCGAAGCGGCCGAGCGGGGTCATGGCAACGATCTGCTTTTCGAATTCGCTGCCGACAACGCCGACGCGCTTGAGGCCTTCGGTGTCGACGCCACCAGGCGCGATGGCGTTGACGCGGATGTTGCGGGCGCCGAGTTCCCGCGACATCGAGAGCGTGATCGAATCCACTGCGCTCTTGGTTGCGGCGTAGACGAGCCCGTTCGGCGGTGGGTTCAGGCTGGCGACCGAGCTGATGTTGATGACGCTGCCGCCTTCGGGGCCGAAATGCTTCGCTGCCTCCTGGATGGTCAGGATGGTGCCGAGCACATTGATGTCGAACTGGTGATGGAACTCGGCTTCGGTCACCGCCTCCAGCGGTTCGAACTCGAACACGCCGGCATTGTTGACCAGTATGTCGACCGCGCCAAACGACGATATGGCCGCTTCGAACAGGCGGCGCACGTCGGCGCTCAGCGAAACGTCGCCCTGGACGGCAACGGCCCGGCCGCCACTGTCGCTGATCCCGGCGACGACGCGGTCGGCACCGTCCCGTGACGAGGCGTAGTTGACGATCACCGCGGCGCCGGCCGCCGCAAGACCTTTGGCGATACTCGCGCCGATCCCCTTCGAGGCGCCGGTGACGATTGCGACCTTGCCAGCCAGTTTGCTCATCAAATCTCTCCTTATGTCGATGACGAGCGATATCTAATGACGATCAGATGGCGTATTAGGATCGTCTTGGTCCGTTCTTTCATGCCTGGAATTCTTGAATGACAGCCATCCTCGAAAAGACCGCCGGTCTTGTCGCCTTCGTGCGCACAGTCGATGCCGGCTCATTCCAAGCTGCCAGCCGTCTGCTCGGCTCCAGCCCGTCGGCGGTGTCGAAGAGCGTTGCCCGGCTTGAGCGGCGGCTGGGTGTGCGGCTGATCCAGCGCTCGACGCGACGGCTTGGGCTGACCAGCGAAGGCATTGCCTATTACGAGCGGGTCGCGCCGCTGCTCAGGGCGCTCGACGATGCCGAGGACATCGTGCAGATGGCAGATACAGCGCGCGGCCTGTTGCGCGTCACCGCACCTGTCGAACTCGGACGCAGCCTGATCGCCTCATGGGCGCAAACGTTCCTTTTGCAGCACGCAGATGTGAAGCTGGAACTCAGCGTCACCGACCGCCATGTCGACCTGATCCGCGAAGGCTATGACGTGGCGGTCCGCATGGGAGCGCTGTCGGATACCGGGCTTGTTGCGCGCAAGATCGCCAATCTGCCGATCGTGCTGGCCGCCTCGCCCGCCTACGTCGAGCGGCGGGGCAACCCAGCCTCGATCGAGGAACTGCAAGGCCACGACTTCATCCGCTACCAGCTGGCCGGCCGGCCTTATCCTGTCACCTTTGCCGACGGCACAGTGATGGTGCCGAATGGGCGGCTAGACACCGATGACGGCGGCGCCATCCGGCACGCGGCTCTTGCCGGCGCCGGCATTGCGCACCTGATGCGGTTTGCCGTGCAGGACGACCTCGACGCCGGCCGTCTGGTGCGCATCCTGCCCGCGGTGGCGATGCCGACCATGCCGGTGCACATCGTTCATGCGTTCGGCCGGCAGCTACCTGTCCGCGCGCGTCTGTTCGTCGACTTCCTGGCAAGCCAGATGGCGGCGCTGGCAAGATAGCGCCGGCCCTCGGCTAGAGCCTTTCCATCCCGATGGAATCGGGATGGGGCTCTATCTGTCGATTGACCATGATCTTTTCCAAAACCCGGTTCCCACTTTTTGGGATCATGCTCTAATCCGGCCAGCGCAAGGCGCCGGCGAAGTTCTTGCGTGCGGGCTTCATGGCGTCCGCGGGGCGGTCGGCCGCGCTCAATACGGCGCGCAGGCGCTCGGCGACGACCTCCGCCTCGCCAGGGTGGAGATTGCAGGGGTCAAGGAAGAAGTGGCCACGCTCGACCTCGTGGTTGCGGACGATGATGGGAGGTGAGCCTGCCGCCAGTGCCGAGGCAAGGCCGGCGGCGGTGAACCGACTCTCCGGTGCGACAAACACCTGCAGGCGGTCGAGCGGATTGGCTGTCGGATCGGGGATGATGCGTGCGGCGATGCCGGGCAGGTCCTGCAATGCGTCCTTCCACAGATGCAATGCCGCTTCTTCCCGCTTGCGGATGCCGGCATGATCGCGCCGCTCCCAGGCTTCCAGCGCCGCGATGGTGCCGGCAATGCTTTCCTTGCCGACCTTCATCGCCCGCGCGACGCCGCGATTCTGGAGATGGGCGGCTCGCACCAGGTCCTTGCGCCCGGTGACGATGCCGCTTGTCGGTCCGCTGAGGAATTTGTGCCCGCTGTAGATGACGATGTCGGCGCCGCGGGCGAGGAAGCCGCGCAGATCATATTCCGAGGCGGCGTCGACGATCACCGGGACGCACTTGGCATGGCAGATCTCGCAGAACTCCTCAAGCGAGAGCATACCGTATTGCACCGTGTGATGCGCAACGACATAGAGGCCCGCCGCGGTGCGTTCCCGGATCGCCTCGCGCACATGATAGTCCTGCGTCACGCTGACCGTGCCGGCGGATATTGTCCTCGCTCCGGCCAACCGGATCGACTGGTCGATCGGCGCGCCGTAATTGACGATGTGGCCAAGTTGAACGATGACTTCCGACTTGAGGCCCTCAGTGTCGTCCGGCAGCCGCTCGATCGCGAGAAGGTTGGTGCCGGTCATGGCGCCGGCGGTCGCCATGGTGATGCCGCTGGCGCAGCAGGCGGTGATGAAGCCGGCCTCACCGCCGGTGAGGCGTGCTATGGCCGTGCTTGCTGCGCGTTGCAGATCGTCCATCTCTACCCACTGCGAAGCGATTTCCGACATCGCAGCGATCGCTTCCGGGACGATGATCGAGGCGCCGAGCGCCGTCATCGTGCCAGAAACATTGATGATCGGGCGAAGGCCGAGCCGTTCGCGAATTGTCATGTTGCATCGGTCGGCGGAGGCGGAATAGATCGTCATCTCTAAAATCCCATTGGTAAGACGTCAGGCAGCGATCTCGACGACCGCTTCGATTTCGACTGTGATGTTGCCGGGCAACGAGCCGACACCGATCGCCGAACGGGCGTGCCCGCCGATGCTGTCAAAGACAGCGGCAAAAAGATCGGAACAACCGTTGACCACCTTGGGATGGTCGCCGAATGTCGGCGTTGCATTGACGAAGCCAAGCAGCTTGACGACACGCACGATGCGGCCGAGATCGCCTGCCGCGGCATGCATGACGGCGAGCAGGTTCAAGCCGGTGAGACGGGCATGGCCATAGGCCTCTTCCACGTTGACGTCGTCGCCCACCTTGCCGGTGCAGAGCGTGCCATCGGCGCGCAACGGACCCTGGCCTGAGAGGAAGATCAGCCGGCCGCTCTCGGCATGGGTGACGAAGTTGGCGATGGGTGTCGGCGGTTCGGGCAGGGTCAGGCCCAGTTCGGCGAGCCGGATGTAAGGCGTCATAAAGGCTCCTTGCGGCAGCTTTCGCTGCCTGATGTCAGAAATGCGAGGCGCGGAACCGTGCCAGGAAGCTGCGAAGACGTTCGTTTTCGAACCCTGCCGCCAGGATCTCGGCAGGCGGGCCTACCGCGCTGATGCCGCCATCCGCCATGAAGACTATGCGGCTCGAGGCGTCGCGTGCGAAAGCCATCTCGTGCGTGACCATCAGCATCGTCATGCCGTCCTCGGCCAGGCTGCGCACGACCTCGAGCACCTCGCCGACGAGTTCGGGATCGAGCGCGGAGGTGATCTCGTCGAGAAGCAGGATCTTCGGCTCCATCGCCACCGCGCGGGCAATGCCGACGCGCTGCTGCTGGCCACCGGAAAGCTCTGCCGGCAAACTGTCGGCCTTGTGGGCGAGGCCGACCCGGCCGAGCCAGTGCTCGGCAATGGCACGGGCCTCGGCGCTGCTCTTGCCGCGCACCTTGCGCAGGCCAAGCATGATGTTGCCGGCCGCCGTCAGATGCGGGAACAGGTTGAAGCTCTGGAACACCATTCCGGTCTCGGCGCGCATCGTCGCCAGGTCGCGCTCGCTGCGGCGCTGGCGTGTTCCCGCCTCGCGGTAGCCGACCTCCTTGCCGTCGATGCGGATGGAGCCGCTGTCATAGCTTTCCAGGAAGTTGACGCAGCGCAGCAGCGTGGTCTTGCCGCTGCCGGACGGCCCGATGATCGTCACCACCTCGCCACGCGTAACCTTGAGGCTGACGGAGCGCAGCACCACGACGCTTCCAAAGGCTTTGGAAACATCGGAGACATCGAGAAGCGCCGGATTGGCGTGCGAGGCGTTGGACATCTTGCTATTCCCGGATGAAGGAGAAGCGCCGCTCCAGCCGCCGGCTGGCCAGGGAGAGGGCGTAATTGACGGCGAAGTAGACGAGCGCGCCGAGGATATAGAGCGGCATCGCCTCGTAGGTGCGGCCGATGACCTGGTTGATGGCCTGCATCAGGTCGGTGATACCGAGCAGCGAGACCAGAGCGCTGCCTTTTACCGCATCGGTGACGCCGTTGATCCACGGCGGCAGGAACCGCCTGAAAGCTTGCGGGAAGATGACGTAGGTCAGCCGCTGGCGAAAGGTCAGCCCGATCGCCATCGCCGCTTCGGACTGCCCTTTCGGTATCGAGCCGACGGCGCCGCGCAGGTATTCGATGACCTGCGCCGTCTTGAAGAGGGTCAGCGCCAGCACGGCCGCCCAGAAAGACTCCAGACGGAGCCCCACGGCGGGCAGCCCGTAATAGACGAAGAAGATAAGAACCAGGATCGGAATGCCGCGTATGGTGTCGCTGAAGATGCGCACCACCCAGCGCAGCGGAGCCGGACCATAGACAAGGCCGACCCCCATCACCACGCCGACAACAAGCGACAGCACCACAACCAGCAGCGACACCCATAGCGTCACGGCGAAGCCTTCAGCCAGGAAAGGCAAGGCATAGGCGATCTGGCCGAGCATCTAGTGCGCCGCCCTGAATCGGCGTTCAACCAGTCGAAGCGCATAGAGCAGCGCATAGCCGGTCAACAGGTACATCGCCGTTACGACAAGGTAGACCTCGACGATCCGGAAGGTGTTGAAGTTGATCCACTGGGCGCCATAGGTGAGTTCGGGCACCGAGATGACCGAGGCGACGGAGGTGTCCTTGAACAGCGATATGAAGGTGTTGGAAAGCGCCGGCAGCGTTATCCGCAGCATCGTCGGCAGGCGTACATGGAGGAGCCTTTGCCAAGGCGTCAGGCCGATCGCCTTGCCGGCGTCGAGCTGTCCGCGCGGAACCGCTTCCAGCCCCGAGCGAAACACCTCGACCAGATAGGCTCCACTATAGAGCGACAGCGTCAGGACGAACGATGTCGACGCGCTGTAGGCGACATCGATCACCGTCGGCAGGCCGTAGAAGACGAGATAGACAAGCAGGATCAGCGGCACGTTGCGGATGAACTCGACATAGGCCGCAATGACGGTCCGCACCACGCGCCCGGCCGATACGTACCAGACCGCCAGAAGCAGCCCGATGACGATCCCGATCACAATGGAGATCACGGCGAGTTCGAGGCTGAGCAGCAGTCCGCCCCAGAGCTTGTCGAAATGCCGCCAGATCAGGTTGAAGTTGAGGGCATAACCCATGCGTCTGCCTCAATGCCGAAGGCTGTCGAAGAGAAGACGGCGGAAGTGCGCCGAGGCGTTCTTCCGCCGTCTGTGTCAGATGACCGGAAAACCGGGATGCCGCGCCGGTGGCTCCTGCCCGAAGTAATCCTTGAACGCCGCGTCATAGAGTGCCGTTTCGTGACCGAACATGGCAATGGTGAAGGTCTGATTGACGAAGGTCAGCCAGTCGAGATCGCCTTGCCGGAGCGCCGCGCCGTAAAGCATTGAAAACCAACTCTTGCCGGCATCAAAGTATTTGTCCGGATTGCGCGAGGCGAGCCAGCGTACGGTGGAAAGATCGACCGCGGCGGCGTCGACGCGCTTCGATTCCAGTGCCTGCAAGACGTTGGCCTGGGTGTCGATCTGCATCACCTGCGCCTCCGGCAGGGCGATATGCACATTTTGCTCGGCATCGACGTTCTGCAGGATGGAAATCCGCGTTGCCGAGCCGCCGGCGAGCAGCTTGTCGAAGGTCTTGTTTTCGGCGGTCGGAAGGGTCAGCAAGGCGATGCCCTCGACGTAATAGGGCCTGGAGAAGTTGATCAGCTGCGAGCGCTGTGCGCTCATGGTCATGAACTGGATGGTGATGTCGACCTTGTTGGTGGTCACGTTCGGAATCCGTTGTGCCGGATCCTGCATGACGAATTCGACCTTGGTCGGATCGTCGAAGAGCCCCTTGGCAAGAATGCGACCCATGGTGATGTCCATGCCGACAAGTTCGCCAGCGTCGTTTTCAAAGTGCCAGGGCGCGTTGGTGCTGCCGGTGCCGACGATCAGCTTGCCGCGATCGAGAACGGTGCGCAGCAGGCTGTCCGGCGCCGCCTGGGCCGCGGCCTTCTGAACATCGACCGTTGCTGCTGCGCTCATCACTCCGGCCGTTGCGAGCCCGGCCATTCCCAGTTTCAGAAATTCACGCCTTTTGGATGTGTCGTTCACGGCGACCTCCTTTTCGTGTTGTGTTCCCCTTTGCCGATACATGCACCAGTTGATTTTACTAGATTGTCTCTTACAACAGACGCGTGTATCCTGTACAAGACAGATACTAACACCAGGAATCAACAATGCAAGATGGCAATGCCTTGACAATCCGGCCGCACGCCTATCCGGACGAAGAAAAGAGTTCGGGCTCCCGTGAGAAGGGTCTCAACCGGGTGCTCCAGATCCTGGAGTTCCTTCACGTGACCCAGCGTGCGATCGGCATCGGCGATCTCGCCAAGGGGGTGAATGCGCCGCGTTCGACGACCTATACGCTTGTCCGTTCGCTGGTCGATGCTGGCCTGCTGGAAATGGCCGGCGACGGCAATCGCGTCTATTTCGGAAAGAAGCTCTATCTCTACGGAATGGACTATGTGCGGGGCAACGACCTGCTCAGGAGAGGGCGTCAGGAAGTCGACAATCTGTCGCGCGAGACTGGCGAGACCTCCGAATTGTGCATGCTGCAGAGCGGCCGTTACACGATCGTCCATTCAAGTCCGGGCACCAGGCCGTTCCGGATCAGCTCGGCGACCGGCTTGCAGATCCCGCTTCCCTGGACTGCTTCGGGGCGGCTGCTTCTCGCAGGGTACGAAAGGACTGATATCGAAGGCATGGTGTCCGAAGACGATCTCGTGCTGCCGGACGGCCGCAAGTTGCGGCTTGACGATTTCATAGCCGATATCGCCGTCGCCAAGTCGGCCGGCTACTGCGTCACATCAGGCCTTGTCGACGCCTATACGAAATGCCTGGCGGCGCCGGTGTTTTCGGCGCCCGGCAAGGTCGAGGCGACGATGTGCCTGGTGGTTCCCATCGATACCTCCAGGGAGAGGACCGATGACCTCATAGCGCTATTGCGCGAACGTGCCGCGCGGCTTTCGATCACGGGGTAAGCGGCCTTGTCGAAGCGTTACCGGCAAATGTCGCTCAGGCAATGATGTCTGGAATGATCCTGTCTTCCAGCGCCATCAGCCGGTCTTTCAGGAACAGCTTCTTCTTCTTCATGCGCTGGATCTGCAACGGATCGCAGCCCATGGCGATCATCGCATTGATGGCCGCGTCGAAATCGGCGTGTTCCTGTTTCAGCCGAGAATATTCGAGGCGGATATCAGCCTGTTCCTGTTCGGACATTATCTACCGTCTGCACGTCTGCGACGCCCAAAGATGGGCCTGATTGGGCGGGGCCGGCGCCTCTTGCAACCGGCGCGGTGCCCATACCACATTTCAGATTGTCGTGGAATGCTACCAAGCAGCATTCGACATCGATGCCGGATGGTGGCACACTGTCACCGTGCCGTCACAGAAGCGAGCCTGGACGCGCCTTGACGGCTGCAATCGAGGAAACCATGAAAGGGAGAACCAATCATGTCTCTTGCATCCCATCTTGATGAGTTGCAGCGGAAACACGGCGACATCGAGCGCGAAATCGATGATGCAATGAACCATCCATCGGTCGACGACCTCGAAATCGTGAATCTCAAGCGGCGCAAGTTGGCAATCAAGGACGAGATTGAAAAACTGAAAGCGAAACCGACGACGCACTGACGCTCTCCCAGGAATAGCCGCGCCGCTTTCGGCGCGCGACCATCTTTCCGGGTGGCAGCATTGCCGCTCGCGTAGTTTCTGTTTTGCATTCACATCAGGGTTCCGGTCGCCGACCTCGTCCGTGACAGGTTGATGTGTCTTTCACCGATCTGCCGGGCGCCGATCTGCCGGATCTGCCTGCCGTCGCCATTGACAAGCCATCTTTGCTCCTTCACCTGATGCCCGGACCTTCTGCAGCGCCGCGCGTCCTTTCGGACGCGTAAGAGACGCTGTAGCAATTTGATTTTGCGCATGATCCCCAGCGAAAACCGATTCTGATTTTCGGGGTAATGTGCCAGACAAAAGGCGGCCGGCCATGACCGGATATTTTTCTTCTCCTTTCCCGCGCCGGGCCTCGGTCGGCGTCGATGTCGGCGGCGTGGTCGTCGGCGGCGGCGCACCGGTCGTCGTGCAGTCGATGACCAATACCGACACCGCCGATGTCGACCAGACCGTCGCCCAGGTGGCGGCGCTGCATCGCGCCGGCTCCGAGATCGTGCGCATCACCGTCGATCGCGACGAGAGCGCCGCCGCCGTGCCTGCCATTCGTGAGCGGCTCGAACGGCTCGGCATCAACGTGCCGCTGGTCGGCGATTTCCATTACATCGGCCACAAGCTGCTGGCCGACCATCCGGCCTGTGCGGAAGCGCTGGCCAAATACCGCATCAACCCCGGCAATGTCGGCTTCAAGGACAAGAAGGACCGCCAGTTCGCGGCGATCCTCGAGATGGCGATCAAACACGACAAGCCGGTGCGCATTGGTGTCAATTGGGGTTCTCTCGACCAGGAGCTTCTGACCCGTCTGATGGACGAAAACCAGAGCCGGGGTTTTCCGCTGACGGCGCAGGAAGTCACCCGCGAAGCGATCGTGCAGTCGGCGATCCTGTCGGCCGAGATGGCCGAGGAGATCGGCCTTGGCCGCGACAAGATCATCCTGTCGGCCAAGGTCAGCGGCGTGCAGGACCTGATTGCCGTCTACACCGAGCTCGCCACCCGCTCCAATCATGCGCTGCATCTCGGCCTTACCGAGGCCGGCATGGGCTCGAAAGGCATCGTCGCCTCGTCCGCCGCCATGGGCATCCTGCTCCAGCAAGGCATTGGCGACACGATCCGCATTTCGCTGACGCCGGAACCGAATGGCGACCGCACGCGCGAGGTGCAGGTGGCGCAGGAGCTGCTGCAGACCATGGGCTTCCGACAGTTCGTGCCGATCGTCGCCGCCTGTCCCGGCTGCGGCCGCACGACGTCTACCGTGTTCCAGGAACTCGCACAGAACATCCAGGCGGACCTCAGGAAGAACATGCCGGTGTGGCGCAAGAAATATCCCGGCGTCGAGAACCTCAAGGTCGCGGTGATGGGCTGCATCGTCAATGGCCCCGGCGAATCCAAGCACGCCGATATCGGCATTTCGCTGCCCGGCACCGGCGAGACGCCGACGGCGCCGGTGTTCGTCGACGGCAAGAAGGCGGCAACGCTGCGCGGTCCGTCGATCGCCGCCGACTTCGAGAAAATGGTCGCCGACTACATCGACCAGCGGTTTGGCCAGCACGGCAAGGCCGCGGCGGAGTAGATTTGATGCGGCGTTTCCTCAGGGCGACGCTGGTTCTGCTTTGCGCCATGGCCTGGTCGACAGGCGTCCGCGCCGATCCGCCGCAACCGCCCGCGAAACGGCTGATCGGCCGGGTCTGCGACCTGATCGAGGCTCATGCCGAACAAAACGGCCTGCCGAAGGATTTCTTCGCCCGGCTGATCTGGAAGGAGAGCCGCTTCGACCCGAATGCGGTCAGCCCGGTCGGCGCCGAGGGCATCGCCCAGTTCATGCCGGGCACCGCAAAGATGCGCGGCCTCGCCAATTCCTTCGACATCGCCCAAGCGATCCCGGCCTCGGCAAGATATCTCGCCGAAATGAAAACCGCCTATGGCAATCTCGGCCTGGCGGCTGCCGCCTACAATGCCGGCGAAAGCCGCGTGTCGCGCTGGCTCAGTTCCGGTGGCTTCCTGCCGATGGAAACCGAAAGCTATGTCTTCGACATCATGGGCGAGCCGGTGGACAATTTCTCCGATGCTGCCCATGCCGGAAATGTCCAGCCGCTCGATCCAAAGGCAAGCTTTGCCGTCGCTTGCCGCAAGCTGCCAGTGATCATGTCCAAAACCGTGGCGATGGCATCGATCAACGTCAAGCCATGGGGCGTCCAGGTGGCCGGAAATTTCCGCCGCGGCGCTGCGATCAATCAATGGCTACGGGTGAGGAGCCGGTTTCCGGCCTTGCTCGGGGGCCATGATCCCGTCGTCAGCCGGGTGCGCACGCCGATCGGTCGGCGCGGCATCTATGCGGTCAGGATCGGCGCCGACTCGAGGGCCGCTGCCGACGTCGTCTGCCAGAAACTGCACAGCGTCGGCGGCGCCTGCATCGTGGTGCGCAACCGATAGCTGTTCGCGACGAAGGTATTCGGGGACGCCGGAGCGCGAAGGACCACGACAGCGAGGTTCGTTCTGGCCGCGGTTCATCCTTCGTTCGACATGAAGCTTAAGCCGTCTTCGCCACTACCGTTTCGCTAAGCCAGGTGCCGATCTTGCTGCCTAGGCGGTCGGGCGAAACCGGCTTCGGCAGGTAATCGTCCATGCCGGACTCTATGCACTTGTCGCGATCGCCCTTCAGCGCGTGCGCGGTGACGCCAATGATCGGTATATGACTGCCCGTCGCGGCCTCGACTGCCCGAATGGCGCGGGTCGCCTCGTAACCGTTCATCTCCGGCATCGAAACGTCCATCAGGATCAGCTTCGGCCGCAGCGCACGGTACATCTCGACCGCCGTGCGGCCATTACCGGCGATGCGATAGCTGAGGCCCAACCCGTTGAGGATCTGGCCGAAAACCAGCTGGTTGACGTCATTGTCCTCGGCAATGAGGATATCGATCGGACCGTTCGGCGTGGCGGTCGATTCCGGTACGGCAGCCGCCGGCATCGCCGGGCCGCGGATGACAGTAAAGGCGGGCGCCGCCACTTTGGAGGGGACCGGCTCGCGAACGAACTGCGCCTTGCCGATCTGGGCACGGGCCTTCTGGATGACCGAGATGACAGTGCCGAGCAGGATGGCCGAGCGGGCGGGCTTG
Source organism: Mesorhizobium sp. M00.F.Ca.ET.216.01.1.1 (assembly GCF_004010325.2). GTDB lineage: Bacteria > Pseudomonadota > Alphaproteobacteria > Rhizobiales > Rhizobiaceae > Mesorhizobium. Next base: position 13,558 of record NZ_SADR02000043.1, read on the forward strand.
GTCAGGTGCGCGGCGATACCGAAATCGATGACCATCTTGCCGAAATCGACCTGGTCGACCGAGGTCAGCAGCACGACCGGGATGCCGGCCAGGCGGCTGTCGGAGGCGATTGCCCTGGCGACATCGGCGCCGTTCATGCCAGGCATCTGGTAGTCGAGGATGATGCAGTCGACCGCGGCGCCCAACTGCGAGGCCCGGTCGAGGAAGGCGAGGCCGACGGCGCCGCTTTCGGCGGCGGCACAGTCGAAGCTCCAGCTTCTGAGCTGCTCGAGCAGGATTTCCCGATTGACCGGATTGTCGTCGATGACCAGCACGCGCGCGCCGGTGACGTCGACCGGCACGATCTCGTCGCGCGCGTCCTGCCGATGTGTGGGTACTGGTACGGCGAACCAGAAGACGGAGCCGCGGCCGATCTCGCTTTCGACACCGATCTTGCCGCCCATCAGGTCGACGAGGCGGGCGGCGATGGCGAGGCCGAGACCGGTGCCTTCATGGCGGCGCGTCGACGAACCGTCGACCTGCGCGAACTTTTCGAACACGTTCTGCAGCTTTTCGGCCGGAATGCCGATGCCGGTGTCCTCGACGCGAACCTTGAGCTGGACCATGCCGTCGACGACCTCACCGCCAACATCGATCAGCACGTGGCCCTTTTCGGTGAACTTCACCGCATTGCCGAGCAGATTGGTGACGATCTGCCGGAACCGCCCGGCATCGCCGACAACAAAGGCCGGCAGGCGCGGATCGACACGGACGATCAGTTCGAGGTTTTTCTCGGCGACACGTGCCGATACCAGGGTCGCCACGTCCTCGACCGCTTCGGAAAGGCGGAAGGGGGCCGGGTCGAGCGTCAGCTGGCCGGCGTTGATCTTGGAGAAATCGAGGATGTCGTTGATGATGGTCAGCAGCGCGTTGCCGGATTTGACGATGACGTCGGTGAAGGTCTTCTGGCGCGCGTTCAGCTCAGTCTTGGCAAGCAGCTCGGCCATGCCGAGCACGCCGTTCATCGGCGTGCGGATCTCGTGGCTCATATTGGCCAGGAATTCCGATTTGGCGCGATCGGCAGCCTCGGCCTTGAACAGGGATTCGGCGGATTCGGCGAAGGCGCGCCTGATCGCCTTTTCCATCGGCCGGAAAACCCAGAAAGCGACAATGGCAAGAACGGCGAACAAGAGGCCACTCGCCCATAACAGCAGTCTATCGCTGGAGGCATCAGCGAGATGTCGCTCATTGTCCATGGCGGTGCGGACGCGGACCAGCGTCGGCTGGGCAAAGAGATCGTTCTGGTTGCGGATTTCGCGGTAGCTCCATTCATCGACTTTTTGTGCCACCGACATCAGGTTGAAGTTGCGCACCATGTCGCGCGCCGACCAGAATAGATCGCCGTTGACCGATGCGGAATCGAGTTCGCTAAGGGTGTTTTCCGAAAGCCGCGGCCTTGTCGCGGCCAACTGGCCCGTGAGCGTCTCGATCTCGCCGCTCAGGCGTTCGGAATGGCCGCGCGCCGAGGCGACCAGGCCATCGCGGGTCTCGGTCCGCCAGGCGGTGCCGGTCGTTTCGGCGAAACTGGTCGCGTTGCGCAGATCACGACTAAAGATGACGAGGTTGCTGCTCAAGGTGTCAATGTCGTGACGGAAGGAATTCACGCGATTGAGCGCAAACATGACGGCGGCGGAAGCCAGCGCAAAAATCAGCAATCCAGAAAGATAACGAATCCGGATCGACCGGATGAAGAAGGAATATTCCGGCATGCGCAACCCCGACACATACGCATCATTTTTAATGGCCGGGATTACGCTTGATTTACATTAAAATTTCGTTCGTGTGAGGGCGGCCGGCCTTTCGGGCTACAGCTTACCCTTCACCACTGGTTCCGACGCCGCTCAAACGGCTGGCTGCAAGGTCGATGAATGCCTTGACCAGGGGCGAAAGGTGCCGGCTGCTCGGATATACGGCATAAACGCCTCCTATCGGCGTGGTGTAATCGTCGAGAACGCGTCGCAAGCGTCCATCCCTGATAGACGCCTCGGCAGCCTGGTGAGGCAACTGTGCAATGCCGTAGCCGGCAATCGCGGCGGCAATCACAGCCAGCATTTCATTGGCGGCAAAGCGTCCGGACACGGTAACGGCTTCCTGGCCATGCGGCCCGTCCATTACCCAGTGGGCGCTCGCTGTCGATTGCCCCGCTATGACGCAATGGTGGCGCGCAAGGTCCGCCAGCACTGCCGGCACGCCGCGGCGCGCGAGATAGTCTGGGCTGGCGCACAGGATTCTGTGCGTGGAGGCGAGCTTGCGTGCGATCAGCGTCGAATCCGGCAGGATCCCGGTACGAAAAGCGAGATCGATCCCGTTCTCGACCAGATTGAGCTTGTCGTCCGTGAGGTGCATCTCGACCTTGGTTTTAGGATGCGCGCCAAGAAAATCGAACACCGCGCCGGTCAGGAAATGATCGCCAAAGCCGACCGGAGCCGAAATGCAGATCGTGCCCGAAGGCTCCGCCCTCGCTTCCGCGAGCCGCAAATTCGCAACTTCGATTGTCCGCAACGCCTGGCTGCTCTGCTCATAATAGAGGCGGCCCGCATCCGTCATGCTGAGGCTGCGCGTCGTGCGCTGGAGCAGCCGAACCCCGACCTCGCGCTCGAGCGCGGCAACGCGACGGCTGACCTTCGTCTTGGGCATACCGAGCAGACGCGCGGCTGCCGTGAAACTGCCGGCTTCGACGACGCGAGCAAACACCGCAATGTCGTTGAGATCGATCATTGTATTCAGATTTGAGACGATGTTTTTCAATTATAGCCAATTATGGATCAATGTGACAGGCCCTAGCTTTGCTCCATTGGAACAAAAGGAGCAAACACACATGACCACAAAACGAAGCGTTCTGGTAACCGGCGCAACCGGCCAGCAGGGCGGCGCCGTTGCCCGCGCACTGCTGTCCAGGGGACATCGCGTCAAGGCGCTGACCCGCAAGCTGGACAGTGACGCTGCGCGGGCGCTGGCTTCGGCAGGCGCCGATGTCGTGTCCGGCGATCTCGGCGACACGGCCTCGGTCGTGAAGGCTGCGAGCGATGTCGACACCATGTTCCTGATGGGCAACAGCTACGAGGCCGGGATGGAGGCGGAGACCCGTCAGGGGATCATTGCCGCCGACGCTGCGAAGGCAGCCGGCATCGGGCATCTGGTCTATTCGTCCGTCGCCGATGCCGACAAGAAGACAGGCATCCCGCATTTCGAAAGCAAGTATCTCGTTGAGAAACATGTCACCGGGCTCGGCATCCCCTACACGATCAGCGCGCCAGTCGCCTTCATGGAGAATATCGTCGCACCATGGTCGATCGGTGCCCTGCGCCAGGGCACGCAAGCTTTCGCGATGCCCCCCAAGCGCGTTCTGCAACTGGTGGCCTTGGCGGACATAGGCGCTTTCGTCGCTGCCTTGGTGGAGCGGCGCGAGCAGGTGTTCGGCAAGCGTTTCGATTTCGCCGGGGACGAACTGTCCGGCGAGGAACAGGCGAAAATCCTTTCGCAAGCCATCGGCCGCCCGATCGCGTATCAGGAAATCCCGATAGAAGCGGCTCGCCTGCAAAGCGAGGACGCCGCGCTTATGTTCGAATGGTTCGACCGCGTTGGCTACGACGCCGACATCTCCGCATTGCACCGGGATTTTCCGGAGGTCCGCTGGCACAGTTTTGCCGACTGGGCGCGCGAGTTCGACTGGAGTGTTCTTGAACGGACGTCTGCCTGAGATCACAGGTGCCTCTTGCCGGCCGATCAGATCGGGGAACTGGATGCGCCGGAAGTGTGCTTGCCGCCAATCCGGTTCAGAGCGTTTCCGGCCGCTACAGACGTCAGTTGTTGCGGGCGGCCACGAATTCTGCCGCGGCTTTCAGGAGAACCGCCTGCTCGCCATAGGGTTCGAGCAGTGCGTGGGCCTGTTCGACAAGGCCGTGAAGCTGGTTCTGTGCCCAGGCCGCGCCGTGCAGCGCCACTAATGTCGCTTTGCCGGCGGCGGCATCCTTGCCGGTCGCCTTGCCCATCTGGTTGGCGTCCGCCGTCAGGTCGAGCAGGTCGTCGGCGAGTTGGAAGGCAAGTCCGATCGCCGCGCCGAATTCGGCCAGCCTTTCGCGGTCTTTCGGCGCGGCGCCGGCGATGATCGCGCCGGCCTCGCAGGCAAAGCGGATCAGCGCGCCGGTCTTCATCGCCTGGAGCCGGATGATGCCGGCTTCGTCTGGCCGGCTGCGCTCGGCTTCGAGGTCGAGCGTCTGGCCGCCGACCATGCCGCCGGTCCCTGCGGCGCGGGCTAATGCCAGCACCAATGCCGCCCGGCGCTCTGCGGGCAGCATCGTCGCCTCATCGGCGAGGATGTCGAAGGCAAGCGTCAGCAAGGCGTCGCCGGCAAGGATGGCGGTGGCTTCGTCGAAAGCCCTGTGCACGGTCGGCTGACCGCGGCGCAGATCGTCATCGTCCATGGCCGGCAGGTCGTCGTGGATCAGCGAATAGCAGTGCACGCATTCGAGCGCCGCCGCCACGCGCAATGCCGCCTCGCCATCGGCGGAAAACAGTGCAGCACTTTCCATGACCAGGAAGGGGCGCAGGCGCTTGCCGCCGTTCAGCACGCCATGGCGCATTGCCGCCACCAGGCGTTCCGGCCGTGCGATCTCGCCCGAAAGGATGCGTTCGTCGAGGAGCCGCCGCAGCAACGCCTCCAGCGCAGCTGCCCGGACGGCAAGCACAGCTTCGAACGCCATTTGATCCTCTTTCGTCATGGCCGGGACCGGTAGCCGACACTCAGACGTTGCGCAAGAAGCCAAGCGCCATTATGCCGGGGCAGGCAGCAGCATGGGTTGGGCGGCTTGGCGGAACCGATCGTCGATCACGAAACCGAAGGGCTGGACATGGCGGCGAGACCGAAAGGCGGCAACCGCATCGGTCTCAAACGCTGGGTCCGGCGCGGCATCGTCATTGCTGCGGTACTGGCGCTGGTGCCGGTGGTGTTGACTTTCCTATATCTGCCTTGGTTCGTGCATCCGGTGTCGACGCTGATGCTGAAGGATCTGGCGACGTTTTCCGGCTACGACCGGCGCTGGGTTTCGATCGACGACGTGGCGCCGGTGCTGGCGCATTCGGTGATCATGTCGGAGGACGGGCAGTTCTGCTTCCATCGCGGCGTCGATCTCGGCGAATTGCGGGGCGTTGTCGATGACGCGCTGGCCGGCGAGATGACACGCGGCGCCTCGACCATCACCATGCAAACCGTCAAGAACCTCTATCTGTGGTCGCGGCCGCTGGGTTCGGTGCGCAAGGTCGTCGAGTTGCCGCTCGCCGTCTATTTCGATGCGGTGATGTCGAAACGGCGGATCATGGAAATCTATCTCAACATCGCCGAATGGGGGCCGGGCATCTATGGCATCGAGGCCGCCGCCCAGCACCATTTCGGCGTTTCGGCAAAGCAGTTGTCGCGGCGGCAGGCGGCGCTGCTCGCCGTCGCCTTGCCGAACCCGATCACGCGCAATCCGGCAAAGCCCGGGCCGGGGCTGAGGCGACTGGCCGCGCTGATCGAGCGTCGCGCGGGCCGGTCCGGCGCCTATGTCGGCTGTCTGCATTAGTTCCAAAAAAAATCGCGGCGGTGCTGGCCAAAACGGCGCAGGGCGTGTATAGGCACCCGACTTTCTCAGATTCCGGCCCCTGACGCGGCCCTTTCACGGGGGCGGCCGGGGCATTTTGACCATGTAGTGGAGCATATCCATGGCCGTACCGAAACGAAAAACCTCTCCGTCGAAGCGCGGCATGCGCCGCTCGGCCGACGCGCTCAAGGCCCCGACCTATGTCGAGGACAAGAACTCCGGCGAAATGCGCCGTCCGCACCATATCGACCTGAAGACCGGCATGTATCGCGGTCGCCAGGTTCTGGAGCCGAAGGAAAGCTGAGACCGCTTTCGACGATTTTTTCGACTATCCAAAAGACCGGCCGCTAGCCGGTCTTTTTGCGTTGCGGGGCACACGATCGCCGACAGAGCAAATCCAGCTGTGCCCACGGCCGCGCCGGATGTCAGCAATCCTTGCTGACACGGTTGTTTCGCACCGTCTTTGTCCGTGTTTGCGGGCGCGTACGAAAATTCTTGACGGCGGATGCCGGGCGCATACTACAGAAGGCTGTCCAACCGGAGCCGCCAGATGTTCGGTGCCATTCCGCTGCTGATCGTGCCCTTCGTGCTCTACAATCTCGGGCTCCTGGGAATATTCGGCGGCGGCGACGATCCGTGGGCGACCGAAATGTTCTCGATCCGCATGATGTCGGGCGGGGTGTTCTCGATGACCCTCGGCGACCTGATGGTGCTGATCGGGTTGATCTTCCTGTTCGTCGAAATGGTGAAGTCGACGCGCACGACAAACGCGTCGATCATGGACCATTTGCTGTCGACCCTGGTTTTCGTGGCGTTCCTGGTCGAGTTCCTGCTGGTGAAGGGAGCGGCGCACTCCGTCTTCTTCACGCTGATGATCATCGCGCTGTTCGACGTGCTGGCCGGCTTCTCGGTATCGATGCGGTCGGCCAGCCGTGACGTCAATCTGAATCAGTGAAGCATCCTGAATCAGTAAAGCAACGGCGCCAAATCAGAACACGTCCGATCCCGGCATTCAAAGTGTCTGACGGCTCAGTTCAGGCGAGGCCTATTTCTTCTTGGCGCGCGCCGGCTTCTTCGCCGGGGTGGCCGGCGCGTTGGCGCGGTCTTCGGCTTCCTTGGCAAGGCGCAGCGCCCTCAGCTTGTTGGTCTTGGCCTGACGGGCGTCGCTCTCGGCGACATATTCCGCCATCGCCTTCTGGCGGACTGTGGCTGCCTCTTCCTGCTTCTTGAAACGCAAATCGGCCCGCGCGCGGGCAGTATCCTTAGAGTTCTCGACCAAGGGCGTCGTCCAATCCCGTTAATTATGAATTTCAGCCCCCTTGATAGCAGAGCCGGGCCGCAATTGGGAAAAATAAGTTGATCAGGAGGCCGGATTGCACCCGGCGCCCGGCGTCTTGCGGGCGACCGCCGCCTCGTATCCGGCCTGCAAGATCGCACGGACGGTGGGCCCCGATGGGCCGGCAGGCGTGCCCAGATGCTCGTGGCGCAGTTCGTCCATGAACCGCTCCCACATCGGCGGCCCGCCTCTTTCCAGAAGCTCGGCACGGATCGAAAGTTCCTCGCTGGCCGGCAGCCAGACGCGACCCCAGGCGCCAAGATGCGCCAGGACCGGCACCAGCGTGATGGCCATTTCGGTGAGACTGTAGATCGCCTTCTGCTTGTGTGAAGGGTCATCGGCCTTGGTCAGCATGCCGAGCTCCATCAGCCGCTTCAGCCGGTCGGCAAGGATGTTGGAGGCAATGCCCTCAAGCGAGCCGTTGAGCAGCTCGCGAAAATGGCGTTTGCCGCCGAAGATCATGTCGCGAAGGATGATCAGGCTCCAGCGGTCGCCGAAGACCTCAAGCGACAGATTGATCGGGCATCCGGACCGGTGATTGATGTTCATGCGAGTCTCCAAAAAAACTGGTTGCATTATCGTATCAGTTTTAATATCGTGCAACTGATTGCAAAATGCAATCGGATTTGAAGCGCGGCGAGGAGACTATGAGGAATGCTGAACAACCGGAAATCGTATTCGAAACATTCGGCGATCCCGCCGATCCACCCGTCCTGCTGATCATGGGTGCCATGGCTTCCATGCTCTGGTGGCCGGAGGCGTTCTGCCGGAAGCTGGCCGGCGAAGGTCGCTTATTGGTCCGCTATGACAATCGCGATACCGGCCGTTCGACCAAATATGCGCCGGGCGAGCCGCCTTACACGTTCGACGATATGGCGGACGATGCCATCCGTGTGCTCGACGGTCATGGCATCGGGAAAGCGCATGTGGTCGGCATGTCGATGGGTGGCATGATGGCGCAGCTGGTCGCCTTGAAGTACCCTTCGCGCGTCCTCTCGCTGACGGTGATCAGCAGTTCGCCCTTGGGGATCGACACGTCGCATCTGCCGGGGACTACCGAGGCCTACATGGAACATTCGGCCGAGGGCGCGAAGGTCGACTGGTCGGACCGTGGCCAGGCGATCGACTTCATCGTCAAGGACGCGCAGGCGCTCACCGGCAGCGCGCATCCATTCGACGAGAAGCGGACGAGAGCTTTCGTCGAACGGGATTACGATCGTTCCGGCGGCTTCTTGAGCGCGACCAATCATTTCATGCTCAAGGGCGGTCAGGACTGGAATGGCCACCTGCACGATCTCAAGACGCCGCTCCTCGTCATCCACGGTACCGAGGATCCGATCTTTCCGGTCGAGCATGGCGCCGCGCTTGCCGAGACGGTTTCAGGCGGCAGACTTGTCCGAATTGACGGCGGCGGCCACGAACTGCATCCCGACGATTGGGCGACGATTGTCCCCGCCATCGTAGCTCATACCCAAGCCGAGTAAGCGGCGGATCTGGGGCTTGACACGCTCCATCCGCACAATAGTTAAGCAAATACTTCAGTGTTTGGTGTCCGGCACAGAACCAAACCGGCAAACCAAGGAAAAGATCGAGCAAAGCAATGTTCCTGACGATGCACCTTCACCCGCTGGCGTCCTTCTGCTGGAAGCCGCTGATCGCGCTTTACGAGAATGGCACGCCATTCACATCGGTCATCGTCGATCTCGGCAATGAACAGTCGCGCGCGGCCTTCTTGAAGCTGTGGCCGGTCGGCAAGATGCCTGTGCTGCGCGACGAGGCGCTGGGCCGTACGGTACCGGAATCGACGATCGTCATCGAATATCTCAATGCGCATTATCCGGGGCCGGTCGAGCTGATCCCTGCCGATGTCGATCTCGCCCGTGAGACCCGCCTCGCCGACCGCTTCTACGATTTCTATGTGCAGGAGCCGATGCAGAAGATCGTCGGCGACCGGCTGCGGCCGGAGGGCAAGACCGACCCGTTCGGCGTCGAGCAGGCCCGCGCCCAGCTGCGCAGCTCCTATGCCATCATCGGAAAGGACATGCAGTCGAGGACGTGGGCGATAGGTGAAGCCTTCACAATGGCCGATTGCTCCGCAGCACCAGCATTGTTCTACGCCAACAAGGTCGAGCCTTTCGGCGACGAATATCCAGCGGTGAAACGTTACCATGACCGCTTGCTGCAGCGCCCCTCGGTCGCACGCGTGATCGAGGAAGCGCAGCCCTATTTCAAGCTTTTTCCCTACAACAACGGCTGACGCCGATGCTGCACGATCCTGCCCAACTCGACCTGATGTTCCAGGCGCTCGCCGACCCGGCACGGCGGCACATGGTGGAGCGGCTGTCGCGCGGCCCCGCCTCGGTCAGCCAGCTGGCCGAGCCGCTGGCGATGTCGCTGTCGGCCGTCGTCCAGCACCTAAACGTGCTGGAGGCGAGCGGCCTTGTCCGCACCGAAAAGCTCGGCCGGGTGCGCACCTGCCGGATCGAGCCGAAGGCGCTGAGGACCGCCGAACACTGGATCAACGAACGGCGCCTCACCTGGGAACTTCGGCCCGATCGGCTGGGCGACTTTCTTGCCAAAACCAAGGACGAAACCGACTGAAGGAGGCGATGATGAGCCGGATGCTGGAAAACCTTCGAATGGATTTGCAGCGCGCGTGAGCGCCGCAACCTGAGCCAGAGAACCAGTGGAAAAATCGGGAGGATACGATGAAACTCTACTGCGGCATTGGCCCGAATTCCTACCGTGTTCGCATCTTCATGGCCGAGAAGGGCATTGACCTTCCGCGGGTCAACGTCGACCTCACAAAGGGCGAGCAGAAGGCACCGCAATTTCTTGAACTCAATTCACTCGGCCAGATTCCCGTGCTCGTGCTCGATGACGGCACGGTGATCACCGAAAGCATCGCCATCTGCCGCTATCTGGAGGCTCTTCATCCGGCGCCGGCGCTGTTCGGCGCGGATGCCGTCAGTCAAGGCAAGATCGAGATGTGGAACCGCCGCGCCGAGATCGAGATCTTCGGCACAATCGGCAGCATTGCCCAGCACTCGGACCCGATGTTTGCGGAACGAGTTGTGCAGTTCCCAGCCTTCGCCGAAACGCAGCGCAAAGCCGTTCCGTCAAAGTGGGCGTGGCTTGACCGCGAGATCGCCGATGGCCGCCGGTTCATCGCAGGCGATCAGTATTCGGTTGCCGACATCACTGCGGCCGTGGCGGCGTGGCTTGGTGCATTCTTCGGTGCCGACATTCCGGACTCGCTCGTCCACCTCCATCGTTGGCTCGCCCGTGTTCAGACGCGTCCAAGCTGGAGCGCTTAGTCATGCGCGCAAATCAATCGTCGAGGTAATCTTCAGGAGGCCATGATGACCGAACGATCCGTCGTCCATTCCACCTTCGTCATCGAACGCAGCTATCCGGCAGCGCCGGCGAAAGTCTATTTCGCGCTCAGCGATCCGGCTGCCAAGAAGCGCTGGTTCGCCGACCCTGACAATCCGATGCCCAGCAGGCACGAGATGGACTTTCGCGTCGGCGGCAAGGAGGTCAATGCCGGCGGCCCGAAGGATGGATCTATCTACACCTTCAACGCCACCTACCAAGACATCGTGCCGAACGAGCGTATCGTCTACATCTACGAGATGCTGTTTGGCGACACCCGCATCTCGGTGTCGCTGGCGACGATCGAGCTTCGTCCCGAAGGCAACGGCACCCGGCTGGTACTGACCGAGCAGGGCGCCTTTCTCGACGGCCATGATGACCCGGCCACCCGCGAGCATGGTACGGGCGCGCTGCTCGATGCGCTGGGTGCGTCGCTGGCTGCTGTGGCCTAAGCTTCCCAGAACTGATCGAGCCAGATGTTGAGCTTCAGGAAGCCGGCATTGCTGACAGTATAGACTCGCCTTGTGCCTTCGGGCTTGGCGTTGACCAGGCCGGCATCGAGCAACACCTTCAGATGTTGCGAAACGGCCGGGCGTGATACCGGCAACCCTGCGGCCAATTCGTTGACAGTCTTCGGGCCGCGCCGGAGCTCTTCGAGAAGGTAGCGCCGGTTGGGATCGGCAATCGCCATGAAGGCGTCGGAAAGCATCATGCCTTATTTGTGAGGCAAAGCATTTCGAATCTCAACCGTCGGTTTCAGCTTTTCTTCGCGGATCGAGCCGCAGTGCTTCCGGTGTGACGGAGCGGTCGGCCGGTTGCGTCTTGAAGGCGTCGCGGTCTTCGATCGGCACCGGCGCGCGGCGGCTGATGCGCAGCAGCGTGTAGCCCGCCAGGCAAAGATGCGCGAGCGCCGTTGCCAGGAACATGCCTTCGGGGCGCATCCAGCCCATCAGTCCAGCAGCCAGCAACGGCCCGATCATCGTGCCGAAGCCATAGAGCAGCAGCAGGCCGCCCGACACTTTGACGAAGTCCTCCGATCGCGCATGGTCGTTGGCATGCGCCACGGCGATGGAATAGAGCGTGTAGGCGAAGGCGCCGTAGGCGGCGGTGAGGATTATGACGAAGACGCCGGAGCGCGGTTCGAACAGGAAGATGGCAACGGCGAACAGCGCCGCGCCAAAGGCCGCGCCAGCCAGCACGAAGCGACGGTCGGTCGTGTCGGAGACACGTCCGGCCGGGAGCTGCATGGCAGCGCCGGCAATGACCACGAGGCTCATCATCAGCGCGATCTGGGCCGTGGAAATGCCGATGCGGGCGCCGTAGACGGCGCCAAGCGTACCCCAGGCGCCATTGGCAATGCCGATCAGCACGCAGGCGATCGCCGACACCGGCGAATTGACATAGAGCCCCTTGACGTCGAGCGAGACGTCCTGCAGCGGCTTGGGATGTGAAGCCGTCGAGACGGCGGTCGGGATCAGCGACAGGCAGAACAGGATGCCGGTGATCATGAACAATGAGGCCGATCTCACGTCGCCGCCGGCGACGATCATCTGGCCGCCCATGATCGAGGCATAGGTGACCATCATGTAAAGGCCGAAGACGGTGCCGCGGTTCTCATTGGTGGCTTTCTCGTTCAGCCAGCTTTCGATGACCATGAAGGCGCCGGCCATGGTGAAGCCGGTGAAGGCGCGCAGTAGGATCCAAACGTATTCGTCGATGATCAGGCCGGTGAGCAGCGCGACGATCGCTCCCGATGCAGCAAAGGCGCCGAATGCCCTGACATGGCCGGCGCGGCGCACGATGCGCGGTGCAAAGAAGCAGCCGGTGACGAAGCCGCCGGCCCAGGCCGTGCCCATCAGGCCGAGCGATGCGGTCGAGAAGCCTTCGATCTGACCGCGCAGCGGCAACAGCAGCCCGTGCAGCCCGGATGCCGCCAGCAGGAATGCGGTGCCGCGAAGCAGCGAAAGGATCGGCCTGTAGGTAGCGAACATTTTTTGATCCGGCTGGGGTTTCGTGGCAGGACTGATGACAGTCGCATTCGGGTATTTCGGCGGCAGGCATTTAGGCTCTAGAATTGTCCGCAGAAATTATTCGCGGCGAAACAGTGCCTCGGCCGCCGACTTGGTGGCGCTTTTGGTCTTGAGTTCGGCTTCCAGCCGGGCGATCTCGTCGCGCAAGATGCCGATCCTTTCCGACAACTCGCCGACCGAAAGCAGCGACAGATCCTGCCCGATCTCGTGCGGGCGTGCTTTCTTTTTGGGTTCGTCGTCGAAGATCGCCATCGTCGCTCCTCCCTGATTTGCCATTTGCCTGATCTGCCGATGAGCATACATAGGGCAGGGGCGTCGATGCAAACAGCCGGCATAAGATCGGCCGAATCAGGACGGGACAGGTCATGGCGAGCGGACAGAAAATTCCGGCGAAGATGACGGCCATCGCGATCTCGGAGCCCGGCGGGCCGCGGGCGCTGAAACCGGAAACGCGCGACGTGCCAATGCCCGGTTCGGGCGAGATCCTGATCCGGGTGCATGCCGCCGGCGTCAATCGGCCTGATGTGCAGCAGCGCAAGGGCGTCTATCCGCCGCCGCCCGGCGCATCGGACCTGCCGGGCCTGGAAGCGGCGGGCGAAGTGGCAGCACTTGGCGATGAGATTTCGCGCTGGCGGGTTGGTGACCGGGTCTGTGCGTTGACCCCGGGCGGCGGCTATGCCGAATACGTCAAGGTGCATGCCGGCAGTGTGCTGCCGCTGCCTGCCGGCTTTACATACACCGAAGCGGCAGCGCTGCCGGAAAACTACTTCACCGTCTGGCACAATGTGTTTGAGCGCGGCGGCCTGAAGAGCGGCGAAACGCTGCTCGTGCATGGCGGCTCGTCCGGCATCGGCACCACGGCGATCCAACTGGCGGCTGCTTTCGGGGCCTATGTCGTCACCACCGCCGGCAGTAAGGAGAAATGCGACGCCTGCCTGAAGCTCGGCGCCGATCGGGCAATCAACTACCGGGAGGAGGATTTCGTTACCGCGGTCAAGGAGGCAACCGGCGGCAAGGGCGCCAATGTCATCCTCGACATGGTCGGCGGCGACTATGTGGCGCGAAACTACGAGGCTGCGGCAGTGGAAGGCCGTATCGTCCAGATCGCCACGCAGAGCGGAGCGGTGGCGAGCGCCGATTTCTTTAAGATCATGGCCAAGCGGCTCATCCATACCGGCTCGTTGCTCAGACCACGCACCGTGGAGTTCAAGGCGGCAGTCGCCGCTGCGCTGGAGGCGCAGGTGTGGCCGCTGCTCGGCACGCGCAAGGTTGCGCCGGTGATGGACATGATCTTCCCGCTCAAGGAAGCCTGGCGGGCGCATGAGCGGATGGAGGATGGCGAGCATATCGGCAAGATCGTGCTCGACGTCGGCTGAGCAGCACGAAACAAGCTGAACGAAGGCTTAATGGTGCAATGCAGCAATTGCATTGCGGCTATGCAAAAGCGTCTGTTCAATTCTTAGGCGGCGATGCCTATTTACACGCCATAGAAACAATGGAGGACTGCCATGAACCCGATCCGCGCTTTCCGCAACTGGCGCATCTACAACGAAACCGTGCGCGAACTGAACAAGCTGAATGCACGTCAGCTCAGCGATCTCGGCATCAACCGCGGCGATATCGAGAGGATCGCTCGCAAGGCGCTTTGATTTCAGGCATGGTCCGGTCGCAAGGCCGGATCATGCTCACAAAGCCAGAGCCGCAGCAGACGGGTTTCCCGTCGCCGGTTCCAAAACCCGCTGGACCCTGTCCGGCGGGTTTTGTCTTTTGGGACTGTTGCAACTGTGCTGGTCTCAGTGACCGCCAACGGTTTCTGGCGTCCCTTGCTTGGTCGCTGGCCGCCCTCGCCGCATGTCTCCCACGGCTTTGAATCCGGGTTAACGGATTGAAGGTTGGAGGATCTGTTCGAGGTATTTGTTGTTTCTTGCAGCGCGCTTTCGGCGCAGCTTGATGCTTCGCTTGTCGTCGATTGATCGCACGAGGTT
>NZ_SADR02000438.1 GCF_004010325.2 Mesorhizobium sp. M00.F.Ca.ET.216.01.1.1
GTTTGACACCCTCGTCGCAGCCGGCGGCAGGCTGGTGCTCGAAGAGTCTCTGGCGGAGCGGCGGGCGGCAACAAAGGAGTTTGTGGCGAAGGCAGGCATATCCTCGCTGCGGCTCTCGCCATCCACCACCAACCTCGCAACCGCCCGGAAATGGCTGCAGGGCGCCGGTCATGGTTCGACCGATGGGGTCGTCGCCAAGGCGATGGCCGAACGGCTTGGCGCCAAGGTGGCGGGCTCGGTGTCGGCGAAAACCGATCTGTTGGTGGCTGGTCCGGGCGCGGGCTCCAAGCTGAAGCTTGCCAGTG
>NZ_SADR02000439.1 GCF_004010325.2 Mesorhizobium sp. M00.F.Ca.ET.216.01.1.1
TTTCAAGCAGGTTGCGGATCAGCGTCGTCTTGCCGGCGCCGAGAAAGCCGGTGACGACGGTGCAGGGAACACGGGAAAGATTGGGCGAATTAGGGGCGTCCATAGGTCAGTCCTTCAGGAGGTCGAGGGGAGGGAGGCGGGCAACCAGACCGCGCTTGAGGGAATCGGGCCTGCCGCGCCACGGGATGAGGCCATCGGTCGAGGTGGCGAAAAGTTTTGCTCCGGTGACGAGATCGGTGCCGCTGGTCGTGTCGAGGTCGCCGAAGACGTAGCTCCAGCAACCGTCGCGCAAAAGTGCTGCGCT
>NZ_SADR02000440.1 GCF_004010325.2 Mesorhizobium sp. M00.F.Ca.ET.216.01.1.1
GCGCCATCTTCCTCGCCGGCGCCGGCGGTGTATATCTCCTCTGGAAAAACGCGCCGCGCGAGGAACTGCTTGTGCTCGGCCTGGCGCAGTTTCTTGTTGGCCTGCTTGCCATCCTTGGCCTGGTCATCACCGACGCTGCGGTGCACCGGATCGACTGGACGGCGACAAAGACATTATGTTGGCTCGCCCTTTTCGGCTGGATCGGTCTCAGCGGCGTCTTCAAACTCTACGCTTCCTTCGGGCATTGTAGCTCGCAATCGGCATCATAGTTTAGGGACACGACTGGATTTTCAGGTGACGCCCG
>NZ_SADR02000441.1 GCF_004010325.2 Mesorhizobium sp. M00.F.Ca.ET.216.01.1.1
ATGGCCGGCGATCCCACGTTGACGCGCCTGTTGCTCGGCATGGGCCTCACCGAGTTTTCGATGCACCCGAGTCAGCTACTCGAGGTCAAACAGGAAGTGTTGCGCTCGCATCTGAAGACGCTGGAAAAGCCGGTGGCCGACGTGCTCGCATCGTTCGAGCCCGAAGAAGTACAAGCGGCGCTCAAGCGTGTCGCGCAAGCCTGATTCCGATAGACCTGGCCGCTTGAACGACAAACGCCGCACTTGTGCGGCGTTTGTCGTTGTTGGCCCGGCTTTTGGTCATTTGGTCGTTTGATCGTTTGA
>NZ_SADR02000442.1 GCF_004010325.2 Mesorhizobium sp. M00.F.Ca.ET.216.01.1.1
CGATCTGAAGTTGAAGAACATCATCAGCACCACGGCATAGAGCGCGATGCCCCAGTGCTTCTGCAGCGTTTCGAGCAGTCCCGGCTTCACGTGCTGGCGGGCCTCGACGAAAGCGGGCGATTCCGGCACGTGCGAGCGGATGAAAAGCACGATCAGCGCCGGTGCGAAGCTAAGCAAGAACATTGCGCGCCAGCCGACAGTGAAGTCGCCGATCTTCTGGCCGTAGAGCAGTCCGTAGACGACGGCGGCGAGCAGATAGCCGGCCGGATAGCCGCATTGGAGGATGCCGGAGACCGTGCCGCG
>NZ_SADR02000443.1 GCF_004010325.2 Mesorhizobium sp. M00.F.Ca.ET.216.01.1.1
GTCTGTTATTTCATCGCCTATCTGGACCGCGTGAACGTCGGCTTTGCGGCGCTGCAGATGAACAAGGCGCTCGGCCTGTCCGCGAGTGCATTCGGCTTTGGCGCAGGGATTTTCTTCATCGCGTACTTCTTCTTTGAAGTGCCGTCCAATCTTCTGCTCGAGAAATTCGGCGCGCGCCGCTGGATTGCGCGCGTGATGGTGTCGTGGGGCATCGTCTCGCTGGCGTCGGCATTCGTCGTCGGGCCGAACAGCTTCTATGCGCTGCGCTTTCTGCTCGGAGTGGCCGAAGCGGGCTTTTTCCCC
>NZ_SADR02000444.1 GCF_004010325.2 Mesorhizobium sp. M00.F.Ca.ET.216.01.1.1
GGCCGCTTGGGATCGGCGATCGCGCCGCCCTGCGCGGAGAGCTGCGCGAAGCCCTTGGCGATGGTGTCGATCGAAGCAGCGATCTGCTCGGTGGTCGCCTGCAGCTTTTCAGCCTGCGCCTGCTGCTGTTGCTGGCCGGCGGCCAAGGTGTCGGTGGTCTGCTTGACCGCCTCGACGGTCTTCTGCGTCTCGGTGACCGTCTTTTCGATCTTCGCCACCTTTTCCGAGACGATGCCCAGCGATTGCTGCAACTGGGCGACCGCGGGCACGAGGTTGGCGATGACGCCGTTCTGCGAGCTGGTT
>NZ_SADR02000445.1 GCF_004010325.2 Mesorhizobium sp. M00.F.Ca.ET.216.01.1.1
GAAGCGCGGGCCATGGAAAAGCTGCGGGTGGCGCTGGTCAAGCAGAACCCGGAATTCCTGGCGGAAGCAGCCTGAGCAGCAACTTGAAGTTGCTGAGGCCAAAATATCTATAAATATCTATAAACCCAACATATATCGCGAACGCAGCGACCTTTCTTCTTTTCCAAATCGGCGTATTGTGAATTCTTTAACAGACCGCGCGCGCCGACTGGCCTTTCATGAAGCCGACAGACGATAGCGGGTGAGGATTTGCGATGCTGCGATGCTGCGCGTTCCTTGCAGCCTTGATCCTCGTGGGTTTCG
>NZ_SADR02000446.1 GCF_004010325.2 Mesorhizobium sp. M00.F.Ca.ET.216.01.1.1
CTTTGCCATCACCGCGATCAGGTTGGCGCGGTAGTCGGCGGAGGCATGGATATCGCTCATCAGCCCCTTTGCCGGCACTTTGAGCCCGTCGAGCGCCGAGGCGTCGAAGCTCTTCGCCAGCGCCGCCTCGATTTCCTTGGAGCGGAAGACGCCGTCCTCGCCGGCCCCGGTTATCGCCGCCCTCACCCCGTCCTTGCCCTTGGCCACGAACACGCCGACGATGGCGTAGCGCGAAGCCGGGTTGCGGAACTTCTGGTAGGCCGCCTTGGCCGGAGCGATGAAACTCACCGCCGTGATGATCT
>NZ_SADR02000447.1 GCF_004010325.2 Mesorhizobium sp. M00.F.Ca.ET.216.01.1.1
TTCGACGCCGCGCGCGCGGCTCTCTTCACGCAGCGCGGCGAGTGCCTGCCAGTCGGCACCGCAAACAAGCGGCGAAACGCGCAGCAGATCGCGCGCGAGCGGGTTCTCGAGCGACACGGCAAGCGAGTCCAGACGCGCGCGCCGCTCAACGAGCGGCGTCATGCGCAAGTCCTCGCCATGTGCTTCCAGCAGATCGTAGGCAAGCAATGCGGCCGGCGAATCAGCGAGGACCTTTTTGGTCAGCGTCTTGCGCGCGATGCGCGGTTGCAGACGCGCGAACGGCAACGGCGCGGCGGCGCCCG
>NZ_SADR02000044.1 GCF_004010325.2 Mesorhizobium sp. M00.F.Ca.ET.216.01.1.1
ACGGGCGACCCAGGCCGCAGGGTAGGTCGTGCGCACGAAGGGCGCGTCAACATTGCCAGCGGCGGTTTGGGCAAGATGATAGGTGACGTGGACGTCGAATGCCTTGCGCACCGCTTCGACCGCACTGGCCGTGTCGCCGGCGTTGCGGACTAGGTCCAGAAGGTGAGTAGCGCGTTCCATCGCCCCTCCATGATCTCAGATCACTGAAGGGATGACGCTTCGCCAACAAGCCTCCGACAACGCATGGTCATCGTCGGATGTCACATGTTTTGTTGGGGCGGAATAATTCCTCTCGGGCAGAGACTGCCGCGCCAAAACGCTCTGCAAGGGTTCGATTTCGCCACCCTTCAGCGCCGCCACGGCCTTGCGAAGCCGTCCAAGGGTGTCCGCATCCAGCCGGCCGGCCGCGACGGCTGCCAGCTTGGCATCGATGTCCTCCCAGCCCATCGGATTTGACGGCTCGCCTTTTGGCAGCAGGACCTCCTGCGTCAATGTGGCTGCCGCCGTTGTTACACGCACGCGTGCCGGCACGGCCGCCGAAAACATTGCGTCCAGTTCGCGATCAACGGAGACGTGAACCCGCTCGGCCAGCGTGATCACCTGCCGATCATTCAGATATTCCTCTTTCAATGGAAGAAGGGCTGACGGTCCGTGGACTGCTGCCACTGCGACACTGAACGGGACACTATATTGCGCGCCTTCGAGCGTGGCCGGCCTGGTCTCGTTGTTGAGCGAGAGCGCGCGAGCGAAGGTTTCAACCTCGAGCGAGTGTATGTCATCGGCGGCGATCTTGTGGTCAGCCTGGATCTGCAAGAGCGCGTCGATGGCGGCGTGAATCCAACGGCAGCAGCCATAAGGCTTGAAATAGGTGCCCTCAATCTGCCAGCTTGCTCCAAGTCCGCTGACGAGCGTGTTGCGATCGAAACGCTCGGCCTTGTCCAAGAGGTCAATCGGTCCGCTAAACCCCTCATGCGCCAGTTCCAACGCCAACAGCCCGTTAGCTGTCGCCCAGGGGATACCTTCCTTCACGTTGTTTCCCATTATGCGGGTGTAGGGCGTCGCCGCCTGGCTTGGCGCGGTCGTGCCTGCAATGGCGATTGCTTCGGCAATCTGGCGTGATGAAAACTGCCTTAGCCAACCGACGGCTGCGGCAACACCTTGACCGCACCACAAGCCGCTGTCGGTGGTCGCAACTGTGGTGACCCCACGCGCGGCGGAGATCCTCACTGCGACCTCATACCCCAAAGCGATGGCCGCAAGGGCGCGCGAGGCGTGTTCCGGATACCTGTCCAGCGTCGCCAAGACCGCCGGTATGATTGCTGCGCCCGGATGACCAGCGGCAGCGCGATGTCCGTCGTCAAGATCCTGCGAGGAGGCGCAAGCCGCGTTGGAAAACGACGCACCGCTGATGGTTGACGTTTTTCCCGAGAACCAGATAGCGGCCGATCCAAGACCCCAGACCGTCTCAGCAGCATTGCGGGCGGCCCCAGCACTCGCGGTCTCGTAGCCCGCGACCGACGCCGTCACAACGTCGAAGATCGCTTTGGCGGTCATGTTTGTCGCCGCCTCCGGCACATCTGCGGTGCCGCAGACAAACTCCGCAATTTGCTCAGCTAAGGTCACGTCCCCGAACTCCATCCACGCTCGCATACCCTGCCAGCAACCGGTCAATCAGGTCAACATAAATTCCCACAATATGGGCTTATAACAAAAATGATTTCACATTGTAGGTTTATGTTGCAAAATATGACACGTTTGTTACGGTGGCTTCACAAACGGACGGCTGGGAAGTGCAATGGGCAGCATCGCAAGAGGAATAGGGCAGTTCCGGCGGATTGCTGCCGCAGACGAACGTACCTCGGTCGCCTTTGAAGTTGACGGGCAGCCTATGACAGCCCTCACGGGCGATACGGTGCTCACGGCCATTCTCCTGCAACAGCGCCACATCAGGCGTTTCGAGTTCGCCGATGAATTGCGCAGCGGCTTCTGTTTGATGGGAGCCTGCCAGGATTGCTGGGTCCGTCTCGCCGACGGCAGGTCCGTCCGGGCTTGCACGACTGCGGTCGAGAACGGAATGAAGGTCGAAACCCGGAGCGAACACGATGTCCCGCGCTGAGATCGTGGTCACCGATACCCGCGTCTGCGGACATGCAGGCGGCTTTTCTACGCCGAGCTTCCCCAGCGAAACCGGCAGGCCGCAACAACTTCTAGATCATGACCGGCTGAACCAACAGAGGAGATCAAGAAAATGAACAATCGCATCCTAACGGCCCGCAACATCCATCGACGCAGCGTCCTTGCGGGGGCAGCAACAGCGACTGCGGCGGCCATGCTTGGACCCCTTTCGAGGCCGGTGCTGGCCGACGACAAAATCCTTGCCGGCAAGCAGATCCGTGTCCTGACGTGGGCGGACGCGACTGGGCGTGCAGCGGTCGAGAACATCATAAAGCCTTTCGAAGAGGCAACCGGTGCGCGCGTGATCGCTGACCTTACAGGCACCACGTCCGAAATGGTGGCCAAGATCAAAGCATCAGCGGCTCGCCCACAATATGACGTCGTCATTCTCTCAGGTGTCGGGGCGATCGAACTGGCGAGCGCCGGGCTCCTGGCAAGACCGGATACTGCAAAAATACCCAACCTCGAACGGGTGCTGCCGGAATACAGATCCGGCGCCAATGGCTTTGGGGTGGGCTATTACCTTTGGAGCGACGGCTTGGTCTACAACACTAAGACCTTTGCCAGCCCGCCGGATTCCTATGCGGTGCTTTGGGATGAAAAGACCGGCAAGATCTTTGTCCCGCCGGCCAATGATCTTGGCGCGGCAGAGCTCATCATCGCTGCCGCACGGCTTGCTGGGGGAAGCGAGCATAATCCGGATCCGGGATTCGAGCTGCTGCGGAAGCTCAAGGACCGCATCCTGACCTTTTCGACAAATGCCGGTCAACTTGCCGAGCTCTTTCAGTCGAATGCACTCCATGCGGGCGCCGTCTACTCGCCCCTGCAGATGGCGGATTTCATCCGAGAGCCGCAGTACAATGCCTCGGGGACGTTCGATCTCAAGGAAGGCTTCTTCGTGGATTTGCAGTTCATGGTGCTGCCGAAGGGCGCCCCGGGAGACATCGAGGTTGCACACGCGCTCCTCAACCAGGCTCTTGATCCCGTCACACAAGGAAAGATGGCCGAAGCCGTTTGGTATGGACCGATCAACCAGGATGCCCAGCTGTCTGAAACGGCCAAGCAAAGCCCCTACATCGCTTCTCCTCGGCTGATCAAAGAAAAAGCGGCGACGATAGACTGGGATCACCTTGCAAGCGTTCGTGCCGACTGGATCAAGCGCTACACCGAAATCCTCACAAGCTGACCGCCCAAGCGCTGGCCGCGCTGAACATTGCCAGGCCCGGGCCAGTATCGGAGATGACGGAGAAAGGGAGGATCACAGCGCCATGTTGAACACGGCAAACCAAGCCTTGCCGCCCGAAGGCGGCTCATTGAACCACAACATACCGATTCTGCAGCTGGTCGGCGTCGGCAAGGATTTCGCGGGCGGCGCGGTGCGTGCGGTCCATGGCGCGTCCTTATCTGTTCGCGCAGGCGAGATCCTGTCCATCCTCGGCCCCTCTGGGTGCGGAAAGAGCACGATGATGCGCATGATCGCCGGATTGGAGGATCCAACAGAAGGTGACATCCGCATCGCCGGCCGCAGTGTGCTGGGATTGCCGGCTCACAAGCGCAATGTGGGCCTTGTGTTTCAGTCGCTTGCAATCTTTCCACACATGACGGTCTGGCAAAACGTCGCATTCGGCTTGCGCATGAAGCAGACGCCTAAGGCAAAGATCACGGCCAAGGTCAACGCTGCGCTCGAGACGGTGCAGCTTCCCGCCCGCACGTTCGCACAAAGGTTGCCCGGTCAGCTAAGCGGGGGCCAATTGCAGCGCGTCGCTCTGGCGAGGACGCTGGTGACAGAACCCGCCCTCATTCTTTTCGACGAGCCAATGGCCGCACTGGACCGACGGCTGCGTGACCATATGGCGGTTGAGTTGAGGAGCATTCAAAAGGCCCTGAACATTGCCGCCATTTATGTGACCCACGACCAGGAAACGGCTTCGGTCATGTCGGATCGTATTGCCATCATGAATTCCGGACAGGTTGTGCAGGTAGGAACACCTGCCGACATCTACCGGCGCCCCAGCAATCGGTTTGTTGCGGAATTCCTTGGCGATGTGAATTGTCTGCGGGCCAGGAGCCAGCCGGCGGACCAGACCGATAGACCTGGTTCGCTGATCCTTGGCGGCGCCATCGGCGATATGGAAGCGGGGACGCTTGAGCAGGAGCTTTTCTTCCGTCCCGAGCATGTCTTATTGCAAATCCGCCGCAAAAGCCCGGATGACATCGCCGGCACGATCATTGACGTCCAGTTTGCTTCGGGACTTTTCAACTGGCGTGTGCGGCTGTCAGACGGGCAGGAACTTGTCGCGCGAACGACCTCAGACCTTGCAGGCGCGGGGTCTGGCACCGCTGTGTGGGTGCAGGTGAGCCCCGACAATATCTTCACCCCGCAAGGATAGGACACCATGTCGTCTGTCTCGCCCGTCGCGCCTACCAGTATCCCTGTGCATTCGCCGAAACCGCACCGCAGAAGCCCCACCAGCTACGCCTCGGTCTTGATTGCTCCGGCGGGAATGCTCATTGGACTTGTCATCCTTTGTGCGGCGGCGGTCTTGCGGATCAGTTTCGGCAGCAAGAATGCCGAATGGATAGCCTGGACCGTCGAAAGTTGGATCGCCCTGTTCGAGCCAATTTATCTGCGGGTTTTTGCAAAGACACTCGGGCTTGCGGCAGCGAGCTCCATCCTTGCCGTGGTCGTCGCCTTTCCAGTGGCGGTTTATATGGCGCGGGCGCGCTCGGCAGCACTGCGTCGAACTGTGTTGATTTGCGTGATGCTGCCGATGCTCGTCAGCTTGCTGGTCCAAAGCTACGGCTGGATTGTCATCCTTGGACCAAACGGGATCCTGAACTCGGTTTTCAGCCGCCTCGTCGACATGACCGAGCCGATCTCTTTGTTGTTCAACGATACAGGGGTGCTGCTGGGCCTGGTGCAGACGAGCCTGCCACTGGCAGTGCTGCCGATTGCAAGCGCCTTGCGGACAATATCCCCAGAAGTTGAGGAAGCGGCAAGCGTGCTGGGTGCTTCGCGTTTGGCGGTCTATCGCACGATTATCCTTCCACTGGCGTGGCCAGGTATCGTTGCCGGAGGACTGCTTGTGTTTGCCTTCAATGCTGGAGCATTCGCAGTCCCTCTGCTCATCGGCGGCTTGAAGGTCACGACGGCTGCCCTGCTGATCCGCGACGAAATGGGAACGCTCCTGAATTGGCCGTTCGGCTCGGTGCTTTCCGTCGTTCTGATGCTGATTACCATGGCGATCCTTTTTGCCAGGCGGATGCTTGTGTCAGGCCGTGGCCAGCAGATATAGCCCGATGCGAAGGTCGACCAGTCTCATCGGAATGCAGCGCTGCGAAGCACTGATCGTGACCTGCGCCACGGCGGTCATCCTCGGCATAATGCTGCTTCCGATCGTTGCCGTGATCCTGATATCCTTTACCCCTTCAAGCAGCATTGGATTTCCACCTCCGGGCCTGAGCCTGAAGTGGTACGCCGCCACCTATGACATGCTGTTCGGGCACGATGCGGATCTCGTGCGCTTGCGGGAATCACTGACCACAAGCATCTCAGTGGCGGGCCTCACCGCTGCCATATGTTGCTTTGCCGGCGTCCCTGCCGCTTACGCTTTGGTGCGATTGAGCTTCCGCGGAAAGACCCTGTTCAATGAGCTCGTCGAGCTTCCGATCATATTTCCGGCGATCGTCCTGGGCATCGCTCTTTTGATGATCGTGTCGGCGCTTCCCTTCGACCTCGGCATTTTTCAGCTCGTGGTCGCGCACAGCATTATCGCGTTGCCGTTCATGATAAGGAACGTTGCTGCCGCGCTTCAGGGGCTCGATCCCGCACTCCAGGAGGCAGCCAACACGCTGGGAGCATCGCCGCTGCGTGCCTTTGGCGAAGTTGTGCTGCCGCTCATCAGAAACGGTGTCGTATCAGGGATACTTCTGGTTTTCGTGCTGTCCTTCAACGAATTCACGCTGAGTTACTTCCTCTACACGGTGGATGCGTTTCCGCTTTCCATCTGGCTGTTTCAGAAAGCCAATACGACCATCGACCCGACGATTTTTGCAGTCTCGACCGTGGTCATTCTCATCAATGTCCTGGTCATCCTCGTGGTTGACCGGATCGCAGGGGAAAATACCAGCAATAAGCTCAGCTAGCAGCACGCCGCTGGGAAACCCTGTCGTTAAGAGATCGGACAAAATGCCGCCTTCGAGCTTTCCCGTCGTACTGCTGCACGGCTCACCCTTCGAGCGTGGACGTGTGCATGGACTTTATTTCGCCGGGCAAATCCGGACAGCCATTCGCCAAATGAAACGCCGGCATGGCACGAGCGCCTTTCGGGATGCCGAAGGCAGAGCCGCGCAATCCTGGGAGCTCCTTGCCACGCTGGCGCCGGCTGTCCTGTTGGAGCTCAAGGGTCTTGCCGAAGGTTGCGGCTGCAGTCTGCACGACCTCTATCTTCACAGCAGCTTTGAATTCTTTCTCGGCCAGCCTGCAACCGGCTGTAGCGCAATAGCGTTGCGCGGTGCCAAGGGAGCAATCGTGGGGCAAAATTGGGACGCTCCCCCAAGCACCGCGTCCGATCTGGCAGTCTTTGTCCACACCGGTCCAGCTGGATTCGAACGGGCTGTCGTCGCTTCCGTCGGCATGCTCGGCTGGGTCGGATGCAATCAGGCTGGTGTCGCGCTCGTCAACAACGACCTGATGCTCGACGCTGCGCCAACCGGTCTGCCCTCCCAGGTCGTGCGGCGCCTCGTGCTCGACCAGTCGAACGTCAAAGCGGCGCTCGACACCTTGACGAGCGTGCCGCATATGTCCGGCCGAAGTTACCTGTTGGGCGATGCGGACGGCAACGTTGCTGCGGTCGAGGTTTCTCCGTCAACCGGGGCAAGACAACTCGAAGGGCAGGTGCTCGTCCATACAAATCATGCGCTCGCAACTGACGTTCAGGCGGTCGAGGACGGGGAGACCCTGCGGTCGACCTATCCGTCGAGTTTCCGTCGCCTTGATGCGCTGCGGCGCGCCATTTCCGACACGACGAATGTGGCAGGTGCCGCCCGGGTTCTGAGCGATACCGAGGGCATGCCGGAGGCCGTCTCCAAGGATGTATCTGTAAGAGAAAAGACGCAGACGGTCTTCTCCGTTATCTTTGACTGTGGCGCCCGCGAATTGCATCTATGCGCCGGCAGGCCAGACATCGGCAGCTATTCAACCTATCAATTGGCCCCCCTGGCGTCTCACCAATCGCATCGGCATGATCAAACCACCCTGCGTGCCGCATTGCTCGAGAGCGGCCTCCGCGGCCACCGCTCTCGCGTGCCAGATGTCAAAGTGGGTCGCCGATGATCGCTTTAGATCGGGGATATTCATCACAAGCGGGATGGAAATTCCAACTCTATCGATCGCTGCCCATGGACCAGATGCTCAGAGAGGGAATGCCGAGACCCCGATCTCCCTGGAGGAAACATCTGGGGGTTCCGACGCGGTAGCGAGCCTGTCCGTGAGTTGACAGTATTTTCCGAACGTTTGGGGTGTCGATCTCTGTTCTGCTGTTCGGTGAAACGCCAGCCACGTTGGAACCCGATGAGGTTCCAGAGACTGATACATACGATGTGCTGGCTGTATCGTGACAAGGCAAAACATATGACACGTCGATTAGGCTTCCGGGTTGTTGATGTGTTTCGCTTTTTCGGGTCAAAGTGCAATCGCGATCAGCGCGGTGATCGGCATGATCACCAGCACGATGGGCAGCATCAGCGACAGCATGATCGGCATCATTGTCATCGGCAACGTCGGCGCCAACGTCGTCGGCACGATTGTCGTGCTCGTCACCTTGATCATGATCGTCGCCGATCAAGGTCCTGATTGCCTGCCGCCCTTTGACGAATTCCACGCTGGTTTTTGCCGCTAAGAGCTGGCCGGCGATGGCATCTATCAATGCGCTGTTCGCCGGCTTGGAACATGGGCGAAACCGAGATCATCAGCGGGTTCGGTGGCGCATGCCACAGAGCGTCCGGCAGCCGTTTGAATAGCCTATTGCACAATACCCTAACAATTGTGCAACATAATAACCTAATAATAGCGCAGCTCAGTTCCCTAATAAGAGCGCAGCGTAAAACCTAATAAGCATGCAACACAAAAACCTAAGGACCGTGCAACATGGCACCGCCCCATGAGAAATTGGCCGGATCGCTCGCCGCGCTGAAGGAACTGCAGGATCAGCGGATCGTCGCCATCCGTTCGAGTGACCTATCACGCACCCATCGCGAACGGCTCCTCAAAAGCGGCTTCCTGCAACAAGTCATGAAAGGCTGGTATATTCCGGCCAATCCCCACCAGCGCCAGGGCGAGACCACCGGCTGGTACGCCTCGTTTTGGGATTTTTGCGCCAGCTATTTGAGTGATCGCTTCGGCAAAGATTGGTGTATCGCGCCGGAACCCTCCTTGTCCTTTCATGCAGGCAACCGCACGGTCCCGGGACAATTGCTGGTGCGGTCCCCCGCCGGAGGCAATAAACCCACTGCCCTTCTGCACGGCACGTCGATTTTCGACATGCGGGCCAGCATGCCGGCTGCCCGCGACATTGCCGAAGCAGACGGTCTTCGCCTCTACGCCTTACCAGCGGCGCTTATCGAAGCCTCACCCGCTTTCTTCGCGCAAAAACCGACTGACGCGCGGACAGCGTTGGCGATATTCTCGGATGCATCGGAAATTCTCACGCGACTTCTCGAAGGAGGTCACAGCACAATAGCCGGCCGGCTCGCGGGCGCATTCCGTAACATCGGCCGCGAGCGGATCGCAGACGACATTGTCCGCAGCATGCAGGCTGCCGATTACACGGTTCGCGAAACCGATCCGTTTGATACACGGCTGGAATTGTCCTTGCCGCGCCGCGAGACGTCACCCTATGCCGGACGGATCAGGCTGATGTGGCAGGAGATGCGCGGCGCCGTCATCGAAAATTTTCCGGCGGCGCCCGGAGGCCCAAATGACGCCAGCGCCTACCTCCGGCGCGTTGATGAGGTCTATGTGACCGACGCTTATCATTCGCTTTCGATCGAAGGCTATCGGGTCAGCCCCGAGCTGATCGATCGAGTGCGCAGCGGCACCTGGAATCCGGATATGAATCCGCAGGACGGCGAGCATCGCGATGCGCTCGCGGCGCGCGGCTACTACCAAGCCTTCGAAGCGGTAAAGCGCAGCGTGGCGTCTGTCCTGGCGAATGAAAACCCTGGCCACGTAGTCGATGCGGACCATGGAGGGTGGTACCGCGAACTATTCGCACCCAGCGTCACCGCCGGTATTGTCAAGCCCGGCGATCTCGCGGGCTACCGCAGCGAGCGCGTGTTCATCCGCAATTCCATGCATATGCCTCTACCGCCCAATGCCGTGCGGGATGCGATGCCGGTCTTTTTCGAGATGCTCGAAGCAGAGCAGGAGCCGGCGGTGCGCGTCGTCCTCGGCCACTTCATCTTCGTGTACATCCACCCCTACATGGATGGGAACGGTCGCATGGGACGGTTCTTGATGAACGTCACGATGGCGGCCGGCGGTTATCCTTGGACTGTCATTCCCGTTCAACGTCGCGCCGACTATATGGCCGCTCTCGAGCGGGCCAGCGTCCATCATGACATTGTTCCGTTCAGCCGCTTTCTAGGGGAGTTGGCACATCAAGGTATGTCAGGTGAGGCGACCGCGACACTTCCGGCGACTTAAGCGATCACTGCCAAGAAACGGCGACATAAATCGCCTGCCGCTTTGATAATTCCTGAGGCCGCGCAGGACGACGATCGACTGCCTCTACGACTTTGGCGACAGCTGGGAGCATCGGCTCACCGTGACCGGCGTCAGAGCCGGCGATCCGGAGGCCTCCTATCCGCGCTATGTCCGCGGCGACAGAAACGCTCCGCCGGAGGATTGCGGCGGAATCCCCCGGCTTCTATGACACGTTCGACGCGCTGACCGACCCCGAGCACCCCAACCACGCCGACGCCAAGGAATGGCCGACGACTACGATCCTGACATCATCGACGAACTGCCAATCAAATACGCGCTCGCCCGCATCGCAAACCGCCGAAACGCCACGGTTGATCAAGACGACCCAGCCGAAAGCCGACAGCTGATCAGCTCAACATTGCTGCGGTGCTCACCGGAGCTCACCGGGCTCACCGGACGGTTACCCCCTTGCCCAAGGTACCTATCTACTGCGGCAGGCCGACGGCCTGAATCTCT
The DNA here is from genome assembly GCF_004010325.2 of Mesorhizobium sp. M00.F.Ca.ET.216.01.1.1. Taxonomy (GTDB): domain Bacteria; phylum Pseudomonadota; class Alphaproteobacteria; order Rhizobiales; family Rhizobiaceae; genus Mesorhizobium. The sequence continues at coordinate 10,397 of NZ_SADR02000044.1, forward strand.
CGCGCTGAGTCGCAGGGTCGGCCGAACACCCCCTTCATTCTTGTTTCTGACCCGTGCTCTACATCCGTGTCGAACGGTGGTATTTGACTGCCCCTCAAACTTCAAGGACGGCGACAGCGCCTGGTACGACTTCGACGCCTGAAGGCGGAAAATGTGTACGGATGATGGCGCCTGGTGGGCTGGGATCAGCGCGAATTTCGAATCTGGCTCCATTCCTCGTGACAAGGAGAAGTAGTCAGCCAACGGCCGGGCCTCAATCCCGAGGCTGTTCAAATTGTCGCCGAGAAAGGGACGGTCACATCACCGAAAGCTTCTGTGTTGATTTCTGCTGAACGTCCCTTGGTGGTTCAGGCGGCGTGAACGCCATCCGAGCGCTCCACGCGACGACGAAATTCAGCAAATTTCGCCGCCAGCTCCTCGGCACGGGCTTCGCACTCATCCAGCGCCATTGCCTCACAGTCATAGCCGAGCAACTCGCGTACGACATTCACCGTCTCGGCAGTGAAACGCACCGTGCCGTCACTTTCCACGGCTTCGATACCGTCGAATTTCTGGCACTGCCTGTTGATCTCGACCGCTTCCTCCAGTGACAGGCCCTCGGGCAAATCGACCGAAATACCAGTTGGAGCGATCCTCACGGGATAGCCTCCGAGAAGAGCCAACGGGCCTGGTGCATGGACAACACGCTCGACGCGGTCGGCCAACGCGCGCAGTACAGATGTCGCCGATGACGCGGTTACCGACTGCCCGGCAAGGCCCTTCACCCGCCGAAAGCGTCCAGCAACGTTGGCGAAGATTTCCTCGTGGCTCAATTCATCGGGTTCGACCCTTTGACCCTCCCGGTAGACGGTCAAATGGTAGGGCGCTCCGTCCGTCGTGCCGGTGCTCGGCATGCGGTAACTGATGTAATGTTGGGCAAAGAACCGCACGTCTATCCTTTGCGGATCGCAACTCAGAAGATGGGCAGCGGCCAATCTGATGCCCGGTACCGCGTTGGCGATATTGCCGATGCCGACCGTCGGCGACAGACCTTCGGCTGCAAGGGCGGCATTTGTCACATCCGGATAGGACGCATTCACAACCACGCTCTCAAGCCCAGCCTCGCGCACGGCCTTCATCAGACGTCGCACGAGAACGATATGCATCGGCGTCCATATGCCGCCGCGAGCTCGGTCGATCTGGCGATAGGCGTCGGGCGACAATTGCGTGATGACCCACCAGGAATGCAGTGTCGTCGCATTGAAGATGATATCCGGACGCAGGGCTGCCAGCTGCTCTGCTGTTGCCTCGACATTCATCAGGTCGATCGGCAGCACGTCGACCGCCGGATAGCGACCAAGGTTATAGGCTGTGTATCGCGCCAGATTGACCCTTTGATTGGCCCGCTCAACATCTCTGGCGCCGACATACAGATCGTAGGCCTGGCCACTTTGACTGAGAAAATCAAGGACGGCGCCGCCAAGCACTCCGTGTCCGAGAATAAGAATCTTTACGCGGTCTTGCATCGAAGATCTCCACGTCTCTATTCACAAAGGGTCCGGCTGTGGAAACTGACAGTCGCCACATTATCGTTATGACTGACGTTGGTAGAGTCAACGTAAATATTGTTAAGTTTTGCATAAACAAAAAGTACAGGTTTCACAAATGAATAATGAACTTTAAGGCATAATTCACAGAAATTACATGCCTATGAAAACCAACTGTTTCAATGCCATGTTATATCTATCAACCATTGTGGAGGTGGGACGGCGTTGGATTTTACCTTGAAGCGTATTGAAGCGCAAAACGTTGAAGTATAGCCGCAGTGACAGCGATGGCGCGTGGTCGGCAAGCGGCGATAGGCCCAGAAGGCGCGGGAGAATAGCGAGATGTTGTCTTTGGCAGAGCCTGCCGATGTCGTGTTTGAGATCGACCTGAAGGCCATACAAGCAAACTTTCGGACGATCTCGGCACTCGTCGGACCCCATGTCAAGGTGGCCGCAGTCGTCAAGAGCGATGCTTACGGACTCGGTATGGTGGAAATCGCAAGGGCGCTCGCCAACGCCGGCTGCGATCTGTTCTTTGTCGCAAACCTGCACGAAGCGCTGCTTTTAAGATCGTCCCGGATTAACGCAGCGATCGCGGTTTTTTGCGACGAATTTGCGCGGTTTGGCCAGTTCTATCGATCCGAAAATCTCATCCCCCTGGTGAACAATGGCAGTGAAATGGACGCCATCCGCGCGACCGGGGAGCCGCAAACCTATTTTCTCAATGTCGAAACCGGATTTTCCCGCCTCGGTCTCACCTTTGACGACGTGCGGCGCTTTTATCTTTCCGGGGTTTTTGGGCAACATCCCCCTGCGGTCATGCTCAGTCATCTCGCCTGCAGCGACTGCGCGGCAGACGCAACCAATGTGTTGCAAAAGAACCGCTTCCGCGCAATTTACGATCTTCTCAAGCCCACCCTTGGCAGTCTCGCCGCCTCGGCCGGAGTGTGGCTGGACAAATCCTATCATTTCAACATGGTGCGCGTTGGCTCTGCGCTTTATGGGCTCAACAATGCGGGCATCCAGCCTAATCCTCTACAGCCGGTCGTGCGTCTGCGCGCGAAAGTCCTCGACATACGCACTGTGGCAAGGCGCGAGGCGGTCGGCTACGGCGCCACGTTTCGCACGGCCCGAAACAGCCGCATTGCGACCGCCGCAATCGGCTACAAGCATGGCCTTCCATGGTCCTGCGCAAACAAGATATCCGTTCGGCTTGGTGGATATACTGCTCCCGTTATCGGGCGGATATCGATGGAGTACATCGCCATCGACGTAACCGATATCCCCGAAACGGTCTGTGGCATTGGTGCCTTTGCAGAAATATTGGGTGAAGATTTTGCGGTCGATGAGCTCGCAGCAGCAGCCGGCGCCAATCCCCAGGAGGTGCTTACGCGACTTGGTGCAGGCTGCACAAGGCAGCACCTGAATGCTTCGTCTCCATCCGCCCCGTCCGTTGGCAAAGCGCCAGACGCAGGCGACAGCCACAGTCCGTTCGCGCTCGCCGTCTAGGGTCAAGACGCGTGATGGACAGCCCAGTCTTTCAAGAGCAATCGCCGGTGGAACCGGTCCGGCGTTCGCGGCGACGAAGCAGACCACAGCACGTAGCACCGGGTAACGCCCCGACCACCTCGCTTCAGCGTGGCTACGAGACAGGAATTCTTTTTATCGCGATCTCTGCCGCGGCATGGAGCACCGCCGGACTGTTCGTCAGGAGCCTGCCGCTTGATGCCTGGACGCTTCTGTTTTGGCGCAGCTTGTTTGCCGCGGGCTTCCTGGCAGTTCATCTCTTCGCGGTTCGGCCAAAGCCGAGCTGCGGCCCGATCTTGCGGATGGCAGGGCCAGACATCGCCGTGGCGGCCTTTCTGGCCGTCAGCATGCTGGCGTTTATCCCGGCCTTGCAGCTGACGTCGGTCGCCAACGTCGCCGTCATCTTTGCGACGACACCGGTCTTGACGGCTGTCTTCGCGCGGCTTTGGTTGGGAGAGGTCCTTCACCGCACGGCGCTCCTGGCAGGAGTGACAATCCTCGCAGGAACCTGCGTGCTCGTTTGGGGAAGCGGGTTTGGGTCTGACCTTGTTGGCAACGCGCTGGCCATCGTCATGACTCTCACCATGGCCGCTGTCACTCTGTTCATCCGCCGCTACCGAGAACAATCGCTTTTGTCCTCCATCTGCCTGGCCAACATATTGGTGGCCCTTGCCAGTCTTTGCTTCGCTGTGCCTCTTTTAGCGAGTTGGCGAGAGATGTGCTGTCTTGCGCTTTTCGGCCTCGTGCAAGTGGCATTAGCTTTTGTTTTCTTTTCGGCCGGCACGCGCCGGGTTTCAGCCGCACAGGTTTCCTTGATTGGCGCGTTGGAGACGCCGCTTGCTCCATTTTGGGTGTGGCTCGCATTCGGTGAAGTGCCCTCGCTGCCAACCCTGTTTGGAGGCTGCATCATCACCGCTGCAACAGTCGGGCATCTTGTGACGATCGCCATCCGGTCCGCCAGGCGGGACGTCTAGCGTCGGCTAGGCCCGAGAAGCGTTCATCCAAAATGTCTTGGGGATCCGGTATGAACAATTGGCAACCGCCTACGGTAATCGACGGCATTTCAGCGCTAGCGGAGCAGTATCGCGGCGTCATTCTGGATTTATGGGGCGTCGTACACGATGGCGAAATCGCCTTTCCCGACGCGATTTCGACCCTCCACGTGCTGAGGTCCAAGGGCGTTGATGTTTGCCTGCTGTCAAACTCTCCCCGCCGCGCGAACCAAGTTGCCGCGCGACTGGAATGCATGGGCATAGATCCATTGCTCTATGCTCATATCGTTACTTCCGGCGAGCTGGTGTTCGAAGCCCTGCGAGATGCACGTGACGACTGGCATGCCGCGCTCGGACGGCGCTATTTCCATCTCGGACCGCCCGACCTGGCAGGACTGCTTTGGGGATCGGACCGAATTGAAGTCGACCTTCCACGTAGCGCTGATTTTATTCTGAACACCGGAACAAACGGCCAGCAGACGCTGGACGATTTGACGATGCTTCTGGACGAATGCGCTTCGCTCGAGCTTCCAATGATCTGCGCCAATCCCGATCTGGTCGTTGCCGTAGGCGATCAAACCATTCTTTGTGCGGGGACCCTTGCCGAGCGCTACGAAGCCCTTGGAGGAACCGTTCGCTATCACGGCAAACCGCATTCACCGGCTTACCGACACGCGCTCGACCTGCTTGGCTACGAAAAACACGAAGTGCTCGCTGTCGGCGATTCACTCCGCACCGATGTCGCGGGCGCCCGAAACGCAGGCTTGGACGTCGTCTTCATTGCCTGTGGTATCCATCGTGCTGAGCTGGGCTGTATCAAGCCGGGAGAATTCCAGCTCAGCCGGCTTCAGGAGCTTCTTGCGAGACAGTCCGACATCCCCACATTCGTAGCCCGTCACTTTAAATGGTAGACGAGCGAAACTCGAGAGTGCAGCGGCTGCCCGCGGACGCACGGCCGGGTCAGAAGCGGGCTTTCTGGTCTGCGACAAGATCAATCGGACGCTAGCCGATCGTGCTGAAGAGGCGGCCGAAAAAGCCAGCGGGTGGTATGACAGCGCGGCTGAAAGCGCATCTTGCACAGCCCAAACGCTCCGCGACAGGGCACAGGCAGTTTCCGGCGTTGTGCAAGACAACCCTGGGACGGTATCGTCCGCCTTTACACTGGGCATGGCCTTTGGGCTGTTGATAGGTCTGGCTCTGGTGGCCAATGAGCGTCGCGATCGCTGGTTCAATCGATGAAGCGAGCCAGAGTTTAACAGCGCTCATCTCACCCACTTTCCCACCCCCGGCGTTGGCTCGGCTCTTATTTGAGCAGCTGCCACCGTGGTCCCGATTTCGCGCGCCACCTCCCGGCCGTCCATCGCGAAAAGCGGTCGTGTTCGAGTTCCTGTATGAACCATTGGGGTCGGGGGACGTTCCTGTGCTGAACTAACATCTGTGCCGGCAGGACAGTGGCGGATTCCAAGCATCATCCCGCGCAGCGGAAACAAGACAAGCCCGGTGCCTTGGCGAACTTTCCTTATGACCGGATGACTGTCGAACGATTTCGGGAGGCTTTTCCGCGAGCGCGGTGGAGCGACGAGCGCAGGAGCTGGTTTGTACCGGGAAAGACTGCGGCCCGCCGGGTCGACCGTTGGCTCGCACGCGAGGCTGAGTTGGTGGCGGTCCACGGCGACAGCAGGGGACGCGATGCCTACGCCTTCGATCCGATCTCTAGTCCATATCTCGAGGTTGCCGACGACCTGCGCATTCGGACGCCTTACTCGAAGACTGTCCTTCAGGAACTACGCGCAATTCCATGGGCAAGTTGGGACGACGAACTCCGGGCGTGGCGTGTGCCATTTCGATCCTATGAAGAACTGCGGCGCCGGTGGCCGAGAATTGAAAAGGCTGCCAGACGTAGCGAACCAGAGGAAAGGAAGCGACGGCGAGCGGCGGAGAGGGACTCGGAAGCTCAAAGGATCACGCGGTTGCGATACGCGGAACGCCGCCGCCATCGCTACCCGTTGCTGGCTAAAGACTTGCCGCCTTTGGGCCGCGCCGTTGCAACAGAGCAGTACGGTATTGTCGTCTTTACCGAGCTGTCAGGTGAACTGGTCGAGCCATCAGCATTGCCCGCCTTCTACCCACATGCGGTGCGGGCGGACGTCGATTATGTGTGGGGAACGTGGCGTTCAGCGACCTTGGCGGAACTCATCAAGACATGGCCCGCTCGTCGTGAGGCCGGACCGATGGAGCATTCCCGGGGCTGGTGGCAGCCAACGCTTGCCGAACTTAGAGTGGCCCGTCGAAATGCGCGATCCATTGAGCATAGAAGGCGAAACCGCAATCCCAGCCGAATGTCATGAAACGCATAAGCTGTGCCCTCAGGGCGTGCCCGGCCATTTCGCTCGAAGGCAATGATGTGGCGACCAACCTCAAATGGATCATGAGCTCGAATTCGCTCTGCCTGATGCCGCCGCCCACATACGAGACCTGGTTCGCCGAAAAGCAGCTCGAGCCGAATGTCCACCACGTGCCGTTGCAGCCGGATTTCGCTGATCTTGCCGAGCGGGTACGGCACCTCGAACAACATCCGGCGGAAGCCGAATGCATTGCCGCCGCGAATGCCTATTGCCGCAACTTCGCCGACGAGCGGGCCGAGCAGGCGATCTGCTTGCTGGTGCTCTACAAATATTTCGTGCTCAGCGGCCAGATCAAGCCTGATCCCGAAGTCTGGCGCTATATCTCAGGCTAAGGCTCTGTTTGTTTGTCAGATGCCGCTCCGGTCAAGAAGCAGATCGGCTAATGGCAGCTTTGCAAGACGCAGTCGAAGTTAGACGAGGCTATCGAAGAATGCTGGCCAGATTGGCCAGTCTAGGCAGCTTGCGCGGTATCCATGATTGAGGCCGCGCGACTTTGGCGTCGGCCACATACCGCCACCGCCATTCATCGCTTAAATCGTCTCGCTGCCGCTCTAACCCGCTTTCTTCCAATGATGGAATGAATTTTAGCGTGACATTTGCCCTATCAGCTATGGCGCTCAAAACCCGCTCGCGATTTTCGACGATCTCTTCATAGCGGACCCGCATCGGAGTCACTTGGCTCCGCGCGAAATAAATGTCCCACTCGTTGTTTGTAGCTAGAATGAATTTCATCTCGTCTTCGATCTGGGTGAACGAATAAGTCGCCTCTCGCCCTTGTCCAGATCGCCGGGAACTCCATTCGTTTGTTTGCTTGGCCCTTACCAGAGAGATAGCTTGTCCGAGAAGATCGTCGCGGCTCACTCTCACAAATATAGGATTTGGGAAAAACCGCCACAGATCGACCCGATCAACAGCGTATCGCAGTTGAGAGGGGAACAATTTGAACGAACAGACGCCGCCCGTTGCCCGTGCAGCCACAAACTTCAGCCTTAGCAGTATGTCATTCGGGTCGGCTATCTCGGGATATTTTTGCAAGTTATGTTTAAAGAACTCATCCGGTGCGCCAAGCTGCCTTGTTTTTTCCATCAAAGCGCAAAGAAGACTTGTGCCAGATCGCGGCGCCCCCAAGACAACTATCGTCGCCATGGGCGATACCCAGTCAACAGACGGGTCTGGGCGGGCAAGGGTTTTGCGTGACAGCCGGTACAACATGACCATCGAATTAACCTCGCAACCCCAGGCTTATCAACGCCTAATTCCCGGATCGTGCAAAAGGGTCCCTCAGACGAGGTCCTCAGCCTGCGCAGCAGCGGACGGATTTTCCCGTGCCACCCTCCCCAACGAGCGATAAAGATAATGGCTTCGGCGTCAGTCCGAGCGCGAGTTGATGCTGGAAGAGCGCGAGGGATCGCCAACGCTGAACTTGCAGTCAATGAAACTCACTACCACCAAGCGGCCAATACAGCCGATCGGCGCAGACTGGCGGCTGCCCGGCTAGGATTGGCTTTGCGAGCGAGATTGTCACCGGGCTTGAGCAATCAGCGCCACGGCGTCGGCGCGAGCCTTGGAAGACAGGTGCAAAATTGTCGTCTGAGAGCTGGTCAGCGCCTCGACCGGCCATTCGGCCAGGGTCCGGCGCATCTGGTCGGCGAGTGAAGTTTCGTTGGCTTCCTCGATCGAATAGGCAAGCGGCCAGCCGATGCGGTCGAGGATCGGCTTCACCTTACCCATTCCCCTAACTTGGTCGATGGCAATGACCGGCTTGCCTTTCGACAGGCCGTAGAGCGAGCCGTGGAGGCGTGTCGTCAGGATGAGGTCGACGGTCTCGAACTGCCGCTCGATCTTCGCTGCCTCGTTTCCGGGTCTCAACACCGTGTCGATCGGCTCGGTCTCGAGACCGAAGGCTTCGGCAAGCTGCGACAAGAGCCGCTCGGCCCTGAGCCATTCGGTCATGCCCGCGCCGTAATCCTGCTGGTCGCCGCGGAAGCAAAGCCCGGCTTTCAACCGCCTGCCGGTCGGGGGCACTGCGCAAGGTTCGGAGCGCAAAATGGCGAGATCGAAGGATGGCCTCGGCAGGCCGTCGCGCGCCAATATGGCGTCGAAACGGGCAGCTATGTCCTGGTGCCCGGAAATGACGCTGACCCCCACGGCGATCTTTCTCGCGTTCCGGTGCACGGTAAGCAGGTCGGCCAGTTGGTCGGCCTGAACAATCGGGCCGCAGACGAAAACCAGCGTCTCGATTTCGCGGCGCATGTCGAACAGGTCGCTTATCTGACGGTGGCCGGCAATGCCGAGTGTCGGGTGGCTCAGTACGTTATGCTCATGGCCGGCTTGGCGCAGTGCTGCCGAAAGGTTCTTCACCGCATGCAGATCGCCGATCGTCGCGCCGCCGCCGCCTTCGAAGCTTCCCCACCAGACAAGCGTAGTGGGCGAGGCGGCGGTGCGCCTCAGCAGTCTGTGACGACGGTTGAAGGAACGGCATTTGCGGCTGAGCAACGACATGAGTTTGAGTTTCTTCTGGGATCGAATAAGACAACCGCCTTGCCAGAAGCGCGGCATGCCCCCCGACGCCGGATAGAGAAAAACACAAAGATAGGCAACATGGCAGCTCCGGCGGTGAACATGCTCTGGATCGGCGAAAGGCTCGGCCGCGTCGAGCTGCTGTCGATTGCCTCCTGGCTCGCCTGTGGCCACGCCGTGCGCCTCCATGTCTACCGGGCGGTCGCCAATGTGCCGGCCGAAGTCGATCTCGTCGACGGCGAGCTCACCGTGCCTTTTGCCAAGATGAAGCGCTTGCGCCACCGCAAGACCGGGTCCTATGCGCTCGCCTCCGACTATTTTCGCTATCGGCTGCAGCTGGTCGCTGGCGGATTATGGTCCGACCTTGACGTGGTTTGCCTGAAGCCGGTGAATATCGAGGGGGCTTGCCTGTTCGGGCTTGAGGACGAGACACTGATCAACGGCGCAGTGCTATATCTCGACGCCGGCCTGCCGATGACGGCCGAGTTGGAGAGCCTGTTCCGCATCAATTACGTCCCTCCCTGGACTCGCATGCGGCGGGCGCGTAAGGCCCGGTTTAAGCGCTTCATCGGCCTGCAGGTGCGGCCGGCCGATCTTCCCTGGGGAACTTTCGGCCCCGGCGCGCTAACGGCGCTCGCGCATAAGTACAGGCTGTTCGAATGCGCGCTGCCGCGGCAAGTCTTTTACCCGCTCCATTTCGGCCAAGCGCGGGCCGTCTACGATCCGGCATTCTCGCTGGATGTGATCCTGCGCGAGGAGACGCTGACGTTGCATCTTTGGAACGAGATGCTGCGCGACTTGAAGCACAGGCCGCCGCCGGCAGGTTCGCCGCTTGCGAAGCTTTATGCCGAGTATGGCGTATGAGCGGCTTTGTTGCGGTGGCGGGCAGCCTCTATCCTGTCGCGCACGATCTTCATATTTGCCGCGGCGCGGCTCGGGTCAGCCGGCTTGTGCCAGATATGCAGCACCTCTGTTGCCCAACTGCCGGAGCGCCGGATGACACCTTTGTCATGCAGGCGAAAGACGAAGTCGATGTCCTCCGAGCCCCAGCCTGTGAAAGTCTCGTCGAAGCCGCCGACGGCAAGTGCGTCGATTTTCCAGCAGGCGAGATTGCAGCCCTTGATGCGCCGCCAGACGAAGGAGCGATAGTCCCGAAGTCTTCGCCAGGTCAGGCGCATGAAGAGCGGCATGATCTTGGAAATTTCGCCGGTGAGGCGATGGCTAAGGGTCTTCTGGCGGAAGGCTTGATAGTTCCACTTTCCTTCGGCCAGTAGCTCCTTGCTGAGCTCCCGGCCAAGCAGAATGCGGCTGCCGGTGACCACGTGGTTCGGTTCGGCGAGCGCGCGGTGCTGGGCGACGAAGTCCGGCTGCAGGATGCAGTCGCCGTCAATAAAGATCAGATAGCGGCCGCGCGCCTCGACGATCGCCTTGTTGAGGATCGTGGAGCGGCGAAAGCCGACGTCCTCGTGCCAGACATGCTTGACCGGGACCGGCGCCGAGCCAGCAAAGGCCTCGATCACGTCCGCGGTATCGGGACGTGACCCGTCATCGGCGACGATGATCTCGAAGCAGCGCTCGGTCTGGCTGGCGAGGGACTGGAGGCTGAGCCTCAGCGCCTCCGGCCAGTTGTAAGTGTTGACGATCACAGAAATCGACGTGACTTCGGACATATCGTGAGCGCCTCCTAGGTACATTCAGCGCTTTATCCGGACAACATGCGCAGGTACAATAACGTCGTGCATGACATGTCGGGCGGCTCGGTAGCCTATTGGGGGGTGACCAGCTAGCCGCCGAGCCCAACCGGCGGCCTGCGAGGTTCGCCAGCTGAGCAAGCATGCGCTCACGCTAATGTAAGTGCAAGGCCAAGATGTCGGTGCGCGGGCTAGGTTGCCGGACTGGACGCCCTTGCCCAAAGCACGCATTCTCCGGCATGCCGTCGCCGATCGTTGCACTGACATTTAGTGGAACCGGGGACGTTTGACCGACTTGCCAAGAGTTGTCTGTCGCGCCCATGCCGCCGCGGATGATCATTAGCATCGGCGGTAAATGCTCAAATTTGCATGAAATCACGGTGTGTTCGCTGGCCATACTGGCAGCCGCCGCGCAACTTCCGCCACACAGAACTAGCGCACGCACAAGCCATTTATGCGGCATAGGCCGGCACCTCTCTTTCACAGAGTTTTCTTGATCCACGTCCGGCGCGCCTACGTCCATAGCCTCAGAAGGGTACCGCTCAGCATAGCCTTTCGCATGGAATGCCATCGCCGTCCCGATCCAGCTTCCCGCCCCAAGAGTAGTTGTTTAGATACCAATTTGCCTCTTCACATGAACCGATCTGAGGGCAGGTACGGCGAGGCTGACAGGACCAGCTTTGGGTAAGCGCACGCGGGGTCACCAGGCCTAGTGGCTTACTTGTCGATAACCCGTTGTCCGGCGCTCCGCGCACCAGTCCCAAGGCGCTTGAAACGACCCTGCCCAAATGCCGCGCTTGCTTGCCTTTGCCGCTGCCTGCAGGCTCGCAAAGGCGCCACTACTGTATTTCGGCCAGTCGAGTGCCGGACCTTGCTCTACAAGCCACTGCTGAACGCTGCGACCGTCGGCACGCTCACAATCACCGATAAGCCGACCGTAGCGATCGCGTCGACAAAGCTACAGTGCAGGGGCCGGGATGCGGCCAGGAAGGTGTCCAGTGCCTCGGCAGCGCGCCGTACGCAGGTACTCGAAGCCCTTGGCATCGTCGGCAATACGCCCGCTCTCCGGCGCGTCAATGCCGTTAAAACGGATGCGCTGGCCGGCGATCTCGACGGTATCGCCGTCGATAATCGAAGCGCGGCCCTCGATTGGAGCTGGCAAGGTCCGATCCAATTCGATACGGCAAGTTGAACCCGTTCGCCGCGCTGGATGGCGTACTGCGTGATGTAGGCGGCAACCGCAGCCGCCGTTACGAAGACTAGCCGCATAGGGACGGCTGGCCACCTATGGCACCCCGGTTGCGTTCTGAAGCGTTTGACCCATTCCATCGCCTCGCGATTGTTTCCCGATCCGCCCGCACAGTCCAAGCCAACCTTACTGGTCGGGACCACACCCGCTGTTGCGGCTACACCTCGATAGCGCTGCGCCGCGCCCGCAATGCGTTGGCCGTCGCCTTCAATGTGCGTGTTGTTGCTATTCGGATTGAACGGATCGGCTGTTTGCAGAAGCATAATGGCGTTGTTCGTATCGCCTGTCGCGAGCGTCACCGTCTCGTAATGGTTCAAATAGTCGGCAGCACAGCCCGAAATAAGAACCGCTGATACAGCGGCAAAATACAAACCCCCCGACACCAGATGGGATCATGCATTGTTTGTTCGTTGTTGTCGAATGCACAAACGAAGGCTGGAACTGGTCATCAACCTGACTTGCCCCCAAGTGTTGCTCACTTGGTCGAGATCAACCGTCACAGGCGGCCAAAGGTTAACCGTCACCTTGCCGGCGTCATCGTCAAATACGCGTGACTTCACCGATCAGTTCGATGTTCTGACCCTTTTTGGCCATCCGATCGACGATCGAATGAGGGAAGTTGTAAGGCGGGATGCTGACGCTGGCGCGGTCTTCGCTGACGCGTCGCAAGACAGTGGCTGTGATTGCCACCTCGTCGCCGATATCTATACCCCGCGCCATTTGCGACTGGCTCTCATGAGTCGATCTCCAACCGTTCGTGTCCGGGCAGCTCATGCCAGATGACCTGCCGAAGGTCGCGCCTATCGACCGTCTGGCCACATGTCGGACAGTCGTAAAGATGCTGGGCCTCATGCTTCACTAGCGCCTGACGCGTTCCAATGAGGGGCGGTCCCAATTCGGAAAGCTTGGTCATCGTACCGGCAATGCCTGCGCGGCCCTTGTCAGGGTTGCCCGATCGCTGCCGTACTTGTTGATCAGCTCGCGCACCTGTTGCGGCGTTATGTTGTTCTTCAGGGCGAAATAGTTCACCTCATAATCGTCGTCGGCCGAGATCCGCTTGCGGTCGCGAAAGTCGCGTTTGCTTTTGTCGTCGGCCATTTCGGTTCCTCCTTGAACTTGCAGAATTTTGTTATGTTCGCTCTGGCTAATATAAGTCGGTGATCTAGACTCGGTTCCATGCACAGGCGGGCTGGCGCCGGCTCCGGCCGGCTGGAGTTCATCGAGCCGTTGATGCCAACCTTGGTGGAGAAGCCACCGGAGGGTGCCGGCTGGATTCATGAAGCAAAGCTTATCCATGCTCGATCGCGCAACCACGGTCCGTCCAGGACTTCATAACACGGGCATTCGGCGAGATCTGGGTCAGGAGGCTGCGTCTTGCGGCTTCCGCTGAACCAACTACAGCGCCTTGCCGCACTGGGACTCTAGTTCCTGCTGGCCGCGTCGGGCAAACATTGCCCGCAGGTGGGCCATCGCCTCACCGGCGCCCTCGACCTCAAGCAGATCGTCGATCTCCGATAGGTCGAAACCCCCCTTGTCAGGACGCTCGCTTCGTCTGCGCCGATGCTGGGAATCTTGGCGCGCTCTCCCGTCACCGCGTCACCGTGACAGCATTCCGGCGAATATGCTAATGCCCCCAAGCGCATTTGATTGCTATTTCGACGGCAGCCCTTCTAGCCGGCATGGCCCGCATTGCTATCTCAAACCATTCCCAAACTTAGGGCCCTTATACCGGGAACGCGAGGATAGCTGGGGTCTTGACTGGGGTTGGCGAAGAACCACTACCGCCGCCAAAAGCCGCGATGGGCCTCGATCAGCGCCTCCTCGATTTCCGGGAAGGGGCCGTGGACCTCGATCCGTTTCTGGCCCGAGCCGAAGACCGCGCGCGACGAGAGGCTCATCGTCGGATTCTCGGCGTGGTCGCCGGTGAGCGCGAGCAGCTTCGATTCATCGACGCCGTAAACCAGCCGGCCGATATTCGCCCAGTAGAGTGTCCCGGCACACATCGCGCAGCTGTCGAAGGTGGAGACCAGCGTGCAGGACCAGAGGAAATCCGGCCGATAGGCGGCCGCAGCACGCCGGCAGAGCTCGGTTTCGGCGTGGCGCACGGTGTCGATGTTGCCTTGCCGCATGAGGATGCGGTCGTCGGGGCCGACCAGCACGGCACCGAAGGGATGATGGCCGTGCGCCGCCGCCTCGCGAGCGACCGCATCGGCGGCGCGAAGGTGGGCGAGCATCTGGTCGCGGGTCACGCAGTCTCTCCGGTCATTGAGGTCACCGGGTGAGCCGGACCAGCGGCAGTGTTTCCGAAAGCCCAATCCGGCATCCACCCGATGACCGGCTTGTTGAGCTGAGATTGCCGCCATTGGCGGGCATTGGCAAGTCCGTACCGTCGCGACCCGTCGCCAAGCGGGGCTGCCTTGCAACAAAAGTCGGTGACGCCAGCGCTTTCCGCGCCAAGGATGTCGATTTCGTCTTCATCAAGACGCTCCTCTCCCGTGGTTTTCGCTGATACGCATGACGATCGCGCCGTTCATGCCGGGGCTGGATCAGGCGGCGGCCGCCGTTCCGCGATCAGTCGCAGGATCTCGGCGAACAGCATCCTTGGCACGGCGACCTCGGCCATCTAGAAGGCGACGTAGCGGCCATGACTGACCAGCCTGGCGCCGATCTTGATCAGCTTCTCCCTGAGGCTGGTGAGCGACCAGTCTTTGATCGGCTCGGGCGTTGCCAGCGTGCGCAGGAAGTTGCCGAGATTGTAGGCGAGCGCGTGAAGCTGAAGCCGCACGGCATTGGCAGCGAACGTCCGGCACGACAACCGCGTCCACTTGATCGCGCCCTTGCCTTCCTTGATCCACTGCTCGGCCGTGCCGCGGCGATTGTAGAAGGCGACAACCCGCTCGGCCGGGCGGGACAGGTTGGTGACGATGAAGCCGACGCGCGGAACAAGCTCGCCCGGATGCCACTCGACTTTGGCGATCACCCGGCGCGGCTTGGTCCAGCTTCCGGCCTGATAGGTGAAATCTCCCAAAATCAAGCTAGGTTCGCGTCCATGCAACGACTGTGGATAACCTTCGTTGTTCGGCATCAGTGAGATGGCTCGATCAGGGCAAAGTGAGTTTTTCGTGCTGACGATGGAAGCTATGCGCTCGCGGTGGTCACGGCCGATCGTCCGCACATCTCATGGGCGATCGATAGCCTCGCTGAGCGCGGTACCCCGGTCTTTGGCCTGATCTCGGAACTGACAGCGCAAACCCGGATCGGCTATGTCGGCCTCGACAAAAGGGTCGGCAGGACTGCCGCTAGGGCGATTTCGGGATTGTGCAGGAAGCCCGGCAAGGTTCGCATTCTGGTCGGCAGCCGGCAGAGCCTTGCCGCAAAATACGAAATCGGCCCCTCTCTTGCGTGGTGAGTGCCTCGGAATGCCGGTCCGTTGCCGCCGAACGGTTTCATTTCTCAAGCCTCCAGAATCTGGCACGTCTCCACTCGGACCGTTTGGCCACGATGGCGCGCATCAGGGCTTCCTCGCCAGTGCGCTGATGAAACCCTTCGCACAAAGACCTCTACCGCTTCCTGGCGATGCTGGTGGGGGCCAGCGCTTCGGAATCGAATCGAAGGTCAAGCATCGCCCTCACATTACGCTTGGCAATTGCTGGTTGCCGTGTAAACATAGATGCACGCAAAACAATACCCCCATATGGGGGAGGGCTGCGCAGGGGAGGGGCAAATGGAGTCCGCGACCCAGCTGCTGGACCTGATCCGCAACGCCGGCGACACGGCCAGTGCGGTCGAAGCGGTGCGCAAGGCATTCGACGTCCACGCCACCTATCATCTTGCCCAAACCGCCGCCGGCAGTGTTGACGCGCCTTTCGTGCGCACGACCTACCCTGCGGCCTGGGTCGCCCGC
>NZ_SADR02000448.1 GCF_004010325.2 Mesorhizobium sp. M00.F.Ca.ET.216.01.1.1
CCGCTGACAATCACAAACAATAAGGCCACGAGTGCCCTTTAGGTCCATTCTAGCAACCGTGTCGGAGCTCTGTACTGCTGCATCAGGAAAAGGAGATCCCATCTATCTCGCCCGCCAGACCGGTCAAATAGTGGCGACCTTCTGTAGAATTCGTCGTAAGTCGTATTTTCCCTAGTGATAACCATGTCCTTCACCAAGGGGAGCGACGATCTGTGCAACCCCGGTTGCAAAACGTACGAATTCGCTCCGTGACCACGATACCAAAGCTCAGAGTTGGCCGCGGTACCTCGAAATTTTTCGAT
>NZ_SADR02000449.1 GCF_004010325.2 Mesorhizobium sp. M00.F.Ca.ET.216.01.1.1
TCAACCAGATCGAGAAGGCCTACGGTCCGAACAACTCCATTCTCGACAATTGTCATGTGCGCGTGAGCTTCGCCACGAATGATGAAAGGACCGCCAAACGTGTATCCGACGCGCTCGGCACAGCGACCGAGATGCGGGCGATGAAGAACTATGCCGGCCACCGGCTTTCGCCCTGGCTTGGACATTTGATGGTGTCGCGGCAAGAGACAGCCCGGCAGTTGATGACACCTGGCGAGATCATGCAGCTTCCGCCGAGCGACGAGATCGTCATGGTGGCGGGCACACCACCGATCCGGGCGAAG
>NZ_SADR02000450.1 GCF_004010325.2 Mesorhizobium sp. M00.F.Ca.ET.216.01.1.1
GGCATGCACCGCGTAACCGCCGCTGAAGAACACCGAATGCGGCATCGGCGCGTTGTCGTATTTCTTCGAGTACCACATCTCGTGCATGCGGGTCGGCTTGAACGAGCCGGTCGGCGTGATGTGCCCCCTGCCACCGGTCGACACCTTCCAGGTGTAGGTCGGCCGGCCGTCGACCGTCACTTCCATGACCTGCTGCGACAGCGAAACCGTGGCGACGAGCTGGTTGGCGTGGGCGGCATTGCCGGCACCGAAGAGCAGCGCCGCGCCGGTGAGCGCGGCGGCGGTGATGTGGATGAGCTTGG
>NZ_SADR02000451.1 GCF_004010325.2 Mesorhizobium sp. M00.F.Ca.ET.216.01.1.1
CCGGCACCACGTCGTCGATACCGGCGAGGCGCAGGCAGAGCCAGGCCATGGCGTGATTGGAAGAGGTGACGGGAATGCCGATGCGCAGTTCCAGCTCCGCCACGGCTTCGGCGACGCGCAGGCTGGTGCAGGAGATGAAGATCGCGTCCACACCCGGCGCCGCCGCCATGCGCTCGGCCGCGGCCTCGATCGAGGCGAGCGAGATGCGGGCCGCCTCGCGATCGTCACGCCGGTCGAAAGTGGCGACGGCGGCGATGTCGAGGCCGCGTCCGGTGAAATAGCTGACGAGGCCGTTGTTGATC
>NZ_SADR02000452.1 GCF_004010325.2 Mesorhizobium sp. M00.F.Ca.ET.216.01.1.1
ACGCTGCAGCGTGTCTGGCCAGGTAAGGCTTGATTGGTGCCGACTTCCGGCATTGGTCGCGTCGCACCCACCTCCCAGGATTCGAACTCAATGAAGAAAGCAGTACTCGCGGACGCGGTCGGTGGTGTGGTCCTGACCGTATTTGTCACCGCCGTCCTGACCGGGCTGCATGCGCAGGTGGGCGGCAATCACGGCATCGTCAACTTTCTGGGCAGCGCGGAATTGCCCATCGTGGCATCTGTGTTGATGCTCGACTCGCTACGCGAAGCGATCGGTTCGATCTACGAAGGCGAGCATCGCC
>NZ_SADR02000453.1 GCF_004010325.2 Mesorhizobium sp. M00.F.Ca.ET.216.01.1.1
GTCGAAAGATCGAATGAAAATCGTCATTGCAGGGGCCGGAATCGGCGGCCTGACGGCGGGCGCCGCGTTGCTCAGACAAGGCTTCGACGTCACCATTCTTGAACAGGCAAAAGCGCTCGGGGAGATCGGCGCCGGCGTGCAGTTGAGCCCGAACGCCACGCGCGTGCTGTACCGCATCGGTGTGGGCAAGCGCCTGGAAGGCCTTGCGTGCGAGCCGCCCGGCAAGCGCGTGCGACTCTGGAACAGCGGTCAAACGTGGCCGCTCTTCGATCTCGGCGCGGCATCGCGCGAAGTGTTCGGC
>NZ_SADR02000454.1 GCF_004010325.2 Mesorhizobium sp. M00.F.Ca.ET.216.01.1.1
GCTCATTATAGGTGCGCGCGCTCCCACCCCGATCGCGACGGCCATGCGAAGGCGCCGCCCGCGTTAGCGTTACGTCGTGAGGCTGCCTTCAGGACGTTGGCCCGCCAGCGCCTGTTCGAGGCTTGCGAGCACCATCTCGCCCATTGCGGTGCGCGATTCCACCGTGGCGCTCGCGCGGTGCGCCTGCAACACCACGCGGTCCATGCCGAAGAGTTCGGGCGGCACATTTGGCTCGTCGACGAACACGTCGAGACCGGCACCTGCAATCACGCCGCCTTCGAGTGCTTAGATCGGAAGAGCA
>NZ_SADR02000455.1 GCF_004010325.2 Mesorhizobium sp. M00.F.Ca.ET.216.01.1.1
CTTCATCATCGGCCGGTCCGGCGGCAAGACGCCCAAGGTCGACCCTGCCACCGTCGAGGCGGCGATCCGCGATATCGTGCGCACCTGGGAAGACGCGCTTTCCGAGGCGGCCGAAGCAGCCGGCAGCGACCCGGCATTGAAAAGCATCGCGGCGCGTTTCCCGGAAAGCTACCGCGATACCTTCTCGGCGTCGGTGGCGCTGGCCGATGCCAGGCGCATCGCCAAGATCGATCCGGAAAACCAGATTGCCATCGACTATTACCGCCGCACCGACCAGAAGCCGCATCAGGCGGCGCTGAAG
>NZ_SADR02000456.1 GCF_004010325.2 Mesorhizobium sp. M00.F.Ca.ET.216.01.1.1
GCCGCGCCGACACCGGCAAGCCCGGCCAGGGCAAGCAGCTTGCGGGAGACGGGCGGACCCAGCAGCGACAGCAATGCCAATCCGAACGCGATCAAGGCGACGAGCACAGTCCAGCTGAAGCTGGTCGCAAGCGCGGCCTTCCAGACCGCCGGCTGCGCGATCCGGGCGAGCGGTGCGCCGGGCGCGTCGAGGCCCTGCAGGCCAAGCGAGATCGGTGCCGCGACCAGTCCGCAGAGCACCGCGCCAATGACGAAGCGCTGGCCGCAATGCCTCGCGCAGTCCAGCCAGCCAAAGGCGAAAG
>NZ_SADR02000457.1 GCF_004010325.2 Mesorhizobium sp. M00.F.Ca.ET.216.01.1.1
TTCGGTAAGCGTGGTCTTGCCGGCGTCAGGGTGGGCGATGATCGCGAAGGTGCGGCGGCGCGATACCGCCTGTTCGATGTCTTCTGCCAATTTTTTGGAATCCTGTCTGTGGCGCGGGCTTCTAGCAGCGCTTTCCCGCGCTGTCGACGGTTTTGGCCGGACCGGTTCTGCGCCGGGAAGCCGCCATTGGCCAGGAATCACGGCTCGTCAGGTCGCAATTCGATCGCTTTATCCCCTGCCGAACCTGGTGGCTGACCAGATCTCCACGCGGCTGATGCCGATGTCACGCAACAGATGATCC
>NZ_SADR02000045.1 GCF_004010325.2 Mesorhizobium sp. M00.F.Ca.ET.216.01.1.1
CTTCCAGCAAACGCTCGTCTCCCACGGGCGCCGCCGGATTGAAGCTAATTGACCGGCTTCAATCCGGCGGAACAACCGGGACAGCACGGAGACGGGATGTGGCCACGGTGGGGAATTCCCGCGCTAGCTATGTGGCTGGGCAACGGCCCAACGCCCGACTCTAGACAAGGATAGCCCAAGACGGATTACGGAAGTGCGGTAGCCAACCCGCGGATAAGAGCATGATCGACCGTCGTCTCAAGGGCTCATCCCGTCCCCGTGCTGTCCATCAACGGCAAACATCCTGTGGCAAAGACATGGGGCGGAAAAGTTCATCTACCACGCTTGACCACGGTCATAAGAGCTAGCAGCCAAGTCGGAACGAGATCTATGCTACATTGGCTCGGGTCTTTTCGGGAACAATTCTAACTGGTATCGATTTTCCGGCTGGAACATGAGCCTTCTTTGCTCGATGCCAAAGTGGAACCAGCGGATTGAGTTCTGGATAGTAGCCAGCACAGTTGCCCTCGGGAATCGAATAAGGTGTGACCCGAAGACCGCATACGCGCCGTTCCACACCGTCTTCCGCATGGGTTTCGAGATCGACCTCCTGCCCTGCGCTCAAGCCGAAACGCCGAATGTCCGCCTCGTTCATCAGCACCACCATGCGTATCCCGTGAATGCCGCGCAATCTGTCGTTATAGCCGTAAACGGTGGTGTTAAACTGGTCATTGGAACGGACTGTGATCAGCGTCAGCACATTATCACCTGACACATCGATATCGGGATTTGCCTCGAGCATCGCCGGCAGTTTGAAATTGGCTTTCTTGTTCGGTGTTTCCCACACGCGTTTCGATGCTTTGATATCGCGATGAAAGCCGCCTGGGTTGAGAAACCGGTTATTGAAATCGCGAAAGTGCTGCGGAAAGCACCGTTCGATCTCGTTGCGGATACGCGAATAGTCAGCGACCCACTGATCCCATGGAACGGAGCTTTTGTCGGGCACCGTGGCCTTGGCGAGTTCGGAGATAATCTTCGGCTCCGAGAGCAAGTTTGGCGAAGCGGGAGGTCGCGATCCAAAGGAGCCGTGGATGCAGGCGGTCGAATCTTCGATTGAGACGGTCTGCTCGCCGGTCGCTTGATGATCACTTTCCAGCCGCGAGAGGCACGGAAGAAGATAGGTGACGGCGCCTGGGAGGAGATGGCTGCGGTTGAGCTTGGTTGCTATCTCGACATGAATGCCCAGTCCACGCCAAGCCTTTTCGACCAGGCCGGTTTCCGGTACTGCACGGACGAAATTGCCTCCCAGGCCGATGAAGCCTTTCACCCATCCGCCAATGACTCCCTCGCACGTCTCGACCGTATCGAAACCCTTTTCGCGCGGTGGCTCGAAGGCGTAGAACTCGGCGAGCTTGTCCAACGGGACGAGCTCGGGTTTCTCCGATATCCCGACGGTGCGCTGGCCCTGGACATTGGAATGGCCACGCAGGGGTGAGATGCCGGCCCCAGGCTTTCCGATGTTGCCGCGCATCAGCAGCAAATTGCATAGCATCTGGACGTTCTCGACGCCGTGCCTGTGCTGCGTCAGGCCCATGCCGTAATTGCCGATCACCGCACTCGAAAGGCTGTAGATTTCGGCGACATGCTCCAGATCGGACTGTCCGATACCGGAACGTCTAACGATATCCTCCCAGCTGGTATCGCGTAGATAGGCTTCGAATTCGGCAAAACCATGCGTGTGCTCGGCGACGAAATCGACGTCCAAGACACGCGTGTTTCCATGTTGACGCGCAATGTCGTCGAGTCCCAACACAGCCTTCGCAATACCCGTCATGGCTGCGATGTCGCCACCGCAGCGGATCTGGAAGAAGTCGGTGGACATCTTGGTTCCAGGTCCCGGCGACAACATTTCAATGGGGTTTTGCGGATTCTTGAACCGCTTCAGCCCTCGCTCGGGCAAGGGGTTGAAAGTGAATACCGGCACTTGGCGTTGACGCGCTTCCTGCAGCGGGTGCAACAGCCGCGGCGCCGTGACGCCGGTGTTGTGGCCGAAGAAGAACATCATGTCGCATTTCGAGAAGTCGTCGAGTTGAACAGTCCCAACCGGAGAGCCGATCGACTCGGGCAGGCCGACCGAAGTCGATTCGTGACACATGTTGGACGAGTCCGGCAGGTTTGACGAACCGTAGATGCGCGCGAAAAGCTGATACATGAACGAAGCCTCCAGCGAGGCTCGACCCGAGGTGTAGAAAACGACCGATTTCGGATCGAGCCGCCGAAGTTCTGCTGCAATCTCGCGGAATGCATTGTCCCAGTTAATCGGCTCGTACCTGTCCGACACTGGATTGTAACGCAACGGATCAGTAAGCCTGCCCTGTTTTTCCAGATCCCGGTCCGGCCATTCGAGCAGGTCCGCGACCTTATGTTCTGCGAAGAATGAAGGTCCGCATCGCAGCCTCGTCTGATCCCACATCGTGGCCTTGGCTCCGTTTTCACAGAACTCGAAAGGCCTTGGTTGAGCCGGCTTCGCCCATGAGCACGAAACGCACATGTAGCCGTCTGCCTTGTTTTGCTTGAGCAGCGTGCTCCATATCCCCGACAGCAGCAGGCCTTCGCTACGCGCCTTGCGGGCCAGCGAGCGGAGCGACCCCCAGCCGCCGGTCGGGTGCTCATATTTCTCTATTTTTATGTGATCGGTTACGGCGGGTTCATGTCGGGCCAGCCTTGTAGAAGACAAAACAGAACCCCCGCCGCGACCAATTGTTCCCGACGGCTGGCCAACCTCGGACCAGCATCCACCAAACCGCAACCCCGATGCGCCGAAGGAAATCCCGCCCGCCTCGTAGGGCGCTGCGGGAACATTTTCCTCAGTCATCGATTGAAAACACGAGCCAGACATTCGGCGGGGAGCGGATCGCCTATCTCGACAAAAAGCGGACGCCTTGATTTCCTAGTTGGGATCGTGTTTTCGATCGTCCTGCGCCTAACAAAGAGTAACCTACGGTAGCAATTCGGCTATGCGTCGTGCAAATCCCAGTCGAGTCCGCTGCGTTGAACTTAATTTTCTATGCTTGATCATAATTTCAACTGTTTTGGCGGCGTGCTCTTCCTCTGAAGATCTAATTAATAAGCAATCAAGATCTGCTGTTTCCGCGGCGGAAACGGCATCGCTGACACTGGACGCCTGGCTCGCAGGGACAGTTCCCCTGAACTACACTTCAGGCACGCTGCAATCAGTCGCCCAAAAGCTCTCCGATGCCGAAGCGCAAATCCAGTCAACTGATTCATCTGTGACGCCTGACCAAACCCGACTGGCCATAAGTCGCCTGGCGGCGGCGGTAGCGAGTGCGGAGACGGGATTGAAGGATGGCAAACCTGCGAAAGTGGAGCAGGCACAGCTGGATCTTCGAAACGCGATCGCCGCCCTGGTTGCCTCCAAATCCTTCAGTCCAGACCAATGAAGAAGGTGCTCGAAATATCGCTGGGTGTTGTCACCAGCGTCGGTGGTTTTCTTGAAGTCGGTTCGCTGGCGACAGCCGCCCAAGCCGGTGCGGCATTCCATTTCCAGTTGATTTGGGCAATCGCCCTGGGGACGATCTGCATCATCTTCCTGGTGGAGATGGCAGGTCGCTTCGCCGCCGTGAGCAAGCATACCATCGCGGACGGGATTCGGGAGCGATTTGGCTTCAATGCCTTCCTCTGGCCGCTACTCGCGATCCTGCTCGTCAATTTCCTGGTCATGGCGGCGGAGATCGGCGGCGTCGCCATCGCGCTCGAACTTGCCACCGGCATCGGCTTTCACTGGTGGGCAATGCTAGCGGCATTTGTGGCTTGGTTGTTTCTCTGGAAAGGCACGTTCGGCATCATCGAAAAAGGCGTCTCGATGCTCGGGCTGGTTACATTGTGCTTTGTAGTCGGCGCCGTGATGCTTAAGCCCCATTGGGGACAGGTCGTGGCGGGCGCGGTGCCGACCGTGCCGAACCACGACGCGACCAATTACTGGTTCATAGCCGTCAGCATTCTTGGGGCGTCGATTTCGCCTTACCTTTTCATGTTCTACTCGTCCGGAGCGATCGAGGACCGGTGGGACGAAAGCTATCTAGGGACCAACCGCGCCATTGCGGCGATGGGCATGACCTTTGGCGGCACAATTTCTGTCAGCGTGCTGATTGTCGCCGCGCTGGTGCTTGCCCCGCACGGCATAGAGCAGGTGGACGACTACCATCAATTGCCGTTGATCCTAATCCCGATATTCGGGTTCTGGGGCTTTGTTCTGTTCACAGCTTCGCTCGGTATAGCTTGCTTCGGTGCTGTGCTCGAAGTCGGGCTGCAGCAGGCGTATCTCGTGGCTCAGGGTTTCGGCTGGACTTGGGGTGAGAACGAGAAACCGCGCGACAATCCAGGCTTCAGCACGGTTTACACGGCCGCGTTGTTTCTCAGCGCATTACCGATCGCTGTTGGCCTTGATCCGCTGAGGCTCACGATTTTCTCCATGGCGCTGACGGCCGCCAGCTTGCCTCTCAGCGTGATTCCCTTCCTCTTCCTGCTGAACGACGAGCGTTATGTCGGCAATCATCGCAATGGGATGATCTCTAATGCCGCGGTTCTCTTTGTCATCGCGCTTGGCTTCGCGCTGGCTGTCGTGACAATCCCTTTACAGATTTTCGGAGGTACGTGATGGATCTTGTGCGCGACATTCTGGACAAGCAAGTGGTCGACCGGAAGAAGGTCAAGATCGGCAAGGTCGATGGCCTGGTGGCCGAACTAAGGCCCGGCAAGCCACCAAGGGTCGTTGCGATCGAACTCGGATCGATCACGCTGGCGCGTCGACTTGGAGCCCGCCCCGGACGCTGGATGGCGGGCCTAGCGACAAGACTGGGCGGCAAACGCCATAGCGAACCGCATCGGATCGCCTGGAACAAGATCCACGACATCGGCATCGATATCGAATTCGACATCGACGTCCGTGAGACGGCGATCTTCGATTGGCAGAATTGGCTGCGTGACCACATCGTCGGCCGCATCCCGGGAGCTGGCTGATGGCCGCAACAATCAATCTCGAACAGTTGGCTGGTCGACGCGTTCTTTCGCCGCGCGGAAAAAGCATCGGCCATATCGAGGAAATTCGCGCCAAACAGGACGGGCGCAATCTTGTGATTGTCGAATTCCATGTCGGCATCTACGCCGCATTCGAGCGACTTTCCGCTTCCGCGATAGGCGCGGCGATCCTCGACGCATTTCGGCTACGCCGAAGCGCCGGCTTTTATCGCATTCCTTGGGACAAGATCGATATCTCCGATCCAATGCGCCCAAGGCTTTTGTGTCCGATGGGGGAGCTTGCCCGCATGAAAGGGGACGTCGGACCGCCGCAAGACGAAATGCGGTCCCGCAAAAGGCAGGCAAAACGCTAGCGCAAGGGAGCTCGCGATTGAGTTGCTGCTCGGACGCGCTCTTTTTGGGGTCCTCCTATTAGTCGCATCCGTTCAATCGTGGCGCGTGCGCTGGAAGCATGTCTTGCTGGGTTTGGGCGTCTGCCGTTTCTTCGTCGGTCCACAAAGAGGCGTGGCGCGTTTGTTGTGCGATGTTGCCATGGTTCACTCAGCCGGCGCGGCTCGGCGGCTCGAGTCTCGTCCGAACCATTTTACGCCCGAAGTCCACGGAATTGCCGGAACATGCCTATGACGGGGGCGTTGACTGTGATGTCAACGGATGACCCGAAGAGGGGACGGCGTCCTATTGAAAGATCAGCCGAATGTATCCCTTCGCTTCCTTCCATGACCTGGCCGCTGGCAGAGGTGATGGACTTCGCCCCGAGCTTGTCCAAATGCTGGAGGCACGCGCGGCACTGGCAGCGCCAGATGTGCTGCAGTTTCGGACTACCGACGGTTTCGAACAGGCGGGGCCAAATCCCGTTGGAGAGATCGAAGGCGCACTTCCGGATGGGATTTTGCGTTATCCCGCTGATGTCAAGGCGAAACAGCCCTTGAGACATCGGCGCCGCTTTGGATGACGCGAAGCGAAGTCTGCCTCCGTGCACTTGCACAAATCCAGATACTGGCCAGCAGCAACGCTGCTCCGCCATAGAGCAGGCCGGCGGGAATCCACATTCCGAGACCTGCAAGCTGCTGGTCTTCAAGCGGCACAAGTCCCCACAAGCTCGAGCCGACAGCATTTTCCGGATACCAGACCCGCGGCGAGACGACAAGCAACGCCCCGAGCAGGCTAGTATGCAACGATGTCAGAAAAAGGAGCAGGATCGCTCTGCCGCAGGCCTGTTCGCGGCCAGGGCGAGGCAACAGCGCCCACCAGAACAAAAGCCCCGTGCCGAGGAAGCAGGCGTGCTGGGCATAATGCAAGGGACCTTCTTGCAGCGCAGCTTCAAAAAGCGCCCGGATGTGCCATACCCATATCGTTGCGCCATGCAGGATGGTGGCGACCAGAGGGCGGCTCATGAAAGCCCACATTGCCCGAAGCGTGCTTGTACGTCCGGCCGCGCCCAGCGCTTGGCGCAATGCCGTCGGCAGCGCCCATATTATCGGGGGAGCCGGGCGGGAAGCTACCAGCAGAGGCGCCGCGATTGCCATTAGCAATTCATGTTCGATCATGTGCGCGGCGAATACGCGCTCGCCCAATGCATGGATCGGGCTTAGCAGCGCTGCCGCCAACGCGATCCAACCAGCCGAGAAAAGCAAGGCCTGCCGGAATCGCTGAGGACGTCCACGCCCGCTCCGCCGCCAAAGCCGCATGGCGCCTATCGCGTAGAGCGATGCGATCGCGGCCAATGGCAGCGCGATAGGCGATGCCAGCGTCCAACTGGCCTCCGGAGCGCTGCCGTTGCACACGGAGGTCGAAAAGAGGGCCTCGAAGCTCATGGCCCACCCCTGTCAAGAAGCGAGGCGCGGTGAAAGGGGGGAACGATCAACTGTCTGATACGGCTCCCGATATGCTTTCGTGAATCCGCCGTGCGCCAACTTGAAGGGCGGGCGGCTCTCGAAAAGGTCTGATTGCGATCCATTGTCCGCAGCGCATATCGAACAGGCATCAACGCGTGAAAGGCGCAAAAGTGCCATCAGACCAAACGACCGTTGAGCAGCTTCTATCCGACTTTGAGGGCCTCGTGAGGGCGGTTTTGCCGATTTTCACATGCGCGGCGGCCTCGCGAACATTGAGGTTGCGTCCTGATGTCGGTCATGGTGCCCATTCATCCTTCCGGCGTGGGTATCAGCCAAGCTGCTCAGTCGGAATAATTCGGACGAGGGCCTCGTTGGTCTCTCAGGCGAGCCGGCAAGGCAAAGAGGACATGTTCCAAAATCACTTCATTTGAACCGCCAGACAGGCTGCGGCTTGCTCTGACGAAACTCGAAGGAAACCAGAGATGAAAACGGCTGTTTCAATTCCGTTCACAAGACGAAACGTCGTCGCAGGGCTGGCGGTAGCCGCCGCATCGACGGCGGTATTGCCTGCCAACAACGCGCGCGCGCAGACCAAGCAAACTACGCCTGATAAAAGTCTGTATGAGCGGCTGGGCGGCGTGTTCGCCATCGCAGCGGTGGTGGATTACTTCAGCGACGCCGTCGTGAAGAATCCCATCGTCGGCCAGAAGTCCAAGAACCCGCGGCTGCGGAAATGGCACACCAAGAACCTCGAACGGCTCCCCGGCCTCAAGTTCATGCGCACGCTGTGGGTCTGCGACGTTTCCGGTGGCCCCTTGAAGTTCGTGGCCACAAGGCCCGGCGCGACGCCGCTCGGCCTCGAGGAGGCCCACCGCGACTTGCGGATCTCTCCGGCGGAATTCGATGAGGTCGCGGCGGAACTCGGGCGGACCCTGGACCATTTCAAGGTTCCGAAGCCTGAGAAGACGGAGGTGCTGGCAGCCTTTGCCGCGCACAAGGACGAGGTTATTGCCAGCTACAAAAAGGGCTGACGCGCGGCCGACCAGGTGGAGGTGGTGGTGCTTACTCCGCCACCGGGGTAAGGGCCCGTACCGCAGGGTGGCTGCTAATGTTTGTGGACCGGTCGCAGGTGCTTGTGACAGCGCTTCTTGCCCTTGGGTATGTGGGATGTCCATCGCCTCATCTGGCGTGAGGCCACATTTGCGCGGCTAGTACAACGCCTCGGCCGTCGGTTGGTTGTCTTCGGCCTTTCTATCGCATGCTTTTTCTTTTTGCCCATCGCGTTCCGATTATGGCCGATTCGGATATCCCTTCGGAGTTTGCATCCAGCAGCTTGCTCCGAATGCAATCATTGCACTCTACGGGGCGATATGAAATCGAAGTTGGTAACCCAAACTTCCGGACAAGGAACCTGGTGGTCGTGCTGGATTCGACGAGGAGACGATCAACGCTAACGGTCTTTGCCGTCAAAAAGACATCGCAAGCGCCTCGTTCACCGTGTCGGCGCCTTCGAGAGAGCAACTCGGCTGGTTTGATTTCCAGTCGAACAGGGATTCCTGTCGACGAGCAATGCGCAGTGCTGAGCGCGAGAGGCTCGACGAGAGCGGGAGGGAACGCCTCCACATCCACGCGGTGCTTGGCCTGAGCGACGGCAGGTCACGCGGCTGACATCTGCTGGAAGGCATTGTTCAGCCGACACTCGAAATCACCGTTGTGGAGTCGCTCGGCCACCTGCGCCGCACGAAACGGCCCGAACTTGGTATTGCGCTGATCGATCTCGAGGCCTGAGGCCGGCCCTTCAATTCCAGGCCGAAAGAACAGTTTCCATCTCAACCGTCTCCACCTGTTGAGCGAAGCGCTGGTGATAGACGGTCATTAAAGCATCGTGGGCCGCATCGGAAGAACTGCAAAGCGCATCGGTGACCAGCACCACGCGGTAGCCAATGTCGATCGCTCCCAACACAGTAGCAAGCACGCAGACATCGGTCTCTCCGCCGGTGACGACCAGCGTATCGATCCGGCGAGCGGCAAGTGCGGCCTGCAGTCTGCCTTCAGGCCATGGCGAGACATGCTTGTCGATCACCTGCGCCGGCGGGCAAAATGCCGACAGTTGCGGAAGCAATTTGACCATCTCGGGGCCGACATTCTCTATCGTCATCGATGCCCAGCGCTCATAGTACCGCTTCCAGGTGCCGGCGCCCTGCCTCGGCCTCAATGCCGGCATGAAGCGCGTGAAGATCGTCTGCTCGGCCCTTCTTTCCACCAGGCCGGCAATTCTTGGAAGGACCCTTGTAATCCAAGGGGTCGCCCATTCCGATGGCTCGGCAAATAGCCTTTGCATATCGACACACAGATGGACGCAATGGTCGCCGAGAGGACCGTAGGTCAAGCCGGGAGCTGACATCGGCATGCAGGGCGGAGCCGGTCGCCGGCCGACGGAGCCGGGGCAAGCTGAGCCGGTTTGGAACGGACGACGTGGTATTTCGAGTGCAAGCCTTCATCCTCGGGACAGTTGGACCAACGCATAGCCTCAAGAGCTGTTCCGTCGAAACCACATCCGTCAGCGATGCGTTCAAGAGGAATGGAGAGACTCGAAATTGCCGCTGCCGCCGCTTCCGTCGAACGAACGGAAGGGTGTCTCCGCGGCAAGATCCTTTATCGCATCACCAGTGATCCACAAGTTCACTATTGCCATTGCGACATGTGCCGGCGACCGAACGGCAGCGCCTTTGCAGTGCTCTCCTGGATGCCTTCCGCTAGCCTGTCATGGCTCGATCAAGAGCGTGCCTGCCGCCGGTCCTCTCCCATTGCCACGAGAGGCTTCGGCCAGGGCTGTGGTTCTCCGCTGACCCTTCGCTGCAATGTCGCCCAAGACGAGATCACGCTGTATGTCGGAAGTTTCGACGATCCGGCGGAGCTCGAACCCCAATACAATTGCGGATCATCGCAGCGGCTCGGCTGGGTCTGCTGTGGCGTCGACCTGCCTCATCACGATACGGAAGAGCGATGGTAGCGACGTCGAGCAAAGCATTTCCGCTGCCTCTTGCGACGACGCCGATGGAAGCGCGAACCGCCGACACGCTGCCAGATGAAGAAGATATTTGGCAGTACGAGCCCAAATGGGACGGGTTCCGCTGTCTTGCCTTCAAAGGACGTGAAGCGGTCGACCTCCGGGCGAAATCAGGCAAACCGCTTGGCCGCTATTTTCCAGAGCTGATGGCGGCGCTGCACGATCTTGATGCCAACGACTTCGTCGTCGACGGCGAGATTGTCATCGAGATTGACGGACGGGTTTCGTTCGATGCGCTGCAAATGCGGCTTCACCCGGCGGAGAGCCGCATCCGGAAATTGAGCATGGAAACGCCTGCGCGGCTAATTCTCTTCGACACCCTTTGCGCGCCGGGAGGCAAGATCATGCTCAAATTGCCGCTGCCGGATCGGCGCGCGGCTATCGAGAACTTCGTCGCCAAGGCAAAGAACGCGGCGTTGCGGGTTTCGCCAGCCACCACAAGTATCGCCATGGCCAAAAGATGGCTGCAAGGGTCCGGCCGTGGTTCGACCGACGGCGTCGTAGCCAAGATGCTCGATGAGCGCTACCGGCCTGGCGAACGCGCGATGGACAAAGTCAAGCGGCTGCGCAGCGCGGACTGTGTCGTGGGCGGGTTCCGCTACCTGAAAGGCAAGCGGGAGGTCGGGTCGCTTTTGCTAGGCCTCTACAACGAAGATGGCTTGCTCGACCATGTCGGTTTCACCTCGACCATCGGCAATGAAGAGCGGTCGGTGATCACGAAAAGGCTGGAAGCCCGGCGCGGCGGATCGGGCTTCACCGGCAAGGCGCCGGGCGGCCCAAGCCGATGGAGCACCGAACGCAGCGGGGAATGGGAAGCAGTACGGCCGGAACTGGTCGTCGAGGTTCGTTTCGACCACGTCACCAGCGACCGCTTCCGGCACGGAACCAGGCTCTTGCGCTGGCGGCTCGACAAGGCGCCGCGCCAGTGCACGTTTGAACAAATCGAATAGTCTAGGCGCGGCCATTCGCGCCGAGGGTTAAGTGCGTCTCGCAATCACGATCTGAAGGCAAACAGATCGGCATCCACGTCGTCGGCACCAGCGATAGTGGCGGAGACGATTTCCGAGGCAATCTGTGAAAAGACAATGCCGTTGCCGCCATAGCCCATCACCGCATGGATGCGCGGATGTCCTGGCAATTTGCCGATGATGGGCAGCCCGGTGCTGGTCGATCCGAATGAGCCGCTCCAGGCAAATTCCGTTCGTGTGTCGAGATGGGGAAATATCCGCGCAAGCTTCTTCGCAAGGGCACGCGCCTTCTTCGCCGTCAGCGCGTCCCGTCGTTCCTCGTCAGTGAAGTCTTCGTCCTCGCCGCCGCAGATCACGCGCCCGTCGGGCGTCGTGCGGACATAGAGATACGGCTCGGACGCTTCCCAGATCATGGCCGCGCCCGGCCAGATTTGCGCTGGTTGGCGAGGCGTCGCGATCGCCCAGGTGGAGATCACGCTGTGGCATGCCGCCGGCACAATGTCTGGAAGCTCATAGCCGGTCGTCAGCACGAGATGCCGGGCGCTGATCGTCGGCCCCTGCCGGGTGGCGACCGCCACACCCAGGCGATTGTCCTTGATCGATGTTGCCTCCACTGGCGCATAGTAACGAGCCTTGCGCTTCAGCGCCTCGAGCAACAGTCCCGAGGTCAGCTTCCGCGGGTCAAGGGACAGATTGCCGTGGCTGAGAATTGCGGCGGCGCGATCTATGCCGAACTCAGCGCGCAGCATCTCGCGTGTCAGGAACGATGCACCGATGCCCGCTTGCCGGCGCGCCTCCGCTTCCTTGCGCAGGTCCGAGGGGCCGAGCGTGGCGCCTGCCAGATAGAGCGACTGGGCACTCTCCGCTCGGCAGCGTATGCCGAGCTCGGCGATACCCCCTCGCAGATTGAACAGGGCCAGCCGCGCGCGCCGCCATGCCTGCTGGGCGGCGGCACCGCCAATCATTCCAGATAGCTTTGTCAGGGGCTGATCGATTTCGAATTGCACCAACGCCGTCGTGGCCGCCGTCGACCCTTTCAGCGGCCCGCGTCTGTCGATGCAGATCAGGGAATGGCCAGCGCGCGTCAGCGCTTCGGCCATCATCGCGCCACTGATACCCATGCCGACAATCAGCACGTCCGTCTTCAGATCGCGCGTCAGACGGCTCGTGGGCACTGAGGGCGAGCGATAGGCGGACCAGACAGGGGCGCCGCTTCTGAGATCAAGCTTGCGAGGCATAAGGATTTCCCGGCTTCGCACAATAAGTCGGGCAGCGCCTTGCTGTTCCACTCCTTACCCGGGGAGGCTGTCGTGTACTGAATTGCGCAACGGACAACCAACCGTGTGGGCGGCTTCTCGATGGAGTACATGCCGCCTACAAGCGGCCCCAACATTGCAGAGCGACATGGAACCGCGCAACAGGAAGCGAAACGCACGAGAAGACGAGACCGAGGCTCCAACCATCGAGAAGCAGGACTGGGCCACGGTTGAAGGCGACAAGATCCTCCCCGACAGCTGGACGTTGAGAACCGGACGCCAGGGAAACGGAAGGAACTTTTCCCGAGGAAGACGTCGATAATCCCCTGTGGCGACGAGGCCTTATCCGACGATAAGGAGGAACGTGTCCTGTCACGCGATCCCTCGAAGGAAGGCAGCGTGTCGACGAGGTTAATCCGCTTCATTTGCGGCTACGGCGCTTCAATGCCGACCCGATCAGATGAAAATGATAGGGATGGCGCACGAAGGATCGTAGCGCATGTTGCTGCGGCATGACCCGCGGATCGATATGCTGGTAGCCGAAGGGGCCAACCACCAAAGGCGCCGCCGTTCACCGAAGTCATGTAATCCAGGCATCAGATTCGGCCCAAATTCGTCGCGGTCGGCCACGCAGGGAATGTGCATCACATGCTGGTGAGTACCGCCGAGATGATTGAGAGAAAGGGGTTATGGTTAACGCGAAGTAGGGTCCAGCTCCATTCGTAACAAATCTTTTTGCCGATGGAACTTTCCGGCAAAATGCAGATTTGACCTATTCTACCTGCGCGCTGTGCTGCAGGCAGAGCAACCGGCGAGCAGGAGACGGCCATGAAACACCAAACTCTCGAAGAGCTGCACACAGTCGCGGAGGTCGACGTGGCCTATCCGCCCATGACACGAAACCAGCGATTGGAATATTGGGCCTCGCTTCTCGAGCGGGATCCGGATCGGTGCCTCGGAGCACTCCCCGGCACCGAATACATGAGCTTGAATGTACGTGACAAAGCGCATTGTCTTCAATCTCCGCTGAGCATCGCATTCGCCGATCCGATCTTGCGCGCGCAGGGACTGAAGAACGACACTTACGGGGAAGCCAGGCGCTTCTTCGAGGTATCGGATTGGCAGCTACATGCCGTTGTTTGCCATTGTCATGTCGGGGCCACCATGAAGGCCGGCTGGGTTGCCGTTCAGGTGCGGGCCGCCACCAAGGAAGATGGAAAGCTGTTCAAGAAACTGCGGGAAATGATCACCCATTTGCCGGCAGTCCGCCTTTTCACTACATAGTCCGCGAGAGTTGCGGTCATCAGAACGGCCAGAGGCTGGATAAGGACCAGGCGGCGGCCACTATAGTAATGGTCATGACTTTGGCGCGGGCGATGTCTTCAGGCGACGGCCATAATTGTCATCGCTAATGGAATAAACGGATACGCAGCGGGTTGTGGCTCCCTTACCGGCGAACGGAAGATCGCGCTTGACTTCGCCCGGCTAGCGCGGCGCTTTAGGCCGGACTATGAGTGCCTTCGCTGGGCGGCCAGTGACTCCGGTGCCGCTAACTAACCGCGCGGGGTCTGACTCTCGGTCTTGGCAAACTTTCACACGGGTTTGCGGCCAATCTGGCGAGTCGCGGATCTCTTAGCCATAGAGATTTCTCTCTTCTTTCCAGTGTCGCATTGCGATCGTCATCAGCTGCCGAACGGCCTTGCATAGAGGCGATCGCATAATCGGCTCTGTTCGTTCGATAGTCTTCTTTTTGGGCAGACATCGTTTTCCTCCCGGTCCGCCAGGCTCTCCCTCCTTAGCCGGGACAGCAGTCACTAACTGCCGATGCATCGCAGAAGTCTACAAATTGTGGACTGTCGCATCCCCACGGAATCGCCCACCCGCCCAAGGAATGGCGACAGGCGCTGATTTCGACACGGGTCGCAGGATTGTTTGCCGGCAAGAACTGGTCAGTGAAGCTCAAAGCCGCTCCGACGGGCCATCCTGAGCGCTCTTGATGCAACTTCAGTCTATGCCGACGGGGACCGTAGGCCCAGGCGCGGAACGCAAGCCAATTGCACCCGTTGGTCGAAAGGACGCCGGCAAATACAACGGCAGTCCATCAACCCAGGCGACTTACAAGGAAATCTATCATGATCCGGAAAATATTGGTGACCGCGGCGACTGCCGCGCTGCTGTCCACTGCGCTCTGCACCGTCGGCGCTTACGCCGAAGACAAGACCAAGTCCGCTTCGCAAGCCGCGGTCGTCGCGCCCGTGACCGATGGAAGCCTCGTGTCCAAGATCATGGGCGCGGCTGTCTATGACAGCACGGCCGATGACGCGACGAAGATCGGGGACGTCAACGACATTGTCCTCGACAAGGACGGCAAAGCCAAATTGATCGTCATCGGGGTCGGGGGATTCCTCGGTGTCGGCGAGAAGAATGTCGCCTATGATTTCAGCAAGATCGAATGGGTCAACAAGAAAGGCGAGCGCTGGCTCGTCGCCAAGACCACGAAGGAAGAGCTTCAGGCTCAACCCAACTTCGACACCAAGGCCTATGACACCGCCTTGGCATCCGCCAATACCCAGCCCGCCACTAGTACAGCTGGTCAAACGGCTCCTGCCAAGACGGACCAGACTGCGACGGCGTCTATCGACAAGTCGTGACCGAGATGCCGACCGAGAAAATCAGCGCGGCAAATCTGATCGGCACCAATGTCTATGGCGCGGACGATGCGAAGGTCGGCGAAATCGGCGACGTCATCCTGACCGGCGACAAGAAGGTCGATGCCATCATCGTGGATGTCGGCGGCTTTCTCGGCATCGGCGAAAAGAAGGTCGCCGTCGGCATGGAGAACCTCAAGTTCATGACCGACAAAAACGGCAACCGCTACCTCTACACGAATTTCACGAAGGACCAGTTGGAGGCGCAAACGGCCTACGACAAGGGCACTTAAGCTCAGAATCGCGACAAGCAGCGCATCATTGTTAAGCAGTGACGTCGAAATGTGCCCGCGCCGGGGCGGCAAGATTACGAGTGAGGCTGTCAGCCGCGAACGAACAGTGCCTCGTCTTCATCACGTTGCTGGCCACCAAGCGCTGCCGCGACACTGGCGATGAAAGCGCCCACAATCATCGACAGGGCGCCGACCAGCGCAAAAGTAGCGCTTGCCTTCCTGGCCGAGTCCGCAGCCGCCTTCGCCTTGTTCCTGGCGTCGTCGAGACCGGCGATGACGGTGTCGACGCGCTTGGTGGCATCGGCCTCCGAAAGCCCGGTGCGGGCGGCGACCAGTTTCGCAAGATAGGCCTTGTCGTCGGCCGACACTTCACCCTTGGCGGCGCTTGCCACCAGGATACGTGTTGCCTGTGCCGTTGGTAGGATCTCGCCGGTGATGTAGCTGGAGCATTGCGGCGAGGCTAGAAACACATAGGCCGGTGCGATCTCCTCCGGCTGGGCGGGCCGCTTCATGGTCGTCCGGGCGCCGAATTGCGCGACGTCTCCGGCCTCCTTCTCCGACGGGTTGAGCGGCGTCCATACCGGGCCCGGCGCCACCGCGTTGACGCGGATGCCCTGCCGATGAGGGAGAGCGCCCGGGTGAAGGCATGGATGCCGCCCTTGGTCATCGAATAATCGATCAGCTCCTTGGAGCCCTCGATGCCGGTGACGGAGCCGGTGTTGACGATCGCCGAGCCCGGTTTCATGTGCGGCACGGCTTCCTGCGCCATATGGAAATAGCCATAGAGGTTGGTCTTCAGCGTGGTGTCGAAATGCTTTTCGGTGAGATCGGCGAAGTCGGCCGAGTGCACCTGGAAGGCGGCGTTGTTGACGAGAACGTCGATCCCGCCGAAGGCCTTCACTGTCTGCTCGACCACCTTGCGGCAGAAGGCTCGCCTGGTGACGTCACCGCGAAGCGTGAGACAGCGCCTGCCTTCGGCCTCTACCGCCCTGCTTCGTCGCCTTCGCCGATGCAGGTGCTGCGCGGTATTCTGGACAAGCAGGTTGTCGACCGCAAGCAGGTCAAGGTCGGCAAGGTGGATGGATTGATCGCCGAAGCTGAGGCAAGGCCTGTCCGCCTCAACCCTCGGTACTGCATTGCTCGATTTCTTCGCCCTGCGCAGCCGCGATGGCCTCTATCGCATAGACTGGGACAAGCTCGACATTTCCGATCTGGCGCACCCGCGGCTGCTCTGCCCGGATGAAGAGCTTCCCGCTTTGAGAGCGCAGCCAAAGGTAAATAGCCACTTACAAAAAAGCTATCATCCAAGGGAACATCGCAGCCGGCGCGAAGTTGGTACAGGCAAGGAGGAGCCTGCGCCATGAACAGTGTCATCTATCTCATCGGTCTCATCGTCGTCGTGCTCGCGGTGCTCCCGTTCCTCGGCTTTCACTAGGAGGATGACATGCAGCGCGAGAATGATCAGGGTCGCGAGCCCGCCGACTTCGCCAAGGCGAAGAACGAAATCTCCGATCGACTCCAGAAAGAAACCCAAAGCGCCACCGAGGCGCTCCACGACGCTCGTGATGAGATTGCCCGAAGGGCCGTCGACTACGCGTCGGAAGCACAGGACGCCCTATCCGAAAGAGCCGAGGAAACGCAGCGCGATATCGGATCGAGCCTGGCGGCATTCGGCGGCGCGTTGCGCGCCGCAAGCGATCATCTGGCCAATAAGGAGCAAAGCGCGGCCTCGAAATTCATGCTGGATGCCGCCGGCGGACTGGAAAGCCTTTCGTCCTCGTTGAGACAAAAACCGTTGGGGCAGGTGCTGGAGGACGTTCAGTCCTTCGGCCGCCAGAATCCCGGCGCGCTGATTGCCGGTTCGGTGCTGGCCGGGTTGGCGCTCGGACGGTTCATGAAGACTTCCCCGCCCAAAGGGTATGGGTCGGTTGAGGCCGCGGCCGGGCCGGCCCGACAAACCGGTGTGAGAACAAGCGAGTCCGGGGACAACGCGGCGCCCAATTGGGGCTCCGACGGCGGCGTTTCCGGACAGGCAGCGGAGCTGGAAAGATGAACACTCAGGATAATCCAAGTCTCGGCACGCTGGTCAGCGATCTGGCTCAGCAGGTGAGCACGCTTGTTCAGACGGAAGCCAGGCTGCTGCGGGCGGAGATATCGGAGAGCGTCACCAAGGCTGAAGCCGGTGCAGTCGAGGTGCTGGGCGGTGCCATATGCCTTCTCGCCGCTCTACTGGTTCTGTTGCAGGCACTGGTCATTGCCCTGGCGCGTCTGGGTCTGGGTGCCGGATGGTCCGCTTTGCTCGTCGGGGTGGTCGTCGCTGTGGTGGGCGTCATCCTGTTGCGGACCGGCATGGCGAGCATGGTGCCTTCCGCGCTGGCGCCGGACCGCACGCAGGAGCAGTTGAAGCGCGACGCGAACGTGATCAAGGAACAAGCGAGATGACCGACAAATCCGCAGCCGAACTCGAACGCGAGGCCGAGGCCACGCGCGCCAGGGTGGTGGCGACGGCCGAATCCATTCGAGGCAAGATGACGCCCGGCCAACTGTTTGACGAGCTCGCCGGGCTTTTTAGCGGTGGTGCAGGCGCCGAGATGCTCGGCAACCTGAAGGCCCAAGTGCGGGACAATCCCTTGCCGCTGACCGTGATCGGTGCCGGGCTGGCATGGCTGATGCTGGGCAGCGGCGCTTCCGCCGCAGCCGCTGCTCCGGGCTATGCAACGCGCCGCAGTTCCGGCCAACGCGACGGCGCGTCCGACTCTGGAATGGAGGCCATGACTTCGGACACCTCGGCCTCGGCTGGCGAGATGGCCGGCGGTGCGGCCGGAACTTTCTCTGGAATGGCCAGCGATGCAGCCGGTACCATGTCTGACATGGCGAGCGGCGCAGCCGACACCGTATCCGACATGGCAAGCGGCGCAGCGCAGACGCTGACGAACTCTGCGGCCGCCACGGCTGACATGGCGACGAAGGCCGGCCGTTCCGCGCAGCAGTTGATGGAGGACCAGCCTCTTGCAGCGGCCGCCGTCGGCCTCGCCATCGGAGCCGCGATCGGCGCGATGCTGCCCCACACGCAAGTCGAGGACGAGCAATTGGGCCGCTATCGCGAACAGCTTCGGGACAAGGCCGAAGACGCACTTGAAGAGGGCGTCGATCAGGCAAAGCAGGTTGCAGCCGACGTCTATCGGACAGCCAGCGAGGAAGCCGGACGGCAAGCGTCGAGCGAAGGCACGCTGGCCGACAGGGTCAGCGACGTCGTCAGGTCCACCGCCAACAAGACCGACGATGCGGTGCGCCGGAAGCTTTCCAGTTCTGAGCAGGCCGCGGAGCGCGAGCCGTAGCCCTGTGTCCTGGCTCTCAGGCGGCTCGAGCCGAGCGGTTGCTCGCTCGCCGCGGCCAGTTGCGCCTCCCTCCACTCCGATGCCACAGCGCCTCGTTCATCACGCCAGTGCCGCATCCAGTCCTCGCGCATGCTGGGAACGATCGAGTCCAAATGCCGTTACGACGGACACAGGAGAAAGCGATGACCGGACGCAGAACCCATGGTCAGCAGATGCGCATCATCGAGGAACGCGAGAACACGAAGAACGCACCCAAAGAATTCGACGCCGAGGCGGAGCTGAAGCGACCGCCTGCCGAGCGCGAGGCGCGGCGGAAGGGTTCGGATCTGAAGACCGACACGCCCGACCTCGTCGACCCAGGCGACCGCAACATCCTTCGCGGTAAAGATCAAGAAAGTGAGCACAACAAAAATCGGGGCGATTGAGCAGCATGGCACAAGGGCACCTGAACGATGCCGAACTACGAGAAGCTGCCGACGATGAATGGCGACCAAATAAGGGTCGTCGTCGAAACGCCGCGCGGCGCTGCAGCGAAATTTTCCTACGATCCCAAAACCGGCGTGTTCGAATTCACTCGCCCGCTGCCTGTTGGAAACACGTATCCCTACGATTGGGGCTTCGTACCGTCGACGATCGGAGAGGATGGTGACCCGTTGGATGGATTAATCATCCATCAGGCGGTGTCCGCGCCCGGCGTCGTCATCAATTGCGACCTGCTTGGAGCGCTTCGCATCAAACAAAAGGATTCCGAAGGCTCGGAGTTCCGTAACGATCGTTATGTCTTTCGCCCGCATAAACAGGACTCGCCCGACAAGCCGGCCATGGAGGAGCGCGTGCCCGAAGACCTGCGCCGCGAGATCGAACAGTTCTTCCAGTCATCGGTGCTGGGCACCGGCAAGACGATCAGGTTGAAAGGCTGGCGCGACGCCACGGAAGCGTCCGCTCTTCTGAGAAAGGGAATGAAAAGTTTCGCGAGGAAAAAGCGGAGAGTCCGCTGATCGCTGTCCGTTGGCCACCAAAAGATCGCGGCCTCGGCCGGAGGCCGGGGCCGCATCGCCAAGCTTGGCCTTTGGCATGCAACTGTGCGTGTGCCGGCGGATGAGGAGCGAACGAAGCCTACCATCGAGAGTCGGCTCAGCCTCCGCTGTACCGACACAATTCCGCAGGTGGCTGCTTGTTCCGCTCACCTTCGTCCCAAGACCAGCAGCGACTGCCGTGGAACCTTTCAAAGCCGAATGCCTTGTCCCTTCTTCATGGAAGGAGATGCGAAATGAGCCTCGACATCGGAAAAGTCACAATAGCGTTGCTTGGCCTGCTTGCCTACAAGAATAGGGACAAGATCGGCGAGTTGATCACCGGTAAGAACTCGGCAGATCCCAAAGGTAGCGCCGGTTCCCTCGGCGGCCTTGGCGAGATCCTAGACCGTCTCAGAAATGCGGGTGCGGGCGGTCAGGTTGATTCTTGGGTAAGTAAGGGATCAAACCGGCCTATTCAGCGCGACGAGGTTGAGAAAGCTATCGATCCGCAAACGTTGAGCGATCTGGCTGAGCAAACAGGATTATCCCATGACGAACTTGTCGATCGGCTCACAAGAGAACTACCCGACGCGGTGGACAAGCTTACTCCCGATGGCCAGATGCCCGCCAGCAGCGGCCCAAATCTTCTGGACGAGATACCAGGAGACTCGCACGTATCGCCACAGTCACGGACACGATAAAGCATGCTGCGGAAAAAAATCGGGAGAGCGACGCGGTGGCTGTCATCGGTGGGGTGCGTCACCGGATCCGCAGAATATCGGCATCGAGGTTCGCTTGAGGCGAGACGTGAACAGCAAATCGCAACCGAACTTGGAATCTCTGCGGGGGAGGTGCCTTTCGCGGTTCATCTCCCCATCGCGCTCACTGAGCGTGTTTGTACGCAAGAAGTATTACGCACGCGCCAGCCACAAAACAGACCGCGGCTCGCGTGTTGACGAGTGAGGAAGCGGTTGTGCGATTACGTTCCCAGCTTGTTCACGAGGGGGAACCTCTTGCCAATCCCGGCATCGAACCGGTCGAACGGCTGAGCGATGCGTAAATGACGAGAGGGCTGGCGATTGCCGGTCCGCCCTATCGTTTCCAATTCTTGCGGGGTCGCATCCCTAGCCGCGAATTTTGACCCACGTCTGCCGATAGAAATCCATGCGAGGCTCGCCGGTTAGGGTGCTGACTTCACTATCGCTAATTTAGCTGAAGAGGATGGAACTTGTTTGCCGCATGCAAGTTCGTAGGCAATGGGAGGAGATTGCCACCATGAACAGCGTCATTTATCTCATCGGCCTTGTCGTTGTCGTGCTCGCGATCCTCTCCTTCCTCGGATTCCATTAAGAGAGAGACCATGCAGCGCAAAGACGATCAGGGCCGTAGCCCGGCCGATTTCGAAACAGTCAAAAGCGAGCTGTCCGAACGGCTTCAGCAGGAAACACAGACCGCGACAGAGGCGCTGGATAACGCTCGCGATGAACTCACCAGGCAGGCGGGCGACTACGCGTCGGAAGCGAAGCAGGCGTTGTTGGACAAGGCCGAGGGGACACAGCGCGATATCAGCGCTAACCTAAAGGCCTTCAGCGGAGCGTTGCGAGCGGCAAGCGAGCATCTGGCAAATAATGATCAACGGACCGCTTCGAAGCTCACTCTCGATGCCGCTGGCGGACTTGAACGCCTTTCATCTTCGTTGAAGGACAAACCATTCGAAGATGTTCTTGGCGAGCTGCGGTCGTTCGGCCGCGAAAACTCAGCGACGCTGATCGCCGGCTCCGTATTGGCAGGCTTGGCACTGGGGCGGTTTATCAAGAGCTCGCCGCCATCTGCTTCGACCGAAACACAGCGTCGATCGGGAACTGAACGGCCTTCCGAAATGGCTTCGAAATCAGATGAGCCAGGATTGCGATCGGCAGAGGCCTCCTACCCGACGCCGGCCCACTCCAACCAGCGCGACGATCACTTGGCCGGTGATGACTGGACCGGCGCAGGCCCGGAGCAGAACCCGTGACCAACAATCAGGAAAGTCGCGGCCTCGCAACCCTCGTCAGCGATCTGGCACAGCAGGTCACAACCCTGCTTCAAACCGAAAGTAGGCTATTGCGGGCCGAAATGTCGGAAAAAATAAGCAAAGCCGGCGCCGGCGCGGCCGAGGTTCTGGGAGGCGCCATATGCCTTCTCGCGGCCTTGATGGTGCTTTTGCAGGCACTCGTGATCGCCTTGGCGAGTGCCGGCCTGGGAGCGGGATGGTCCTCGCTGCTGGTCGGGGTCGTCGTCGCAATACTGGGAATCATTCTCTTGCGCTCTGGCACGGCAAGCATGGCTCCTTCCGAGCTCACGCCTGATCGCACACAAGACCAACTCAAGCGCGACGCGCGCGTGATCAAGGATCAAATAAGATGAGCGACAAATCCGCAGCCGAGCTCGAACGCGATGCCGACATCGCCCGGGCGAAAGTAGCAGACACTGCCGATTCGATCCGCAGCAAGATGACACCGGGTCAACTGATCGACGAATTTGCTGGGATGTTCGTCAGCGGCGAGGGATCGGTCATGCTTGGCAATCTCAAGTCGCAAGTCAGGGACAACCCGTTGCCGCTCACGTTGATTGGAGCCGGCTTGGCCTGGCTGATGCTCGGCAGTGGCACGTCAGCTGCCGACGCTTATCGAACAAGCGAAGAGGCCAACGCCTTCTCTGAGCGGCACACCGATGATTTCAGCCAGGGTAGCGAAGGTTCCGGAATTGGGAAGATCCTCGCCGACACCGCCGATTCGGTTACGTCAGTTGCAAGCGGCGCGGCCGAAGCTGCAACAAACGCCGCGACGGCCGCCAAGGAAAGGATGGCAAGATCCGCCGGGCAGCTCGGTTCAAGCGCCAGTGAGATGACGGCGCGGGCGCGCCAATCAGCACAGGACCTCTTCGAGCGCGAACCGCTGGCTATCGCTGCAGTCGGCCTCGCTCTGGGCACTGCTATCGGGGTGATGCTGCCCCACACAGCCACAGAGGACGAGCAACTTGGCGTCTACCGCGACAAACTTGTCGACAGCGCAGAGGAGGTTTTCGAGACGGGCCTCGAGCAAGCAAAGCAAGTTGCCGCCGGGGCCTACGAAACGGTCAAGGAAGAGGCCGACCGGCAGGGCTCGGGTGGAGATGCCGACACCCTAGCAGGCAAGGTCGGCAAAGTTGTGGAATCGACCGCAAAGAGAACCGAGGAAGCCATTCGCGATCGTTTGCCGGGGTCGTCCGACGGGTCGTCTGCCACGTCGTAGCGTCGCCACAATGACGAGCCTAGTCCATAGTATGTCATCCGGTATGGCCCGATCGTAACCACCGGGTATCGGAAATGATTGCTGAGGTGGTCGTTAAGTAGAGGCCCTTGGCGAAGGCAGCGGAACGCGGCAAAGCTTTCCGGCACCTTAAATGATCCACGAAGAAGCCTCACAGGAATAATTGCGAGAGGTTTATGTCTACCAATCTACGCAATAACCGCGCGGTAATCTCAATCTAAGCAGTAGCGATCTTTCTTGAGCCGATAGGCTTTGCCCTCCGTCCCGCTAGCCCGGGTGGCCTGAGGCCTGGCATCATCCTCTGGACGGTAAACTTTGCGCGCCGACTAAGTATATCTGATCATGGTCTTGGCAGGGTGGAGGCATTAAGTGGCGGCCAATCGTCGAAACGGCATGCACCCGTCGGAGCCCGGGCTGGTGGGCATCGTTTCCACTGCCAGGGCCTTCCCGCGCATGTCACTGCCCACGGTCGCGACTGTCGTGGCGGCGGTTGCGGCCCTTTATTTCGGGCGCGAGGTTTTCCTGCCGATCGCAGTCGCTCTGCTGCTTACCTTTGCGCTTGCACCCATGGTTTCGGCACTCAAACGGGTGGGCATTCCCCGTGTTCCTGCGGTCATCGCCAGTGTGCTGGGCGCATTCATGGTCCTTGCGCTGTTCTCCTTCATTGTCGCCACGCAGGTCAGCGAACTGGCGCAGAACATTCCGCTTTACCAGTCAAATATCCTGACCAAGGTCCGATCCTTGAAGGAGACCGGCGTCGGCGGAGGCATCATTGCCGGGCTGAGCGGGGTGATCGAACGCGTTGGCCAGGAACTCGACAGGCAGGAAACCTCACAGCCCGCCACGGATCAGCCACGGCGCGAGCCAGTGCCTGTCGAGATCATCGCGCGCGAAAGGCCGATCGAGGTTCTCCAGAACCTGATCGGCCCGCTGATCAGCCCGCTGGCATCGGCCGGTCTGATCATCGTCGTCGTCATATTCATGCTGCTCGAGCGCGAGGACCTGCGCGATCGTTTCATACGCCTCGTCGGCTATGGCGATCTTCATCGAACCACCGAGGCGCTCCAGGATGCCGGCAAGCGGCTCGGCCGGTATCTTCTCATGCAATTGGTCGTGAATATCGTCTATGCCATACCGATTACGGCAGGGCTTTGGGTTCTGGGCATACCCAATGCACTGCTGTGGGGATTGCTGGCGCTGGCGCTGCGCTTTGTTCCCTATATCGGCCCGATCATTGGTGCGTTGCTGCCTCTGTTCCTGGCGCTTGCCGTGGCTCCCGGCTGGTCGCTCGTGCTGTGGACCGCCGGGCTGTTCGTGGCCATGGAAATGATAACCGGCAACGTCGTCGAACCGTGGCTCTACGGTTCACGAACGGGGCTTTCACCATTGGCCATCATCGTTGCGGCTATCTTCTGGACCTGGCTCTGGGGCCCGCTGGGCCTGGTTCTGTCGACGCCGCTCACTGTCTGTCTCGTCGTGCTCGGCAGGCACGTGCCGCAGTTCGAATTCCTCGACGTTCTGTTCGGCAACGAACCCGTGCTCGAGCCCCACGCTCGGCTCTACCAACGGCTGTTGGCCGGCGATCCAGAGGAAGCCACAGATCACGCCGAGGAGATGCTGGAGGAAAAATATCTGTTCGAATTCTATGACAAGGTCGCCATTCCCGCACTTCTGCTCGGCGAACAGGATCGCGTGCGCGGTGTCATGGGCGATGAGCAAAGACGGCAGGTGGCGGCCAGTGCGCAGACCCTGGTGGCAAACCTCGACGACAGCGCACAGGAGGAAGCGGAGGAGGACGATGATCCGGCTGCGGCCGAGCCTGCCACAGCGGACAAGGACAAGCAGACTCACGGGGAGGGCGAGGACGACACTGAACTGCCGGATGGCACGGACATGTCGGTGCTTTGTGCCGGCGGCCGCGGGGAACTCGACGATGCCGCCGCCGCCATGCTGGCGCAGGTGCTCGAAATCCAAGGGGCGACGGTCTCGAAGGCGAGCTTTGCCGACATGGAACCGGCGAGCATTCGCCGGCTCGAACTCGACGCTGTCGACACCGTGGTGGCCGGATTCCTGAACCGGGACTCAGTCAAACACGCCCGTTTCCTGATTCGTCGGCTGAAACGTGCCAAGTCGGCGCTGCGGGTAGGCATCGTGTTCTGGTCGGAGGACGGCGACGACAAAGAGGCAGCCGTCAAATTGGCCAATGACATCAACGCCGATTTTGTGGCGTATGGCATGGTCGAAGCCGTTCTGGGCGCGTTGTCGAGTGATCCGCCGGTTGCGCTGAAGGTCGCAGCCAAGCGCCGCATGCGCCGCCGGCCGCCCCCTGCCAAGAAAGCGCCGCTTGCCGCTGCAAGCTGAGACCGTAGAGCAGGACGGCGAGAGCACGGGCCTCATAATAGTCTCTGGTGTATTCCTGACATTTGCCGCCGATCAGCGTCCGCGATCGCAACGGATACTCGCCCGATATGCATTCGATCTTGACTGACGGCTACTAGTGGTTCCTGCCTGACATAAGAGTCCGGATCGGGATTCCCTTTTGCCTGCCCGCGTGCGAGTCATGGGTATGCGCACAGGAATATCTCTCACCGTCTCGCCTTCTGACCATCGGCGTTTGGTTGCCTTGGTCAAAGACCGTAACAGCCCGCAGAAGCACGTCTGGCGC
>NZ_SADR02000458.1 GCF_004010325.2 Mesorhizobium sp. M00.F.Ca.ET.216.01.1.1
CAGCCCCGACGCGATGGGCGAGCTGTTCAAGGTGATGAAGATCATGCCGGTGGCGCGAGCCCCCTGAGATTGGCGGGCGGTCCCACCTCCCGGTCGTGCCCCTGGTCCTGCTTGTCGCCCGAACTTCGCCTTGACGAACCCGCCTTGCACGGACGACAAACCCAACCATGCTGAATCAGACCAGACCCGATCCAGTTCGCTCGCCGCTGCTTGAAAAGGCGCAAGGCATACGCCACGGCTATTTCACCCGCATCGGCGGCGTCTCCGACGGCATCTATCGGGGGCTCAACATCGGCACAG
>NZ_SADR02000459.1 GCF_004010325.2 Mesorhizobium sp. M00.F.Ca.ET.216.01.1.1
CCGACGTCGCGGTCACGGCGCGTAGCGTGGACTCGCTTGATGAGACAGCGGCGGCCATTCGCGCGGGCGGCGGGGTTGCGCACGCCATTGCCCTTGACGTGACCGATGTCGGCCAGTGCCGCGCGGCCGTTGCCGAGGCAGCCCGCCTGCTTGGCGGCCTCGACATTCTCGTCAACAATGCCGGGGTGGAAGAGGTCCGGCCATCGCTCGACGTCGACGAGGCGCTGTGGGACCGGATCGTCGACACCAATCTCAAGGGGGCGTTCTTCTGTGCCCAGGCGGCGGCGCGGCAGATGCGGG
>NZ_SADR02000460.1 GCF_004010325.2 Mesorhizobium sp. M00.F.Ca.ET.216.01.1.1
GCGCAGCACGTTCGCGAGTTGCCGCAAATTGCCGGGCCAAC
Organism: Mesorhizobium sp. M00.F.Ca.ET.216.01.1.1; assembly: GCF_004010325.2. Taxonomy (GTDB): domain Bacteria; phylum Pseudomonadota; class Alphaproteobacteria; order Rhizobiales; family Rhizobiaceae; genus Mesorhizobium. The sequence goes on from NZ_SADR02000460.1 coordinate 42, forward strand.
GGTAGCTCATGAAGCGTTCCAACACCTGCTGCGAAACACGTCGCGGCACATTCTCGCCCTCGTTTTGTCGTTCGAGCATGCGCGTGACCAGCGCGGGCAGATCGGTGCGCTCGCAAAGCGCCGGCAACGTCACCACAAGTCCGTTGATGCGGTAATACAGGTCTTCGCGGAAGGTGCCTTCTTCGATCATCGCGCGCAGATTGCGGTGCGTCGCGCAGACAATGCGCAGGTCCACCGGAATCGCGCGGGTGCCGCCGAG
>NZ_SADR02000461.1 GCF_004010325.2 Mesorhizobium sp. M00.F.Ca.ET.216.01.1.1
TTCCGAGAGGACCGGGCTTCGTGATGCGAACGATGCTCGTGCCGAATGCGGGGTCCGTGGCGGGACGAAGATAGTCCGGCAAATCCATCGCCGCGGGCGCTACGAAGCCGATGGCGTCGTTGCTTCCATGACCGCCGGCCGTCCGCAGGCCAAGCAGCGCGGCAACGCAAAACAGTAGCAATGCAGCGGAAATCGTTGCAGACCTCATGTCATGTAGCCCATCTCTTGACGTACGAGCCCTTCACTGAGGCGTTTGCGCCACCACGCAATGGTTCGGCTCAGGCCTTCGCGCAGACTGGT
>NZ_SADR02000462.1 GCF_004010325.2 Mesorhizobium sp. M00.F.Ca.ET.216.01.1.1
GCGGGATTCCGGCCGAGCCCAGCCGCCTTGGCCAACGTCGACCGCTGGGCGGCGTAGTTCGGCGCCACCATCGGATAGTCCGGCTTCAGCCCCCACTTCTCGCGGTACTCTTCGGGCGTGAGTCCGAAATCCACGCTGAGATGGCGCTTCAGCGATTTGAATTTTTTGCCATCCTCGAGGCAGATGATGTAGTCGGGGAAGACCGATCGCTTCGGATTGACAGCGGGAGCCTGGGCCGGCGTCTCAGGTTCGGCCGGACCTCCGATCTTCGAAAGCGACGAATTCACGCTTTCGATGATC
>NZ_SADR02000463.1 GCF_004010325.2 Mesorhizobium sp. M00.F.Ca.ET.216.01.1.1
CGAATCTGCGCGTCCTGGCGCTTGCTGTTGAGCAGCGACTGCTGCGCGGTGATCACGTTCAGATACGCGACAAGGCCGCCTGAATAGCGGTCGTTAGCGAGCGCGAGCAGGCGTTGCGCGTCCGCCACCGCGTCTTCAGACTGCTTCGCCGCGCCGTCCAGCACCGCAAGACCCGTAATGCCGTCCTGCACCTGCTGGAATGCGTTCAGCACCGTCTGACGATAGTTGGCCTGCGTGGCCTTGTAGCCTTCGCTTGCGAACTGCACGTTGGCCGCGCGGCGGCCGCCGTCGAACAACAC
>NZ_SADR02000464.1 GCF_004010325.2 Mesorhizobium sp. M00.F.Ca.ET.216.01.1.1
AATGCCGATGACCTGCTGCAGGAAACCCTGGCCATGCAGCGCAAGCTGATGGAAGGGCTGAAGCTGCTGCCGCAGGTGGAAGACGTGGACTATGGCGCGACCGCGCGCGAGGAAGTCTGGCGCGACGGCAAGGTGGTGCTGTACCGCTTTGTCGGCGAACAGGCGCCGACCCGGCGCACGCCGCTGCTGATCGTCTACGCGCTGGTCAACCGGCCGTACATGGTCGACCTGCAGGCCGACCGTTCGCTGGTGCAGAAGCTGCTGGCGCTGGGCCAGGACGTGTACGTGCTGGACTGGGG
>NZ_SADR02000465.1 GCF_004010325.2 Mesorhizobium sp. M00.F.Ca.ET.216.01.1.1
GGTGTCCTGGCTTTTCGGCGTGCAGACGGTCCAGTCCGTCGTCACCCAGTTACCGTCCTCAAGGCCGGAGGTCGACCGCCACTTCGGGCCATCGACCTCATAGAACCAGATGCGGAGACGGCCCTGGGTGTCGCGCTTGTAGATCATGGTGGATGTGTTCATGCGATGTTCCTTGGAGATTACGAGGGAGTGCGGCCGAAGAGCTTGTCTTCGTTCCAGCCGGCGACCTTGAGGGGCTGCTCGTTGAAGGGGGTGAGGTCGGCTTCGTTGTTGAAGTCGCGGAAGGCGCTGACCAGGC
>NZ_SADR02000466.1 GCF_004010325.2 Mesorhizobium sp. M00.F.Ca.ET.216.01.1.1
CATCGGCATCCTGCACACTTTCGTCGCCCGCTCGATGCCGGAACTGGTGCCGGTCGACATCGTTGCACCGATCCGCCGCGCCTATTGGCTGGTCTATCATGAATCGGTGCGGCCGCTGCGCCGCGTCCAGCTTGTCGCCAACTTCATCACCAAGGCGGTGGAGCGGGAACGCGGTCTTTTCGTCTAATCCGCGTCGAGCACGAACGAATTCACCACCTTCCCGGCTTCGTCCGCCAGAGGCGCCCATTTGCGCGCGCCGCAAAACGTCGAAGCTCATATCCAGAACCTGGGCATCGTC
>NZ_SADR02000467.1 GCF_004010325.2 Mesorhizobium sp. M00.F.Ca.ET.216.01.1.1
TTGCGTCCGAGACCCGTGGTCTTGGCCACTGCCGAGCGCGTGGCGGCGTAATTCGGCGCGACCATGGGATAATCAGCCGGCAGACCCCATTTGGCGCGATATGCGTCCGGCGTCAGCCCATAATGGGTCGACAGATGGCGCTTGAGCGATTTGAACTTCTTGCCGTCCTCAAGGCAGATGATGTGGTCCGGCGTCACCGACTTCCTGATCGATATGGCAGGCTTGAGAACCTCCGGTTCTTCTGCGGAAATACTGGCGCCGGCCGTGCCTTTGAGTGCCGCGTGCACCTGGCCGATCA
>NZ_SADR02000046.1 GCF_004010325.2 Mesorhizobium sp. M00.F.Ca.ET.216.01.1.1
CCATTTCGCCAAGCGCGGTAAACCGCGCCATGTGGAGAAGCTCCTGCTGCTGCTCCTGTATCCTTGCCTCTGCCCTGTGGCGCTCGGTCAAGTCGCGGCAGAACCCGGTAAAGAAGCGTCCGGTTCCCGGATGCATCTCGCCGACGGCAAGCTCCATCGGAAAGGTCGAACCGTCCTTGCGAATTCCGGTGACGGTGCGGCCGAGCCCGATGATTCGGCGCTCTCCGGTCGTCAGGTAACGGTTTATATAGGCGTCATGCTGGTCACGATAGGGTGACGGCATCAGCAGGCTGACATTCCGGCCGATGACTTCGCTGGATTTATACCCAAACAGCGTTTCGGCAGCCGTGCTGAAGGATTGAATGAGGCCTCGTTCATCGATGACGACCATTGCATCGGGCACTGTGGCAAGGATCGAACGCAGATGATCTTCACGCAATCGAAGCGCGGCGTTCGCAAAGGAGAGTTCGCTGACATCCGTGCCTTCGACAAAGATCGCAGTAATGCGGCCATCGTCGGCCTTGATCGGCTGATAGACGAAATCCAGGATGCGCTCTTCTATGGGTTCGTCGTCCTTGTTGCGAAGCGCGACCTTCACGCCTTGGCCCCTGTATGGCTCGCCGGTCTTGTACACATGGTCCAGCTGTTCGAAGAACCCTTGGCCTTCAAGCTCGGGAAGCGCCTCGCGCGCCGACCTTCCAATCACTTGCCTGTCACCGATCAGCCGTTGGTAGGCGGCATTGGTCAGTTCGAAGACATGATCCGGCTCACGCATGAGGGCCATGAAGCCCGGAGCCTGCTCGAACATTTGTGACAAGACCGATTTCAGCATCGTCCCGCCAACCGACAAAGTAACCGCTTCGCTTTGGCTCACCTGATATCCCTGGGTTCAGCACGCCTGCAACAAAGGCTAATTATCACTCCTCGCCGTGCACGCAAAATCGATCGAGGCAATTGCTTCGCCCCGAGCGACTCGCCTGTTGACCGAGATCAATGCAGCGGTCGCCAACATGGCAACAATGATTGAGAAACAGGAGTGATCGACATGACTTTTCTCGACTACCTGATTTCAGTTGACGCCAGGACCGCCTTGATGGGTCGCATGATGCAGAAGCTCGGCGTCGACAGACAATTGAAGGTCTTGCCGGACCATATGGCCGTCACCAATCGGGCGGTGGACCGCTGCCGCGCCTGCGGGCACCAGGACGAATGCTCGACCTGGCTTGACGAACACCAGCAAGCCGACGATCCGCCAGACTATTGCCGCAACCGCGACCTGATCGCACGGCTGCAGCATGCGGCCGGCCAACGATAGAAATCGAGCCGGCACACGACAGTTCGCGTCAACAAGGCCGTGGTCATCGCGTGGTTACGAAACCAGAATGACGGACAGGGGTTCGGCGCAGAAGAGATTGTCCTTCACGGCTTTGACGCCGGCGACGTTTTCGGCTGCGACAATGGCCGCTTGGCGCTCGCGTTCATCGAAGATCGCGCCGCTCAGTTCCACAACGCCTTTGTCCACTGTGACGCTGATCATGTCCTTGCCTGCCCATTTCTGCGTCGCAAGCTCAGCAATAATGTTCTGACGGATCCGTTCGTCGTCCATGGCTGCCGGGGCCGATCCGGGCAAGACGCTCAGCAATGCACGCAGAAGATCGGAGCGAGTGACAATGCCGACAACCTTGCCACCGTCGACGACAGGAATGCGTTTGACGTGGTTGCGCGTCATCAGCTCGACGATCTCGGACAGCGATGCATCAGGGGATACCGTGATGACATCTGCCGTCATCACCTCCTCGATACGCCGTCCGTTGGCTTGAACATATTCTTCAGCGGCTCTTCTAGGGCTGACAAGAAACTCCAGCCAACGCGAGCGTTTGCGCCTGGTGCCGAGTTCTGCCCGGCGCAGGAAATCGCCCTCGCTGACAATGCCCAGCAGCGTGCCGTCGCTGCGAATGACGGGAAGCCCGCTGATGTTTTTGGAGAGCATCAACCCTGCTGCATCGGAAATCGATGCTGTCGGTTCTATCCCGATGACTGGGGCGGTCATTATGGCTTCGGCTTGCATGCCTGCCTCCTCCGATATTTATCGGGTCATTGTCGAGGTCTCATGCGGGACATGCCTTGATCTGCATCATTTCCGGCATCAACGGCCGTCACCTTGGCTTGTCGTCCCGGTCGATGAGAATCCGCTCTGCTGCCCCGTCGAGATCCTCGTATTGACCGCTCCTCAAGGCCCATAGAAAGCCGGACAGGCCAAGCGCACCGAGGAACAGGGCCACAGGTATGAGGTAGACGAGCGTCGTCATGACATTTGTGCCCAATCGCCGATGCCGGAGCGTCTGTCATACGGAGCAATCCTGGCTGGAGCGTCCCGCACAAATCCTTGCAGGCGCAGCGCATTTGCGATGACCAGGAGCGACGAGGCGGACATCGCTATCGCTGCGATCAACGGCGTGACGTGCCCGAGAATGGCGATCGGCACAGCAACGGTGTTGTAAATGATTGCGATGGCGATGTTCTGGCGGATCAGCCGGCCGGCTTTCCGCGAGACGTCCAGGGCAAGGGGTATTGCCAGAAGGCTTTCGCGCAGGAAGACGAAATCCGCGGCGTTGCGGCCAATGTCGGCAGCGGTCGCAGGCGCGATCGAGACATGCGCTGCGCCCAGTGCGGGCGTGTCGTTGAGCCCGTCGCCGACCATCAAGACCTTGTGTCCAGCTTTGGCCAATGCTTCGACCCGTTCGACCTTGCCGGAGGGCAGCAATGCCGGAACGAAGTGGTCGACAGTCAACGTCTCCGCGACTTCTCGGCAGGCGGCTGCGGTGTCGCCAGACAGCATTTCCACTGACACTTGGGCTTCGTTCAATTGCCCTATCGCGGTCCTGGCATCGGCACGCAGCGCATCTTCGAAAACGAAAGAGGCGACGATCATCCCATTCTTCGAAAGCACCGTCCCGCCATATCTGCCTTCACCGCCCGTCCGTGCCTTCCATCCAGCCCAGCCGCGCCGGCCAAGACGCCACGTGCTGCCTGCGGCGGTGGCTTCGATCCCGAAACCGGGGTGCTCGCTGACGGTTTCCAGCTTCGGCTGGCCGGAAAAGCCCGCGAAACCGGCTATGGCCTTCGAGAATGGATGGCGGGAATGCGCGGCCATGTCGGCTGCGATCGCCAACATCACCGGGTCGATGGATGATGCGTTGATCAGTCGGGGCTGGCCGAGGGTAAGCGTGCCGGTCTTGTCGAACACCGCCGTATCGATCGCCGCCAGGCGCTCCATGGCGGAACCATCCTTGACCATGACGCCATTTTCGAACAGGCGCCGTGCGGCGACCACCTGCACGATCGGCACCGCGAGGCCGAGCGCGCATGGGCATGTGATGATGAGAACGGCAATTGCGATCGTTATCGCCCTGTGCCAGTCGCCGGTAGCCGCCATCCAGCCAAGGAAGGTCACGAAGGCGGTTAGATGAACCACTGGAGCATAAAGCGCCGAGACGCGGTCGGCGATCCGGCGATAGTGGGCGCGGCCACCCTCGGCGGCTTCCATCAGCCGCACCATTTCCGCCAGGAAGGAATCCTTTGCGGCGGCCGTCGCCTCGATGGTCAGCGGGCCGGTAAGATTGAGGATGCCGGCCTGCACAAAGGCACCCGACACCACGGTTCTGGGCGTGCTCTCTCCGGAAACCAGCGAACAGTCGAGGTCCGACGAGCCCCGAATGATCGTGCCATCGACCGGGATCCTTTCGCCGGCAGCGATCAGCAATTGCATGCCCGGTTCGATCTCGCCGACCGGAAGGTAGTCGCGCGCGCCGTCGTCGCGCAGTACCATGGCGCCACGCGCCGCCAGTCGCGACAGTCCGTTCACGGCAGTCCGGGCGCGCTCCCGCATCACGTGATCGAGCGTGCGGCCGATCAACAGGAAGAACAGCAGCGACACCGCCGCGTCGAAATAGGCGTGATCGCCGTGGTTGATGGTCTCGTAGAGGCTCATGGCATAGGCGAGCGAGACGCCGACCGCGATCGGCACGTCCATGTTCATGCGGCCGTGGCGCAGTGCGTTCCAGGCAGAGCGAAAAAAAATGCCGCCGGCGAAGGCGAGCGCGGGGATGGCGATCAGCGCCGAGACCCAATGGAAAAGATCGCGGGTCGCGCCTTCAGCTCCGGACCAGACCGAAACCGAAAGCAGCATGATGTTGCCTGCGGCAAAGCCCGCGACCGCGACGGCGCGGATCAGTTCCGAAAGCGTTTTGTCCTTCTCGCCAATGTCCGGATCGAATAGATGCACCTCGTAGCCGAGCCGTCCAAGCGCGGCGACGAATGGTGGGACCTCGTCCCCGCGCCAGCGGACCGAAACCCGTTTCGTCGACAGGTTGACGCGGGCGCCCTCAACGTGCTCGAGCTTTCCAAGCGCGGTCTCGATCGCCTGGATGCAGGCTGCACAATGAACCGCCGGTACCGAAAGATCGGTTTGGCGAAGATCGTCGCCAAGCGAACGGCTCGCCAGCCTGATTTCCTGGCTCGACGGCAGGACGGTCGTGACCCTGTCCAGATCCAGCGCCATTTCGGCACCCGGTGCACAGCAGCTCATTGCAGCGCCCCTTGGGAGATCATGATCCGGCGGACTTCGCGATAAGGTTCCGCGAGACCGGCTTCGGCGTCGACTTCAACGATCCAGACGCCATCCTTCGGCGTGTGCTGCGCGGCAAATTCCTGGCCCGAGGCAAGGCCAAGAGTGAGAGTCTTGTCTTCGGTCTCATAGGCGGGGTGACGAAACAGCACCTTGACGCCATGCAAGGGAACCGGCTTGCCGGCGGCATCGCTGAGGCTGTAGCGGACTTCGCCCCATGCGATCGTCAATTTGCCAGTCCAGCCGAGTGCGGCCTGCGCACGACCTTCTTCGGCCTTTCGGTTGAACTGCTGGCTGGCCACGTAGGTATTCTCTACGACGAGGCCGGTCCAGCTCGTGTTGGCGAGCGTCGCCATGGTCAGGTTGACGCCTATGACCACACCGAAAAAGGCAAGAATGGTGGCCAGCATGTGCCTGCCGGTGAACTCACGCGATTTTTGCGTATTGGCGCTCATCTGACGGTCTCCGGTGCGTTGAAGGTGGCCGTGTATTCATCCGATTCGAAGCTCGCCTTGTCTTCGACCCGGAACTTGAAGGTCTGCGCTGTGCCGCGAACCTCACCTGCCGGCTGGCGCACGAAGACCTTGAGCATTTTCAGCCGGTCGGGTTCGACCGGGATGGCGAAGGAACGATCTGCAGGGAGGTCGATTCCGACGATGCTCATTTCGGCTCCATGCAGCCCCTTCATCGTGACGACGATCGTCCTTGGCTCGGGGATCATGTTGAGCAGCTTGACGGTGTAGCCGTTGCGGATCGAACCGTCGGACAGTGTGACGAATTGCGGGTTGCGGTCGTGTAGAACGTTGACCTCGAGCCGGTCGCGCGTCAGCAGCGAATACAGCAGCATGAGCCCTACCGCCGACCACGCGCCCATGTAGACGAAGGTGCGCGGCCGGAAGATCTTGCGGATATGGAAATGGGCCAGCGCGTCTGAGAACGCGCCGTCGGCGGTCCGGATGAGCGATGGGTTCACCGGGCGAGAGCCGCCCGCGGTGGCCACCGCCATGTTGGCGTTGTAATCGGATAGCGTCGCATAGGAGATCAGTCCACGCTCCTTGCCGAGCTTGTCCATGATGCCGTCACAGGCATCGATGCAGAGCGCGCAGGTGATGCATTCAAGCTGCTGGCCATCCCGTATATCGATCCCCATCGGGCAGACCGCGACACAGGCATTGCAATCGACGCAGTCTCCGACCAACTGCCCCGCGGCCTGGACTTTCTTGGCGTGACGCGAACGAGGTTCGCCGCGCCAGTCATTGTAGGTTACGGTGAGCGAGTTCTCGTCGAGCATGGCTGCCTGGATGCGCGGCCACGGGCACATATAGGTGCAGACCTGCTCGCGCATCAGCCCGCCGAATGTGTAAGTGGTCGCCGTCAGCACGGCGATGGTGATATAGGCGATCGGCGCGGCGGTGCCGGTGAAGACTTCGCCAATCAGCGTTGGCGCATCGGCGAAATAGAAAATCCAGGCGCCGCCGGTCGCCGCCGCTATGATCAGCCAGATGGCGTGTTTCGATACACGCAACACGAGCTTGCGCGCGCTCCAGGGTCCGGTGTCGAGCTTCATACGAGCGTTGCGATCGCCTTCGATCGCGCGCTCCACCACCAGAAACAAGTCGACCCAGACGGTTTGCGGGCAGGTATAGCCGCACCAGGCCCGGCCGACTGTGGATGTGATCAGGAAAAGGCCGATTCCGGCCATGACCAACAGGCCGGCCACATAATAGAATTCCTGCGGCCATATCTCGATGAAAAAAAAGTAGAAACGGCGGTTGGCAAGATCGACCAGCACGGCTTGGTCCGGGGCGAACGGCCCGCGATCCCACCGCAGCCAGGGCGTCAGGTAGTAAATGCCCAGTGTGATCGCCATCACCAGCCATTTGAAGCGGCGAAAGCTGCCTGAGGCGCGCTTCGGGAAGATCTTCTTGCGCGCAGCATAAAGCGGCTGACGGGTCTTGGCGGAGTTGACCGCCTCGGCTTCGAGCCGTTCTACCTGCGTGTTATCCAGCACGAGAAACTCCAGTCACCAGCCACGATTTCGTGGCGCAAGCCCGACCCCTCGGTTCTGGCTGATAGCCACGTTGAACAAGCTTTGCCGCAGGCTAAGCTTCGCCGCGTTGATGCAGGTCAATTGCCGGATGCCGAATGCAACCGAGGCCCGGCGTTACGCCGGGCCTCGTCGCTTGCGTGGTGAAGGCCGAGAATAGGTCCCCGCGTCCTATTCTCCACCGCCAAGCGAATGGATGTAGACGGCGAGCTCCTTGACCTTGGTCTCGCCGAGACGTCCAACCCAGGCCGGCATGACGCCGTGTTTGGGCCCGCGGACCTGTGAGGCGATGGCTGCTTCGCCGGGCCCGTAGAGCCAGATCGCGTCCGTCAGATCTGGCGCGCCGAACTCCTTGTTGCCTTTTGCGTTGTCGCCGTGACAGGCCACGCAATTCTCCGCGAAAACCTTGGCGCCGGGCTCGACCAGACTTGCATCCTGAACAGAACCCGACAGGCTGGCGACATAAGCACTGACCTGTTTGATCTGGTCGGCCGTGATGATCTCGCCAAAAGCCGGCATTTCCGACACGCGCGTATCCGGGTCGGATGCGAAGCGGATGCCGTGCGTGATCGTTTGCTGGATCTGCTCGGCATTGCCACCCCAAAGCCAATCGTCGTCGTTGAGGTTGGGAAAGCCACTGGACCCCTGGGCGCCGGAGCCGTGGCACTGCACGCAATTGACCTTGAACGCAGCGCCGCCGGCAGCGACCGCGAATTCGCGCAGAGCATCGTCGGCAGCAATCTCCCAGACGGTCTTCGATTGCACCGCCGCAACAAACTTGCCCTTGGCGGCCTCGGCAGCCGCAAGCTCGTTCTTGACATCGTTTCGGCTCGAATAGCCGATCACGCCCTTGGTCGCGGAGGTCAGCATTGGCCATGCCGGATAGGCGATGGTGTAGCCGATCGCCCAGGCGATGGTGATGTAGAAGGTGATGATCCACCAGCGCGGAAGCGGGTTGTTCAGCTCGCTGATGCCATCCCACTCGTGGCCGGTCGTTGAGATGCCCGACACGTCGTCGATATGCTCGTTGCTCATGATCAATCGTCCTTGAGAGGAATCCGGGCGGCTTCGTCGGCTTGCCTGCGGCCGCCGGGACGGAGCGCGAAGGCGACGCACCCAACGAAGAAGAGCGCCATGACGAGCAGGCCCCAACTGTCGGCGAACTCCCGCATCAAATTGTAATCCATAGACATTCTCCTCAGCGGTAGCCGGCGGCTTCGTCGTAGTTCTTGAAATCGACCAGCGTACCGAGCATCTGGAGATAAGCGACCAGGGCATCCATTTCGGTGACCTGCTGCGGATTGCCGTCGAAGTCGCCGAGCTTGGCCTTCGGATAGCGGGCCTCCAGCTCCGATGTGTCGGCGGCGGGATTCGCCTGCGCCATCAGATCGGCGTTGGCATGAGCGATCATGTCATCGGAGTAAGGGACGCCGACGCGGCTGTTTGCGATCAGATGCGTCGAGAAGTCCCTCACCTCGATTGGCGTATTCTTCAGGAACGCATAGCTCGGCATGATCGATTCCGGCACCACCGAGCGTGGCTCGGTAAGATGCTGCACATGCCATTCGTTCGAGTAGCGGTCGCCGACCCGGGCAAGATCCGGCCCGGTACGCTTCGATCCCCACTGGAAAGGGTGGTCGTACATCGACTCGGCCGCCAAGCTGTAGTGACCGTAGCGCTCGACCTCGTCGCGGAACGGCCTGATCATCTGGCTGTGGCAGAGGTAACAGCCCTCGCGCACATAGATGTTGCGCCCGGCGAGCTCCAGTGGCGAATACGGCCGCATGCCTTCGACCTTCTCGATCGTATTGTCGAGATAGAAGAGCGGTGCGATCTCGACGATGCCGCCGACCGTCACCACAAGGAGGGAACCAACGAGAAGAAGCGTGGCGTTCTTCTCGATGATCGCGTGTTTGTCGATCAAGCCCATTGTCTGGCTCCTTATTGCGCAGGCTGGAGGGCGGGGATGGAACCCGGCATCGGCTCCTCCTCGCGCTGGTAGCCGAGGATGGTCATGGTGATGTTCCAGGCCATGATCAGGGCGCCGGACAGGTACATGGCGCCGCCGATGGCGCGCATGATATAGTATGGATGCATAGCGGCGACGGTTTCGGCGAAGGAGTAGACCAGGAAGCCCTGCTCGTCGTATTCGCGCCACATCAGGCCCTGCATGACGCCGGAAACCCACATCACCGCGGCGTAGACGACGATCCCGAGGGTCGCCAGCCAGAAGTGCCAGGTGACGAGCCGCAGCGAATAGAGCCGGTCACGGTTCCACAGCTTCGGCACCATGTAATAGATCGCGCCGAACGAGATCATGCCTACCCAGCCGAGCGCACCTGAGTGGACATGGCCAATGGTCCAGTCGGTGTAATGCGACAGCGAGTTAACCGCCTTGATCGACATCATCGGACCTTCGAAGGTCGACATGCCGTAGAAGGCGACTGCCACCACCATCATGCGGATGATCGGATCGGTGCGGATCTTGTCCCAAGCGCCGGACAACGTCATCAGGCCGTTGATCATGCCGCCCCATGAGGGCATCCAAAGCATAATCGAAAACACCATGCCGAGCGTCTGCGCCCAGTCGGGCAGGGCAGTGTAGTGAAGATGGTGCGGGCCAGCCCAGATGTAGAGGAAGATCAGCGCCCAGAAGTGGATGATCGACAGCCGATAGGAATAGACCGGCCGGTTCGCCTGCTTGGGCACGAAGTAATACATCATGCCGAGGAAGCCGGCGGTGAGAAAGAAGCCGACGGCATTGTGGCCGTACCACCATTGCGTCAGGGCATCCTGCACGCCGGAGAAGGCTGAGTAGCTCTTGGAGCCAAGGAAAGAGACGGGCATCGATAGGTTGTTGACGACATGCAGCATCGCGATGGTCACGATGAACGACAGATAGAACCAGTTGGCGACGTAGATGTGCGGTTCCTTGCGCTTCAGGATGGTGCCGAGGAACAGCAGGAGATAGGCGACCCAGACGATGGTCAGCCAAAGGTCCACATACCACTCGGGTTCGGCATACTCGCGGCTCTCGGTGATGCCGAGCAGGTAGCCTGTCGCGGCCATGACGATGAAAAGCTGATAGCCCCAGAACACGAACCAGGCGAGATCGCCGCCGAACAGCCGGGCGCGGCAGGTGCGCTGCACGACATACAACGATGTGCAAAGCAGTGCATTGCCGCCGAAAGCAAAGACGACGCCGGACGTGTGCAGCGGCCGCAGACGGCCGAAGTTGAACCAGGGCTCGATGTTGAGATCCGGATAGGCAAGCTGCAGGGCGATGACGACACCAACCAGCATGCCAACGACACCCCAGAACATGGTGGCGACGGCACCATAGCGGATTGGCCCATCCATATAGGCGGAAGGGTCGATCGGGGCGGTCGTTGCGAAGCTCGTGTTGCGCAGAAGGATGGCGAGAAAGCCAAGCAGCACGATGAACAGCACCCACATATGCTGCCGAAAAGGCTCGTCCACACCAAAGCCGGCGGCCACCAGCGCCACAAACGCGAAAAGGCCCAAAGCGACAATTTCTGTGCCAAACTTCATGACATGTCCCCGATATCGGATTCCGATGTGCGGACGCCAATCCGCAGCAACACCAATTCCGCAGTCGCTTCGTCACCGCCTTGATCCAGGTCAAAGCTGGACGGTTTTGGATTGGGCAGCGTCGATCTCACGAAGAAAAGGGAGCTGTCTTTGAACAGGGAGAGGGAGCGAAGGTCGTCGCCGTTGGAGGTTTGCCCTGAGAATTCAGTGCTTGCCGACCAATCCGGCAGGGAAGCGGTGCCCGGCGCCATTATGAAGCGTGCGCATGGGCAAAAACTGCAACTGTGCGATGCTCTGGAAAAGATCGCCGACGCCTTACCAGGCGTCGATCGCCTGCAGTGCCTTGGCACGGCCAACGCAATCGTCCCGTTGTTGCGCAACATCCACCAATATGAAGAGACGATTGTTTTTCCTGCCTACGAGGCCGCAGCCGGCAGCAATGCGAACCTTGCCTCGACCCGGCGATTGCGCGCCGAACATGTCGAAGACGAATGCTTTGCTAGTGAGGTGACCGAAATCCTCCTTGCGATCGGCCATGGCAAGACGGTCGAGAATGCCGAAGCCCTCGGCTTCATGCTGCGTGGCTTCTTCGAAAGCATGCGCCGGCATATCGCATTTGAGCGCGAGCATGTCTTGCCGGCTATCGGGATCATCGATCGGGGCTAGGCGCCGGAACGTCGCTCCAGCCGGCTCAGGCTGTCCACCGTCACATGCCGGTTGTTCTCGATCCGGATCACGCCGTCCGTTCTTAGCCTGGTCAGTTGGCGGCTCACCGTCTCGATCGTCAGGCCAAGGAAATCGGCAATGTCGGCGCGCGTCAGTGGCAGATCGAAAGTTGTCGACCTGGCGGCCGGGTCAAGCGTGGGATCGATATTTCGGGCGATCATGAGGAGAAAGCTCGCCACCTTTTCCGAAGCGGTCTTGCGCCCCAGCGTCACCATCCATACGCGTGCTTCGTCGAGTTCATTCAGCGTCTGCTTGAGCAGACGATGCTCGAGCTCAGGCGATTCCTTCATCATCCGTTCGATGGTCGCCTTTGGAAACGAACACAGGGAGACGGCTGTTGCCGCTTCCGCATTGATCGCGCTTTCCACCTTGAACGGCCGTCCCAGAAAATCCGGCGCGAACTGAAGGCCGACAATCTGCTGGCGACCGTCCGAAAGGCTCTTTGTCAGCTTCACCACACCCGAAAGCACGTTCGAATAGCTGTCGACCCTTTCTGCGTCGCCTATCAGCTCGATCCCCGGCTCAATCTGATGCCTCGACGAAGTCTTGGAGAGCCCAACCAGCTGGTTTGCATCCAGCGCACCGCAGACGCCGCGATGTCGGGCCTCGCAAGACTGGCAAAGCACGGGAATGCCGGCACTGTGAACGTCCTGGCGCACTGTCATCATGATCGTCCCGAGGAAGCCAAAGTGGCAGCAGGATAGCATCGGCGGGAGAAAAATCGTTGCGGCAGTTTGTCCGCCGCAAGGGGCTTTGACCGAAATCAAGGCTTCGGCTCATCGACGCGTCCAAAGTCCCAGCCATGCAAACGCAGTGGCTAGAGACATGCGACCGGAATTAGCTGCCAGACTTGGCGAGAACGTCCCGCGCTATACCAGTTATCCGACTGCGCCGCATTTCCATGCGGGCGTCGATGCTGCCGTTTACCGTGGCTGGTTAGAGGCGCTCGAAAGCGGTGACGAGATCTCCCTGTATCTGCACATCCCGTATTGCGACAAGCTCTGCTGGTTCTGTGCGTGCCATACCAAGCAGACGCGCCACTATGAGCCGGTGACCGCTTATCTGCGCTCGCTGCATGCTGAGATCGCGACGATTGCCGGTCTGGTCAGCGGCAAGGTACGTGTCCGTGCAATTCACTTCGGTGGCGGTTCGCCAACGATGCTGAAGCCCGATGACATGGTTGCTCTGGGAGCGGTCTTGCGGGACAGCTTCGATTTTCTACTGGATGCCAAGATCAGCGTCGAAATCGAACCCAACGACATGGACGAAGCACGCCTTGATGCACTTGCAGAGATCGGCATGACGCGGGCGAGCCTCGGCGTGCAGGATTTTGATCCGAAAGTGCAGAAGGCGATCAACCGCGAGCAAAGCTTTTTGCAGACCAAGGCAGTCGTCGACGGAGTTCGTTTACGCGGTGTCGGATCGGTCAATCTGGACCTGCTCTATGGCCTGCCGCACCAAACCAAGGAGAGCGTCTGTTCCACTGTGGCGCAGGCGCTGACCCTGGAACCGGACCGGATGGCGCTGTTCGGCTACGCACATGTGCCCTGGTTCAAGAAGCATCAGACGATGATCGACGAGGCATGGCTGCCAGGCCCCGCGGAGCGGTTCGCCCAATCGCAACTCGCTGCGCGAGCGATTGTGGACAAGGGATACGAAGCGATAGGGCTTGATCATTTCGCCAAGCCGGGCGATGCATTGGCGATAGCGGCCCGCGCGGGGGCTTTGCATCGCAATTTTCAGGGCTACACCGAGGATCGCTGCGAGACATTGATCGGACTTGGCCCTTCGTCCATCGGCCGTTTTCGCCAGGGCTACGTACAGAACATGCCTTCGACCGCCGAGTACGGACGCATGGTTGCGGATGGCGGGCTGGCCGCCGTCCGCGGCATCGCGCTTTCCGACGACGATCGCGTCCGTGGCTGGATCATCGAGCGGCTGATGTGCGATTTCGCCTTCTCGGCAATCGATCTGGTGGAACGCTTCGGCGAAGCCGGCCAGAAGCTCCTTCTTCAGTCGAGTTCCATGGCCCTCCACGATCCCGTTCGATTACTTGAACTCGATGGCGACAGTTTCGTCGTGCCGGATGAAAGTCGTCCCTTCGTCCGAAGCATCGCGGCCAAGTTCGACAAATATTTCGAAAGCGGAACGGCCAGGCACTCGGTTGCAGTCTGAGCACCGGTCAGAAATGTTCCCCGGCCTTGAACGGGCCGATCCGGGTTCCTGCCGCAATCAGGTAGGCGGTCGACCAGCCTATGAGCAGGAATCCATTCACGCCTTCTAGTGCCGCCAACACGCGCCATGCATGAGCGGGCACGACGTCGCCGTAGCCGACCGTCGAAAAGGTGATGGTGGAAAAGTAGAGCGCGGTCTCGAAATCAGGCAGGACTCCGAGCTGGCGATACACCCCGGCCCACAACCAGACCTCCGCGGTCATGACGGCAAAAAGGCCCATCACGACGCTGATCATCGCGACGACTCGGCTTCGCCGACCATGCATGCGAAATCGCGCCACCAGATGTCCCATCGCCCGAGTGATGGCAATGAGCCCAAAGGTGTGAATCACGACCGTCAGGCTTATGATGATCGTTCCGACGAAAAGGTTGAGAGCCATGCAAGGAAATTAGGGATATTGAGGGGCGCTTTCCTTGCGCAAAATCAAAGCTGGCGGTGCATCCGGTCGACCAAAGCTGAATTCAACGTCATGCACTCTTGTTTATATGTTTATGCTGCGGTCAGAACAATCCAAAGCGCCGAAGGGCGGCTTGGACAAGGCTTAGCCGGTTGCGGACGAGCCGGAATCCCAGATTGTCGGGCGGCGTTCCGACTGCGCAGCCGCCGCTCTTACCGTCCCGAATGAAGTTCGACATGTAGGTGCGGTGAAAACCCTCCACAACGTGCACTCCGCAGTTGTCGATCGAACTCGTAATCCCCGCACCGTCGCTGGCCATCGTTGCGTGGACATAGCATGTCGATGTCCATTCCCAGACGTTGCCGGCAAGGTCCGCCAATCCCTTTGAGTTGATGCCAAAAGCCCCTTGTGTCCTTGGCTCAGGATCGGATTTCCGCCCGAGGGAAGCTTCGGTGCGATACTGGGCGAGCCACCGCCGCGCCGGGTTTTTCGGGTCGCTCTCGTTCCCCTCTATGTCGCTTCGGAATCGTTCGCCGGCGGCATAGGCCCACTCGACGTCCGTTGGCAGCCGCCAAGCCTGACCTGTCCGAGCCGACAGCCAGGCGGCATAGGCTTCGGCATCGATAAAACTCACGCCGGTGGCTGGAACGCTGCCGACGCTGAGTGAGTCGGCCGGTTTGCAGGCGCCATCCGTCACGCAGCGTCCATATTCCGACGCGCTTACATGGTATTTCATGATTTCGAATGGCGCATCGATGGTTTCTTGCATGATGGGTGCTGCGACGGGATGGTTCTGCTTGAGGAATTCCCCAGGCTGTGGGTGATCAAACGAGCCGGCACCCAGGACCACCAGTTCGCTCACGGCCACCGGTTGAGACTCCAAAGAACTCTTGTCGAGTGCATGGGTTACGCCCAAGCCGATCAGTGCGGCAGCCGCAGTTGTTCCGAAGGCAAAGACAGGATCGAAGGACATGATGCCAAGTCCGGCCGCATGTGCAACCCGCTGGCTCCGCCGCAGGGTTGCACTGAGGATCGGATCTCCCGTCTACGAGGCGATCGCCTTGGGGGCTTCGACCAGCGTCATCAGATCGTCGTCCCAGCTTCCGTCGACCGTGAAGTGCGCGGTCGCGCCGAGTTCCACCGCTTCGATCAGATTGTGGTTGACGTAAGCATAGATGCCCGGCTGCCGGAAAGTGTAGAGCGCTGAACCTGCCGACCCGCCACGGATGAACCAGGTTTCCAGGTCCTTGGCCGGAGGGTTCGCGAACTTGCCCTGTTCCCAGACAAAGTCGCCATGGCCGCCGATGAGGTGCGGTCGTGTGTCACGATTGGCCTGGGAATGAACGATCAGAACAGCTTCGCCGACCTTGGCCTTCATGGCGTTGTTGCCGGTCAGCGACCCTGCCTTGCCATTGAACACGACATGGGTCGGGATCAATCCTCGCATGACCTTCACGGTGTCGTCATAGTTGTCGCCGGCCGAGTCGTACTTCTTGAATTGCCCTTGCTCGTCGCGCGGGATGTAGAAGTCGTTCTCGCCGATGTAGTAGATGCGGTCGTAGCGAATGGGCTTGCCCTTGTCGTCCTTGAGGCCGTCGCGTGGCAGCACCATCACGGCGCCGCTCATCCCTGACACGACGTGCCATGGGATCATCGCTCCGCCGGGGGCGCAGTGGTAGACGAATGTTCCAGCGCGGGTGGCCTTGAAGCGCAGCGTCACCTGCTCGCCCGGATTGACCAGCGTCAGCCCGCCGCCGCCGAGTGCGCCGGTAGCAGCATGGAAATCGATGTTGTGGGCAAGGGTATTGGTGTCGGGATTGACCAGAGTGAGTTCGAGATAGTCGCCTTCATGCACGACCATCAGAGGCCCCGGGATCGAACCATTGTAGGTCATCGCATTGAGCTGTGTGCCGTCGGCATCGATGATCATAGGCTTCTCTTCGATCGTCATGGTGAATTCGACGACCTTTGGACCGCCCTTGGCGACCTGCTCATGGGCGTGGACAAATGGCGGCGCCACCAAGGTGACCTTTTCACGGGGCAGTCCCGCGACGTCCTTCTCGCTTGCCACAGCCGGCATTGCACCAATGGTGGCAACGGCGGCTGCGGTAAGGACAGATCCCAACAAAGCTTCGCGTCTCGTAAGCATTTCCATCTCCTTGGCTTTAGCTACTTCATGTTCTCAAAATAACCTCGGCTCCTGCCACTTCTTTGCGCTGGCGCAAATCTAATGCGATTGGCGCCGCTTCTTGCTTGGCGAATATCATTTCATTGGGGGGGAGCGGCGGGAAGCGTGCTGCGGGCATTGCAAACCGTGTCGCCAGCTGCCGTCTGGGCACGACGAGATCGCGCCCTGCCGTAGTCTATCGAAATCTCACGTCAAAAATCGGCCGGACCAGACCGCCCCCCTTGGTCCGTCCGGCCTCTCCCTCCACCGGATGTCGCACTGGAGGGCATCTATGAAAAACGGGTCAGTTGGAAGCGGCCTTGGTCGCCTCCGCGAACAACTCGGCGAATACGGGTTTGGCCTTTCCAACCTGCTTGACGGCTTCCGCCGCTTCCAGATTGACAGGCTTGCCGACGACGATCAGCGCCACCATGCCCATGCCGTAATGTGGAGCACACTTCACGCCATAGATGCCCTCCTTGGTGAGGGTCACGGTTACTTCCTCACTGGGCTTCCCTTTGAAAGCTTCAGCGCCGTCCGGAATCATGTCCTTGATACTTTCGGCATTATGGGACTTGTCGGTCGGCACAAACTTGACCGTGTCGCCAGGCGCCGCCTGAACAAAGGCGGGCTGGAAGACCATCGAACCTTTCTCTCCCCTGTTCAGCATTTGCACTACGTGTTCTTCGGCATTTGCCGAACCAGCAATAGAGAGCAAGGCGATGGCCGCCGCGATCAGGGGCAGTCTCATGGGAAATCCTTTCTTGAGTTCATCACGGCATCAGCCGTCGCGCTCTTCTACGTCACCAGGAGACTTGGCGATTTGCGCTGGCGCAAATTGGCGGTGATGGTGCATGGCGTTCTGGGAGAGAACGGATTCGACCAGTAGGCCTGCTCCTGGAACGGGCATCTTAAATCCGTGTCCGGGAGGGCGGTCGCGCTGAGACTAAGAGGGAGCAGTCCGATGCACCTTGGTCAAATCGGCCCGCAGACCAATATTGAGTCACCATCTAAACCGCGCAGATTGTCGACCGCGTCAGGAACCGCTTCTCCCGTCCGTTGTCGAGCGAGAACATTCCGCCGCGACCGGGCACCACGTCGATTATCAGATCGGTATGTTTCCAGGCCTCGAATTGCGAAGCCCCGATGTAAAAAGGCGCGTCGCCGATGTGGCCAAGCAGCACATCACGGTCGCTGACGATGAAGCCGGCGCGCGGATAGCACATGGGCGAAGAGCCATCGCAGCATCCGCCGGATTGATGGAACAGTACCGGGCCATGTTCCGCGACAATCTCCGCGATCAGTTCGAGGGCCGCCGGTGCCGCTGTAACTTTCGCATGCATGGGCGTTTTCCGATCCCCGTCCTGCGGCGCGGCCCCAGTTGGGGCCGCGCCGCTCGCCTTGGGAGGTGATCAGAAGAAGCCGAGCTTTTTCGGGCTATAGCTGACCAGCATGTTCTTGGTCTGCTGGTAGTGGTCGAGCATCATCTTGTGCGTTTCGCGGCCGATGCCGGACTGTTTATAGCCGCCAAAGGCGGCATGGGCCGGATAAGCGTGGTAGCAGTTGGTCCAGACGCGGCCCGCATGGATCGCGCGGCCAAACCGATAGGCGCGGTTGCCATCGCGCGTCCAGACGCCGGCGCCGAGGCCGTAGAGCGTATCGTTGGCTATCGCCAGCGCTTCGTCATCGTCCTTGAAAGTCGTGACCGAAACCACAGGCCCGAAAATCTCCTCCTGGAAGATGCGCATCTTGTTATGGCCTTTGAACACGGTTGGCTTGACGTAATAGCCGCCTGCCAGATCGCCAGGCAGAACATTGCGGGCGCCCCCGGTCAGCACCTCGGCGCCTTCCTGGCGGCCTATGTCGATGTAGGACAGGATCTTTTCCATCTGCTCGGACGAGGCCTGTGCTCCGATCATCGTCGCCGGGTCGAGCGGATCTCCCTGCACGATCGCCTCGACGCGCTTGAGGGCACGTTCCATGAACGTGTCATAGATCGAGTCATGGATGAGCGCGCGGCTCGGGCAGGTGCAGACTTCGCCCTGGTTCAGTGCGAACATTACGAAGCCTTCAATCGCCTTGTCGAAGAAATCGTCGTCGTCGGCGACCACATCCCTAAAGAAGATATTGGGTGACTTCCCGCCCAGTTCCAGCGTGACGGGAATGAGATTCTGGCTGGCATATTGCATGATCAGCCGGCCCGTCGTGGTTTCGCCGGTAAAGGCAATCTTGGCAATGCGCGGCGAGGACGCGAGCGGCTTGCCGGCCTCGAGGCCGAAGCCGTTGACGATGTTCAGCACGCCTGGCGGCAACAGATCGGCGACAAGATCGGCCCAGAGCATGATGGCGGCCGGTGTCTGCTCGGCAGGTTTCAACACGACGCAGTTTCCGGCCGCAAGCGCGGGAGCAAGCTTCCAGCATGCCATCAGCAGCGGGAAGTTCCACGGGATGATCTGGCCGACCACGCCGAGCGGCTCATGGAAATGATAGGCGACGGTATCGTCGTCGATCTGGGAAAGGCTGCCTTCCTGGCCACGCAAGGCGCCGGCGAAATAGCGAAAATGATCGATGGCAAGCGGCAGATCGGCCGCGGTCGTCTCGCGGATCGGCTTGCCGTTATCCCAGGTTTCGGCGCATGCGAGCAGATCGAGGTTCTCTTCCATGCGGTCTGCAATGCGGTTGAGGGTCAGCGCACGCTCGGCGACGCTGGTGTGGCCCCACGCGTCCTTGGCGGCATGCGCCGCGTCCAGAGCCGCCTCGATGTCCTGGGCATCCGAGCGCGCCACCTCGCACAGCAATTGACCGTTCACCGGCGAGAAGTTTTCGAAGTAACGGCCGGAGCGCGGCTCGGCCCATTTGCCGCCGATGAAATTGCCGTAACGCCTATCGAAGGGCGCCTTGACCGAGCGTGAGAATTCAACCTTGTTCATGTCTTCCTCCCGAAAGCTAACGCCGCGGAATGCGACGCTTAGGAAGAGACTTGCGATTTCTGCCTCTATTGTCATCGTGTCGAGGACAGTGGGCGGGCAGGATGTGTCGCAGAATTGCGACAGTCGTTTGAGGATTCGAAAAAGTCAGTGAGACCGGTGGAGATCCAGGCGATTGAGCTTCCGGTGAAGCGTCGCACGGCTGATGCCAAGCGCCTGAGCCGCAGCCGAGACATTTCCATCTACCCGCGCAAGCGCCCGCTGCAGAACGCCGCGCTCCGCCTCGGCGAGGACTTCGTGACCGCTCTCCGCCCAACCGAGCAGGTCGGCCGCGGGCATAGGCTTGTCGAGACACTGTCGCGTAATTCCAAGCGCCAGGCGAGCCGAACGGGTCGCGCCGACTACAAGATCGTCCGCATCAACTGCGATCAGCGCGCCGGATACCTTCTCGGTCACTGGCGCCAGCAGAATTCGCGCCTTTGGGAATGCCATCTTGAAGTTCTCCGCCTCGATCCGGCGCGCCGCGTCGACTACGGCCACCGAAATAAGATTGGCGAAGGCTTCGGTCAGATCAGCCCGGCAGGAAGACACGTCAAGCGCAGCCACAAGATCTCCCTCATGATCATAGATCGGAGCGGTGGTGCAGCTCAGCCCGGTGTTGCGCGTATGGAAATGCTGGTCGCGGTGTATTGTTAGCGCGCGCTGTTCAATCAGACAGGTGCCGATCCCGTTGGTGCCCTGGCTTTCCTCATTCCAGACGGAGCCAGTCCACAAACCCCAGGAATGAAACGTCTCGTCATCCACCGGCGCGCCGCGCCGTTCGACCGGCACCCCATCACGATCGGCGAGAAGGACGCAGCATCCGACTCCGCCCACCGCAAGATAGAGCCGGTCGAGACTCGATTGGGCAGCACGGACGAGCGATTCGATGCGTTGCCGGGCCTGGCTTAGTTCCGCCTCCGTCAGGTAGCGGGGAGGGCTGCAATCGGCCGGATCGAGCCGATGCAAAGTGGAAGACCTTCGCCAGGAGGCAACCAGTGCGGACTTCGCCGCGGCATCCGAGGCAATTGCGGCCTGTATGCGGTCGGCATGATGACCGGATAGATCCTCGCGCATGCTTCCTCCCAAATCCCGGCTCTTCCCTTTCGGTTTCTGGACCAGGTCTGCTGCAAGACAGAGGTACGCCGCCAACGCGCCTGCTTTTCCGCTTTTAGTCCTCACACGTCAATTCGTCGGAAGAACTAGAAGGGCAAAACATTACCCCACCATGCTTGGCCGAACCGATGGTCATCCTCGGAGGGAACGTTCAAACATCTCTGTCGAAGCGAACCATTCAGTTGACGTCTACTCAAACGAGATTGGGCATTCATTGATCGAGAACAAAGTTTCGCGCGGCACGCCGGCCGGCGACATGAGGGCCGCATTCTTCAAGCGGCAGGTTTATGACCGCCTCATACCGGGCCGCAGCGCGCCGACGCTTGTCAGGCTTGCCGTGTTTGCTAGCACGCCCCGCCCCCTTCTCCATGACCATTTCGGGCTGCGGTGACCTTGTTCACACCACGCAGGAAGGCGGCGCAAACTGCTACCAAGAACGGACCGAACAGGGGCCTGGAACATCGGGCCAAGGTTCGCGCTTTCCTGGACGTGGTCGAGAAGGCGCCACCTTTGGCGGACTGCAGGCGATAGGCGAGCTCTCGGTAGCCATTTCAATGTCGGCCGAGGGCTCTGAGCGTGGTCGCGCTGCGCCGCTTCGCGGCGGACCTTGCCCGTTTTCTACCTTTCAGGATGCACGCGGTGAGCAGACCATATTTTGACATAAAGATATGTTTATGTCACAGATCTGATCTTGGAAGGCGAGGCTCACTGTGGTGCATTCTGAATCACCCTTGAATTCCCTTTTCGGACCTATTGTCGCCAAGGCGGATGGATCGGAGATCCGTTCTGCCTTGGAATCGGCCGCGCGCGAACGAATCCTGATTCTCGACGGCGCGATGGGCACGCAGATCCAGGGGCTTGGCTTCAACGAGGAACAGTTCCGCGGCGACAAGTTCGTCGGCTGCGTCTGCCATCAGCAGGGCAACAACGACCTGCTGATCCTGACGCAGCCGAAAGCGATCGAGGAAATCCACTATCAGTACGCGATTGCCGGCGCGGACATCGTCGAGACCAACACCTTCTCCTCCACGTCGATCGCCCAGGCCGATTACGGCATGGAGGACGCGGTTTATGACCTGAACCGGGATGGAGCCCGTCTGGTGCGGCGAGCCTGCATCCGCGCCCAACAGGAGGATGGCAAGCGCCGCTTCGTCGCCGGCGCGCTGGGACCGACCAACCGCACCGCCTCGATGTCGCCAGACGTCAACAACCCCGGCTATCGCGCCGCCAGCTTCGACGATCTGCGCATCGCCTATGGCGAGCAGTTGCGCGGCCTGATCGACGGCGGCGCCGACATCATCCTGATCGAGACGATCTTCGACACGCTGAACGCCAAGGCGGCGATCTTCGCCTGCAACGAGATCTTCCTCGAAAAGGGCGTGCATCTTCCGGTCATGATCTCGGGTACGATCACCGACCTGTCGGGCCGCACGCTGTCGGGCCAGACACCGACGGCCTTCTGGCATTCGATCCGCCACGCCAGTCCGTTCACGGTCGGCCTCAACTGCGCGCTCGGCGCCAACGCCATGCGCGCACATCTCGCCGAGATTTCCGGCGTTGCCAACACCTTCACCTGCGCCTATCCCAATGCCGGCCTGCCCAACGAGTTCGGCCGCTACGACGAGAGCCCGGAATTCATGGCGGCGCAGATCGAGGGTTTTGCGCGCGAGAGACTGGTCAATGTGGTCGGCGGCTGCTGCGGATCGACGCCGGACCACATCCGCGCCATCGCCGAAGCCGTGAAAAAGTACCCGCCGCGCGCCATTCCGGAGATCGAGCGCAAAATGCGCCTGTCAGGTCTGGAACCGTTCACGCTCACCAAGGAAATTCCCTTCGTCAATGTCGGCGAGCGCACCAACGTCACCGGTTCGGCGAAATTCAGGAAACTGATCACCGCCGGCGACTACGCCGCCGCCCTCGACATCGCGCGCGATCAGGTCGCCAACGGTGCCCAGATCATCGACATCAACATGGACGAGGGTCTGATCGATTCGAAGAAGGCGATGGTCGAGTATCTCAGCCTGATCGCAGCAGAGCCAGACATCGCCCGCGTTCCGGTGATGATCGACAGCTCGAAATGGGAGATCATCGAGGCCGGGCTGAAATGCGTGCAAGGCAAGCCGCTGGTCAATTCCATCTCGATGAAGGAAGGCGAGGAGGCCTTCCTGCATCACGCGAAGCTGGTGCGCGCCTATGGCGCGGCTGTCGTCGTCATGGCGTTCGACGAGGAAGGCCAGGCGGACACGCAGGCGCGAAAAGTCGCCATCTGCACCCGCGCTTACAAGCTCCTGACCGAGCAGGCCGGCTTTCCGCCCGAGGACATCGCTTTCGACCCGAACATCTTCGCCATCGCCACCGGCATCGACGAACACAACAATTACGGGGTCGACTTCATCGAGGCGACGCGGGAAATCGTCCAGACCCTGCCGCACGTCCATATTTCGGGGGGCGTGTCGAACCTGTCCTTCTCGTTCCGCGGCAATGAACCGGTGCGCGAGGCCATGCACGCCGTGTTCCTCTACCACGCCATCCAGGCGGGCATGGACATGGGCATCGTCAATGCCGGCCAGCTCGCTGTCTATGAATCCATCGATCCGGAACTGCGCGAAGCCTGCGAGGACGTCATCAACAACCGCCAGCCGGCGGGCGGCGGCAGCGCCACCGAGCGGATGCTGGAACTCGCCGAGCGTTTCAAGGGAACCGCCGGCAAGGAGGCCAAGGAACGCGATCTCAAATGGCGCGAATGGCACGTGGAGCAGCGCATTTCGCATGCGCTGGTCAACGGCATCACCGAATTCATCGACGCCGATACCGACGAGGCCCGGCTTGCCACCGAGCGCCCGCTGCATGTCATCGAGGGCCCGCTGATGGCAGGCATGAACGTCGTCGGCGACCTGTTCGGCGCCGGAAAGATGTTCCTGCCGCAGGTGGTGAAATCGGCCCGTGTGATGAAACAGGCGGTCGCCGGGCTGCTGCCGCACATGGAAGCCGAGAAGCTGGCCAACGCCGCCAACGGCATCTACACCGGCGAACGCCAGACCGCCGGAAAAATCCTGATGGCGACGGTCAAGGGCGACGTCCACGACATCGGCAAGAATATCGTCGGCGTCGTGCTCGCCTGCAACAACTACGAGATCATCGATCTCGGCGTCATGGTGCCGGCGACAAAGATTCTGCAGACGGCGCGCGAGCAAAACGTCGACATTATCGGCCTGTCCGGCCTGATCACGCCGTCGCTCGACGAGATGGCGCATGTCGCCTCCGAAATGGAGCGCGAAGGTTTCGACATTCCGTTGCTGATTGGCGGGGCGACGACCAGCCGCGTGCATACGGCGGTGAAAATCCACCCGCGCTATGAGCGCGGCCAGACGGTCTACGTCACCGATGCCAGCCGCGCCGTCGGCGTCGTCTCGTCATTGCTGTCCCACGAGGCAAAGGGCGACTATGTCGATACGGTACGCGCCGAGTACCGCAAGGTGGCGGACGCGCATGCTCGCAGCGAAGCCGACAAGCTGCGCCTTCCGCTCGCCAGGGCAAGGGCAAACGCCCACAAGATCGACTGGTCGGGCTATGTCCCGCAAAAACCCTCCTTCCTCGGGCTGAAGGTTTTCGAGACTTGGGACCTCGCCGAACTCGCCCGCTATATCGACTGGACGCCGTTCTTCCAGACCTGGGAGATGAGGGGGCGCTATCCGAAGATTCTCGAAGACGAGGCACAGGGGCCGGCGGCGCGCCAGCTCTTCGAGGATGCACAGGCGATGTTGAAGCAGATCATCGCGGAAAAGTGGTTCGCACCGAAGGGCGTGATCGGCTTTTGGCCGGCCAACGCCGTCGGCGACGACATCAGGCTTTTCACCGACGACACGCGTTCGCTGGAGCTGACGACCTTCTTCACGCTGCGCCAGCAACTGACCAAGCGCGACGGCAAGGCCAACGTCGCCCTGTCGGATTTCGTCGCGCCGCTCGAAAGCGGCAAGGCCGATTATCTCGGCGGCTTCATCGTGACCGCCGGCATCGAGGAAGTGGCGCTCGCCGAGCGCTTCGAGCGGGCCAATGACGATTATTCCGCGATAATGGTGAAGGCGCTCGCCGACCGCTTCGCCGAAGCCTTCGCCGAGCGGTTGCACGAGCGTGTCCGAAAAGAGTTGTGGGGCTATGCGCCGGACGAGAACCTGGCCCCGGAGGATCTAATCGGCGAACCCTATTGCGGCATCAGGCCGGCGCCCGGCTATCCGGCGCAGCCCGACCATACCGAGAAGGCGACGCTGTTCAGGCTGCTCGACGGCGAACGCAACGCAGGGGTCACCTTGACCGAAAGCTATGCCATGTGGCCCGGCTCGTCGGTCTCCGGCATCTATCTCGCCCATCCGGAAAGCTACTATTTCGGGGTGGCCAAGATCGAGCGCGATCAGGTGGAGGACTATGCACGGCGCAAAGACATACCAATTTCGGAGGTCGAGCGGTGGCTCGGGCCCATCCTGAATTATATCCCAGTGCAGGGCGCTGAGGCCGCTGAATAGATTGTCGGCTTACCAGCTTCCAGGTGGAATTCGTTCCTGTATTCAGCCTTGTCGGTCGCGCCGCTCATCTACTGGGCGGTGCGCGGCAAGAAGATGCAGAGATCGCGAAAATCCTAGGCATCTCCATAGAAGGAGTATGGGACGCGGTGGGCATTCCCGCAACAAGTCTGGACGGAATACAGCAATGAAACCAATCGCTTAGACATGCTAGACGTTATGACCGTGGTCTGAGCGGCGGCCCGTCCTTAGTCTTTGCAGCTGTAAGCAAACGGGGGTTGCTCGGGAATGCCGAGCCGAGCCCCAGCAAAGGAAGGACGAGCCATGGCAGAAGATA
>NZ_SADR02000468.1 GCF_004010325.2 Mesorhizobium sp. M00.F.Ca.ET.216.01.1.1
GCCGCTACCGCGAGATCAACAACTTCTACACGGCGACGGTCTACGAGAAAGGCTCAGAGGTGGTGCGCATGATCCGCGCCATTCTCGGGCCTGAGGCCTTCCGCGCCGGCATGGATCTCTATTTCGAGCGTCATGACGGCGAAGCGGCGACGATCGAGGATTTCCTCAAAGTGTTCGAGGACGTTTCCGGCCGCGACCTCGCGCAATTCGCGCTCTGGTACCATCAGGCCGGTACACCGAACCTGACGGTGAGTTCCTCCTATGACGCCAGCGCCAAGGCGTTCACGCTGGAGATCG
>NZ_SADR02000469.1 GCF_004010325.2 Mesorhizobium sp. M00.F.Ca.ET.216.01.1.1
CACGGTCTGCGGCGCGCCGAACAGCGCGAGCGCCTGGTCGATCAGATGCGGGCCGAGGTCGAACAGCAGGCCGCCGCCGCGCGACGCTTCCTCGCGCCAACGCTGGCGCACTTCGGGCCGGAAGCGGTCGAAATGCGATTCATAGTGCGTGATCCGCCCCAACTCGCCGCTTGCGAGCAGGTCGCGCACGGTCAGAAAGTCTCCGTCCCAGCGACGGTTGTGAAACGGCACGAACAGCTTGCCGCGCGCCAGTGCAATGTTGGCAAGCGTGTGCGCGTCGGCGGCGCTCAATGTGAC
>NZ_SADR02000470.1 GCF_004010325.2 Mesorhizobium sp. M00.F.Ca.ET.216.01.1.1
GCTGGAGGGGGATCTCCGCACAGCCGAGACCTACATGCGCTCGGCCGTGCAGCAGCCGAACGCCGACAGCCGCGTGCGGCAGAACCTGGCGCTGGTCGTCGGCCTGCAGGGCCGCTTCGACGAGGCCGAAAAGATTGCCTCGCAGGAGCTTTCGCCCGAGCAGGCGCAGGCCAACATCGCTTATCTGCGCCAGATGCTCGCCCAGCAGAACGCCTGGAGCCAGCTCAAGGATCAGGACAAGGGCAAGGCGAAGGTCGCGACCAACTGACCGGGCGCGCTGTTTCCGGCGATTGCAAG
>NZ_SADR02000471.1 GCF_004010325.2 Mesorhizobium sp. M00.F.Ca.ET.216.01.1.1
TCGACGGCGTGCCGGGCATCGTCACGGTCCGCTTCAATGAGGGCGACGTGGTGCGGCATCCGCTGGTCGCCGAGATCGTCAAGGCCTATGACCGCGACGGCAAGCTCGCCAGGGGGCTGGGCGCGGAAAGCTGATCAAAAGGCCGCATGGCTGAAGAGACGAGAAACGCCGGCGCAATGCCCGTCGACATAGATATTTTTGTCGAGGCCGGCGACTGGCCCGCCGAAGGCGAGCTGACGCGCCTGGTCGATCGCGCCGTCGAGAGCGCCTTTGCCGAGACCGGCGCGGACGGCAGCT
>NZ_SADR02000472.1 GCF_004010325.2 Mesorhizobium sp. M00.F.Ca.ET.216.01.1.1
AATAGCCGCCCAGCACTTCCTTGACCTCGGCGAAGGGGCCGTCGACGACCAGAGGCTTGCCACCCTTGTAGCTGACCCGCGCCCCGGCGGACGGCGGATGCAGGCCGTCGAGCGTCAGAAGCACGCCGGCTTTCTTCAGCTCGTGATTGTACTTCATCATCCCTTCCACCGCCTCGGCGCTGGGCATGACATCGGGCGCCGCCTCCGCGTAGCCGCCGGGGATCATCAGCATCATGAAACGCATCGGTGTGTTGTCCTTCGTTGCTTGGTTACGACGAACGGGGATCGGCGGAATCG
>NZ_SADR02000473.1 GCF_004010325.2 Mesorhizobium sp. M00.F.Ca.ET.216.01.1.1
GCCCTGAAACCGTCTCGCAGACGTTTGGCGCTCGAGCCGATCCGGCGATCCTTCTGATCATGGGCGCCATGGCTTCGATGCTCTGGTGGCCGGAAGCCTTCTGCCGGCAGCTCGCCGAGCGCGGCCGCTTCGTCATCCGCTACGACAATCGCGATACGGGCCTGTCGACCAAATATACGCCGGGCGAGCCGCCTTATACGTTCGAGGACATGGTGGACGATGCCATCCGGGTGCTCGACGATCACCTGATAGGCGAGGCGCATGTCGCCGGCATGTCGATGGGCGGCATGATCGCGC
>NZ_SADR02000474.1 GCF_004010325.2 Mesorhizobium sp. M00.F.Ca.ET.216.01.1.1
CAGCAGGACCGGCGGCTCGATCGGCAAGGGCGAGGTCAACCCGGACCAGTTGCAGCGCTACATCGACAATGGCGGCTTCTGGCATCACGCCTTTGCCGACGACCAGCGCTATTACAAGATGGCCAACGGCGCATATCTCGATTTCGCGGTGCAGATGGGCTTCATCGCCAAGGCCGAGCCGATCGTTTTTCAGCTTTACTCGGAGCCGATGCAGCGCTTTCGGCTGGCCGCGCGCGGCCATGGAAAGGTGCAGCCGCCCGAGGCGGAACGAGGCCGCATCGAGGCCTCAATGGACC
>NZ_SADR02000475.1 GCF_004010325.2 Mesorhizobium sp. M00.F.Ca.ET.216.01.1.1
GGGTTGGACCCGCGCGGGGGATACCTGTTAGACCCACTGGGGTATTTGTTCCCGATACATGAATTAGGTCCTCGCGTGCGTCTTTCATCAGGGTCCGGGCGATTAGCCCAACATGACCGTTTGTAGTATCGCAGTCCTTCACCTTCTCACACCACACCGGCAAAGCAACAAGCAACACCAGGAACTCCATCGAGCTTGCGCTTAATGGGGAAGCCCTTGTAGTGGGTCTACCGCAGTGCCGAAGACAGCCCGGAGCCAGTCGTACTGTTCGACTATCAGCCAGGGCGCGGGCAGCA
>NZ_SADR02000476.1 GCF_004010325.2 Mesorhizobium sp. M00.F.Ca.ET.216.01.1.1
GCCGAGCTCCAGCCGGCGGACCAGGATGCATTCCTGACCGCCATGGAAGCTGGAAAGGTTGACTTGCCAAACGGCGTCAAGGGTCCTGGTTTCTTCGGGCTTCTGCTGCAGAACACGATGGAAGGGTTCTTTGCCGATCCGGTCTATGGCGGCAACAAGGACATGGTCTCGTGGCGCATGCTTGGTTTCCCCGGCGCTCGCTATGACTACCGGGACCACGTCAGCAAGCACAATCAGCCCTATCCGCGGCCGCCCGTCTCCATCGAGGGCAGCCCGGAATGGCTCGTGAAAAGGAG
>NZ_SADR02000477.1 GCF_004010325.2 Mesorhizobium sp. M00.F.Ca.ET.216.01.1.1
TTTCGGCCAGATGACATAGAAGCCGATGCCGGTCCTCATCACGTGGTCGGTCACCGGGACCAGCAGGCCCGATGCCACCAGACGCTCGACCAGATGCCGCCAGCCAAGCGCGATGCCTTGTCCCTCCATGACCGCCTGGATAACCAGGGCATAGTCGTTGATGCGCAGTCCGCGCTCGGCGTTGCGCAGGCTGGTTCCGGCGGATGCGAACCATTCGTCCCAGTTCGCGGCCTCGCGGAAAGGTTCCTCGAGATGGATGAGCCGGTGCGTGGCGAGTTCCGCGACGGTCTCCGGCC
>NZ_SADR02000047.1 GCF_004010325.2 Mesorhizobium sp. M00.F.Ca.ET.216.01.1.1
CCATTTCGCCAAGCGCGGTAAACCGCGCCATGTGGAGAAGCTCCTGCTGCTGCTCCTGTATCCTTGCCTCTGCCCTGTGGCGCTCGGTCAAGTCGCGGCAGAACCCGGTAAAGAAGCGTCCGGTTCCGGGATGCATCTCGCCGACGGCAAGCTCCATCGGAAAGGTTGAACCGTCCTTGCGCATTCCGGTGACGGTGCGGCCGAGCCCGATGATCCGGCGCTCTCCGGTCGTCAGGTAGCGGTGTAGATAGGCGTCATGCTGGTCACGATAGGGCGACGGCATCAACAGACTGACATTATGGCCGATCACCTCGTGCGCCTGATAGCCGAACAGCGTTTCGGCAGCCGTGCTGAAGGATTGAATGAGGCCTCGTTCATCGATGACGACCATTGCATCGGGTACTGTTGCCAGGATCGAACGCAAATGATCCTCGCGCAATTGAAGGGCAATGTTTGCGAAGGAAAGCTCGCTGACATCCGTGCCTTCGACAAAGATCGCAGTAACGCGGCCATCGTCGGCCTTGATCGGCTGATAGACGAAATCGAGGATGCGCTCTTCGATCGGTCCGTCATCCTTGTTGCGGAGGGCGACCTTCACGCCCCGGCCCCTGTACGGCTCGCCGGTTTCGTATACCTCGTCCAGCAATTCGTAAAAGCCCTGGCCTTCGAGCTCTGGCAGGGCTTCGCGAACCGATTTTCCAATCACCTGCCGCTGGCCAATCAGCCGTTGATAGGCAGCATTGGTCAACTCAAAGACATGACCCGGCTCACGCATCAGCGTCATGAAGCCCGGAGCCCGCTCGAACATTTGTGACAAAACCGATTTCAGCATCGTCCCGCCGGCTGAGAAAATAAGCGCTTCGCTTTGGCTCACCTGAGGTCCCTGGGTTCGGCACGCCTGCAACAAAGGTTAATTATCACTCTCGCCGCGCACGCAAAACCGATCGACGGCGAAGTTTTCGGAAGCAATTGGCGGGTCCTTTGACGCGCATCAAGGCATAGGGCGCCGGCGAATGCAATTCATCGCGCATTCGGTCAGTTCAGCGAAAGGGCTCCGCATGTCCTACAAGTCAATTATCGTGAACCTCGCCGTGGATGCACCTCCTGCAGCCATAGTGAAGGTCGGGGTGGAACTTGCGGAACGGTTTGGAGCCCGTCTCATCGGTCTGGCGGCTGCAGATGTTCCGCCTCTGGTCGCGACCGGCCACGGTATGGTCTACGAAGGCGAGGTCATGCAAATCCAGCGAACGGAGATCGAAAAGCAGCTTGCCGAACTGCGTGCCGAATTCGAGAGGCTGGTTCCTGCCTCGATCAGCAGCGAGTGGGGGCAGGACGTGTGCAGTCCGACCCGCTTCCTCAGCGTTTCCGCCCGCGCGGCAGACCTCATCGTGACCGGCGGCCACGACCGAGAAAATGTCTATCGCGCTGTGGACATCGGCAGCCTTGCACTCGGCACAGGCCGGCCGGTCCTCGTCGCTGCGAGCAATGTCGAACATGTGTTGGCAAAAACGGTGCTCGTTGCCTGGAAGGACACCAGGGAGGCGCGAAGGGCAATCGCTGATGCCTTGCCTTTTCTGGCCAGAGCTAACGAAGTTGTCGTCGCCACAGTCGGTACTGACCGCCACGAAAGCATTCGTGACAGCCTCGCCGATATCGCAGTCTTTCTCGAACACCATGGCGTCATGGCGCGCACCGAACTGATTACCGGCGAGGCCGACGGCGACCGGTTGGTGGCGTTCGCACGCTCGGTTCACGCGGACCTGATCGTCTCCGGCGCATACGGTCACAGCCGTCTGCGGGAATGGGCGTTCGGTGGCGTCACCCGCACGCTGATCCAAGAGAGCGGCATCAATCGCATGATGTCGTACTGATGACTGGTCATGGCACCTGGCGAACTCGACCAGTCCACGTTGCGGGATCGGCCGGCAAGCAGAGGAACCAAGATGCAATCTGTCCCTACGTCGATGGGCGCTGCCGGCGACAATGCCTATTGGTCAATTGAGTCCAGCGAACTCCTGCAACGGCTGGGGACCTCCGCCTCGGGGCTTGCTAGCGCCGAGGCGGCGTCAAGGCTTGCAAAATTCGGACACAACACGCTGGTGTCTCGATCCAGCACGTCGGCTTTGGCCGTCTTTGTCCGACAGTTCCGTAGCCCGCTGGTCCTCATCCTAATCTTCGCAGCCGCGGTGTCGGCATTCGTCGGCGAGGGCCACGAGGCCGCGATCATCGGGGCGATCGTGCTGGCGAGCTGCGTCCTCAGCTTTACCCAGGAGTACGGAGCCTCGCGTGCGATGGCAGTGCTGAAACAGCGCATATCGCGAAAGACCGCCGTGTTGCGCGATGGCTTGGAGTGCTCGGTCGATAGCGACGATATCGTGCCTGGCGATGTGGTGCGTCTTTCTGCTGGAAACCTCATTCCCGTCGACGGCGTCATTTTGGATGCACGGGATTTCAATGTCAGCGAAGCCGTGCTGACCGGCGAAACCTTCCCCGTCGTGAAAGCGCCGGGCCGGTCGGCTCCGGAGGCCATGGTCGCACGGCGAACCAACGCGGTCTTCACCGGCACATCGGTCCGCAGCGGTACTGCGACCGTGCTCGCGGCGGCGACCGGCGCCAGCACGGAGTTCGCATCGATCGCCGAAGCCCTGGAGCAACGTATCCCCGAGACGGAGTTTGCCCGCGGCATCAGGCTGTTCGGCTACCTGATGAGTGAGATCATGCTGGCGATCGTCATCCTGGTGTTTTTCGCCAATCTGATGCTCGATCGGCCGCTGATCGAATCGCTGCTGTTTTCGCTGGCGCTCGCTGTTGGCCTCACGCCGGAGCTACTTCCAGCCATCATCAGCGTGACCCTGTCTCGAGGCGCGCGCACGATGGCGGCGAGCGGTGTCATCGTGCGCCGTCTCGACGCCATCGAGAACTTGGGCAGCATGGACCTGCTTTGCACCGACAAGACCGGAACGCTGACGGAAGGCGTCATCCACCTTGACGGATGGTTCGACGTCGACGGCAATCCGTCGACGGACGTTTTGCACTGGGCACGTCTCAATGCAACGCTGCAGACGGGGCTGAAGAACCCTTTGGACGAGGCAATAGCGGGTGCTCAAGGCGAGGGCGCCACGTCGAACCTATTCACGAAGGTCGACGAGATTCCCTACGATTTTGTCCGTAAGCGGCTGTCCGTCGTGGTGCGGACCAAGCAAGGCGAAGACCTTTTGATCACAAAGGGCGCGGTTCAGAATGTTCTCGAAGCCTGCCGTTTCGTTCAGACTGCTAATGGACAGGAGCCCCTAAACGACGGGCATCGCAAGGCGATCGACGACAAATTCCGGCGCTGGAGTGCTGACGGCTATCGTGTTCTGGGTTTGGCAATCCGGCGTTTCGAAAGCCGCAACGCCTTTGGCAGGAAGGACGAGACCGATCTCGCCTTCGCCGGCTTCCTGCTTTTCCTCGACCCGCCGAAGCAAGGCGTCCGGGAGACGCTCGCGGCGCTCGCCCACCGCGGCATCGCCGTGAAGGTCATTTCTGGCGACAATCGCTACGTCGCCGCGCATCTAGCCGAGGCGGTGGGCTTGCGTGCCGACAGGATCATGACCGGCGAGGACCTGTCGAAATTGACGAAAAGCGGGCTTTTCGCACGCGCGCAACACACCGACCTCTTCGTCGAGATCGATCCAAACCAGAAAGAGCGCATCGTTCAGGCCTTGCGCAGCCGCGGCCATGTCGTCGGTTATCTTGGCGACGGCATCAATGACGCGCCGGCCCTCCATGAGGCCGACATCGGTATTTCTGTCGACACTGCCGTCGATGTCGCCCGCGAGGCCGCCGACATCATCCTTCTCAAACGGGATCTGGGCGTCCTGGTGCGCGGCGTCGACGACGGCCGCAAGACATTCGCCAACACGATGAAATACATTTCCATCACGACGAGCGCCAATTTCGGCAACATGATCAGCATGGCCGTCGCCTCGCTGTTCCTGCCTTTCCTGCCGCTCTTGGCAAAGCAGATCCTGCTCAACAATTTCCTTTCCGACGTTCCCTCGCTCGCTATTGCGAGCGACAATGTCGACCCAGACCAACTACGCCGGCCGCGTCGCTGGGACATCCGTTTCGTGCGGCGGTTCATGGTCAGCTTTGGCCTGGTCAGCTCGCTGTTCGATTTCGCGACCTTCGCCTTCCTGCTGCTCTTCGCGCACGCCACCGCCGCCACGTTCCAAACTGCGTGGTTTACCGAATCGCTGCTGACTGAACTCGCCATCGTGCTCATCGTGCGTACGCACAAGGCCTTCTGGGCGAGCCGTCCAAGCCGCTTGCTCGCCTGGCTTACGCTCGGTGTTGGAGCCATCGCCATCGTCGTGCCCTACGCACCCTTCGCCGCATGGTTCGGTTTTGTGCCTTTGCCGCTGTCGGTGCTTGGGGGACTGATTGCCATCACTGGTTTCTACCTGATCGTTTCGGAGGCAACCAAGCGCTGGTTCTTCGATCATGAGAGCCATCACCGGCATCGGTGGCAGGCAATGCGGATTATTGGCAGCGGCAGCAAATCGAGATCGGCTCACCCGCATTGATATTCTGTATGGCAGAGGCTTGAGGCGATGGCGAAGAGAAGCGCGTGGAGTGAGGGGAAACGACGGCGGCAATAGCGTAGTTTCGGCGAGCCTGTCGCCCTCCGTCGTCGTGTTCGTTTCAGATGCCTTCGATCGCCCTGTGCACCTTCCTCACTGTTTGGATAATCCGAAACGTTATTGCTTCGGATGTAAATCCCGTTCGCCCTCGCAGGGGCATGGCGCACTACGGCGTGCACATTGGTGGGTCAAAAGAGGGCTGAACCTGCGACGGTCCATGCCGACTTCGCTACATAAGGTGCCCGGCCCAGCGTTGATCTATCATCACGGGGCATATAGGTCATCCTGAGTGCTGTCGGTTCTTCCGACAGCGTGTCCCCCGACCAAAGCATTCGCAATTCCACGTCGTTAGACTTGCGTTGTTTAGCCGTACCAGCGCTTCAGCACATAGTCGATTGGCTCGGCAACCGGAGAACTGCGGGATAATTTGGCCCGCTCGGCCCGCATCCATTTCTCAAGCGCCTCTGCGATGGGTCGGCTCTCCTGCCGGCGTCGTTCCAGGCGTTCGTCGGCGGCAAGACCGTTGATGTCGCGCTCGATGTCGAACAGCGCGTCGATGCGTTTGACCGGCTCGAGCGCGACCGGCGAGACCGGCGCAGCGTTCTTTCCGCGCTTGGCGTTCGCCGCGATCTCGGCGAGCACGACCGCGCGGCCGCCAGAACATACGCCTCGATCAGGCCATGTTGCGGCTGCAGAACGAATGCGCAGGCGCCAACCTGCTCGGCGAGCGTCGACACGTTCAGATCGATGCCTTCGCGGGCATACCGTTCGCTCTGCCGGTTCAGCGGTTGATGCTGACCGAACTTCTCGAACAGGATCATCGCCAAAAGGTTCGGGCCGGCGAAGCCCCGTGGGGTTGCGTGGAAGGGGGCCGGCGGCTGTGTGATCTTCTCGCATTCCCGGCACGAGAACCTCGCGCGCACCGTCTGGATCACCTTCCATTGGCGCGGGATCACCTCCAGCGTCTCGGTGATGTCCTCGCCAAGCTTCGACAGTTTCGTCGACCCTTCAACAGGGGCAGCTTTCCGGCGCGACGATGACGACGCGCTTGCGCGGCAGATGCTCGGGGAACGGCTTGCGCGCTGGCCGCCTGCACTGGAAGGACTTGACCGTCTGGTCTTTTCCGCCGCTTTCTCGGCCGCCAGCTCGTCCTCGCTCGCGGCTGCCTCCAAATCCTCCAGCTGCAGTTCCATCTGGTCGAGCAGCCGGGCTTTCCGCTCCGAGCGGCTGCCGTAAAGCTCGCGGCGCAGCTTTTCGATCTCGAGCTTGAGTGAGCGATCAGGGCATCCGTACTGGAGTTCACCGCCCGAGCACGCGCCGCGGCGGCCTCGGCTTGCACACGCGCAGCTCGCTCGGCGAGGATCACCGCATGGGCGCTAGCAAGGTCGGACGGAAGCAAATCAGGGACGGCTTTCACAGCTCGAGGGGACCACATCCATCTCCGATCGCAAAGGCAAACCCATCATCCGACCGAGGTCGGGCGCCAGGTTTCCTGCGGGTTGCGCCAATCAATTCCGGGCAGAAGATAAGCGAGCTGGGCGGCCGAGACCGTTACCGCACCGTCGGCTGGTGATGGCCACAAGAACCGCCCCCGCGAACAGGCATGCGCCTTGGCCGTCGTGCCAGATCACCTTCAAAAGGTCGCCCCGGCGTCCGCGAAAGCAGAAAACGTGGCCGCCTAACGCATATGTGGCGCGCCACATATCCGTTCTTATGTGTCGGTCGTGGATATGTGGCGGCGTGGTCCCGAAGCAGCTAATTCCGCGGTGATCGCGAGCTTTGCCGCCACATATCCACGACCGACACATAAGAACGGATCGGCACCGCCGTCGCGCACCAGCGCCATGAGCCCGTCGGGGCCCTTCCTGAAGTCGACCGGCCGCGTCGCCACATAGACTTTGGCTCCCGTCGGGATCATGCCGCACGCACCGCCCGGATCGCCGTGGTCAGAAGGGTCGGAGCGACGTCATTGCCCACGCGTATCGTCGCATCGCCGATGACGATCTCCAGCCCGCCCATGCCGGCGCCTTCCCCGCGCGAGACTTCCACCGACGCAAAGCTCTGCGCTTCCGCCTCGGGCCTATCCGGCAAAAGAGCAATCGCACCCGAGCCGAGCGCTTGCGCCGCCAGGCAAACAGCTGCTGCGGGCTCACGCCATGCGCTCGAGCCACCGCCGAGACATTCACGCCCGGCGCCAGTGTCTCCTCCAGAATCCGCCTCTTCGCCTCCGCCGGCCAGCGACGGCGCAGCAGCGCCGGGCTCTCCTCGAGACGGTTTGCTACCGCCTCGATGACTGCAAAACTTTCAAGTCTGGACTTGGGTGCAGACTGCAAACCAACCTCCCGCGCAGAATCATCGCGGCAGTGTCATCGTCTTCACAACTCAGCGAAACATGGGGTTAAATGGGCGCTTACGGTGGAGAATCTGCTGTCATCAGATACTGTGTAATCCAGCTCGAAATCGTGGAGGACAAATCGCGCGCTACGTTCTTGCTGGTCGAGAACCCGTTAACGTCACGCACGAAAGCATCAAGAATTACCGGCAGAGGGGATATGTTGACCCAAGTCATCGGCAACTGCTGCACATCAAGGCTTTGCTCGGCCACAATCGCTTCGGCAGATGGATCAACAAAGAGTTCGACCTCAGCCACCGGACAGCGCAGAATTACATGGCTGTTGCTAAGGTGCTCGGCGAGAAAAGCGCAATGGTTGCGCATTTGCGACCGACGACTTTGTATGCCCTAGCTGTGATAAGTGCACAAGAACCCAAGGCGATATTAGGGTCCAAAGCGCAATCATTGCCCGGAGAAAGCCTTTCCAAGAAAATTGCTTCTCCACATCGGCCTCCTTGGTTACAGTCGGAACTCATCTTACAGGAGCGGTCTCATCAAACGCGCCAAATTCTCGCACACTTTTTGCCGACGAAACGGTCCCGCCACAGGGGAAGTCTTGCAAAGGTGCGTTCCTGCTCTAAGCGAAGGCGAGCGGTCACGTCTCTGTCATAGAAGATAAGACTGACCTCGGCGTTCAGGGGCCGCGAAGCGGTCAGAAATCCAAATCCATATCGTGATGATGATGATGCTCGTGACCGGGAAGCTCCGGCGGCGGCGGGCCAGGCACTTCGGCCACCATGGCCTCCGTCATGATGAGGAGGCCCGCCACCGAGGCCGCGCCCTGGAGCGCCGTTCGCACCACCTTGGCCGGGTCGATGATGCCCTTCGACACCAGATCCCCGTACACGCCCGATTGGGCATCGTAGCCATAGGCGTTATCGTCATTTTCGAGGATCCCGGCGATGACGACCAAGCCTTCCAGGCCGGCATTGATCGCGATCTGCCGAGCCGGCCAGGTGATCGCCTTCCCGACGATCGCGATGCCGACCTGCTGGTCCTCGTTGCCGCCCTTGAGCTTCTTGAGCGCCCTGCCGGCGCGCAGCAAGGCGACCCCGCCGCCCGGGAGAATGCCCTCCGCGACCGCGGCTCTTGTCGCGTTCATCGCGTCATCGATGCGATCCTTCTTCTCCCTGACCTCGACTTCGGTGGCACCGCCGACCCTGATCACAGCGACGCCGCCGGCGAGCCTCGCCAGCCGTTCCTGGAGCTTCTCGCGGTCGTAATCGGAGGTGGTTTCCGCAAGCTGGATCTTGATCTCGGCGATGCGGGCCTCGATGCTTGCCCGCTTGCCGGCGCCGCCGACGATCGTGGTGTTTCCCTTGTCGATCATCACCTTCTTGGTGCGCCCGAGCGTCTCGAGGGAAACATTCTCGAGCTTGAGGCCCAAATCCTCCGAGATCACCGTTCCGCCGGTCATCAGCGCGATATCCTGCAGCATCGCCTTGCGGCGGTCTCCGTAGGCCGGCGCCTTCACGGCTGCAACCTTGAGAGCGCCGCGCAATTTGTTGACCACCAGCGCCGCAATCACCTCGCCCTCTACATCCTCCGCGATGATGAGCAGCGGCTTGGCGGCCTGCACCACCTTCTCCAGCAGCGGCAGTATTTCGTTCAGGCTGGACAATTTCTTCTCGCTGATGAGGACATACGCATCCTGCATCTCGACCCGCATCTTTGCGCGATTGGTGATGAAACGGGGCGAGATATAGCCGCGGTCGAACTGCATGCCCTCGACGAATTCGAGTTCGGTTTCGAGCGACGTCCCGTCCTCGACAGTGATCACGCCGTCATTGCCGACCCTCTTCATGGCGTCGGCGAGGCAGCGGCCGATCTCCCTGTCGCCGTTGGCCGAGATGGTGCCGACTTGCGCAATCTCGACGTTCGAGGTGACCTTCGTGGCGTTGTTTTTGAGTTCCGCGACGACGGCTTCGACCGCGAGATCGATGCCGCGCTTCAGGTCCATGGGATTCATGCCGGCGGCCACCGCCTTAGCGCCCTCCCGGGCGATCGCATGCGCGAGCACGACCGCGGTAGTCGTGCCGTCGCCGGCCTGATAGGAGGTTTTTGTTGCGATCTCGCGCACCATCTGGGCGCCCATGTTCTCGAACTTGTTGTCGAGTTCGATTTCCCTGGCGACGGTCACGCCGTCCTTGGTGACCCGCGGCGCACCGTGCTCGCTGCCGATCGCGACGTTGCGCCCCCGGGGGCCAAGCGTAACCCTCACCGCATTCGCCAGGGTGTCGATGCCGCGCAGCATTCTGTCGCGAGCCTCGAACGAGAATATGATCTCCTTGGCAGACATTTCCTTAATCCTTAGAATCAATCATCGACGACCCTTATGGGCAACGACTCGGCCTCATTCGCCCGCATAACCGAGTTTGTCGTGGCAGCCCTAGTCGATTCCAGACATCAACCAGAGCCGCCGCGAGCCGATCGATCATGACGTCCTCATGGCAGGGTGTGGGCGTAATGCGTAGCCGCTCGGTTCCCTTCGCCACGGTCGGATAATTGATCGGCTGGATATAGATGCCGTGCTCGCTCAGCAGAAGGTCGCTCGCCGCTTTGCACTTCGCCGGATCGCCGACCGCCACGGGAACGATGTGGGTGTCGCTCAGCATGAGCGGCAGCGCCGTCGCACCCAGCACCGCCTTAACCCGTCGGGCGCGATCCTGCTGGCGCTTGCGCTCCTCCTCAGAGGTTTTCAGATGCCGGATCGCCGCCGTGGCCGCGGCGCAGATAGCCGGTGGCAACGCGGTGGTGAAGATGAAACCTGGAGCATAGGAACGGATCGCATCGATCAGCACAGCGCTTCCCGTGATATAGCCGCCGAGGCAGCCGAAGGCCTTGGCGAGCGTGCCTTCGATCACGTCTATCCGGTTCATGGCGCCGTCGCGCGCGGCAATGCCGGCGCCGCGAGGGCCGTACATGCCCACAGCATGGACCTCGTCGAGATAGGTCATTGCGCCGTAACGATCGGCGATATCGCAAATGCGATTGATTGGCGCAACGTCGCCGCCCATCGAATAGAGACTTTCGAAGACGATGAGTTTTGGACGATCCGGACCCGCCGACTTCACCAATTCCTCGAGGTGATCGACGTCGTTGTGGCGGAAGATGCATTTCTCCGTGCCGGACTGGCGGATGCCCTCGATCATCGAATTGTGGTTGAGGGCATCGGACAGGATCAGACAGTCGGGGACCAACTTGGCGATGGTCGAGATACCGGTCTGGTTCGAGACATAGCCGGACGTGAAGACCAGCGCCGCCTCCTTGCCGTGGAGATCAGCAAGCTCGGCCTCGAGTTCGACCAGCGGATGATTGGTGCCAGCGATGTTGCGCGTTCCGCCCGCCCCGGTCCCCATCCGGGTCGCCGCTTCGATCATGGCTGCAACGACCCTCGGGTGTTGTCCCATCCCGAGATAGTCGTTGGAGCACCAGATGACGACGTCCTTCGGTCCTTGCGGGGAGTGCCACACGGCGTGGGGGAATCGGCCTGCGATCCGCTCGAGGTCCACGAAGACCCGGTAGCGCCGCTCCTCCTGCAGCCGCGCGATGGCGTCGGCAAAGAACCCGTCATAACTCGTGACGCCGGCCTCCCGAAACTGCCATCGGCTATCGCTCATGCTTCCCCCCAATTTCCGGTCGCCGCAGATCTCGATCTCTCCCATCGCGCCGACCTTTGGTTACACCTCACAATTTGCCTTATCTGCAACTCTAGCTGGGGCTTCCTTCATTCATCGGGCTGCGCCATGATTTTGCGCAGCGTGTCGGCAATGAGACTGGCCGGCGTGTCGAAGTCCAGGCCTCGGACGAATTTGCCCTGAGGATCCATAATGTAGATGTAAGTACTATGGTCGACGACGTAGTCTTCGGCGCCCTC
Source organism: Mesorhizobium sp. M00.F.Ca.ET.216.01.1.1 (assembly GCF_004010325.2). Lineage (GTDB taxonomy): Bacteria > Pseudomonadota > Alphaproteobacteria > Rhizobiales > Rhizobiaceae > Mesorhizobium. Next base: position 10,895 of record NZ_SADR02000047.1, read on the forward strand.
TTCAGTTTTGTGGCGCGCGCTATAGGCGCCATATCCCTGGGCAACTGCGGCGATCTGTTGCGGACTGCCGGTGAGTCCGACGATCCTTGGATCGATCGCCCCGGTGTATTTCCCGATCACTTCAGGCGTGTCGTGTTCAGGATCGATGGTGATGAAGATCGGTTGCAGTTTGGCGGCGTCGGGGCCGAGTTCCTCAATCGCCACGGCGATTTCGGACAGTGTCGCCGGACAGACGTCGGGACAAGAAGTGTAGCCGAAGAAAACCAGCAGCCATTTGCCGCGATAAGTCTCATCGGTGACCGTCGTCCCGTCCGGCGCCGTGAGCGTGAATGAGCCACCGACCGTCACCGATGCGTCAGCCCGCGCCAGCAGGGGGCAGATCAACAGGGCCGCTGCGAATATGATGGAGAAGAGGGTATGCGGACCGTAAGCCCAGGGGCGGAGGAATCCATGCCGTCGCTTCATCAAGTACCTCCGGCACCTCGAGAATGACGTTCCAGGTTCCCGAGTACGACGTTTCGGTCGTAGCAACTTCGGCTGGCCGCCCTGATCTTATCTTATTTTGTTGCTGACTGACTAGGCTGGACGTGGTAACTTTGTCCGCTAAATAGTCCCTCATAGGTGGCCCCTCACCAAGGAGGCGGCTTCGATGAAGATTGTTGAGCTGATCAGCGGGCTAGCGGCGATCACTTTCGTTGCGACGATGTCGGTTCCTGCGCAAGCTTACGAAGAAGGTCCGGTCACGGGAGGCGGAACGATCGAGGGTACGATCGTCTACCGTGGGGACGTGCCGACAACAAAGATCATCCCCACCAAGAATGTCGAGGTGTGCGGGGGCACCCGCGAGGAGCCGCTGATCGATGTCGGAAGCGATCAGGCCGTGCTGAACGCGGTGGTGTATCTGGTCGACGTGGCCAAGGGCAAGGCCTGGCCGAAGCCCGGCAAGCCGCCGGAGATCGACAACATCAAATGCCGCTTTGTGCCCGCGATTCAGGTGATACCGGCCGGTTCGCTGGAGGTCGTCAACGGCGACCCGGTACTCCACAACACCCATGGCTACTATGGCAAGCGCACCGCCTTCAACCTGGCGCTGCCCAACAAGGGACAGCGCATACCCGTCGAACTGAAGCGCGCCGGCACTGTCCGCATCGACTGCGACGCGCACGGCTGGATGGAAGGCTGGGTCTACGTGGTGGACAATCCCTACTACGCAATCACCGGCGCCGATGGGAAGTTCAGCATCCCCGATGTGCCACCCGGCGACTACACGCTCGTGACGATCCACTCCTTCACCGGACCTATCGAGCAGCCCGTAACAGTAAAGGAGAATCAGCCTACCAGCCTGACGATTGAACTGAAAAAGTAAGAAAATGGGCGACCCACTGACCCAACAGGGTCGCGTTTTTATGAAAAGACCGACGCTTTAAGAAACGGTCTGCACTGAGGAGGAACCCTGATGTCTGACGAGCTTGACCGCATTCGGCGCGAAATGCATGCGGTGCTGCAGCAGCCTGGCGTACGCCCCGACGACTCGCTCCAAATCACCCGTCGCACCTTCATTCACAGATCGCTGCTGTTCGGCGCCGCTTCCGTCGGCCAGACCTTCGCGTGGTGGCCGTTGCTAAACACCATCGACGTCGCTCACGCCGCCGAAGCGCCCTTCAAGTTTGCCTGGATTTCGGACACCCATCTCTACCAGAAATCCCTCAACACGCGCTTCGTCGACAAGGTGGTGCGCGCCGTGCAAGAGGTCCAGGCCATGGATCCGCCGGCCGACTTCCTGATCTTCGGCGGCGACCTGGCCCAGCTCGGAAAGATCGAGGAACTCGAGCTTGGTGTCGATCTCCTCAAGGATCTGACGATCAAGAAGTACTACATCCCGGGCGAGCACGACTGGTATCTGGATATGGGCAAGAAGTGGGGCGAGTTGTTCGGCCAGCCCAACTGGACCTTCGACCACAAGGGTGTGCGCTTCATTGGGCTCGATACGGTCAGTCGGGGACCGGACTACTGGACAGTGAAGAAGATGACGCCAGAGGAGCGCATGGGCCATATGGCGACCCTCGACGGCACGGTCGCTGGCGCGTGGGCCGGCGTCGGCCGCGACCAGCTCGACTGGATGCAGAAGATACTCGCCGACTGGGATAAGTCCAAACCGATCGTCATCTTCAGCCATAATCCGCTCTACGAGTATTACCCGCCCTGGAACTTCTGGGTGCGCGACTGGCGCGAAGTGAATGACGTGCTGAAGCCTTATACCAAGGTCACCAACATCCACGGTCACGTCCACCAGGTGCTCTACAACGAGATCGGCAGCATGCGCTCGATCGGCATGCTGGCGACCTCCTGGCCGTGGCCCTATGCCCCGGAAGGCGTGCCCAAGCTGACCAAGCCGATGATCCGGGCCGACCCCGGCGATACCTACGATGGGGTCGGCTGGGAAACCGTCACCGTGCCCGCCGACGACAAGGTCGACGTCGAGTACATTATGTGGGGCCGCAAGGAGGTTCTTGTTCAGTCGGACCCGGATTCCTCGTTGAGTCAACCCGAGAAGTTGCGGCCGCGGATCGCCGACAATATGTGGCCATACTAAGGGAGGAATGGCTATGACAATCAGAGCGACATTTCTCGGCACGTTGTGCCGTCCGTCCTTCGTCGTAGCGATTGCGGCGGTCGCAGTCTTCGTCGGCCCCACCAGTGCCCACAAGGCACCGCACACACCGGAGCAGTTAAGACAATACGAAGACGTGCTCATGGAGGAGGTCAGGAAGGGCGACCTCTTGTTCCACGGCGATGCGGCGACCGCCAAACAGATGAACGTCGTCCTCTCCACCACGGGAATGGCCTGCGCAATGTGCCATCCCATGGCCTCGGATACCCACCCGCAGTCCTACCCGAAATTCCAGGTAGAAACGAGCAAATTCGCGACGCTGCGCGACATGATCAACTGGTGCATCGAGAAGCCTAACCAGGGCGAAAAGATCGAGATCGATTCGGAGGCGATGAAGGCCTTGGAAGCATACATCACTTGGTCGAACTCCGGCTCGGTGTTGGTCCCCGGCAAGCATTAATTCTTTTCGGCTTGGAGCGGGCTGCATAGCGAAGATTTGCGCGGGAAGATATCTGAAACCGGCCGCCGGCATCGGGCCGGTAAAGTTTGGAGTTGAGTCCTGAAGATGCGCGCGGTTCAAGTGCGCGTGATGGGAGAGGCTGTGGCAGAGACATTGCGTGGCAGATTCGCCGGCATCGACCTTGATGAGCTGGTCGACTGGCCTGTTGTGCGAACTTGGCTTTATTGGGGCATGTTCTGGCTCCTGGTCGCACCTTCGGTCGGCGTGGCGCTTTCGGGCCTCTTCAATTATCCCGATTATCTGGGCACTGCCAACCTGGGACTGACCTTCGGGAGGTTACGGCCGGTCCACGTCAACGGCGTCATCTTTGGCGCCTTTTCCTCCCTCTTCATCGGCGAATGCTATTACCTGGTGCCGCGCCTTTGCGGTGTGCGGGTGCCCTGGCCGCAATGGGGCGTACCGCTGGCCTGGCTGTGGAATGTCTCCGTGGCGGCGGCGCTCATCTCGTTGCCGTTCGGCACAAACCACGGCCTCGAAGCGGGCGAGTTCCCGCTGTTCGCGAAAATCCCGATCTTCCTCGTTGTCGCCGCGGCGACCGCGCAGTTCCTGATCACCATCGCCCGACGTCTCGAGCCACCACTCTATGTCGCACTCTGGTATCTGATCGGGGCTTTCGTCTGGACGACGATGAATCTCGTACTGGGCATCATCCTGCCCTACACGATTTCTGGCATAAACAGCGCGGCCTTCCACGGCCTCTACCTCCACTACATCGTCGGATTGTGGATCACGCCGGCGGGTTACGTGCTGATCTACAATTTCTTGCCGATCAGCGTGGGCAATCCGATCTATGGCCACAAGCTCTCGCTTGTCGGCTTCTGGTCCCTCGCCCTGTTCTACCCCTTTGTCGGCATCCATCATTATCTTTACAGCCCGATCGCAGATTGGGCCGAGACGATCGCGATCGTCACTTCCATGCTGCTGATCATTCCGGTTTGGACGGTGCTGGTGAACTTCTTCGGCACGGTGATGGGCCGCTGGGACGCCTTCGGCAAGAATCTCCCGGCCAAATTCCTCATCATGGGCTCGCTGATGTATCTGGTCGGGTGCTTTCAGGGCTCGACGGAAGCCTTGCGTTCGATCCAGCAGCCGACCCATTTCACCGATTTCGTCATCTCGCACTCGCACCTCACTGTGTTCGGGACGTTCGTGGTCTGGGCAATGGGCGGCCTGGTCTATGTCTGGCCGCGGGCCTGTGGGCGCGAGCTTTGGTCGTTCACGATGGGCAATTGGGCATTCTGGCTGATTACCGTCGGTATCTCCACCATGGGCCTGGTGCTGACCGCCGCTGGGCTGCAGCAAGGCTTCCAGTGGATGGCCGGCACCGAGTGGCTCGACACGGTGATCTCGATGCGGCCCTATTGGCTGGTGCGGACTGTTGCTGGCGTCAGCATGGATATCGGGATGACGCTTCTCGTCATCAATATGATGATGACGGCGCTGACCCGGCCCGCCGAAGCGACGGAAGGTGCGGTATTCGGCGCGGCCCCGGTTCCGGCTGGTGGGGCGGGGCGATGAGTGCGCGGTTTGTTATCCTGGTGGCCGGCATCTTTTGCTTCTTCGCCGCCCTCATCACCCAGGGTTTCCTGCCATTTTTCGAACCCTCGGCGCGAACCAATCGGGTTACTGCCGTGGTCCGCACCGATTTCGGCCAGCTCAAATGGATGATGACCGAGGCCACTGATTACACGCCGCTGCAAAAGCTCGGTCGCGCCGTGTATCTGCGCGAAGGTTGCTGGTATTGTCATTCCCAGTACGTGCGCCCAGTGACCGGCGAGACGCGCCGCTGGGGTCCGGTGACGGAGTCAGGCGAATTCGCCTACGACGTGCCGCATCTGTTCGGCACACGGCGCATCGGACCCGATCTGATGCGGGTCGGACTTAAGTTCGGCGACGAGTGGCATTTTGCCCATTTCTGGAATCCGCGCATGCTCTCCCCGGATTCGATCATGGCGCCCTATCGGGGACTCTTCGCTACGCCGGAGCAGCCGGTCAAGATCGTCGACGACGGAGCCGGCAATCGTACACTGGAAAGGACGTCGGTTTCCGAGGGGCTGTTCGACTTCGCGAGCAAGGAGCAGATCAAGCTGACGCCCAATGCCGACGGGCTGCTGTTCGTGCCCATGCAGGCGCGCGGCAAGGCGCCAGTCATTGTGATACCGAACGAGGAGTACAAAGGCGACGCGGTCAAGATCGCCGCCGAGACAAAAGACCTGGAAGCCCTGATCGCTTATATCCAGAAGCTCGGCATGGATCGCGGCAAATGGCGCGATCTTTTTGAACCACAGCAGCTTGAAGTCACGGAAGTCACATTTCCGCGCTCGAGCGAGTGGATCGCCCATGGCCGGGAGGTCTATGAGCGGCGATGCATCGGTTGCCACGGCGTGAATGGCGACGGCAATGGACCTGCCGCGACCTTCCTTTACAAGCAGCGCCCGCGAAGCTTCGCGGCGGCTGTGTTCAAGTTCCGGCTGACCAAGGAGCCGCTGCCGACCGACGGTGACCTATTGCGCACGATCACCCGTGGGGTACGCGGCACGGCGATGCCCGCCTGGTATGAACTGCCTCTCACGGATCGGCTCGCTGTCATCCAGTACATCAAGTATGAGCTGGCCGTGGACCGCTCCAACCCGGCCCAGCCTTATGCATTCTTCATCGAGGAGCCACCTGGCCCTCCGCTCTACATCGCAAAGCCGCCCACCGTTTCCCAGGCAATCCTCGAGCGCGGCAAGGAAGTGTGGAAGATCGCGAAATGCTGGGAGTGCCATGGCATGACCGGAAAGGGCGATGGCCAGAAAGCTGCCGGGCTGAAGGACGATCTCGGTTTTGGCATTGTGCCGGCCGACCTCACCAGCGGCCAGTTCAAATCGGGGACAGCGGTCGAAGACATATTCCGCACCATGACGACCGGATTGAGCGGCACGCCCATGCCCTCCTATCGGGATGCATTGCCTGAAGAGGACCGCTGGGCGCTCTCGTACTTCGTCCTCGCACTTTCCGCCTATAAGGACCCGCTTGGGGGCGCACCGCTGGCTATCGCCGATAAGGATCGCGCGGCGCTCAACGACCTCACTCTGGAGGCGGTTTCTCCGGACAAGGCCTATGTCCCGGGCGGGGTGCCGGCGCAGAACACTTCTGAACTCGGCGAAGGTAACGGCGGATCGGTGACCGAGAAACAAAATGCTGCCGAAGGAGGCTGAGTTATGCTCGGATTTGAGGTCACCGGACCCTACGTGAGCGCGTTGCTTATGAGCCTTGGTGCGCTCTGTGTCTTTATTTGGGGCGTGCTTTCAGGCGCCTTCCACGGCGCCGATGAAGCGGCCACCAGATTCTACGAAAGGGAAGCGGAGAATGACAACGCCAAGCACACCGCAAAGTGACGGTCCGTCTCACGGTTCGGACCCCGACCACGAGATGGAGGAGTACGCCGGTGGAACCGTCCAGTCGCGACACGGGTATATCCCGATATGGCTGCTGGTCGTCTACGCGGTTCTTTTCGTCTGGGGTCTCTACTACGCCTACCTTTATTGGGGCGGGGTCGGGCCGGGAAGGATTGGTTAGGCAGCACGGTCGCGCACGCCGACGAGTTGAGAGAAGGAGCAGGAGATGCTGATAGCTAAGATTGTAATGGGTTTGGCGATTCTGAATCTTTTCCTGCTGATTTCCGCGCTCGCCATGAACGTTGCCCTTGTTTATTTCGGCTGACCAGGAGGGGGCGTATGCTTGCAGACACCGTTTTCTCATTCGCAAATGCAAGTCCGTACCAAACGATCGCCTTGGTCGGCGGCGCGATAGCGCACATCGCCTTCTTCGTATGGGTGGCTTACCTCGTGCGCCATTAGCGGCGCAGAGCAACACTTCTCGTTGAACGTGCGGCGCGTCGACAGGAGGTCTGCCAATGACCTATTACCTCGTGATCTTCGCCGCAGGGTTCGCGGGTAGCTTTCATTGCATCGGCATGTGCGGCGGCTTTGCCTGCGCGCTGGGCCGTGATCAGCGGGGGGGAGGCGCAACCGTCCTTCGCCACCTGCTCTATAATACTGGCCGATTGACAACCTATTGCTTTTTGGGCGGGCTCGCGGGCGCGCTGGGTCAAGTCATCTGCACCACGCAAGGGTCGATTGCAGCGCCGCTCTTGAGCGGCTCCCTCGACATCGCCCAGCGAATTCTGGCGATTGGCGCCGGCCTGCTCATGATTGCCATGGCGTTGCAGTTCTTCGGCTTGCTGCAGGTCTTTCATCGCCTTGCGATCGGATTCGGCGGCAGTACGGTTGCCATGTCCCTGCGCAGCCTGCTGACGGCCCGCAGCAGCGCTGCGCCGCTGGCCTTTGGCGTGTTCAACGGCTTCCTGCCATGTCCCCTCGTCTACGCCTTCGCTGCCCAGGCGGCCAGCACCGCCGGAGCGCTTCCCGGGGTTCTCGTCATGGCGTCGTTCGGACTGGGAACCTTTCCCGCAATGTTGATGATGGGCGGCGTGGGCCGGATACTCGGCCCAGACTGGCGACGGCGCGGGGTGCGGCTGGCCGGCGGCTTTATTCTGTTGCTTGGTCTCATCACGCTCGGCCGTGGTCTGCTGCCTTCCGACGCGCATATCGGCTACGCCTGGCTGGGAGGACATCCCACATGACTGCGCATGGCAATATCCTGTGTAGCCATTGCTCGCTTCCCGTCGGCCTGCGCCCGATGGAGCGCAGGCTCAACGGTGAGGATTGCGGGTTCTGCTGCTACGGCTGTTGCATCGCCTTTCAGGTGAAGAGCGGCAGACAGGAAGAGTGGGAGGCCGCCTGGCTTCTGATCCAGCTCGGCGTCGGCGGCTTTCTCTCCATGAATATCATGATGTTCAGCCTCCTCCTCTATTCGGACGCATTCACCGGCGCCGATGCCGGTGTGCTGCCGTGGATTCACCTTCTGCTCTGGATCTTCGCGACGCCAGCGGTGGTGATTCTTGGCGGACCCTACCTGCGCGACATGTGGCTCAATGGCATTCAGGGACGCGTGACATCGTCAGCGCTCATCGTGCTTGGCGTCGCTGCCGCCTATCTTTATTCGGCATTTGCCGTGTTCGAGGGCAGCACGCATGTCTATTTCGACAGCGCCGTGATGGTGCTGATGCTGTTCACCGTTGGCCGCTATCTCGAGGCCGTTGGCCGCGCCAGGGCGGCGCGCGACCTCGAACCTCTCTTGGCCGCCGAAAGCGAGCGCGCAACCGTGGTCGATGGCGCGGCAGAGATCCGCCGTCCGGTGCGGGACGTGACGGCCGGCACGCTGGTGCAGGTCCGGCCAGGCGAGCGCATTCCGGTCGACGGCGTGGTTATCGAGGGGGAATCGAACGCCGATGAAGCCGTGATCACCGGGGAAAGCCGGCAAGTGCCAAAGGGCGCCGGCTGTACGGTGATTGCCGGCAGTATCAATATCGACGGCCCGCTCCTGATCCAGAGCAGCGGTGACGGAACCGCAACGCGTTGGGCACAGATTTGCCGGTCGGTGCGCGAGGCGCTCAGCCGTCGCAGTCCAACCCAGCGCCTTGCCGATCGCGTTGTTGGCGTGTCCGTGCCGCTCGTCCTCACCCTCGGCGCGCTGACGTTCGTTTACTGGGCGCAGTCGTTGCCGTTCGATCGGGCGTTGCTGATTGGCCTCTCGGTACTGGTGGTTGCCTGTCCGTGCGCCGTCGGCCTCGCCGCTCCAATGGCGACCTCGCTCGGCATCGGCCGGCTGGCGCGGCAAGGCTGCCTTGTCCGCGATCCCGGCGTGCTCGAGACTCTCGCGCAAGTGCGGCTCGTCGCCTTCGACAAGACAGGCACCTTGACGGCGAGCGAGGCGCGGCTCGTCGGCATCGACCGCGATGAGGCAAGTGTCGACGACGTGCTTTCGCGCGCGGCCGGCCTGGAGCGCCATTCCGAGCATGGCCTGGCGCGGGCCATCGCAGCGGCCGCGGCTCAGCGCGGCATCGCGCCGCTCGCAACAAGCAATGTCCGGGCGATTCCCGGCCGCGGCGTCCGCGGCAGCGCAAATGGCGAGCCCATGGCGGCCGGCAGCATGAGACTGATGGATGATCTCGGCTGGTCGCTTCCCGCAGCACTCGCCCAGCGGGCGCGGGCGCGCGCGGCGAGCGGTCATTCGGTGGTCTACGTCGGATGGGGCGGGCGGGTCCATGCGGTGTTGTCGCTCGACGATTCGCCGCTTGCCGAGGCTGAGACGACGATCGCGGCGTTGCGCGAGTGCGGGCTCGACGTCGCGTTGTTGACCGGCGACCTTAAGCCAGCGGCGAAGCGGATCGCGACCATGGTCGGCATCAAGGCCGTGCAGGCAGGTCTTTCGCCCGAGGCTAAGCGCGCGGCCCTCGATCGGCTCCGCCATGACCACGGCTTGGTCGCGATGGTCGGCGATGGCCTCAACGACGGGCCGGTGCTCGCCGCCGCCGATGTCGGCATCGCCGTTGGCTCGGCCACCGACCTCGCTCGCGAGACCGCGGCGCTCGTGCTGCCTGTGGACGGATTGTGGCTGCTGCCCTGGGCCGTCGATGTCGCCCGCGCAGTGCGCCGGACCATCCTGACCAACCTCATGTGGGCGTTCGGCTACAATTTCGTCGCGCTCACCGCCGCGGCTTTCGGCCTGTTGCAGCCGATCCTCGCGGCCGCGGTCATGGCCGGATCGAGCATCCTCGTGGTGTTGAATTCGCTGCGGCTGGAACGGCTCCCCGATCACGTTCCCGCGCCGATCCCGGAGCAACAACGATCCGGCGCCGAGGCGGAGCGTGCCCGCCATGATGCCGGGATTTCCGCGATGGCCGGCCTGGAGATCGAGCGGAGCTGAGCCTCGCCGTCAGCCAAACACGTCGTGCGTGAAGGCGTCGTACCAGCCGTTCGCGGTGCGCACCACCTGGCGGCGGAGTTCGGCATCCTCCCCGACCGCGCTGAGCAGAATCTCGCTGATCTTGATGGTCTCTGCTGTGGCCTTGAAGCTGATTGCATCGCTCACCGCATCATCGGCGGCGAGAAAGGTGAAGCAGGTGTTGAACAGGTGAGGTTCGATGGCCTCGGAGCCGGCGAGCGCGGTGGCGATGGCGAAGGCGCAAACCTTGGCCTGGCTGTTCGTCACGAAAGCCGATTTCGGCATGTCGCCGGCGCTGGTCGCATCGCCCACCACGTAAATTCCCGGCTGCAGCTTCGATTCGAACGTCAGCGGATCGATCGGACACCAGCCCGACTGATCGACGAGGCCCGCCCGCCGCGCCAGCTCGCCGGCCATCTGCGGCGGGATGATATTGGCGACGGCGGCCTTGAATGTGCCGCCCGCGGTCTTGACGACGCGGCCCTTCACGTCGACCGCCTGGATGCCGCCGGTGAATTGACCGGGCAGCCATTCTATCATGCCTGGATAGTGGCGACTCCAGGCGTCCTGGAACAGATCCTGCTCGAAGAAACTGTCTTTGGAATCGAGAATCAGGATTTTCGCCCGCGGCTTGAACTGCTTGAAATAGTAGGCGATCAGAGATGCGCGCTCGTAGGGACCAGGCGGGCAGCGGAATGGATTAGGGGGGGGCGGTGATCACGAATACGCCGCCATTGTCCATGCTTTCAAGCTGTTCACGCAGCAGCTTGGTCTGCGGCCCGGCATTCCAGGCATGCGGCAGGCTCTCTGATGCGGCCTCGTCATAGCCCTCGATGTCGCTATATCTGAAAGCGATGCCCGGGGCGACGACGGCGCGGTCGTAGCCAAGCTTGGTTCCGTTCTTCAGCGCGACGACCTTGGCCACCGGGTCGACCGCTTCGGCCGTGTCGTGAATGACGGTGATGCCGTATTTCTGCGCCAGCGTTTCATAAGAATGCGTGAGCGATTCGAGCGAGCGAAGCCCGGCGAGATAAAGGTTGCTGAAGAAGCAGGTCGTGTAGCTCGGCTTCGGTTCGACCAAGGTGACATCGAGGCCTTTCTCGCTCGCCGCCAAATATTTGGCGACGGTCGCGCCACCGACGCCGCCGCCGACGACGACGACTCGCGCCTTGGCTTGGCCTCTTGCGACGCGTGGACTGAACGGTACGAGACAAGCCGCTCCCGCAAGGTGAGTGAACTTGCGACGTGTCCAGCGGTTCATGGCTGCGCCGTTTCCTTTCCCAGCGTCGAGAGATAGCGCGCCACCGTCGCGACCTCCTCGTCAGTGAGCGAGCGGACGATGATGTTCATGATCTGGCTCGGCCGCTCGCCCGACTTGAAAGCTTGCATCGCGCTGACAAGTTTGTCCTGATCCACTCCGGCGATCGGCGGAATGGCCATGTCCCGGCCGTCGAGGCGATGGCAGGAAGCGCAGGCCGCGGTGAGCTGCGCGCCCTGATCGGCGCCCGCCGCACCGGATTGGCTGACGAGCAGGACGAACCCTGCGGCGATCGCGGATCGCGCAACGGGGCGCATGCTCATCGCCCCTCCGTCTCGGAGTTTTCCGGTCACGTTTCTCCCCCCTCAACTCCTGCCAACGCAATTCACGGCAGCTCGATGGCCGCGCCATCTCAAGCCACCGTGAGCTGGTGCGACAACGCATAGACAGCGCCGCCATCTTCTTCCCAGACAAAATCGAGCCGGCCGCTCTCTGTCGCGCGCAGGGAAAATTCGAAGAAGGGGTTGGCGGCAATCGCCTCGTGAAGATCGACGCTGAACACCATGACGTCGTTATAGCGGCAGACAAACCTGTTGATGATCTTGCGCGGGATCACATTGCCTCGATCATCATGGCGCAGGCCAGTTTCCATCTCATGGCTGATGATGGTTTTGACCTGAAAGACTTCGCCCTTCACCGTAACGCTTGGTACGACCACGCGTGGTGTGGGGGTGATCACTGTCTCTCTCCCGTATCTCAGGCGCAGCCATTCGTGGCGACATCGACCCAGGCCTTGGTCATCAGCAAAACGCCGTCATTCATCTCGGCGACAGCTACGACATGCTGCGGTTTGGCAAGGCGGATGCGTGTCGATACGCGGGCTAGACTGCGTTGGGGAACGAAATGGAAACTGGCGACTTCGATGATCGGGTTCTGCGGCGCGAACACGCGGATTTGCCTCACATGGTCGGTCTCGGTCATGGGGCTGTCGATGTCAAGGCTCATGGGCACGGTGTAGCCGGTTGGGAAGACCGCCGGCATTATCAGGTGAAGGCGATCCGATGCGATGGCCGTCCGTCCGGTGAGCTGTTTGACGAGATCCAACGCCTCATCGTTCGCACGCGCGCTCCCTGGCGAGAAGAGCGCGGCACCGGCAAACCCCGCACTTGCGGCGAGCAACACATCGCGGCGCGTCAAACTCATCGTCCCGGTCTCCAAACCCTGCCACCTCTTTAGGCCACTCCAAGAACACATCGGCGGCGGCAGGCGGCGCACTCGGACATATCAGTGCGGCAGCTTCTGCGAAATTTAGCACCGACAACCACTGGGAGCAATCTCGCGGAGGTGCCCATGGACGCCCTTGAAACCAATGCATTCTGTTCAACAACGATATTCAACTTGCACGATGGAGTTTGCGGCGGGCTGAAACCAATAGAAGCGTTGGAAGTTGCTGCTCGACGTAAGAGACCGTTTTGAAAATCGGCTGGCTATGGGTTCCGTCTGAGGCTTGGTTGTGATTCAAGCTTTAGATGTGGACAGAGCAGAGCCGTGGCCGGATGGCCCAGATCGCCAAGAATACCAAGCGCTACCCGTCTGATTTGACGGACGAGGAGTGGGAGCAGTTCGCGCCGCTGATGCCCAAGCCTGGGCGTCGCGGCCGTCCGCGCGAGGTTGATTTCCGGGAGGTGGTCAACGCCGTGCGCTACCTGGTCCGCTCCGGT
>NZ_SADR02000478.1 GCF_004010325.2 Mesorhizobium sp. M00.F.Ca.ET.216.01.1.1
GTGCAGCCGAATGACGGCCGGTAAATCCCAAGCATGCCGCAGCCGGCCGACGGCATCCAGGCCTGCCCCGGGGAGACGGTGTCCCCGGGACAAGGGCGCTCGCCTCAGGCGGCGGCGCCGAGGGCTTCGTCGACCAGCTTCACCGCCGCCTCGGTGAGCGGCAGGACAGGAAGCCGGCACTCGCCGACGGGGCGTCCCGTCTTGGTGCTCGCTGCCTTGGCGACGGGGTTGAAAGGAGACGTCCAAAGCAGCAGCGACAGCGGGCGCAGCTTCAGCCAAAGAGCCGCCGCCTCGGC
>NZ_SADR02000479.1 GCF_004010325.2 Mesorhizobium sp. M00.F.Ca.ET.216.01.1.1
GTCGAGGCAGACCCAGCAATGCGCCGACAGGCGCGGCTCGTTCATCGACCTGGTATCGACACCGAAGCGCAATTCCGGATCGAGACCGGCCATGCGCAGGAAGCGGAAGCCGAGCAGCCCCTCCCTCAGGCATCTGCGGTCGCGCATCAGCCAAGGATGCCGGACCGTGCGGTTGACCCGGGTGACGATGTAGGCCGAAGGCAAGCCGCGATAGGGTGCGGGCGCGTTGAGCGGCGCCCATTTCAGCACCGTCTCGAAGTCGCGCTGGCCGATCAGCACCGGCATCAGCCGGGCGC
>NZ_SADR02000480.1 GCF_004010325.2 Mesorhizobium sp. M00.F.Ca.ET.216.01.1.1
GTGCCGTCGCGGTTGTGGATCGCGGTGTTGACGGCGACGACCGGGGCAGCCTCGGTCAGGCCGAAGCCTTCGATGATCGATGCGTCGAAGCGCTCGCGGTAGTGGCGGGCATTGTGCTCGTCAACCTCTTTTGGGCGAGTTGCGCGATCCTGGGCGTCGGGATTGTGTTTGCGGCGTTTCCGTGGCTTGCGTTCGCCGTGAAGGTGGCGGGCGCCGCCTATCTGCTGTGGTTCGGCGGACGACTCATCTTCAAGGCTTCGCGAGGCAAGCACGAGCAGGCGGTGCAAGCAGCCAAC
>NZ_SADR02000481.1 GCF_004010325.2 Mesorhizobium sp. M00.F.Ca.ET.216.01.1.1
ATAGGCCTTGCCGGGCTGGGCGAAGCCGGCGCGAAAGTCGGCCGGAAGGTCTTCATTGAAGCGCAGCGTCGCGTCGATCGAGGCGAAGATCGGCTTGGCGTGGAAGGCGCGCTGGATGCCGGCCGCCTTGGCGCGCTGCTTCGTCTTCAGCTGGACATGCATCATGTCCTGCGCCAGCTTCTCGAATAGCAGCCGCTCATCCTCCGCGGAGCCTTGCGGTATCTCGCGCCAACTCACTGTTGCTTGCATGCCAGCCTGCATCAACACGATGTGCCTCCGGATCAGTCAGAGCGGAT
>NZ_SADR02000482.1 GCF_004010325.2 Mesorhizobium sp. M00.F.Ca.ET.216.01.1.1
ATCGCATAGTAGCGGTGCGACAGGCGCGGATAGGCGTCGCGGACGGCGGACGCCAGCGCATCCACAACGCTGCGCTCGACGCGGTTGGCGAGATGGCGTGAATCGGCGATGTCCTCGAAGTCACGCCAGCGGTCGGAGATCTCCTTGTCCTTGGCCAGCGTGTTGGTGATCAGCGTGAAGGTGCGCAAATTCTTGCGGAAGGTTGCGGCCAGGCGAAAGTGAAGGTCTGACGCCATGGAACTCTGGATACTCTTCGGCGTCTTCACCCTTCTGATGCTTATCGGCACGCCGATCG
>NZ_SADR02000483.1 GCF_004010325.2 Mesorhizobium sp. M00.F.Ca.ET.216.01.1.1
GGGCTGACGAGATCGCCCTGCTCGACCGAGCGGTTGCCGACGACGCCGTCATAAGGCGCCTTCAGCACCGTGAAGGACAGGTCGCGCTGGGCCTTGTCGCGGGTGAGCTGCAGCGAAGCGAGCGTGCTCGCCGATTCGGCGCGCTGCGCCTCCAGCACGCCGATATTGGCCTGCGCGGCGGTGATCTGCGCATCGGCGCCGGCAAGTGCCGCCTTGGCCTGGTCGAGTGCCGTCTGCGCGTCGTCGAGCTGCGCCTGCGTGCCGACATGGGTCTTGAGCAGCTGCGCGGCGCGAT
>NZ_SADR02000484.1 GCF_004010325.2 Mesorhizobium sp. M00.F.Ca.ET.216.01.1.1
CGCGCTTATCCTGTCGCTGCACCGGGAGCTGGACGGATTCCGCGAAGACGCCGCTTCCAATTCCGGAACCAAGATTGGCACGACCCGCCGCGGCATCGGCCCCGCCTACGAAGACAAGGTGGGCCGGCGCGCCGTGCGGGTGATGGATTTGGCGGATTTGGAAACGCTTCCCCTGAAGGTCGACAGGCTGCTGACGCACCACAATGCGCTGCGCCGCGGGCTTGGCCATGCCGAGGCGACGCATGAGGCGATCATGCAGGAGCTGACTGCGGTCGCCGGCGATATCCTGCCTTAC
>NZ_SADR02000485.1 GCF_004010325.2 Mesorhizobium sp. M00.F.Ca.ET.216.01.1.1
TTGGGATTGGCTATGTCGGTCTCGTCCAGGCGGCGGTGCTTGCCGAGGTTGGCCACGAGGTGGTGTGCGTCGATATCGACGAGAAGAAGGTGGAGCGGCTCAACCAGGGTTTGATCCCGATTTTCGAACCGGGCCTCGAAAGCCTCGTCAAGGAAAACCACGCGGCCGGACGTATCCGCTTCACCACTGATGCGGCCGCGGCGGTCAGGCATGGCCAGATCCAAATGATCGCGGTCGGCACGCCGCCCGGCGAGGATGGCTCTGCGGATCTGAAATATGTGCTCGCCGTCGCTG
>NZ_SADR02000486.1 GCF_004010325.2 Mesorhizobium sp. M00.F.Ca.ET.216.01.1.1
GCCGAGCCCGATGGCGATGAAGCGAAGCCAAGCCGGCCACGGGCGCCATGAACCGTCGGCCGCCCTGAACGGCCGCAGCAACCCCATCAGGATCAGGATGACGCCGACGATGATGGTGGCGACGAAACTCCTGGCGATCGTCAGCGAAAGCGGCGACCCCATCTTCTCGTTGACTACCGACAGGAAGTAGTTGAGGCCCAATACGATGGCCATTGCCGTTGCCAGACCAACGAGCCAGCGCGCCGGACCGGTCGCAATCGGGATCAGCCGCCAGTTGGGCAGGCGTGGCTCGAG
>NZ_SADR02000487.1 GCF_004010325.2 Mesorhizobium sp. M00.F.Ca.ET.216.01.1.1
GCTCACCAAGGGCGTCTCTGTCGACAACACGGTGAAGGGCAAGAAGGAGCGCATCGGCCGCATGCTGCAGATGCATGCGAATTCGCGCGCCGACGTCGAAGAAGCTTTTGCGGGCGACATTGTCGCCTTGGCCGGCCTCAAGGACACCACCACCGGCGACACGCTGTGCGATCCGCTGCACCCGGTCATCCTCGAGCGCATGGAATTCCCCGATCCGGTCATCCAGATCGCCATCGAGCCGAAGACCAAGAACGACCAGGAAAAGATGGGCCTCGCGCTTCACCGCCTGGCTGC
>NZ_SADR02000048.1 GCF_004010325.2 Mesorhizobium sp. M00.F.Ca.ET.216.01.1.1
GACCCGCTAATCGAAGGCTTCAGACATTTCGTCTCCTCCATGCCTGCTCCGATTGCTTCCGGCTGGAGCGGTTGCCGGGTGGGGTTTGCACCCACTGGAAAGTGCCGCCTTGTCACGGCGCACACCCTAAGCAGCCATTCCGGTGTGGGAAAGTCACGGATTATGCACTGGCTGCGGTGTTGGGCGGATAGCGCCCCAGGCCGTGAAATGCTCTAGACCATCAACAAAAGCCCGGCGCATGGCCGGGCTTTCCATCGAATAGAGATTTCTATCAGTCGGCATCGATCGCCGTGGCGATGCGGGCGATGGCCTGTTGATAGACGCTCGCGGAATTCCAGCCAGCAATTGCGCCCATATTCGCCTGATAGCTCGCGCCGGCCTGCCAACCATGATCCTTGAGGTAGTTGGCGGTGGAAGCCAACGCAGTATTCCTGTCGCGCAGATTTCCGTTGCCGACTCCGTACTTCAAAACATTTCCGGGCAGGAACTGCGTGTGGCCAATCTCGCCATGCATGGCGCCGACCGACGAGGCGGTCAACGTTCCGCGATCAACCAGCTTCAGGGCTGCAATGGCATGCGGGTAAAAGTACTCCGGGCGGCGGCAATCATAAGTAAGCGTTAAAATGGCAGAGACCGTATTCTGGCTGCCCATGGAGGCACCGAAGCCAGTCTCCATCCCCCAAATGGCGAGCAACACACCCGGCGGCACGCCGTAGGTCCGTTCAATCTTGTCGAACAGCGCCGCGTTCGACTTCTTCAACGAACGGCCCTTGGAAATGATCGCGGACGCGCCACGGCGCTTCATGAAGTTTTCCACCGAGCCGCTGAAAGCCTTATGGATGGCGCGGTCGGCGGCGATCGTCCTTTTTGCGTAGGTCGCGCTAGCCAGAGCAGCCAGACCTCTCGAGCCGACACCGTCGGCCTTAGCCTCCGCGGCAAAGTCCTGCTTCCACGCATCGAAGCCAGCGCTGTTCTTGCCACAGCTGGCCGCCTTCGCGCCCGTCGCCAGCGCAAGCACCGCCACCACCGCGGCTGCTGCAAACATCTTTCCCTTGGCAAAAAATGCCATGTTGTTCTCTCCTGGTTGCCTGAATCACGTCCCGGTTGCGAAATTGCCAGTGAAACGCCCGGTTGTCACCGCCCTCACGCCATACGTGGCGCTCACCGCTGGCGAATGCCGGGGAATTTGCCTACGATCAAGTAATTATTGTGGCGGGGGCTCGTATAGACATGGAAGACGTTGATGTCGTGATCGTCGGCGCGGGCTCGGCGGGGCTTTCGGCTGCCAAGACCCTGCGTGCCGCCGGCCTTTCCTTCAGGCTGTTCGAGGCGATGAACCGCATCGGCGGCCGCGCCTGGACCAGCGACCAGCATTTCGGCGCCCCTTTCGACATCGGCTGTGCCTGGCTGCACGCCGCCGACCGCAACCCCTATTTTGCCGAGGCGCAGGCTGCCGGCTGGACGCTGCATCACCACGACATGAATGTCGATCACCTCTACTACCGCAAGCACAAGGCAAGCGAAGCCGAGGAGGCCGAGATGAAGGCGGCTGATGCACGACTGTTCCAGTGCTCGCCGCGCATCAGGTGAAGGATGGTGACGACGACCGTCTTGCGGCGCTGCTTGCCAAGGGCCACGCGCCACGTGCAGCGGCCACTTCGCTGGCCCGATGGATTTCGGTGCCGACGAGCCCGAAATATCGATCCGTGATTTTCAGGCTGCCGCCGATCTCGATCCGAACTATTTCAGCAAGCAGGGGTTCGGCGCGCTGGTCGCCCGTTTCGGGGCTGACGTGCCGGTCGAACTGTCGACGCCGGTGCGAAAAATCCTCTGGGACGGACCCGGGGTCGCCTGCGTCACCGATCGCGGCACCATTCGCGCCAGGGCGGTTATCGTCACCGCCTCGCCAGCGGTGCTCGCCTTCGAGGAGATCGAATTCCTGCCGGCGCTCCCCGATCCACATTTCGCCGCCTTCTTCGACCTGCCGATGGGCATGCTGACCAAGCTGCCGGTCGAGATCAGGGGAACAAGGCTTGGGCTGCAGCCCTTCGACGACCTGCTGATCGAAAGGATGGCCAGGCACGACATCTATTTCCTTTGCTTTCCCTTCGACCTTGACCTGATGGTCGGTTTCGTCGGCGGCGATTTCCCCTGGGAAATGTCGGCGGCAGGCGAGGCCGCAGGCATCGACTTCGTCGTCGACCGGTTGTGCGGCATCTTCGGCGGCGACGTGCGCAAGCATGTTGGACGCGCCATGATGACCAATTGGGGCGGCGAGCGGTTCGTGCGCGGCGCCTATGCGGCGGCCCGACCCGGCCGTTCCGAGGCGCGCGCCACGCTGATGCAGCCGGTGGCGGAAAGAATCTTCTTCGCCGGCGAGCATTTGGCTGGCCCGCTGATGCAGACCTGCGGCGGCGCAAGGCTGTCGGGCGAGAGTGTGGCGCGGCAGGTCGCCACCCAGCTTGCGGTGCAATAGCACCGCCTCATCGTGTGGAACGCCGTCGTTTGGGCAACACGCCGCTCCACACTATATTGCCGGGCCTGATGATGAGAGGCTGAGATGAAGCTGTTCGACTGCCCGCATTGCGGCCACCGGCTCTATTTCGAGAATGCTCGGTGCCTGAACTGCGCCAGCCTCGTGCTCTACGATCCGGGACAGGCGCGCTTCACGCTGTCCGGCACCGACGGCGTCTTCCAGTGCACCAACGCCGACGAGTGCGCTTGCAACTGGACGGCGGAACCGGGCCACGCCTTCTGCCGCGCCTGCGTGCTGAACCAGCTGATTCCCGACCTTTCCGTCTACGACAATCGCCTCCGCTGGGCCCGCGTCGAGGCGGCAAAGAAGCGCGCCATTTACTCGCTGCTCGCCTTCGGGCTGCCGGTGGCGCCCAAGCTGAACCCTGGCGACGAGGCTGGCCTCGCCTTCGACTTCCTTGCCGATCCGATCGGCGGCGGTCCCGGCGGCGAGCGCATCCTGACTGGCCACGACAACGGCCTGATCACGCTCAATGTGGCCGAAGCGGATTCGGCCGAGCGCGAGAGGCGGCGCATCGAGATGGGCGAGAACTACCGCACGCTGCTCGGTCATTTCCGCCATGAGCTCGGCCATTACTATTGGGACCGCCTGATCCGCGACGACCCACAACGGCTCTCGGCCTTTCGCGCGCTGTTCGGCGACGACCGCGCCGACTACGAGCAGGCGCTGAAGGCCTATTACGCCAACGGCGCCGTGCCCGACTGGCAAACGGGCCATATCTCCGCCTATGCCACATCCCATCCGTGGGAGGACTGGGCCGAGACCTGGGCGCACCATTTGCACATCACCGACACGCTGGAGATGGTGCATGCACTGAACTTTCCCCTCGGCCAGCTGGACACCATGGAGGCCAACGTTCCGCCGCGGACCGACACCGGCGGCGGGCTACAAGCGGGGCCGTCGGCCGCCGCTGCAGCGCCCTTCGAAACCATCCTCGACCGCTGGCTGGTGCTGTCGGAGGCTTCCAACTCGATCAACCGCTGCATGGGTCTGCCCGACCTCTACCCATTCGTCATCTCGGACGTGACGGCGCAAAAACTGGCTTTCGTCCATGAGCTGCTGACGAATTTGCCGAAAGAAAAGGGAACAAATCGTGAGCCGGCCCAGGCTTTTTAGCCGGAACGCATAAGGCGTTGCTTCGTTTTCGTTCGCGAGGGATCATGAAATGGAGCGAAACCATGAGACGCATACTGTTTCCTGCCGTCGCCGGAGCGTTGGTCGCAATGTCGGGCGCGGCGCTGGCCGATACCGCCGTCTCGGCTGTCACCAATCTCAACGTGCGTGCCGGCCCTGGCTCGCAATATCCGGTCATCGGTGTGCTGGCCGCCGGCCAGTCGGCAACGCTCGAAGGCTGCCTCGCAAACAGCAAATGGTGCACCATCGCCGAAGCCAATGGCCGGGGTTGGGTCTATTCCGACTACGTCACGGCCAATTTCGGCGGTAACACGATCGTGCTGACGCGGCGCCCGGCCAATGCCGAAGTGGCCGTCATTGCACCGCCCGTTGACACCGACGTCTATACCGGAGCTATCGTCTCCCCCGAACCCATCGTTCGGCCACCGGTAGAAGTTCGTACCTACGTCAGAGAGCATAGGCTCGAGCCCGTCTATCTCGAGAGCGAGGTGGTTCCGGGTGCAATTGTGCCCGACACCGTCGAATTGCGCGAGATTCCGGACTACGACTACCGCTATGTCTATCTGAACGATCAACCGACGCTGGTCGATCCGGGCACGCGGCGCATCGTCTACGTCGCACGCTGACAGAACCAGCCACAGGACGGCCGCTTTCCTCCGGCGGCCGCCGCCCTGTTTAGGGCGCCACAAGGATGATTGTGCGGAGGGACCCGATCCGATAGAGCGCCGCGCGTCCTTTTGGGCGCGCGAAGGACGCTGACACTTTTGAATCTGCGCATCGTGCTTTCCGAAAATCGATTTTCGATTTCCGGGCCGATGCGGTAGACCTGCGGCCCGATGCTGAAGGGACCCGCGTGAACATCGATCCAGCCGCCTTCGAGCGCTACCGGCGCTCGCCGAACGACACGACGACTCTGCCCCGTCTCCTGCTTGGAACGGCGATTGTCGTCCTGTTCTGGGTCGCAACGACCTTGGCCGTGCTGCTCGGTGGTACCTATTCATTTGTCCTCTGGCAGGCCTCGACGGGCGCCGCACCGCCGACGGGCGGGGCAGTGCAGAACTTCCTCGCATCGCCCGCCGGGATTCTCGCCGCGCTTGCCTCGTTCAGCGGAATCTGGCTCGGCCTATGGGTTGCCATGCGCTGGGTCCACCACGAGCCCCTGTCGGCGCTGATCGGCGCCAGCCGCCGGATTTCAGGCGCGGGTTTCCTCAACGGCCTGGCCGCCGTGCTGATCACCTCGCTTGTGTCCGAGATCCTGCTTTATTGGCTGCAGCCCGAGATCACGCGTGGTGCGATCAGCCTGTCGTCCTGGCTGCTGTTTCTGGTCCCGATCGTGGCGCTGACCCTGCTGCAGACATCCTCCGAGGAGGTGCTGTTCCGCGGCTATCTGCTGAGAGGCCTGGCGAACCGGTTCCGCAATCCCTTGATCTGGGCAGCGCTGCCAGGACTGCTGTTCACCTCCTTGCATTGGAGTTTCGCCGCGACGGCCGCCATCAATATCTGCGTGCTGGCCTCGATCGTCGCCTTTGTGCTGCTGTTGACCCTTCTGGTCTATGTGACCGGCAATCTGGGTGCAGCCTTCGGCGCCCATCTCGGCAACAATCTGACCGGGTTCCTGCTGATTTCGCACCAGGAAAGCTACAATTCTTTCGCGCTGTTCAACGCAAAACCGCTCGAGGGCGCCGGCTGGACGACATCAGATGCCGTCCTCATCGCTACGATCGGCATCAGCAGCAGCCTATTGACGATCTTGTTGCTGCTGCATCCACGCTCGCCGCTGAAGGTTCAGCCGGAGAGACCATGATCCCGAAAAACCGGTTTTCAGCAAAAATCATGGTCAAACAAAAAGACAGAGCCCCATCCCGAATCCTTCGGGATGGATCAGGTTCTGGTTCGCGACCCGGCGGACCGAACTGAATGCGCGTCACATTGGTGGTAAAAGGAGCAATCCCATGCAAGGGCTATGGCGGCACCGAGCGGCAGGTCGAATGGCTGGCGAGCGAACTGGTCCGCCTCGGCCACCGCGTCGTACTGGTCGCCGGACGTGGCTCGAGCCATCCGCTTTTTGAGGTCCGGCAGGCATCCTCGGAAGCACAATGCCGGGCTGCCATCCCGGCCGACAGCGACATCGTTCATTTCAACGGCTGGTACATCAAGGTTCCCTACCCGGCCCTCAACACCGAGCACGGTTATTCCCCGGAAATGCCCCGGCCGCAGCTCAACTGGAGTTTCGTCAGCGCCAGCCACGCCCGCAATCACGGCAGGAAGACCTTCGTCTACAACGGCTTTCCAGTGGATTCCTACCGGCTGGCCGGCTCGAAGAATGACCGCCTGCTGTTTCTCGCCGGCATCGCGCGCGCCGGCAAGAACCTCAATCGCGCCGTCGAGTTGGCGAAAAAATTCGATTTCCCTTTGGACATCGCCGGCGGCTCGCGCTGGAAGCTGCTGACGCGCAGCCAGGTCCGGCGCGACCGCGTCTTCCTCAAGAGCCTGGGGCCGCGCTACCGTTTCCACGGTTTCGTCGACGGCGATGAGAAGCTGCGCTTGCTGGGCGAGGCAAGAGCCTTCCTCAATCCGATCGCCTGGGAAGAGCCGTTCGGCATGGCACCGGTCGAGGCCATGCTGTGCGGAACGCCGGTGCTGACGACGCCGCGCGGTGCCCTGCCGGAGATTGTCGACGTCGAAACCGGGCGGTTTTTCGATACCGACGCGGATTTCGCCGCAGCCCTTGCCGCTGTTGCCGGACTTTCGCCGCAGCGCTGCCGGGATACGGCCGCCGACCGTTTTTCGATCGAGCAGACCGCAAGCAACTATCTCCATCTCTATGCGCGGATCCTCGACGGCGAAGTGTTGGCTTGAGCCGGAGCGGCGGCTTCATTCGGCCTTTGTCTTGACTCTGCGGCCCGTTTGCTGTCTACACGCGTCGAATTCCGCGACGAGTATTCCTCCGAGCAAGCCGACCAGGACGCCGAAACCTCTTTGAGGTGAAGTGCTGTAAACCGATCCTGGAGGCCAACATCCGGCAGCGCTGTGCGCCCCCGGGTGCCTTTTGGCTTTGTGCTTTGCCTGGATGGGCTTTGCTGGACCAGCTTTTGCTTGGACACTTGGCGCGAAAGCACTACCTCTCGGGCACTATCCGGGTGCCAGGGAAAAGGAAAAAGAATGTTTGAATCACTACAGGAGCGCACAAGAGGCGTGGAGGGCCATCGGCCCGACAGGGATCAACATGAATCCAAGGCGCTGTCGCGCGGCGGGCTGACCAATGTTTGACTCCCTGCAAGAGCGCCTTGGCTCCATCCTGAACGGCCTGACCGGCCGCGGCGCGCTGTCGGAGGCTGACGTCTCGGCGGCGCTGCGCGAGGTGCGCCGCGCGCTGCTCGAAGCCGACGTGGCTCTGGAAGTGGTGCGTTCCTTCACCGACAAGGTGCGCGAGAAGGCTGTCGGCGCCGCCGTGGTCAAGTCGATCAAGCCCGGCCAGATGGTCGTCAAGATCGTCCATGACGAATTGGTCGAGATGCTGGGCGCCGAAGGCGTCGCCATCGATCTCAATGCACCGGCCCCAGTCGTCGTCATGATGGTCGGCCTGCAGGGCTCCGGCAAGACGACGACCACGGCCAAGATCGCCAAGCGCCTCACCGAGCGTCAGAACAAGAAGGTGCTGATGGCCTCGCTCGACACGCGGCGTCCCGCCGCGCAGGAGCAGCTGCGCCAGCTCGGCGAGCAGGTCAAGGTCGCGACACTGCCTGTCGTCGCCGGCCAGACGCCGGTCGACATCGCCCGCCGTGCTGTGCAGGCAGCCAAGCTCGGCGGCCACGACGTGGTCATCCTCGATACCGCCGGCCGCACCCATATCGATGAGCCGTTGATGGTCGAGATGGCCGACATCAAGAAGGTGTCGTCGCCGCACGAGATCCTGCTGGTTGCCGATTCGCTGACCGGCCAGGACGCCGTCAACCTGGCCAAAAGCTTCGATGAGCGCGTCGGCATCAGCGGCCTCGTGCTGACCCGCATGGACGGCGACGGCCGTGGCGGCGCGGCGCTCTCGATGCGCGCCGTCACCGGCAAGCCGATCAAGCTGATCGGCACCGGCGAGAAAATGGACGGGCTGGAGGAATTCCATCCCAAACGCATCGCCGACCGCATTCTCGGCATGGGCGACATCGTCAGCCTCGTCGAAAAGGCTGCCGAAAACATCGACGCCGAGCAGGCGGCGGCGATGGCCAGGAAGATGCAGTCGGGCAAGTTCGACCTCAACGACCTTGCCGGCCAGCTTCAGCAGATGTCGAAGATGGGCGGCATGGGCGGCATCATGGGCATGATGCCGGGCATGGGCAAGATGAAGGACCAGATGGCCGCCGCCGGCCTCGACGACAAGATGTTCCGTCGCCAGCTCGCCATCATCTCCTCGATGACCAAGGCCGAGCGCGCCAATCCCGATATTCTGAAACATTCGCGCAAGAAGCGCATCGCCGCCGGCTCCGGCACCGACGCGGCCGAGATCAACAAGCTGCTGAAGATGCATCGCGGCATGGCCGACATGATGAAGGCGATGGGCGGCAAGGGCAAAGGCGGCGGCCTGATGCGCGGCATGATGGGTGGGCTCGCCCAGAAGATGGGCCTCGGCGGCATGATGCCCGGGGGCGGTATGCCGGGAATGGGCGGCGGCATGCCGGATCTGTCTAAGATGGATCCCAAGCAGCTCGAAGCGCTGCAGAAGCAGGCACAGGCCGCAGGTCTTGGCGGCATGAAGGGCCTGCCCGGCGGTCTCCCTGGCGGTGGCGGCCTGCCTGGATTGCCCGGCGGCACGAAGCTTCCCGGCTTGCCCGGAATGGGCGGCGGCGGGCTGCCCGGTCTCGGCAAGAAGAAGTGAGGGCGCCATGAACGAAGAAAAGGACATGGCCGACGCTCTCGCTATCCTGGCCGACTACCGCGTTTCGATCGACAACATCGACGCGGCGCTTATCCATATGCTGGCTGAGCGTTTCCGCTGCACCAAGGCGGTCGGCGTGCTGAAGGCCACGCATGGCTTGCCGCCGGCCGATCCGATGCGCGAGCAACAGCAGATCGCCCGCCTTCGCCAGCTGGCGAAGGACGCACATCTTGATCCGGATTTCGCGGAAAAATTCCTGAACTTCGTCGTCCGCGAAGTCATCCGCCATCATGAACACATCGCCGCTTCCAACGGCGTCACGAAAACCGGCTGAGAATTAGCCGTTACCCGATCAACGAAATCAGAGCTTTTAGGAGAAAAAGAATGGCACTGAAGATCAGACTGGCCCGCGCGGGCTCGAAGAAGCGTCCCTATTACCACGTCGTCGTCGCCGACGCGCGTTCGCCGCGCGACGGCCGTTTCATCGAGTCGCTCGGCTCGTGGAACCCGCTGCTGCCCAAGGACGGCGAACGCGTCAAGGTCGACGCCGACCGCGTCAAGCATTGGCTGTCGCACGGCGCGCAGCCGACCGACCGCGTGCTGCGCTTCCTCGACGAGGCCGGCATCGCCAAGCGCGAGGCCCGCTCCAACCCGAAGAAGGCCGAGCCCGGCAAGAAGGCGCAGGAACGCGCTACACTGCTGAAGAAGGCTCAGGAAGATGCCGCTGCTGCTGTTGCCGCTGCGGCAGCCGCACCGGCCGAGACGGAAGCCGCAACCGCCGAATAATTCGCCTGGACATTATGAAAACGGCGGGCCTGTGCCCGCCGTTTTGCTACCCCGATTTTATCGCTTTACACAGCCGTCGTTTCTATCAATAGCCGCGCGGGCAGCGGGCGACGTAGACGCGACCATAGCGATCGCGGTAACGGCATTGACCACGCTCGCTGGCATGGCCAATCAACGCGCCCGCAACGGCACCGACAGCGCCACCGACCACCGCACCTTCAACCGCATTATCGGCCACCGCAGCACCAACCGCCGCGCCGCCCAATCCTCCGATCGCTGCGCCCTTTTCCGTTTGCGAGCAAGCGCCGAGCGGTATCAGCAGGGCCATCAAAAGCATTGTCGTTTTCATGTTCGCTCCTCCCGACCGGGAAAACGCCGCCACACGCCTTGCGCGATAACGCGCAGGTGCGGGATTCGATCCGTTGAACGAACAACGGCGTTCGTCAATGCCTTGGCAGCTACCGCCACACCTATCGGGTGAACGGGATCAGCTCGCGCATCCTGGGGTCGCGCAGGAACAGGCCGCCCCACAGGATAATGCCGAGATAGACCCCGAACAGCGTGTGCGAGAACAGCGGGCTGCCGACACGCATATTGGTGGCGATGGCGCCGCCGAGATAACCGGTGAGCAGGATGGCGCCGAGCACAGAGGTGCGCGGCAGCGCGTAGAGCGCGGTCGAGACCAGCCCGATGATGCCGAGCATGCGCGCGACATTGGGATCGGCCGGCCAGCCGAGCGGCACCATGGTCTGGGTGACGATGTCGAGCGGCGGCAGTTTGATGACGCCGTCGAAGATCATGAACAGCACGATGACGGCGCTGAGCACGCGGCCGGTCCACAGGGCGCGCGGCGAGACGGGTGCTGTTTGAGAAATGGTCATTGATGTTCCTCCCATGTTTTGGTTCAAGCACCGGCCCTCTTGGCCAGGTGTCGAGCCAAGGACGCTGCATGAGGCGATGATCCGACACGCGCCAGATTCTTTTGGGACGATGGAACCTGCGTGTCCGGCAATCGACGCTTGACCTCCGGCGGCAGTGGTTGCACGCCTTGGCCGGCACGCAGAAACGGAAGGAAAGCGCCATGGAAAAACCTGAAGCGATCAACGCTGACGGCATTTCGGAGCCTTTCGCGGCTGGAACGGTTCCCGCCGAGATCTTCACCAGAGGCAGCCGCTTTGGTCCAGCTGGCGACATCTTTCGAACTTTGCCGGCGGCACCCATGTCGGCGTGGTTCTGGAAGAATTGGACCCGGGCAAGGAAAACCAACCCGTCGCACTATCACATGCTGGAAGAAGAGCACGCCTACATATTGCAGGGCTCGCTGACCCTGCGGCTTGGCTACAAGAACTACGTGATGAACGCTGGTGACTATGTATGTTTTCCGGCCGGCCAGAAGGTCGGGCATTCCCTCTACAATCACACCAACGCCATCTGCCGCTATCTGCTCGTTGGCGAGCGCAACCCGCACGATGTCATCGTCTACCCCGAGTCGGGGCGGGTCGGCGTCAGGCTGACCGGCGAGGGCTATCGAAAATCATCGACGATGGACTATTGGGAGGACATCGAAGGCGCGTGATCGCTCATGCTGCCGCAGCGCCAACCGGTGGGAGAATGAATGGCCGGCGAGACCGATCTGAAAAAACTTTTGGGCGCGATGGAGCCGGAATTGCTTGCCGGCGTCCATGTCTTCGTCACGTTGCCTGCTGATGCGCCCGTTCCCGAAAATCTCGAGCCGGTGATGCTGTTTCGCGAGCGCGAGGGCACGACGCTGATCGTGCCTGAAGACAGGGCCAGGGCAGCTGGCCTGGAAGCCGTATTCCGTTGCCGCATTGTGACGCTGAACATTCATTCGTCGCTGGAGGCGGTCGGCTTCCTCGCCGCGATCACCACGCGGCTGGCCGCCGCCGGCATGGGCGTCAATCCTGTCTCGGCTTTCTACCACGACCATTTGTTCGTCCCCGCCGACCGGGCGGAAGAGGC
Source organism: Mesorhizobium sp. M00.F.Ca.ET.216.01.1.1 (assembly GCF_004010325.2). Classification (GTDB taxonomy): domain Bacteria; phylum Pseudomonadota; class Alphaproteobacteria; order Rhizobiales; family Rhizobiaceae; genus Mesorhizobium. Next base: position 11,307 of record NZ_SADR02000048.1, read on the forward strand.
GCTGGCGATACTGGAAAGACTGGCGGAGGAGACCCGGCGATGAGGGCGAAGCGACGCGCCCCAAGCAGAGAAGGGACTATTCGGCCGAGGGCCGAGCCCGCGACTGCGGGCCGCCGGTCGTCCGGCGCCCCACGCGGAGGGCCAGCCGCGATAGCGGCGGTGCGGCCCGTGAGCGAAAAAATCGGCCGAAGGCCGAGCCCGCGACTGCGGGCCGCCGGTCATCCGGCGCCCCGCGGAGGGCCCGCCGCGGCAGCGGCGATACGGCCCGTGAGCGAAAACTAAGCCGCCTTCTTCTTCGGCTGGATCAGCCCGCGCTCGACCAGCAACTCCGCGATCTGAACGGCATTCAGCGCCGCGCCCTTGCGCAGATTGTCGGAGACGATCCACATCGACAGGCCGTTGTCGATGGTCGAATCCTCGCGGATGCGCGAGATGAAGGTGGCGTCCTCGCCGGCCGATTCGAGCGGCGTGATGTAGCCGCCGTCCTCGCGCTTATCGAGCACCTGGCAGCCCGGCGCATCGCGCAAGATGTCGCGCGCTTCGTCGGCGGTGATCGGCTTTTCGAACTCGATGTTGACCGCTTCCGAATGGCCGATGAACACCGGCACCCGCACGCAGGTCGCGGTCAGCTTGATCTTGGGGTCGAGCATCTTCTTGGTCTCGGCCACCATCTTCCATTCTTCCTTGGTGAAGCCGTCATCGAGGAAGACGTCGATATGCGGGATGACGTTGAAGGCAATGCGCTTGGTGAACTTCTTGACGTCGACCTGATCGGCGACGAACACGGCGCGGGTCTGCGTGAACAGCTCGTCCATGCCTTCCTTGCCGGCGCCCGACACCGACTGGTAGGTGGCGACGACGACGCGCTTGATGGTCGCCGCATCATGCAGCGGCTTCAGCGCCACCACCAGCTGCGCCGTCGAGCAATTCGGGTTGGCGATGATGTTCTTGCGCGTGAACAGGGAAATCGCGTCCGGGTTCACTTCCGGCACGATCAGCGGCACGTCCTGGTCGTAACGGAACGCGGACGAATTATCGATGACAACGCAGCCTTGCTTGCCGATCTTGGGCGACCATTCGTTCGAGACGTTGCCGCCGGCCGACATGATGCAGATGTCGGTGTCGGAAAAATCATACTGATCGAGCGACTTGACCTTCAGCGTGCGGTCGCCAAACGACACTTCCGTGCCCTGGCTGCGCCGCGATGCCAGCGCCACCACTTCGCTCACCGGAAAGCCGCGCTCCTCTAGGATGTTGAGCATTTCCCGGCCCACATTGCCCGTGGCACCGACGACAGCAACCTTGAAACTCATCGAAATCTCCTGTCCTCTCCGCTCGGTTTTTGGAGAAAACCCGCCGGCCGGTGCGGGTTTCAGCCCCCGGGCCGGACCCGGGAGAGGGTGGTTAGGCCAAGGGAATCAGACCGTTTTAGTGGTCATTTTGGCCGTGGTTTTGCTGAAACAGGCAGACGCGCCGACGCGCCCGGCCCAATGCCTTGCATTGTGGCCAGGGAAGTCGATTGCAAGGAGCGCCATCAACAGGCCGCGCATCGAAAACTATCCCGTTCGGTGCCGGCTTTTACGCGGTTTGCGTAAAGAGTCAATCGCGGCGCCTGCCCTGTACAATGGCGGCGTCGCGAAGTACGAACAGATAAATCGTCTGGCTCATGGGTGCTCCCGGGCGCCGCCGACGGATGACCCGTTGCCGGGCATAAAAGAATCCGAATTCCGAAAGAGTGAGATGTCCAACTTCGAAGCTATTGTTCCTGCGCTTGGCAAAGCGCTGGAAAAACGCGGCTATGTCGAGCTGACGCCAGTGCAGAAGGCGGTCCTTGCCCCCGAGCTCGGGCAGGCCGATGCGCTGGTTTCGGCGCAGACCGGCTCCGGCAAGACCGTCGCATTCGGCCTGGCCTTGGCACCGACGCTGCTGGACGGCGCCGAGCGCTTTTCCGACGCAGCCGCGCCGCTGGCGCTGGCGGTGGCGCCGACGCGGGAACTGGCCCTGCAGGTGACGCGCGAGCTGGAATGGCTCTATGAGCTGACCGGTGCGACGGTTGCATCCTGCGTCGGTGGGATGGACATGCGCACCGAGCGGCGCGCGCTCGAGCGCGGCGCCCATATCGTCGTCGGCACCCCCGGCCGCCTGCGTGACCACATCACCCGTAATTCGCTCGACATGTCGGCGCTCCGGGCCGTGGTGCTCGACGAGGCCGACGAGATGCTCGATCTCGGCTTTCGCGAGGACCTGGAATTCATTCTCGACGCCGCTCCTGCCGAGCGCCGCACGCTGATGTTTTCGGCCACCGTGCCGCGCTCCATCGCCACGCTGGCCAAGAGCTATCAGCGCGATGCGGTGCGCATCTCGGCCGCCGGCGAGGAGAAGCAGCATCTCGACATCGAATACCGGGCGCTGAGCGTTGCGCAGGCCGACCGGGAAAACGCCATCATCAACGTGCTGCGCTACTACGAGGCCAAGAACGCGCTGGTGTTCTGCAATACCCGCGCCGCCGTCAACCACCTGACCGCCCGCTTCAACAACCGCAACTTTTCCGTCGTGGCACTTTCCGGCGAACTGAGCCAGAACGAGCGCAGCCACGCGCTGCAGGCAATGCGCGACGGCCGGGCAAAGGTCTGTATCGCCACCGACGTCGCGGCACGCGGCATCGACCTGCCCAACCTCGAACTGGTGATCCACGCCGACCTGCCGACCAACCCGGAGACGCTGCTGCACCGGAGCGGGCGGACGGGACGGGCGGGACGAAAAGGCGTCAGCGCCCTTATCGTGCCGAACAATGCCCGCAGGCGCACCGAACGGCTGCTGCAAAATGCCGGCCTTGCCGCGACATGGGCGAGCCCGCCCTCGGCCGACGATGTCCTGCGGCGCGACGATGAGCGTATCCTCGCCGATCCGGCCTTCAGCGAACCTTTGAAGGACGAGGAGCGCGGTCTTGTCGGCGCGCTTCTCGATCAACGCGGTGCCGAACTGGTGGCGGCCGCCTTCGTGCGTCTGTGCCGCTCCAGCCGCTCGGCGCCCGAGGATCTTCTGGAAGTGGCGCCATTCACATCGTCGGGCGACAGGCCTGCCCGTCGCGACGAGCAGCCCAGCCGCCGCGATGATTTCGGCGACAGCGTCTGGTTCTCGCTTTCGGTCGGACGCAGGCAGAATGCCGAGCCGCGCTGGCTGATCCCGATGCTGTGCCGGACCGGCGGCATCAGCAAGCGCGAGATCGGCGCCATCAAGATGCAGCCGGAGGAAACCTTCGTGCAGATCGCCGCCGATTGGGCCGATCGGTTTCTCCAGGCAATCGGCCCCGACCGCAGGCTGCAGAACAACATCGCGGTGAAGCGGCTGGACGGCACGCCCGACCTGTCGCGAGCCGGCTACCAGGAGCCGCGGCCGGACAAGAAGCCGCACCGCGGCAAGCGGATTTTCGACCAGAATGCGCCAAAGCCGAAATTCGAGAAACGCGCGACGCATTCAGCCGACCAGCGCCCCGCCGGCGCATCCGAGGCAAAGCCCTGGGCGAAGAAGCCGGGCAAGCCGAAATTCGACAAGACCGCACCAGCGAAACACAAGAAATCGAAGAAACGGCCGGCTTAGTTCCCTCGACACATTGATTCTGCCAGGTTGGAAGCCGATCCGCAGCGAACGTCGACAGTTCTTTTTCAGTGCAACGCAAACCTTGGAGATTGGCGGCTGGAGACGGCCGGCGGCATTTTTATGCATGCCCCTTGCGAACTGCCAGAACTTTGAACAGTCTGAGCGCGGGCGAGGGGTGGGCAGGACATGCGCGGCGAAGTTCTTCACTATGATGAAGACCAGGGCTTTGGCTTCATCACTGGAGCCGACGGCAACCGCTACACCTTCACGCGCGAGGATCTGCGCCGCGAAGCGTCAATGGCCAGGGGCACGACCGTCGAATTCCAGCCGGGCGGCGGCAAGGCGCGCGACATTTTTTCGATCAGCGCCCATCCGGTCAGTCCGACCGCCACAGCGCCTACTGCAACCACCGCAATGCCGCAAGCCAGCGATACACCTGCCACGGGCGCGGCTCAGCCACAGCATTTCGGTCGTTTTGCTGACAGCGGGCCTACTGAGGCCACCGGACTGTGGAGCTATTTCTGGCGCGCCCTGACGCAAAACTATGTCAACTTCGCCGGCCGCGCCCGCCGCAAGGAATACTGGGGCTATTTTCTGTTCTGGGTGATCTCGTCGATAGTGGTCGCCGGCGTCGGCCTGTTCATCGACGAGGCGATCGGCAACTTCGACGGCAATGAATCGGCGGTGGTGACTGTCGGCCTTTGCGGCCTTTTCCTGCTGGCAACGTTCCTGCCCAGCCTCGGCCTCACCGTTCGCCGCATCCACGATATCGGCCTGTCTGGCTGGTTCTATCTGCTGGTCTTCATCCCGACGATCGGCAGCCTGATCATCCTGGTCTTCGCGCTGATCCCGACGCAGGGCCGCGAAAACCAGTGGGGCCCGGTGCCGGCTGGCGTCAGAATTTAGCGGCAACGTGCATATTGCGATCACATACAACTTTTAGTAGTAGTAGTAGGGGAGAACGCATGCAAGGGGGAAGGCAATGCGCGGCACAGTGTTTCACCTACGATGAGGATCAGGACTACGGCTATATCAACGGGGTGGATGGCAAGCGCTATATCTTCACGCGTGAGGATGTGGGCCAGGGAGTGTCGCTTGCTAGGCGCGCGCTTGTCGAGTTTCGGGCGGACGACAGGACGGCGCACGATATCGTCGCCGTAACGACAGCAGCCAGCGATACGCCGCCGTCACGCGCGGCCCAACCGCAACGGCCTGGCCGTTCCGCCGAAAACCAGCCGGCCCAATCGATGGGCTTGTGGGCCTATTTCCGGCGTGCGCTTGGCGATGACTATCGCAATTTCACCGGCCGCGCCCGCCGCAAGGAGTTCTGGGCTTTCTGTCTCTGCTCGATCATCGTGCTCATCGCGCTATTCGGTTTCGGCATTCTCCTCAACCTGGCGACAAGCGGTTTCGATGACGGCCCAAGGACGTCGATCGGGTACGTTCCTGCCCTCCTTTTCGGGCTGGTAACGATTCTGCCGTGGATCGCGCTTGTCGTGCGGCGTCTGCACGACATCGGCCTGACCGGCTGGCTTGCCTTGCTCTGCTTCACGCCAGTTCTCGGTGGCGTGGCGTTGCTCGTCTTCGGGCTTGTTCCATCTCAATTTGGCGAAAATCCCGGGGGTCAGATGCCGGCGGGTGTCAGGATCTAGCGGCCGTCTCCAACGCCTCGCCGGACAGTCTGAGGAAAATCTTCTGGCCGTGGCGCTCGACGCCGAGCCGCGCGTAGAAACGCAGCGCGCCCTCGTTCCAGTCCTCGGTGGTCAGGTCGATGCGGCCGATGCCTTGGCTGAGGCAATGGTCGGCGAGAAACGCAATCAGTGCCCGGCCGACGCCTGCATTGCGGGCATTGTCGGCACGAACAGGTCCTTCAGGAACATGAGCCGCTCGAGATCGATGCCTGGATGCGCGATCGCGACCGAAGCCAGGCCCGCAACCTCACCATCGACGAAGGCCAGTGCGAAATGCGGATAGGCCGGGCTTTCCAGGCCAAGCCACTTTTGCGAAGCCGACAAAGCCCGCTCGGCGTCGAGAGGCGCCTGCCGGTAATGCACCGCCATCTCGCACAGTACGGTGGCGAGTGCCGCCGCGTCCCCGGCCGTCGCCCAGCGGACGTCGACCGCCATATGATCAGCCCAGGAACTTGGCGATGATCGCGTCGCCCATCTCAGCGGTGCCGACCTCGGTCATGCCCACCGAGAAAATATCCCTGGTGCGCAGGCCATCGTCGAGTACCGCGGCGATCCCGCTTTCCAGCCGATCGGCCTCAGCCACCATGCCGAAGGAATAGCGCAGGCACATGGCGAAGGAGGCGATCATGGCGATCGGGTTGGCGATGCCGTTGCCGGCAATGTCGGGCGCCGAACCGTGCACGGGCTCGTAGAGCGCCTTGCGCTTTTTCGTCTTCGCATCCGGGGCGCCGAGCGATGCCGAAGGCAGCATGCCGATCGAGCCGGTCAGCATGGCGGCGATGTCGGACAGCATGTCGCCGAACAGATTGTCAGTGACGATGACGTCGAACTGCTTCGGCCAGCGCACCAGCTGCATGCCGCCGGCATCGGCCAGCATGTGGTCGAGCTTGACGTCGGCATATCTAGCCTTGTGGGTCTGGGTGACGACCTCGTTCCACAGCACGCCGGATTTCATCACGTTGCGCTTTTCCATTGAAGTCACATGGTTGCGGCGGGTGCGCGCCAGCTCGAAGGCGACGCCGGAAATGCGCTCGATCTCGAACGTATCGTAGACCTGCGTGTCGATGCCGCGCTTTTGGCCATTGCCGAGATCGACAATCTGCTTCGGCTCGCCGAAATAGACGCCGCCGGTGAGTTCGCGTACGATCAGGATGTCGAGCCCTTCGACCACTTCCTGCTTGAGCGAGGACGACGCCGCCAGCGCCGGATAGCAGATGGCGGGCCGCAGATTGGCGAACAGCTCCATGTCCTTGCGCAAGCGCAGCAGCCCAGCTTCCGGGCGCACTTCGTAAGGCACCGAATCCCATTTCGGCCCGCCGACGGCGCCGAACAGCACCGCGTCGGCAGCCATTGCCTTGGCCATGTCGGCATCGGAAATCGCTGCGCCGTGCGCGTCATAGGCGCAGCCGCCGACAAGGCCCTCGTCGGTGACGAAGCCGCTGCCGAGCTTTTCGTTCATGGCAGCAATCAGTTTCTTCAACTCGGCCATTGCCTCGGGGCCGATGCCGTCGCCGGCGAGCAGGAGAAGATTTTTCGAAGCCATGGAGAACCGTCCCGGAAAGAAATTTGAACCGCGGCCTTGCTAAACGCCAAGTGGCCGGCGCGCAAGGAGGAACGCAGTGATGGAGGACGAACGCCACTCTATGGCGATCCTTCACGCCGGCGTCTCGCAAGGTCTGCGCCGCAGCGATGCCGTCACCGATGCGAGAGAATGTTGACCAGCTTGCTGAAAGGGTCGCGCACGAAGAAGCGCCGCACGCCCCAGGGCTCGTCCGCCGGTCCATACTCGATGACAAACCCGGCCTGCTTCATGCCCTCAAGTGCCGCCTCGACATCGTCGACCTCGATCGACAGGTCGGGCACCGGCGTCCCGGAGCCGCCTTCGACAGCGAAGCTGATCTGGACAGTCATTTTTGCTTGTGACCCGTAGGTGGCAATCCAGCCGTGATCCATCATGAGATTGAGGCCGAGCACATCCTGGTAAAAGCGCTTGGCCGCCGCGATATCGCGCGTTTCGATATTGGCAACGATGCGCCGGACTTTCATGGCCGTGCTTCAACCGTGCGCCGCAGCGCCGTCACTTCGATCTCGATTTTCATCTCCGGCTTGTTGAGCTGGCAGACAATCATCGTCGCCGCCGGCCTGATCTCGGCGAAAACCTCGCCAAGGATCGGGAAGACGATGTCGACGAAGGCTCGGTCGGTGATGTAGTAGTGCGCTCGCACCACATCGGCCATCGCGAAGCCGCCGACCTGCAGCGCCTTGGCGATTGTCGACAGGCAATTGCGCGTCTGCGCCTCGACCGTCTCCGGCATCGACATGGTCGCATAGTCGTAGCCGGTCGTTCCGGAAACGAAACACCAGTCACCCTGTACCACCGCGCGCGAATAGCCGGCGGTCTTCTCGAAGGGCGAGCCGGTGGAGATCAGTTGGCGCATGGTTCCTCGTTAATTCTCCCGGCCATTTTGGAGGAAAAGGGACCACCCGGCCATAGGCCAGACGGGCCGGACTGTTGGGCAGCAGTGATGCAGACACTTTTGATGCCAGAGGGACAGCTGAGATGCCGGAGGGACAGCGCCCTGGACAGCGCCCCCCTCTGTCCTACCGGACATCTCCCCCACTTGGGGGGAGATTGGCAGCTTCGGCGCTCCGCCTATTCCTGCGACGGCGGAGATTAGCGAAAGCCGAAGTGACATCCGATCTCCCCACCAGTGGGGGAGATGTCCGGCAGGACAGAGGGGGCGCGAAGGATCGCTACAGATCGGCTTCATTCTTCACCGCCGCACTTGGATCCCAGGGGTCTGCGCCCCGCTTCGCCCGGGATGACGAAGCCATGGTGGCCTACTGCGGCGAGCCAAGCGCCTTGTCCAGCGCTTCCTTCACATCGGCCGGCCACGTCTTCACGTCGGGCCAGGCATTCGGTTCGCCACTGTCGCCGCGGCGGGCGAAGTAGAGCTTGTGATTGGCGGGGTCCACCGCCATGAAGCCGTCATTGCCGCCGCAGTCATGCGGCACGCAGCCGCTGGCATAGAAGGCGCCCGAGGCTGTTTTCTCCGTGCCGCCGCCGACCAGAAGACTGGTCGCCATGTCGGGCATGTCCTTGCCGAGCAGCGTCTCGGCTTGCTTATAGACAGCCTCGTTATGGAAGGCGTCGATGATGTTATCGTATTTCGCCGGATCGATGTCTTTCCAATCCGTACCGGGATCCGGCATGTAGGTGAGATTGCCTGAGATCGTCAGCCCGTCGGTGGGCGACCATTGCAGTGCCGGCTTCGAATCTCCCGGCAGGAGATAGGGCACGAAATAGATGGCGTTGTCGGCAACCGCAGCCGGCGGCGCGCCGCATTCGTCCTGCTCGACCGTGGTGCTCTGGATGGTGCCGCCTTCCGGCTTCCAGACGATCACCTTGGCCGGGCCGCACTGGTTGCCGCCGTCGCCGACATCGACCAGCGCCACCTTGACGCCGCCGATCTCGACTATTCTGTCGAAGAAGACGTCATAATTGCTCGCCAGCTCCTTGCCGTCGAAGGCGAGCACCCTTTCACCGTCCTCCGTCTTCTGCGTGATGGTCAGCTGGCCGCCATCGAACGGGATCGGCGCCTGCTTGTCGTCGTCGGAAGCGGCCGCATCGTCGGTGCCTGACTGGTCTGCTGCAGGTTGATCGGCGGCGGGCGCCTGTGTCTGGGCATACGCGCTCGCTGCGGGCATCAGGATCAACGCCAGCCCGCAAGCACCGGCAAGAAGCGAGCGTGTCATGGCATTCCCTTCCGTCTTACCTGCTGCTTTACCTGCTGCGCACCTCGTTCAGGCCCAGGGCCGCTGCTCGGCGTTCTTCTTCTCGAACGAGGCGATGGCGCCGGCCTTCTCCATGGTCAGCCCGATGTCGTCGAGCCCGTTGAGCAGGCAGTGCCGCTTGAAGTCGTCGAGATCGAATGTGACCACGCCGCCATCCGGCCCGCGGATCTCCTTGGCCTCGAGATCGATCGACAGCGTCGCGTTGGAGCCGCGCGAGGCGTCGTCCATCAGCTTCTCCAGATCCTCCGGGCTGACGGTGATCGGCAGGATGCCGTTCTTGAAGCAGTTGTTGTAGAAAATGTCGGCGAACGAGGTCGAGATGACGCAGCGTATGCCGAAATCGAGCAGCGCCCACGGCGCATGTTCCCTGCTCGAGCCGCAGCCGAAATTGTCACCGGCGACCAGGATCTGCGCCTTGCGGTAGGCCGGCTTGTTGAGCACGAAGTCCGGGTTTTCCGAGCCGTCGTCCTTGTAGCGCATTTCGGCGAACAGCCCTGTGCCAAGCCCGGTGCGCTTGATCGTCTTGAGATAGTCCTTGGGGATGATCATGTCGGTATCGACATTGACGATCGGCATCGGCGCGGCGACGCCGGTGAGCTTGGTGAATTTTTCCATGGTCCTTGCCCGTCTTGTTTTCGCTGCGGGGAATTTGCTGGCGCTCGGTTTACACAAAGCTGCGGGCAAATAAAAGGCGGCTGTTTCGCAGGGCAAAAACCGCTTCAAGATGGTCGTTCGTTGGTGCAACCTGACACCATGAGCAAACGCCCCGCCATACTTTACGCCAGCGAACCAGCCCTCGACGCAGCCGAGTACCGCTGCGTGCTGGTCGAATCCGGCCTCGGCGCCGCACGTCCTATCGACGATGATGCCCGTCTGAAGGCGATGCTCCTCAGCGCCAACCTGGTGCTGACCGCACGCCTCGACGTATTGGCAAGCCACTGGTCGGCATCGCGCGTGGCGTCACCGACTTCTCCTGGATGTGCTATCTCTCCGAGCTCGCCGTTTCCAAATCCGCGCAAGGGCTCGGCATCGCAAGGGCCTGATGGACGAGGCGCGCCGACAACTCGGACCTTCGGTTGCCATAAGCCTGATTTCGATGCCTAACGCGGTCGGCTTCTACGAACGCATCGGCAAGGCGCGCATGCCCGACGCCTTCTGGTTCGGCCGCCAGCGCTGACGCCTTCTGCGATTCCTGCACCAATATACCTCGTAGAGCGGACGCCTTCGCACATGGCTGTCATTGTCCCTTGACATGCAACCAAATGGTTGCATGTTAGAGCAATGAGCATGGATGCAGTCTTTCGCGCATTGGCCGACCCGACGCGCCGGCAATTGCTGGACAGCCTCTATGCAAGGAACGGGCAGACACTGAACGCACTGTGCGAGCAGATGGACATGACGCGCCAGGCGGTGACCAAGCATCTGGCGATCCTGGAGGAGGCGAACCTCGTCTCGACCATCCGCAGGGGGCGCGAGAAGGAACACTATCTGAACCCCGTTCCCATCAGCGAGATCGCCGAACGCTGGATCGGCAAATTCGAGCGCGGTCGCCTCGGCGCGCTCAGCGACCTGAAGAAACGCCTCGAAAGGGAAGAGCCATGACCAACGCCTTCGTCTACGTGACCTACATCCGCACCACGCCCGAAAAGCTCTGGGAGGCGCTGACCGAGCCGGAGTTCCAGCAGCAATATTTCCTCGGCGTCCAGCTGTTGAGCGACTGGAAGCAGGGTTCGGCGTGGAAGATGGTCTATCCCGATGGCCGCGTCACCGACAGCGGCGAGGTCCTCGAGATCGATCCGCCCAGGCGCCTCGTGCTCAAATGGCGCAACGAGTTCATGCCCGAGGTCAGGGCCGACGGCTACACCCGCTGCACCTTCACCATCGAGCAGGAAGGCGAGATGATGAAGCTCGCCGTTACCCATGAAGCCGACGGCCCGCACAAGCTGATCGAGAACGTCGCCAACGGCTGGCCGCTCATCCTGTCCAGCCTGAAAAGCCTGCTCGAAACCGGCAAGGGCCTGTCGCATCCGGCATCAAAGGCGTGACCGTTTCGGTATCGAAACAATTCTTTTCCGAGGCTGCCATGATGCCCACCATGCATGCCATGACCAATGGCGAGACTGTTCTCGCCAGCGCCGACATCAATTCGCCTCCAGAGCGCGTCTTCAGCGCGCTCGTCACGGACGAGGTCGAGCGTTGGTGGGGCTCCGCCGACATATATCGGATGACCGGCTGGTCGGCCGACCTTCGCGTCGGCGGGCGCTGGTCCGTCATCGTGAGGACGGCTGACGGCAGGCGCCTGCCCGCCGGCGGCGAATTCCTCGAGATCGAAGCGCCGCGCAGGATCGTGCAGACGCGCAAATACGAATGGGACCATCCGACGCTTGGCCGGCGGGAGACGAAGGTCGCCTATCTCCTGGAGCCGATCGCCACCGGCACACGTGTCACCATTTGCCATGGCGGCTTTGCCGGCCTCGTTGAAGCGGCAGCCGAGCATGCCGAGGGCTGGGGACGGGTGCTGGGCTGGCTGCAGGTTTATGTCAGCGCAAACGGCCGAGTGGCGGCCTAGTCTAGTGCGCGTCCATAAAGGGCGGTTTTTCTGAGGTTTCAAGGGTCGTTTGGCCGCGCAACCGGTGCTGGTTGGCGCGCTTGGTGGCACGAGGGCGTGCAGATCGCGAGCGAGAGCATTTGCAGCGGCCACGTCAGCATAGGGGGGTATC
>NZ_SADR02000488.1 GCF_004010325.2 Mesorhizobium sp. M00.F.Ca.ET.216.01.1.1
AGGGGCCAACAAGAACCTGTTCGGCGGCAAGTTCGACCGCACGATGAGCTTCTGGCAGAATTCAGAGCTTTCGGCGCTCGGCCATCCTGCCGACGATCGCGAGAAGGCGCTGCTTGCCCCCTACCCCGGCCGCGTGCCGCTCGAGGTGATGGACGGCACCTGGCGGCCGCCGGTCACCGACGGGTCCGGCCAGGACCGCAAGGTGTTGCGAGCAGCCTTCGAGCTCCTGAAAGGCGCCGGCTATCGCGTGGAGGACGGCAGAATGCTCGATCCTCAAGGCAATCCCTTCGGCTT
>NZ_SADR02000489.1 GCF_004010325.2 Mesorhizobium sp. M00.F.Ca.ET.216.01.1.1
CGCACTTGCCTGTACTGGGGAATCGCTTGGTCCATAAAGTTCAGCCTTTCCCGGTGTCAGCAACGGTTTGCCGGTAAAGTTCCGCTGTCTGGTCGTCGAAGCAGCAGAAAGTAACAGTCTGCGGCAGCGCGCTTTGTTGCAGGAAATCGCTTACGGTGGCGACGGCGATGTCGGTCGCCTCGTCCTTCGGGTAGCGGTAGATGCCGGTCGAGATCGCCGGGAAGGCGATCGTTCGGCAGCCATGGTCGCTGGCGATTTCGAGCGAGCGGCGGTAGCAGGAGGCGAGCAGCTCTG
>NZ_SADR02000490.1 GCF_004010325.2 Mesorhizobium sp. M00.F.Ca.ET.216.01.1.1
GCGAAGCGCTGCGCGAAGGCGGAGCGCGACGCTCCCATCAGCCGCGCCAGCGCCTCGACCGTCCAGTCGCGGTCGGGCTGCAGGTGAATGGCGGCGAGCACCTTGCCGACATCCGGATTGCGGACGGCGGCGATCCATCCGGTGGCATCGCCGCAGCCATTCTCGACCCAGGAGCGGATGATGGTGGCGGCTAGCACGTCCGCAAGGCGGGCAAGGATGCCGCCGGAGCCGACCCGATCCATCGTCACCTCGCCGGCCATCGCGTCGAGCAGATGCTGGCTGCCCGGCGCGTTC
>NZ_SADR02000491.1 GCF_004010325.2 Mesorhizobium sp. M00.F.Ca.ET.216.01.1.1
GCGTCCGTCGCCGAAACAACCAGGAAAGAGCGTCCATGCAGCCCTGACGCGACTATTTCCCCGCGAGTATGGCCGCTTGCTTTTCTGCATCATCTGAAAGGTCCTGCTCTAGTCGGGCCGGATGTCACCCCGGCAGATTGTGCTATTTCGACAATCTCCGAGCGATTGCCGCCGGCCCATGACGAGGTTTACCGATAGGGCGCAATATGCGTGCCAAAGGAAAAGCGGTTTAATACACGGCAATCCGCCTATGTCGCATCCCCAACATCGTCGCACACCGGACAATGCCGGAC
>NZ_SADR02000492.1 GCF_004010325.2 Mesorhizobium sp. M00.F.Ca.ET.216.01.1.1
GCCATTCTGGCCGCGTATATGCCCGAGCAGATGACGGACGCGGAAATCGTTGCCGAAGTGCAGGCCGCGGTCGCGCAAACCGGTGCTGCCGGTCCGCAGGACATGGGCAAGGTGATGGGCGTGCTGAAACCGAAGCTTGCCGGCCGTGCGGACATGACGGCGGTTTCCGCTCAGGTCAAGGCAGCGCTGGCAAAGTAACGCGTGTGCTCGGGCGAGCGTGTGCTCCTTGTGTGTGTCCTTGTGATGGGAGTGCCGCCGCCGGGGGCTGCGCACGGCGCTGGGGCACGAGCCCC
>NZ_SADR02000493.1 GCF_004010325.2 Mesorhizobium sp. M00.F.Ca.ET.216.01.1.1
AGCCGCGCATACACGAAGTCGCCGGTGATGTCGGCAATGGCCGGATATTTGGCATGGTCGGCATAGACGATCGCGGCATTGTACTTGCGCGCCAATGCGGGGAATTCCGGCACCACGAAGCTGTCATGCCTGACTTCGACTGCGTGGCGAAGCGCGACACCATCCTGCTTTTCCGGCAGCAATTTCAGGAAAGCCTCGAAATCATCCGCATCGAATTTCTTCGTCGGCGCGAACTGCCACAGGATCGGCCCGAACTTTTCGCCGAGCGCGGAACCGCCCGAACCGAGGCAACG
>NZ_SADR02000494.1 GCF_004010325.2 Mesorhizobium sp. M00.F.Ca.ET.216.01.1.1
AAAAAGGAAAGGGCGGGCGCCCGCCGGCATGACGGCCGTGCCAGCCGCTCCTTCACGCGAAATTGCGAAAAGGCGCGCAATTTCACCACGGCCTCCGCCGTCCGCGGCATCTCCGCTACGGGATGATGGGGCCGGGCTTCTCGTCCTTGGCCACCGAGGCTTCGGCGAGCGTGATGCCTTCCGCGGAGGGCCGCAGGGGCAGGATGCCGCGCGCAAGTGCCAACACATATTTGCTGTATTCGGTGAGCAGCACGCGCAGCGCTTCCGGCTTGGTCAGCCAGCCGCCATTGCCG
>NZ_SADR02000495.1 GCF_004010325.2 Mesorhizobium sp. M00.F.Ca.ET.216.01.1.1
TCGCCGATCAAACGCGGGCGGCGCTCGTGCATGCCGCCCTCAAGCTGTTCGGGCGGCAGGGCTTCGACGGCACCTCGACGCGCGAGATCGCCGCCGAGGCCAAGGCCAATATCGGCTCCATCGCCTACCATTTCGGCGGCAAGGAAGGCCTGCGCGCCGCCGCCGCCGACTACATCGTCGAAACCATCCAGGGGATTGCCGGCCAGGCGCTCGGCGCTGCCCGGGCGGCGGCCCCCGCCAGCCCCGAAGCCGCGCGGGCTCAGCTCTTTTTCGCGCTGGAGCGGATGGTCGG
>NZ_SADR02000496.1 GCF_004010325.2 Mesorhizobium sp. M00.F.Ca.ET.216.01.1.1
CTCGGCATGGCCGCCCGTGCCTACGCGATCCAGCACAAGCTGCCGTTCACCACGGCCTATCACACGCGCTTTCCCGAGTATGTGCAGGCGCGCTTCGGCATCCCGCTCGCGGCGACCTACAGGTTCCTGCACTGGTTCCACAAGCCGTCGCTCGCGGTGATGGCGCCCACGCCCGTGGTGAAAAGCGACCTCGAACAGTATGGTTTCACGAACGTCGTGCTGTGGACGCGCGGCATGGATCTCGACATCTTTCACCCGATGGATTCGAAAGTGCTCAACACCGCGCGGCCGA
>NZ_SADR02000497.1 GCF_004010325.2 Mesorhizobium sp. M00.F.Ca.ET.216.01.1.1
AGCGCCAAGTCTCCCCCCACGAGGAGGTGTATGGACTGTGGGGGGAGATTGGCAGCTTCGGCGTCTACTCCAAATCCTTCGGCCTGACGAAATGCGTCAGCCGCGCGCCGCCGAAATCCAGATTCGCCCAGTCGCCCTTTGCTGTGAACCGCGCAAGTGCCGCCGTCGGAAACTTCTCTTCGATCTTCTTGAAAACGCTCTCATCCGACCCGGCGCCGGCCAGCCGCAACACAAACTGCTGCAGGCCGGGATTGTGGCCGATCACCACCAGATTCGTCGCCTTGACCTGCCG
>NZ_SADR02000049.1 GCF_004010325.2 Mesorhizobium sp. M00.F.Ca.ET.216.01.1.1
CAGACAGCGGATGCGCCACCCGCCACCCCTCCCGGTCATCCTCGATCAGGGCGAAATGGTCCAGCAACAGCCGCAGACGCGGCTTCTCGGCAGTCTCAGGCATGGCGGTGCTCTCCGAATCAACGCCACCAACAGAATCAGAACCGTCGCAATCCCGAAACCGCCGTTAACCCGAGTTCAATGCCGTGGGGTACGACAGCGCCCAAATTGACACAACCCTCACTCTCGGCCATCCTTATGGCCGGCTGCCTGTTGTGCGGCTCAGAGTGCAAGAGTGAGTCATGGCCAGTCCCGTCACCAGCCAGAATTCCAAGCGCGCCGCGGTGCGCAAGGCGCTCGACCGTCACAAGGTCTTCATCACCGCGCAACGCTTTTCCGGCGGCGTCTACTCTGCGCGCGTGCTGGTCGACGGCGAGGCCTACTGGGTCGACGAATTCCGGCTCAGCCAGCTCCAGCAGGGCCTTTCGCCGGCCGAGCTTGAACTGACGCCGGCCGCCGACGATTGAGCCGCATGACCTGCATCCCTTCGTCATCCCAGGGCGGAGCAGGAGCGAGGTTCGGAACGCTGGAGGGACAGCACCCCCCTCTGTCCTGTCGGACATCTCCCCCGCAAGGAGGGAGATCGGCTGTCGCCGCTGGTTTCGCCAATCGCGAAGGTCGCAAAGGAAGCGCTGTCGCCGAAGCTGCTAATCTCCTCCCTTGCGGGGGAGATGGCCGGCAGGCCAGAGGGGGGTGCGAAGAAACTCGACGGAGGGTGCTCGGTTCTGGACCGCTGCGCCTTTCGGCAAATGGCACGGTTTGGATCGCCTAGCCCATGCCAGCTCCTTCCAAACTCAGGGCCTATCGCGCCAAGCGCGAATTCACGAAGACGCCGGAACCCGTTGGCGGGCTGGTTGCCGGTGAAGGCAACCGCTACGTCGTCCATAAGCATCACGCCACCGCCGACCACTACGATCTGCGCCTGCAGGTCGGCGACGTGCTGAAAAGCTGGGCGGTGCCTCGCGGTCCGTCGCTCAACCCCGCCGACAAAAGGCTGGCGGTCGAGACCGAGGACCACCCGCTCGAATATATCGACTTCGAGGGCGTCATTCCCGAGGGCGAATATGGCGGCGGGCCGATGATCGTCTGGGACACTGGCGTCTGGGCGCCAATGGACGATGTCGAGAAGAGCCTGCGCACCGGTTCCTTCAAGTTCCGCCTCGCCGGCGAGAAGCTCAACGGCGGCTGGATGCTGACCAGGCTGAAGCCGAGGCCAGGCGAGGATGAGGGCAAGAAGAACTGGCTGCTGTTCAAGGAGCGTGATCTCGCCGCCGACGCCAAGCTCGACATATTGGAAGCCCGGCCGGAAAGCGTCAAATCCGGCAGGCGCATCGAGGATCTGGTCGAAGCCCCGAAGCCGGCCGCCAAACCTGCCAGGCCGGTGGTGCTGAAGCCCGGCGCTTTGCCGGGCGCGGTCAAGGCGCCGGCGCCCGCCCGCATCGAACCGCAGCTGGCGACCGCGGTCGCCAGGCCGCCCCATGGCGAGGACACCAGGGAGGCCTGGCTGCACGAGATAAAATTCGACGGCTATCGCACCATGGCGCATCTGGCCGACGGCGCGGTCAAGCTGATCACCCGCGCCGGCCTCGACTGGACCAGGCGCTATGGCGACCTGCCGCTCGCCTTCGCCAGGCTGCCCTGCCGCGATGCGGTCATCGACGGCGAGGTCGTCGCGCTCGACGCCAAGGGCATCAGCCGCTTTGCGCTGCTGCAGAATGCGCTGGCCGAGGGTGCCGGCAACAAGCTGCACTTCTACGCCTTCGATCTCTTGCATCTCGACGGCTGGGACCTGAGGAAAGCGCCGCTCGGCCGGCGCAAGGCGCTGCTTGCGCAACTGCTGTCCGGTCTCGGCGCCAACTCCGCCATCCAGTTCAGCGACCATGTCGAAGGCGACGGCCAGGCGCTCTACGACCACGCCGCGGAACTGGGCCTGGAAGGCGTCGTCTCCAAGCGCGCGACGGCAGTTTACCAGAGCGGCCGCACCAAAACCTGGACCAAGACCAAGGCGCTTCAGACCGGCGACTTCGTCATAGCCGGCTACACCGTCTCCGACGCTGCCGAGGGGCTCGCCGCACTCGGCCTCGGCGAATTCGAGGACGGCGAGCTGCACTATCGCGGCAAGGTCGGCACCGGCTTCGATGCCGAAACATCAGGTGGGTTGCTGGCGCGGCTGGAGCCGCTGCGCGCCGGCGCGTCTGCACCCGAAGGGGTTCCGCGCGAGATCATGCGCGAGATGAAATGGGTGCGGCCGCTGCTCTCGGCCCATATCCATTATGCCAACCGCACCACCGACAATGCGCTGCGCCATGCGGTGTTTCGCGGCCTGCGCGATGTCGGCCTGTCGACGCCGGTGTCGGCCAGGCGCAAGCGGCTGATTTCGGAAGCCGACCTTGCCACCATCTGGGTGACCAACCCGACGCGGCGGCTGTTCGGCAAGACCGGTCCGACCAAGCTCGACATCGCCGTCTATTATGCGCTGGTCGGCGATTTCATGCTGCCGCATATCCTTGGCCGCCCGGTGTCGCTGGTGCGCTGCCCGACCGGCCGGCCGCAGGACTGCTTCTTCCAGCGCCATGCCTTCACCGGCATGCCGGCGTCCGTGGCGACCTTCGAGGCGACCAATTCCGAAGGTGAGACCAAATCCTATCTGTCGGTCGAGGATGCCAAGGGCTATCTGGCGCTGGCGCAGTTCGGTGTCGTCGAGTTCCATACCTGGGGTACCCATCGCACGCGGCTCGACAAGCCCGATCTGATCGTTTTCGACCTCGATCCGGGCGAGGGCATTGCCTGGCGCGAGGTGGTCGAGGCGGCGGTGCATATCAAGGGCGAGCTCGAGGCGCTGGGGCTGGTGCCGTTCGCCAAAACCTCGGGCGGCAAGGGCATCCACATCACCGTGCCGGTGACGCAGAAACAGAACTGGAAGAAGCTGCATCAGGCGACCAGCGCGATTTCCACGCATCTTGCCTCAACCGTGCCCGACACCTTCACCACCACCATGGGCAAGGACAACCGCAAGCGGCGCATCTTCATCGATTATCACCGCAATGCGCGCGGCCACACCTCGGCCGCGCCCTATTCGCTGCGCGCCCGCACCAATTTGCCGGCCTCGACCCCGGTGAGCTGGACCGATCTGGAATCCATCGACGCTCCCCAGGATTTGAATTACTCGTCGCTGCCGGGACTGCTGGCGACCTCCGGCGATCCCTGGGCCGAGATGGAAGATTTCGCCAGGGATTTGCCGATGCTATCGGAGGCGAGGAAGTAAGCATAGCGGGGCATATCGATGGCGCAGGTTCCTCAGCTTCGTCATCCTGGGGTCTGCGCCGCGTCGCTTCGCTCCTTGCTCCTTCCCAGGATGACGACTGGATGGGCGTCGACGCTCCGAACAATTTGAACTATTCTGCGCCTTGGGACCCCTCAACCGACCTGGAACATTTCGCTAGGAATTTGCCGGTATTATAAGGGGTCGGGATGTAGGTTTTGCGCAGCGCCGCGCGTCCTTGGGACGAATGAACGCTGCGAACAGTTCGACAGCACACGGCCGCGTAGGAGTATTTCATGGCGCCCAGGGCAAGTTGGAAAGGTTACCTCAAGCTCAGCCTCGTCAGCTGTCCAGTCCGGCTATATCCGGCGACGAGCGCCAGCGAGCGCATCACGTTCAACCAGCTTCACAAGAAGACGCACAATCGCATCAACATGAAGCCGGTCGATCCCGAGCTCGGGCTGGTCGAGCGATCGGACCTGGTCAAGGGCTACGAATACGAGGACAAGCAGTACATCATCATCGATGATGCCGACCTCGAGGCGGTGAGGATCGAATCCAACCACACGATGAACATCGAGGCCTTCGTCGACGACCATTCGGTCGACGTCATCTACCAGGACGCGCCCTACTACCTGGCGCCGGATGGCGCCATGGCGGAGGAAACCTTCGTCGTGCTGCGCGAAGCGATGCGCAAGTCCGGCAAGCTGGCGATCGCCCGCCTGGTGCTGTCCAGCCGCGAGCGTGTGGTGACGATCGGCGCGCGCGAGAACGGCATGTTCGTCTGCACGCTGAGGAACCCGAACGAGGTGCGCGGCACGGCTGAATATTTCGGCAACATTCCGGCCGGCAAGCCCGACCCGGAAATGCTGGAGCTCGCTGAAGCGCTGATCAAGCAGAAGGAAACCACCTTCGATCCGAAGAATTACGAGGACCGCTACGAGATCGCGCTGATGGCGATGATCCGCCAGAAGCTGAAGGGTCACAAGCCGATCATTGCGGCCGCACCCGAGCGCGGCAATGTCATCAATCTGATGGATGCGCTGAAGGCCAGCCTGTCGCAATCGGCCAAGCCGCCGGCCAAGTCGAAGAGTAAGGCCGATGAGGGTGCCAAGCCGGCGGCCAAGGCCAAGGGCGGCGCCAAGGAAAACCAGCTCAAGGCCGATCTGCTAAAGGCCGTCGGCAAGAGCAAAGGGTGACAGCGCCCATCGGTATAGTACCCCCCGGCAGCGTCTTCGGCACCATCGGCGCGCTGGCGGCGTTCCCGCTCAGGCTGGCGGCGCGCGAGGTCGAACGCCAGCAGGGCCAGTTACGTCGCGGCGTCACCCGGCGCACCAGCCATGTCGTGTTCGGCCGCACGTTTCTCGCCAAGGCAGGCGATGCCGAGATCGAGCGCCTCGTTGCCGCCGAACGAGCTGCCGGGCGCACGCTGGTCAGCGAGAACGGATTCCTGCGCCTGCTCGGGCTGATCAAGGCGCCGGAGGCCTCGGCGCTGTCCAGGCAATCGCTTATCGACCAGTCACGGCTGGTCGCCGCCGATCTCGATTTGTTGTCGCTGTTCGACGCCTTCGAGCACGACGCCGAGCCCTATTCCTTTCGCGACCTGATCCTCGCCCGCAAATATGCCGGGCTGATTGCCGGCGGCGCCTCATGGGGCGCGATCGCGCGCTCCGTGCACCGCTCCGGCCCGGTCGCCTCGCTCACCGCCAAGTCGCTCAATGTCGGCTCGCAGCATGGCCGGCCCGATACGATCTACCTCGATGACGGCCGCAGCGAGCTCGACGGCCAGTTGCTGTTCGATCTGCCCAATTCGGGAGGCGACGACACGCTGGAAGAACTGTTCGCCGGGGCCGAAGCAGCGGAAGAGGAGGGCGATCACGATCAGGCGGCCGCGCTCTACCAGCGCTGCCTGGCGATTGATCCGGGCGATGCCATCGCCGCCTTCAACCGCGCCAACTGCCTGCGCGCCGCCGGCCGTCCCGCAGAGGCGGCGCACGATTATGCCCGCGCCATCAAGCTCGACCCCGCTTTCGTCGAGGCATGGTTCAACCTCGCCGGGCTGATGAGCGAGGAGGGCCGCGACGCCTCGGCGCGCCGGCATCTGCAGAAGGCGATCGCGCTCGATGCAAATTATGCCGATGCTGTGTTCAACCTCGCCCGGCTGGAATTCGACGCCGGCAACCTGGCCGAAGCACGCCGCCGCTGGGCGCGCTACCTCGAGCTCGACGCCGACTCCGAATGGGCCCGCACCGCCGCGCGGGGCATCCAGTTTGTCGATTTGCAGCTGGCGCAGAAGTCGGCGGGGTGATGATGATTGGCGAAGGCCGTCGCGACATCCAATCTCCCCCCTTGTGGGGGAGATGCCAAGTTTTGGCAAAGAGGGCAGGACAGAGGGGGGCGCTGTCCCGCCGATGCATCGGCCCGTTTCAGACCGTCTCGTCCCGGAAAGATTTGACCGAAGGCCGGCGATCCTTCGCGCCCCCCTCTGCCCTGCCGGGCATCTCCCCCACAAGGGGGGAGATCGGCAGCTTCGCCGTCGCGCGGAAGGTCGCATCATGACCACCTTCCTCTTCGACGGCCCCGAAACTGCCCCCGTCACCATCCTGTTCGCCCACGGCGCCGGGGCGCCAATGGACTCGGCCTCGATGACCGCGACCGCGAAGGCGCTCGCCGCCGCCGGCTTCCGGGTCGCGCGCTTCGAATTCCACTACATGGCCGCCCGCCGCTACGGTCACCGCAAGCCGCCGCCGCGCGCCGAGACGGTGAACCCGGAGTATATCAAGGCCGTCGCCGATCTCAGGGCAAAGGGCATAACCGGCCCGCTCATCATCGGCGGCAAGTCGATGGGCGGGCGCGTCGCCTCGATGGTGGCCGACGAACTGTTCGCCAAGGGCGAAATCTCAGGGCTGCTCTGCCTCGGCTACCCCTTTCATCCGCCGGCGAAGCCGACGCAGTTGCGCACCAAGCATCTGGCAGCCCTCAAGACGCCGACGCTGATCTGTCAGGGCACGCGCGACGAGTTCGGCACCAGGGACGAGATTGCGACTTACACGCTGTCCGACACAATCGAAATCCTCTGGCTGGAGGATGGCGACCACGACCTCAAGCCGCGCAAGAGCATCTCCGGCTTCTCCGCCGCCGATCACCTGAAGACGATTGCCGAAGCGGTAAAGGCGTGGACGGTCCGGATCGCTGCCTGACGCGATGAAGATCGCCACCTTCAACGTCAACAATATCAACAGCCGGCTGCCAAACCTGCTCGCCTGGCTGGCCGTCGCAAAACCCGAAATCGTCTGCCTGCAGGAACTCAAGGCACGCGACACGCAGTTTCCGCGCACGGCCCTTGCGTCAGCCGGCTACGGCGCGGTGTGGCGCGGCGAGCCGACCTGGAACGGCGTCGCCATACTCGCGCGTGGTTCTGACCCTGTCTTGACCAGCGACGCGCTGCCCGGCGACGAGGCCGACCGGCAGGCGCGCTACATCGAGGCGGCGGTCGCCGGCATCGTCGTCGCCTGCCTCTATGCGCCGAACGGCAACCCGCAGCCCGGCCCGAAGTTCCAGTACAAGCTGGCCTGGCACGAACGGCTGGAGGCGCATGCCGCCGCGCTGTTCGACACCGGGATTCCGGTGGTGATGGCCGGCGACTACAACATCGTGCCAGAGCCGCGCGACATCTATCCGACGCGCTCCTATGACGACAACGCACTGGTGCAGCCGGAGAGCCGGGCGTCGTTCCAGCGGCTACTCGACCAGGGCTGGACCGATGCGCTGCGCAAGGCCCACCCAAAGGAGACGCTCTATACATTCTGGGATTATCGCCGCAACCGCTGGCAGCGCGACGCCGGCCTGCGCCTCGACCACATACTGCTGTCGAAGAAGCTTTCCCGCCGACTTTCGGGCGCCGGCATCGACCGCGCCATACGCGGCGAGGACAATGCCAGCGACCATGCCCCGGTGTGGGCGGAGTTGCGGTGAGGGCGGAGGGCCAATCTCCCCCTTGCGAGGGAAATGTCGGGCAGGACAGGGGGTGAAGGATGGCTCATCCCGGCCACCCAGAAGCAATCTGAAAACAATTGAGCGCAACTGAAACCCAAATTGAGACACAACTGAAACACACCGGCGCCACAGGCGACATCCGGGCGAAACGCTTTGGGGGGATGGTCGAGCCTCACCCGCAAAACCCAGGAGGATCGCCGATGACACCCGACCAGATTCGACTTGTCCAGGATAGTTTTCACGAGGTTATCCCGATACGCGTGGCCGCCGCCGCTCTGTTCTATGAACGCCTGTTCGCGATCGACACGAATCTTCGCGCTCTGTTTCTGGCCAGCGACATGCCCAATCAAGGCGCAAAGCTGATGAAGAGTCTGGGCTTCGTCGTGCACGGACTGGATCGTGCCGACACCATCCTCCCGGCCGTGCGCGAGCTCGCCAAGCGTCACGTGGCCTACGGTGTCAAGGAGCATCATTACCCGATCGTCGGGCAAGCGCTCATCGACACGCTGGCGGCCGGCCTTGGCTCGGCCTTTACGCCGGCGGTCCGCGAGGCTTGGGAGGCAGCCTACGCGTTGCTCGCCAGTGTGATGATCTCGGCTGCCGGCGAGGATCAGCTCGCAGCATGACTTGAGGATGCAGCCGAAGGCGACCATCCACCCGGACGACAATTCCAAATAACTAAAATAACTAAACGGAGGAGAACATGATGTTCAGATACACAATCCTTACGGCGCTTTGCGTTGCGGCAAGTTCCGCTTCTGCCGGCGACCTCACGGCCCTGCAGGGTGGGACCGTCGATCTCGGCAGCTTCCACGGCGTCGTCTATTACACGGAGGCGAATGGCGGCTATCGGGTAGTCACCACGATGGCGGCGGGCGAAGAAGGTTTGCCCGTGCGCTTGGTCACGACCCTCACCGAAGGCCAGGCGTTCGTGGTCTCGGTCCCGGGCGACACGGAAGGGCTCAGCCAGGCTGTCGAAATCTCGCGCGCCGAAGGCAAGCTCGTTGTCGCGAAGGTGGAATCCACCCAGTAAACGGCTCGCCCCGCCGACTGAATTGCGGCTTGCCGCAGTGTTGGCGTCCGGCAGCATGAGGCCGGTTGCCGGGCTGCCCTGAGCTCGTGCTTGGCGCACACATCGCGTGCCGCGTTGGCTAGAAGGACTCACGCGCCGCGCGCGCATCTTGGCTATCGTCGAGCTTGCCGATCAGCTCGCCGTGAGGCGAGATAAGTTCACGCGCTGTATCGACATCTCCGCGCTTTCGAAGACAGCGAGCAAGTTCAACTGCTATTCGGAGTTGGCCAATCGCGGAACGCTGCAGGGTGGCGACATTCGCGGCCTTGTGCAGCATTCGCTCGATCTCGTCAGGTCCGCCACCGCTCCTCTCGCGGATACAGGCTTCGATCCTGAGGACTTCGGCGAGCTGGAAATAAGTTCCGTTGGAGCGGCCCAGCTCGAGCGCAGCTTCAACCGACTTCCGAGCGGCGTCCAACCTGCCGCTGTCGCCCAGCGCTTCGGCGTACAGGCCTATGAGATAGGGTAGCCCCATTTCAGCGCCGGTCCGGCGAATGGCAGATATGGCTTCCTCCATGCCGCGCAGGCCTGTCTCCCGTTCTCCAAGCCGGAATTGCCCCCATCCAACCTGGAACGCGGCCTGGCCGATAATGAGCGGCAGCTGGAACTTCTCTGCGATCTGCAGCTCGCTTTCCGCCGCCCGAAGCGCGGCCTCAGGGTCACCTGCGAACATGTGGAGATAGCTCGTGCCCCAATACGCAAGCGCCATGCTCAGCGGATGCTCGAGACGTTCGGCAAGTCCCATTGCATCCTGGCACCGTAGCCTTGCCTTATCCGGCTCGCCGGCCAGCCAGGCTGATAATCCCGCGAAGCAGCGGCAGCAGACACCCGGGTCATGACCGGAGTACTTGTAGGTCAGGTAATGATCGCGGTCGGGGTCGTAGAGGCCGATGGCGCGTTCCGCATGGCCATAGGCGGCCGCCGTCTCCCCAAGGAAGAAATTGTTGGTCCAGAACATGTGCTCGGTTTCGATCACGAGACCGGGATCGCTGTCCTCCCTGACCATGCCAGCCCATCGGCAAGCCAGCTCCTGCGCCGCTGCCGGCTTGCCGCTGAGCATGTAATATTGTGCTCTGCCGCGCAGTGCCGTGAACAGACGCGCCTGGTCGCCGATCTTGTCGCAAAGTTGCTCGGCACGCTCGAACGCGGCGAGCACTTCGGTCGCACCCCAACCGCGAGCGGCCATGAGGGCGACGCCCCTCGCGAGCTGGAACTCGATCTCTTGCTCGTCGGCGTCGGCGACGTCGTTGTTCCTCAGCAGCCAGACCCCAAGGTCCAGCTGCTCAAGGGCGGTGGCATGCGCCGACCGCCTGATCGCCTTGTGCGCCGAGATCAGAAGGTAGCCGACGGCTTCGGCCCAGAGGTGAGCCTGTTGCGCGTGTCTGGCCAGGCGCTCGCTGTGCTCCTCGAGCCGATCCGCGAAATAGGCCTTCAGTTCGGCGAGCGCAGTCTTGTGAAGCTCGACGAGCGCCGACGATACGATACGTCCTGACACAGCAGTTCGGATGAGGACGTGCTTGAAGCGGACGAAAGCCTCGGGAAAAACCTGAAGCTCCACCAGGAGATCGGCCTTCTTCAAATTCTGCAGGGCGGCATCGAAGCGTAGGCTCGACAGCGCCGCCATCCTTCGTAGCAAGAGCACCGGAATCTCTCCGCCGAAGATCGAGGCGACCTCGGCCAGCCGCTTCGCATCCTTGTCGAGACGTTCGAAGCGCGCATCGATGATCGTCTGGATACTCTCCGCAACGACGATCTCGTCGACATCGCCCGAAGCCCGGTAGCGGCCCGGCTGCCCTTCCAGCTTGCCGGTCTCGGCGAGGACGTGGACGGTCTCCTCCAGGAACAATGCATTGCCTTTGCATGCATCCGAGACTGCGCCGCGGAGACGCTCGAGCTCAGGGTCGTTGCCGACCAACTGGTCAAGAAGTGCTGCCGCTTCGGCGGTGTTGAACGCCGGCAGGCGGATTTCGGAAGCCCCTGCGGCGGCGAAGACACTGCGATCGTATTCAGGTCGACAGGTCAGGATGAGCAGGCAGCGAACACTGGGAACTGCCTGCGCCAGCCGCACCAGGACCCCCTCACTCTCGGCGTCTATCCAATGGAGGTCCTCGACCAGGAGAACGACGGGCTTCCTGCGACCAAGGAACAATAAAAGCCCAACCGCTGCCTCCTGCATACGCCGAGACCGCTCCTGGCCGGAAATAATGGCCCAACTCGAGCTCTGAACGGGCAGTTCCATGATTGCCATGATCGGATCGAGGAGCCGCTCGTCGAAGCCTCGCGCGCTTTGCGCGGCCAGCACCTTTTCGATCGCGATTGCCGGCGCTTCGGTGTCGCCCACGCCGAACAGAGCTTGCAGCAGTTTCCGAATCACGACGAAGCCGCTGCGCAGGTCCGTTTCCAGCGCGCCGACTTCGAGGTTCTCCGCGTCATCATGGGGGATGGCGCCGACGAATTCATGTGTGACGCGCGACTTGCCGATACCGGGATCGCCGACCACGAAAACCGTCTGGCCTTCGCCGTCGGACGTGTCATGCCAGGCCTTGTTCAAAATTTGCAGCTGCATCTCGCGGCCGACAAAGGGCGACAGCTGGGTTTCGGCGCGCAACTGCCAGCGCGAGCGGCCCCGCCTGATCTCGGTCACTTCAAAGAGCCTTTGGTCCTTCGGGTATTCCGACAGAAGTGGTACTGCCAGCGCTTGCATGCTGACGAAGCCGCCAGCCGATGCCTGGGTCCTGGCGGTTGCCACGACGAGATCGCGCCCCAGCGCTTGGCTCAGCGTGTGGGCCACCGACACCGGTCCGCCGCGCACCTCCGAAGCCTGATCGCGTGCCGGGCCGACAATCACGATGCCTGTGTCGAGTGCAGCACGGACGCCGGCTATCCAATCGGCGTGGCCGAGCGCAAGCTCGCGCAGCGCGAGCGCGGTCCGGCAGGCAAGGGCAGCATGTCCTTCGAGCGGCTCAGGCGCGCCAAACGACGCGACGAGCTCGTTCTCGGAAATCGTCAGCACTGTTCCTCCGTTGTCGCGCACAAGTGCGGTGGCCTTCGTGAGGAAGGGATCGACCCGCTCCAGCGCGACCTCGGGAGGCAGGCTTTCCATCACCCGTTCCACGTATCGGAAATCGGCGCACAGGATCGTTGCCTGTCGCCGGGTCCTCGGATCGACCGCGACTGCCGTTCGCGCCTGAAGCGCTTCGTTCGCAAATGCCGACGCCTCGAGGAGGAAGTCGCGGAACGCGGGTTCCTCGGCAAGCAGGATGTGATTGGCGCTGTCCAGTTCGACGAACTGCGCACCGGCGATCGTTCGCGCGAGCTCCAGACCTTCCGAGAGGGGTGCGACCCGGTCGCCATTGGCATGCAGGACGAGCGCCGGCACATGCAGCCGCTCAAGCGATCGCGAGATGTCAATGTCGGCGAAGGCAAAGCTCAACCGCGATGCATTCTCCGGCGTGAGCGTCCGGCGCTGCAACTCATTGAACCAATCCATCTGCACGCGATCGGCGCCCGGTATGAACAGGCTGGTGAACATTTGGCGGAACAATGGATCGTCCTGGCCCCAACCCTGGCGCATCAGCTCAGAGATCGCTTCGCGCCTGACAATCTCCGCCTCATTCCCGCGCGCTCGCCATCCGCGGACGTATCCTCCCCAAATCAGGAGACCTGCGACCTTCTCGGGATGGCGAATGGCATATTCGACCGAGAGAGCGCAGCCTTGCGATATTCCAAGCAGGACGAAACGGTCGAGGCCCACGGCCTCTACGACGCATTCGAGATCGTTCACGAATGCGTCGAAAGAAACATCCTCGCAAACTGTGTCGGAAAGGCCGTTCAGGCGCCCGTCATAGCGTACAAGCGTGAAGCCACCGGACAGGCCATCGATCCAATGTCCCCAAACCGGACTTTCCCAATCGAAGTCGAGATGGGACATCCAGTGCGAGGCGCGCACGATCGCTGGCCCGGATCCGCTGATGGCATAGGCGATCCGGGTGCCATCGCGGGCATTGACGTAGCGTATCTGCTGCTTGCCTGACGAAACCTTCGGCGAAGGCGACAGCATGGGGCCGCGCGCAGGCTGCGGCACCGGAGGTTCGGGGGCAGGCCGGCTAACAGCCGTCGTGGCAGTTCCGATCGGGCGAGCGGCGACGGTCAGACGAGCCAGATCGTTAATGCGGGCGATCTCGTCTGCGAGGTCATTGTCCGGAAGAAGTGATTGCAGCGTGTGCAGGTGGGCAAGCGCCCGCTCAGGCTCGTCGCCAAGGCGACCGATGAGGGCGCGCAGCGCCTTGAGACGCAGGATCTCGGTCTCATTCGAACAATAGACGCGCCAGGCTTCGAACGCCTGGCAGCGCGGCAGATAGAGGTCCGACAAGAACGGGCCGGCGAAAGCCGCAGCGATCGCTTCCAGACGCTCGGTAGGCAGCGAACCAACCGCATCGGCCGACAGGCCCCTGATCAGGTCGTAGTCGAGCCAGATCGCCCCCGGCTTCAGTTGAACCACGTTGCGGTCGGCCATAAGCCGTGTCTCGCCGTCGGCGTTCAGAATCTGGCGCAGCTTCGAGAGGCTCCAACGCAGCGCGCCCCTGGGATCATCAGGGACGTCCCAGAACATCTCGCAAAGCCGCTCGCGGCGCTGCTGCTTTTGGTGCACGGCCAGATAGGCGAGTAACGCCCGCGTCTTGCGCGATTGCGTCAGCGTCACGGGCTCGCCGTCACAGCGAACCGTGAAGTCGCCGAGAACCCTCACTTCGAATGCCGAGCTCAATCCGGTTTGTCCTAACCGTATGGTCGGACTTACATTAGCATCTTATGGTCGGCCTTACATTAGCGACGAAGCGTTGGAGCGACGAAGCGTTTGGGTCCGCGCCATCCTAAGGCGGCGGGTGTCTTCACGCCCGCCGCCGCCTTCGGCCCGAACTCGGTCACCGGATCTCGGTTCTGCGAGCGATCTCGGAAAGGCGCCTGAAGTTGACCACCCGGTCGAGGTGCTCCCGCACCGCCTTGAGCGGCGGGCCCTTGCGGATGTCCTTCCACAGAGTGGACTGCGGGGTTGCATAAATACCGAACGAGAGGTTCATGACTGGTTCCCTAAGGTTGGCAGCGGACCATTCCGCTCGCTCCCTCGGACATGCCGTCCTCCCCGTAGGAGACAGCGTGTGGAAGAGCGTGGAAAATGCGGAGCTGCCCGGCTGCTCGTTGGCTAACTATTTGTTTTTGCGCAATTCCGGACGGAAAGCCGTTGCACACTTTCTTGGAATCGCTTCAGTCGAGCGGCACCGTGTAGGTCGTTGCCGTGCCGGACAGGCAAATCTCGCCTGCCGAGTTTGCGACGGTCGTTGACAGCGTGCAGATGGGCTTGTCCTCTCGCACGGTGAGCACCTCGGCGCGCGCGACGATCTCTTCGCCGATACCGACGGCCTTGAGGAACTTCCACTCGACGCCAAGAAAGACGCTGCCGGGTCCTGGCAAGTCCTCGGCCACCAGAGCGTTGAGAAGGCCCGAAGTGACACCGCCCTGAACGATGAGACGGCCGAATACGGTGCGGGCGGACAGGACCTCATCGTAGTGGAGTGGATTCCTGTCGCCGGTCATGTCGCTGAACGCGATGACGTCGCTAGCCCGAGTGACGCGCCTTCGCTCCGCACTGGCCCCGACTTCCGGTTTTCCGAATCGGATTCCAGACCATCCGGATTGTTTGGTTGTTTGCATTGCCTTGCTCCGTGGTTTGCCTGTCAGATTGCCTGTGCCTGCGAGGCCCATAGCCCTTGCGGGGTCGGCGGAACCTCGCGATCGCGCGCCGCCCGGTCCAGGAGCACTGCGACTTCGGATTTCATCGCCTCGCTGAAGCGCTTGTGGCGTTCAGGCAACTCTTCAAGGGACCAATCGAAGGCACTGATGGCGTCCGTGGTCTCGAGGATGGGCCGTGCGAGGTCGTCGCGTTCTTCCTGGAACTCCCGCAATGCGGACTCGCGACGTGAAATATGTGAAAGGATCGCCGTCGCCGCCCCTTCGGCATCGCGCAGGGCGTCGGAAATACCATGCGAGGTAAGCGGATCGCGGAAGAAGCCGGCATCGCCGACCAGCATCCAGCCGGGGCCGTATGCCTGCCGCAATCGTCCAGGCGTGCCGCGAAAGGCTTTCAGACGCTTGCCACCGTTGCCAAAGGCTCCACCGTTACCGAAGACCAGGGACCCCAATCTGGGCTCCAGCGCTGCCAGGGCAAGCTGTGCGGCGGAAAGATCGAAACGGAACTCCTTGTCGAACCGCTCGGTCGGAACGGAGGCGACGACGCAGGCAAGCCCGTCATTCGTCGGGATCACGCCGCCGGATAGGTTCCGGCCGAAATACCAGTGATACCCCGACAGCGCCGGCGCGGCGATGTAGCTGAAGACATGCGCCACCGAGCACCGCCCTTGCACCAGCGTCCGTGCCTCGACCTTGCGCGCGACAAACGAGCCGAGCCCATCTGTTCCAACCACGAGGTCGGCGCGTACCTCGCGAGTTTGGCCGGCGGCATCCCTCAACGCGACGCCCCTTACACGGCCATGTGAGTCGAACACGAGATCATGGACCGGAGTGTCGTGCAAAATCGTGGCGCCGGCGGCTCGAGCCGCGTCGACCAGCATGCGGTCAAGCACCGTGCGGCGTGGCGCGATCAGCCCCGGAATGTCTGGCTCGGGCCGGATGGGTACCGTGACCTCCTGCTCGCCATAGTGAAATGTGGTGGATTTGATCACCGGCGCGCCGCTTTGGATCAACGGTTGGAGCAGGCCCCAGCGCGAGAGCTGCACGACGGCTGGCCGCATCAGAGCGTGAGTGGACAGCGTGTCGGATCCATAGGACTGGCGGTCGACTGCGAGCACCCGCAATCCCGCCCGGGAGAGCAGCATTGCCGTCGAGGCTCCGGCGCAGCGCGCGCCGACGATGATGACGTCGTAGTGAGAATGTGCGGGGTAGTGGGAATGTGCGGGGACGATGTTGGAAAGCATCGCGATCTCCTCACGCAGCCTTGAGGCCGCTCTGACCGAGATAGTCCGAGACATGGGCGGCGATCGCTTGCGCGTCCGCTCCGACGCCTCCGATGAAGTTGGAATCGCGCTTGCGCAGAAAGCGGAAGCCAAGCGCGTAGAGGCCGGCGACGGTTGTTATCCCGTCCTTGTGGGCCAGCTCGCCATCGGCGGTGAAGGCCGGTAGCTTCAGCCATGAAAACGAGCGGCTGTAGCCGGTTGCCCATATGATGGTGTCGACGATGCCGTTCGCGAACGACAGGCGCTTGCGGCAGGTCGTCGGCACCTTGACCGGCGCAGGGCCGTGGCCCGTGGACCTATGGCCTGCGAA
The DNA here is from genome assembly GCF_004010325.2 of Mesorhizobium sp. M00.F.Ca.ET.216.01.1.1. Taxonomy (GTDB): domain Bacteria; phylum Pseudomonadota; class Alphaproteobacteria; order Rhizobiales; family Rhizobiaceae; genus Mesorhizobium. The sequence goes on from NZ_SADR02000049.1 coordinate 15,708, forward strand.
CTGGTCGATCTGGCGAAGGAGCCGCTGCTGCTTCGCATCCGCCGCCGTGATGCTCTCTTCGAGGTCATCGGCAAAGCCAATTGCCCGGTTCGAGATGCGGGTCAGCCGCCCGGTGAGTTCGACCCCGATGCCCTGAAGGGTCGCCAGATCGACATTGGAGCAATCCGCCCGACCGGCCAGTTGAAGCGAAGGCTGTCGTCTGGCGCTGTCGGGATTTGCAAGATCGTCCAGCTGCTGGGACATGAATCCCATCTGGTAAAGCCACCAGAAGATATCCTTGTCTCGCCAGATCCGTGGCAAACGCGTGTGCTTGCCGACGGACAGGATTACGCGCCTGCCGCTGCGTCGCAGCTCGTCGGCAATCTGGACGCCCGACGACGATGCGCCGACTACCAGCACGCCGCCCGCCGCAAGCTCGTCGGGACTTCGGTACTGCGAAGCATGGATGCTGGCCGGTTGATCCGCGCCGGTCTGCGGCAGCAAGGGCATGCTTGGCACGTCGCAATGGCCGGTTGCCACAACGACGACTCTCGCCGACCAGTCGCCGGCGGTCGTCCGCAGCCTGAAGCCTTTGCCATCCTGTTCGCAGGACAAGACATCGACGTACGGGTGCACCGGCGCCTGCGATCGATGGGCATAGCCAACCAGGGTTTCCACAAACGCGTCGCGGCTCATGTAGCCGTCGGGTTCGGGGCCACAATAGGGGGAGCCTGGCAGCGCGTTCAGCCAATTGGGCGTCAAAAGGCGAAGCGAACGCCATGTCGAGGACCGCCACCGTTCGCCAATGCGCCCGCGCTCCAGAACGATATGCGAGGTCCCGCGTTTTCGAAGGCAATGGCTCAAGGCGATGCCTGCCTGGCCAGCGCCGACAATGACCACGTCAGCCTGTTCCATGTTGTTTCCATCAGTTTTGCAGGACGACGGTTCAGACGTCAGTCCGAACCGTCTTTCCGGGTGGATCATTGGCCGGGTGGATCACGGCCGGGTGGATCACTGTATGGTTTTGACACCGACCGAAACGGAGACACCGTTGGTCAGCACGTCGAAAACCGCCGACCGTGCTCGTGCCTGCTCGACCAGTTGCTGAAGCTTCTCGGACGGCGCATCGCCCTCGATGTCGAAAGCCACCGCGATGTTCTGAAAGCCGTTTCGGACCTCGTCGGTAATGCCGAGGATGCCGCGCAGATCGATGTCGCCGTCGACCGAGCAGCGCACCTTGGTCAGCTTGATGCCGCGCGCCGCGGCGATGTTGGCGACGCCCGCCATCAGGCAGCTGGCCAACGCATGCAGCAGCCATTCGACCGGGGTGGGGCCGTGATCGGCGCCGCACAGCACGGCCGGGTGGTCGCTGTCGGCGTAATAGGCTTTGGCATGCTTCTGTTCCTGGCCGGCGCCGTGGAAACCGAGCATGACGCTCTTGCTGTGGGTGCCTTCGACCCACTCGTTGTGGGCGCGGAACTGGAACTTGGCCAGTTCAGGCTGGCCGGCGACAAAGTTGATCGTTGCCAGAAGATTCGGCGTGTCGACGCCGTTCAACGGGGGCCTCGAGGCCTTGGCTGTGTGTTGCATCGTCTTCTCCCAAGAATAGTGCGGCGAATTTGCCGGACCGCTGCCTTGTGACGGCGCTGCGTGTGAACGAGAGTGGTTGCGTTCGTGGAATTTACCTTGATCCACGTGCTTCCACGCGACGACCCGGACTTTCTGCGAGAACCGAGAGCCTTGTTCGAAGCGTCAAAACCTCGGCGAGGTGATCGCCGGGGATTGCCCGGTCGATTAATTCTTGTGCTGAAGGCCGGCGTTCCACTTCGGGGCAACCTGTGGCGCCCATAGAGCCGAGCCTGTTCAGGTCGGGTCAACGCGGATCGGCATCATTGGCGTTCAAACGATCGCTTTGAACGCCGTTAAACCGGACCAATGTGAGGTAATCGATCTCCGAGCGGCCGATGCCGATGTCCTTGAGCAGATAGTCGGGCATTTCGTGGAGCGCGGCTCTCTGGCTGCGCAACTTTAATGCACGGAAGGCCAGGCGGATCGCGGATTTGGCGAAGCCGATAGCGTCGGGCCTGTCTCTCGAGGCGGAATAGTTTGCGTGCTCGATCGTGGTCATTTTTGTCTCCATCTTCGCGACGCGACCATTCGCGCCGTCGATGGGGGGAGATTGCGACAGGATCAGGGGAGTGAGCGTTTGATCCTGCGTCGAATTTTGGGTCGACTGGCGGGTTTCGGACACGTCCGTTCATTCGGGTAGGCTCTGATGACCTTCAAGCGAAGGACGCGCCCCAGAGCAGGGTGCGGGTTTCACCGCGGCTCTCGCTGCGTTTCGCTGCCGGCCTTGGTTTCGGCGACGCCGCCCGAACGCAGTGCTTCACGCGCGGCGTCGTCACGGCGGACCCGCTCGTCGGACAACAGCACGACCGGGCATGAGCATCCGAGCAGCACCCCGGTCGTCGTCTCGCCGAAAAGCAGCTCATCGCCCGGCCGCCGCGCCACGCCCATGACGATCATCGCCACGTTCTTGCCGGCCTCCCGGCAGATCGCGTCGGCGGCGGCGCCCTTGCCGCGGATCGATGTCCTGACATCGACATTGTAGCGTTCGGCCAGCGCCACGATGTCCTTCAGCACCGCCTCCTTGCGCCGGCGCGACATCATCCCCTGGCTTTCGTCGCGGCTGCTGCGTGCCACGTAGAGGACCCTGACCCGGGAGCCGGTGACGGCGGCGACCGCCAGCGCCAGCTCGGCGCCGCGGCGCGCCACCGCGGTGCCGTTCACCGGCACCAGGATCCTGCCGGCATCGGCGTCGAGGCTCGGCACCTGTCTGCCGCCCCCGGCCCGTTTCAAGACCAGGCAGAGCGGGCCGTCGAAGGCGCCGGCAATGTCGTTGAGGCGCCTGGTGAAGCCGCTCCTGGCGGTGAGCGAGCGCCCAAGGCCGATCAGCAGCAGCCCATAGCCCTTGCGCGCTTCTTCGGCGACGGTTTGCGGCGAAACCAGAACGTTCTCGCGCCGGGTCACCCGGCTCTTGCCGACCCCGGCGTCGTCCATACCTTTCGCCGCCTCGGCGCTCTCCCTGGCGCCTTTCTCGATCTCCTGCAGGTGTGGCTCGAAACGTACGCGCGGCTCGGTGGTGTCGTCTTCGCCCGCATGCAGCACCGTCGTCGGCTTGCCGCGGCCGATCACGCCGGCCAGATAGGAGGCGAACCTGCCGATGACGCCGTCGTCGACCACCACCAGCAGCCGCTCCAGATTGGCGACGAAGCCGCGCTGGTCGAACTCCTCGCGCTCCAGCCGCTTGCTCTCCGCCTCGCCCATCGGCAGGCGGCCGAGCGCCCAGCGCAGCATCGGCGGCATGGCAAGCGTGGTGATGACGGCCATGGTGACGATCATGGTGTAGAGATTGTGGGACAGCACGTTTATCGACAGGCCGATGCTGGCGACGATGACCTCGGTGGAGCCGCGCGCATTCATGCCGCTGCCGACGGCGATGGCTTCGCGCCAGGACATGCCCGCCGCCTTGCCGCCGATGAAGGCGCCGCCGAACTTGCCGACGCTGGCGATGACGACAAGCGCGATGGTGAGCAGCGCAAGCGTCGGGTCGACAAGCACGGTGAGGTTGGCGGAAAGCCCGGCCACGCCGAAGAACACCGGCATGAACAGCGCCGTGATGACGCCGCGCAACTGGCCCTGGATGTGACCGGACAGGATCGGCGATTCGCCGACCAGTAAGCCGGCGACGAAGGCGCCCAGCACCGTGTGGACGCCGATCAGGTCGGTGATCAGCGCCATCGTTCCCATGATGACGAGGATGACGGTGATGACGGCGTATTCGCTGCGGAACGTGTCGTTGGCCCAGCGGATGGCATCGAAGACGATGCCGCGGCCAAGCGTGAAGGAAAACAGCATGAATGCCGCGACGCCGGCCAGCGTGAAGGCCAGGTGGCGGATCTCGATCCTGCCCTGGGTGGCGATGCCGATGGTGATGGCGATGATGACCCAGCCGAGCGTATCCTCGATGATCGCCGACGACACGATGATCTGGCCGAGGTTGCGGCGCATGAAGTTCATTTCGCGCACCACCATGGCGACGATCTTGACCGAGGAGATCGATAGCGCGGTGCCGAGGAAGAGACCGGCGACGGTGCGCTGGCCGGCGCCGGCAAGCAGGCTCGCCGGCAGGAACTGCGCCGTCGCGAAGCCGCAGACGAAGGGAATGGCGACGCCTGCCGCCGAGATTGAGAAGCAGGCCGCGCCCACCTTGCGCACCAGCCTCAGGTCGGTCTCCATTCCGGTCAGCAGCAGCAGCAGAAGGATGCCGAGCTGCGCCACCGCGTTGATCATGTCCTTTTGGACGGCGTCGTTGGAGAAGAGCATGTGCTGCGCCGACGGCCACAGCCAGCCGAACAGCGAGGGCCCGAGCAGGATGCCGGCGAGCAGCTGGCCCATGACCGCGGGCTGGCCGAGGCGCTCGAGCGCCTCGCCCAGGCCGCGCCCGACCACCAGCAGTAACACCAGCTCGGCGATGAACATGCCTTCGCTCGATGTCGCCGCCTTCGCATCGGCTGACCAGGCCAGCGCCGGCAAGAGAAGCACCGCCAGCGCGATTGCCGCGGCCGCATCACGCAGCTTGAACCGGGTCTGGAAAATCTCGCGCCTCCGCTCGCCAGTCGCGTCAGCCATAACGGTCTCAGGGCGCATGGGTTGCAGGGTCAAGGGGGCGGGAAGCAGATGCGCCGCGACAGGCGCATCGGTGCCGCTCGTCGAAGCTGCAATGCCACGGAACGGGAAGCCGCCGGTCCGCGTTCCATCTGCAGAGGCATTAAGCATACCATGACTCGACCCGAGATCGTGAAGCCTGCGGAGGAGGCCCCGGCGCCTCGCGTTTCCGATGCCTTCGCCAGCCGACTGACCTCGTCCGAATTGGTTAGCACCCTGTCGCACTTCCATCGCGCCGAGATTGCCCGCATGGCCGGTTGGCGCGACAGGATTGATCGCACCAGCAACTGGGCGATCACCGTGGTCGCCGCCATGCTGTCGGTGTCGCTGTCGACTGCCAGCGCCCATCATGGCGTGCTGTTGTTCGCCATGCTGCTGATCACCTTGCTTCTGTGGATAGAGGCGCGGCGCTACCGCTTTTTCGACGTCTACAGGGCTCGGGTGCGTCAGTTCGAGCGCTATTATTTCGCCCAAATATTCTCGCCGCAGCCCGACTTCGCCTCCAACTGGCTGGCCATCCTCGGCGAAGGGTTGCGGGCGCCACGCTTCCTGATATCGCAGCGCGCGGCGCTCGTGCGCCGGTTACGCCGCAACTACATCTTCATGTACATGATCTTGTTGCTGGCCTGGGTGCTGAAGATCTCGACGCCCGGCCTGCAGCATGAGGGGGTCGGCATCGGCATCGTCGGCTCGATGCGCGATGCGATCATCGCCGCTGCGCTCGGCCCGCTGCCGGGCACCGTCGTCGTCATCCTGGTCCTGGTCTTTTATGCCGGTCTTTTCGTGGCGGCCTTCCTTGCCGCTGACGACGAAGGCGAGCTCTCGCATGGCGACGTGCATGTCTGAGGTTTTCGGTAAGCGCGTCGCGTCTAAAAGGATTCATGCGACGCGCTTTAAATTATTGTTTTTGCGCGTGTCGTTGTCCCAAAACCGCTGCGCACTTTTGGGCGACGCGCTCCAGTAGCTCCACGGCATGGCCGCGCAGCCGGGGCCTCGACCTGCTCAAGGCAGCTGCCCGCCCGTTTGACCACCATGACAAGTACTGGCCGCCATAACAAATACTTGTGGCGGCCTGCAGCAAAAAGCCCGCTGTCCCTGCGGGGCAGCGGGCCTTTTCAACAGGGCCAAACGGGTGAGGGGGATAGTCTACCCGCCCGACCCTGCTGGTTTGCCGCGACCCAGGCATTTACAGCCCCCATGCCTTGCTCGCCGAGGATGCCAAGACCGCGCTACAACCGCCAGTATGCCAGTTTTTTACGTCGAGTGCTATTAAGTTGTTAACAAACGGTTAATGCGGTGTCAGGATTTTCGGAAGCTATATAGCGCGTGGCGCCACCGTGGATACCATGCCGACCCGTTTGCCGGCTGATTGTACCGCGAGCGGCAAGAGGCGCGTTTATCCTGAGGGGGAATAGGCGCGCCTTTTCGTTTGTGAGGGCCGCACAGCCCGGCAAGGCTAGGCGCCGACGCCGGAGCTGCCAATCTCCCGGGGGAGATGCCAAGTTTTGGCAAAGAGGGCAGGACAGAGGGGGGCGCGAAGGATCGCGGCCTTTCGGCTTAACTCAAGCGAACCGGAACCTATCTGAGCTATCGCTATGGCTGAGAGGCTGGCGGGACAGCGCCCCCCTCTGTCCTGCCGGACATCTCCCCCACTTTGGGGCAGGGCTATCGCATATGATGATCGCATTGATGAGATAGTCGTCATTCCAGGCGCATTTCTTGATGCGATGGCTGATGGGAACTTTGGCGGTATCGGCGGCCTGGAGGATGTTTCTGGCGAGGCGATTGAGAAGGGCTGTGTTGGCGGGAGCATTGTCCTTGCGGGCACGGCTGAGGTCCTCATCGAGATGGACATCGAGCATCCAATGCAGGCCGTTCTCGATCTGCC
>NZ_SADR02000004.1 GCF_004010325.2 Mesorhizobium sp. M00.F.Ca.ET.216.01.1.1
CAGACGTCGGCAGTGACGCCGCGGGGGTGGTGTAACTCCGTTCGGGCTACGCCCTCACTGCGTCACACCACCCCCGCCGAGTCTCATCTTGATTGACGCTGAATCTCATCCTGATCGCCGCGCCGCAAGTCAGCAGAGGGCGTAGTAGGTGATGCTGTCGGCAAGGCTAGTGAGGCACTCCAAGGCCGAAAGGCGGAGCAAACGGATAGGCCGAGCCGGAAACGATGACCGAAGGCCCGAACGATTGGAAGTGGCAAGTAGGACTGGCAACTCATGAGTGGAAAGCGGCAGAAGACCCAGTATTCACTGGCCCTAGAACCGAGGGATCGGGGTGAAGCCCCTGCCAGCGGTTACCAAGGGGCCGAACCGCTCGTGGCGAAGTCTGCACACGAAAGCCCGGCTTGGACAGAACAACTGATGGAGACGGTATGTAGCCGAGAGAATCTGGAAACAGCGTGGAAACGCGTTCGAAGCAACAAGGGCGGTCCAGGCGTGGATGGGATGACCATCGACGACGCCAAGGGCTACCTGCGTGAGCACTGGCCAAGCATTCGGGATCGATTGCTCAAGGGAACCTACCAGCCACAGCCGGTCAAGCGGGTCGAAATCCCCAAGCCGGAGGGCGGGGTCAGAAAGCTCGGCGTGCCTTGCGTCGTCGACAGGCTGATCCAGCAAGCCCTGCTGCAGGTTCTCCAGGAGCAGTGGGACCCGACATTCTCCGAGCACAGCTACGGCTTCCGTCCGGGACGCTCCGCTCATCAAGCGGTAGCCCAAGCGCAATGCTACATTGCCGAGGGCTACAGCTACGTGGTCGATCTTGATCTCGAAAGATTTTTCGATCGAGTCAATCACGACAGCCTGATGGCGCGCGTCGCCGCGAGGGTGGCGGACAAGCGTGTGCTCAAACTCATCCGGGCATTCCTCAATGCCGGGGTGATGGAGGACGGCTTGGTCCGTCCGGTGGACGAGGGGACCCCGCAAGGCGGTCCGCTCTCGCCCCTCCTGAGTAACCTCCTGCTCGACGACCTCGACAGCGAACTGGCCCGACGTGGTCTCCGCTTCTGCCGCTACGCCGACGACTGCAACATCTATGTTCGCAGCCGCCGCGCCGGCGAACGGGTCATGGCTTCCGTAAGCCGGTTCCTGACCCAGAAGCTGCGGCTGAAGGCCAACGAGGCGAAGAGCGCGGTGGCGCGGCCGGAGGAGCGGAAGTTCCTGGGGTTCAGCATCGCGAATGACGGGAGCGAGCGGCGCATCGCGCCGAAGGCCCTCGCCAAATTCAAGGCGCTAATCCGGGATATGACACGCCGGACCCGGGGCATAAGTCTGCCGCAGCTGGTCAAGGAGCTGAAGCCATACCTCATCGGATGGCGCGGCTACTTCGGCTTCTGCCAGACCCCGCGGGTGCTTACGAACTTGGAAGCGTGGACCCGCCGAAGATTACGTATGTATCTTTGGCGGCAATGGGAGAACGGGCACAACCGCTACAAGGAGCTGCGCCGTCGTGGCGTGCCAAAGCTCCGGGCCGCGGTTGCTGCCGGTTCACCGACGGGATTCTGGCGCATGTCAGGACACCCGGCGGTCCAACAGGCCCTGCGCAACCACCACTTCGAGTCGCTCGGTCTCCCCCGTCTCTATGTCTCTGTCTAAGCTTAATCCGGTCGAACCGCCGTGGTACGTGATCCGTATGCCCGGTGGTGTGGGAGGGGCGGCGCCGCGAGGCGTCCCCCTATCCCGATCTCTGACCCGATGCCGCCTTTCAGTTGCGAGCGCCGCTTGCTGGAGCTGCGTTAGTCATTCGGAGACCAATGGTATTTTTAGTGGAACGCTAATATACATAGACGCTCGAACGAGCAGCGCCTGCCGAATACCTGAGGAATGCCATGCGAAGGTTCATCTTCACGGCAATGTGTATCGCCGCCGCAACAACCGCTAACGCCCATGATTGGTACGAAGACAAGATTGACCCACAGACGAAATTCAAGTGTTGCGGTGGTTCTGATTGCCGCGCCATACCTCGGTCTTCGGTGCGGTCCAGGATTGATGGCGGTTACACTTACTTGCCGCATAATTTCATCATCCCACGGGACCGTGTACAGGAATCCACAGACGACCAATACCATATCTGCGAGAATACCTACGTCATAACTAATCAGCTGTATTTGCGTTGCTTTTTCGCACCTCGGGTCAAGATCTCCCTACTTCTCCCACGTCAAAGGTAAATACTGCGCGTCGCTGCCGGGATCGACATCGGCAAGGTGCGCAGCTGCGGCAAATTCGGTCGCGCCGCTCGCTGCCCCGAACGGACTTTCGCGTTCGCTACACGGGAAAGCATCCGATAGCGGATTGTCCGCTTCTTGGCGCGTTCCGGAAGTGGCTCCGATCCTGACCGACTTCCGGAGTTCAACCTAAAGCGGACTCTCGTCAGCCATCGCACAACGTGTTTATGAGTTCACGGCCTAGCACTACTTTGGCAGTTATTTAGCGGCGGGCGAGTTTTGGAATTCCCAAGCGAGAGTTTGCGTGATTCATGGGAGGTCGGCGTATGGAGGGCCGATCAATGGACGTGGACTGGCAAACCGATCTCGAGCACTGGCTTCGGCCGTTTTTGGCAGGTCTTTCGCATCCAGCTCGGCGCCGGATGTGTCCGCTGTACATTGCTGGTCTGATCGGGCCGGGCGACCGTAAGAGCGTGCATGGGGCGGAAAAGTTCATCTACCACGCTTGACCACGGTCATAAGAGCTAGCGCAGCAGGAACCCGCGCCCCAGCTCGTCATCGGCCTCGACGATGAATTCGGCCCGGCCTGAGTAGTAGGCGCGGCCGCCGACACGGGCGATGACCGCGTCATGCGAGCCGGCTCTGGCCGTCCGCGCTACTGCGCCGGAAAAGCGCGAGCCGGCGATGCTCTCGAACAACCGCGTCTGGCCGATCTCGATCTCGCCCTTGGCATACATCGCCGCCAGCCGGGCGGTGACGCCCGAGCCGGTCGGTGAACGGTCAACCTCGGCCTCGGCAAAGACGCAGATGTTTTTCGTCGGCCGGCTGGAAAACGCGTCGTCGCCGTCGGTCAGGATGGTGCCGTAGAGGAAGGCAAGGTCGGCATGATCGGGATGCGACAGCGGGAATTCGGCCTTGAGCTTTTCCGTCAGCGCCGTTGCCGCATCGACGAAATCGCGCACGCGGTTGCGGCCGAATTCCAGCCCGAACTGGCGGCAATCGGCCAGCGCATAGAAAGCGCCGCCATAGGCGATTTCGAAGCCGACCACGCCGAAACCCGGCAGGTCGACCTTCTGGTCGCGGGCGAAGAGAAAGGCTGGCACGCTTTCGAACGACACGGCATCCGCCTTGCCGCCTTGCACCTCCACCGAGGCGACGACCAGTCCGCACGGAGCTTCGATATTGACCGTTGTCACCGGCTCCTGCAGCGCCACCAGCCCCTCGTCGACGGCATAGCGGCCGAGCGCAACGATGGCGTGGCCGCACATGGTCGAATAACCCTCATTGTGCATGAACAGCACCGCTAGGTCGGCGCTGGGCAGGTCCGGCTCGACCAGCAGCGCGCCATACATGTCGTAATGGCCGCGCGGCTCGAACATCAGGATCTTCCGCAGATGATCGAGGTGATCGCGTACATAGGCGCGCTTTTCCAGGATGGTGCCCACTGGGATTGGCGGGTAACCGCCGGTGACGATCCTCAGCGGCTCGCCGCCGGTGTGCATGTCGACAACAGTGAGCGTCATGCGTCGGGCTTGGAAAACAGCGCCTGCAGCTTGCCGAAAGGCATGGCGGCGCGGGCGAAGCCGAAGCTGCCGTCCTGCAGGATCTCGCGCGCCGCCGTCTCCAGCATGCCGAAGGCGAAATTGGTCAGCCCGGATCCGAGCGAGATGCGCTTGACCCCTGCCTGGGCGAGGTCGGCGATGGTGAAGTCGGGCCTCGCCAGCACATTGACCGGCCTGGTTACCGCCGAACACACCGTTCGCACCGTCTCGATGTCACCGAGGCCCGGCGCGTAGAGCACGTCGGCGCCGGCCTTCTCGAAAGCCTGCAGCCGCTTGATCGTGTCGTCGATGTCGGGCTTGCCCCACAGAAAATTCTCGGCCCGCGCGGTGAAAACGAAATCGCGCTTCAGCGCCCGCGCTGCTTCTGCCGCTGCGGCGACACGCTCGACGGCGTGCGAGAAATCGTAGATCGGCTTGTCCGGATCACCGGTGTGGTCCTCGATCGAGCAGCCGGCAAGGCCTGCCGCCTCGGCCGCGAAGATGGTCTCGGCGGCGCTTGTCGCACTGTCGCCCTTGCCTCGCTCGAGATCGGCCGAGACCGGCAGGTTGGTCGCCGCCGTCACATCACGGCAGTGATGGATCATCGTCTCGAATGTCACCGCGCCGTCGGGCAGGCCACGCGAAAAGGCAAAGCCGGCGCTGGTCGTCGCCAGGGCCTTGAAGCCGAAGGAGGTCAGCAGCTTCGTCGTGCCGACATCCCAGGGGTTGGGCATGACGAAGGTCGAGGCATGCAGGTCGCGAAAGATCTTGCCCTTGTCCATGGATGTGTCCCCTTCAGGTGCGGGTGTGAGACCGGATTCTATCGTGCCGATTTGCGGCGGGCAAACGAATGCGGTTGGCTCAGAAGCGTTTGGCGTTCTCTGCTGCCAAATCGTCGAGCGCATCGGAATCCTTGACATAGCGCGACGCGGCCCTGTCCCAATGATAGGTGACGGAAATGTCGTGCGACGAAGCCTCTGGCGGCTGTTGCTCGTCGCAGCTTTCGCTGCTCGGCACGGTGGCGTCGGTCACCGTCACCTTGATCGCAGCATAGGGCTGACCGTCCGCGATCGACTGGAAGGCCACGTCCTGCGTGCGCTTGTGGGTGCAGACGTTCTCGTCGAACGTATAGATCATGTCGATCAGCTCGAATCGGTCGTTGCGGACCAGGATCAGCGGCGTGATCACATAGCCCTGGCTCGAATTGAAATGCGTGCTCATCGTGATGATGGCGTCATCGCCGGGGCCGACTGCAAGCTTGCCCGGATCGCGGAAATAGGTGCTCCGGTCGACGGCGACATTGACAGTGTCGAGCAATCTCGGCTTGCCAGTGAGATCGTAGAGCGCCAGCGCCGCAAAGCCCTCGGCGCTGTCAGGAGATTGCCCGAGATCGAACAGCATCGTCAGCCGGTTCTTGCCGCCGACCTTGATGTCGAGCACGGCAACGTAGGGAAGGCTTGATGTCGGAGGTGGTGAGCCGTCGTATTCGGCTCCGGCGATATGGCGCATCTTGGTCGGCAATGTGCCCTCGTAGAGGCCGTCCTTGCCCGCCGCCAGATCGGGAACGACCATCCTGGCGAGGTCGAGATAGCTGACGTCCTTGCGGCCGGGGATGGTGCTGCCCAGATCCGGAAAACTGACACCTTGTGCGCCCGCTGCCGTCCACAGGCATGGCAGCAGCAGGCAAGCAAGGATGAAGCGAAGCAGGATGCAGTTCATGTGGTTCGGCATCTCGTTCAGTCGGGCGTATGCAAGCTAGCATGAACGATTTGGGCGTCCAGCGGCCACATGCAGCCTGAAGTGGGCCGATCAGTGGATTGGCACCAGTCCGGCCAGCTCGCGCATATCGTCGAACAAGATGCCGCCGGCTTCGGCCAGTCCGTCTCGGTCGGTATGCGGGTCGCCGTGATAGGAATAAACGCGCATGCCGGCGGCGATGCCGGCCAGCGTCCCGGCGACGCTGTCCTCGATGACGATGCAGTCAGCGGACACGAAGCCCATCGTCGTAGCCGCGTGCAGGAACAGGTCTGGAAACGGCTTGCCACGGCTGACCATGGTCGAGCTGAACAGCGCGTGCTCGAATAGCGGCAGCAGCCCTGTCTGGCCGAGTGTGATGTGCATTTTCGAAACCCGTGCCGACGAGGCGACGCAGGTGGCGATGCCGGCGGCGCGCACGGCTTCGATGAACTCGCGAACATATGGAATAGCTTCGACGCCGTGTGCGAACAGGTCCGGCAGGCCGGCGTTCCAGCGCTCGACGAAATCGGCGCCGAGGCTGACGCCCGTCGTCTCGACTTCCTTCTGCACCGAGACCATGCTGCGGCCGGAAAAGTTCTTGCGGCAATATTCGAAGCTTGCCGGAAAGCCGGCGGCGCCGAGCCATTCGGCGAGGCGTCGATTGGCAAGGTTCTCTGTGTCGACCAGAACCCCGTCGCAATCGAAGATAACCAGTTTTGGAATTCTCATCAGGCCGTGCCGGTCGACCCGAATCCGCCCGAGCCGCGCATCGTGCCGCCTGTCAACGTGCGCTCCTCGACCGCTACCTGCGTCACCGAAGCGAAAACGATCTGGGCGATCCGCATGCCGCGCGTCACCGTGAAGTCCTCGTCGCCGTGGTTGATCAACAGCACCTTCACCTCGCCACGATAATCGCTGTCGATGGTGCCCGGCGTGTTGAGGCAGGTGATGCCGTGCTTGAAGGCGAGACCGGAGCGCGGCCGAATTTGGCCTTCCATGCCTTCCGGAATTTCGAGGATCAGCCCGGTTGGCACCAGCGCGCGCTTTCCGGGCAGGATCAGCAGCGGCCGGTCATCCGGCACCGCAGCGCGCAGGTCCATGCCGGCCGCGCCTGAGCTTTCATAGGCGGGAAGCGGCAGGCCCTCGCCATGCGGCAACCTGACGAAGCCGACTGGCGGACCAATGACGGAGGAAGGATAAAGGGCTGCGCGCATAAGGCCGATCCTATCGTCGCGAACACCGATTCGGTCAACTCGGCCGCAGTGCTATCAACGGCTTTCTTTCAGCGCAGTTCCACCGGAACGACCGTCGTCTCCTTGATCTCCTCCATGACGAAGGAGGCCGAAACGTCCGACAGTGCCACCTTGGCTATCAGCCGCTGGTAGAGCCGGTCATAGGCCTTCACGTCGGCAACGCGGGCGCGCAGTACATAGTCGAGATCGCCGGACATGCGGTAGACGCCGGTGATCTCGGGAAAGCCGGTCACCGCTGCGCGGAATTTCTGCAGCCAGTCCGGATCGTGATGGGAGGTCCGGATCAGCACGAACACCGATAGGCCAAGCCCGAGCTTGTCGGCATCGACCAGCGCCACCCGGCCGGTGATGACGCCGTCCTCCTCCAGCCGCTTCACCCGGCGCCAGCAGGCGTTGCGCGATAGCGATACTCTTTCCGACAATTGGTCGACCGACAGCGTGCCGTCACGTTGCAGCTCCGCTAGCAATCTTCGATCGATTTCATCGATTTCCTGTGCCATGTGGGATGCTTGTCCCAACAATTGGCCAAAGACAAGGATATTTTGGGATCGATGAACTGGCGAGGCGTGTCAGGATACCCAAGATCGGGCTTCACACGCTGAAAAGGGGATCAGCATGACCACATGGCTTGCACGACTTTTCACTTCTCACCCGGCTACGGTGGGCGAAACCTATTTCGGCCACATGGCGTTCGCCGCGTGGTTTTCGTCGCGATTGTTCATGGCGGCTTTCGCCGCGCTCGTTCACGCTTTCTTGCCGTTTTTGTTCGACTCTACGGCAAGCGGAATCATCCGCGAGCTCTACGAACGGACGCACAACAGGGGACGCTAGCAGCAAATGTGCCGGTGGGCGGCCTATCTCGATCCGCAAGGCGCCGTATCGCGCGCCACCAGCCGGGTCATCGACGCCGCGCGCCGCGCCAGCTTTGAGCCGGCTCTGAAACTCACCGCAGCTTTTTCGGACGGGCAAGCGCTGTGTGCGGTCCGCTACGCCACTGACGATCATGCACCGACGCTCTACACCTCGGTCTTCCGCAACGGCGGCGGGCGATGCATCGTTTCCGAACCCGTCGACCGGACGGCGGCGACTGGCAGGCGATCCCGCATCAAGCTTCGTCACCATCACCAGAGATGGCATAAGCATCCGTCCGTTCGCGCTGCAGCCGGTAAGACTGGCGCTAGCCGTATAGATCCCTCGCCCAACCGCGGCGACGTCGCGGGACAGGGCCCCTCTTTCCTTCGCTCTTTGCCAAAACTTGGCATCTCCCCCCACAAGGAGTGGAGATCGGCAGCTCCGCCGACTCCGTCATTGTTGGGCGTCGGAGATTGGCGAAAGCCATCGTGACATCCAATCTCCCCACCCGTGGGGAGATGTCCGGCAGGACAGAGGGGGGCGTGGAGCGCGGACTGCAATCGACCTCGGCGGCGCGGCTATTGAGAGAAGCGCTCCAGCCCATAAGGCGCCAGCAGCGGATCGCGCGCGCCGTCGAGGATTTCCCGGGCAGCAAACAGGCCGACAGCGGGCGCCAGCGTGATGCCGGAATGCATGACCGCTACATAGACACCGCTAGCGCCTTCAGCGCGTCCGATGATTGGAAAGCCGTCGATGGGCGTCGGCCGGTAGCCGACGGTGTGGAAATCCAGTTCCAATCCGTCGGCGCCGCGCAGCATGGCCTTCATCGCTGAAAACAGGTCGCGGGCGGTGGCTTCGGCATCCATACCCGGATCGGCGCCGCCGAAATCCGAGCCGGCGATGATGCGGCGTTCAGCCGTCTGGCGCATATGCAGCCGATCGCCGATCACCAGGCCGTTGAGTAGTTTTTTGTATGGACGCGAATGCACGATCAGGCCGGGCGGGGTCTCGATCGGCAGTTTTATGCCGGCCGTCGCGGCTATTGCCGCAGAACCGGCTCCCGCAGCGATCACCACCTCGTCGGCAGCAATGTGCCCGCCGGATGTATCCACGCCGGTAAGCATGCCGTTGATCTGTGTCAGTGCGGTGACCGCCGTTCCGGTCAGCACCCGCGCACCGAGCCGCTCGGCGTCGGCCAGGAGCGCTTGCGTGGTGGCAACCGGCTCGGCGACGCCTTCCTCGGCCACATAGAGAGCGAAATCGGGAAGCTCGGTCAGGTTGGGCTCGATGAGTCCGGCTTGCGCACGGTCGACGCGCTCGATGCCATAGCCCCAGGCGGAATGTTCGGCAGCATAGGCTTCCAATTCGGCCGCTGGCAGGTCCCAGCACAGGCCGCCGCACCAGGCGAGCGGAATGCCGGGCAGATCCTTCGCCAGCCGCGTCCATTCGGCCATCGAGCGGGTGCGCAGCCGGAAATACTTTTCCGGATTGCCCCAGCTGGCATTGATCCAGGCAAAGGAATTCGGCGTCGCGACGCCGCCGGCACCGCTATCGTCGATGATCGTCACCCGCGCCCCGGCCTTCGCCAGGTGCCAGGCAATGGAGGCGCCGATGATGCCGGCGCCGATGACGATCACCTCATGTGCCGCTGTCATGCTCTTTCCTCGCTGTGCGTCCACACCGTCCGTAGAAGCACTCCGATGCCACTGCCGGCGCGTTCTGCCAATAGATCACTGCGCCAAATGCGACTCTTGACAATAATACGTACGTACGTATTATATCGAGATGGCTAGACATTCACTTCGCGAAAAGCTCCTCGACGCTGGTTTCAAGACCATCTGGAATTCCGGTTACTCCTCCGCCGGCGTGCGCGACATCGTCGCCGCGGCCGATGCCCGTCCGGGGTCCTTCACCAACCATTTTGCCTCCAAAGAGGCGTTTGCTGCCGAGGTCCTCGACCGTTATTTCGCCTATGTCAGCGGTTTGGTCGAACAGGCCCTTGCCCGGGACGGTACGGCCCCTGTCGCGCGCTTGCGCCGCTACCTAGACGTCATCACCTCAAAGCTGGAGGCGCATGATTGGGCACAGGGGTGCATGATCGGCAATCTCAGCCTTGAGACAGCGGCGCACAGCGAGCCGCTGCGGCTGCAGCTCGTCGCAATCTTCGAACGCTGGCGCAAGCCTTTCGCCGAGTGCATCGCCGAGGGCCAGGCGGCCGGCCACATCACCGATGCCTTCGATGCCGAGGACCTTGCCGACTTCCTTTTGAGCTCCTGGCAAGGCGCGATGCTGCGCATGAAGGTCGAACGCAGCCCCGAGCCGCTCGAGCGCTTCAAGAACATCGTCTTCAAAACAGTCTTCGTAGAGGAGCCGATCCGATGAACCCGAAACACGAAAAGCAGCAATCCAGTATCGTGATGCCGCGCTCGCAAGTCGCGGTGCTCGATTCCACCATGTCCTATGTCGAGGCCGGCACGGCCGGTCCGACGGTGCTCTTCCTGCACGGCAACCCGACCTCGTCCTACATCTGGCGCGGCATCATCCCGCATGTGGCGCCGTTCGGCCGCTGCATCGCGCCCGACCTGATAGGCTTTGGCCAATCCGGCAAGCCTGACATCGACTATCGCTTCTTCGACCATGTCCGTTACCTCGACGCTTTCCTCGAGGCGCTTGGCATCGCCAATATGATCATAGTCGCGCAGGACTGGGGCACGGCGCTCGCCTTCCATCTCGCCGCTAGGCGGCCACGAAACATTCTCGGCTTAGCCTTCATGGAGTTCATCCGTCCCTTCGGATGCTGGGACGATTTTCATCAGCGCCCGCAGGCGCGTGAATTGTTCAAGGCGCTGCGCACGCCGGATGTCGGTGAAAAGCTTGTCCTGGAAGACAACATCTTCGTCGAAAAGGTGCTGCCGGCCTCGGTGCTACGCACGATGAGCGATGACGAGATGGCAGCCTACCGGGCGCCGTTCCCGACGCCGCAGTCGCGCAAGCCGATCCTGCGCCTGCCGCGGGAATTGCCGATCGAAGGCCAGCCCACCGATGTCGCCGCCATCAGTGAGCACGACCATCGCGCGCTCCGGCTTTCCTCTTACCCGAAGCTGCTTTTCTCAGGCGACCCCGGCGCCCTCGTCTCGCCGCAAGCGGCACGGGAATTCGCAGCCGGCCTGAAGAACTGCCGGCTGATCGATCTCGGACCCGGCGCGCATTATTTGCAGGAGGACCATGCCGACAGCATCGGCGCCGCCATTGCCGGCTGGATACCCGAGATCGCCTTCGAGAGCCGTGTGATCGAACCGGCCTGACGCCGGAGGGTGAACCGCCGGGACAGGTCGACAGCTCAACACTGCGCTGCTAGAAGCCGGCCTGTCATACGGAAATCCTGAATAATGCCTGAAACGATAACAGAAGCGGTGGCCCGCCGCCGTACTTTCGCGATCATCGCGCACCCCGACGCCGGCAAGACGACGCTTACCGAAAAGCTGCTTCTGTTCGGCGGCGCCATCCAGCTTGCCGGCGAGGTCAAGGCCAAGAAGGATCGCATCCAGACCCGTTCGGACTGGATGAAGATCGAGCGCGAGCGCGGAATTTCGGTCGTCACCTCGGTGATGACCTTCGAGTACGAGGACAACGTCTTCAACCTGCTCGATACGCCCGGCCACGAGGATTTCGCCGACGACACCTACCGCACGCTGTCGGCGGTCGATGCGGCGGTCATGGTCATCGACGCCGCCAAGGGCATCGAGCCGCGCACGCTGAAGCTGTTCGAGGTCTGCCGGCTGCGCGACATCCCGATCATCACCTTCGTCAACAAGATGGATCGCGAAAGCCGCGACCCGTTCGATATCCTCGACGAGATCGAGCAGAAGCTCGCACTGGACACCGCGCCGATCACCTGGCCGATCGGTCGGGGAAAAACCTTTTCCGGCACCTATCATTTGGCGCTGAATGCCGTGCGCAGGGGCGATGCGGAAAAGGAGCGTACGCCGGTCAACGGTCCCGATTCCAACCGCGTTGCCGGCCTGTTGCCGGAAAACGAGCGTGAGGATTTTATCGAGGAACTGGAGCTGGCACGCGAAGCCTGCCGTCCGCTCGACATCGACTCCTTCCGCGAAGGTCATCTGACGCCGGTCTATTTCGGCTCGGCGCTGCGCAATTACGGTGTGCGCGACCTGATCGAAGCGCTCGGCGCCTACGGGCCGCCGCCGCGCGCGCAGGAGGCCGACACCCGCAAGGTCGAGGCGACCGAGGACAAGATGACCTCGTTCGTCTTCAAGATCCAGGCCAACATGGATCCCAATCACCGCGACCGCATCGCTTTCGTCCGCGTCTGCTCGGGCAAGCTCGAGCGCGGCATGAAGGTCAAGCTGGTGCGCACCGGAAAACCGATGTCACTGTCGGCGCCGCAATTCTTCTTCGCCCGCACCCGCGTCACCGCCGACGAGGCCTTTGCCGGCGACGTCGTCGGCATCCCCAACCACGGCACGTTGCGCATCGGCGACACGCTGACCGAGGGCGAGGAGATCCTGTTCCGCGGCGTGCCGAATTTTGCGCCGGAAATCCTGCGCCGCGTCCGCCTCGGCGACGCGATGAAGGCCAAGAAGCTGAAGGAGGCGCTGCACCAGATGGCCGAGGAAGGCGTCGTGCAATTGTTCTCGCCGGAGGACGGCTCACCGGCCATCGTCGGTGTCGTCGGCGCCCTGCAGCTCGACGTGCTGAAGGAGCGGCTGAACATCGAATATACGCTGCCCGTCGATTTCGAGATGTCGCGGTTTTCGGTCTGCCGATGGATATCGGCCGACGACAGGCTGGAGCTTCAGCGCTTCATCGAGGCGCATCGGGGCGACATCGCCCGCGACCTCGACAATGACCCGGTATTCCTGGCCCAGCATGCCTTTTCGCTCAACTATGAAGCTGAGCGCTGGAAGGCGATCCGCTTCGCAGCGGTGAAGGACTATCAGGTCCGCGACAAGGCGGCTTGAGCAGAGAGAAGGTGGCCGAGCGAAGCTCGGTCGGATGAGGTGTGTTCCAGGCTGGCACCATCGCGCTCCGTCCGGTACCCCTCAACCGTCTTGGCGCTACGCGCCAATCCGCCTTCTCCCACAAGGAGAAGAAGGGAAGGATCGTTTTCGCTCAGCCCTTGGCCGCCTGCTCAAGCTTGGCGATGTCGATCTTGCCCATCTGCATCATCGCCTGCATGACGCGGCCGGCCTTGGCCCGGTCCGGATCTTGCAGCAGTCGCGGCAGCTGTTCCGGCACGACCTGCCAGGAGACGCCGAACTTGTCCTTCAGCCAGCCGCAGGGGCCGGGCTCGCCACCACCCTCGGTGAACCTGCTCCAGAAATGATCCACCTCTTCCTGCGTCTTGCAGTCGATCGACAGCGAGATCGCCTCGGTGAACTTGTATTGCGGTCCACCGTTGAGCGCCCGGAACGGCACGCCGTCGAGCTCGAACGAGGCCACCAGCATGCTGCCTTCAAGAGCGTGCCCCTTGGGCCAGCGCGTGACGCTCACCACCTTCGAATTCTTGAAGATGGAGATGTAGTGGTTCATGGCCTCTTCGGCTTGGCCGTCGAACCATAGGAAGGTGGTGATTTTCTGCATCTCTTGCTCCTCGGGCTGGTTTGCAATTGGCTTCCAATGTGAAACGGCCGGCTTGGCGATCGGTCCCTTGATCCCTGCCGTTGCCCAAGGACGCCCGAGCGAAGCGCGATCCGACAGCACCTCCGATTTTTTCATCCGCCATGACCGACTTGCCATCTTTGGCCTCAGGCCTGGCCGCCCGTCTCTATCTGGTGCATCGCAAAACTGTGGTCAGAGCAGGTTGTGGCGTCTATAACGCCTGCGATCCGAATTCCGCTATGCCGCGCCGCCAATCGAGCGCGCCAGCCAGCAAGGAAAGACGCATGCCCGCCTATCGCTCCCGCACAACCACCCATGGCCGCAACATGGCCGGCGCCCGCGGTCTCTGGCGCGCCACCGGGATGAAGGATTCCGACTTTGGCAAGCCGATCATCGCCGTGGTCAATTCCTTCACCCAGTTCGTGCCGGGTCATGTCCACCTCAAGGATCTTGGCCAGCTAGTCGCCCGCGAGATCGAAAAGGCCGGCGGCGTCGCCAAGGAATTCAACACCATCGCTGTCGACGACGGCATCGCCATGGGCCATGACGGCATGCTCTATTCGCTGCCGTCGCGCGAATTGATCGCCGACTCGGTCGAGTACATGGTCAACGCGCACTGCGCCGACGCCATGGTCTGTATCTCCAATTGCGACAAGATCACTCCGGGCATGCTGATGGCTTCGCTGCGCCTCAACATCCCGACCGTCTTCGTCTCCGGCGGGCCGATGGAAGCCGGCAAGGTCGTGCTCGCCGGCAAGACGCAGGCGCTCGATCTGGTCGACGCCATGGTGGCCGCAGCCGACGACAAGATCTCCGACGAGGACGTCAAGGTCATCGAGCGCTCGGCCTGCCCGACCTGCGGCTCCTGCTCCGGCATGTTCACCGCCAATTCGATGAACTGCCTGACGGAAGGGTTGGGCCTGTCGCTGCCCGGCAATGGCTCGACGCTGGCCACCCATGCCGACCGCAAGCGTCTGTTCGTCGAGGCCGGCCATCTGATCGTCGATCTCGCCCAGCGTTACTACGAGCAGAACGACAACACCGCACTGCCGCACAGCATCGCCTCGAAGGGCGCCTTCGAGAACGCCATGACGCTCGATATCGCCATGGGTGGTTCAACCAACACCGTGCTGCACATCCTGGCCGCCGCGCATGAGGGCGAGGTCGATTTCACCATGGAGGACATCGACCGGCTGTCGCGGCGGGTCCCTGTGCTGTGCAAGGTGGCGCCGGCCAAGGCCGACGTCCACATGGAAGATGTCCACCGCGCCGGCGGCATCATGGCGATCCTCGGCCAACTCGACGAAGCCGGGCTGATCAACCGCGACCTGCCGACGGTGCACGCGGCGAGCCTCGGCGAAGCGCTCGACCATTGGGATGTTTCCCGCACGACCAGCCAGAACGTCCGCGATTTCTTCCTGGCGGCACCGGGCGGCGTGCCGACGCAGGTCGCCTTCAGCCAGGACCGTCGCTGGGACGAGCTCGATCTCGACCGCGAGAAGGGCGCCATCCGCTCGGCTGCGCATCCGTTTTCCAGGGATGGCGGCCTTGCCGTGCTGAAAGGCAACCTGGCGCTCGACGGCTGCATCGTGAAGACCGCAGGCGTCGACGAGTCGATCCTGAAATTCATCGGCCCGGCCAGGGTATTCGAAAGCCAGGATGCCAGCGTCAAGGCGATCCTGGGGAACGAGATCAAGGCCGGCGATGTCGTCGTCATCCGTTACGAAGGGCCGCGCGGCGGCCCCGGCATGCAGGAGATGCTCTATCCGACCAGCTATCTGAAGTCGAAGGGCCTCGGCAAGGCCTGCGCGCTGATCACCGACGGCCGCTTCTCCGGCGGCACCTCCGGCCTGTCGATCGGCCATGTCTCGCCGGAAGCGGCGGAAGGTGGCCTGATCGGGCTGGTCAGGGAAGGCGACACGATCGAGATCGACATTCCGAACCGCACGGTTCATCTCGCGGTAAGCGACGCCGAGCTGGCCGCTCGCCGCGCGGCGATGGAGGCGAAAGGGTCCGCTGCCTGGAAGCCCGAGGAAAAGCGCAAGCGCAAGGTGACGACGGCGTTGCGCGCCTATGCCTCGATGGCGACCAGTGCGGCAAAAGGCGCGGTAAGGTACGTGCCGGAATGAGGGACCGAACCGGTGCGGAGAGCGGCGTGATGCTGTTCCCGCGCCGGATACCTCAAGGCATAAACTGGTTATGTCTCGCGAGATCATGAACTCGTTGATGATGTCGCGCATGGTCCAGCGGTAACCTGTCTTTTTTGCGTCACCATGGCTTTGTGATTCTTCAACAGGATGACGACAGATGAATTTCGACCTGATTGTCCGTGGTGGAACGCTGCCAGACGGCACCATCGCCGACATAGGCATCATCGGCGAGACGATCGCGGCCATCGACCCCGAACTGAACGTCACCGCCGGCGCGGCGATCGATGCCCATGGCAATCTGGTCTCGCCGCCCTTCGTCGATCCGCACTTTCACATGGACGCGACGCTCTCCCTGGGCATTCCGCGCATCAACGTTTCGGGCACGCTGCTCGAAGGCATTTCGCTGTGGGGCGAGTTGAAGCCCCTGCTGACCCACGAGGCCGTGCGCGAGCGCGCGCTCGCCTATTGCGACTGGGCGGTGTCGATGGGCCTGCTCGCCATCCGCACCCATGTCGATGTCTGTGACGACCGGCTGCTGGCGGTCGAAGCCCTGCTCGACGTGAAGAAAACGGTCGCGCCCTATATCGATCTGCAGCTGGTCGCCTTCCCGCAGGACGGGTTTTACCGCTCGCCGACGGCGCGCCAAAACACCCTCCGCGCGCTCGACACGGGCGTCGATGTCGTCGGCGGCATTCCGCATTTCGAGCGCACCATGGCCGACGGCACGCGCTCCGTCACCGAACTGTGCGAGATCGCGGCCAAGCGCGGCCTGATGGTCGACCTGCATTGCGACGAGACCGACGACCCGCTGTCGCGCCACATCGAGCAGCTTGCCTATGAAACGCAGCGCCTTGGGTTGCAGGGCAGGGTCGCCGGCTCGCATCTCACCTCGATGCATTCCATGGACAATTACTACGTCTCGAAGCTGTTGCCGCTGATCGCCGAGGCCGGCGTCTCGGCGATCCCCAATCCTTTGATCAACATCATGCTGCAGGGCCGTCACGATACGTTTCCAAAGCGCCGCGGCCTGACCCGCGTCAAGGAGATGCTCGCCCACGGCATCCGCGTCGGCTGGGGCCAGGATTGCGTGCTCGATCCCTGGTATTCGCTGGGCACCGCCGACATGCTCGACGTTGCCTTCATGGGCCTTCACGTCGCACAGATGTCGAGCCCGGCCGAGATGGCGCGCTGTTTCGACATGGTCACCAATGTCAACGCCGCCATCATGGGCCTCGATCATCTCGGCCTGGCGGTCGGCAAGCGCGCCAGCCTCGTCGTTGTCGACGCCGGTAATCCGGTCGAGGCCTTGCGCCTGCGTCCCGAGCGCCTCTGCGTCATTGCCAGGGGCAAGGTGGTGGCCGAGCGGACCAGGCAGGAAACGCGGCTTTCGATCGCCGGCCGGCCAGGCAAGGTGAACCGGCGGCATAGGTCCGCCTAGGTCCACGACCTAGAACCAGCCGATTCCCGGCGCTGGTCTTACTGATTTCCCGATTTCCGCTCGTCAAGACTGCCGCTTTGCGTCTACGACGCGGTTCACCGTACACACGGGAGGAACCGGCAACGGCATGGCGCAGCCCGCAGCCCAGAATTCGACGATCAGGAACGTGCTGCTAGCCGGCATCCTGTTGATGCTGGCCGGAGACTTCCTGTTCGCCTTGAACGATGCGATGGGCAAATGGCTGGTCGCCAGCTTTTCCGTCGGCCAGGTCGTGATGATCCGCTCGATCGGCGCCTTTTTCGTGCTCGGCCCGATGATCGCGCATCAAGGCCCCGGCAAGCTGTTTCGCATGGAGCGGCCGGAACTTCAGCTCTTGCGCGTGGTGATGACGACGCTCGACACTGGGCTGTTCTATGCCGCCGTCATCTATCTGCCGCTCGCCGACGTCATGAGCTTCTATATGGCCGGGCCGATCTACGTCGCAGCGCTGTCGCATCTTTTGCTTGGCGAAAAGGTCGGCTGGCGCCGCTGGATGGCGATCCTGGTCGGTTTCTGCGGTGTGCTGATCATGCTGAAGCCCTCCTCGGCTGCGTTTTCGCTGTCGTCGATGTTCGCTCTGGCCGGCAGCATCGCCTTCGCTTTCGCCATCATCCTCAACCGGCGGCTGCGCGGCACCAGCGACACCTCGCTCGTTACCTGGCAAACCATCGGCACCTTGCTGGTCGGCGCGGTGCTGACGACCAGCACGTGGCAGACGCCATCCTCGCTCGATTTCGGCGCCATGCTGCTGCTCGGCATCGTCTCCTGTGGTGCGCATCTGATGATCACCAGGGCGCTGAAGCTGGCGCCGGCCTCGACATTGGCGCCGCTGCACTACAGCCTGCTGTTGTGGGCCGTCATCTTCGGGCTCGTCTTCTTTGGCGACGCGCCCGGCCCGCGCATCCTGATCGGCTCGGCCATCGTCGTGTTGGCCGGCCTGTTCATCTTCCATCGCCAGAAGGTGGTCGACACCGTACTGCCCGAAAACGTGCCGAAAGGTGTAAATTAGGGTCCAGACTTCTGGACCTAACCAACGCGCACCGCCGCCAGATGTCGCGAAAACTCCGGCGTCTCCATCAGCGCCTTGCAGCGTGAAAAACGACCGTCGGCATAGGCACGGAAATCATCGACCGGATTGTTGTTGGCAAGCTGGATCAGCCCCCAAAGCGTCCACAAAAGGTCGCACATCGCTTTGTAGATGACGACGCGGCCGCGCTCGGCCGGCGTCGGCTGGCGGCCGAAATAGGCGTGCATCATCTTTTCGTCCTGCGCCGCGTCGAATTTACCTTCGACCGAAAGGTCACCGAGATCCCAGAGCGGATCGTTCATTCCCGAATATTCCCAGTCGACGATCCACATCCTGTCGCCCGTGTCGAGGAAGTTCTCGCACAACGGATCGCAGTGGCAGGCGACGATGGGGAGTGGATTGGCGGCAAGTGCCGAGTGCACGACCCCGGCCTCGCGCACGACGTCGTGATATCCGGCGGGCAGCTCGACATCCTTGGTCGACAGCACCTTCAGATAGTCGTCGATCATCGCAAAAAGCTCGAAGCGGAAGGGAAATACCGCGCCGGATGTGTGCAGCTTGCGGAAGGCTTTGCCGGCGCGTGCCGGACTGCCCGATCGCGTCTTGAATTCTTCCGGCGACATCGTTTCCGCGCCGGCGACGAAGCGCGTCACCATCATGCCGGTCTTTTCGTCGAAATGCAGCACGTCCGGGCTGACGCCGGCCCTCGCCGCCTCTCGTGCCGCCACCGCTTCGTTGGCACGGTTGACATATTCCTCGGTGCCTTTGCCCGGGATACGCAGGCAGAGGTCTCCGGCCCTGAAGACGAGATTGGTAAGGCCGCCGAGCCGTTCCAGCGGCCCCTCGTAACCGGCCAGCGTCGGAATGCCGGCAAGCGTCGCGCGTGCTTCGTCCTCCACCATCACTGCGTCCCCATCACGCCGTTATTTGTCGCGACGACGGTTCCACAGTTTTCGCCGTTTGGCTATCATCAGATCGCAGATGGCCACTGCAGCGCAGCGCGTCCGTCTGGACATGCGAAAGCACTTTGACTTACGGCGGACGGAGCAGCGATGACGGACAGCAAGCATCAGGGTGCGCTCGGCGCTGTCTATGCGGCCAAGCGCCCCGAGGAGGTGGCGGCGCTATACGACCGCTGGTCCGACACCTACGATGCCGACATGTCGGCGGCCGGCTACCGCCATCCGACCATCTGCCTTGCCTTGCTTGCCCGCCATTTGCCGCGTGGCGCGGCACCGCTTCTCGATGCCGGCGCCGGCACCGGGCTGATCGGCGAATGGCTCGCCATCACCGGCTATCCCAAGGTCGAGGCGCTCGACATCTCGGAGGGCATGCTGGCCAAGGCAGCGCGCAAAGGCGTCTATTCGGCACTTCACTGCCTGGCGCTCGGCGGTCCGCTGCCTTTCGCGGATGGCGCCTACGCCGGCATCGTATCGGCCGGCGTCTTCACCTCGGGCCATGTCGGCGCCGAAGGGCTGGACGAACTGATCCGCGTCTGCCGGCCGGGCGGGGTGTTCGTGCTGACGGTCAAGAACACGCTGTGGGAAGCGGGTTTTTCCACGCGGATCGCTGCCCTGGAGGCGCAAGGCATCGTCACCCGCGCCGAGGAGACGCTGCCCTATGTCTCCATGCCGGGCGAGGCAGACACCGTGCCCAGCCGCGGTCTCGTCCTGCGCGTGAACTGATCCTACGCTTTCACCTTTTCTCCGGCCGGATCGTAAAGCGGCTCGAGGTGGATCTTTGCCGGCGTTCGTTCCATCGCCACCACCAGCTCGTAGTCGCCGGAGGCGAGGAAATCATCGCTCACCCCATCGGCATTGCGCACATAGCCGTAGCCGATGTTCTTGTCCAGCGTGTAGCCATAGCCGCCGCTGGTCAGGTAACCGACCGGCTCGTTGTTGCGCAGGATCGTCTCGCGGCCGAGCAGCACGATCTCGGGATTATCGACGGTGAAGCCGGCAAAGCGTTTGTTCGGCGCCGCGCCGTTGATCTTTTCCAGCGCCCGCCGTCCGACGAAATCCGTGTTCTTTCGAAGCTTCACCGCCCAGCCGAGGCCGGCCTCCTGCGGCGTGTCATTGGGCGTGATGTCGGAGCCCCAGGCGCGGTAGCCTTTTTCCAGTCTGAGCGACTCCAGCGCCCGGTAGCCTACCGGGCGGATGCCGTATTTCCTGCCCGCCATCAGCGCATCGAAGATCTCGCCCGTCGCCGCGATCGGCACATGCAGCTCCCAGCCGAGCTCGCCGACATAGGTGACGCGTAGTGCCCGCACCGAGTGGCCGGCGACGGTAATCTCGCGCACATGGCCGAACGGGAAGCTGGTGTTCGATACGTCCGCATCCGTCACATCGGCCAGCACGTCCCGAGCGCGCGGCCCCATCAGTGACAGCGTGCCGAAATCCTCGGTGACATCGGTGAGCGTGACGTCGAGATCCTTGCCGACATGGTCCTCGATCCATGAGAAATCATGCGTACGGAAACCGGTGCCGGTGACGATGTAGAATTTTTCTTCGCCGAGCCGTGCCACGGTCAGGTCGGCCTCGATGCCGCCGCGTGTGTTGAGAAGCTGCGTGTAGGTCAGCCGGCCGACCGGCTTGTTGATGTCGTTGGCGCAGATCCAGTCCAGCGCCTTCAACGCGTCCGCGCCGGTCATTTCATATTTGGCGAAGGATGACTGGTCGAAGATGCCGACATTTTCGCGCACGTGACGGTGTTCGTCGCCGACCGGGGCAAACCAGTTCTGCCGGCCCATCGAATAGATGTCCTGTGGTTCCACGCCCTCGGGGGCGAACCAATTCGGCCGCTCCCAGCCGAGCTTCGAGCCGAACACGGCGCGATGCTTTTGCAGCCGTTCGTACAGCGGCGAGACGATGCGTGGCCGGCCGCTGACGTATTCCTCATGCGGAAAACCGATCGTGTAGTGCTTGCCATAAGCTTCCAGCGTGCGGTCGCAGACCCATTGCCGGTCGCGGTGCAGGTTGGAGAAACGCCTGACATCGACGACCCACAGGTCGAGCGGCGCCTCGCCGTCGACCACCCATTGCGCCAGCACCCAGCCGGCGCCGCCGCCGGCCGCTATGCCGAAGGCGTTGAAGCCGGCGCCGACGAACATGTTGGCGCATTCGGGCGCCACGCCAAGGATGAAATTGCCGTCCGGCGTGAAACTCTCCGGCCCGTTGATCATCTGCTTCACGCCGACATTGGCCAGCGCCGGGACACGCTCGATCGCCTGGTTCATATGCTGCTCGAAATGATCGTAGTCGTCGTCGAACAGCCGGAATTCCCAATCATCAGGCACGTCGCCGCCAGGAAGATCAGTAATCCAGGCCTGCGGGTTCGGCTCGTAGCCACCCATCACCAGCCCGCCGACCTCCTCCTTGAAATAGGTGCGGCGGTCGGGGTCGCGGATCGTCGGTGCGTCCGTTGACAGGCCGTCGATCTTTTCCGTGATGATGTACTGGTGCTTCACGGCCTGCAGCGGCACGTTGATGCCGGCCAGCGCTCCCACCTGCCGGGCCCATTGCCCAGCACAGTTCACCACCTTGTCACAGGCGATATCGCCCTTGTCGGTCTTCACCACGGTGATGCGGCCGTCCTTCATCTCGAAACCGGTGACGCGCATGTCCTCGAACAGCTTCGCGCCATGCATGCGCGCGCCCTTGGCGAGCGACTGCGTGATGTCGGAAGGGCTTGCCTGGCCATCGGTCGGTAGCCAGGAGGCACCGACGAGATCGCCGGTTTCCAGCAGCGGCCACATCCTCTTGACCTCGGCCGGCGACAGCAGCTGCATGTCCATGCCGAAGCTCTTGGCCGTCGTCGCCAGCCTCTTGTACTCGGTCCACCGGTCGGCATTGGTGGCGAGCCTGAGGCATCCGGTCATCTTCCAGCCGGTGGCGAGTCCGGTTTCGGCTTCCAGTCCCTTGTAGAGATCGACCGAATATTTGAGCACGCGCGTGATCGAGGCCGACGAGCGCAACTGCCCGACCAGCCCGGCCGCGTGCCAGGTCGAGCCCGAGGTCAGCTTGCCCTGTTCGAGCAGCACCACGTCGGCCTTGTGGTCGCGCGCCAGATGATAGGCCGTCGAACAGCCGATGATGCCGCCGCCGATAACGACGATCCCGGCATGGGTGGGCAAGGTCATTATTTCTGTATCCCGTATTTTGTTCTGTAGTTTTCCAGCGCGGCGTCGAGCCGCGTCAGGTTTTCCTGGGTATAGGCCACGTAGTCGATGCCCGGCGTGTCGAGATAGAGCTCGGAGACCATGCTCCACATCGCCTCACGCAGCAGCGACGCGCATTGCATGGCCGCATGCGAGCGGCGGATAGCTTCGTCCGGTTCCTTCATGAAATAGGCGGTCAGGAAGGCGAAGGATTCCTCATCGCTCATGCTGGCATTCGAGGCCGCGCCGGCAAGATCGAACATCGCCGTGTTGAAGCCGGCATATTCGAAATCGATCAGCCACAGTCTGCTGCCGTCGTCGAGAATATTTGCCGGCAAGAGATCATTGTGGCCGAAGACGATCGGCAGCAGTTTCTGCGCGCGCTCCAGCTCGTCCGCCAGCGTCAGCAACTGGGGCAGATCGCTTCGCTTGCGGCTGCCGCCTTCCTCCAGGGTGCGCGCATAGTCGCGAACGACATGGAACACCCAGAACATGAAACCGGCGCCGGAGATGTGATTGGGCATCTCGCGGTGAAAGCCGCGCAACAAGGCTGCAACGCGGCCGAGATTGGCACGCACATCCTCGGCGGCACAGGTCTTGGCGCCGAGGTATTCCGTCACCATGATGCCGGGCTTGGCGTAGCGGACCGCCGGCGCGAAACCGGCGGCATGTGCCGCTCGCGCGGTCATCAGCTCGCGTTCGCGAAAGACGTGGTGGAACGGATAGTCCTTGCCGAAGCGAACGACATGCCGTCCGGCCGCATCTTTGACCAGATAGTTTTCATTGCTCAGGCCACCCGGCAGTGGCTCGATATCGATGCTGCCGGTCCAGCAAGGCAGGGCGCGGATGCGGTCTTCGACAGTCACGGGTTCATCCCTCGTTTGGCGGAGGTTCGACAAAGCGCCACAATACAAAGATGGCCCGCTGGAGGGAGAACTGCGAAAGTCTCGTCGGTGCGGGACGCCGGGATCGGTATCCCGCACCGCACCGACGAGCCCCTGTGCCGGGTTCTTCGACGCCGGCATCCGCCCCCGCGGATTCGAAAAATTCCGTTTCGCTTGCGTCGGCCGGTTTCAGACGTTCGGGCAAGCGAGTTTGCGATCGGCTCAGCCATCATTTTTTCGTGGCAGTTTCCGAGCCTGTCACAGGAATAATGTCGCGCCATGCAGCTTGGCTTGTCAACGCAAATTTGTGGGCTTTTCTGCCTTTATGCCCGAACTCGCAAGGATTTCTTGTAACATGTGGCAGATTTGCCTTAGAAGCGGTCAGCGCACAAACAATCCGATTGGGTGAAACCCGATGATCCACTCGAAACGGCACGGCGAAATCCTTCGCCTCCTGACGGAGGAGGGCACCATCACCATCGCCAGCCTGGCCGACCGGCTGGGGGTGTCGCTGGAGACCGTGCGTCGCGACGTCAAGCCGCTGACCAATGATGGTTCGATCCTGAAGATGCATGGCGCCATCGGCCTGCCGTCGATGGCCGGCGAGGCGCCGTTCGAGCGCCGCATGCGCGAGAATGCCGACGCCAAACGCACCATCGCACGCATGGTCGCCGCCACCATCCGCGACGGCGAATCGATCATGCTCGACACCGGCACCACCACCTCGTTCCTGGCCCGCGAACTGCTCGGCCATCGGCGGCTGACGGTCGTCACCAATTCGTCCGACATCGCCCGCACGCTGGCCACCATCAACGGCAACAAGGTCTACATGGCCGGCGGCGAGTTGCGCAGCGATTCCGGTGCTGCCCTCGGTGTCTCGGCAATCGAATTCGTCAGCCGCTTTTCCGTCAGCCACGCGGTGATCTCCACCGGCGCCGTCGATGCCGTGACCGGCGTCATGGACTATGATTTGGAAGAGGCGGAATTTGCCCGCATGGTGCTGTCTCGCGGCCAGCGCTCGCTCGTCATCACCGACCACAGCAAATTCGGCCGCCAGGGGCTGGTCCAGGTCTGCGGCTTCGACGACTTTTCCGAACTTGCCACCGACCGGCCGCCGCCACGCGACATTGCCGCGGCCCTTGGCCAGGCCGGCGCGCGGCTCAGCATTGCGGGCGGCGAAACCGGGCTCTGATCTCCATTCGAAGATCAGCGACTGGCGTTCCCACTTCCCAGAGCCGCCTCCGCCGTGTTTAGTCCGGCAATGGCCTTCACCATCCGCCAATTACAGTTTTTCATCGCCGTCGCCGAGCAAGGCACGGTGTCTGGCGCCGCCCAGAACCTCTCGATCTCGCAGTCATCGGTCACCGAGGCGATCAAGGAACTCGAGCATGATCTTGGTGTCGAACTGTTCGAGCGTCACCCGCGCGGCCTCAACATCACCCATAAGGGCCACCAGTTCCTGCGCCACGCGACCAAGATCCTTGCCGACGTTTCCGACGCCCGCCGTGCCTTCTTCGGCGACCAGGTGGTGGCAGGCGGCCGGCTGCAGCTCGGCGTCACCTCGCTCGTCGCCGGCTATGTGCTGTCCGATCTGCTTGCCCGCTACCGCCGCGCCTATCCGGGCGTCGAGGTCTCGGCCATCGAGGACAATGGCGACTACCTCGAGCACCTGCTGATCGGCGGCAAGCTCGACATTGCCGTCATGGTGACGTCCAACCTGCGCGACCGCACCGCGCTGCAGTCCGAAATCCTCGAGGTCTCGGCCTACCGGCTGTGGGTGCCGCTCAGCCATCCGCTGGCCAGCGCCGACATTATCGGCATCGGCGACATCGCCTCGGAGCCGCTGATCATGCTCACCGTCGACGAGATCGAGGAGAACACCGGCAAGCTACTGGCCGCGATTGGCGCCAAGCCGAATGTCGCCTTCCGCACCCGGTCGGTCGAGGCGGTGCGCAGCCTTGTCGCCACCGGTGCCGGCGTGGCGTTGTTGCCCGACCTCGTCTATCGGCCGTGGTCGCTGGAAGGCGACCGCATCGAATCGCGCGATCTTTCGGGCTCCTTGCCGGTCGTCCAAGTCGGCATGGTCTGGCGCCGCGGCTCCGGCCTGCCGCAGGCCGCGCGCGACTTCATCGGCCTCGCCCAATCGCAGCGAATGGTCCGCCAGAGACCCGACAAGGTTGGCCGCTGATCTATCGGAAAAACCGATATCGCCTTTCTGATAAATGAATTTGCGAAACCGGAAATTTCACAGCACTTTCTCTGTCAGGGAACGAAAGCCGCCGCGAGTGCGGCCCCTCAAATGGGAGATCGACGATGAATTCATTCCTGAAGTCATGCACTGCGTTGACGGTCGCGCTGACCTTCTCCGGCCAGGCCATCGCCCAGGTCAAGGAGCTCGGCAAGGGTGAAGGCGAGGTCAACATCGTCGCCTGGCCCGGTTACATCGAGCGCGGCGAAACCGACAAGGGCTACGACTGGGTGACGTCCTTCGAGAAGGACACCGGCTGCAAGGTCAACGTCAAGACCGCCAACACCTCCGACGAGATGGTCTCGCTGATGAACGAGGGCGGCTTCGACCTCGTCACTGCTTCGGGCGATGCCTCGTTGCGCCTCGTCGCCGGCAAGCGCGTCCAGCCGATCAACACCGATCTCATCCCGAGCTGGAAGACGGTCGACGACCGCCTGAAGGATGCTCCCTGGTTCACCGTCGGCGGCGTCCATTACGGCGTTCCCTACCAGTGGGGACCGAATGTGCTGATGTACAATACCGACGTCTTCAAGGAAGCGCCGAAGAGCTGGAACGTCGTCTTTGAGGAAATGAAGCTGCCCGACGGCAAATCGAACAAGGGCCGCGTTCAGGCCTATGACGGTCCGATCCACATCGCCGATGCCGCCAACTATTTGATGGCCCACAAGCCGGAGCTCGGCATCAAGGATCCCTACGAACTGACCGAGGACCAGTACAAGGCGGCCCTCGATCTGCTGCGCGTCCAGCGCACCCTGGTTGGGCGCTACTGGCATGACGCCGCCATCCAGGTCGACGATTTCCAGAACGAAGGTGTCGTCGCCTCCGGCTCATGGCCTTACCAGGTCAACACGCTGGTTGCCGCCAAGAAGCCGGTCGCCTCGACCATCCCCGAGGAAGGCGTCACCGGTTGGGCCGACACCACGATGATGGAGGCCGACTCTGCCCACCCGAATTGCGCCTATATGTGGCTGGAACACTCGCTGTCGCCGAAGGTGCAGGGTGACGTCTCCGCCTGGTTCGGATCGCTGCCTGTGGTGCCGGCCGCCTGCAAGGGCAACGAGTTGCTCGGCGAAGACGGCTGCAAGACCAACGGCTACGACAATTTCGACAAGATCAAGTTCTGGAAGACGCCGGTGTCGAAATGCGCCACCCAAAACGACCAGTGCGTGCCTTACTATCGCTGGGTGTCGGACTATATCGGCGTCATCGGCGGACGGTGAGTTCATCTCGCTCTTTCTGAGAGCGCATCGCTGCCCCTCACCCTTACCCTCTCCCGTGAAGAACGGGGAGAGGGTATCGCGAGCGTTTCAGCCAGTCCCGTCTCCCCGTCACAATACGGGGAGAAGGTGCCGGCAGACGGTGAGGGGCAGCATGACCGCCTGAATTTGATGAGCCTGACAGATCAGGACAACCCATGACCTCAGCCGTTTCCTTCGCCAGAGTCTCCCGCCATTTCGGCAGCGTGCGCGCCGTCGATGCGGTCGACCTCGACATTGTTCCCGGCGAGTTCTTTGCCATGCTTGGTCCATCGGGTTCCGGCAAGACGACCTGCCTGCGCCTCATCGCCGGCTTCGAGCAACCGACAGCGGGCTCGATCGCGATCTTCGGCGAACGCGCCGAAGGCGTCCCGCCCTATCGCCGCAACGTCAACACCGTGTTCCAGGACTATGCGCTGTTTCCGCATCTGAACGTGCTCGACAACGTCGCCTACGGGCTGATGGTCAAGGGCGTCGGCAAGCCGGAGCGGCAGAAGGCAGCGGAAGAGGCGCTGTCGCTGGTGCGGCTTCCGGGCTATGGCGCCCGCCGCCCTGGTCAGCTCTCCGGCGGCCAGCGCCAGCGCGTCGCGCTCGCCCGCGCGCTGGTCAACCAGCCCAAGGTGCTGCTGCTCGACGAGCCGCTCGGCGCGCTCGACCTCAAGCTGCGTGAAAACATGCAGGAAGAACTGAAATCACTGCAGAAGGCGCTCGGCATTACTTTCGTCTTCGTCACCCACGACCAGGGTGAGGCGCTGTCCATGGCAGACCGCGTCGCCGTCTTCAATGACGGCAAGATCATGCAGATCGGCACGCCGGAGGACATCTACCAGCGGCCGAAGACGCGCTTCGTTGCCGATTTCGTCGGCTCCTCAAACGTGCTGCCGCCGGATTTCGTCCAGCGTTATTCCGGCCAGCATCGTTGGGGGAGCCTCAGGCCCGAATCCATTCGTGTTGGTAGCGCCGCCAGCGGCGACGGCGTTGCCGCCCGCCTCGTCTCGACCAACTATCTCGGCGCCACGACAAGGCTGGCGCTCGACGCCGGCGGGCTGAGGTTGCACGCCATCGTGCCGGCCGGCACTGCCTTGCCGGAGCAAGGCGAAGCGGTCGTGCTCACCTTCAACCGCGAACACCTGCATCTGATGGACGAGCCGGCATGAGTCTCGACGCGGCGATAACGACGAAAGTCGCGCCCGCTATCCTGCCCGGAAGCGGCGGCCTGCGCGGCGCGTTGTCGGACCTTTTTTGGCGCGAGCCGAAGCTCTTGCTGTTGCTCATGCTGCTGCCGCCGGTACTGTGGCTCGGCATCGTCTATATCGGCTCGCTGTTCGCGCTGCTCTTGCAGAGCTTTTTCTTGATCGACGAGTTCTCCGGGCTGATCAACCGCGAGTTCACGTTGAAGACCTATGGCGACCTGTTCCAGGCCGCCAATCTCGACATCATCCTGCGCACGGCGACGATGGCGGCCCTGGTCACTTTTGCCTCGGCGATCATCGCCTTCCCCATCGCTTATTATGCGGCGCGCTATGCGCGCGGCCGCTGGAAGGCGCTGTTCTATCTCGGTGTCATGCTGCCGCTGTGGTCGAGCTACCTGGTCAAGATCTACGCCTGGAAGCTTATCCTCGCCAAGGAAGGCATTCTCACCTGGCTGCTCGCCAAGCTCAATCTGCTGTGGCTGCTCGATGCCTGGCTGTCGCTGCCGGTCGTCGGCGGCAATTCGCTGTCGGTCTCCTTTACCGGCACCTTCATCGTCTTTGTCTATGTCTGGCTGCCCTTCATGATCCTTCCCGTGCAGGCAGCACTGGAGCGCGTGCCCAGCAATCTGGTCGAGGCCTCGTCCGATCTCGGCGCCTCGCCCGGCCAGACCTTCCGCAACGTGCTGTTTCCGTTGGCATTGCCCGGCATCGTCGCCGGCTCGATCTTCACCTTTTCGCTGACGCTCGGCGACTACATCATCCCGCAGATCATCGGCACGTCGCGGCTGTTCATCGGCCAGGCCGTCTATTCGCAGCAGGGCACCGCCGGCAACATCCCGCTCGCTGCCGCCTTCACCGTGGTGCCGATCGTCATCATGGGCTTCTACCTCTGGGGCGCCAAGCGCATGGGGGCCTTCGATGCGCTCTGATCGCTCACAATCCGCCCCTCTCGGCCTGAAAATCGCCGCTGCCTGCGGCTTGCTCTTCCTGCACCTGCCGATCCTTTTGATTTTCGTCTATGCCTTCACCACCGAGGAGAAGAGCTTCGTCTGGCCGCCACCGGCACTGACCACGCAGTGGTTCGCCGTCACCTGGAACCGGCCGGACGTATGGCAGGCGCTGTCGCTGTCGGTCCGGGTCGCGGCCATCTCGACTGCCATTGCCCTGGTCCTCGGCACGCTATGCTCGGCCGCTGTGTCACGAACCCAGTTCTTCGGCCGTGAGACCATCTCGCTGCTGGTCATCCTGCCGATCGCTCTGCCCGGTATCATCACCGGCATCGCTCTGCGCTCGGCCTTCGCGCTGGCCGACATTCCGTTCTCGTTCTGGACGATCGTGCTCGGCCACGCCACCTTCTGCGTGGTCGTCGTCTACAACAACGCTGTGGCCCGCTTCCGCCGCACCTCCGGCTCGATGATCGAGGCCTCGATGGACCTCGGTGCCGACGGCTTCCAGACCTTCCGCCATGTCGTGCTGCCCAACATCGCCACAGCGCTGCTTGCTGGCGGCATGCTTGCCTTCGCCCTGTCGTTCGACGAGGTCATCGTCACCACTTTCACCGCCGGCCAGCAGCAGACGCTGCCGATCTGGATGCTGGAGGAGCTGATCCGTCCACGCCAGCGCCCGGTCACCAATGTCGTGGCCATGGTCGTCGTGCTGGTGACGCTGCTGCCTATCCTTCTTGCCTATTACCTAACCCGCGACGGCGACCAGATCGCCGGTTCGAGCAAATGATGCCAAGAATCCGCAAGGGAGAGACTGCCATGGACACCCAGATGCTTATCGGCTCGAGATTCGAGAAAGGCACCGAGACCGAGGAACCGATCCTCAATCCGAAAACCGGGGCGACCATCCTCAACCTGCCCGAAGCCAGCCAGGCGCAGATCGAGGAGGCGGTGCTTGCGGCCGAAAAAGCCTTCGTCACCTGGTCGCGCACCACGCCGGCGCAGCGTGCCGGCTATCTCCTGAAGATCGCCGACCGCATCGAAGCGGAGGCCAAGGATTTCGCAACGCTCGAGGCGCTCAATTGCGGCAAGCCGATCAATGCCGTGCTCAACGACGAAATCCCAGCGATCGTCGACTGCTACCGCTTCTTTGCCGGTGCTGTCCGCTCGATGCCCGGCCAGGTTGCTGGCGAATACATTCCTGGCCACACCTCGATGGTCCGCCGTGATGCCATCGGCATCGTCGCCTCGATCGCACCGTGGAATTATCCGCTGATGATGATGGCCTGGAAGCTGGCGCCGGCTATCGGCGGCGGCAACACTGTCGTTTTCAAGCCCTCGGAACAGACGCCGTTGACCGCATTGAAGCTGGCGAAGATCCTTGCCGAGATCCTGCCCGAGGGCGTCGTCAACGTCGTGCTCGGCCGCGGCGACAGCGTCGGCAACACGCTGATCAACCACCCCAAGGTCAACATGATCTCGATCACCGGCGATGTCGCCACCGGCAAGAAGGTGCTGCAGGCCGCCGCCAAATCGGTCAAGCGCACGCATCTCGAGCTTGGCGGCAAGGCGCCGGTCATCGTCTTCGACGATGCCGATCTTGATGCGGTGGTCAACGGCCTGCGCGCCTTCGGCTACTACAATGCCGGCCAGGACTGCACCGCTGCCTGCCGCATCTATGCCGGCAAGAAGATCTACGACAAGCTGGTCGCCGATCTCTCTTCGGCCGTCTCGACTATCAAGTACAACCGTCCCGACGATACCGAGAACGAGATCGGGCCGCTCATCTCACGCCGCCAGCGCGACCGCGTATCGAGCTTCGTCGAACGCGCCTCGGAGCTGAAGCACATCGAGATCACCACCGGCGGCAAACCGGGCGAAGGTTCCGGCTTCTTCTACCAGCCGACCGTTGTCGCCGGCGCGCTGCAGGAAGACGAGATCGTGCGCCGCGAAGTGTTCGGGCCGGTTGTCTCGGTCACCCGGTTTTCGGAAGTCGACGAGGCGGTGAACTGGGCCAACGACAGCGACTACGGCCTGGCGTCGTCGGTTTGGACCAAGGATGTTTCGCGCGCCATGGCGACGGCTGCCCGGCTGCAATATGGCTGCACCTGGATCAACACGCATTTCATGCTGACCAACGAGATGCCGCATGGCGGGATGAAACAATCCGGCTACGGCAAGGACATGTCGCTCTATGCCTTGGAGGACTACACCGCCGTCCGCCATGTCATGGTAGCGCATGGCTAGCGCCTTCTACCTCGTCCCTTGTGGAGGCGAGGTAGAGGGTGCTGCGCTCACTACTCCACAATGCGATAGATGTTCCACAGGCTGGTGCCCGACACGACATAGGGCTCCATCTCCTTGCCCCATTTGGCGTGCGCCTCGATCTTGCTGATCTTGGCGAAGAACTCCTCCAACTGGGCGAGACTTTCGACCTGGTGGTGTGACTCGACCGTCGCCTCCCGTGCACCGATCGATCCGGTCATGATCTGGAACTTCAACTCGTCGAGACCGACCTGCGAGCCGATCTCGCGCTCCCATTTCTTCAACAGTTCGAGCACGGTCTGCTTGTGCCCGAACTTCGCATCGATCTGCCACCTTGCGCTGAACATGTTGGTTCTCCTCCGAGATTCGGCCCGTGGGCCATGATTGATTACTCGTCCCAGGCCTGCACGACGGTCTGCCGCGCAATCCGCCCGTTGTTCAGCTCCAGCATCGCTGCGGCGAACACCTTCGTGCCATCCGGATAGGCGCACGCCTGGGTGAAGGCGAGGCTGTTGCCGTCGGCGATGGTGGTGTCGACCTTGTGGGTCATCGCCCGGCTGCAGATGTCGTCCCAGAACGTGGTGATCGCCGCACGTCCGCGGATTTCGCGTGGCTTGCTCGGTGGGTTGTTGCGGTCGATCACCCGCACCAGGGCATCGTCGGTATAGAAGCTCGACAGCATCTTTCCATCACGGCCTTCGATCGCTTTCTTGATCGCCGCGCCGTCAACGGCCTGTGTCTTGGTCAGCATTTTATCCTCCATGGCCCGTCTTCACGATCGGGCGTTCGATTGCACAGACACTGCCCGGCGCTGAGCGCCGGGCAGCGATTTTTATTGCGACTTCGCCTTGACGGCAGCGAACACCTCGTCGCTCTGCTGCTTGAACGTCGCGAGATCGACCTGGCTGCCGTTGAGCATCGTCGACCAGTGGCGCACGATCGCGGCCATTGCCACCGCCTCCTTGATCTCCTCGTCGGTGGCGCCGTTGAGCTTGGCCGCCTGAGTGTGGAAATAGATGCAGTACTGGCACGGAATCTGCGACGCGACAGCGAGGCCCATCAATTCCTTGGTCTTGCCGTCGAGCGCGGTGTTCGGGTTGAGCTGAACCCCCTTAATCTCGGCCCAGGCGCCGGCGACAGCGACGTCCGGAAGGGTCTTGAACATGTCTGGCACAGAGCCGAGCGTCGCTTGGATATCCTTGTAGGCAGCCGTCGCCGAGGCATCCTCGGCCTTGGCCGGAGAAATAGCGAGCAGCGCGCCAAACCCCGCCGCCGTCGCAAGCGATTTGATCTTCCACCTCAGCATTTTATCCTCCGTTTGCAGCACTTTCCCGGCGACATCCGCCTGGCCTGCGTGGGGAGAATTGATAGCGCCTATGCTCCCTCGGCCGCTTCGCCCGAAAGCGCCATGGCTCTCATGGCCCATCCGGGCCAGCGTGCCTGGCAGAAAATGCCGCTGCCGCGGCCCGCGATGGCAGGTCCAGCTTGAGCAGTATGTTGGCGACGTGGCGCTTGACCGTGTGCTCGCTCAGCCTCAATTCCGCGGCAATCGCGGCGTTGCTCTTGCCGTCGGCAATCAGGCTCACCACCTCGCTTTCGCGCGCCGTTAGTGCGGTTGGCTCAGCCGGTCGGGTTTTGGCATGGCAGGCCGGTTCCAGATGCTGCTCCGACATCGCCAGGACCAGCGCCAGCGGCTCGTCCAGTTCGTCGAGCGCGATGTGCCCGGCGTCAGTGAAATGAACGCCCGAGCCGGTTGCCAGATCGGCGACCAGCCGCGAGGCGAGAATGTCGCCGCGGCCGGCATGGGCGGCAAGCTGCGTCGTCACGCGCGCCGTCAGCCCCACTGGTGGTCCGCGCAATTCGATCTCGCCGACATGCACCCCCTGGGCGCTGGCCATGCCGATTTCCTGCGCGGCGTAGCGCAGCGCCGCCGCGCAGCGTAAGGCGCGCGCAGGGCTGTCGAAGCGTGAGATAATCAGCTCGCCATGCGTGCCTGCCGAACGGCCGCCATGACGCCCGACCAGCAGCCGCCAGGTTTCCTGGAAGCGCTGGCTGCGTTCGCTCCACATGCGGTCGCCAAGCCGTGCCGTGTCGTAGACGCGGGTCACCAGAAGCGTGGCCAGCACGCGTTCCACCTCGGCCACCGCGCGTTGGCCGGTCAGGAACTCCTCGATCTCATCGGCCACCCGGTCGACGTCACCGGTCCAGATCGGGTGGTCGCGCCCGGGTACCTCGACCAGCCGCGCATTCGGGATCTTTTTGGCCAGGAAGCGGCTAGCATCGGGGTCGACCCGCGCATCATTGCGGCGGTGGAGCAGCAGCGTCGGTGCGCTGATCGCCCCTAGCACGCTGCGCACATCGATACCCGCATTCATGCGCGCCAGTGCCGCCGCTGCCGTCGGGCTCGCCGACAATCGCTCGAAGCGCCCCCACCAAAGCGCGAAACGCGAATCGTCAACCCGGCCGGGCGCAAAATGCGGCAAGGTGGCGCCGGTGCCCCATGCCGTCTCCGCCATCTCGATGAAGGCGTCGAGGCGTTCCGGCGGCATCACCCATTTGTGAAAATGCGCATAGCCGCCGTAGAGCACCAGAGCCCGCGTCCGCTCCGGATAGGTGGCGGAGAACAGCATCGCCATCGGCGCGCCTTCCGACGCACCGAGCAACGCCGCGCGGCCGCTGCCGGCGGCGTCCATCACCGCGCGTACGTCGTCCATGCGGGTTTCGAGGCTGGGCAGGTGGTGGGCATCGACGCGGTCCGACAGGCCCGTGCCGCGCTTGTCGAACAGGATCAACCGCGAGAACGCCGAAAGCCGCCTCAGAAGTCGACTGTAGCCTTCGTCTTCCCAGTGCAGGTCGAGATTGGAAATGAAGCCGGGGACCAAGACAAGATCAAACGATCCCTGGCCGACCACCTGATAGGCGATCCGCGCATCGCCACTACGGGCGTATCGAGTTTCGATCGGCCTCACGAGATTGTCCGCCCGGCCCGACGATTTCTGATCGCCGACAATAGCGCGGCGCTTGCGGCAGATCAAACTTTAGAGAAAGGGAATATAGGTAGAAGGAGTCCTGAAAAGCCCTACTTCTGCGAAGCGGCGCTCGCGGCTTTCGAGGCCGCCGGGCCCTTGCCGCCCGGAGCGCCGCGCTCGCCGGCCACGAAGCCTGCTTCTTCCGGCGCGCCCGGTCGCTTGATCTTTGCCGCAGCAGCCACGACAAGTTCGTTGAACCCTTCGCCGCCATGGTCCAGCATCTCGAACAATTGCCGCCGCATCCTCGGTTCCCAGAACTTGTTGATATGCTCGGCAACGCCGGCAATGCCTTCATCGCGCGGCTTGGAATGGAAGAAGGCTGCGATCTGGTTGGCCATGCGGACCAGCTTTTCGCTGGTGCTCATGATGTGGCCTTCGTCATGCGACATGCTTGGCAACTCCGGAAACCACCCGCTCGGGATGGGTGAAGATATCGAAATCGTCGCCGCGCACCAGCGCCACCAGCGTCATGCCGGCGTCCTCGGCGGTGCGGATGGCAAGCGCCGTCGGCGCCGAGACGGCGATGATGAAGGGGGCACCGATCGCCGCCGTTTTCTGCACCATCTCGACCGAAACCCGCGACGTAACGACGACAGCCCCCGAAGCACCGCCGATGCCGGCCCTCGCGAGCGCGCCGGCCAGCTTGTCGAGCGCGTTGTGGCGGCCGACATCCTCGCGCGCCAGGACGATGCCCTTGCCGGGGAGGTAGAAGCCAGCAGCATGGACCGCGCCTGTCTCGGCGTGCAGCGGCTGCACCTTCGACAAAAGCTTGACCGAGCGGACGATGTCGTCGGCCTGAAGCGTAAGCTTTGACGAACCGACTGCCTCGACCGAGCGCATCGCTTCCTCGATCGACTCGATGCCGCACAACCCGCAGCCGACCGGGCCGGCGAGCCTGCGCCGCCGCGCCTCGAAGCGGGTGTTGGCCTGATCTTTCAGCCGGATCTGGATGTCGATGCCGGCACCGAGGTCCTCGACCTCGATCGCCTCGATCTCTTGCGGGTCGGCAATGATGCCTTCGGTCAGCGAGAAGCCGAGCGCGAAATCCTCGAAATCGGCGGGGCTTGCCATCATCACCGCATGGGTGGTGCCGGCAAAGGAAAACGCCACCGGCGTCTCCTCCGGCACCATGCGATTGGCAGCCGCAGTGCCGCCAGCGCGGTGCGCGAGGCGCGAGATCTGAGTGATGGCGGGGCGTTTGCGGGTCAAAGGGCACCCCCCTCTGGCCTGCCGGCCATCTCCCCCTCAAGCGGGGAGATCGGACGTCGCGCCGGTTTTCGCCAATCGCCGACGTTGCAGGAAGGATGGTGAGCATGACGCTGCCAATCTCCCCCCTTGAGGGGGAGATGGCCGGCAGGCCAGAGGGGGATGCTCCGGCAGGACACCGGACGCTACTCCGCCGCTTCCAGCGAAGCGATGCGGCGGCTGCGCTTCGCCTGCTCGTCATATTCGCGCTGCCATTCCGACGGGCCGTTTGACGGACCGACCTGCACGGCGGTGACCTTGTATTCCGGACAGTTGGTCGCCCAGTCGGAGAAGTCGGTGGTGATGACGTTGGCCTGCGTGTCCGGATGGTGGAAGGTCGTATAGACCACGCCGGGCGATAC
The DNA here is from genome assembly GCF_004010325.2 of Mesorhizobium sp. M00.F.Ca.ET.216.01.1.1. Classification (GTDB taxonomy): domain Bacteria; phylum Pseudomonadota; class Alphaproteobacteria; order Rhizobiales; family Rhizobiaceae; genus Mesorhizobium. Next base: position 35,461 of record NZ_SADR02000004.1, read on the forward strand.
CCGCTCGGTGATCAGCGCGCGCAGCGTCGTCTCGCCCGAGCGGCTGGTCAGCCGGACCCAATCGCCGTCGCGAAGGCCCCGGTTTTCGGCGTCGTGCGGGTGGATCTCCAGCCGGTCCTCGCTGTGCCACACGACATTGTCGGTGCGCCGCGTCTGCGCGCCGACATTGTATTGCGACAGGATGCGGCCGGTAGTGAGCAGCAGCGGGAAACGCGGTCCGGTCTTTTCGTCGGTCGCCACATATTCGGTGCGGATGAACTTGCCCTTGCCGCGCACAAAGCCGTCCATATGCATGATCGGTGTGCCCTGCGGCGCCTTCTCGTTGCAGGGCCACTGCACCGAGCCCATCCTGTCGAGAAGGTCGAAGGAAACGCCGGCGAAGCTCGGCGTCGTCCTGGCGATCTCGTCCATGATCTCCGACGGATGCTGGTAGTTCCAGTCGAGGCCGATCGCCTGGGCGAGCTTTTGCGTCGTTTCCCAGTCGGCATAGGTGCATTTCGGCTCTATCACCTTGCGCACCATGTTGATGCGGCGCTCGGCATTGGTGAAGGTGCCGTCCTTCTCGAGGAAGGTCGAGCCGGGCAGAAAGACATGCGCGTAGTTGGCCGTCTCGTTGAGGAAGAGATCGTGCACCACCACGCATTCCATCGCCGCCAGGCCGGCGGCGACATGCTTGGTGTCAGGGTCGGACTGCAAGATGTCCTCGCCTTGCACATAGAGGCCCTTGAACGAACCGTCGACGGCTGCGTCCAGCATATTGGGGATGCGCAGGCCGGGCTCGTCGTCGAGCTTGACGCCCCACAGGCTCTCATAGATCTCGCGCACCGCCTCGCCGGAGATATGGCGGTAGCCCGGCAATTCGTGCGGGAACGAACCCATGTCGCAGGAGCCCTGCACATTGTTCTGGCCGCGCAGCGGGTTAACGCCAACGCCCGGCCGGCCGATATTGCCGGTCGCCATGGCGAGGTTGGCAATGGCGATGACGGTGGTCGAACCCTGGCTGTGCTCGGTGACGCCGAGGCCGTAATAGATCGCGCCATTACCGCCGGTGGCATAAAGGCGGGCGGCGGCGCGGATTTCTTGCGGTTCGACGCCGGCAAGCGGACCGACGACTTCCGGGCTGTTCTCGGGCAAGGCGACAAACGCCGCCCAGTCCTGGAACTCAGCCCAGTCGCAGCGCTCGCGGATGAAGGCCTCGTCGAACAGGCCTTCCGTGACGATCACATGCGCCAGCGACGTGAGTACCGCTACGTTGGTGCCGGGCTTCAACGGCAGATGATGCTGTGCTTCGATATGGGCGGAGCGCACGACGTCGGTGCGGCGCGGATCAAGCACGATCAGCTTGGCGCCCTCCTTCCCGGGCGAGCCGCGCAGCCGCCTTTTCATGCGCGAGGCAAACACCGGATGAGCGTCGGTCGGATTGGCGCCGATGATCATGATGACGTCTGCATGGTCGACCGAATCGAAATCCTGTGTGCCGGCAGAGGTGCCGAAGGTCTGGCCAAGGCCATAGCCGGTCGGCGAATGGCAGACGCGGGCGCAGGTATCGACATTGTTGTTGCGGAAGCCCTGCCGGACAAGCTTCTGGACGAGGTAGGTTTCTTCGTTGGTGCAGCGCGACGAGGTGATGCCACCGATCGAGGTGCGGCCGTACTGGTACTGGATGCGGCGGAACTCATTGGCGGTGTGGCTGAGCGCCTCTTCCCACGACACCTCGCGCCACGGATCGGAGATCTTCTCGCGGATCATCGGCTTCAGGATACGGTCCTTGTGCGTTGCATAGCCGTAGGCGAAGCGGCCCTTGACGCAGGAGTGGCCGTGATTGGCCTTGCCCTCCTTGTAGGGCATCATGCGAATGACCTCGTCGCCCTTGACCTCGGCCTTGAACGAGCAGCCGACGCCGCAATAGGCGCAGGTGGTGACGCTCGAGCGCTCCGGCAGGCCTTTCGCCAGCACGGATTTTTCCCTCAGCGCATCGGTCGGGCAGGCTTGCACGCAGGCACCACAGGACACGCATTCGGAATCGACGAACGCCTCGTGCATGCCGGCCGAGACCCTGGATTCGAAGCCGCGGCCCTCGACAGTCAGCGCGAACGTGCCCTGCACCTCCTCGCAAGCGCGCACGCAGCGCGAGCACACGATGCACTGCGCTGCGTCGTAGGTGAAATAGGGGTTCGACTCGTCACGCGCGATGTAGTCGATGGCCAGCGAGCCGTTGCCGGGCGCCACATGGTTGCGGCCGTCCACACCATAGCGGTTCTCAGTCAGGCCGACCGTCTTGACGACCTTGTCGAACTCGCTGGCGCCGGTGCCGGCCTTCTCGTTCCAGCCGACAGGATGGTCGGAGACGTAGAGTTCCATCACGCCGCGCCGGATGGCATTGAGGCGATCAGTCTGCGTGTGCACAACCATGCCTTCGCCGACCGGCGTCGTGCAGGAGGCCGGCGTGCCGCCGCGGCCATCGATCTCGACGAGGCAGACCCTGCAGGAGCCGAACGAGTCCAGCATGTCGGTCGCGCAGAGCTTCGGGATTTCGACGCCCGCTTCCATCGAAGCGCGCATGATCGAGGTTCCCGCCGGCACCGTCACTGACTTGCCGTCGACCGTCAGCGTCACCTGCTGTTGCGCTTCCGAGGCGGGCGTGCCGTAGTCGATTTCCTGGACCAGCGATTTGATATCGAATGCCGCGTTCATGCCTGTCCGCTCCTATTCCGCTGCTTCGGCGACCGGCGTCGGCCGAAAGTCGTCGGGGAAATGGTTGAGTGCACTCATCACCGGATACGGAGTGAAGCCGCCCAGGGCGCAAAGCGAGCCGAACTTCATCGTATTGCAAAGGTCGGTGACCAGCGCGATCTGCTTCTCGGGTTCGATGTTCTGGGCCAGCCGGTCCAGCACCTCGACGCCTCGCGTCGAGCCGATGCGGCAGGGCGTGCACTTGCCGCAGCTTTCGATGCTGCAGAATTCCATGGCGAAGCGCGCCTGTTTCAGCATGTCGGCCGTGTCGTCGAAAACGACGATGCCGGCATGGCCGATCAGCCCGTCCTTGGCGGCAAACGACTCGTAGTCGAACGGCGTGTCGAACAAAGCGCGAGGGAAATAGGCGCCAAGCGGCCCGCCGACCTGAACGGCCTTGACCGGCCGTCCTGTCGCCGTGCCGCCGCCGATATCGTCGACGATCTCGCCCAGCGTCATGCCGAACGCCGCCTCATAGAGACCGGGATATTTGACGTTGCCGGCGATCTGGATCGGGATGGTGCCGCGCGAACGGCCCATGCCGAAATCCTTGTAGAAGGCGGCACCCTTGTCCATGATGACAGGCACCGAAGCCAGCGAGATGACGTTGTTGATCACCGTCGGTTTGCCGAACAGGCCCTTGTGCGCCGGCAGCGGCGGCTTGGCCCGCACCTGTCCGCGCTTGCCTTCGAGGCTGTCGAGCAGGGAGGTCTCCTCGCCGCAGACATAGGCGCCGGCGCCGACGCGGACTTCCATGTCGAACGTGTTGGGAGAGCCCATGACACTGACGCCGAGCACGCCGTTCCGGCGCGCGGTTTCGACGGCCTTCCGCATGGCCGCCACCGCGTGCGGATATTCCGAGCGGATATAGATGAAGCCCTTGGTGGCGCCCGTCGCGATGCCGGCGATCGCCATTCCTTCGATCAGTACGAAAGGGTCGCCTTCCATGATCATGCGGTCGGCGAATGTGCCCGAATCGCCCTCGTCGGCGTTGCAGACGATGTATTTGCGGTCGGCCGTGGTATCGAGCACCGTCTTCCATTTGATGCCGGTCGGGAAACCGGCGCCGCCACGTCCGCGCAGGCCGGACTCGGTCACTTGGCTGACGATGTCGGCGGGCGCCATCGCCACCGCATTTTGCAGGCCCTTCAGCCCGCCATGCGCTTTGTAGTGGTCGAGCGACAGCGGATTGGTGACGCCGCAGCGCGCGAAGGTCAGACGCGTCTGCCTGGCCAGGAACGGGATCTTGTCAGGCGCGCCCAGCCAGCGCTTGTGGTGGCCGCCGGTGAGGAAACCGCTGTCGAACAGGCTCTTGACGTCCGAAGGCTTCACCGGCCCGTAGGCGACGCGGCCATTGGCGGTCGCCACTTCGACCATCGGCTCGAGGAAATAGGCGCCACGCGAGCCGTTGCGCACGATCTTGGCCTCGACGCCGCGGTCGGCGAGTTCCTTCGCAATCGCCTTGGCGACTTTTTCGGCGCCAAGCGCCAGCGCGCCGGAATCGCCGGGAATATAGATGCGCGGGATCATGAGCGCACCTCGGCGACGATCTCGTTGAGCTTTTCGTCATCGAGCCGGCCGATCACCTCGCCGTCCAGCATCGCCGACGGCGAGCAGGCGCAAAGGCCGAGGCAATAGACCGGTTCCAGCGTCACCGAACCGTCGCGGGTCGTCTCGTGGAAGCCGATGCCCAGCAATTGTTTGAGCTTGGCCGCGATCGCGTCCGAACCCATCGACTGGCAGGCTTCCGCCTGGCAGAGCTTAAGCACATGCCGCCCGGCGGGATGACGCCGATAGTCATGGTAGAAAGTGACGACGCCATGCACCTCGGCCCTGGAGATGTTGAGCGCCTCGGCGATCACCGGCAGCGCGTCCTGCGGCACATGACCGAACTCCTCCTGGATGCTGTGCAGGATCGGCAGCAGCGGGCCTTCGAGGCCTTTCAGCTCCTGGACGATCGCTGCCGTGCGCGATGCGATCTCGGTACTTGCAGGCTGCATTGTCATGCAGCGCCCTCCCTGGTCATGGCGATCTTCCGCTAAGTACTTAGGAAATCAGAGGAAACCCGCTAGATCAATAAAGCTGTGCCGTTGCTCGATAGAAATTCTCTATCAATTGCGTCCAGCAGCCATATCTAGCCTAGCGGCGCGCGTGGAAATCGTCCGCCAGCGCCATCGCCTCGTCCAACAGCGCCGAGACCAGTGGCGTATGAGGCTCACGCGGCGCGGCCACCAGCCCGACGGTATGACTGGCATCCGGCTCGACGATCGGAATGGCCCGGATCGGCTCGGAAAAGCCGAATGTTTCCGAGAGGTTGAGCGGCATGATCGATGACCATTTACCGGTGCGGATATGGGAAAACAGCACGATCATCGAATTGGATTCGAGCGTCGGCCGCACCTGCACGCCGGCCTCGGCCAGGTGCTGGTCGATGAGACGGCGGTTCTGCATGTCCGGCGTCAACAGGCAGAGCGGCAGCTGGCTGATCTCGGCCCATGTCACTTTGTCGCGGTCGGAGTAGGGATTTCCGACAGCGGTGATCAGTTGATAGCGCTCGTCATAGAGCGGCACGCTGGTCACCCGCCCCAGCGGCTCGTTGTCGAGGTAGGTGATGCCGGCGTCGATGTCGAAATTGCCGAGCAGCGACAGCACCTCGATCGAGGTGCGCGATAGCACCGAGAAAGTGACACCGGGATGTTTGGCGCGAAATGGCGTCGTCAGCCGCGCCACCATGGCGAGCGCCGTCGGGATCGCGGCGATGCGGATGCGTCCGGAAAGGCCGTGGCGCGCCGCCCGCATCTCCTCGCGCATGGTGCGGGTGTCGCCGACGATGCGGCGCGCCCACACCAGCACCTGCTTGCCCTCCGGCGTCAGCCCCTGGAAGCGCGAGCCGCGCAGAACCAGCATCACGCCGAGCTGGCCTTCCAGTTGCTTGATGCCGGCCGAAAGCGTCGGTTGGGTGACGCCGCACACTTCCGCCGCCCGGCCGAAATGCTCTTCCCTGGCCAGCGCGATGAAGAATTCCAGTTTGTCGATCATGCCACTTGGAGCCGGTTATGGACTTTCTGCCCGATCGTTCCGCGCAAGGTCGGGGAAAATGTGCTTCACCGCAAGCTCAATGCGCAAAGGCCGGCATCCACATCTTTCAGCCGGCTTACCAGTTTCCCGCGGCGGAATGCGGCGCTATGTGAATGGAACGGGTCGTGGACCGGGCGCGACGGAGATCGAACATGCTGGGCTGGTTCCGTAGGCTGCTGCCGCGCGAAGATCGCTTCTTCGACCTGTTCGAACAGCACTCCCGCACCGTGGTCGGCGGCGCCGAGGCGCTGCAGCAGCTTCTTCAGGGCAAGGATATCGATCGCTGGTGCCAGAAGATCGTCGATCTTGAGGACGAGGCCGATCACATCACCGCCGAAGTCCTCCACGCCGTGCGGCGCTCCTTCATCACGCCCTTCGATCGCGGCGACATCAAGGACCTGATCCAGTCGATGGATGATGCCATCGACATGATGCACAAGACCGTCAAGACGGTAAAGCTGTTCGAGAAGAAGGAATTCGACCCGCTGATGCAGGAAATGGGTGGCGTCATCGTCGATGCGGCCAAGCTGGTCGCCGAGGCCATTCCACTGCTGAGCAAGGTCGGGGCGCATACGGTGCGCCTCAACGCCATCGCCGAAGAGGTGATGCGCGCGGAAGGTCGGGCCGACGATCTGCACGAGCAGGGCCTGAAGGATCTGTTCAAGCGGCATGGCCGCAGCGACCCGATGGCCTACCTGATCGGCAGCGAAATCTACGGTGAGTTGGAAAAGGTGGTCGACCGTTTCGAGGACGTCGCCAACGAGATCAGCGGCATCGTCATCGAGAACGTTTAGCTGATGGAAGCCGCTATTGCCTTTCCCCTGCTGGTCGGCCTTGTCGCTGTCGCGCTGTTCTTCGATTTTCTAAACGGCTTGCACGATGCCGCCAACTCTATCGCCACCATCGTCTCCACCCGCGTGCTGAGGCCGCACTTTGCAGTGTTCTGGGCGGCCTTCTTCAACTTCATCGCCTTCCTGTTCTTCGGTCTTCATGTCGCGGAGACGCTGGGGACCGGCATCATCGATGCCAGCATCGTCACACCGGCGGTGATCTTCGCTGCGCTCGTCGGCGCCATTTTGTGGAACATTGTCACCTGGCTGGTCGGAATCCCTTCCAGCAGCTCGCATGCGCTGATCGGCGGCCTGGTCGGCGCCGGCGTTGCAAAGGCAGGCAGCGGCGCCATCGTTTGGGCTGGGCTGGGCAAGACCACGGCGGCGATCGTGTTGTCGCCGACAGCCGGGTTTCTTCTGGCGCTCGTCTTGATCCTTGTTGTCTCCTGGCTGTTCGTGCGGCAGACCCCGTTCGCCGTGGACAGCACGTTCCGCGTCATGCAGTTCTTTTCTGCCTCGCTCTATTCGCTCGGGCACGGCGGCAACGACGCGCAGAAAACCATGGGCATCATTGCCGTGCTGCTCTATTCGCAAGGCATGCTTGGAGAAAAATTCTACGTGCCGCTATGGGTCGTCATCACCTGCCAATCGGCGCTGGCGCTGGGCACGTTATTCGGCGGCTGGCGCATTGTCCACACGATGGGCTCGAAGATCACCCGACTCAATCCGATGCAGGGTTCCTGCGCCGAGACCGGCGGCGCAATCACGCTGTTTGCCGCCACCTGGCTCGGTATTCCCGTGTCGACCACGCACACGATCACCGGCGCCATCGTCGGCGTCGGCGCTGCGCGCCGCGTCTCGGCTGTCCGCTGGGGTATTGCCGGCAACATCGTCATTGCGTGGATCGTCACCTTGCCGGCCACGGCCGCGATTTCGGCTCTCACCTACCTGGCGGTCGGCCTGGCAAGGTGATGTGAGCACGTTGGCATGGCGCGGCAGCAGTGCGCGAACGCCTAGATCTACCGGTCCACAAGGTTCAGGATGTTGCCGTCCGGGTCCTTGAACCATGCGACCTTCATGCCGTTACCGACATGGATATCGCCCTCCAGCGTCAGGCCGGGCATGTCGTAGTGCTCGAAAGCGACGCCCTTCAATTTCAGCGCCCTGACGACATCATCGATCTCCTCGCCGACCATCCAGGTCAGCGCCGTCGCCTTGTTGGTTCCGGCGAACTTCGACTGGTACACATTGATGCTGGTGTCGCCACTTTTGTAGACGATCAACTCGCCGCCCTCATTGTGCACTTCATTGAGGCCGAGTGTCCCTTCGTAGAAGGCCTTGGCCTTGACCAGATCCTTGACCGCGAGGTTGGCTGTTGCATTGCTGTTTCCGAGCATGATGGTCTCCTCCTTGCTGGCGGGCACGTCCCAAACGCTGTGTAGGAAATAGCGCTGCGTCGTCGTGTGGCGACCGCACCTTGTCTGATCGGAGTGCGCCTTCACTCGAGACGTTTTGACTCCTGCAATACCCGCAGGCGAGTGCAGGCTTTGAAGGCATGCCGCGATACGTGTCGTTCCGCCGCTTGGTTCTGTTCGGGAATTGCACTATGTGGAGCGAAAAGCAGAGGAAAAAACTCATGTCCGTGACCAAGGAAATCGTCATCGAGCGCCTGAAGACGGTCAACGGACCGGACTTCACCGGCAATATCGTCGACCTCGGCATGGTCTCCGAAATTTTCATTGCCGATTCCAAGGTCTTCTTCTCGATCACAGTTCCCGCTGCCCGCGCCCAGGAGATGGAGCCGCTGCGCGCCGCTGCCGAGCGTGTCGTCAAGGCGATCCCCGGGGTTGCCAGCGCCGTCGTTGCACTGACGGCGGAGAAGAAGGGCGGCGGCATGGAGGCTCCGGTCCCGCAAAGACCCGCTCCCAGGCCCGCACCGCCGGCTGCACCAGCGCGGCCAACGCCTCAGGCGCCCGCCTCGCACAGTCACGGCAAGCGCGGCGTGCCCGGCATCGAGGCGATCATCGCCGTCGCCTCCGGCAAGGGCGGTGTCGGCAAGTCGACCACCGCCGTCAACATCGCGCTTGGCCTTGCCGCCAACGGCCTCAAGGTCGGCGTGCTCGACGCTGACATCTATGGCCCGTCCATGCCGCGGCTGCTCAACATCCATGGCCGTCCGCAGACCGTCGACGGCAAGGTCCTGAAGCCCATGGAGAATTATGGCTTGAAGGTCATGTCGATGGGCTTCCTCGTCGACGAGGAGACGCCGATGATCTGGCGCGGGCCGATGGTGATGTCGGCGCTGACGCAGATGCTGCGCGAGGTCGAATGGGGTCCGCTCGACGTGCTCGTCGTCGACATGCCGCCCGGCACCGGCGACGCCCAGCTCACCATGGCCCAGCAGGTGCCGCTGGCCGGCGCCATCATCGTTTCGACGCCGCAGGACCTTGCCCTGATCGACGCCCGCAAAGGGCTCAACATGTTCAAAAAGGTCGATGTGCCGCTGTTGGGAATAGTCGAGAATATGAGTTACTTCCTCGCCCCCGACACCGGCAAGCGCTACGACATCTTCGGCCACGGCGGCGCGCGCCGCGAGGCCGAGCGTCTCGGCGTCACCTTCCTCGGCGAGGTGCCGCTCGAAATGGGTATCCGCGAAAGCTCGGATGCCGGTACCCCGGTGGTCGCCTCGAAGCCAGGCGGCGCCGAGGCAAAGATCTACCGCGACATCGCCTCGAAGGTCTGGGACAGGGTCAACGAAGAACGCGGCACGGCCGAAGCCGCGGTGCCGTCGATCGTATTCGAGTGATGCGGATCCCCTCCCCTTGAGGGGAGGGTGCCGAGCGAAGCGAGGCGGGAGGGTAACCTCGACCTTTGACAGGACAAGACGGAGCGCGTCACTGAGGATCCCACCCGACCTGCGAGCTACCCTTCCCTCGAGGGGGAATGCTTAGCCACCCACCGTCGCGCCGAAGCTCGAAAAGAACTGCCCGGCAAGTTTTTTCGAGGTCGATTCGATCAGCCGGCTGCCAAGCTGGGCGATCTTGCCGCCGACATCGGCCTTGGCCGCGTATTTGAGGATCGTCGTCTCCGGTCCGTCGGCGGTCAGCGTCACGTCGGCGCCGCCCTTGGCGAAGCCGGCGATGCCGCCCTTGCCCTCGCCCTGGATCGTGTAGGAATGCGGCGGGTTGAGGTTCTTCAGCGTCACCCCGCCGTTGAACGTCGCCTTGATCGGTCCGATCTTCACCACCACGGTCGCCGCCATTTCGGTGTCCGACTTTTTCTCCAGGCTCAGGCAGCCGGGAATGGTTTTTCTCAGAACGTCCGGGTCGTTCAGCGCTTCCCAAACTTTTTGCAGGGATGCGGCGATGCGCTCCTCGCCTTCGATCACCAAAGCCATCAAAATCTCCCGGACATGACAGGCCCGAAGCCGTAGCGTACAGCCAGGTACATGTCCATCGCACCAAAGTCCGGGTTTGGATCTCACGTCCCCCTTGCTTGCTCCCGCGCGTTGTCATATCGATTTGTCATACAAATACGGAGACCATGATGGCCGGCGCACCCACAACAAAGAAGAAATTTCGCTCGCAGGAGTGGTTCGACAACCCCGACAATCCCGGCATGACGGCACTCTATCTGGAGCGATACCTGAACTACGGGCTGACGCGCGCCGAACTGATGTCCGGCAAGCCGCTGATCGGCATTGCCCAGACTGGCTCGGATCTCTCGCCCTGCAATCGGCACCATCTCGAACTGGCCAAGCGCGTGCGCGAGGGTATCGTCTCGATGGGCGGCATTCCGTTCGAGTTCCCCTGCCACCCGATCCAGGAAACCGGCAAGCGGCCGACCGCCGCACTTGACCGCAACCTTGCCTATCTCAGCCTAGTCGAGGTGCTTTACGGCTATCCGCTCGACGGCGTCGTGCTCACCATTGGCTGCGACAAGACGACGCCTGCCCTGCTGATGGCCGCGGCCACCGTCAACATTCCGGCTATTGCGCTGTCGGTCGGCCCGATGCTCAACGGCTGGCACAAGGGCAAGCGCACCGGCTCCGGCACCATCGTCTGGGAATCGCGCCAGCGCCTGTCGGCCGGCGAGATCGACTATGACGAGTTCATGGATATCGTCGCCTCTTCGGCGCCGTCGACCGGCTATTGCAACACCATGGGCACCGCCACCACCATGAACTCGCTGGCCGAGGCGCTCGGCATGCAACTGCCGGGTTCGGCCGCCATTCCGGCGCCCTATCGCGAGCGCGGCCAGATCGCCTACGAGACGGGAAAACGCATTGTCGACATGGTGCACGAGGATCTGAAGCCGTCCGACATCATGACCCGCAAGGCCTTCGAGAATGCCATCGTGGTCAACTCGGCCATTGGCGGCTCCACCAATGCGCCGATCCATCTTAACGCCATCGCCCGCCATCTCGGCGTGCCGCTCGACAATGACGACTGGCAGAACGTCGGCCACAAGATACCGCTGCTCGTCAACCTGCAGCCGTCGGGCGAATATCTAGGCGAGGACTACCATCATGCCGGCGGCGTGCCGGCAGTGGTCGCCGAACTGATGAAGGGCGGCCTGTTGCCGCATCCCGATGCCATCACCGTCAATGGCAAGACGATTGGCGACAATTGCAAGGGGGTCGCCAACGAGAGTACCGACGTCATCCGCACGGCCGCCGAACCGCTGAAGACCAATGCCGGCTTCATCAACCTCAAGGGCAACCTGTTTGATTCGGCGATCATGAAGACCAGCGGCATATCGCCCGAATTCCGCGAGCGCTATCTCTCAAATCCGAAGGACCCAGAGGCCTTCGAGGGCAAGGCAATCGTCTTCGACGGACCCGAGGACTACCATGCCCGCATCGACGATCCGGCGCAGGGCATCGACGAACACACCATCCTGTTCATGCGCGGCGCCGGCCCGATCGGCTATCCGGGCGGCGCCGAGGTCGTCAACATGCAGCCGCCAGCCTATCTCATCAAGAAGGGCATCCATGCGCTGCCCTGTATCGGAGACGGCCGCCAGTCTGGCACGTCGGGCTCACCCTCGATCCTCAATGCCTCGCCCGAAGCCGCCATCGGTGGCGGGTTGGCGCTGTTGAAAACCGGCGACCGCGTCCGCATCGACCTGCGCAAGGGCACCGCCGACATCCTCGTCACCGATGACGAGATCACGCGGCGGCGCGCCGAATTGCAGAACAATGGCGGCTATCACTACCCCAAGCATCAGACGCCGTGGCAGGAGATCCAGCGCGGCATGGTCGACCAGTTTTCCGCGGGCATGGTGCTGAAGCCGGCGGTAAAATACCAGGACGTGGCGCACACCAGCGGCGTACCGCGGGACAATCACTGAACGCCAGATCGCGGGTGCTTTCGCAAATGGGCAAGCTGGCGGCTTGATCTCGATCAAAACCGCCGGCTTGCCTGAACCGCGGCCTATAAATATCCAGTGATCTCCGGCGCTTGGTCCTGTCTGTTGCGCTTGCCGTCCTCGTAGACGATTGGTGCTGCGGCGAGTTCCTCTTCGGTGGCATCGTCGAGGCAGGCGACATTCACCGCCCAGAAATTCCCGCCCATGAAGTCGAGGTAGCCGCGGGAGAAGAAATTTGCGCCGCAGTTCGGGCACATATAGTGGTTGATGTCGCCTTCCGGCCAGTCGGACGGGCTCGCCTTGTATTCCCGCATCCGGTCGCGGCCATCCGTCACCCGCAGTGCCTCGTAGGCTGTGAAGGATTTGCGGTAGCCGAGCTTCCAGCAGAAGCTGCAATTGCATTTGCGGATGCCGTCGGCGAGGTCGAGATCGGCCTCGAAATGCACTGCGCCGCAATGGCAGCTGCCGTGATAGGTCTTTTTCATCGTCTTTGCCTCGCAGAAATTGCTCTGGTTCCCACCGGTGATCGGCGAAGCCAGACTCGTATTACAGCTTTCACCAGATAGCCGCCCAGTCTCCAGGCAATCCGCCTCTTGTGCGTAATAGGGCGCGCGGTGCCATATTGATGGGAAACGGATGACCATCATGACGAGACGGCGTTCTTCCCTGGGATTCCTTGGAATGTTCGGCCGCTCAGGCGATCTCAGGGAGCTCGACGCCGCAATGCGCGGCGTCGACCTTCACCCCGCCCTCGTGCCGGAGGGCGTAAAACTCACCATCGTCAATCTGATGAAGGATCACTGGCCCGACGAGCCGCCGCCACAAGCCTATCCATCCTTGGCGCAGCTGTTCGGCTATTGCATCGCCGGGCCGGAAGCGTTCGAACTGGCCAATGGGCTTGAGCTTAGGCTGGGCGCAGAGCGCCGGATCGAGGCGGCACTCGAGGCCGGCGACAGCTTCGATGCGCAGATCGTGCTGATGGCGCTGCATGCCAGGCTGATCAGCGCCGAGGTCGTCGAGCGCTACGGGCTGAGCGCTGACTGACGGGAAGCGGCCTAGCCGCCCATGCCGCTGCGCGGCAGCTTGATCATGTCGCCGAAGCGGGCTCGCAATTTGTCGTCGACCGGCCTCGGCACATGACGCGGGAAGCGCTCGGCGAGGATGCGCTTCTTCTCGGCGATCGCCCGCTGCAATATGTCGGGCCTGCCTTTCTCGTTCCACTCTTTCGGCGAAAAGCGGTCGCCGACGGCCGGATAGAAATATTCGGTCTGCATCAGCCTGAGCGTCTGCTCGTTGCCGAGATAGTGGCCCGGCCCCTTCAGGCAGACGTCGGCGATGGTGTCGATCGATAGCGCTTCGTCGGTCACCTCGATGCCGCGCACGCAACGCAAGCAGTGGCCGAGCATGTCATTGTCGATGATCAGGCTTTCCAGGCAGAAGCCGAGCAGCGAGGCATGCATGCCGGCCGATTCGTAGACGAGGTTCAGGCCGGAAAGACCGGCCATCACATTGGTGATGCCCTTTTCGTAGCCGGACTGGATGTCCGGCAGCTTCGAATCCGTCATGCCGGCGGCCGAACCGCCGGGCAGGTCATAGAATTGCGCCATCTGCGCGCAGGCCGCGGTCAGCACCGCCTGCTCGGCCGAACCGCCCGACATGGCCCCGGTCCTGAGATCGGAGACGAACGGCCAGGTGCCGAAGATCGCCGGATGGCCGGGTTTGATGGCGTTGACATAAACGAGGCCTACCAGCACCTCGGCCACCGCCTGCACCACGGCTCCTGCGATCGCCGCCGGCGCCGTCGCGCCCGCCTGACCGGCCGACAGCAACAGGATCGGAATGCCGCCATCGACGCAGGCTTCGAGCACGCCGCAGGCGTCCTCGGCAAACTTCATCGGCGGCACCACGAAGCAGTTCGAGTTCGACACGAACGGCCGGGCGCGGAAGTTTTCCTCGCCGCCGGCAATGGCATAGAGCATTTCGAGCGCCGGCTTGACGTTCTCACGCACCGTGAACGACGTGCCGACATGCTTGGACGTTCCCATCACGCAGGCGTAGAGCGTGTTGAAATCCATATCGAGCGGATCGGGGATGTCGCGCGGCACCATCGTGCGCTGGAAGAAATGGATGTTGTCGAGCCCCTCGACGAGGCGGGCGGCGTCATAGATGTCCTGCAGCAGCGACTCGCGGTATTCGCGCTTCTCGACGTCGACCAGATGCACTGCGGCACCCGCAGTGCCGTAATGCACGCGCTTGCCCTGGATCACCATGTCGTGCTTCGGATCCTGGCCGTGCAGCGTGAAATGCCGTGCCGCCTTCTTGATCGTATCGAGGACGAGGGCGCGGGGGAAACGGATGCGGCCGTCGTCGCCATGGGTTGCGCCGGCCTTGGTCAGCGCCTCGATGCAAGAGGGAATGGCATTGGCAAAGCCGACCGTCTCCAGAAGGGTCAGCACGGCCTCGTGGATGCGCTCGCGATCGTTTTCGCTGAGTGGTCCGTAGCTGCCGCCTTCGAGGCCGGCGCGCACCGGCTTGATGTCGTCGGCAAGCGGCGCTGCCCGCATGGCGCGGCGCGCCTCGCGCCCGCCGGAACGCCGCGAACGTTGCTCTGCGGACGAATCCTGCTTTTCAAGAGCCACTGACATGGAGGCACTCCACCTTTAGCTGCGAAGCGGGGCGCGGCGGTTGGTCCACCATCGGTCTGCTTCGTCCCCTTGTGCCTCGACTATGCCGCCGGCATTGGCACAGCCTATGAGCCAGCGGGTGCCGTCGCATATGCCAGGGCGCTAAAGGAAACCGGAGGCGCGCTACAGCGCCGCGCGTCCTCTTCGACGCGCAAAGAACGCTGTAGCACTTTGATTTGGCGCATGATCCTTTCCGAAAATCGATTCCGATTTTCGGAAAGGATCATGCGCCAAGCCCCGGTCTGGGGAGAGGATCAAGCTGCCGCCGGCCTGCGTCCAGCCGCTGTCGCCAGTTCGCGAATGCCGGGCTCGATGTGCTGGAGCGCGATCGAGGAAATGCCCAAGCGCATGAAACGCGACGGCTTTTCGGTGCGGTCGAAGAAGCGGTCGCCAGGCTCGATGATGACGCTGCGCGACGCGGCGGCCTCGGCCAGGCCGCGCGAATCGGTACCGCGCGGCCCCTCGAGCCAGAGCGACGTGCCGCCGGCCGAATCGGTCGAACGCCATTCCGGCAGAAAAGCGGAAATCGCTTGGACCAGACGCTTGCGCCGTTCGTCGAAGGCGCTCGACAGCCGCCGCACCAGCGCCTCGTGATGACCGAGCGACAGGAACAGCGCGACCGCACGCTGGTTGTTTGCCGGCGGGTGCCGCAGCATGAAGCGGCGCAGTGCGCGAAGCTCGGCGATCAGCCCGGCGGAGGCGACGATGTAGCCAAGCCGCAGGCCGGGAGCCAGCGTCTTCGACATCGAGCCGACATAGACGACGCGGCCGGAACGGTCGAGGCTCTTCAGCGCCTGCTGCGGCGCTTCATCCAGAAGCTGGCTGTCATAGCCGTCCTCGATGATGATCTGGTTGTAGCGGTTGGCCCGTGCCAAAAGGTCCTGCCGACGCTCCGCCGACAGCGGCACCATGGTCGGGCAATGATGGCTCGGTGTCACAAAGACGAAGCCGGAATCGTTGGGAATCGAAGAGGTTACGATGCCGGACTGGTCGACCGGGACCGGCTGGATGTCGGCACCCGCCAGGCGGAAGATCGAGCGTGCGTCGGGATAGCCGGGATCCTCCATCGCCACCTTGGAGCCCTTGGTCATCAGCAGCGTGGCCAGCATATAGAGCGCGTTCTGGGCGCCCAGCGTCACGATGATCTCGTCCGGGTTGGCGAAGATGCCACGCCGCGGCAACAGCCGTGCCTGGATCTGCTCGATCAGCAGCGGGTCGTCGCGGTCGACCATGTCGGACGCCCAGTTGCGTATTTCGAGCACGGCAAGCGCCATGCGATTGCACTCGCGCCATTCAGCGGTTGGGAACAGCGCCGGGTCGAACTGGCCGTAGACGAACGGGTAGGACGACTTGATCCAGTTGTCGTGCTTGGCCGGCGGCGGCATGTCGCTGGCGGCGATCTGCCGGCGCGCCTTCCAGTCGATCTCGTTGGCCTGGTCGGGTGCCTTCTGGTGCGGCTTTGCCGGCGTCGCCAACACATCTGGATTGACGAAGTGGCCACGCCGTTCGCGCGCTACCAGGAAACCCTGGTCGACGAGTTGCTGGAAAGCCAGCACCACGGTACCGCGGGCAACGCCGAGTTTCTCGGCCAGGATTCGGCAGGACGGAAGCGGCATCGAAGCGGCAATCTGCCGGTCGAGGATGGCGGCGACGATCGCTTGACGGATCTGAGCCTGGAGGGTCTGGCCGGATTCCGCCGAAATCCGGAACAGGCCGGACCATATGGCCGTGTCGTTTCGCTGTGGCATGGGAGATGTTCCTCGATGGCCAGCCTTTTTCTTGGCTGGACCAGTGGAATGTACTGGTGGCACAAGGTGTTGCGCCAATCAATTTTTCTGATCGCTGGGATTTATGCCAGTGATCCTTTGCCGTCTTGGATGCTGCACTGCGGCATCGCGGCGTGACGCAGTGCGTCATCGCTGCGCATTGAAACGAACCGAATTCAACCCGATAGTTTGCCGCGACGACACGCGCCGGAAACATCCGGTCTGATATGATGCATCTCAAAAGGCTCGGAGTGAGGCAGTGGATCAAGCGTCCTTTCAAAAACAGCTCGCCGCGTTGCGCGATCATCGCGCGGCCAGATCGGGCACCATGCGCGAGGCTTTCGCTGCCGATCCGCAGCGCTTCGAGAAATTCTCCGCCACCGACGGCGACCTGCTGCTTGACTGGTCGAAATGTGCGGTCGATGCGCAGACGATGGACCTGCTCGAGAAACTGGCCGGTGCCGCCGATCTCGACGGCCGCCGCGCCGCGATGTTCGAGGGCAAGAAGATCAACGTAACCGAAGGCCGTGCCGTGCTGCATACGGCGCTGCGCAACCTGACCGGCAAGGGCGTCGTGCTCGACGGCCAGGACGTGAGGGCGGAAGTTGTCGCCGTGCTCGACGCGATGGGCGCCTTCGCCGAAGCCGTGCGCTCCGGCAAGGCGGCCGGCGCCACCGGCAAGAAGATCACCGACATCGTCAACATCGGCATCGGCGGCTCCGACCTCGGCCCGGCCATGGCGACGCTGGCGTTGGCGCCCTATCACGACGGGCCGCGCGCGCATTACGTCTCCAATATCGACGGCGCCCATGTCCACGACACGCTGAAAGGCCTTTCCGCCGAAACCACGTTGTTCATCGTCGCCTCGAAGACCTTCACCACCGTCGAGACGATGACCAATGCCGAGACGGCGCGTAAATGGGTTGAGAAGGCGCTCGGCAAGCAAGCCGTCGGCAAGCATTTCGCCGCCGTCTCGACGGCGCTCGACCTGGTGGCGAAATTCGGCATCGCGCCGGACCGCGTCTTCGGCTTCTGGGACTGGGTCGGCGGCCGTTACTCCTTATGGGGAGCGATCGGCCTGCCGGTGATGATCGCCATCGGGCCGAAGAATTTTCGCGCCTTTCTCGATGGCGCACATGAGATGGACGAGCACTTCCGCACCGCGCCGCTGGCAACGAACCTGCCGGCGCTGATGGGTCTGATCGGCTGGTGGCACCGCGTCATTTGCAAATACCCCGCCCGCGCCGTCATCCCCTACGACCAGCGCCTGTCACGGCTGCCGGCCTATCTGCAGCAACTCGACATGGAATCGAACGGCAAGAGCGTCACCCTCGACGGCGGCACCGTCAAGACGCCGACCGGCCCGCTGGTTTGGGGTGAGCCCGGCACCAACGGCCAGCACGCCTTCTTCCAACTCCTGCACCAGGGCACCGACTTCATCCCGGTCGAATTCCTAGCCGCCGCCGTCGGCCACGAGCCCGACCTCAAACATCACCACGACCTTTTGCTTGCCAACTGCCTGGCACAGTCGGAAGCCTTCATGAAGGGCCGCACGCTGGAGGAAGCCCGCGCTCAGATGCTGGCGAAAGGCATGAATTCAGCCGATATCGACAGGATCGCCCCGCACCGCGTCTTCTCCGGCGACCGTCCCTCGGTGACCATCCTCTACAGGAAGCTCGACCCGCATACGTTCGGGCGGCTGATCGCACTCTATGAGCACCGCGTCTTTGTCGAAGGCACGCTCTTCAACATCAATTCCTTCGACCAATGGGGCGTCGAACTCGGCAAGGAGCTGGCCACGGGGCTGCTGCCTGTCGTGGAAGGCAAGGAGAATGCCGCAAAGCGGGATGCTTCGACCGCCGGGCTGGTGGGACACATCCACCGATTGCGCGGCTCGGAGTAAAAGGCTTGGATATCAAGGGAATATTGTTCGACAAGGACGGCACGCTTGTCGACTTCAACGCCACTTGGCTCGGCGTCGCCGATTTCATGGCGATGGATGCGTCCGAGGGCGATCGCTGGAAGGCCGACAGGCTGCTTGCGGCTGCGGGCTTCGACTTCGCCACCAAGCGCTTCAAGCCCGATTCGATCTTTGCCTCGGGCACCAACATGGATGTTGTCGAGCTGTGGTTTCCGCGCTTGTCCGACGAAGACCAGATGCTTGCCGTCGCCCGCTTCAACGAGATCACCTCGGTGCAGGGATCGGCGATGGCAGTGGCGCTGCCCGGCGTGGTCGAGACGCTTGGCCTGCTTCACAAGAGATCCTACCGGCTCGGCGTCGCCACCAACGATTCGACCAGCGGTGCTGAGAAGACCCTGATGACGCTCGGCGTCGCCCAGCTTTTTGACGCGGCCTATGGTTATGATGCGGTCGCCAATCCCAAACCGGCGCCGGATACGATCCTCGCCTTCTCCGACTTGACTGGCCTGAAGCCGGCGGCGATCGCCATGGTCGGCGACAACCGCCACGACCTGGAGATGGCGCGGGCCGGCGGCTGCGGACTGGCGATCGGCGTTCTCTCTGGCACCGGCACGCGTGAATCGCTGTCGCAGATCGCCGACGTCGTTCTCGATTCGGTTGCCGACCTGCCGGACTTTCTGGCGGCCAGGGTCAAGGAGACGACCTAAGCACGCATGCGCGCGGCATTCGCTCGGCGCGGACAGCGACGCGCATCCTTCGCGCGTCGGCTAAACGCCCTCCGGCTCGAACGAGAAAACGCTGCTGGGTTTCATCGCAGTGCCCCGGCCTTCGCCGAAATCCGGCACCTTGTATTCGGCCAGCATGCGAAGCCGCGACCGCGGCAGCCAGGCGCGGCCCGGATCGCCGATGAGCACGCCGATGCCGGCAGCCAGGCAACGGTCAAGAAAGGGTGTGACGCGCTCGGCTACGTCGTAGGCGTAAAACAGGTCGCCGGCCATCACCAGGTCGACCGCCGGTGGCGGACCGGCGGTGACGTCCTCGCCGGTCACCGTGATCGCGACGCCGTTCGCCGCTGCATTGAGGCCAAGTGCTGCAACGCCATTGCGGTCGATCTCGGCTGCGATCACTTCGCGTGCCCCGGCCTTTGCCGCGGCGATGCCGACAATGCCCGAACCGGCACCGAGGTCGAGCACGCGGCGACCCGCCACCGTCTCCGGTCGGTCGAGGATGTAGCGGGCGAGCACGGCGCCGCCGGCCCAGGCATAGGCCCAGTAGGGCGGCTGCATTTCCGGCGCGTCCTCGTCAGGCTCGGCCAAGTCGTCTACCTCGACTTCGTTTTCGGTCCACTCGATAAGCCGCCGCAGGCCACTTCCAGGATGGGCGGTGTAAAGCCGGATTTTGGAAAGCTCAGGAACAGCGGTGACGCGCATGTTCACCCTGATGAACGCTGCCGGGTCGGGATGCGAACGTATGTCCACGGCGTCGTCGCCGGCAAGGCAATCGCCCAAAGCTGTGCCTATCCCCGCAACGCCCGCCGCAGGATCTTGCCTACCGGCGTCTTCGGCAGTTCGGTCCGGAATTCGATATATTTGGGCCGCTTGTAACCGGTCAGGTTGTCGCGGCAATAGGCGGTCAGCATTTCCGCGGTCAGTGCCTGGTCCTTCTTGACGACGAACAGTTTCGGCACCTCGCCCGAATGTTCGTCCGGTACGCCGATCGCCGCCACTTCGAGCACGCCCGGATGCTGGGCCACGACTTCCTCGAGTTCGTTCGGATAGACGTTGAAGCCGGATACCAGGATCATGTCCTTCTTGCGGTCGACAATCTTGGTGTAGCCGCGCTCGTCCATGAAGCCCATGTCGCCCGATTTGAAGAAGCCGTCCTCGGTCATCACCTTGGCGGTCTCGTCCGGCCGGTTCCAGTAGCCGGCCATCACCTGCGGTCCGCGGATGCAGATCTCTCCGACCTCGCCGAGAGGCAAATCGTTGCCGTCCTCATCGCGGATGACGATCTCGGTCGAAGGCAGCGGCAGGCCGATCGTGCCGGTGAAGTCGCCGTCGCTGAACTTGTTGGCGGTCGCCACCGGCGAGGTTTCCGAAAGCCCGTAGCCCTCGGTGACCGGACAGCCGGTCAGCGCCTTCCAGCGCTCGGCAACGCCCTTCTGCACCGCCATGCCGCCGCCCAGCGTCAGGATCAGCGGTTTGAAATCGAGCTTGCGGAACTCCTCATTGTTGAGCAGTGCATTGAACAGCGTGTTGAGACCCGGAAAGATGTGGATCGGATACTTCTTCAGCTCTTTGACGAAGCCGGGAATGTCGCGCGGGTTGGGAATGAGCACGTTCTGGGCACCTTGCTGCATGCCCATCAGCGCGTTCACCGTCAGCGCGAAGATATGGTAGAGCGGCAGCGCGCAGATGAAGTTGGGGTGCGCCGGTTTCGGCTTGATCGTGTAGGCGTCTTCGATCCAGAGCGCGTTCTGGGCGACATTGGCCAGCACATTGCTGTGCAGCAGCGTAGCGCCCTTGGAGACGCCGGTGGTGCCGCCCGTATATTGCAGGAAGGCGATATCGTCGGCGGCGACCTTGGCGGGCTTGAAGTCCATTCCGGCACCGGCCTTCAATGCCGCATTGAACTTGACGTGGCCGGGCAGCGACCAGGCCGGCACCATCTTCTTCACGCGGCGCACGACCAGGTTGACGATCGCTCCCTTCAGGCCGCCGAGCATGTCACCCATCGTGGCGACCACGACATGCTTGACCGCCGTCCTGGCGATCGCCGCCTGCAGCGTGTTGGCGAAATTTTCAAGGATGACGATTGCCTGCGCGCCGGAATCCTTGAGTTGGTGCTCCAGCTCGCGCGGCGTGTAGAGCGGGTTGATGTTCACCACCGTATAACCGGCGCGCAAGATGGCCATCATCGCCACCGGATATTGCAGCACGTTCGGCATCATCAGCGCGACACGTGCGCCCTTCTGCAGCCCCTTCGATTGAAGATAGGCGCCGAAGGCCGCCGATTGCCGCTCGAGCTCGGCGTAGGTGATCGACTTGCCCATGCAGATGAAGGCCGGCTGGCCGGCAAACTTCTGGCAGGCGGCGATAAGAAAGTCGCCGATGGAATTGTAGGGCAGGGCGCCGATCTCGGCCGGAACGACTTTCGGGTAGCTCTTGAGCCATGGCTTTTGCGGCTGTCCGGTGGCAAGCGCTGGCTTGGCAGCGGCGGACTTTGCGACGGGCGCTGTCTTTCCGGCCGCAGGCTTGGCAGCCTTTCCAGCCGCGGGTTTGACCGCAGCTTTCGCTGCGGGCTTTGCACTTGCCTTCGTGAGCGCGGTGGCCTTCGGCTTGGCCGCGGCAGCGACTTTGACGGACGGTGCTTTTGGCTTGCCGGCGGCCGGTTTTGAAGCGGTCCTGGCTTTTGCCTTCGCCGAGGCCGTTGTCTTTGCTGCTTTTGCCATCTGTCCCTCCCTTGGTCGTTCTTATTGTCTTTGCACGTCTCGTGCCGCGTCGCCTCCGAATGCCGGAGGCGTCCTCCGCCGCTACGTCGCGGATCCCCAAGAAATCCAGCTTGCCGTCTATGTATTGCGACTATCGGCGGCCGTGCAAGTCTTGCTCCTGCGGCAGAACGGGAAAGATCTGCCGCCAAAATTCGTTCGTGTCGCGGCACGTCCGGGCCGGCGTCCCTCGGCGCTTGCGGCGAACCGAAAGTCGCTATTCGCCGCTGTTGGCCCTATCCTAATCAATAAAAAAATAAGCTCGTTAATAATGTCGTGATCGGCGGAATCTGCCAGTTTTTTCTATGATTTATCGTATGGTGGAATTTTTTTCTGCTTACCATGGGGTAGGCAAACGAGGTGTTCCAAAGCCAGAAAAACGGTGCTTATATGCGCGCTTCGCGAGCCTGATAGAGGGGCTTGGAAGAACATCAGGGAGTGCTCAATGAAAAAGAAACTGACTTTTGCAGCCGCGTTGCTGGCTGCAAGCGTCCTCGGCGGCATGGCCAATGCGAAGCAACTGGTCTATTGCTCGGAGGCGTCGCCGGCCGGCTTCGACCCGTCGCCGTGGAGCGGTGGCAACGACTTTGACGCCTCGGCGCGCACCATCTATTCGCGTCTGGTCGAGTTCGAGCATGGCAAGACCACCATCTCGCCCGGCCTGGCCGAGAGCTGGACGGTTTCCGACGACGGTCTCGAATATACGTTCAAGCTTCGGCCGGGCGTGAAATTCCAGACCACCGACTATTTCACCCCGACGCGCGATCTCAACGCCGACGACGTGATCTTTTCCTTCGAACGCCAGTGGAAGAAGGAAAACCCGTGGTTCAGCTATCTGGAAGGCACCGGCTGGGAATATTTCACCGGCATGGGCTTCCCTGATCTTCTGAAGGAAATCGTCAAGGTCGACGACCTGACGGTGAAATTCGTGCTCAACAAGCCTGAAGTCGCTTTCCTGCCGGACCTCGGCATGGATTTCTCGTCGATCGTCTCCAAGGAATATGCCGAGCAGCTCGACAAGGCTGGCACCAGGCAGCAGTTTACCCAGAAGCCGATCGGCACTGGTCCGTACCAGTTCGTCGACTACCAGGTCGACGCGGTCATCCGCTATGCGGCATGGGACGGCTACTATGGCGGCCGCCAGAAGATCGACGACCTGATCTTCGCAATCACGCCCGATCCGGCCGTGCGCGCGCAGAAGCTGAAGGCAGGCGAGTGCGATATCATGTCGTATCCGGCGCCGGCCGACATTGCCGGCCTGCAGGCCGACACCAACCTCAAGGTCGACGAGCAGGAAGGCCTGAACATCGGCTACCTGGCCTACAACACGACCCAGCCGCCCTTCGACAAGGTCGAGGTCCGCAAGGCCCTCAACATGGCGGTCAACAAGAAGGCGATCATCGACGCGGTCTATCAGGGCGCGGGCCAGGTGGCGATCAACCCGATCCCGCCGACCATGTGGTCCTATAACAAGGACATCAAGGACGACCCCTATGATCCCGAGGCAGCCAAGAAGATGCTGGCTGAAGCGGGCGTCAAGGACCTGTCGATGAAGATCTGGGCAATGCCCGTCAGCCGTCCATACAACCCGAACGCCCAGCGCGTCGCCGAGTTGATCCAGGCCGACTACGCCGCCGTCGGCGTCAAGGCCGAGATCGTCAGCTACGAATGGACCGAGTACCGCACCCGCGGCAAGGCCAAGGACCGCGACGGCGCCTTCCAGCTGGGCTGGACCGGTGACAACGGCGATCCGGACAACTTCCTCTTCCTGCTCGGCTGCGATGCCATCGGCCAGTCCAACTATGCGATCTGGTGCAACAAGGAGTTCGAGGACCTGCTGAAGAAAGGCAAGGCGACCACGGATGTGGCTGAGCGCACCAAGATCTACGAGGAAGCCCAGGTCGTGTTCAAGCGTGAGGCTCCGTGGCTGACCATCGCCCACTCCAAGGTCTTCATGCCGATGAACAAGAAGGTTGTGGGCTTCGTCATGGACCCGCTCGGCATTCATCGGTTTGACGGCGTCGACGTTACCGAATAAGTCAGCGAAATCGAGCGGCGGCGCTGGACTTCCAGCGCCGCCGTTCTATTAAGTAAGATGCTCCGCTATCTCCTCCACAAGCTCGCACTGATCATCCCGACCGTATTCGGCATATCGCTGGCGGCGTTCGCTTTCGTTCGGCTTCTGCCGGGCGATCCGATCCTGGCATTGGCCGGAGAGCGCGGCGTCAGCCCCGAGCGCTACGCGCAGCTTATCGAGCAATTTGGCTACAACCGGCCTTATGTCATCCAGTATCTGGAGTATATCGGCAGGGTCCTGACCGGCGACTTCGGCATATCGATCGCCACCAAGCGGCCGGTGTTCGGCGAATTCCAGGCACTGTTTCCGGCGACGTTGGAACTGGCCACGATCGCATTGATCATCGCCGTCCTGATCGGCATTCCCGCCGGCATCTTCGCCGCGGTCAAGCGCGGATCATGGTTCGACCAGGCGACGATGGGCGTGGCGCTGACCGGCTATTCGATGCCGATCTTCTGGTGGGGGTTGCTGCTCATCATCTTTTTCTCCGGCTATCTCGGCTGGACGCCCGTTTCCGGCCGCATCGGCCTTCAATATTTCTTCAGGCCGACGACCGGGTTCATGCTGATCGACAGCCTGATCTCCGGCAAGAGCGGTGCTTTCAGGTCTGCCGCCAGCCATCTGATCCTGCCGGCGATCGTGCTGGCGACGATCCCGCTCGCCGTCATAGCGCGCCAGACGCGGTCAGCGATGCTGGAGGTGCTGGGCGAGGACTATGTGCGCACCGCGCGCGCCAAGGGTCTGGCGCCGCGCCGCGTCATCGGGCTCCACGCCTTTCGCAACGCGCTGATCCCCGTCGTCACCACCATTGGTCTGCAAGTCGGCACACTGATGGCGGGCGCCATCCTCACCGAAACGATCTTTTCCTGGCCCGGTATCGGCAAATGGATGATCGATGCGATCGGCAAGCGCGACTATGTCGTCGTCCAGAGCGGGTTGCTGATTATCGCGCTGATCGTCATGGCGGTGAACCTGATCGTCGACGTACTCTATGCCGTCATCAACCCACGCATCCGGGCGCAGTGAGATGACCGACCAAACCACTGCCGAAGCCACCGCCGCATCCATTCCGACCGGCGGCCGGCAACGGGCCGTTGCTGAATTCTGGCACTACTACTCGATGAACACCGGCGCCGTCATCGGCCTGCTTGTGTTCTTGGCCTTGGTGCTGGTGGCGATTTTCGCGCCGCTGGTGGCGCCGCATTCGCCAGACGAACAGTTTCGCGATGCGCTGCTGGCGCCCCCGGCCTGGCAGGAGGGTGGCAAATCGATGTTCCTGCTGGGCACCGACGCGGTCGGTCGCGACATGCTTTCGCGGCTGATTTTCGGGGCGCGTTTTTCGCTGTTCATCGGCCTGGTCGTTGTCGTTTTCTCGCTGACCAGCGGCATCGTCCTCGGCGTGCTCGCCGGCTATTTCCGCGGCTGGCTCGATACGCTGATCATGCGCGTCATGGACATCATCCTGGCCTTCCCGTCGCTGCTGCTGGCGCTGGTGCTGGTGGCGATCCTGGGACCCGGCCTGTTCAACGCCATGCTGGCGATTGCGCTGGTGCTGCAGCCGCATTTCGCGCGGCTCACCCGCGCGGCGGTAATGGCGGAAAAGAACCGTGAATATGTGATCTCGGCCAAGGTTGCCGGTGCCAGCCACATCAGGCTGATGCTGGTGACGATCTTGCCCAATTGCGTGGCGCCGCTGATCGTGCAGGCGACGCTGTCCTTCTCCAATGCCATTCTCGAGGCGGCGGCTCTCGGCTTCCTCGGCGTCGGCGCACAGCCGCCGACGCCGGAATGGGGCACCATGCTCGCTACGGCGCGCGAATTCATCTTGCGCGCGCCATGGGTGGTGACCTTCCCCGGCCTTGCCATCCTGATCACGGTGCTTGCCATCAACCTGATCGGCGATGGCCTTCGCGACGCCTTCGACCCCAAGCTGAAGAGGTCTTGAGTCATGCCTCTGCTCGAGATCAGGAACCTTACCGTTTCCTTCGACACCGCGGCCGGACCGTTCATGGCCGTGCAAGGCATCGACCTGTCGATCGAGCCGCGCGAGGTGCTGGCCATCGTCGGCGAATCCGGCTCCGGCAAATCGGTGGCGATGCTGGCTGTGATGGGGCTTTTGCCCAACACGGCAACGGTGAAGGCCGACCGCATGGCCTTCGACGGCATCGACCTCTTGAAGCTCGGCCCGTCCGAGCGGCGCAAGATCGTCGGCAAGGACATCTCGATGATCTTCCAGGAGCCGATCGCCAGCCTCAATCCCTGCTTCACCGCCGGCTTCCAGATCGAGGAGGTGCTGCGCTTCCATATGGGGATGGACCGCGCCCAGCGCCGGGCCCGCGCCATCGAACTGATGACGCTGGTCGGCATTGCCGACCCGGAAGAGCGGCTGAACTCATTCCCGCACCAGATGTCGGGCGGCCAGTGCCAGCGCGTCA
This sequence comes from Mesorhizobium sp. M00.F.Ca.ET.216.01.1.1, assembly GCF_004010325.2. Lineage (GTDB taxonomy): Bacteria > Pseudomonadota > Alphaproteobacteria > Rhizobiales > Rhizobiaceae > Mesorhizobium. The sequence continues at coordinate 61,842 of NZ_SADR02000004.1, forward strand.
TGATCGCCATCGCCATAGCCTGCAATCCGAAGCTTTTGATCGCCGACGAGCCGACCACCGCGCTCGACGTCACCATCCAGAAGCAGATCCTTGACCTGCTGGTCTCCCTGCAGGCCAAATACGGCATGGGGCTGATCATGATCACCCACAATATGGGCGTGGTGGCCGAGACCGCCGACCGCGTCATCGTCCAGTACAAGGGCCGCAAGATGGAAGAGGCCGACGTCCTGTCGCTGTTTGAATCGCCGAAGAGCAACTACACGCGCGCGCTCCTGTCGGCGCTGCCGGAAAACGCCGTCGGCGACCGGCTGCCGACCGTCTCCGACATGCTGTTCGAACCGGCCCCCTCTGCAACAGGAATCGGGTCTGCATCGGGAGCCACGTCATGAGTCCTGCGGTTCTCGAAGGCAAGAACATCGTTCGCGACTACCATGTCGGCGGCGGCCTGTTTCGTCCCTCCCGCACCGTGCATGCGGTCAAGGGCGTCTCGTTCAGCGTCGAGAAAGGCAAGACGCTGGCCATCGTCGGCGAAAGCGGCTGCGGCAAGTCAACGCTCGCCCGCATCATCACCCTGATCGACCCGGCTACTTCCGGCGAGCTTTTCATCGACGGTCACAAGGTCGACATCGCCAAGCATGGGCTGTCGAAGGAGATGCGCCGCAAGGTGCAGATCGTCTTCCAGAATCCCTATGGTTCGCTCAACCCGCGCCAGAAGATCGGCGACGTGCTGGGTGAGCCGCTGCTGATCAATACCGACAGGCCGGCCGACGAACGGCGCGACCTCGCAATGAAGATGCTGAAGAAGGTCGGACTCGGACCGGAGCACTACAACCGCTACCCGCACATGTTCTCGGGCGGCCAGCGCCAGCGCATCGCCATCGCCCGCGCGCTGATGCTCAATCCGAGCCTGCTGGTGCTGGACGAGCCGGTCTCGGCACTCGATCTCTCGGTGCAGGCGCAGGTGCTCAACCTGCTGGCCGACCTGCAGGACGAGTTCAAACTGACCTATGTCTTCATCAGCCACGATCTGTCGGTGGTGCGCTACATCGCCGACGACGTGATGGTGATGTATTTCGGCGAGGCGGTCGAATACGGCTCGCGTGATGAGGTCTTTGCCGACCCCAAGCACAGCTATACCAAGACGCTGTTCGCAGCGACGCCGCGCGCCGACGTCGCCAGCATCAAGGCAAGGCTGGCGAAGAAGAAGGCCGCCTGATCAGGGGCTACAGCGACACCCACGCCCGCGCGCAGTCGAAATTCGACAGGGTGTTGTCGGCGCTCGATCTGCTCAAGGGCCGCGACGACGCCGCCGACTGGATCAGGCGCCTGCGCGAAGCGGCGCTCAAGGACGAGAACGGCGACATGCTGGACGGCGCGCTGAAGACTGTGGCGACGCTGGGCGACAGCGCTGTTTCATCAAGTTCATCACGCTGATCGGTGAAAATAGCTGGTGCCGCTTAGGTGACTCGAACACCTGACCCCATCATTACGAATGATGTGCTCTACCAACTGAGCTAAAGCGGCCCGGGAAGCCGGAGCCTCCAAGATGCGCTGGGTGATAGCCTCAACCCGTTACGAATTCAAGATGGCCAGCCGTGAATTCAAGATAGCGCTTGTCAATTCGTATCGGCGCCCAATTGCCAGCCCAAAATGGCCGCTGCACCGACCCGCCCTTCGGTCGCGCGGGTGACTGCCTGGGCACGGCGCTCGTGATCGCAGCCGGGAAAACCCGCAAAATATATTGATTTCCTTGTAGAAAAACCTCCGAAATGAGCTCTGGAGGCGTCGGCAGGGCAGAATGCGGCTGCCCGCCCGTTGATTGATTGGTCGCCTACGGCTAACGATCATGTCAATGTGAGCGCACGTGCAGAGGGAATTCGCTTTGGACGCGATCGAAAAAGCGATCCGGAACGCCTTCGAGAAGGGCAATGCCGACGACCGCGCGTTTCGCGAGCGGGTCTATCGATCGGCCTTCGCCGCGCTGGACCGTGTGCTCCAGGCCAATCCGAACGTGACGGTCGAAGTCGCCATCAAGCGCCGCAAGGCAGTGCAGGCGAAGATCGCGGAAATCGAATCCGAATTCCTGCCCGCGGTTCCCGACGCTGCGCCGCAGACGGACAATGTCGCCACGGCGCCAGCGGTGGAGCACCCGACACCTGAGGAAACCGCGCCGTCGCCCGAGGTCGCCGCGGCGCCTGCGGTCGAGCACCCGACAAATCCGCCTGAGGAAACCACTCCGTCGCTCGAGGTCGACAGGCCGGCGCAGCGACCTGAATCCGACAAGTCATTCGATGCGCCCCGGTCACGCGTGCTGCCGGTCGTCCCCGACATCATGCCCGAGGCGGTTCTTCCCGGTGCACCGCCCATCGACATGCCGGCTTCCGCCTCGACGGGTGGCAACGACGACGAGGTGACGCCCGACCGCGACGAAAGGCGGGTGAGAGGGCGGCGGCTGCCGTTGACCGCGATCTTCCTTGGCGTGACGCTGCTCGCCGCTGCCGGCATCGGCCTGTATTTCGCCAAGCAAACCGGCGTCTTCAAGTCGCCGGCGCAGCTCGATACGTCCCCACCGCAAACGCCTCCAGCGGTCGATGATGACGACTTCTCGCCGCCCGATGACACGGCCTCGCCGCTAAAGCCCGGCGAGGCCGAACGTGACTGGATCAACGTGTTTGCGCCGAGCGACCCGACGCATGTCAGTACGCCCTCCGATGCCAAGGCCGACGTGATGCAAGACGACACCGGGTCGTTCCTGCGCATCCGCTCCGGCGCTTCCGGCTCGGCCATCGCCTTCGATGTCGGGCAAGGCGTGCTTGAGAAGCTTGCCGGCAAACATGCCGTGTTCGACATTGTCGCCCGCTCCGAGGAGGGCAAGGAGACGCAGATTTCGGTCGACTGCAATTTCGGCGAACTCGGCGATTGCGGCCGCAAGCGCTATGCGGTCGGCCATGAGCACAACGAATATTTGTTCGACGTGCAGTTTCCGGACAAGCATCCGGGTGCTGCTGGCACCATCGCCATCAATTCCGACTTCGACAAGCAGGGTAAGTCGGTCGACATCTACGAAATCCGCGTCTCGATCGCCCAGTAATACCTCGCGATAATCCAGTAATATCTCGTGCCGATATCTAGCTGTCGAGCAGCGCCTGCAGCGTCTCGATGCGGTCGGCTTCGGCTGCCGGCTTGTCCCAGCGCAGCCGCGAAATACGCGGAAAGCGCATGGCAACGCCCGATTTGTGCCGTGTCGAGCGGTTGAGCCCTTCGAACGCCACCTCCAGCACCAGCCCGGCCTCGCGATCGGCCCGTACCGAGCGGACCGGGCCGAAACGCTCGATTGTGTTGTCGCGGACATATTTGTCGATCTGCCTGAGTTCCTCATCGGTGAAGCCGAAATAGGCCTTTCCGACCGGCACCAGTTCCTCGGAGCCTTCCGGGCCTGACCAGACGCCAAACGTGTAGTCCGAATAGAAGCTCGAGCGCTTGCCGTGGCCGCGCTGGGCATACATCAGCACGGCGTCGACCGTATGCGGATCGCGCTTCCACTTGAACCATGGGCCTTTCGGCCGGCCGGCAAGATAGGGCGAATCCCAGCGCTTCAGCATCACGCCTTCGATGACCGGATGCAGCGGCTTGCGGCGCAATTCCTCCAGCGCCTGCCAGTCGGTGAACTCGACCAGCGGCGAAAGATCGAAGCGGCTCGGGTCGAGGCTCTTCACGAAGGCTTCGAGGCGGCCGCGCCGCTCGCGGAAGCAGAGCGGCCGCAAGTCCTCGTCGCCGATCTGCAGCACATCGTAGCAGCGCATGAACGCCGGGTATTGCTGCTGGATCTTCGGCGTCACGCTCTTGCGGTTCAGCCGTTGCTGCAGGTCCGAGAACGTGCCGGTCGCCTGCAAGGGATCGCCGACCAGAAGCTCGCCGTCGAGGGTGGCGGAAAAATTCATCGCTTCGCCGAAGTCGGGAAAGGCGCCGGAGACGTCGTCGCCGGTGCGCGAATAGAGCCGGCGAACGCCGCCTTCGCAAACCGCCTGGACGCGGATGCCGTCCCATTTCCACTCGGCTGCGTAATCTGCCGGATCGAGCTTTTCGAGATCGCCGTCACCGACCGGGGTCGACAGCATCACAGGCCGGAACAGCGCCAACGCCGTCTTTCTGGGTTTCTCGGCCTTGCCTTCCAGCCAGGCGAACAGCTCGGTATATGGTGGCGCCAGCCCGTGCCACAGCTCCTCGATCTCGGTTATGTCGACCCCGCCGAGGTCGGCCAGCGCCTGCTTGGCCAGCCGTGCCGAGACGCCGATGCGCAGGCCGCCGGTGACTAGCTTGATGATGGCGAAACGCGCCGAGATGCTGGCGCTGTCGAGCAGCCTGGCCAGCACTTTCGGCCCGTCGGAACGGCTCGCCGCCTGCAGTTTTGCCACCACCTCGGCGAGTGTCGGCGCATGGTTCGGGATATCCGCCGAAGATTGTGGCCAGACCAGCGACACGGTTTCCGCCAGGTCGCCGACATAGTCGTAGGAATAGCGGAACAGCACCGGGTCCATGCGCTCGATGACCAGCGTGCGCAGCATCGCCGGCTTGACCGCCGCGATGGAAAGGTCGCCGGTGATGGCGGCCAGCGCCAGGCCGCGATCCGGATCCTCGACGCTGCGAAAATAGTCGGTTAAGAGCGTCAGCTTGCCGTTGCGCGACGGCGTCAGCACCAGGCGGTCGAGAAGCTCGGCGAAACGGTTCATGACGGTGCGAGCCGCGCGGGCTTGCGTTTCGTCGTGCCCCCCTCTGTCCCGGCAGGCCAGAGGGAGGCGCCGTGGAGCGCTATGTCGAAGATCGCCATCATCCTCAATCGCCCTCGTCCTCATAGCCGACGAGGTGCAGCGGTCGCGCGGCAATGCCTTCGAGCTCGCACCAGCGCACCAGCGCTTCCTCGCGGCCATGCGTCACCCAGATTTCTTCAGCGCCGGTCTCTTTGATCGTGGCGGTCAGCTCATCCCAGTCGGCGTGGTCGGAAATGATCAGCGGCAGCTCGACACCGCCTTGCTTGGCGCGCTGGCGGATACGCATCCAGCCTGACGCGAAGCACGAGATCGGATCGGGAAAGCGCCGCGCCCAGCGGTCGGCGAAGGCAGATGGTGGGCCGACGACGATGGCGCCGGTGAAGTCGTCCTTGCCGCTGCTCTCGACTGTCGCCGGTTCGAGCATCCCGAGGTCAATGCCCTGGCTCTGGTAGTAGTCGCTGAGCTTGGCCAGCGCGCCATGGATGTAGATCGGTCTGTCGTAGCCGGCATCGCGCAGCAGGCGCATAACCCGCTGCGCCTTGCCGAGCGCATAGGCGCCGATCAGATGCGAGCGCTCAGGAAACTGGGCGGCGGATTTCAGCAGGCGACCGATCTCTTCGGTGTCGGGTGGATGGCGGAACACCGGCAGGCCGAAGGTCGCCTCGGTGATGAACACGTCGCATTTGATCGGTTCGAACGGCTCGCAAGTGGCATCCCCCTGGCGCTTGTAGTCGCCGGACGCAACAATGCACGTGCCCTGATGCTCGACGGCGATCTGCGCCGAGCCCAGCACATGCCCGGCAGGATGAAAGGTGACGGAGACGCCGTTCAGCGCAATCGCTTCGCCAAGCACTGCCGCCTGCGTCGTGCCGGCAAAGCCCTCGCCATAGCGCAGCCCCATGATATCAAGCGTCTGCTGGGTGGCCAACACCGAGCGATGGCCGGAACGGGCATGGTCGGAATGACCGTGCGTGATCAGCGCCCGGCTGACCGGCCGTACCGGGTCGATGAAGAAATCGCCGGGTGGGCAGTAGAGGCCCTCCGGGCGGGGATGGAGCAGGTCGCTGGCGCGCATCGCTCCAAGATAGTCGCTAATTGCGGCGCGGGAAGCCTGTTGCAAGTGACTGCTGACTCCAGCATAGACAAGGGATGCCGGCTGCATACGCTGGCAGGACAATCACCATGAAACCGCTTCAGGCCTCGTCCGGCGATTTGAACGCCGACCGCCGTGCCGACTATGCCGAAATGCTGCATGCCTTTGGCGATCATGCGGCCGCGGCGGAGTTGCTGCTTGGCGCGCTGGAACTGGCGCCGCAGTGGGCGACGGGCTGGTTCCGTGTCGGCGAGATGCAGGAGGCGGCGGGCGCGCCGGATCTGGCGGCGCAGGCCTGGAGGACGGTGTTGAAGCTGGATCGGCGGATCGGCTTGGCGCTGCGCTGAAGCTGCAATTGATCGGCAAGGCACCGGTTGCCGCTGCACCGCCAAGCGCCTTCGTCGAGACGCTGTTCGACCACTATGCCGAGAGCTTCGAGCAATCGCTGGTCGACAAGCTCGGCTACCGCTTGCCTGAATTTCTCGATCAGGCCATTCGAGCGGCAAGGCCGGGCCGCTTTCCCCTTGTGCTCGATCTCGGCTGCGGCACTGGCCTGATGGGGCAAAGGTTGCGGCCGATCGCCGATCGGCTGGAGGGCTACGACATCTCGGCCAGCATGCTGAGAAAGGCGCGGGCCAAAGGCGTCTACGATCTCCTCGTCAAGGCGGACCTGCAGGACCTTGCCTATGCCGGCCGCAAAGCCGATCTGGTGACGATGGCCGACGTGTTCATCTATGTCGGCGCGCTCGAAGCCGTGGTGAGGACGGTTGCCGGGATGCTTGCCGGCGACGGCCTGTTTGCGTTTTCCGCCGAGAAGTTGGCTGCTGGAGAGTTGGCCGGCAGCGGTGACTTCGCGCTGCAGCCGTCACGCCGCTATGCGCATTCGCAAAGCTACATCAGGCGCGTCCTGGCCGCCAACGGCTTTTCGATCCTGTCATTGGAAACGAGTGTTATCCGGCAGGATCGTCATCAGCCTGTCGAAGGGCTGGTTGTGGTGGCAAGCCTGTCTTCCAACACTTGACGTCTCCGACTGTTCGAGAATGTGACTAGACCATCATCCCGAAAAGTGGAAACCGGTTTTCGGAGAATTTCGCATGCTCGACTGGTGTCATTTGGCAAAGGCTGGGCAACGACATGGAGCATGTCCCATGCGCTGGGACCTGATGGTTTTGGCATCCTGCCTGGCAGTGGCGGGTTGCGTCGGCAACTCGATGTCCGAACAGCAGGACGCGAACGTCCAGTCCTCCCTGCAATACGACAGCGTGCCTTGCGATCAATTGCTGGCGCAACGAAACGGACTGGCGCAGCAATACCATTTGTCGGTGGACGCCAAGCCGTCCTTCTCCAACCCGGCGATGGGATTCGGCCCGTTCACGCCCGACATGCGCTCCAAGGCCAAGCGCGATGCCGATCAGGCAAGCGGCAAGATAGACGCCATGAACCGGTCCATTACCCGCCGCGAATGCGGCAAGCCGGCCAAGCAGAACAAGCTTGCTCTGCCCAGTTAATAACCTGCCTTGCGGTCAACCAGGTTCTCAAGCTTCTCGCCGCGCTCGTAGGCGTCCATCTGCCGAAGCATTATCGGCACCAGATGAACCGGATCCGAGGTTGCCGCCGCGTGCGGTGTCACGAACACCTTCGGATGGCCCCACAGCGGGCTGGTCTTCGGCAGCGGCTCGACCTCGAACACGTCGAGGCTCGCCTCCTTCAGCGTGCCGTCTTTCAGTGCACGCACGATGTCGGCATCCTTCTGCAGGCGGCCGCGCCCGGCATTGATCAGCACCGAGCCGCCAAGGCCGTTGCGCTTCCGCAGTTGCTTAAGCACACCATAATTGATGATGCCGTGCGTCTCGGGGGTGAGCGGCAAAAGTACCACAAGGATGTCGGTGGCATTGAGGAACGGGACCAGGCCGGCCTCTCCCGAATAGGTGGAAACACCTTTCATCGGCCGGTCGGTGCGTGACCAGCCATTGACCGGAAAGCCGAGCGCCAACAGCACAGACGTCGCCGCGCGGCCGAGGTTGCCGAGGCCCATGATGCCGACGGAGATGTCGCCTGCCGGCCGTTGCTGCGGCTCGTGCCAGATCTTCTTTTGCTGTTGCGCCCGGTAGAGCATGCCCTGGCGATGGTGATCGAGCACCCGCCAGACGACATATTCGGTCATGTACTGAGTGAGATTGTCGGCGACGACCTTGACGATCGGCACGTCGGGCAGGCCGGGATCGGCGAAGATATGATCGACGCCGGCGCCAATCGAAAAGATGGCGCGCAGATTGGGTAGCGACGACAGAAGGTTCGGCCGCTGCTTCCACACCACCGCGTAGGTGATCGACGGATCGCTGGCGCTGTCAGGCTCGAGCACCACCTCCCGCTCCGCCGACAGCAGTTCGCGCCAGCGTTGCGGATGAAAGCCCGTGACGGCGAGCAGGATGCGGCCTTTTTCCATTGCGGATTCTTCTTCCCTGTTATTCCGGACCTGTTGTTCGAGGCCTTGTCATTGCGGCTTATTGTTATTCGCTGACGATGCCGACCGGTGCCGTCTCGATCTTGAAGGCTGCCGAGATCAGCGCCCGAGTATAGTCGGTTTGCGGGCTGGCAAAAATCTGTTCGGAAGGGCCGGCTTCGACGATCTTGCCATTGCGCATGACGATAACGTCATTGGCAAGTGCGCGGATGACTTTCAGGTCATGGCTGATGAACAGATAAGCGAGGTCATGCTTCGCCTGCAGGCTGCGTAACAGGTCGACAACCTGTGCCTGCACGCTCATGTCGAGCGCCGAGGTGGGTTCGTCCAGCATGACGAAGCGCGGATTGAGCACCATGGCGCGTGCGATGGCGATGCGCTGCCGCTGGCCGCCGGAGAATTCGTGCGGATAGCGGTTGCGCGTCGTGGGATCGAGCCCGACCTCCTTCAAGACGTCGACGACGCGCTCGTCACGCTGGTCGGGCGACAGCTTCGGCTCGTGGATCTTCAGCCCTTCCTCGATGATCTCCGACACCGACATGCGCGGGCTGAGTGATCCGAACGGATCCTGGAAGACGATCTGCAACTCGCGCCGCAACGGCCGCATGGCGTTGAAGGAGAGCTGGTTGATGTCGCGTCCGTTGAACTGAATGGTTCCGGTCGACGAGATCATCCTGGCCAGCGCCAGGCCGAGCGTCGTCTTGCCCGAGCCGGATTCGCCGACGACGCCGAGCGTCTGGCCGGCGCGCACGGTGACGTCGAGGCCGTCGACGGCCTTCACATTGTCGACCGTGCGCCGGAAAAACCCCTTCTTGATCGGAAACCAGACCTTTATGTCCCGGCCGGTCATGACAGGCTTGGCGGCAGCGTTGGCGGCTGGCGGCTTGCCCTTCGGTTCGGCGGCCAGCAGATGCCGCGTATAGGCATGCTGCGGATTGGCGAAGATGTCCCTGGTCGCACCGGTCTCGACGATCTTGCCCTTGGTCATCACGCAGACCCGGTCGGCGATCTTCCTGACGATGCCGAGATCGTGGGTGATGAACAGCATCGACATGTTCTTGCTGCTCTTCAAGCCCGCGAGCAGTTCGAGGATCTGCGCCTGCACGGTGACGTCGAGCGCCGTAGTCGGCTCGTCGGCGATCAGCAGGTCCGGCTCGTTGGCCAGCGCCATGGCGATCATGACGCGCTGGCGCTGGCCGCCGGAAAGCTGGTGCGGATAGGCGTCGAGACGTTTCTGCGGCTCGCGGATGCCGACCTCGTTGAGCAATTCCAGCGTCCGAGCGCGTGCCTTTCGATCACCCATGCCCTGGTGCAGCTTCAGCACCTCGACGATCTGCTGCTCGATCGTGTGCAGCGGATTGAGCGAGGTCATCGGCTCCTGGAAGATCATGGTGATGTTGTTGCCGCGCACGCGGCGCAATTGCTTCTCATCCGTGGCCAGCAGGTCGGCGCCCTGGAACAGGATCTTTCCCGACGGGTGGCTGGCGGTCGGATAGGGCAACAGCTTCAGCACTGACAGCGCCGTGACCGACTTGCCGGAGCCGGATTCGCCGACCAGCGCCACCGTCTCGCCCTTGGCGAGGTCGAAGGAGATGTGGTCGACGGCCATCGACTGGCTGCCGCCTTGCGCGAAGGCGACGCTGAGATCGCGGACGGAAAGGAGAGGGGTTTGGCTCATCTGAACGTCTTGCGCGGATCGAAGGCGTCGCGGGTTGCCTCGCCGACGAAGACCAGCAGGGACAGCATCAGCGAGATGACGACGAAGCCGGAAATGCCAAGCCACGGCGCGTTGAGGTTGCGCTGGGCCTGCTTCAGGAGTTCACCGAGCGACGCCGAGCCGGGCGGCAGGCCAAAGCCGAGATAATCGAGCGAGGTCAGCGTCGAGATCGAGCCGCTGAGCAGGAAGGGCATGAAGGTCAGCGTCGCCACCATGGCGTTGGGCAAGAGGTGCCGGAACATGATGGTGCGGTTGGGCACGCCCAGCGCGCGGGCGGCGTTGACATATTCGAAGTTGCGGGCGCGCAGGAACTCGGCCCTGACCACGCCGACCAGCGCCACCCAGGAGAACAACAGCATCAGCCCGAGCAGGATGAAGAAGCCCGGCGGCAAGATGGCGGCGATGATCAACAAAAGATAGAGCACCGGGATCGCCGACCAGATCTCGATGAAACGCTGGAACAGAAGGTCGGTCCAGCCGCCGAAATAGCCCTGCAATGCGCCTGCGGTGACGCCGATCAGTGCCGAGCCGGCGGTAAGGATCAGGCCGAACAGCACCGAGATCCTGAACCCGTAGATGACGCGCGCCAGCACGTCGCGCGCCTGGTCGTCGGTGCCCAGCCAGTTCCAGTTGCCGACGATGCAGTTGGGATCGGCCTCCTTTTGCGGATACTGGTTGCAGCGGGTCTTCTTGTCATAGAGCCAGGACGGCTTGGTCGGGGCGGCCTCGGGAATGGCGTTGTTGACCGTCTGGTATGAGTAGCGGATCGGCGGCCAGATCATCCAGCCATTGGCGTTGATCTCGTCCTGGATGACCGGGTCGCGATAGTCGGTGACCGCATAGAAGCCGCCGAACTTCTCCTCCGGATAGGCAACCAGCACCGGAAACAGGATCTCGCCCTTGTAGGAGGCGATGATCGGCTTGTCGTTGGCGATCAGTTCGGAAAACAGCGACAGCACGAACAGGAAAAGGAAGATCCATAACGACCAGTAGCCGCGACGGTTTGACCTGAAATTCTGCAGCCGGCGCTGGTTGAGCGGCGACAGCCATGGCCGGGCGATCCGAGCCGGCGTTTCGACCGCGGCCTGCGCCATCAGACGTCTCTCCGCTCGAAGTCGATGCGCGGGTCGACCCAGGTGTAGATCAGGTCGGACAACAGGCCGACGAACAGGCCAAGCAGCGAGAAGATGTAGAGATTGGCAAAGACCACCGGATAATCGCGCTCGACCACCGACCGGAAGCCGAGCAGGCCGAGGCCGTCGAGCGAAAAGATGTTCTCGATCAGCAGCGAGCCGGTGAAGAAGGCCGAGATGAAGGCGCCGGGAAAGCCGGCGATGACGATCAGCATGGCGTTGCGGAAGACGTGGCCATAAAGCACCTGCCGTTCCGACAGGCCCTTGGCGCGCGCGGTCACCACATATTGCTTGCGGATTTCCTCGAGGAACGAATTCTTGGTCAAAAGCGTCGTGGTGGCGAAGGCCGACAGCACCAGTGCCGTCAGCGGCAAGGTCATGTGCCAGAAATAGTCGACGATCCGTGCCAGCCAGGACAGTTGGTCCCAATTGTCGGAGGTGAGGCCGCGCAGCGGAAACCAGTCGTAGAATGATCCACCGGCAAACAGGATCATCAGCAATATGCCGAATAGGAAGCCCGGAATGGCGTAGCCGACAATGACGACGCCGCTGGTCCAAACATCAAATGCCGAGCCGTCCTTGACCGCCTTGCGGATGCCCAGCGGGATCGAGATCAGATAGGACAGAAGCGTGATCCACAGCCCGATCGAGATCGACACCGGCATCTTTTCCAGGATCAGGTCGAGCACCGAGATGTCACGGAAATAGCTGTTGCCGAAATCGAACCGGCTATAGTTCCACAGCATCATGCCGAAGCGTTCGAGCGGCGGCTTGTCGAAGCCGAACTGCTTCTCCAGCTTTTTGATGAATTCGGGATCGAGCCCTTGCGCGCCGCGGTACTTCGAACTGACGTCGCCGGCCACATCGAGATTGCTGCCGCCGGCATCGCCTCCGCCGCCGCCCAGGCGATCGCTGCCACTCTGGTTTGTCAGCTTGGCGATAACTTGCTCGACCGGCCCGCCTGGCGCGAACTGGATGACGGCGAAAGATATCGCCATGATGCCGAACAGGGTCGGGATCATCAACAGGATGCGACGCAGGATATAGGCGCCCATCAGCCCTTCTTCCCTGCGAAAATGATAATTTCAGGCCCTGCCAATTTTTGCCGCCTTGCCCTTGTCGAACCACCACAGCGCTTCGACCGGAAAGCCGAAATCGGGCTTCTGCTCGGGAAAGCCGAACATGTCCCAATAGGCGCTTCGGTGATTCGCCAGGAACCAACTAGGAATCCAATCGCGCCGTGCGCGCAAGGCCCGATCGAGCGCCCGCATCGCAACGGTCAGGCTTTCGCGGTCCTTGGCGGCGCCCACGGCATCGAGCAGTGCGTCGATGGCGGGGTTCGATATCCCCGGCAGGTTGCGGGAGCCGGACACCGTCGCGGTGTGTGAGTGGAAGAAGATCTCGAGATCGTCGCGGGTCGGCGTCGCGGAAAACGAGAAAGCAGCCGATATCAGGTCGAAATCGAATGTCGACTGCCGCAGCTGGTATTGCGCCGAATCGACCAGGCGGATGGTGGCGTCGATACCGACGGCCCTCATGTTGGCGACCCAGGGCGAATAGACCTGCACGAACGTATCGTCGTCGACCAGGAATTCGGCCGACAGCCGCTCGCCCTTGTCGTTGACGGCGAAATCGCCGGTCCGTTTCCAGCCCACCTCGTTAAGAAGCTTTGCCGCCCTGCCAAGCAGTTTGCGGTCGCGGCCGGAGCCGTCTGACGCCGGCTGCACCACCGCTTTGCCGAAGGCTTCCGCCGGCAGCTGGTCGCGCAGCGGCTCCAGCAGGGTGAGTTCTTCCGGCGAAGGCATCCCTTCGGCGCGAAAGTCCGATTTTTCGAAGCACGAGTGCGAGCGCTCATAGGAACCATAGAAGAAATTGCGCTGCGTCCATTCGAAGTCGAAGCAGAGCGCGATCGCCTGCCGCACCCGTGCGTCGCGAAAGTGCTCGCGCCGCTGGTTGACGGCCGTGGCTTGCATGGAAGGTAATTTCTCGCTGGGGAATTCGTGCTTGACCACCTTGCCGGCGGTGAACGCCGGAAAGTTGTAGGCCGTCGCCCAGACGCGCGAGGTGGCTTCCTCCCGGTAGACGATCTCACCTTTCTTGAAGGCTTCGAAGGCGGCCGCACGGTCCTGGTAGAACTCGATGCGGATGCGCTCGAAATTGTACTGGCCGCGATTGACGGGCAGATCGCGACCCCAATAATCGGGCACGCGCTCATATTCGATCCACGCTCCCGCCGACACCCGCCCGACCTTGTAGGGGCCGGAACCGAGCGGTGGGTTCAATTGCGAGGAGTCGAACGGATTGGCTTCGTAGAAGGCCTTCGACACGATCGGGAACTGGACGATGTTGAGGATGGTGCGGGCGGACTGCTTGCCGGAATAGCTCAGTCGCAGCGTGCGCGCATCGACCGCGACCGCATCGTCCAGATGCGTCAGGGACAGCGAGAAGTCGGGATGGCCCTTTTCCTTGAACAGCTTGAAGGTGAAGGCGGCGTCCTCGGCCGTTAGCGGCGTGCCGTCATGAAAGCGTGCTTGCGGCCGCAGCGAGAACTCAAAACTATTGCGGTCGTCCGAAATGGTAACGCCATCGGCGAGCTGGCCGTAGACGGCGTCCGGCTCGTCCAGCGCCCTGACCATCAGCGCGTCGAAGCACATCTCCATGCGCGGTGGCGCATCGCCCTTGGACGTGAAGGAGTTCAGCGTGTTGAAGGTCAGCGGATTCTGATTGTAGCCCCAGTTGGGTGGAGCGAAATTGAAGCTGCCGCCGTTTGGTGCATCGACGTTGACATAGTCGAAATGCGTAAAATCCGGACCGTATCTGAGATCGCCGAAGGCCGACAGGCCATGCAGTTTCTCACCGGTCAGAATGGTGGCAAAAGCCTGGCCCGGCATCAGCGCGGCGGCGGTCGCCGCCGCGCTGATGGCGAGGAAGTCGCGGCGGGGCAGTGCCGCCATCAATTGCTCCCCTTGTATTTTGCGGCCAGCGTCTTTTCCTTAGCCGGGTCGATCCACCAGGAATTCTGATCGACGCCGCTATAGGTCGGTTGCTTTTCCGGCATGCCGAACTTGTTCCAGTAGGCCAGCCAGACCACCGCCCGATAGTATTGCGGCACGACGTAGAAATTCCACAACAGCACCCGGTCAAGCGCATGGGTTGCGGCGACAAGATCGTCGCGGTCGGTGGCGAAAATGATGCGGTCGACCAAGGCATCAACGACCGGATTCTTGATGCCGGCGTAGTTGCGCGATCCCGGCGTGTCGGCGGCCTTCGAGCTCCAGAAGTCACGCTGCTCGTTGCCAGGCGAATCCGATTGCCCGAGCTGCGATATAATGACGTCGTAATCGAAGTTGTTGACGCGGTTGACGTACTGCGTCTGGTCGATCAGGCGCAGTGTGGCCTCGACACCGATCTTGCGCAGGTTGGCGATGTAGGGGCTGGCGATGACCTGGTCGGTGTCGTTCCAACCAAGGATCTCGAACCTGAACGGCTCGCCCGTCTTGGCATTGACCATCTTGCCGCCCTTGATCACCCAGCCGGCCTTGGCAAAGAGCTCGACTGCCGTCTTGAGAAATTTCCGCTCCGCCTGCGGCGAATCGTAGACCGGCAGCTTGAACTGCTGGGTGAACAGTTCGGGCGGCAGCTTGTCGCGATACTGCTCGAGGATTTCCAGTTCCTTGCCCTGCGGCAGACCGCTTGATGCCAGTTCAGTGCCCTGGAAATAGCTGCTGGTCCGGGTGTTGGAACCGAAGAACAGGGTTCGGTTCATCGTCTCGAAGTCGAACGGGAAGGTCAGCGCGGCGCGCACCAGGCGATCCTGGAACAGCGGGCGCCTAAGGTTGAGCATGAAGGCCTGCATCGGTTCGGGCGACGCGGTCTTGAATTCCTTCTTGACGACGTCGCCGGCCTTGACTGCCGGGAAATCATAGGCCGTGTTCCAGCGCCTCGAACTGTTCTCCGGCTTGATGTCGTCCAGCCCGCCCTTGGTGAAGGCCTGCCAGGCAGCATTGTCGTCGAGGATATAGGTGAATCGCTGCGTGTCGAAATTCTCGCGGCCAATCTTCACCGGCAGCTTGGCTGCCCAGTAATCGGGCACGCGCTGCCAGACGATTTCCGAACCCGGTTTGAAGCGGGCAATTTTATAGGCGGCGGAGCCCAATGGCGGCTCCAGCGTCGGCCTGGTCACGTCGCGCTTCTTGCCGTTGGCGTCGGTGCCTTCCCACCAATGCTTCGGCAGCACCACGAGATCGCCGATGATCTTAGGTAGCTCCCGGTTGCCTTTCTGGTTGAAATGGAACTCGACCTCGCGGTCGGAAATGGCGACCGCATCGGTGACGTTCTCAAAATAGCGGCTGTACATCGGGCTGTTGGCCTTCAGCACCTGGAACGACCAGATCACGTCGCCGGTGGTGATTGGCTGGCCGTCATGCCACTTCGCCCGCGGGTCGAGGCGGTAGGTCGCCGAGGAATAGTCGGCCGGATATTTGTAGGCGTCGGCGATCAGTGGATGGCTGACGCTGCCCTCGTCGGTCGCCTGCTCCATCAGCGTGTCGTAGAGCAGGCTGCCACCGAAAGGCGTGAAGCCGGCGGCCGGCGATCCCTGCACGATATAGGGATTGAAGCTGTCGAAGGTGCCGAGTTGCACCGAGTTCAGGCTGCCGCCCTTCGGCGCATTGGGATTGACATAGTCGTAGTGCTGGAAGTTGTCGCCGTATTTGGAGTCGCCGATAAGCGAAGAGGTGGTGCGCCATTCGTCCGCGGAGGCTGACCCCACGCCGCCCGCGAGAGCGGTCACAACCAGCACCGACCTGAGAAACGTTCGGCCAACCGTCATGCGTTCTCCTCTTCGCAATAGCTGTCAGCAGACAATCTAGATCATTTGAGGCCAGTGAAAACCGCGACAGATCGGCTTTGTCGCCGCATATGCGTTTTTCCTAACAAAAAAGCCGGGCTGAACCCGGCTTTTTTAGGGGTGCTTGCATGACAATCGCGTTATTTGGCTGGCGCCGCACCCTCGGCCGGCTTGGCCGGCGCATTGCTCGCTGAGGCGCCGGGAGCCGGCAGCGGCTTCGGGTTGTCCGACAGCGTGCGCAGATAGGCGATGACGTTGGCGCGGTCCTCGTCCTTCGGCAGACCAGCGAAGCCCATCGCGGTGCCCTTCACGAACTTCTTCGGCGAGGTGATGAACTGGTTGATATTGTCATAGGTCCACTTCTCGCTGCCGCCCTTGGAAAAATCCTTCATGCCGGCCGAATAGGCAAAGCCCTCATGCTCAGCCACCGGACGGTCGATAAGGTCCCACAGATCGGGGCCGACCTTGTTCGGCCCGCCCTTTTCGCCGGAATGGCAGGCCTGGCATTTCTTGAAGATGGCGGCACCTGCCTCGACGTTGGCCTTGGCCAGGAGATCGGCGATCGGCTTGGCTTCTGCAGCGGGGGCCGCCGGACCTCCTTCGGCGGATTCCTCAGCCGCCTCGATGGCGAAACCGGGTTTCTCAGGCTGCGCGGAGTGGAACAGCGCATCGGACACGATGCCGACCGAGAAGACGATGAAAACAGTTCCAAGAAATCCAGCGAGCAGCTTGTTGATTTCGAAAGAGTCCATACGCCCCAGCTCCTTTTCCGGCGGACCGATCCGTCCACTCCGTCCGTCGGTATCGTGACCGGGCCCGCGGGGCCGATCAAATCGGGGCGGAAACTAGGTCTTTTGCTCAGGCGTTGCAACACCTATAAGGGCGCTTCCAGTGAGACCTTTTGCCACTTTTCCCGCCCTCTTTTTCGAACGCCTTTCGTCCTCATGTCGACCCTGATCCTGATCCCGGCCCGCTTGGCCTCTACCCGCCTGCCGGGCAAGCCACTGGCCGACATTGCCGGTGCCCCGATGATCGTCCACGTCGCCCGCCGCGCCGCCGAGTCCGGGCTCGGCCGGGTGGTGGTCGCCACCGATGCTGAGAGCGTGGCCGAAGCGGTGCGCGCGCATGGTTTCGAGGCGGCAATGACGCGGCCGGACCACGAATCTGGCTCGGACCGCATCTTCGAGGCGCTGACGGCGCTCGACCCCGGGCGCAAGGTTGAAACGATCGTCAATGTGCAGGGCGACCTGCCGACCATCGATCCCGATATCATCGGTGCCGCGCTGAAGCCTTTCGAGGATGCGGCGGTGGACATCGCCACACTCGGCGTCGAGATCGTCCGCGACGAGGAAAAGACCAATCCGAATGTCGTCAAGATCGTCGGTTCGCCGCTGTCGGAGACACGGCTGAGGGCGCTCTATTTCACCCGCGCCACCGCGCCCTGGGGCGAGGGGCCGCTCTACCACCATATCGGCCTCTATGCCTATCGCCGTTCGGCGCTTGAGCGCTTCGTCGAGCTGAAGCCGTCGCCGCTGGAACGGCGCGAACGGCTGGAGCAGTTGCGGGCGCTGGAGGCAGGCATGCGCATCGACGCCGAGATCGTGCGCTCGCCGCCGCTCGGCGTCGACACGCCGGCAGACCTCGAACGCGCCAGAACCATCCTTTCAACCTGAGAAGCCCTTCGAGAAATTTTGGACAATGCCTGAAAAGACCAACAGAATATCCTTCCAGGGCGAGCCGGGCGCCAATTCCGACACCGCATGCCGCAACATGTTCCCGTCGATGCAACCGTTGCCGTGCCCGACCTTCGAGGATGCGTTCAACGCGGTCGAGACCGGCAAGGCCGACCTCGCCATGATCCCGATCGAGAACACGATTGCCGGTCGCGTTGCCGACATCCACCATCTCTTGCCCGAATCGAAGCTGCACATCGTCGGCGAATATTTCCTGCCGATCCATTTCCAGCTGATGGTCTTGCCGGACGTGAAACGGGAAGAAATCCGCACGGTCCACAGCCACATCCATGCGCTCGGCCAATGCCGCAAATACATCCGCAAGAATGGCTGGAAGCCGATAGTCGCCGGCGACACGGCGGGCGCCGCCAAGCTGGTTGCCGAGATGAAGGACCGGACCATGGCGGCCCTGGCGCCGGCACTGGCCTCGACGCTCTACGGTCTCGACATCATCGAGGAGAATGTCGAGGACACCGACAGCAACGTCACGCGCTTCGTCGTGCTGACCAAGAGCAGGCAATGGGCCGAGCGCCCCTCCGCCGTCGCCAAGATGATGACGACGTTCATCTTCCGCGTCCGCAACGTGCCGGCTGCGCTCTACAAGGCGATGGGCGGTTTCGCCACCAACGGCATCAACATGACCAAGCTGGAGAGCTATCAGCTCGGCGCGTTCACCGCGACGCTATTCTACGCCGATATCGAAGGTCATCCCGACGATCCGCTGGTGAAGCTTGCGCTTGACGAGCTGCGCTTCTTCTCGCGCGAGGTGCGGATCCTTGGCGTCTATCCGGCCAGCGCATCGCGCGAGCAATGGAAGGTGGCAGACTAGGTCAGCGGTTCGTAGTCGATCTCGAGAAAGGCCTCGACCTCCGGGATCCAGCGGTCGCGGACGAAGGCGACGTGGTCGGGATGGTCGTTGTAGCGGGAGTAAGCGGCCTGGTCCCTGAACTCCATCGAGAAGCCGAAGCGATAGTCGTTCTTCGGGCTGACCTGCCGCAACTGCTCGAATCTTTCGACGCCGGGTATCGCCGCGAGCTGTTTCGCGTCGGCAAGGAATTTTGCCTCGTCGGCCGAGCTTTCCTTGTGCTTCAGCCTGAATACCACCGTGTGATGGATCATTTTTCTCCCCCCTGTAACGGTTATGCGCTGTCGGCCCAGGCGCGGATGAGGTGATGCGCAATCGCCCCTTTCGGCGGCGTGACCAGGCCGTCCGGATGCTCGCGGACCAGCATCGAGCGCACCTCGTCGCGAAAGAACCAGCGGCAGTCTTCGAGCTCGTTGAGGTCGGCCTGGATGTCGTCGTTGAGCGGTTCGCCGAAGCAGCCGATCATCAGCGAATAGGGGAACGGCCACGGCTGGCTTGCGTGGTAGACGACGCGGCCAAGCCTGATGCCGGCCTCCTCCAGCGTTTCGCGGCGCACCGCCGCCTCGATCGTCTCACCCGGCTCGATGAAGCCGGCAAGCGCCGAATACATGCCCGGCGCAAAATGCCGGCCGCGGCCGAGCAAGCACTTTTCCGCTGTCACCGTCAGCATGATCGCTACCGGATCTGTGCGCGGAAAATGCTCGGTGCCGCAGGCCGGACAGCGCCGCCTGTAGCCGCCGGCCCGCATCTGCGATTCGGTGCCGCATTTGCTGCAGAAACGATGGCTGACATGCCAGGCGAGCAACGCTGCCCCTTGTGCCAGCGCGCCGGCCGCCGCTTCGTCGATCAGCCCCTGCATATAGACCGAGCGATAGTCGATGGCCTTGATGGTTTCGGGAAGCTGCTCGGGCTCAACGCCGGCCGGCACGGCAAGCACCGGGCCATTTTCGGAAAAGCCGAGCAGCACGCCCTGTTCGAGCAACGCCCGCAGCGGCTGGCCTCCATCTATATTGAACCAGGGGTCGAAGACGCCATCGCTGAGCTTCAGATAAAGCCGGCCGCCATGCACAAGCAAAAGCCTTGCCGAGGGGTCGGCGAGCGCCTTTTCGACGGAATCGTCGGCGCGGTTCTCCGACTGCCGGTCGATCGTGTTGCCGGCGAAGCCGACGAACTGGCTCGGCTCGCGCAAAGGTGCGTCAAACAGGCGGAACGTCATGGAGGGACTCGGCTAGGATTGGCACGGTCAGGCTTATAGCGCCGCCTTTATCTGTTGCGCAAACCGGCGCATATCGGAGCGCTGGTAAGGCTCGCGCATGCCGTGTCCCCACACCGGGCCCGGCCAGCCGGGATCACCTTCCGAGCGCGCGATGACATGGATATGCAGCTGGCGCACGATATTGCCCAGCGCGCCCGTGTTGATCTTGGTGCAGCCGGTCGTCTGCTTCAGCGCCTGCGCCACCATGTTGGTCTCGAAGGTTAGCATCGCCTGGTCGAGCGGCGTCATGTCATGGATTTCCTCCACACCCGGCCGCTGCGGCACCAGAAGCAGCCACGGCCAGCGACGGTCGTTCATCACGCGCAATTCGCACAGCCCGAGCCACATCAACTGCTCGCTGTCAGCCTCCAACCTGGAGTCAAGCGTGAATCCGGCCTTGAGGCCCGGCAGCATTTGGCGTTTCCTACGGTTTTGTAGCTTTTTCCCAGATTTCTGAACGCTAGAGCGGCTGCAGGAGGGCTGCAAGCGAATCATTGGCCGGATTCTCGTCCACCCTTGCATTTCATCGCCGAATTGCCGATATGGAACGCGGGAGGTTGGTGGTGGACGGTCCACTCGCCAACCGGGTCAGGTCCGGAAGGAAGCAGCCCTAACGAGCCCGGAACGGGTCATTGTTCCAGCCTCCCGCCTCTTCGCCTTTCCCTCGCGACATTGACGGCGCCAAGCCGTGCGAGCGAAACTATGCGCAGGAATCGGCCGCCATGCGTTGCGGTCCTTGGAGCTTTAACGGCGAATGAGCGAAGCCGGAAATTTTGGGACGGACAAGGCCGGCGTCTATCGCGTGCTGGCGCGCAAATACCGCCCTACGAATTTCTCCGAGCTGATCGGCCAGGAGCCGATGGTCCGCACGCTGACCAATGCCTTTGCCAGCGGCCGCATCGCCCAGGCCTGGATGCTGACCGGTGTGCGCGGTGTCGGCAAGACGACGACGGCGCGTATCCTGGCGCGGGCGCTCAACTACAAGACCGCCACCGTCGATCAGCCTTCGGTCGAGCTTACCGAGTTGGGTGAGCACTGCCGGGCGATCATGGAAGGCCGCCATGTCGATGTCATCGAGATGGACGCCGCCTCCCACACCGGCATCGACGACATCCGCGACATCATCGACCGTGTGCGCTATGCGCCGGTCTCGGCCCGCTACAAGGTCTACATCATCGACGAAGTGCACATGCTTTCCACCCAGGCCTTCAACGGCCTGTTGAAGACGCTGGAAGAGCCGCCGCCGCACGTCAAATTCATCTTTGCCACTACCGAAATCCGCAAGGTGCCAATCACCGTGTTGTCGCGCTGCCAGCGCTTCGATCTCAGGCGCATCGATTCGGCGGTGATCAAGAGCGACCTTGCCAGAATAGCGGGACTGGAAGGCATCGAGGTCGAAAGCGACGCGCTGGCAATGATCGCGCGGGCGGCTGAAGGGTCGATGCGCGACGCCCAGTCCATTCTCGACCAGGCGATCGCCCACGGCAGCGGCGTTGTCAGTGCCGAGGCCGTGCGTGCCATGCTCGGGCTCGCCGATCGTGCCCGCATCGTCGACCTGTTCGAGCATGTGATGAAGGGCGACGTGGCGGCCGCACTGGCCGAATTCCGCAACCAGTACGACACCGGCGCCGATCCGGCCGCGGTGCTGACAGACCTTGCCGAATTCAACCATCTCGTCACCCGCTTGCGCTTCGTACCGGCGGCCATCGAGGATGCCTCGCTGTCCGAGGACGAACGCCGGCGCGGCGCCGACTTCGCCAAGGCGCTGTCGCTCAGGGTGCTGTCGCGGACATGGCAGATGCTGTTGAAAGGCATTCCCGAGGTGCAGTCTTCCAACCGGCCGGTAAGCGCTGCCGAGATGGTGCTGATCCGGCTGACGCATGCCGCCGACCTGCCGACGCTGGACGAGGCGCTGAAATCGCTGGAGGCCGGAGTGCCAGTCTCAAGTGGTACGCCAGTCCCCGGTGGTGCGCCACGTTCGAACGGTGCGCCTGCGAGCCCTAGCAATGGCGGTGGCGTCAGCCCGGTGGCGCAGACGCGGATGCCGACGACCGGCGGCGGCGCGCAGACGATGCGGCTGGTCGAGGCCGAACCGATGCCTCCCGCTTTCGTGGCGGCGCCGGAGCCCGCCGTCGAGGTGCCGCCGGTACCGGTGAAGTCGCTGGCCGACATCGCCGCCCTTGCCGACACTCATCGCGACATGGCCTTCAAGGTGCTGGTGAAGCGCTGCGTGCGCGCGGTGCGCATCGAGCCCGGCCGCATCGACGTCAGCCTGACCGACGATGCACCGAAGATGCTGCTCAACGACCTGACCGCCAAGCTGCGCGCATGGACCGGCCGCAACTGGCTGGTGTCGCTGTCGAAGGAAGCGGGTGGCCAGACCCTGGCCGAGATGGAATCGACCAAGCGCGAAAATGCCTTCCTCGATGCCAGGAGCGATCCGACCGTTGCCGCAATCCTGGCACGCTTTCCCGGCGCCAAAATCATCGACGTGCGCATTCCCGACGCGCCGGAAGCCGAGACCGTCGAAGCCGATTTGCCGGTCGAGCCGGCGGCGGACGACGACGAAACCTGAAGCATGATCCCGAAAAGTGGGAGCCGATTTTCGGAGAAGATCCCGCTCAGACAAAGAATTATCAATCGTAGAGGACCCCACGATGAAAGATCTTCTCGGCCTGATGGGCAAGGCGAAGGAAATGCAGGCCAAGTTCCAGGCCATGCAGGACGAGATCGCCACGCTGGAAGCCACCGGGCAGGCCGGCGGCGGCCTGGTCAGCGTGACGCTGACCGGCAAATTCGAGATGAAGTCGCTGAAGATCGATCCTTCGCTGTTCAAGGAGGCCGAGATCGAGATCCTCGAAGATCTGCTTCTTGCGGCTCACAATGATGCCAAAAATAAGGTCGAGCAGATCATGCAGGAGAAGACCAAGGCGCTGACGGCAGGTTTGCCGATCCCGCCGGGAATGAAACTGCCATTCTGAGCCGACTGCGACCAGTTAATTGATTATGAAAGGAAATTGATCGCGAACCGTGTTGTTAACGGTTTTCTCGCGAGTGTTCACGCGGCTATTTCCAGCCATTCATAAAGTTTTACCCATGCCGATGGAATGCTAACCCTTTAGCCATCTTTTTGCCGGAAAGAGTCTCATTCTTGCCACATCTCGGGGCGGGCTGGCAGCTGAAAAATGAGGCACTTTTGTTGATCGCGACGCGATGGAAGACGCCGCTGCTGCTATTCGGCATCGTCACCTCTCCGCTGTTTCTGGCCGGTTGCAGTCAGACCACCACGCACGGCATGTCGGTCGCCAGCCTGACCGACGCCATCACGCCGAGCTTCCTGTCCCGTTCCTACCGTCACACGGCGAAGGACAAGGAATGCCTGGAGCGGGCGATGTTCTTCGAGTCCAACAGGTCGAGCCGTGACGGCATGATCGCCGTCGGCACCGTCGTCATGAACCGGCTGCGCTCGGGCCAGCATGGCAACACCATCTGCGAGGTCGTCGGCGAGCGCGGCCAGTTCGCCCCTGGCGTCATGACGCGGCCGATGAATTCGAAGGCGATGCCCGATGTCGAGGAAGCCGCCGAGGCCGTGCTCAAGGGTGAGCGCAAGGGCAAGCTGAAAAACACGATGTATTTCCACACTGCCGGCCTGCGCTTTCCTTACAAGAATATGCACTACACCATGTTGGCCGGCGGCAACGCCTTCTATGAAAAGCGTGGCCGCAACTGGAAGCCGCTGCCAGACGAGCCCACGGTCGCCATGGCGTCCGCGACGCCTCGAGCGTTGCCGGCGCCTGCCGCGCCGGCAACGCAGGTGGCTTCCGCGGAGCCGGCACAGACTGCCGCGTCCGCCAAGCTGGCGCCCACCAAGGCAACCCCCGCCGAGGTAACGTTTGTGACTGCCGTCGCATCGCAACCGGCGAAGTCGATGAGAGTACCCACTGTGAAGCCGACTCTGGTGGCGATGCAGGAGCCTATGCAGGAACCGGATGCTGCCCGCTTCGGCGGACCTGCAACCGCGCAGGTCGTCACCTCGTTCCCGGACGCGCCGGCACAGCCGGCGATGGCATTTGAATCGACGCCCGAGAATACCGACGCCATCGGCGCGATGATCGCCAGCCAGAGCCGTCCGCTGGAAGCATACTAAAGACAGCGCGCAGCGCTGGTGTTCCAAAGCGCGCGGAAAAATCCTAAACCGATGCGATGTCCAAGCGAATCGCCGGTCCCGAGATCGAACGCCTGATCCAGTTGCTGGCCAAGGTGCCGGGGCTCGGTCCGCGTTCGGCTAGGCGCGCCGCACTGCATCTCATCAAGAAGAAGGAGCAGTTGCTGTCGCCGCTCGCCAACGCCATGGCCGAGGCGGTCGACAAGGTGCGCATCTGCTCGACCTGCGGCAATGTCGACACGTCCGATCCCTGCATGATCTGCACCGATCCGCGCCGCGACCCCGCCACGCTCATCGTCGTCGAGGATGTCTCCGATCTCTGGGCACTGGAGCGGGCGGCCGCCATGAACGTGCGCTACCATGTGCTGGGCGGCACGCTGTCGCCGCTCGACGGCATTGGCCCCGAACAGCTCAACATCCGCTCGCTGGTCGACCGCATCGCCGGCGGCGAGGTGAAGGAGGTAATCCTTGCCGTCAACGCCACCGTCGAGGGCCAGACCACCGCGCATTACCTCACCGATCAGCTGTCCGGTTTCGAGGTCAAGGTGACGCGGCTGGCGCATGGCGTCCCGGTCGGCGGCGAGCTCGACTATCTCGACGAAGGCACGCTGGCTGCCGCGCTGCGCTCGCGGACGGAGTTTTGAGACGGTTGCGATGAAGGAATCTGTGGTGAGCGGTTTTCCTGATGTGATTGCGAAGGAACGCGAACTTTACAGATTGGCCGCCATCTCTTTCCTAGCAGCGCTTATCGCTCTCATCATCGCCACCCCCGCCTCTGCCACGACAATCGACGACCAGTTCCGCGCCTGGCTCGGCAATGACCTCTGGCCCGAAGCCAAGGCCGAAGGCATCTCCAAGAACACTTTCGATGCCGCCTTCCACGGCGTGAAGCCAAACCTCAAGCTGCCCGACCTGGTGATGCCGGGCCAGCAGGCGACGACGCCGCAGAAGCAGCATCAGGCCGAGTTCGGCTCGCCCGGCGCCTATTTCGCCGAAAAGACGGTGCGTGCTGTGGCCGCCGGCGGGCGGACGCGCGAGGCGGCCAATGCCAGGACGCTGGCCGCGGTCGAGAAACGCTACGGCGTGCCGGGCGAGGTGCTGCTGGCGATCTGGGGCCGCGAGACCGGCTTCGGCGCAGCGAAAATACCTTACGACGCCTTCGAGGTGTTGGGCACCAAGGCGTTCATGTCGACAAAGAAAGAGTTCTTTCGCACCGAGGTGCTGGCGGCGCTCGACATCGTCGAGCGTCGCCTGGCGCCTGTCGGCGCGATGAAATCGTCCTGGGCAGGCGCGCTTGGCCAGCCGCAATTCATGCCGACATCCTTCCTGAAACATGCCGTCGATTTCGATGGCGACGGCAGGGTCGACATCTGGAATTCGACGCCCGACATTCTGGCCTCGATCGCCAATTATCTTGTCCACTATGGTTGGGTGAGGGGCCGCGGCTGGGGTTTTGAGGTGTCTGTGCCGGAGAGCGTCTCATGCTCGCTCGAAGGCCCGGACCAGGGCAGGACAATTTCCGAATGGGCGGCGATGGGCATCAAGCGCGTCGCGGCAAGGCCGTTTCCGGTCAGCGAATTGAAGGCCGAAGGCTTTCTGCTGATGCCGGCCGGGCGCAGCGGTCCGGCCTTCATCGTCACCCCCAATTTCTACGTGCTGAAACAATACAATACCAGCGACCTCTACGCCCTGTTCATCGGCCACGGCGCCGACCGCATCGCCCATGGCGACAGCAATTTTTCCGGCAGCTGGGGCGCGGTCGGTGGACTGTACCGGTCCGATATCGCCGCCCTGCAGCGGACGCTGGAGGCCAAGGGCTACGATGTCGGCAGCGCCGACGGCCTGCCCGGTTTCAAGACGCGCCGCTCGATCGGCAAGTGGCAGGCCAGCACCGGCCGCGTCGCCACCTGTTTTCCCGATGCCGATCTGGTCTCGGCGTTGAAGTAGCTGCAAAACGGGTTGTTGCTGCCGACCGATCGCCGCAGCCGGTCTGGCCCAACCAACCACACTGCAAATGCTCGTTGCCGCGCTCGAAACCGCCGGATATGGTGAGGCCGAACTGGACAAAAAATGCCAAGACAACCGGTTCAGGGGCCTCATTCGATCCGGCAAGAAATGCCGAACCCTGAGCCGGGAACTCAGGTCAACAAAACAGGGAACAATGACGATGATGATGGAAAAGTTTGCTCTTCGCTCCCGCTTCTTGCTTGCGGGCGCGGCCATGTCGGCGCTGCTTCTGGCCGGCGCGCCTGCCTTTGCGGTTACGCCCGCCGATACGCTGGTCGAAGGTTTCGCGATCGACGACATCATCACCATGGATCCGGGCGAGGCATTCGAGCTGTCGACGGCGGAGGTCACCGGTAATACCTATGATCTTCTCGTGCGCCTCGACCTCAGCGATACCTCCAAGGTCAAGGGTGACCTCGCCGAAAGCTGGAGCGTCTCAGACGATGGCCTGACCTACACTTTCAAGCTCAAGCCCGGCCTGAAATTCGCCTCCGGCAATCCGATCACCGCGGCGGATGTCGCCTACTCGTTCGAGCGCGCCGTCAAGCTGGACAAGAGCCCGGCCTTCATCATCAATCAGTTCGGCATCAGCGGCGACGATGTTGCCGACAAGGCCAAGGCTGTCGACGACACGACATTCCAGTTCACCGTCGACAAGGCCTATGCGCCGAGCTTCGTCCTGAACTGTCTGTCTGCGACGGTTGCCTCGGTCGTCGACAGCAAGCTGGTCAAGGAACATATCGCTCCGGTGACGCCGAGCGCCGACTACAAATACGACAACGATTTCGGCAACGCCTGGCTGAAGACCGGCTATGCCGGCTCCGGCGCCTTCAAGCTGCGCGAATGGCGCGCCAACGAGGCCGTCGTGCTGGAGCGCAACGACAACTACTACGGCGAAAAGGCCAAGCTTGCCCGCGTCATCTATCGCAACATGAAGGAAAGCTCGGGCCAGCGCCTGGCGCTGGAAGCAGGCGACATCGACGTTGCCCGCAACCTCGAGCCGAACGACCTCGACGCCATTGCCAAGAACGCCGACCTAACCACCACCAGCGCCCCGAAGGGCACGGTCTACTACATCAGCCTCAACCAGAAGAACCCGAACCTCGCCAAGCCCGAGGTTCGCCAGGCCTTCAAATATCTGGTCGACTATGACGCGCTGGGCTCCACCATCCTCAAGGGCATCGGCGAGATCCACCAATCTTTCCTCCCCAAGGGCGATCTGGGCGCAATCGACGAGAACCCGTTCAAGCTCGATGTCGCCAAGGCCAAGGAACTGCTCGCCAAGGCTGGCTTGCCCGACGGCTTCAGCGTAACCATGGACGTACGCAGCACCCAGCCGGTGACGGGCATGGCGGAATCGTTCCAGCAGACGGTGGGGCAGGCCGGCATCAAGCTGGAGATCATCCCCGGCGACGGCAAGCAGACGCTGACCAAATACCGCGCCCGCAACCACGACATCTATATCGGCCAGTGGGGCCAGGATTATTTCGATCCGAACTCCAATGCCCAGACCTTTGCCAGCAATCCCGACAATTCGGATGAAGGCAAGACCAAGACTCTTGCCTGGCGCAATGCCTGGGATATTCCGGATTTGACCAAGCAAACCGAGGCGGCCCTGCTTGAGAAGGATTCCGCCAAGCGTGCTGCAATGTACCAGGATCTGCAGAAGAAGATCCTCGACACCAGCCCCTTCATCGTCATTCACCAGCAGCTGGAGGTGGCTGGCCTGCGCAAGAACCTCAAGGGCTTTGCGCTTGGCCCGAGCTTCGACACCAATTTTGTCGGCACGATTTCGAAGGAGTGATGCCGGCGGAAGCGCCGCATGAGCGTAGTTGAAAGAAGAGAAGCGGAAGCAGGGCGCGGCGGCGCCCGTGCTGTCGCTGTCGCGTCATCGATTGCCCGTTTCCTGGTCATCGCGATAACGACCTATATCGGTCTTCTCGCGGTGACCTTCTTCATCGGCCGCGTTATCCCCATAGACCCGGTGCTTGCGGTGCTCGGCGACCGGGCGCCGGCCAATGTCGTCGAGCGCACGCGCCGCGAGATGGGGCTCGACTTGCCGCTGGTCGAGCAGTTCTACATCTATGTGAAAAACGCGCTGAACGGCGATTTCGGCACCTCGGTGCTGACCACCAATCCGGTGATGACCGACATCCGTCGTGCTTTTCCCGCGACGATCGAACTGGCGACGCTGGGAACATTGATCGGTTCCGTCATCGGCGTGCCGCTCGGCGTGCTGGCTGCAGTCAGGCGCGGCAGCATCATCGACCAGGTCGTGCGGATCATCGGCCTGGTAGGTTACTCCGTGCCGATCTTCTGGCTGGGGCTGCTGGCGCTGGTGCTGTTCTACGCCAAGCTGCAATGGGTCGCCTTTCCCGGCCGCCTCGACGTCGTCTACGAATACACGTTCACGCCGATTACCGGCTTCTTTCTGCTGGATTCGCTGTGGCAGCGGCAGTGGGACGTTTTTTATGATGCCTTCCGCCACATCATCCTGCCGGCTTCGCTGCTCGGCTATTTCTCGCTCGCTTATGTCAGCCGCATGACGCGCTCGTTCATGCTCAACGAGCTTGCCCAGGAATATATCGTCGCGGCGCGCGCCAAGGGTCTGTCGGAAACACGCATCATCTGGGGCCATGCGCTGCGCAACGCTGCGGTGCCGATGGTCACCGTGATTGCGCTTTCCTATGCCGGGCTGCTCGAAGGTTCGGTGCTGACCGAGACGGTATTCTCGTGGCCGGGAATCGGCCTTTATATCACCAATTCGCTGCAGAACGCCGACATGAACGCGGTGCTCGGCGGCACCATCATCATCGGCTCGGTTTTCATCGGCATCAATCTTCTGTCCGACCTGCTCTACCGGGTGCTCGATCCGAGGACCAAAGCAGGATGAGCGATCTTGCGATTCAGAGCCGTCGAGACTGGCTGCTCAGCGAGCGGCCGGCGTCGCGCATGCAGGCAAGGCTCGGCCGCGCCTATGTGGCGTGGCGGCGCTTTTCCGCCAACCGGCTGGCGTTTCTCGGTCTGCTCATCATCCTCGCCCTGCTGGTCGTCGCCGCCCTTGCCGGCGTCCTGGCCCCCTATTCGCCGACATTCGGCGACCTGAAAGGTTCCCGGCTTCTGGTACCGAGCGCCGAGCACTGGTTCGGCACCGATGACCTCGGCCGCGACATCCTTTCGCGCATCATCTTCGGATCCCGATGGACGCTCTACGTCGTCATTCTCGTCGCCATCATCGCTGCTCCGATCGGCCTGCTGGTCGGCACCGTCGCCGGTTATGCAGGCGGCTGGACCGATGCGATCCTGATGCGCATCACCGATATCTTCCTCGCCTTTCCGAAGCTGATCCTGGCATTGGCCTTCGTCGCCGCACTCGGCCCCGGCATCGAGAATGCGGTGCTCGCCATCGCCATCACCTCATGGCCACCTTACGCGCGCATCGCCCGCGCCGAAACTCTGACCGTGCGCAATTCGGATTACATCAAGGCGGTGCAACTAATGGGCGCCTCGCCGTTCCGCATCGTGCTTCGCCATATCATGCCGCTCTGCATCTCCTCGCTGATCATCAGGGTGACGCTCGACATGGCCGGCATCATCCTGACCGCCGCCGGTCTCGGCTTCCTCGGCCTCGGCGCGCAGCCGCCGTTGCCCGAATGGGGCGCGATGATCGCGTCGGGCCGCCGCTTCGTGCTCGACCAGTGGTGGGTAGCCGGCGCGCCGGGTGCCGCAATCCTCATCGTCAGCCTCGGCTTCAACCTGCTCGGCGACGGCCTGCGCGATGCGCTCGATCCCCGGAGTGGCGACCAATGAGCACGCTTCTCGACGTCGACGACCTGCGCGTCACCTTCCCGACGCGTACCGGCCTGATCCAGGCGGTGCGCGGTGTCTCCTTCTCGCTCGGCCGCGAGCGGCTCGGCATCGTCGGCGAATCCGGGTCGGGCAAGTCGCAGACCGGCCGCGCCATCATGGGCCTGACCCCGCCGCAGGCCGAAGTCACGGCGAAGAAGCTTGCCTTCGACGGCATCGACCTGTTGGCGGCATCGCCGCGCGATCGCCGGGCGCTGCGCGGCAAGCGCATCGCCATGATCCTGCAGGACCCGAAATATTCGCTTGATCCGGTGATGAGCATCGGCCGCCAGATCGTCGAGACGCTGCGCACGCATGAGAAGGTCGGCCAGGCCGAAGCCCGCGACCGCGCGCTTGCCATGCTGGAGGCGGTGCAGATCCGCGACCCGGCCCGCGTCTTCGACCTGCATCCGCATGAGGTTTCCGGCGGCATGGGCCAGCGCGCCATGATCGCCATGATGCTGATCGCGGGACCGGAGATGATGATCGCCGACGAGCCGACCTCGGCGCTCGACGTCACCGTGCAGCTCGACGTGCTCGGCATCCTCGACAGGCTGGTCAGCGAGCGCGGCATGGGGCTGATCTTCATCTCGCACGATCTGCGCCTGGTCTCGTCTTTCTGCGACCGCGTCATCGTCATGTATGCCGGCAAGGTGATCGAGCAGCTGGCGGCGTCCGAACTCGGCCGCGCCCAGCATCCCTATACCCGCGGCCTGCTCAACTGCATGCCGAAGATTGGCGCCGACCGACACCCGCTGCCGGTGCTCGACCGCAAGCCGGAGTGGGCGGCATGACGTTGGCTCTTTCCGTCGACAGGCTGGAGGTGGTCTTCGACCGCTTTCGCGCGCTGAAGGGCGTCAGCCTCGAAGTGCAATCCGGCGAATCCTTCGGTCTGGTCGGCGAATCCGGCTCCGGCAAATCGACGCTGCTGAGAGCGATCGCCGGCCTCGCGCCGGCCGCTTCGGGCACCATCACCGTCAATGGCAAGAGGCTTGGCACGCGTCGCGACAAGGCCTTCTACCGCGAAGTGCAGATGGTCTTCCAGGACCCGTACGGCTCGCTGCACCCGCGCCAGACCGTCGACCGCCTGCTGCAGGAGCCGCTCGCCATCCACGGCTTCGCCGATGGCGAGAAGCGCATCCAGCGGGCGCTAGACGAAGTCGGCCTCGGAAGCGGCTTCCGCTTCCGCTATTCGCATCAATTGTCCGGTGGCCAGCGCCAGCGCGTCGCGATCGCGCGCGCCCTGATCCTCGAGCCGTCGATCCTGCTGCTCGACGAACCGACTTCGGCGCTCGACGCTTCCGTGCAGGCAGAAGTGCTCAACCTGCTGGAAGAGATCCGGCGGCGGCGCAAGCTGACCTTCCTGATGGTCAGCCACGACCTCGCCATCATCACCCATATGTGCGAGCGGCTGATGGTGATGCAGAACGGCGAGGCGGTCGAGGATCTCACCGCGGACGATCTTGTCCAGCGGCAGGTGACGAAGGATTATACGCGCAATTTGCTGAGGGCCAGCGAGGGGTTTGTGAGGACATAACGCGAGGCAATTCGCACCTTGCCCTCAGGCCGAGCCGCTTTTCGCTACGACTTCATCTGGTACGGGTTCGCCTCCCGGCGTCCTTTTCGGCTCCTTGATGCGGAACCACGTGACGTACAGCGCCGGCAGGAACAGCAGGGTGATCGCCGTGCCGGCGATGATGCCGCCCATCATGGCATAGGCCATCGGCCCCCAGAACACTTCGCGTGCGATCGGGATCAGCGCCAGGCTGGCGGCGGCCGCCGTCAGTGCAATCGGCCGCATGCGGTGCTCGGTCGCCTCGATGACGGCCGCCCAGCGATCCTTGCCCTCGGCGACCAGATCTTCGATCTGCACGATCAGGATGACGGAGTTGCGGATCAGGATGCCGATCAGCGCCAGCACGCCTAGGATGGCGACGAAGCCGAGCGGTGCGCCGCTCGGCACCAGTGCCGCGACCACGCCGATCAGCCCGAGCGGTGCAACCGCGACGACCAGGAACAGGCGCTGGAAGCTCTGCAGCTGCACCATCAGGATGGTCGCCATGATGAACAGCATTAGCGGCACTACGGCGGCGATCGGCCCCTGGCTATTGGCGCTTTCCTCGACCGAGCCGGCAGTGGCGATTGTATAGCCCGGTGGCAGCTTGGCGATGAAGGCGTCGACCGAGGGCTTCAGTTCGTTGACGACGGTGGCGGGCAGTACGTCGCCGACCAGCCCGGCGCGAACCGTGATGGTCGGGATACGGTCGCGGCGCCATACCGCCGGCTGTTCGAGCTCGTAGCGGAAGTTCGCCACCGCCGCGAGCGGGATCGCCTCGCCGGTGCCGGTCGGCAGCTGCATGTTTTGCAGCGTGTTGATCGAGCCCCGCTCGGCCTCGCGTGAGCGGGCTACCACGTTGATCAGATAGGTGGCGTCGCGTACCTGGGTGATGGCCGAGCCGCCGACAGTGCTGTTCAGCGTGCTGGCAATGTCGGTGGAGGTGATGCCGAGCTGGCGCGCCTTGTCCTGCAGCACGTCGACCCTCAGCACCCGCTGCGGCTCGTTCCAGTCGAAGGTCGGTGCTGCCAGTTTCGGGTTGGCGGAAATGACGCCGGCGAACGCCTGCGCCAGCTCTCGCACCGTCTGGATGTCAGGGCCGCCGACGCGATATTGCACCGGGCGCCCGACCGGCGGCCCGAGTTCGAGCAGCTTGACGAAGGCGTCGGTGCCGACGAACTCCTCGCGCAGCAGCTTTTCCAGCGCCGGCTTGACCCGGTTGCGCGCCTCGATGCTCTTGGTGACGATGACGGTCTGGCCGAAATAGGGATTGGCCGGCTGTACGTCATAGGCGAGCACGAAGCGCACCGCGCCCTGGCCGATATAGGAGCTGAAATGGTCGATGTCGGGATTGCCGACCAGGGCCCGCTGCTCGAATCGCTCTATCTGGTCCCGTGTCTCGGCGATCGACGAGTTCTGTGGCAGGTTCCAGTCGATGATCAGTTCCGGACGGTCGGACGGCGGAAAGAATTGCTGCTGGACGAGGCCAAAGCCTGCCAGTGAGGCGGCGAACAAAAGCACGGTGGCGATGATCGTCAGCCAGTGATTGCGCACCGAGCCGACAAGGATACGCCGGAACAGCGAAGTGAAACGGCTGGGCTGCTCGTGATGCTTTTGCTTCATCTCCGCCGGCAGGATGGTGACGCCGAGCAGCGGTGCAAACAGCACCGCCACGATCCACGACACCAGCAGCGACACCGCAATGACGACGAACAGCGTGAAAGTGTATTCGCCGGCGGCGCTGTTATTGAGGCCGATCGGAATGAAGCCGGCGACCGTCACCAGCGTGCCGGTCAGCATTGGAAAGGCAGTCGAGGTGTAGACATACGTCGCCGCCTTGCGCAGATTGTCGCCGATCTCCAGCCGCGCCACCATCATTTCCACCGCGATCATGGCGTCGTCGACCAGAAGGCCGAGCGCGATGATCAGCGCGCCGAGTGAAATGCGCTGCAGCGAGATGCCGAGATAGGCCATGACCGTGAAGGTAATGGCCAGCACCAGCGGGATCGATAGCGCCACCACGAAGCCGGCGCGCATGCCGAGGCTGATGAAGGACACGGCGAGCACGATGGCGACCGCCTCGAACAGCGCGCGGGTGAAGCCTGATACGGCCTCCTCAACGATGACCGGCTGGTCGGCCACCAGATGCACGCCGACGCCCACCGGCAGGTCGGCCAGCACCTTGTTCATCTCTTCGTGCAAGGCCTCGCCGAATTTGAGCAGATTGGCGTTGGGCTTCATGCCGATGGCGAGCCCGATCGCGTCCTGCCCATTGAAGCGGAACAATGCCGTCGGCGGATCGGCATAGCCACGCCGGATTGTCGCCACGTCGCTCAGCCGGAAGAACCGGTCGTTGACGCGCAGGTTGATGGCGCGAAGGCTTTCCTCCGAGGTGAACTGGCCGCCGACGCGCACGCTGATGCGCTCCGGCCCGGACTGGATGACGCCGGACGGCGTGATGGCGTTCTGCGCCTGCAGGCTCGCCACGATCGCCTGCTGATTGAGGCCGAGTGAGGCGATCTGGCGGGTCGAGAATTCGAGATAAATCGCCTCGTCCTGGGCGCCGACAAGGTCGACTTTGCCGGCGTTAGGCACGGTCAGGATCTTTGTCCGCGCCTCCTCGACATAGTCGCGCAGCTGGCGAAGCGTCAGCCCGTCAGCGGTGAAGGCATAGATATTGCCGAAGACGTCGCCGAAGCGGTCGTTGAAGAATGGCCCCTGCATGCCTTGCGGGAACTGCGACCAGATGTCGTTGACCATGTTGCGCACCTGCAGCCAGGTCGGCACGACATCGCGTGCCTTGGTGGTCGGCTTCAGGTTGACGAAGATGACGGTCTTGCCTGCGGTGGTGACCGAGCGGGTGAAATCGAGGCTGTCCAGCTCTTCGAGCTTCTTCTCGATGCGGTCGGTCACTTGCCGCAGCGTCTCGTTGACCGAAGCACCGGGCCAGTTGGCCTGGATGACCATGGTCTTGATGGTGAAGGCGGGATCTTCCTCGCGACCGAGATTAAGATAGGCAAAGACGCCGGCGACGACGAAGACCAGCATGAAGTACCAGACCAGCGAACGATGGCCGAGCGCCCAGTCGGAGAGGTTGAAGCCCTTCATGTGGCCCCTTCGCCGGGAATCCTGACCTTCTGGCCTTCCACCAGGCTGTGCACGCCGGCGGTGACGACACGCATGCCGGCGTCCAGGCCTTCGGCGACTGTGAATGTGGCGGAGCCCTTGGCGGCGATCTTGATATCGCGCGCACTGACGCTCGACGTCTGCACATCGACGATCCACACCTTGTCGGCGCCGTTCTTCTGCAGCAGCGCCGACAGCGGCAGCTCGATTGTCGGCGCAACTTTTGCCATGCGTGTTGCTGTCACCGTCGAACCGAGCCGGAATGCCGTTGGCGGATCGATGAGCGTCAGCCTGACGCGGCGGGTGCGGGTCGAGCCTTCGGCCTGCGGTGCGATCTCGCGCAGCTTGGCCTCCGTCTTTATCGTCGGCAGCGATTGCAGGGTGATCTCGAAGGGCGCCCCGACGGCAAGATCGCCGGTCAGCCGATCGGGAATATCGACCACCGCCTCGCGCGGATTGGAGCGCGCCACGGTGACGACGGTCTGGCCGGGCGAGACCGTCTGGCCGACCTCGGCGCCGACGGCCGTGACGACGCCGTCGAAGTCGGAAAACAACCTGGCATAGCCGAGCTGCTCTTGCGACTTGGCAAGTGCGGCGGCGGCCCGTTCGACACCGGCCGCCGCTGCTTGCCTGGCCTGCTGCGCCGCATCGAGGACGGCCTGCGAGGTGTTGGCGGCGGCGAGCAGCTGGCGCTGGCGTTCCTCGCTCGCGGAGGCATTGGCAAATTGCGCCTGGGCATTGGAGAGTTCCGCCTTCGCCGCCTGCACGGCAAGCTCAAGCGCCGTCGGGTCGAGCGCGGCGATCGTTGTTCCCCTGCTGACGACGTCGCCGACCTTGACGTCGCGGGAGACAACCCGGCCAAGCAGGCGGAAGGCGAGCTCGGCGCTGAATTGCGGCTCGACCGAGCCGGCGAAGCCGAAGGTGTCATTGGTGCGCGGCTCGACTACTACCGACAGCACCGGCCGGATGATCTCGGGCGCCTTCTCTTCCGATTGCGAGCAGGCGGCGAGCGACGAAAGCACAAGCAGGACAACGATAAGCAGGACAGGGGTGCGCGGCAGCCGGCTCATTGTCCCGCCCCCGCTATCTCGACGGTCTGTCCGGGGCTCAGCAATTGCACGCCGGCGGTGACGACGCTTTGCCCTTCCGCCAGCCCCTTGTCGATGACGACCACGCCAGAATCGAAGGCCAGCACCTCAACCGGCGTCGTCGCCACCACCTTGGTCCCTTGATCGACAACCCAGACTGCCGGCTTGCCGTCGCTCGAGGTCAACGCCTGCCAGGGCAGCAGGACGGCCTTTACCGGCCTGGCGCTGGCCGAGCCGATCACGGCCGCACCCAGCGGCATGCCGGAGGGTGTGTCGGGAATGGCGACCTTGACCCGGATCGAGCCCGAGGCCGGGTCAACCGCCGGCGAGATTTCGCGCACCTTGCCGATCGCCTTGACCTGCGGGTCGGACTGCAGCGTGATCGTGACCGGCGGCGGCGCCGGCATCTGGGCAACCAGCGTTTCGTGGACGTTGAAGACCGCATCGCGATCGCCGTCCTCAGCGACGGTGAAGACGGTCTGTGCCGCTTCCACCACTTGCCCGGCTTCAACCTGGCGGGCGGTGATGATGCCAGCCGCACCGGCCCTGAGCTCGGTGAAGGAGAGGTTCTCCTTGGCGTTGGCGAGCGCGCTTTGTGCAGCATCGACGCTGCCTTGCGCCACTTTCAGCGTCTGGTCGGCGGCGTCAAAGTCGCGCCTTGTCGTATAGCCCTGCAAAAGCAGCGTCTTTTGCCGTTGGAAGGCTGCTGCGGCCTGTGTGACCTGCGCCTGCGCTGCGTCGAGATCAGCCTGCGCCGAGCGCAGGTCGGATTCCTGTTCCTGTGGATCGATGCGGGCAAGCACTGCGTCCTTGTCGACATGCTGGCCGATCTCGACGAGGCGTTCGGCAACCCGGCCGCCGACACGGAAGGACAGGTTGTTCAGCGTGCGCGCGGCGATCACACCAGTCAGCGAGGTCCTCGGCGCATAGTCGGCGATCGCCACCGTCTCGGTGCGCACCATGATGGGCAGTTTCTTGGCGGCCGCCTCCTGCCTCTGGCAGCCGGCCAGAAGGAACGGCATCATCGCACAGGCCAGGATGGCGGGAGCGGCTGAAAACGGCGAAAGGCTGAAGACCTGTGCCTGCGGGGCGGACGGTGTCGCGTTGCTGCTCATGGATTCCCCCGCCGGCGTCAGTCGCTCCTCACGGCGACACGCCCCAGGCGATTGCGAGGATAATCGATCCCGAGGAAAAGGGAACGGGTCTCGAACGTATCGGCCGATTGGTTAAGGCAACGCTGGAGGGCAGGCCCAATCGCCCGACGACGGTGCCGACTTGAGGAAAACATGAAATAAGATCAGAAGATTTCCTGGTAGCCACCAGAACGAGAACGGGCGCCCGCCCGGAGAGGGACGAAATGAAGAATTCAGCCATTTCCGAACGCAAGAACCAGTCGATTTCGCGCGGCGTCGGCATGACCACGCAAATCTATGCCGACCGCGCCGAGAATTCGGAGATCTGGGACGTCGAAGGCCGCCGCTACATCGACTTCTCTTCCGGCATCGCTGTCGTCAACACCGGCCACCGCCATCCGAAGGTGATCGAGGCCGTCAAGGCGCAGCTCGATCGCTTCACCCACACCTGCCACCAGGTGGTGCCCTACGAGAGCTACGTGCGGCTGGCCGAACGGCTTAACGGCATGCTGCCCGGCAAGTTCGACAAGAAGACGATTTTCGTCACCACCGGCGCCGAGGCGGTGGAGAATGCCGTCAAGATCGCCCGCAACGCCACCGGCCGCCCAGCGGTCATCGCCTTCTCCGGCGGCTTCCACGGCCGCACCTTCATGGGCATGGCGCTGACCGGCAAGGTAGTGCCTTACAAGGTCGGCTTCGGCGCCATGCCGGCCGATGTCTTCCACGCGCCGTTCCCTGTCGCGCTGCACGGTGTTTCCGTCGCCGATTCGCTGGCTGCGCTCGACCGGCTGTTCAAGGCCGATGTCGATCCGGCCCGTGTCGCCGCCATCATCGTCGAGCCGGTGCAGGGCGAGGGCGGCTTCTACGAGGCGCCGCGCGACTTCATGACCGTGCTGCGCAAGATCTGCGACCAACACGGCATGCTGCTGATCGCTGACGAGGTGCAGACCGGCTTTGCCCGCACCGGAAAGATGTTCGCCATGGATCATCACGAGGTCGCCGCGGACATCACCACGATGGCCAAGAGCCTGGCCGGCGGCTTTCCGCTGGCCGCGGTCACCGGGCGCGCCGAGATCATGGATGCGCCGAACCCTGGCGGGCTTGGCGGCACCTATGGCGGCAGCCCGATCGGCGTTGCCGCGGCGCATGCGGTGCTCGACGTGATCGACGAGGAAAAGCTTTGCGACCGCGCCAACACGCTCGGCGCACGGCTGAAGCAGCGGCTGCAGTTGATCCGCGACGAAGCACCCGAGATCGTCGACATCCGCGGCCCCGGCTTCATGAACGCGGTCGAATTCAACGATATCAAGAAGGGCTTGCCGTCGGCGGAAATCGCCAATGCGGTCCGGCTCAAGGCACTCGACAAGGGGCTGATCCTGCTCACTTGCGGCGTCTATGGCAACGTCATCCGCTTCCTGGCGCCGATCACCATCCAGGACGGCGTCATGAACGAAGCGCTCGACATTCTGGAAAGCTCGATCCGCGAGGTCCGCGCCGGCTGAGTGGCCTCACAGCGCTGCGTCCTTTGGGACGCGCAAAGGACGCTGTAAAACTTTGATTTTCCGCATGATCCCAGCGAAAATCGAAACCCGATTTTCCGGGTCATGCACATACTCTATTCCGCGGCCCGGGCAGGCTCTTCTTGCTGGAAGGCGGCGAGCGCCGCTTTCAATCCGTCGGGTCCCGTCGCGACAGTCTGCGGCGTCGGCGAAAAGCCGGCGCCGAGCATCTTGCGGCCAAGCATATGGTCGCCGGGCCGGTTGACCGATTCGATGCCGAGCAGCCGGTTTCCAGCGTAGTGGTAGATCGAGAATTTGTTCTCGGTCAGGTCGCCCAACGCGACATGGCTGTCGCCGCCCGAGGTCAGGCCGACCATCTGCAGCTTCATGTCGCCGATGTCGGACCAGAACCATGGCACCGCCGAATAGATATCCGCATGATCAACGACCGTGCGCGCGGCAAGCCGCGCCTGGTCGGTGGCATTCTGCACCGATTCCAGCCGCACGTCGCCGCCGGTGAGCCAGTGCCGGTAGGAGGCAGCGTCGCCGATGGCGAGGATTTCCGGAACCGACGTGCGCATTTGCTGGTCGACGCGAATGCCGTTGGCGATGGTGATGCCCGCGGTCGCAGCCAGTTCGACATTCGGCACCACTCCGATGCCGATGATGACCATCTGCGCCGGCAGCCGCTCGCCGCTCAAGGTTACCGCAGCCGAGACATGGCCGTTCTCGCCCTCAAGCCGCGCAATGGTGGTGCCGGTCAGGATGCGCACGCCGATTGCTTCCAGCCGCTGCCGCACATGGCTGGCGATGACCGGTGCCACCGCCCGGCCGAGCAGCCGGTCGACCGCCTCGACCACGGTGACTTTGCGCCCGGCCGCCGTGAGCGTTGCGGCGATCTCCAGCCCGATGAAGCCGCCGCCGAGGATGACGACGTCTTCGCTTTGCGTGCTCAGTTCCCGGATCAGGCGCGCATCGGCGAGCGAGCGCAGCGACACCACGCCCGGAAGGTCGGAACCCGGCAGTGGCAGAATGCGCGGCCGCGAACCGGTCGCCAGGATAAGCCGGTCGAAGGGCAGCACGCCGCCGCCGGCGATCTCCAGCCTGCGGCCGCCGGTATCGATGGCGTCGATCCTGATGCCCGGCCGATAGTCGATGGCGCTGCCCGTATAAAAGGCCTCGCCGCGCAGCGGCTGTGGTTTTGCCTCCTGATCCTTGATGAAGGTCTTCGACAGCGGTGGCTTGTGGTAGGGCAGTTCATTCTCGTCGCCGACCAGGATGACCGGCCCGTCATAGCCCTCTTCGCGCAGGCTGGCGGCCGCTTGCACGCCCGCGTGACCCGCACCGACAATGACCACCCCGTTCTTCATCGCAGCCCAATTCCTCAATCAAATCTAGGACGTCTCGCCAAGTGGCGATTGTCTACCGCCGCCGCAAGAACGCCGGTCCGGGTCGCACCCGGGACGGCCGCCTGTCAATCGTGACGTTTGGCGGTAGCGCCGCTTAAAAGTTGACAGTCGCAGTTTAGAATAATTCTAAACTGTTGTTTCAATTGAATTTTCTCTCCGACGCCAGTTGACTTCCGGCGCCTTCATCGCTTTATGGAGGCTCGCGCGTCAAGCGCATCCCTTTGATGTCTGGGCCTTGAACCCTTTCGATTGGAGGCATTTCGGTGTCTTTCTTCCGCGAACCGTGCGATGGCGCGGTCTGTTTTTTGCCCGATGGCAGGTGCCTGCCGCGGCGCCGATCGCCTGTTGCCGCGCCTTCGGCGCCGGCATTTCACTGAATTCCCGAGGAGACGACAGTCATGAGAGCGATGATCACGGCACGATATGGTGGCAGGCTGGCGGCGATCGGCGCGACGGCGGCGCTGACGGCGGCGGTGTTCGTGCTGCCAGCCAAGGCGGAAACCGATGCCAAGGCGGTCATCAAGACCTATTCCGACATCGCGCTCGCCAAATACGAGGATTCGCTGATCACCGCTGAGGCGCTCGACAAGGCTGTCGATGCGCTGCTCGCCAAGCCGTCGGCGGAAACGTTGAATGCCGCCCGCGAAGCCTGGAAGGCATCGCGCGTTCCTTATCAGCAGACCGAGGTCTACCGCTTCGGCAACGCCATCGTCGACGACTGGGAGGGCAAGGTGAACTCCTGGCCGCTGGACGAAGGCCTGATCGACTATGTCGCCAAGGGCTACGGCACCGAGTCGGACGCAAATGCGCTCTACACGGCCAATGTGATTGCCAACAAGTCGATCGAGATCAACGGCAAGAAGGTCGACGCCTCGAACCTGGCGCCTGAGTTCCTCTCCGGCACGCTGCAGGAGGCCGGCGGCATCGAGGCCAATGTGGCGACCGGCTATCACGCCATCGAATTCCTGCTCTGGGGCCAGGACCTGCATGGCACCGGCCCGGGCGCCGGCGAGCGGCCCTATACCGACTACGACCTAGCCAATTGCACCGGCGGCAATTGCGACAGGCGCGCGCAGTACCTGAAGTCGGCGAGCGACCTGCTGGTTTCCGATCTCAAGGACATGGTCAACGACTGGAAGGAAGGCGGCGCCGCCCGCGAGAACCTTGTCGACGGCGAGCCGAAAACCGGCATCTCGACCATCTTCACCGGCATGGGCTCGCTGTCCTATGGCGAACTCGCCGGCGAGCGCATGAAGCTCGGCCTGCTGCTGCACGACCCGGAAGAGGAGCACGACTGCTTCTCCGACAACACCCACAACTCGCATCTCTATGATGCCGTCGGCATCCGCGCCGCCTACCATGGCAGCTACACGCGCCTCGACGGCACCGTCGTCGAAGGGCCTTCGGTGGCGGATATGGTGAAAGAAGCCGATCCGGCAGCCGACAAGGAGCTGTCGGACAAGCTGGCCGTCACTGTCGCCAGGATGGAAGCCATCAAGGCGCGGGCGCTTGCCGGCGAGGCCTATGACCAGCAGATCGCCGAGGGCAATACTGAAGGCAATGCCACCGTGCAGGCGGCGATCGACGCGCTGATTGACCAGACCAAGTCGATTGAACGCGCCGTCGGTTCGCTGAAGCTCAATGCCATCGCCTTCGAGGGCTCAGACAGTCTCGATTCACCCGACAAGGTGTTCCAGTAAGGCGCCAGCCCAGCCAAGTACCAGCCACGCGGCACCGAGAAAGCGCCGCCAGCCAGAGCAAATGAATGCTGATCTGCCATTGCAACATCATCACCGAGAAGGAGATAGAGCAGACGATCGTCGGGCTGCTGGATGAGGATCCC
This sequence comes from Mesorhizobium sp. M00.F.Ca.ET.216.01.1.1, assembly GCF_004010325.2. Lineage (GTDB taxonomy): Bacteria > Pseudomonadota > Alphaproteobacteria > Rhizobiales > Rhizobiaceae > Mesorhizobium. The sequence continues at coordinate 103,391 of NZ_SADR02000004.1, forward strand.
TGGCAACTCATCGTGCCGGCCAAAGTCTATCATGCCATGCAGAAACGCGGTCGCTGTTGCGGCTGCTTCCCAAATGTGGTGGAAACGATCATTCGGGTCACCGAAAATTATCATGACCGTTCGGAGGCGAGCGGCGTGGACATCGTTTCACACCTGGATCGCGTCAGAGGCCTGCGCGTCCAATACGGGAGCAGAACCCATGAAAGGCGAAACGCAGATCATCGAGCGGCTTAACGAGGCGCTGTTTCTGGAGCTCGGAGCGGTCAATCAATACTGGGTGCATTTCCGGCTGCTGGAGGACTGGGGATACGCCAAGCTGGCAAAGAAGGAACGCGCGGAATCGATCGAGGAAATGCACCACGCCGACCGGCTCGTGGCCCGCATCATCTTCCTTGAGGGGCATCCGAACCTGCAGTCGGTGGCGCCGCTGCGCATCGGTCAGAATGTGAAGGAAGTGCTCGAATCCGATCTTGCAGGCGAATACGACGCGCGCACCGCCTACAAGCGTTCGCGCGAGATTTGCGAAGAAGCAGGCGACTACGTGACGATGAAACTGTTCGAGGATCTGCTGTCTGACGAGGAAGGTCACATCGACTTCCTCGAAACGCAACTCGACCTGCTGGCCTCGATCGGCGAGGAAAAGTATGGCCAGCTCAACGCGGCATCGGCCAACGAGACGGAATAAAGGATATGCGGGAATGCGGCGCCTCTTAGATTTCTTGCGCCGCGCGCGGCGGGCCGAGAAGCACGGCCTGCCGTCAGACGAACAGCCGCGACGGAGATTGCCGCTTCGCGGCGTTTCACTTGCCGCCTTGGTCGCGCTTGCGGCCTCGTCGCTGGCCGGTACGCCGGAGCCGGCGGGCCTTGCCACCAGCCGCACCGATCTGACGCCGAAGGATCTGGCACGCGTCATCGCCGTCACCCGGCCGACCAGCGATTTTTCCAAGCCCGAGCAATTCGAGCTGATGCAGGGCGGCGCAGGCACCTCGAAGAAGGACGTCAACCACGACTCCTTCTCGCAATCCTCGGCCAACATCACCTTCGAGGAAGAGAGCACCTTCAAGCTCGGCAATGCCATTTTCCGCAAGAACTGGGTGTCGGCGCCATCCTCGACGCAAGCATCGGACGGGCTTGGTCCGCTGTTCAACGAGCGGGCCTGCCAAAATTGCCATTTGAAGGACGGTCGCGGCCATCCGCCGCAAGGCGACACCGGCACCACCTCGATGTTCCTGCGGTTGGCGCGGCAGGCGAGCACCGAGGAAGAAAAGGCCGCGATCGCCGAGCACAAGGCGCTCAATTTCCCCGATCCGGTCTACGGCTCGCAGCTGCAGGATCTGGCCGTTCCCGGCCTGCAGGGCGAAGGCCGGATGCATGTCGACTATCAGGAGCAGAAGGTAACGCTCGGCGACGGCACCGTGGTTTCGCTGCGCAAACCCAGCTATTCGGTCGATAACCTTGCTTACGGACCACTCGATCCGCACACCACACTTTCGCCGCGCATGACGCCGCCGATGATCGGCCTCGGCCTTGTCGAGCAGATCGCACCGGCCGACATCCTCGCCCATGCCGATCCGGACGACCGTGATGGCGACGGCATTTCCGGCAGGCCGAACATCGTGCGCGACGGCCAGAGCGGCGATCTGACGCTTGGCCGCCTGGGCTGGAAGGCGCAGACACCGTCGATCCGCGAGCAGGCGGCCGACGCTTTCGCCGGCGACATCGGCATCTCGACACCGGAGGTGCCGAAACATTGGGGGGATTGCTCCGCGGTCGAAAAGACATGCCTTGCCATGCCTAACGGCGTGCAGCAGCGGCTTGGCCCGGTCGAGGCGCCGCCGCCGGTCATGGACCTTGTCACCTTCTATTCGCAAAACCTTGCCGTGCCGGCACGGCGCGACCTCGACAAGCCGGACGTGCTTGCCGGCAAGAAGCTATTTTACGACATGGGCTGCATTTCCTGCCACACCCCGAAATTCGTCACCCGCCGCGGCACGCCCAACAAGGCGCAGGCCTTCCAGCTGATCTGGCCCTATTCCGACTTCCTGCTGCACGACATGGGGCCAGACCTATCCGATGGACAAGCCGTGGGCGAGGCCACCGGCAACGAATGGCGCACGCAGCCGCTGTGGGGCGTCGGTCTTACCCAGACCGTCAACGGCAACACCTTCTTCCTGCATGACGGGCGGGCGCGCACCCTGACCGAGGCGATCCTGTGGCATGGCGGCGAGGGACAGAAGGCGCGCGACCGCTTCGCCGCCGCCGACGCGGCCGATCGCGACGCGCTGGTCAAGTTTCTGGAGTCGCTTTGATGCCGAAGCGTTCTGCATTTGCGCTCGCCCTGCCGCTGGTCCTCGCCGCTGCGTTGCCGGCATCCGCGGTGGTGAAGGCCTCGGACGTGATCCAGCGTGCGATCGACGGCTTTGTCCGCCCGGCCTATGCCAGGCTGCATGATCATGCCGACAGCTTGACCGAGGCAATGCACGCGCTTTGCCAATCCCCCTCGCAAGAGGATCTCGATGCGGCGCGTGCCGAATTCTCCGCCACAGTGGATGCCTGGTCGGTCGCCGAAATCATCCGCTTCGGGCCGATCGCCGAGGAAAACCGGCTGGAGCGCATGCTGTTCTGGCCGGACCGCAAGAGCATCGGCCTGAAACAGGTGCAGGCGGCGCTGGCCAACAAGGATCCGGCCGCCGCCAATCCCGTCCAGCTGGCGGGAAAAAGCGTCGCCATGCAAGGCCTCGGTGCACTGGAATTCGTGCTTTATGGCGATGGTGCCGAAACGCTGGCCGGCAAGGATGATCCCTATCGCTGCGCCTATGGCGCAGCCATCGCCGGCAATGTTGAGGCGATTGCCGCCGATGTCAGCGACGCCTGGAACAAGCCCGGCGGGTTTGCCGCGCTCTGGGCCAATCCTGGGCCGCAGAACGCGCTCTACCGCGACGGCACCGAAGCAGTGACCGAACTGGTGGGTGTTTTGATCAACGAGTTGGAAATGGTCCGCGACGTGCGCCTGAAGGGATTCCTGGGCGCCAGCCCTGGGGCGGACAAGCCGAAGCAGGCGATCTATTGGCGTTCGCAAAACACGGCGCGCTCGCTGACCGGGAACCTTTCCGGCATGGATGCGCTGTTCCAGGCCTCGCAACTTGGCGATGCGCTGTCGCCCGATGCGCGCTGGATGGCGGAGTCGGCCCACATCCAGTTCGCCAACGGAGCTGAAGCCGCCAAGGCCATCAGAGGCCCGATCGACAAGGCGCTTGCCGATCCGGCGCTGCGCCAGAAGCTCGACTATTTCTCGTTGGTGACGTCCAGCCTGACGACCCTGATCGGCACCAGGCTGACGGCCGAATTCGGCCTGAGCGCCGGCTTTTCGTCATTGGACGGCGACTAATCATGCGCACGCCGCTGATCGACCGTCGCCATTTCCTCCGGGCTGCCGGGGCCGGCTTCCTGGCGGCAATGGCGCCGTCTGCCTGGGCGAAGACGCTTGATGCCGACGCTGTCTTTGCCACCGCTTTCGTCAAGCGCGACGGCAGCTATGGCGCTGCCATCCTGTCCGAGGCCGGCAAGCTGCTGCACGCGATCGATCTGCCTGATCGCGGCCACGACGTCACCTTCGATCCGGTATCAAGGCGCTCGGTGGTCTTCGCCAGGCAGCCCGGCACCTTCGCCGTCGTCTTCGACCACACCGGCCGCGATGAGCCGCTGGCCATCGCCAGCATCACCGGCCGGCATTTCTTCGGCCATGGCGTGTTTTCGGCCGACGGTGCGCTGCTCTATGCCACCGAGAACGATTTCGACAATGCCGCCGGCGTCGTCGGCATCTATGACGCGCGCGCCAAGTTCAACCGGGTCGGCGAATTCCCGACCTACGGCACGGGTCCGCACGAGCTTCTGTTGCTCTCCGACAACAGGACGATTGCCGTAGCCAATGGCGGCATCGAGACGCATCCGGATTTCGGCCGCGCCGAGCTCAACATCGCGACGATGAAGCCGTCCTACGTGCTGGTCGACCGCCTTACTGGCGATCTCATCGAAAAGCATGAATTGCCGCCGGCGCTGCACCAGCTGTCGATCCGTCACATGGACGCCGATCGATCCGGCACGGTCTGGTTCGGCTGCCAGTACCGAGGGCCGGGCAGCGATCGTCCGCTGCTGGTCGGCCGCGCCGCGCGCGGCAAGGATCTGTACCTGCTTGATATGCCGCAGGATGTGCTCTCCGGCTTCAGGAACTATATCGGCTCGGTCGCCGCCAACCCCGCCGCCGGCACCATCGCCGTGTCCTCGCCGGAGGGCAATTCGCTTGCCGTGATCGACGCGGCCAGCGGCCGCGTCGTCACCACCAAGGCGCTGGTCGAGGTCTGCGGCGTGGCGCCCGACGGAACCAGCTTCATGGTGACGACGGGTGCCGGCGAAATCGTCGAGGCGGGTGGCGCGACACGTTCCGAGCCGGACTATGTCTGGGACAATCACATGCTGCGCATCGAACAGGTTAGATAATGCATGTCGCCCAGAAGTGCGCAGCGGTTTTGGGACACGACATGCACAAAGACAGAGGCTTGAAGCGCGCCGCATGAATCCCTTTGAACGTGACGTGCTTCAGGCGACGCCTCCGGCAAGTTGCTTCAAAAAATCAGGGTGTTGCGACCAAGTCGAAGCAAAGCCGCCTGACAATTTATGCATTATCCTCTTGCGGCGACGAGCCGTGGCAGGCACAGGGAACTGTTTCTCGAACCCTGTGCTCCAACCGGCCGCCTCATGAAGTTGCTCGCCATCGACTGTGTCGCCAATCTCTGCGCCGCTTGCGTCTATGACACGGCGGCCGGGAAAGAGCTTGGCCGCTCGGTGCTCGATCTCGGCAAAGGCCATGCCGAGCATCTGATGGCCGTCATCGATGGGGCCTTGAAAGCCGGTGCAACCGACTATGCCGGCCTCGGCGCCATTGCTGTCTCCACCGGTCCGGGCTCCTTCACTGGTCTGCGCGTCGGCGTCTCGGCGGCGCGTGGACTGGCGCTGGCGTTAAAAATCCCGGCGATCGGGGTGACGACGCTGGAAGCGCTGGCGGCAGGGGCGACAGCAACATTTCCCGGCCGCGCCGTGCTGGCCGCGCTCGACGCCGGCCGCGAGGAGATCCATGCCGCACTTTACGATGAAACCTCGGTGTTGATTTATGGTCCGGCCGTGACCACGCTTTCTGAGGCCGCCGCCATGGCTGCGGACATCTCTGCCGTCATTGCCGGCACCGCGGCCATGCAAATCGCCGCGTCGGCCGGGCGCGCCTTCGACATCGGCCCGACAACGGCCACCGCCGACATCGCCGTCTACGCCCGGCTGGCCGCCACCAAGGGCGCCGGCGAAAAGCCGAAGCCGCTCTACCTGCGCAGCGCCGACGCAAAGCCGCAGGCGGGCTTTATCCTATCGAGGCAAGACCATGATCCCGCAAAGCGGGAACTGGTTTCCGGTAAAGATCATGGTCCGAAGGAAAACAAGTCCTGATGCGCATTCCCTTCCTCAAGCCGCGCCGCAGGGACTACGCGCTCGAGCCGCTGACGATTGCCGACAGTCCGGCCATTTCGACGCTGCATCGCGAGGATTTCGTGCGGCCGTGGACCGACGGCGAATTTGCCGCACTGCTTGAGCAGGACACGGTTTTCGGTTTTGCCGCGCGCGAGACCGGACAGGGCGCCAAGCCCCCGGTCGGCTTCGTGCTGGCGCGCCTGGCGGCAGGGGAAGGCGAGATCCTGACCGTCGCGGTGGCGCGTTCACATCGCCGTCAGGGGCTCGGCTGGCAATTGATGGATGCTGTCTTGCGCGAGCTGCACGCGCAGCGCGCTGAAGCACTTTTCCTCGAGGTCGACGAGACCAATGTCGCCGCGATCGCGCTCTACCGGCGGCTCGGCTTCCGCGAAGTCGGCAAGCGCGCCAACTACTACAGATCGCCGGAACACGGCCCGACCGGCGCGCTCGTCATGCGCCGCGATCTCCGCTAGCCAAACTCGGGGTGCAGCGATGATCGGAAAAATCAGGACTTTCCTGGCGCTGGGCTTCGTTGCCGTCGGCTCGCTGGTCCTTGTGCCGCTGCAGATACTGTCGATGAAGACCAGACTCTGGCCCGAGACGTTCATCCTCAAGCTCTGGCATCGGCTTATCGTCAGGGCGCTGGGCATGCGCATCCACGTCAAGGGAACGCTGTCCAGCGAGCGGCCATTGCTGGTTGCATCCAATCATGTCTCCTGGACCGACATTATGGTGCTGGGCTCCATGGTCGACGTGACGTTCATCGCCCGTGCCGATATGGCAAACTGGCCGCTGATCGGCATGCTGTCGAAGCTGCAGCGCACCGTCTTCATCGAGCGCGAGCGCAAGCGCTCGTCGGGCCACCAGGCGAGTGAGATCGCCAGCCGGATGGCCAAGGGCGACGCCATGGTGCTGTTTGCTGAGGGCTCGACGGGTGACGGCAACATGATCCTGCCGTTCAAGAGCACGCTGTTCGGCGCCGCCTCGATGGCGATCTCCGAAGGGGCGGCGGAGCAAGTGTTCATCCAGCCAGTGGCGATCGTCTATACCCGCCTGCATGGCGTGCCGCTCGGCCGCCGGCACCGGCCGATTGCTGCCTGGATCGGCGACGAGGATTTGATGCCGCATCTCAAGGTCTTGCTGGCGGACGGCGCCCTCGATGTCGAGGTGCACTTCGGCGAGCCGATTGCCTTCTCCAAGGGCTCGAACCGCAAGGAAACGGCAAGATTGATGGAAACCCAGGTGCGCGAGATGGTGCGAACGGCGCTCGCCGATCCGCGCCCGAGCCGATAAAAACGCCCTGTTTTTTGTCATCGAAAGGCGTTAGAAGCCGCCAGATGGAACTGAATACGATAGAGCGCGACGACATCGACATTGCGGCCGAAAACGCCGCTGTGCCGTCCGCCGCAGCCAAGAAGGTCTTCGTCAAGACCTATGGCTGCCAGATGAACGTCTACGATTCACAGCGTATGACCGATGCGCTGGCCGCGGATGGCTATGTGGCGACCGATGCCATCGGCGAGGCCGATCTGGTGCTGCTCAATACCTGCCATATCCGCGAAAAAGCGGCGGAGAAGGTCTATTCCGAGCTCGGCCGCATCCGCGAGATGAAGGCCGAACGAGCCGAAGCCGGCCGCGAAATGCTGATCGGCGTCGCCGGTTGCGTGGCGCAGGCCGAAGGGGCGGAGATCATCCGCCGCTCGCCGGCCGTCGATCTGGTCATCGGCCCGCAGACCTATCACCGGCTGCCCGACGTCCTGGCAAGGGTGCGCGGCGGCGAGAAGATCGTCGAGACCGACTACGCCATCGAGGACAAGTTCGAGCATCTGCCGCAGCCGAAGCGCGCCGAGCTCATCAAGCGCGGCGTGACCGCGTTCCTGACCGTGCAGGAAGGCTGCGACAAGTTCTGCACCTTCTGCGTCGTGCCCTATACGCGCGGCTCGGAAGTTTCGCGGCCGGTGGCGCAGATAGTCGCCGAAGCCGAGCGCCTGGCGGATGCCGGCGTGCGCGAGGTGACGCTGCTGGGCCAGAACGTCAACGCCTGGCATGGCAAGGGCGAGACCAAGGGGGGTGAGACCGAGGAATGGGGCCTTGGTCGCCTGCTCACCCGGCTGGCCGAGATTCCCGGGCTGGCGCGGCTGCGCTACACCACCAGCCATCCGCGCGACATGGACGACGAGTTGATCGCCGCGCACCGTGACCTGGGAGCGCTGATGCCCTATCTGCATTTGCCTGTGCAATCCGGCTCCGACCGCATTCTCAAGGCGATGAACCGCAGGCATACGGCAAGGGATTATTTGACATTGATCGAGCGTATCCGCGCCGCGCGGAGCGACATCGCGCTCTCGGGCGACTTCATCGTCGGCTTCCCCGGCGAGACGGAAGCGGATTTCGAGGCGACGATGCAGCTGATCCGGCAGGTAAACTATGCCTCGGCCTTCTCGTTCAAATATTCGCCGCGTCCCGGCACGCCGGGCGCCGAGATGACCGATCAGGTGCCGGAAGCCGCCAAGGACGAGCGCCTGCAGCGGCTGCAGGCCCTGTTGCTGAAGCAGCAGCAGGATTTCGGCGCGAGCCTGGTCGGCAGCACCATCGATACGCTGATCGAGAAGCCGGGCCGCCAGGCTGGCCAGAAGGTTGGTCGCTCGCCGTGGCTGCAACCGGTTATTGTTGATGAAAAGGCCGGCGAAATCGGTGACATTATCCAGGTACGAATCACGAAGACAGGCTACAATAGCCTGTTCGCCGAATTGGCCTGAAGGCCTCGGCAGATGAGGAGAGACGGTTGAGCGCTGCGGAACTGAAGAACCTGCCCCCGAACCAATCATCCGGGGCCTCGGATATGGCGCACATCGTTCTGACTTTCGACAACAACAAGCTTGCCAGCGCCCTTTACGGCCAGTTCGACGAAAATCTGGCCCGGCTCGAGCAGAAGCTCGGCGTCGACATCCGCTCGCGCGGCAATCAGCTGACCATCAAGGGCACCGCCTCGGCAGCCGAGCAGGCGCGGCGCGCCCTCGATAATCTCTACGGCATTCTTCAGAAAGGCACCGACATCAGCCAGTCGGACGTCGACGGCGCCGTGCGCATGGCGATCGCCGCCGACGACCAGCTGACGCTGCCGACGCTGGAGCGCAAGGGCAAGGTGTCCGCCGCCCAGATCGCCACGCGCAAGAAGACGATCTATGCCCGTTCGCTCAACCAGGACGCCTATATGCGTGCGCTGGAGCGGTCCGAACTCGTCTTCGGCATCGGCCCCGCCGGCACGGGAAAAACCTTCCTGGCGGTGGCGCATGCGGCAATGCTGCTCGAACGTGGCATGGTCGAGCGCATCGTGCTGTCGCGGCCCGCTGTCGAGGCCGGCGAGCGCCTCGGCTTCCTGCCTGGCGACATGAAGGAGAAGGTCGATCCCTATCTGCGGCCGCTCTATGACGCGCTTTACGACATGATGCCGGCCGACAAGGTCGAACGCGCCATTGCCGCCGAGGTGATCGAGATCGCGCCACTGGCCTTCATGCGCGGCCGCACGCTGGCGCATGCCGCCGTCATCCTCGATGAGGCGCAGAACACCACGCCGATGCAGATGAAGATGTTCCTGACCCGTCTTGGCGAGAACTCGCGCATGATCGTCACCGGCGATCCGAGCCAGATCGACCTGCCGCCGAACACCAAGTCCGGCCTGGTCGAGGCGCTCAGGATCCTCGATGGCGTCACCGGCATGGTGACGGTCCGCTTCAACGAAGGCGACGTCGTCAGGCACCCGCTGGTCGCCGAGATCGTCAAGGCCTACGATCGCGACGGCAAGCTGGCCAGGGGTTTGGGTGCCGAAAGCTGATCTGACGATGCGGCCTCATGGCTGAAGGCAGGAAGCCTGTCGGCGCCGCTCCGTCCGTCGATATCGATATATCGGTCGAGGCGGGCGACTGGCCTGACGAGGCAGCGCTGACGCGCCTTGTCGACCGTGCCGTCTCGGCCGCCTTTGCCGAAACCGGCATGGCCGGCCGTTCCGAGCTCAGCGTCGTTTTTTCCGACGATGTCCATATCCGCACCCTCAATGCCGGCTGGCGCGGCAAGGACAAGCCGACCAACGTCCTGTCTTTCCCAGCTTTTCCGCTCGCCAAGGGCGGCCCGCTGCCGCCGATGCTGGGCGACATCGTGCTGGCCGCCGAGACGATCGCGCGCGAAGCGGCACTGGAAGACAAGCCCGTCGAGAACCATATCATCCATCTCGTCATCCACGGCCTGCTGCATTTGCTGGGCTACGATCACGAGACCGACGCCGAGGCAGAGGCGATGGAAGCGATCGAGCGCGCCGCGCTTGCGAGGCTTGCCATTCCCGATCCCTACGCGTAACTACAAAAGATCAATTGACCGGACGACAATGAACGACAAACCAGAGACTGCCGCCCGCCCCGACGCCGGCAGTGCGACCAAGCCTTCCGAAAAGACGGAAGAGGGCTCAAGTCCGAGTACCACGACCGGCAGCATCGCCAGCGAGCCATCGCCTGCCGGTCCTTCCCTGTTCGATCGTGTGCTCGGCCTGTTCAGGCAGCGCAACGGCACCAGCCTGCGCGAGGAGATCGCCGGCGCGCTGGCCGAAGCGGCCAGCGATGCCGAATCCTTCTCGCCCGGCGAGCGGGCCATGCTCAACAACATCCTGCGGCTGCGCGAGGTGCGCGTAGAGGACGTCATGGTGCCGCGTGCCGACATCGAGGCTGTCGAGATCACGACGACGCTGGGCGATCTTCTCGGCCTGTTCGAGCAGGCCGGCCATTCCCGCATGCCGGTCTATTCCGAGACGCTCGACGACCCGCGCGGCATGGTCCACATCCGCGATGTGCTGGCTCACATTACCAAGATCGCCCGCGTCAGGAAGGGCAGGACGAGCAGAAAGGCACCCGTCAGCACACTGCTCGATCTTGCCAAGGTCGATCTTGCGCGCACCATCGGCGAGTTGAGCCTGATCCGACCGGTGCTTTTCGTGCCGCCGTCGATGCTCGCCTCCGATCTCATGGGGCGGATGCAGACGACACGCACTCAGATGGCGCTGGTCATCGACGAATATGGCGGCACCGATGGCCTGGTCTCGCTGGAAGACATCGTCGAGATGGTGGTCGGCGACATCGAGGACGAGCATGATGACGACGAGCCGTTGGTCACGCAGACCGGCGACGGTGTCTTCCTCGTCGACGGCAAGGCCGAGATCGACGACGTTGCCAAGATGATCGGCGGCGACTTTGCCGCCGGTGAACATGGCGAGTATGTCGATACGATCGGTGGCATGATCTTCAACACGCTTGGCCGTGTTCCGGCCCGCGGCGAAGTGGTGCAGGCGATACCCGGCTTCGAGTTCCACGTGCTCGACGCCGATCCGCGCCGGGTCAAGCGCGTGCGCATCGTGCAGATCCTGAAGGGCGAACGCCGCCGGCGCGCCGCCCGCACCGAGCAGGCTTGAGAGCCGCAGCCAGACCGATGCCGATCGACGACCCGTTCAAGCACTCGACCCTGGGCTCCGGTATTTTCTACAAGGATCCGCGGGCTGCGTTGGCCTGGCTTGAGGCGGCGTTCGGCTTCGAGCCGAGCATGGTGGTCAGCGACGCCGATGGCAGGCTCGTCCATTCCGAGATGCGGTTCGGTGATGCCTATATCATCGTCGATTCCGAATGGGCCGACCATGTCGCCAGCCCGGCCTCGCTCGGCGGCAAGAACACGCAATCGGCCTATGTGCGCCTCAAGGACGGCCTGGACGCCCATTGCGAGCATGCCAGGGCGGCGGGAGCCGAGATCGTCCAGCAACCTGCCGACCAGTTCTACGGCGAACGGCTGTACCGGGCGCGCCATCCCGAAGGCCATGTCTGGACCTTCACGCAGACCCTGCGCCCCGCCTCACGCGAGGAGGCTGAGCAACTGAGCGGCCTGCGGATTGACGGCTGGCACCGATAGCGCTGGGATCGGGTTTGGAACGCGAACCGCAGCCTGATAAATCTGCTGCCGTGATTCGCACGAGTCGGAAGCATCGATGCAGCGCCTTACCGGCCGGATAATTCTGCTTTGGGGCTGGCGGCGCGCGCTGGTGGCGTTTCTTGCTGGGGCGCTGGCGGTTCTTGCCCAGGCGCCTTACGATTTCTTCGCTGTCTGTTTTGTCTCGTTTCCGCTGCTCGTCTGGCTTCTCGACGGCGCGACCGGCGAAGCCTCCGATGGCTGGCTCAGGCGTTTGCGGCCGGCCTTCGCCGTCGGCTGGTGGTTCGGCTTCGGCTATTTTCTTGCCGGCCTGTGGTGGATCGGTTCAGCGCTCCTGGTCGAGGCCGACAGTTTCGCCTGGGCCTTGCCGTTCGCCGTGATCGGAATCCCCTTCGCGCTCGCCTTCTTCTACGGTTTCGCCACGCTCGTCGCCCGGCTGCTGTGGAGCAACGACATCGGCCGCATCGCCGCACTAGCCTTCGGTTTTGGCCTGGCGGAATGGCTGCGCGGCTTCCTGTTCACCGGCTTTCCCTGGAATGCCGTCGGTTACGCGGCAATGCCGGTGCCCTTGCTGATGCAGAGCGTGTCGGTGACCGGCATGATCGGCATGAACACGCTGGCGGTCTTCGTCTTCGCGCTGCCGGCTCTCGTTGCGGCGCGCCGGCATGTCAGCCTCGGTGGGGCCTTACTTGCCGTACTCGTCGCCGCCCATGTCGGCTTCGGCTATGTCAGGCTTACCGCTCCGGTCGAGTCGGCAAGCCGCGCAATCAATGTCCGTATCGTTCAGCCGGCCGTCGATCTCAGCGAGAAGTGGGATGCCGCGGTGCGCGACCGCATCTTCGCCACCATGATGGGGCTGTCGGCCAAGGCGCCAGACCCCGGCCAAGACAAGCCGCAACTGATTCTGTGGCCGGAGACGTCGGTGCCGTTTCTCTTTACCGAGCGCCCGGATGCGTTGACCGCATTGGGCGACATGCTTGGGCCTGGCCAGATGCTGATCGCCGGCGTCGTGAGGGAGGAAGGCGGTTCGGCAGCCAATGCCGGCAGCCGGTACTACAATTCCGTGGTCGCAATCGACGACAAAGGTGAAATGGTCGATGCCGTCGACAAGGTTCATCTGGTGCCTTTTGGCGAATACCTGCCTTTCGCCGACCTGCTCGGCCGCTTCGGGATCGAACAGCTCGTCGCCGGCCCGATGACCTTTACGGCAGGCAATGAACGGCATCCGATCACGGTGGCGGGCGGCGTCCGCGCCCTTCCGTTCATTTGCTATGAAGTCATCTTTCCTGATCTGGCGGCAGTTGACGTTGCGTCAGCCGAGCTTATTGTGAACGTCACGAACGATGCGTGGTTCGGCGACACGCCAGGTCCGTACCAGCATTTCAGGCAGGCTCAGATTCGCGCGGTGGAGAACGGATTGCCTTTGTTGCGTGCGGCCAACAATGGCATCTCCGCCGTTGTCGACCCGCGCGGACATGTTGTCGACGCTCTTGCGGTCGACGCACGCGGAGCCATCGATGTACGGGTGCCTGTTTCCGGGCACGCCCTTGTCTCCGCCGGCCAACGGCGCATTAACGGAATGCTGATTATGTTCCTGTTTGCCCTGGCCGCCTTCACATTGAATGTAAGGCAACGGCTACCGGCGAATTGACAGTCGACACATTAGAAACTCATACTGTAAGCGCCTAAAATTTCTCGAAGTCGGTCGTCGTTTTGGGTTGGGGCCGTGGGCTCCGGCTTCGTTTGGGCAAGAAAAATAGAAAAAAGCCGGAAAAATTCGGCGAGGAAACAATGACAGAAGAAAACAAGAAAAAGCCGAATCCGATCGACATCCATGTCGGGAGTCGCATCAGGCTTCGTCGCAATATGCTTGGAATGAGCCAGGAAAAGCTGGGTGAGAATCTCGGTATCACGTTTCAACAGATCCAGAAGTATGAAAAGGGTACGAATCGCGTCGGCGCCAGCCGCCTGCAGGCGATAGCCTCGATACTCAGTGTACCCGTCGCCTTCTTTTTCGAGGATGCGCCGGGTCAGGAGGCCGCGGGCAATCGCGGATTTGCCGAGGATGCGTCGATGGCCTTCGCCATCGAATTCTGCGGCAGCCCGGAAGGGCTTCAGCTCAATCGCGCCTTCGTCAAGATCGCCGACGTGAAGGTGCGCCGCAAGATCATAGAACTCGTGAAAACCCTTTCGACGGACGATGCCGACTGATCCAAAATCATGGGCCAGCGGTGGCGTCTTGCCGCCGGTGGCACAAGGCAACTGTGCTGACATTCATGCCAAACCTGCTGCACCGCTTGACGAACGGCGCCCGGCACCGCTAACACGTGGCGCGCCAAAATCGGCAGCCTGCCGATCGTTTTTTCAAGAGGGGACACCCGTGACGCGGCAGAACTACTTCTTCACCTCGGAATCTGTTGCCGAGGGTCACCCCGACAAGGTTTGTGATCGTATCTCCGACGAGATCGTCGACCTGGTCTATCGCGAGGCCAGGAAGACCGGCATGGATCCCTGGAAGGTTCGTGTCGCCTGCGAGACGCTGGCGACCACGAATCGCGTCGTCATTGCCGGCGAGGTTCGCGTCCCCGAGACGCTGCTGAAAAAGGACAAGGCTGGCAACATCCTGATGGACGGCGCCGGTCATCCGGTCGTCAACCCGGCAAAGTTCAAGTCGGTTGCCCGAAAGGCGATCCGCGAAATCGGCTACGAGCAGGCCGGCTTCCATTGGAAGACGGCAAAGATCGAGGTTCTGCTGCACGGCCAGTCGCCAGACATCGGCCAAGGCGTCGACAGCGCCTCCGACCGGCAGGGCGAGGAAGGCGCCGGCGACCAGGGCATAATGTTCGGCTACGCCTGCCGCGAAACGCCTGACCTGATGCCGGCGCCGATCTACTACAGCCACAAGATTCTCGAACTGCTGGCCGCCGCGCGCCACCAGGGCATCGGCGAAGCCGCTAAGCTCGGGCCGGATGCCAAGAGCCAGGTCACCGTCCGCTACATCGACGGCAAGGCTGCGGAGGCGACGCAGATCGTGCTGTCGACCCAGCATCTTGATGCGAGTTGGGATTCGAAGAAGGTCCGCAAGGTCGTCGAACCCTACATTCGTGAAGCGCTTGGCGACTTGAAGATCGCCGACAACTGCAACTGGTACATCAACCCGACCGGCAAGTTCGTCATCGGCGGTCCGGACGGCGACGCCGGTCTGACCGGCCGCAAGATCATCGTCGATACCTATGGTGGTGCAGCACCCCATGGCGGCGGCGCCTTCTCCGGCAAGGACACCACCAAGGTCGACCGTTCCGCGGCCTACGCGGCGCGTTACCTCGCCAAGAACGTGGTGGCGGCGAAGCTCGCCGACCGCTGCACCATCCAGCTTTCCTATGCCATCGGCGTCGCTCAGCCGCTGTCGGTCTATGTCGACCTGCACGGCACCGGCAAGGTCGACGAGGCCAAGCTCGAAGATGCGCTGCGCACCGTGATGGACCTGTCGCCATCCGGCATTCGCCGTCACCTCGACCTCAACCGGCCGATCTACGCCAAGACGTCGTCCTACGGCCATTTCGGCCGCAAGGCCGGCCGCGACGGTTCCTTCTCCTGGGAGAGGACCGATCTCGCCAAGGCGCTCAGGGACGCCCTCGCGGCCAAGGACGCGGTCGCCGCCTGACCATGAACGCTGAAGACAGGCCAAGCCGCGCGACCGAAGCGTTTTTCGGCCGGCGGCGCGGCAAGACTGTTCGCCCGCAGCAGGCGGCGGCGCTGGAAAGCGGCCTCAGGGCATACAAGCTCGACTTGACGACTGAGGCGCCGGCTGATTTGCGCGCCCTGTTCAAGGCGAACGTTTCAGCGATCTGCCTGGAAATCGGCTTCGGCGGCGGCGAGCACCTGCTGCATCGGGCGACGACGGCTCCCGCGACCGGCTTTATCGGCGTCGAGCCGTTCGTCAACGGCATGGCCAAGTTGATGATGGCGATCCGGGAACGGCCGCTCGCCAATCTTCGGGTCTATGATGACGACGCCACGCGCCTGCTCGACTGGCTTCCGCAAGCCTCGCTCGATGGCATCGACCTTCTCTATCCCGACCCCTGGCCGAAGAAGAAACACTGGAAGCGGCGCTTCGTCAGCCCGGTCAATCTCGACCGCTTCGCCCGCGTCTTGAAGCCCGGCGGAAAATTCCGCTTCGCGTCCGACATCGATAGCTATGTGAATTGGACGCTCTTGCACTGCCGGGCGCATGGCGCGCTCGCGTGGCAGGCAAGTGAGGCAGCGGACTGGCATCGGCCCTATGACGGCTGGCCGGGCACGCGCTACGAGGCGAAGGCCATTCGCGAGGGCCGGCGGCCGGCCTATCTAACCTTCGTCCGGAAATAAGCGCTGGCGGGAACCGAAGCTCCGCGCGCCAGGCGGTCATCTGTTTTCAGAAGCGGCCGATCTTGTCGAAGGCGGTCGGTTCGATGCCGAGCTTGCGCAGGTCGCTCGCACGTGGCTTGCGGCCGATTTCGACGGCCCGCGATACGGCCACGGCGCTGCCGAACGTGGTGAAGATATCGCCGATAGCAGAAAATAACCTACGGCTGCTCATGGTTTTGACCTTTCATGCGATGCGTGATCCTACCCAAGCGCAATCCTGCTTGTGCAATGCAACATAGATAGGCGCGCATCGCCTGATATCACAGCAGCTTGCCGCATAGGCGCCATGCGCCTGACGCAAGGCTGGCGCTGAGAAAAACGGACAACTCATCTGCTTACGACACAGCGGCACGCCAGACTTGAAACGCTGGTCCGGATCGTCTATATAAAGCTCAAATTCTTGGTCGGTATGACGAAGAGTGGGTCCACCCGGTCCCGCTCTTTTTTATTTCCTGCCGGCCAGCCACGAAACCAGCGACAGGGATCGAATGACAGTGACGGCAAGCGAAGCCGACGATCGTATCATCCGCGAAAGCGGTATCGATGCGCGCATCGCGCTGATCGTGCAGCCGGTGCTGCGGGCCATCGGCTTCCGCCTCGTGCGGGTGCATCTGTCGGGCCAGAACGGGCTCACGCTGCAGATCATGGCCGAGCGCGAGGACGGCACCATGACCGTCGAGGATTGCGAAGAGGTCAGCCGGGCGGTGTCGCCTGCCCTCGATGTCGATGATCCGATCGAGAAGGCGTATCATCTCGAAGTGTCGTCGCCGGGCATCGATCGGCCGCTGGTCCGCAAATCGGACTTCGCGGCGTGGACAGGCCATCTGATCAAGATGGAGACGTCGGTCCTCGTCGCCGACCGCAAGCGCTTCAAGGGCACGATCGCCGAGAGCGATGCGGACGGCGTGCTGATCGAGCGCGACAAGGCGGCCTATGGCGAGGAGCCGACGGTGCGCATTCCCTATGACGCGATTGCCGACGCGCGGCTGATCCTGACTGACGACCTCATCCGCGACGCGTTGTCGAAGGACAATAGGGCGCGCAAGGAAGCGAAGAAACGCCGCGGCGAACCGGACGATGCGCCCGAAGACGCGGAAAACGAAACCAAACAGGAAATGTGATTGAGCTGCCGGGCGCAAAAGGCTCGGCGACAGGCTCGGGAGAAAAAAGATGGTTGTAAGCGCCAACAGACTTGAACTGCTGCAGATCGCCGACGCGGTAGCGCGTGAAAAGTCGATCGACAAGTCGATCGTCATCGCCGCCATGGCCGATGCGATCCAGAAGGCGGCGCGCTCGCGCTACGGCCAGGAGACCAACATCCGCGCCGACATCAATCCCAACACCGGCGAGATGAAGCTGCAGCGGCTGATGGAAGTGGTCGAGAAGGTCGACGATTATGCGACGCAGATCGCCATTTCCTCGGCGCGTGAGCGGAATCCCGACGCTCAGCTCGGCGACTTCATCGCCGAACAGCTGCCGCCGATGGATTTCGGCCGCATCGCTGCCCAGTCGGCCAAGCAGGTCATCGTGCAGAAGGTGCGCGAGGCCGAGCGCGATCGCCAGTATGACGAATACAAGGACCGCATCGGCGAAATCGTCAACGGCACTGTCAAGCGCGTCGAATATGGCAACGTCATCGTCGATCTCGGCCGCGGCGAGGCGATCATCCGTCGTGACGAGTTGATCCCACGCGAGAACTACAAATATGGCGATCGCGTCCGCGCCTATGTCTACGACGTGCGCCGCGAGCAGCGCGGCCCGCAGATCTTCCTGTCGCGCACCCATCCGCAGTTCATGGCGAAACTGTTCACCATGGAAGTGCCGGAAATCTATGACGGCATCATCGAGATCAAGTCGGTCGCCCGCGATCCGGGCTCGCGCGCCAAGATCGCCGTCATCTCGCGTGACAGTTCCATCGATCCGGTCGGCGCCTGCGTCGGTATGCGCGGCAGCCGCGTCCAGGCGGTCGTCGGCGAGTTGCAAGGCGAGAAGATCGATATCATTCCGTGGTCGCCTTCGGCCGCGTCATTCATCGTTAATGCGTTGCAGCCGGCGGAAGTCGCCAAGGTGGTGCTCGACGAGGATGCCGAGCGCATCGAAGTCGTGGTGCCGGACGACCAGCTGTCGCTGGCCATCGGCCGTCGCGGCCAGAACGTCCGGCTTGCCTCGCAGCTCACCGGCTGGGATATCGATATCCTGACCGAGCAGGAAGAGAGCGAGCGCCGCCAGAAGGAGTTTGTCGAGCGCTCGGCGCTGTTCATGGATGCGCTGAACGTCGACGAGATGGTCGGCCAGGTGCTTGCCTCCGAAGGCTTCACCAGCGTCGAGGAAGTCGCCTATGTCGATGCCGACGAGATCGCTTCGATCGACGGCTTCGACGAGGACACCGCTTCGGAAATCCAGGCCCGCGCTCGCGAATATCTGGAGAAGGTCGAAGCCGAGCACGACGAGAAGCGCAAGGCGCTGGGCGTGAAGGACGAATTGCGCGAGATTCCCGGCATCACCACCGCCATGATGGTGACGCTCGGCGAAGATGGCGTGAAGACGATCGAGGATTTTGCAGGTTATGCCGCCGACGACCTGACCGGCTGGAAGGAACGCAAGGAGGGCGAAACCAAGGTGTTCCCCGGGGTGCTTGCCAATCACGGCGTTTCGCGCGCCGATGCCGAGCAGATGGTTCTGGCTGCCCGCCTCAAGGCCGGCTGGATCACCGAAGACGAGCTTGCGGCGCAGGAAGCGCCGGCTGATGAAACCGTTGGTGCGTGAGGTGAAACCGCATCGCACCGAACCTGCCCTTGGACGAGATGAACGATCGCACCTGCATCGTCACGCGCAGACAGGCCGAACCGGGTGAACTGATCCGTTTCGTCGTCGGCCCGGATTCGGCCGTCGTTCCGGATATCAAGAGAAACTTGCCCGGCCGTGGTTGCTGGGTGACCGCCGACCGCCTACATGTTGACAAGGCGGCGGCGAAGAACCTGTTTGCCCGCGCGTTTGAGGCAAAGGTGACCGTACCGCCCGATCTCGGTGGCATGGTCGAGGGGCTGCTTTCCAGATCCGCTCTGGGCATGCTGGGTCTTGCCCGCAAGGCTGGCGTGATCGCTCTTGGCGCCACCAAGGTCGAGAGCGCGGTGCGTAGCGGACTGGCGCTTTTCGTGCTGCATGCGACCCAAGCGTCGGATGATGGCGTGCGCAAGATCAGCCAGGCGCGGCGGGCGACCGTCCATCTCGGCGGCCCCGCCATCCCTGCCTACAAACTTTTCTCCGAGGCCGAGTTGAGCTTGGCATTGGGGGGTACAAATGTGATACATGCTGCCGTTCTCGCGGAAGACGCGGGCAGGGCGGTCCAGAAGCGCATGGTTGCGCTCGACCGGTATCGGGGCGGTTCCCCGGACGATCTGGCAATGCTTGCGGCCGTTGCTGACGAAGATGATGCCGCAGAGGATATGGAATGAGCGATACGAAATCAGGCGACGACAAGACGTTGAGTGTGACGCCGAAGAAGACTTTGACGCTGAAGCGCCCTGGCATGGAACAGGGCACGGTGCGCCAGAACTTCTCGCATGGCCGCACCAAGGCGGTCGTGGTCGAGACCAAGAAGCGCAAGTTCTCGCTGCCCGGCGACAAGCCGGAGCCGGCTGCCGCTCCCGTGTTCACGCCGAAGCCGCCTGTGGCGGCAGCATCTGTTGTGCAGGAAGCGCCCAAGGCGCCGCCGCCGCCGGCCGAACGCGGCGGCATGGTGCTGAACGAATTGTCGCGCAATGAAATGGAGGCGCGCCGCCGGGCCCTCGAGGGTTCGAAGGTGCGCGACGTCGAGGATCGCCAGCGCGCCATCGAAGAGGCCAAGCGCCGTGCCGAGGATGAAGAGCGCCGCCGCCGCGAGCGCGAGGAATCCGCGCGCCGCCAGGCCGAGGAAGAAGCGCGGCTGCAGGCCGAGGCCGAGTCCCGCCGCCGTGCCGAGGAAGAGGCGCGCCGTCGCGCGCCGCTGGCCGCTGAGCTTGCGACGGTCGATGACGAAGAAGACACCAAGCCGAAGCGTGCCGGAGCCGGCGCGCCCGTGCGCCGCCTGGCCACGCCCGAAGTGGCGCGTCCGGCCAAGCCGACCAAGGGCGAGGAAGACCGCCGCCGCGGCAAGCTGACGCTGAATTCTGCGCTCTCCGATGAAGATGCGCGTGCCCGCTCGCTGTCGTCGATGCGTCGCCGTCAAGAGAAGTTCAAGCGCGCGCTGCATAACGAGCCGCGCGAGAAAGTCATGCGTGAAGTGATCCTGCCCGAAACCATCACCATCCAGGAACTGGCGCAGCGCATGTCCGAGCGTGCGGTCGACGTGGTCAAGTTCTTCATGAAGCAGGGCCAGATCCTGAAGCCGGGCGACGTCATCGACGCCGACACGGCGGAGCTGGTCGCCACCGAATTTGGCCACACCGTCCGCCGCGTCGCTGAGTCCGATATCGAGGAAGGCCTGTTCAACATCGCCGACCGTCCGGAAGACCTCCGGTCGCGTCCGCCGGTGGTGACCATCATGGGCCATGTCGATCACGGCAAGACCTCGCTGCTCGACGCCATCCGCAACGCCAATGTCGTCTCCGGCGAAGCCGGCGGCATCACCCAGCACATCGGCGCCTATCAGGTCGAGAAGAACGGTCAAAAGATCACCTTCATCGACACACCTGGCCACGCCGCCTTCACGGCGATGCGTGCACGCGGCGCCCAGGCGACCGATATTGCCATCCTCGTGGTGGCAGCCGACGACAGCGTGATGCCGCAGACGATCGAATCGATCAACCACGCCAAGGCGGCCGGCGTTCCGATCATCGTGGCGATCAACAAGATCGACAAACATGATGCCGACCCGCAGAAGGTGCGCTCGGAGCTGCTGCGTCATGAGGTCTTCGTCGAATCGATGGGCGGCGAGGTGCTGGACGTCGAAGTGTCGGCGACCAAGGGCACCAATCTCGACAAGCTGCTCGAAGCGATCCTGCTCCAGGCCGAAATCCTCGACCTGAAGGCCAATCCGGATCGCACCGCCGAAGGCGTCGTCATCGAGGCCCAGCTCGACAAGGGCCGCGGCCCGGTAGCCACCGTGCTGGTGCAGACCGGCACACTGATGCCGGGCGACATCCTCGTCGCCGGCAACGAATGGGGCCGGGTGCGCGCGCTGGTCAACGATCGCGGCGAGCAGGTCAAGGAAGCGCCGCCGGCAATGCCGGTCGAGGTGCTTGGCCTTCAGGGCACGCCGCTGGCCGGCGACCGCTTCGCCGTGGTCAACAACGAGGCCCGCGCCCGCGAGATCACCGAATATCGCCAGCGCCTGGCGCGCGAGAAGGCAGTGGCCAGGCATGCCGGCCAGCGCGGCTCGCTCGAACAGATGATGTCGCAGTTGCAGACGAGCGGGCTGAAGGAATTCCCGCTGGTCATCAAGGGCGACGTGCAAGGCTCGATCGAGGCGATCAACGCGGCGCTCGACAAGCTCGGCACCGACGAGGTGCGTGCGCGCATCGTCCATGCCGGCGCCGGCGGCATCACCGAAAGCGACGTATCGCTGGCTGAGACCTCTGGTGCCGCGATCATCGGCTTCAACGTCCGCGCCAACGCGCAGGCGCGCGCCGCCGCCGCGGCCGCGGGCATCGAGATCCGCTACTACTCGATCATTTACAATCTCGTGGATGACGTGAAGGCGGCGCTCTCTGGCCTGCTGTCGCCGGAGCGTCGCGAGACCTTCATCGGCAACGCGGAGATCCTCGAGATCTTCGACATCACCAAGGTCGGCAAGATCGCCGGCTGCCGTGTCACCGAGGGCAAGGTCGAGCGTGGGGCGGGCGTGCGCCTGATTCGCGACAACGTCGTCATCCACGAAGGCACGCTGAAGACGCTGAAGCGCTTCAAGGACGAAGTTGCGGAAGTTCCGGGCGGCCAGGAATGCGGCATGGCTTTCCAGAACTACGAGGACATGCGCGTCGGCGACATCATCGAGTGCTTCCGCGTCGAGATGGTGACCAGGACGCTCTGAGTTCGAGCATTCCGTCGTCGAAAACCGGGCGGTGGTCGAAAGGCCGCCGCCCAAAGCATATGAGACATGCGGCGCGGTCCCATCCCGCGCTACACGATTTCAGGACCAAGGAAAATGCCCCGATCAACCACGTCAGGCCCATCCCAGCGCATGCTTCGCGTCGGCGAGCAGGTGCGCCATGCGCTGTCCGAAACCTTGCAGCGCGGCGAGATCATCGATCCGCTGATCGAAAACACGGTGGTTTCGGTGTCCGAAGTGCGCATGTCGCCCGATCTGAAGATCGCCACAGCCTTCGTCTCGCCGCTCGGCGCCGCGGACGCCGCTGCCGTGGTCGAGGCGCTCAACAAGCACGCGAAATTCGTGCGTGGCCGTGTCTCCGGCGCGCTCCGGCAGATGAAGTACATGCCGGAATTCCGCTTCCGGCTCGACACGTCCTTCGACAATTTCGCCAGGATCAACGATCTGCTGAAATCGCCCGAAGTGGCGCGCGACCTCGGCAGCGACAATGATAGCGACTATGACAAGGATACCGAATAGTGGCGCGTCGCGGCAAGAAGAAGGGCCGGCCGGTCTCCGGCTGGCTGGTGCTGGACAAGCCCGTCGGCATGGGCTCGACCGAAGCCGTCTCCAAGGTCAAGTGGCTGTTCCAGGCGGAGAAGGCCGGTCATGCCGGCACGCTCGACCCGCTCGCCTCCGGCATGCTGCCGATCGCGCTCGGCGAGGCGACAAAGACCGTGCCTTACGTGCAGGACGGCGCCAAGATCTACCGCTTCACCGTGGCCTGGGGTGAGGAGCGTTCGACCGACGACCTCGAAGGCCCGGTGAGCAAAAGTTCAGACCAGCGTCCGGCCGAGGCCGATGTGCTGGCGCTGCTGCCCAAATACACCGGCGTCATCATGCAGACGCCGCCGCAGTTTTCGGCCATCAAGATATCAGGCGAGCGCGCCTACGACCTGGCTCGCGACGGCGCCACGGTCGACATTCCGGCGCGCGAGGTCGAGATCGGCCGTCTCGATCTGGTCGAGCACACCGCCGATTGCACCATCTTCGAGGTCGAATGCGGCAAGGGCACCTATGTGCGTTCGCTGGCCCGCGACATGGGCCGCGATCTCGGCTGTTTCGGCCACATTGCCGAGCTTCGCAGGATCGAGGTCGAGCCGTTCACGCAGGAAGACTTTGTCACCATTGCCGAACTGGAAGCCGCCCGCTTCGGCGAGCAGGCGGACGCTGGCTCAGCCGATGCCCCGATCGATTTCGATGCGATCGACGCGCTTCTGGTCGACACCGCCGTGGCGCTCGATTGCCTGCCGCAGATCGCGATCAGCGACGATGCGGCGACCAAGATCCGGCTCGGCAATCCAGTCATCATCCGCGGCCGCGACGCGCCGGTGGAAGCCGAGGAAGCCTGCGCCACGGCGCGCGGCAAGCTGGTCGCCATCGGCGCCATCGAGCAGGGCATGTTCAAGCCGAAGCGGGTCTTTGCCGGGTGACGGCTCTCATCTAGTCTCAGCTCGACGTTTACACCCGAGGGGCATATGGCAAAGGCTGAGACGGTCAAGAAGCGGGCGTCCGTGAAAATTCGGCGGCCGCCGGTTGGCGCTTCGCCGGGAACGCTGATCGCCGATCCAGCGGCGCGTTGGTCCGAACTGCGGCTGACGTTGATCTCGCCCGAAAAGTTCAAGACCATCGAAAATGCCAGTATCAACGACGTCAATGCCCATTGCGACAGATGGCCAGTCATCTGGCTCGATTGCACCGGCCTTGCCAACATCCCGCTGATCGAGGAGATCGGCCGCATTTTCGGCCTGCATCCATTGGCGTTGGAAGATGTCGTCAATACCGGCCAGCGACCGAAGGTGGATTTCTTCGAGGATCATGCTTTCGTCGTCCTCAGGATGATCGACGACATCACGGCCCACCGCTACGAGCAGATTTCGGTCTTCTTCGGCAGCAACTTCGTCGTCACCTTCCAGGAGCGCGAAGGCGATCCATTCGATCCCGTGCGCAAGCGCATCGCAAGCTCGATGCCCAACCGGTTGCGCGCACGCGGCGCCGATTACCTCGCTTACGCACTCATCGATGCCATCGTCGACAGCTATTTCCCATCGGTCGAGATTGCCGGCGAACTGGTCGACAGCATCGAGGACGAGATGCTGCACACGCCGCAAAAACATCAGACGCGGCAGCTCCACGAGTTGCGGCGCGATGCCAACGTGCTAAAGGGCGTGCTTTGGCCGATGCGCGATGCGCTGGCGACGCTGATCCGCAACGACGTGCCTTATGTGAAGGCCGAGACCAAGGTTTTCCTGAACGATACGCTCGATCATTCGCTCAGGCTGATCGAACTGGTCGAAACCCAGCGCGACATGCTGACCGGCCTGATCGAGATGCATCTGTCGCTGAGCCAGGCGCGAACCAACGATGTCATCAGCTACCTGACCATCGTCTCGGTGATCTTCATGCCGCTCACCTTCCTCGTCGGCGTCTGGGGCATGAACTTCGATCCCGAAACCTCGCCTTGGAACATGCCGGAGCTAAAAGCCTATTACGGCTATCCCCTGTCACTTTTGTTCATGGCTGTTGTCGCGGTCGGCCTGGTTGTCTTCTTCAAATGGAAGAAGTGGCTTTAGAGCATCGGACCCAAAGTGGAGAAGGGTTGGGAAAATCCGGTGCTCAAACAAAAAGATAGAGCGACGGCATGATTCGACTTCCACCGCTCTGGCGGTATAAGTCTTCATTCGTGCCGCAAAAAGCCGGCTTGTGAATTGGGCTGGTGTTTTTGCTGGAATTGCACTATATGCGCCGCAGCTTCGCGCCCTGACGCGTCGCTTGCACCGGCCCCTGCTGGACGACATCCCGGCTGAGGGCGTCCCGTTTCCTCAAACAGATAAGGAAAAACACGATGTCGATTACTGCCGAGCGCAAAAAGGAATTGATGGGTGAATTCGCAACCGCCAAGGGCGATACCGGGTCTCCGGAAGTCCAGGTGGCCATCCTTTCCGAGCGCATCAAGAACCTGACCGACCACTTCAAGGACCACAAGAAGGATAACCATTCCCGCCGTGGTCTGCTCGCTCTCGTCTCCCAGCGCCGCAGCCTGCTTGATTATCTCAAGCGCAAGGACGACGCGCGCTATCAGACGCTGATCGAGAAGCTCGGTCTGCGTCGTTGACGAATTGACCGGCGGGCTTTCTTCGGAGGGCCCGCCGGTCGCGCATTGGAGCATCGGATCAATCCGGTGCTTCAGCGAAGGAAGTAGAGCGCCGTGTGTCCCCCTGGACGCGCAAAGGACGCTCTGAAAGTTTGAATTTGCGCGTGACGCTTTCCGGGAAGCAGTGGTTTTCGGGGTTGTGCGCAAGGCCGGTCGGATCGATTGGCCAGAACCGGTTTCGAGAGTGCAAAAAGGCCCTCGGAGCCGCCCATGGACGGTCATGGGGCAGGATTGCAGGACGCTCGTGCGGCAACTATGCCGGATCGACCCGAGCTTCCCGCTGTCTTGCCCGTGGCTGCCCGAGAAATGAAGCCAGGGAAAGGGGCATCCGCGCACGGTGAAACGGCGCGGCCCTTTCCGCATACAAAGGACAAGATATGTTCAATCACCACAAAGTGGAAATCGAATGGGGCGGTCGTCCGCTCGTTCTGGAAACCGGCAAGATCGCGCGTCAGGCTGACGGCGCTGTGCTGGCCACCTACGGCGAGACCAAGGTTCTCGCCACCGTCGTTTCGATGAAGGAGCCGAAGCCAGGCCTCGATTTCTTCCCGCTGACCGTCAACTATCAGGAAAAGACCTATGCCGCCGGCAAGATCCCGGGTGGCTATTTCAAGCGCGAAGGCCGTCCGAGCGAAAAGGAAACGCTGGTTTCCCGCCTGATCGACCGCCCGATCCGCCCGCTCTTTGCCGAAGGCTACAAGAACGACACGCAGATCGTCGTCACGGTCGTCCAGCACGATCTCGAGAACGATCCGGACATCCTCTCGATCGTCGCAACCTCGGCGGCGCTGACGCTGTCCGGTGTTCCCTTCATGGGCCCGATCGGCGGCGCCCGCGTCGGCTACATCAACGGCGAATACGTACTCAACCCGCATGTCGACGAGATGCAGGAATCGAAGCTTGACCTCGTCGTCGCCGGCACCGCCGACGCCGTGCTGATGGTCGAGTCCGAAGCCAAGGAACTCGGCGAGGATTTGATGCTCGGCGCCGTCATGTTTGGCCACAAGGGCTTCCAGCCGGTGATCGATGCGATCATCAAGCTGGCCGAAGTCGCCGCCAAGGATCCGCGCGACTTCACCCCGCCGGATTATTCCGCCCTTGAAGCCGAGATGCTGAAGATCGTCGAAGGCGACCTTCGCGAGGCCTACAAGATCACCGACAAGCAGAAGCGCTATGCCGCCGTCGACGCCGTCAAGGCCAAGGTCAAGGCAGCGTTCGTGCCTGCCGAAGGCGAAGAGCCCAAGTACACGTCCGAGCAGATCGGCGCCGTCTTCAAGGAGCTCCAGGCCAAGGTCGTGCGCTGGAATATCCTCGACACCGGCTCGCGCATCGACGGCCGCGACCTGAAGACGGTCCGCAACATCGTTTCCGAAGTCGGCGTCCTGCCGCGCACGCACGGCTCGGCGCTGTTCACCCGCGGCGAGACCCAGGCGCTGGTCGTTGCCACGCTCGGCACCGGCGAGGACGAGCAGTATGTCGATTCGCTGACCGGCATGTACAAGGAGAAGTTCCTCCTGCACTACAACTTCCCGCCCTATTCGGTCGGTGAAACCGGCCGCATGGGTTCGCCAGGCCGCCGCGAAATCGGCCACGGCAAGCTCGCCTGGCGCGCCATTCGCCCGATGCTGCCGACCGCCGACCAGTTCCCCTACACGCTGCGCGTCGTGTCGGAGATCACCGAGTCCAACGGCTCGTCGTCGATGGCCACGGTCTGCGGCACCTCGCTGGCGCTGATGGATGCCGGCGTGCCGCTGGCCAAGCCGGTGGCCGGCATTGCCATGGGCCTGATCAAGGAAGGCGAGCGCTTCGCGGTGCTCTCCGACATCCTTGGCGACGAGGATCACCTCGGCGACATGGACTTCAAGGTTGCCGGCACCGCCAACGGCATCACCTCGCTGCAGATGGACATCAAGATCGAGGGCATCACCGAGGAGATCATGAAGGTCGCGCTCGACCAGGCCAAGGACGGCCGCCAGCATATCCTCGGCGAAATGGCCCATGCGCTCTCCGGCGCGCGTGCCGAGCTCGGCGAGTTTGCGCCGCGCATCGAGGTCATGCACATCCCGACCGACAAGATCCGCGACGTTATCGGTTCGGGCGGCAAGGTCATCCGCGAGATCGTCGAAAAGACCGGCGCCAAGATCAACATCGAGGATGACGGCACGGTCAAGATCGCTTCGTCCAACGCCAAGGAGATCGAGGCGGCCAAGAAGTGGATCCACACCATCGTTGCCGAGCCGGAAGTCGGCGAGATCTACGAAGGCACGGTCGTCAAGACCGCCGACTTCGGCGCTTTCGTCAACTTCTTCGGTCCACGTGACGGCCTCGTCCACATCTCGCAACTCGCCAACGATCGCGTCGCCAAGACCTCCGACGTCGTCAAGGAAGGCGACAAGGTCTGGGTCAAGCTGATGGGCTTCGACGAGCGCGGCAAGGTTCGCCTGTCGATGAAGGTCGTCGACCAGGCCACCGGCAAGGAAATCGCTCGCGACAAGAAGTCCGAAGGCGAAGAAGACGCCGCCTGAACGGTTTTTGGAGCGACGTGCGGTCCAACTGGACGCACGGCGCTCCAAGGCTTTGAATGTTCGCAACGCAATCGAAGCGGGCGCGCCGGAAGGTCGCGCCCGTTTCATTTTCAGACATGATCGAGAAGAATGTTCGCCGAGCCTTTGAAAACGCTTTTCCATCCGTTCGAAGCAGAGGCTCTCTCCCTGCCGCGAAAAGGCGAGCGCGTCCTCTTTCTCGGCGCCGAGCCGGGTTTCCGTCTGCCGGAAGGCTTCGGCGCCGCGCTTCACCTCGTGCAAGGCTTCCGGCCGCATTTTCGCGCGCTGCAGGCAGCGGGCTTCACTGTTAGAGCGCAAGCGGAAGACGCCGGGTTTGATGCCGCACTTGTGCTTGCCGGCCGTCATCGCGGACGAAACGAACTGCGCATCGCCGAGGCGGTCGAGCGTGTGGCGCCGGGAGGATTGATCGTCGTTGCCGGCGACAAGGACGATGGCATCGCCAGCCTGCGCAAGCATATCGATGAGCTTGTGCCGCTCGACGGCCATCTGCCGAAACATCACGGCATCGCCTTCTGGTTTCGCCGCCCGGACGATACCGGGGCTGCGGCAGCGCTTCGCGCCGCGAACCCCGGCATTGTGGTCGAGGGCCGTTTCCATACCGCGCCGGGCATGTTCTCCTTCGACAAGGTCGATGCGGGTTCGAAATTGCTGGTGGAAAACCTGCCAGGCGACCTGCGCGGCAGCGTTGCCGATTTCTGCGCCGGCTGGGGCTATGTCGCGGCCGAGGTCGCAGCGCGTTCCCCCGGCATTTCGGGCATCGATCTCTACGAGGCGCAGTTCGACGCGCTCGAGGCGGCGAAGGGCAATATCGGCAACGCGGCGGCGGAACCGCGTTTCTTCTGGACGGATCTGCTGAACGAGCCGGTCGAGCGGCGCTATGACACGGTCGTCATGAATCCGCCCTTTCACCGCAGCCGGGCGGCTGAACCGGAGATCGGCGCGGGCATGATCCGCGCCGCAGCCAGGGCACTGAAGCCGGGCGGGCGGCTGGTCATGGTGGCGAACCGCCAGCTTCCCTATGAGGCGGTGCTGGCGGCCGCCTTTTCCAGCCATGCCGAGATCGCCCGCGACGGCATGTTCAAGATTTTCGCGGCGCGGCGCTGAAGCGAAGGACGGCTGTCCGGCGTCAGTGCAGATTGGCGACCAGCGGCTCGCGAATGCCGGCGGCTGCGCGGATTTCGCCGGGCTTGATCTTGAGCGGCGCCGGCCGGCCGAACAGGTAGCCTTGCACCACCTCACAACCGGCAGCCCTGAGCAGCGTCGCCTGGTTTTCGGTTTCGACGCCTTCGGCGATGATGCTGACGCCGAGCGCGTGAGATAACCCGACGATTGTCGAGATCATCGCGCCGGAGCTGGTATCGGTGTCGATGCGGCTGACGAAAGAACGGTCGATCTTCAGCTTGCCGAAGGAAAAATCGATCAGATAGCTCAGATTTGAGTAGCCGGTGCCGAAATCATCGACGGCCACCGAGATGCCCATGTCGGCAAGCTGCTGCAGGATTGCGGCGGCGCGGTCACGGTCCTGCATCATCGCCGTTTCGGTCACTTCCAGTTCCAGCCGCGACGGCTTGATGCCAGTGCTAGCCATCGTATCGCGCACGATGCCAATGAAATCCTTGGTCATGAACTGCACGGGCGAGATGTTGACGGCAACGAAGCAGTCATCGGGCAGATGGCGGGCATCGCTGCAGGCCTTGCGCAGTACCCATTGGCCAATCGGTCCGATCATGCCGGTTTCTTCCGCGATCGGAATGAATTCCATCGGCGGGATCATGCCGCGTTCCGGGTGCTTCCAGCGAATGAGCGCTTCGTAGCCGATGATGCGGCCGCTCGGCAGGTCGAGTTGCGGCTGGTAATGGAGGTCGAAATCACCGCGCTCGAATGCAATGTGCAGTTCGGACTCAACCCATTGGCGATAGTCGGCGACCCGGCCCATGTCGGAATGAAAGACCGACCAGTTGCCGACCCCACCGGCGCGCGCATTCTGCAGCGCCAAGTTGGAACGGCGCAAGATGAGGACGGGATCGACGCCATCCTTGGGCATCGCCACGATGCCCACCGACAGGCTGACCGATTGCAGGTGCGAACTGAGCTGGTAGGGTTCCATCATCTCGTCTATGAGCTTCTCGACGATCCTTTCAACCGATCCTCCCATCTCATGGTCCGGGAGCAGCACCGCGAATTCACCGGCGCCGATGCGCCCTATCACTGTGCGCTCGGGCAGGCAGGTCTTCAACCGCTTGGTGAAGGCGCGGATCAGCTCGTCGCCATGGCTATAGCCGATGGCATCGTTGATCTGCTTGAAGCGGTCGATGTCGATGTCGATCAGAAACATCGGCTCGCCGGTCCTGATCGTTGCGGACGCCGCGTCGGCGATCTTGCCGACCATGGCCGGGCGTGCCAGCAGGCCAGTCAGCTTGTCGAAATGGGTTTCTTCGAAGACGTACTCCGCCGATTCATCGACGCCGGCGAAGAAGGACAGGGCGGCTCCCGCGGCAGCCAGCGCGCAAAGTGCGGCCATGATGCCGACCATCACCTCGGCCGGCGTCCCGGCAAAGCCGTCGCCTAAACCGGACTTCAGGCCCCAGAGCCCAAGAATGAAACTGCCCATGCCCGAGCTGGCGACGGTGAGCAGCCGGAACATCGGCGTTCGCTTCGGGTTGCTGACGACGGGCATTGCGGAGTCCCCAAGGTAGGGACCTTCTAGCGGACATCTCCTTAAAATGAGTTTCCGCCGATGCATCTAATTTTACTGGACCGAACGATCTCGTTTTACTGGACCGGACTAATCGCGTCCGTTGTCGGTCTGCTTCAATTCCTCGAGCGTCGGCATCGAAACGATGTGATAGCCGGAATCGACGTAGTGTATCTCGCCGGTGACACCGGACGAGAGGTCGGACAGGAGATAGAGCGCCGAACCGCCGACCTCGTCGATGGTGACGGTACGGCGCAGCGGCGCGTTGCGCTGCTGGTAGGAAAACATATGGCGGGCGTCCGAAATCCCGGCGCCGGCCAGCGTCCGCACCGGTCCCGCCGATATGCCGTTCACCCTGATGCCGCGAGGACCGTAGTCGTTGGCGAGGTAGCGCACGCTTGCCTCGAGCCCGGCCTTGGCGACACCCATGACGTTGTAGTTAGGCATGACGCGGACGGAACCGGCATAGGTCAGCGTGATCATCGAGCCGCCGTCCTTCATCAGTGCGGCGGCGTTGCGGGCGATTTCGGTGAAGGAATAGCAGGAGATGACCATGGTGCGGACGAAATTGTCGCGGCTGGTATCGGCGTAAAGCCCTTTCAACTCGTTCTTGTCCGAAAAGCCGATGGCATGGACGACGAAGTCCAGTCCGCCCCAGGCCTTGCCCAAGGTCTCGAAGGTGGCGCTGACCGACGCGCTGTCCTCGACATCGCAAGGAACGACCAGCGAAGCGCCAAGCTTGTCGGCAAGCGGCTTGACCCGCCGGCCGAAGGCCTCGCCCTGGTAGGTGAAGGCGAGTTCCGCCCCATGTTCGGACAGCTTCCGGGCGATGCCCCAGGCGATCGAATGATCGTTGGCAACACCCATGACAAGCCCGCGCTTGCCCTTCATCAGTCCGTCCATGGCTGGCAAATCCTTATGCGGAATAGCGCTGGAAAATCAGCGTTGCGTTGGTGCCACCGAAGCCGAACGAATTGGACAAAACAGTGTCGATCCTGGCGTTGTCGATGCGCTCTCGTACGATTGGCATGCCCTCGAATTCCGGATCAAGTTGTTCGATATGGGCGCTCTCGCCGATGAAGCCGCCTTGCATCATCAGGATCGAGTAGATCGATTCCTGCACGCCGGCGGCGCCCAGCGAATGGCCGGTCAGCGATTTTGTCGAGGTGATGAAAGGCAATTTCTCGCCGAACACTTCGCGGATAGCGCCCATTTCCCGGGAGTCGCCGACCGGCGTCGAGGTGCCATGCGTGTTGATGTAGTCGACCGGCGAAGAGATGCTCGCGAGCGCCTGCCGCATGCAGCGGATCGCGCCTTCGCCCGAGGGCGCCACCATGTCGTAGCCGTCGGAGGTCGCGCCATAGCCGACGATCTCGGCATAGATATTGGCGCCGCGCGCCTTGGCGTGCTCGAGCTCTTCAAGGACCAGCACACCGGCGCCGCCGGCGATGACGAACCCGTCGCGATCGGCGTCATAGGCGCGCGAGGCGATCGATGCCTTGTCGTTGAACTTGGAGGACATGGCGCCCATGGCGTCGAACAAGTCCGACATTGTCCAGTCGAGATCCTCGTGGCCGCCGGCAAAGACCATGTCCTGCTTGCCCCACTGGATCAGTTCGTAGCCATTGCCGATGCAATGGGCCGAGGTCGAGCAGGCCGAAGAGATCGAATAGTTGACGCCGTGGATCTTGAACCAGGTGGCGAGCGTTGCCGAAGCGGTCGACGACATCGCCTTCGGCACCGCGAATGGACCGATGCGCTTGGGGCTGCCGTTCTTGAGCGTTATTTCCGCCGCCTCGACGATGGTTCGGGTGGATGGTCCGCCCGAGCCCATGATGATGCCCGTGCGCTCATTGGTGATGTCGTTCTCGCCAAGGCCGGCATCCGCGATTGCCTGCTCCATGGCGACATGGTTCCAGGCCGCGCCCTGCGACAGGAAACGCATCGCGCGCCGGTCTATCATGGCGGACGGGTCGAGCGTCGGCGCTCCCCAGACCTGGCAACGGAAGCCGTGCTCGGCGAAGGAATCCGAGAAGCTGATGCCGGATTTGGCATCATGCAGCGAGGTCTGCACCTCATTGGCATTGTTGCCGATCGACGACACGATGCCGAGGCCTGTGACTACGACCCGTCTCATGGGCTGCTCCTTCCAGAGTGTCCGGTGACGATCAGGCGACCGCCGATTGCTTTGACAGACCCACCTTGAGATCCGTTGCCGCGTATATGGGCTCGCCGTCCGCTTTCAGCCAGCCATCGGCGATGCCGAGCACCAGCCGCCCGCGCATCACGCGCTTGAAGTCCACGCCGTACTCCACCTTCTTGACCGAAGGCGTCACCATGCCCTTGAACTTCACCTCGCCGGTCGAAAGCGCCATCCCCTTGCCCGGCTCACCGAGCCAGCCGAGGTAAAAGCCCGTCAACTGCCACATGGCGTCGAGGCCAAGGCAGCCGGGCATGATCGGATTGCCGATGAAATGGCAGGCGAAAAACCACAGGTCCGGCTTGATGTCGAATTCCGCGCGGATGAAGCCCTTGTCGAACGCGCCGCCGGTTTCGCTGATCTCGGTGATGCGGTCGAACATCAGCATCGGCGGATAGGGCAACTGGGCGTTTCCAGGTCCGAACAGCTCGCCGCGGGCGCAGGCAAGCAGTTCCTCGTAATCATAGCTGGACTTCGAACCCGCCATCAATCTCGTCCCCGTAAATCGTCCCGGGCGGTAGGGCGCCCTTGTCGTTGGTTTCCTAACACAATCCGTTTAAGGCCGGAAACCGGCGTTTGCGCTTAACCTGCCCGTCTGCCTGGGTCAATGCGCGCTATTGATCGTATTCGGCCGACAGAATATATGTCGGGGAGCGTCCAGCTTAGGCCGATATGCGTTTTTTGCCATTCTGGGCGCGTCTTGAGGCGGAACTGTGAGCTTCGACGAAAGATGGATTTGGGCAGCCGGAAGGAAAATGTCGCTGTGGACAAGCGGGTTCGCGAGGCCGGCCTGAGGCCGACACGCCAGCGCATTGCGCTGGCCGACCTGCTTTTCGCCAAGGGCGACCGCCATCTTTCGGCCGAGGAACTGCATGAGGAGGCGATCGCCGCGGGCGTGCCGGTGTCGCTGGCCACCGTCTACAACGCCCTTCACCAGTTCACCCAGGCAGGTCTTCTGCGCATCCTGGCTGTCGAGGGCTCGAAGACCTATTTCGATACCAACACCTCCGACCACCATCATTTCTATATCGAAGGCGAAAACAGGATCTTCGATATCGCCAGCGGTCCGGTGACGGTTTCCAACCTGCCGGAGCCGCCGGAAGGCATGGAAGTCGCAAACGTCGACATCGTGGTGAGGCTGCGCCCGAAACGCCGCGCTTGATCGGCCCCTGCATGAAATTCCTGGATCTGGCAATCCGACTCGAATGGGCCGCTGTTGCGGTGGCGGCTGTAGTCTTTTACGCAATGGCCGGTGTTTCCTGGTGGCTGTTCGCGTTGCTCATCCTGGCGCCGGACCTGTCAATGCTGGCCTATCTCGCGGGGCCGCGCGTCGGCGCCATCGCCTATAACGCCCTGCACATGCTGATCTTCCCGCTGCTCCTGATGCTTGCCGGAAGCGTCTTCGGCGATGCAACGGCGACAGCGGTCGCGCTGATCTGGATCGCCCACATCGCCGTTGATCGCGCCCTGGGTTATGGACTGAAGCTGTCGAGCAGTTTTCAGGACACCCACCTCGGCCGCATCGGCCGTTAGTGGTCAAACAAGAGCTCAGTTCTTGACCCGTTCGCCCGGATAGGCGCCCCAGACCAGAGGCTGGGCGAGCCAGCCGGTATGGCCGTCGAAGGTCATTTCGCACCATTGCCCGTCGCAGGACTTGATCGTGCCCATGACCCCCGGCTCGACGATGGCAATCACGCTCGCATCCTTGTCCGGATCGTCGAGAAGGTTGAT
The DNA here is from genome assembly GCF_004010325.2 of Mesorhizobium sp. M00.F.Ca.ET.216.01.1.1. Lineage (GTDB taxonomy): Bacteria > Pseudomonadota > Alphaproteobacteria > Rhizobiales > Rhizobiaceae > Mesorhizobium. Next base: position 137,684 of record NZ_SADR02000004.1, read on the forward strand.
TCGGCCGCCCTTGCCGCGCTGCCATGGGGCAACGATCGCCGTGCGGCGGCCTGAAAGCAGCGACTGGTTGATCCAGCCTTCGGAGCCGTCGGCATCACGTACGCGGCGCCAGGTGTCGAATTCCTGGACAATTTCCATCGGCAGCCCGGCCTTCATGTACATCCAGTCGACGGAGTAGTTGACCCCTGGTCCGACGCGGGAATTGACGCGGCCCGATTTCAGGCTGACGAAACGCGGCAGCGGCAGGCCGCTCGGCCCGAGCGTGACATGCTGCGCCGGTGCCGCCGCACTTTGCGCCGCTGCTTGCGGGGAATAAAGGAGAGCGCCGACAAGTGCTGCGCTGAGGGTCAGGCGAAGCGACGCGAAACCAGACACTTTCATTTCCTTTCGGCGCTTGCCCGTCGGCACCGCGCCCCTTTTTCTTTGTCTTCGGCGGCACCGCTTGTTACAGAGTGAGTGGCACCGCGACCGGCGTCCAGTTTCGCCTGTCTTGGTTAAAGAGGTCTCAACGAGCTCGGATACGAGGAAACAATGGCAGGCAAAAAAAGGCCTCTCGTCGTCATCACGCGCAAGCTGCCCGATCTGGTCGAGACCCGCATGCGCGAACTGTTCGATGCCCGGCTGAATGTCGAGGACAGGCCGATGACGCAGCCCGAACTGGTCGCGGCGGTCAAGGAAGCCGACGTTCTGGTGCCGACCATCACCGACCACATCGACGCGGCGCTGATCGCCCAGGCCGGAGACAACTTCAAGCTGATCGCCAATTTCGGCAATGGCGTCGACAAGATCGACGTGGCTGCGGCCGCGAAGAAGGGCATCACCGTCACCAACACGCCGAACGTGCTGACCGAGGATACTGCCGACATGACCATGGCGCTGATGCTGGCGGTGCCGCGGCGTCTGGCGGAAGGCGCCAATGTGCTGACTGGCGACAAGAAATGGGCCGGCTGGTCGCCGACCTGGATGCTCGGCCGGCGTATCTGGGGCAAACGGCTCGGCATCGTCGGCATGGGCCGCATAGGCACTGCCGTCGCCAGGCGGGCTAAGGCCTTTGGTCTTTCGATCCACTACCATAATCGCCACCGTGTGCTGCCGGCGGTCGAGGATGAGCTGGAAGCGACTTATTGGGAGAGCCTCGACCAGATGCTGGCCCGCATGGACATCATCTCGGTCAACTGCCCGTCGACACCGGCAACCTTCCATTTGCTGTCAGCGCGGCGACTGGCGCTGATGCAGCCGTCCGCCTACATCGTCAACACGGCGCGCGGCGACATCATCGACGAGGATTCGCTGGTCAAGCTCATCCAGGACGGCAAGATCGCCGGCGCCGCCCTCGACGTCTACGAGCACGAGCCGGCGCTGAACAGCAAATTGCTGAAGCTTGCCCACAAGGGCAAGGTCGTGCTGTTGCCGCATATGGGTTCGGCAACGCTCGAAGGTCGCATCGACATGGGCGAGAAGGTGATCATCAACATCCGCGCCTTCTTCGATGGCCATCGCCCGCCGGATCGCGTGCTGCCGCTACGGACGTAGTTAGTCGTCAGTTGCTCAGGCGGCGATTGTCAGGGCGCCGTCATCCGCTACGTTGACGATGGTCCCGCGATAGCTCGCAAAAACATCACGTCCGAGCCTGAGCGCCATCGGTGTCTCCCAGCCCATTTCCCTGGCGACGATCAGCCCGAGCAGCAGGATCGCATCCGGCTCATCCAGCACGAGCGCCGCCGGCGCGTGACCGTTGCGGACGAGTTCGAGCAGCACTGCGGACGCCGAGGATGAGCCGATCGTGCCTGGCAGGAACAGCACACGCCCGGAAAGGTTTTCGCCGTGTTGCGGATGCCGGACATCGGCGATGCGGCCCGTCTTCGGGTCGACGCCGCCCCAGAAGCTGATCGGCGCGGTCAGCACCAGCGCCTCGCCTTCGCTGCCTCTGCCGGGCACCAGGATTTCGGGAGCGGCGCTCATGCCGCAATATCTGTAAAGCTTGGCTTACCAAGTACAGCGCTTTCCACGCAGTCGGCTAGTGATCCGTAGAGCACGGAATAGCCGGTATTGCCTGGCGCGTAATGGGCGAATTTCCCGGAGTTCGTCATCAGGACGCCGCCGGCAAGCTCCGGCAGGATCGGCGTCACAACCACGCAGGTGTCAGCAACGATGACGACGCCGGTTGCTTCCAGCGCCTTTCGTCGGCCGCTCTGTTCGAGGCCCGCAAGCACATGGCGTCCGGTGCAGGCGTAGATCGGCACGCCGAGCCGCCGCCCGGCAATCAGCCGCTCCAGCGTGTCGAACTCGGCTGGCGACAGATGCGGGCTGCCGATCGCAACCGCATCGATGACTTTTGGCGCGGCTGCCGTCGAAAGACCGGCGCGAGCCGATGCGATCATCTCAGGCGAGACGCGGGTGACCGCCTCCGGCGCGGCGCCGGCCAGAACGGTCTCGGCGTCGGGCGCCTCACGCGTTACGCCCGCAATATGGAACAGGCCGACCGCTCCCGACGATGCTGCCGCGGCACCGAAGGCCTTCAGCGCATCCTCGCCGGGATGGCGTGGCATGCCGGTGACCACGCCGACCGCGTTGCCGACCTCGCGGCCATAAAGACTGCCCAGCACCGGCCATGCGATCTCGGAAGCAAGAAATGGTGCGGAGAGCCCGGAGACATCGAACACCAGGCGCGCCCGACGGTTCTCGGCGCGATGCAAGCCGTAGTCCGGCGCGCGGCCGGTGACGGCGCAAGCGATGTCGAGGAAATCGCCATAGCGGTTGGTGCGCGCGCCCAGCACCGAATTGCAGAACACCACGGCGTTGGATTCGCCCCAGGCGACATCGCTTCCTTGATCGGGCCGGTGGCCGGCCTGATAGGGCGCGCAGGTCCAGCTCTGTTCGCAGCCAAGCTTGCGATAGGCCTCCATCATCCGCCGCGCCATGCCGCGCGCCGGCTCCTCGAGGCGGATGCGCGAGCAGCCCATGAGGTCGAGCGCCCCGACATTGAGCGTCGAGCGCACTGCGACCTGGGCGCCGCCCTCGACCAGTCTCTCGGCAAAGAGCGTACCGGAATCGCCGTGGTAGAGCCCTCCGTCGATATGTGCCGAGGCGATCGGGATCAGCCGCGGCGCGCCAAGCAGGCGGGCGCTTTCGGCGACAATGCGCATCGCCATCGCAGGACCATCTCGGCCGGAGGCGATAGCACGTTCCTCGGGACTGAGGGCGAGACTCACGAAAGCACCTTGCGCATGGTGATCGAGGTCGGCCGGTCATAGCCCTTGTGCGCTGTCCGTTCGGCTTCGCGAAAGCCGAGACGGGCAAAGGCCGCATGATTTCCGGTCAGTTCGATCCGCATCTGAAGTTCGATGGCGGCCTTGTTGCGGCTGTGGGCCGAATTTTCGGTAGCCCACATGAGCCGCCTGCCGATGCCTTGCCCCTGAAAGTCCGGTTCAACGGCAAGCTTTCCGACATAGAGGTCGTCAGCCCTCTCCAGGACGAAAACGCAGCCGACTATGCGGCCATCCTTCATTGCCAGGAATCCGGTTTCTTGCCGGGCCTTGTCCCTGAGGCTTTCGACGGTGAGAAGATGCGCCGAGGACGGCGGGTCGATGATGCCGTCCATCGAGGCAAAGGCGCGCCTGATCAGCGCCAGCACATCGTCCCAGCGCTCGAAATCGAGCGGAAGCTGCATGATGGAAACACCCGTGGACTGGTTCATGAGTTCAGTTTCTCTTGTAGCGGATGATGTCGAAGCGAGCGGCCAGCGCATCATAGAGCAGCAATCGGCCGATGAGCGGTTCGCCGATGCCGGTGATCAGCTTGATGGTCTCCATCGCCTGCAGCGTGCCGATGACACCGGTGATCGCGCCGACAATGCCGGCGACGGCGCAGGACGGCACCAGTCCCGGCGGTGGCGCCTCGGGAAAGAGATCTCGATAGCTCGGGTTCGGCTTGCCGTCAGCGCCGGTTTCGAACGGCTTCAGCACCGTTACAGAACCGTCGAAGCGGCCGACGGCCGCGTGCACGAGCGGCCGCTTTCCCGCGGCGCAGGCATCGGCGACCGCATAGCGTGTCTCGAAATTGTCGGAGCCATCGACGACGATGTCATAGCAGGTAATGAGGGCAGGGGCGTTGTCTGCCGTCAGCCTGAACTTGTGCAGTTCCACGGCAACATTGGGATTGATGCGCGCGATCGCGTCCCTGGCGCTGTCGGTTTTCGCCATGCCGACAGTATCGGTGCCGTGGATCACCTGCCTTTGCAGGTTGGACAGCGAGACGTTGTCGTCGTCGACGATGCCGAGCGTGCCGACGCCAGCGGCGGCGAGATATTCGAGCACAGGCGCTCCAAGTCCGCCGGCGCCGATGATCAGGACCCGCGCGCGCTTCAGTCTCTGCTGGCCGGCGCCGCCGATTTCAGGCAGCACGATGTGGCGGGCATAGCGCTCGAGCTCTTCGTCGGTGAGAGTGGTCATCGGGTGAACCTTATAGCGGCTCAAAAGCCTTGTCAGGGGTCTTCGGTTGGCCCAACCGTACCGTGATCGACCGTCAGGAACTGCGCGCGTCCCCGGAGACTGGAGAACAGCGCCGCATCGGTTCCAGTCATGAACGCTTGACAGTTCAGTTCCTCCAGGATGGAGAACAACGCAGCGCGCCGGCCGCTGTCGAGGTGCGCAGCGATCTCGTCGAGCAGCAGGATCGGCGTCATGCCGCACATCTCGCCAGTCAGCCTGGCATGTGACAGGACGATGCCGACCAGCAGCGCCTTCTGCTCTCCGGTCGAGCAAAGTTCAGCCGGCATTGCCTTGGGCCGGTGCTGCACCAGGAGATCCGAACGGTGCGGGCCCTCCAGCGTGCGTCCGGCGGCGCGGTCGCGGTCGCGGCCATCGGCAAGCGCGCGGCGGAAACGTTCCTCGACATCGACCGCCGGCAAGCTGGCGACTTCGGCTTCCAGTTCGCCTGACAGGCTGATGTCGGCTTGCGGAAACGGACCGCTGCCGGGCAGCCTGTCGATCATCGCCGCGAGCAGGCGCACCAGTTCGGCACGTGCTGCGGCAATCGCCACGCCTGTTTCCGCCATCTGCGTCTCGATGGCATCGAACCAAGCCCCGTCGCGTGACCCTTCGACAAGCAGCCGGTTGCGTCCGCGCATCGCCTTTTCATAGTCGAGCGCGCGCTGGCCGTGGCCGGGATCGATCGCCAGCACCAGCCGGTCGAGAAAGCGGCGGCGGTCGGCGGCTGGCCCAGGAAACAGGCCGTCCATCGCCGGCGTCAGCCAGACGACTCTGAGCCATTCCAGCATATCCTCGGCCGACCGCGCCGCCGCACCGTTGATCCGTACCCGCCTGCCACCCTCGCCGGCGGCCTCGCCACCCGCAATGCCAGTGCCGATTTCGACCTGGCCGTCCGGCCCCTCGATCCGGGCGTGCAGTGCAAAGCCGCCGTCACCGCCTTCGCGCGCCACGTCGGCATAGGGCGCGCGGCGCAGGCCGCGACCGGGCGTCAGCAGGGAAATTGCCTCCAGGAGGTTGGTCTTGCCGGCGCCGTTGTCGCCGGAGAGGACCACCCCGCCAGGGTCAAGGTCGATCGACAGCCCCGCATAGTTACGGAAATTCGTAAGTGTAAGCTTACTTATGTAGGTTTGTTGCTGATTTGCAGCTGCGGTCACGACAGCATTGGCCTCGTTCGAGGCCTACACCCTCATCGGCATCAGCACATAGAGTGCGGTTTCGTCGGCCATGTCGTGGATCAGCGTCGGCGAGCCAGCATCCGCCAGCATGAATTTTGCCTCTGTGCCGGTCAGTTGGGCGGCAACATCGAGCAGATATTTGGCATTGAAGCCGATCTCGATCGGGTCGGACGAGTAGTCCGCGGCCAGCTCTTCGGTGGCGCTGCCCGAATCCGGATTGTTGACAGCCAGCGTGACCTGGCCCTCGGAGATCGAAAGCTTCACCGCCCGGCCGCGTTCGGAGGAGATGGTCGAGACGCGGTCGACGGCGGCAGCGAAAGTCTGGCGGTCGATGATCAGCTTCTTGTCGTTGCCGGTCGGAATGACCCGCTGATAGTCCGGGAAGGTGCCGTCGATCAGCTTCGAGGTCAAAATGACGCTGCCGATGGTGAAGCGGATCTTGGTGTCCGACAGTTCGGTGGTCACCGCCACGTCCGGGTCGTCGACCAGCTTCTGCAACTCGCTCACCGTCTTGCGCGGGATGATGATGCCCGGCATGCCCTCGGACCCGGCCGGTGCATCGATCTCGGCACGCGCCAGCCGATGGCCGTCGGTCGCGACCGAGCGCAGCTTCAGCTTGCCGCCGGCTTCATGCGTGTGCAGGTAGATGCCGTTCAGGTAGTAGCGTGTCTCTTCGGTCGAGATGGCGAACTGCGTTTTCTCGATCAGGCCCTTCAGCGCCACCGAATCGAGCCGGAAGATATGCGAGAAGGACCCGGCCGAAAGCTCCGGGAAATCGGACTGCGGCAGGCACTGGAGGCGGAAGCTCGAACGGCCCGATGTCACCGTCATGGCGTTGCCGTCCTCATCGGTCTTCAGCATCACCTCCGCCCCGTCGGCGAGCTTGCGCACGATGTCGTAGAGCAGATGCGCGGGCACCGTCGTCGCTCCGCCGCGCTCGACCTTCGCCGGCGTGGCTTCGGTCACCTCCAGATCGAGGTCGGTCGCCTTCATTTCTAGGCTGGCGCCTTCGGCGCTGAGCAGCACGTTCGACAGGATCGGTATGGTATTGCGCCGCTCGACCACGCGATGAACATGGTTGAGCGACTTCAGGAGATTTGACCGTTCCAGGATAGCACGCATGACGAAACAGGCTCGCTTGAATGAATGAGCGGGTCCCCGGCAAGCGGCGTCCCCGCGAAAGGTCTGAACAGGCTCAGAATCTGCATAAACTGATAGGAAAAAGCCCGCAAGCGCAAGCCCGCGCCACCGGTTCGAGTCGGTTACGCGGGCTTTCTGGGGATAAAGGTGGCGAAGTCTGCAAGCAGGTGTTTTTCGTGTCGGTCAGGCCTGGTCGTTGATCAGCCTTCTCAGCAATTCGAGTTCCTGCGCCAGCGTGTTGTCGGCCCCGGAAAGATCCTCGATCTTGCGCACCGCATGCAGCACCGTGGTGTGGTCGCGGCCGCCGAAACGCCGACCGATCTCCGGCAGGGAGCGTGGCGTCATCACCTTCGACAGATACATGGCGACCTGCCGCGGCTTGACGATGGTGCGCGTGCGCCGGTTGGACAAAAGCTCGGTCTTCGACACGTTGTAGTGACGCGCGACGATGCGCTGGATGTCCTCAATGCGCACCCGCTTCGGTTCGCCCGAACGATAGATATGACCGAGGATCTCATCGATGCGGTCGATGCTGATCTGCGGCTCGAAGGAGTGGCGGAATAGAAGCTGATTGAACGCGCCTTCGAGTTCGCGCCCGCTGCCGGTCACCGTGCGGGCGACATGGTTGAGGATCTCGTCCGAAATATCGAGCGACGCGTCGTCGATCTTGGCTGTGGCGAGGCGCAGCTTAAGCATGCCGATGCGCATGGCGAAATCCGGCGCCGACATCTCGAGCGCGACGCCGCCGTTCAGGCGTGAGCGGACACGCGGCTCCAGCGATTCCAACTCCGACGGCGGCCGGTCGGCGGCGACCACCACTTGCTTGGCGCTGTCGAGCAGCATGTTGATCAGGTGGCAGAATTCATGCTGGATCGACTTGCCCTGCAGGAATTGCATGTCGTCGATGATCAACAGGTCGATGTCGCGCAACTGCTCTTTGAGCGTCAGTGCGTTGTTGTCGCGGATGGCGGTGGCGAAACGCCACATGAAATATTCCGCCGTCAGATAGACGACGCGCGACTTCGGATTTTGCTTCAGGGATTCGGCTGCGATCGCCTGCAACAGGTGCGTCTTGCCGAGTCCGACGGTCGCATGGAGAAAAAGCGGATTGAAACGCACCGCGCTCGACTGCGATTCCGCCACTGCCTTGGCCGCAGCGAATGCCACCCGGTTGGACGGGCCCTCGATGAAGGATCCGAATGTGTAACGCGGATCAAGCGGCGAACCGAGGACATTGTGCCGGAATTCGCTTTCGATCGGCATGCCTGGGCGGGGTGCCGGAGCCCGCTCCACCCTGCCGGGCCCGGCAGTGCCGGCGGCAAGCGCCGTTTGCGTCTGTCTGGTCATCTTACGGGCAGGGGCAACTTCGGGCTCAACGTTGTTGCGCCCCTGGCGTGTAGCAGTGCGTACGACGATCTCGATCTTGAGGATTTCGGGATCCTCGTGCTTCCACAACTCGGCGATGAGATCGAGATAATGGCCGTTGATCCACGACCGCAGGAATGCGGTGGGTACGGAGATGCGGACAATGCCCCGGGATGCCTCGGCAACCTTCATCCGGGCGAACCAGCTCGAATAGACCTCAGCCCCCAGACGCGCCTTCAATTTGGTCTTGACCCGGTCGAACTTCTGCTCCGCGTCGTTGGAAGCCGCCATGTCGTCCCCTCCGACAAGAGTTCCTGGAAATGGGAGTTCGCTTGTTAGCTCCCTTTCGATGCCGCTCTGCATGAATGAGTTCCTTGTCTTTTTGTACTCGTTTTCCGCCGGGGATGCGCCTCCTGCATCCATGTTTCCGGCGACCGTGTCTTTGCTGCGACACCATCGCCGCCGCCGGCAGATGGTATCGCCTCGTCACCAAGGGACTGGCACCGGCTCTTGCAAGCCGGTCCGTCTGATCACGTCAGGACAATACAGCTCCATCCGGCGTAAACGCCGGCGCGCCGCTGACTTGCCATGTACAATTACGCCAGTCCCCTACCGCCCCGAAAAGACAAACCAAACCCGTTCGCGGAATTGATCCACGTCATGAATTCTGCCATTTTTTGCTGGCCGATTCAGGCTGGTCGAGGGCTGAGAGCCCGTCCCTTCGATGGACAGACATTACCGAAATCGCTGTGGATAGGGCAAGGCCACGACTAACTGATTTTTAAGGAATCTGGTTAGCGGAGGCGGGTTCGGACCTCATGCTGCAACGGCATATTTTGACAAAGCCATTGTGATTCAAACCCTTTTCCGGCGAATATGAAAAAGGCCGCCGGGCGCGAAATTTTCTGAAATAATTTGCTTGACAGCTACTTGTCCCCCATCGCTTGCGTGCCATGTGAACAAGCTGTGGATCACTGTCTGTAAGTATATGAAAAATCTAGGTAATTTGTGGCAGAGAATATTTGGAGTGCAGGCCCTTGATGCAGACGCAAATATCAGTGCGCTTGTATATGCCGGCAAAGCATTCCGAACTTTGAAATCCAGGCTAGGCGCTGTTTGCGGGCGTTCCTTTTTAAGTACTTGCCGGCAAACGAAAAAACCCGGCGTGGTTCGCCGGGTTTGAAGAACGCAAGTTCAGCAAAGGTATATCAGGCAGACAGTACCTTGAGGCGGTGGGCCAGCCGCGACACCTTGCGCGATGCCGTATTCTTGTGCAGCACGCCCTTAGTTGCGGCACGCATCAATTCCGGCTCGGCGGCCTTGAAGGCAGCCTGCGCGGCTGCCTTGTCGCCGGCGGCCAGCGCCTCTTCGACCTGGCGGACGTAGGTACGGACGCGCGAGCGACGGTTCTTGTTGATCGCCGCACGGCGGGCGATCTTGCGCGTTGCCTTTTTGGCCGAGGAGGTATTGGCCATGGTGCCTCTCTTCTGATCTGGTGGGCGCATGCGGGATGCCGCAGGGCGCAAAAAACAAACGGGCAGCCACAGGGCCGCCTCGGTTGGAGCGGCTTATAGTTCAGCTTTTCCGGCGCGTCAACGCCGCTTCGCCTTCTTTTTGGCCAGCGCTGTCAGCATCCGATCGACGCAGGTCCATTGATCCTAACGGTTGGTGAAATTCGGCTTCCGCTTTTCGGCAAAGGCCGCCATGCCCTCCTTCTGATCGTCGAGCGCAAACAGCGAGTGGAACAGCCGACGTTCGAAGCGCAGCCCTTCGGCAAGGGTCGTCTCGTAGGCGCGGTTGACGGCTTCTTTTGCCATCATCACTGACGGCAGCGAAAAATCAGCGATCTTGGCCGCTGCCTTCAGCGCTTCTTCTAGAAGCTCGCCGGCAGGTACGACACGCGACACCAGGCCGGAACGCTCCGCCTCCGCCGCATCCATCATCCGTCCGGTCAGGCACATGTCCATCGCCTTCGACTTGCCGACGAAGCGGGTGAGCCGTTGCGATCCGCCCATACCGGGCATGACGCCGAGTGTGATCTCGGGCTGGCCAAACCTGGCAGTATCGGCGGCGATGATGAAATCGCACATCATCGCCAGTTCGCAGCCGCCGCCGAGCGCGTAGCCAGCGACCGCCGCCACGATCGGCTTTCGCGTGCGCGTGAACTCTTCCCAGCCGACGAAGAAGTCCTGCACATAGGCATCGACGAAGGAAATCGCCTGCATTTCCTTGATGTCGGCGCCGGCCGCGAAGGCCTTTTCGGAACCGGTAACGACCATGGCGCCGATTTCGGCATCGGCTTCAAATCCGCGAACGGCCGCGACAAGCTCCGCCAGGACCTGGGAATTCAGCGCGTTGAGCGCTTTTGGCCGGTTCAGTGTGATCAGCCCGACCTTGCCGCGCGTTTCCACGATGATGGTTTCATAGGTCATGATTGTTTCTCCTCACACCTGACAGGTCCGGCAAAAGAAGGTCGACCGCCCGCTTTGCACGACGCGCTCGATGTGGCTGCTGCAGCCGGGCTTGGCGCAGGGCTCGCCTTCGCGGTCGTAAACCGCGAAGGAATGCTGAAAATAGCCCAGCGATCCGTCGGTCTGTACATAGTCGCGTAACGATGATCCGCCGGCGGTGATCGCATCGGCAATGACTGAACGGATGGCCTCCGCCAGGCGTTCGCTCTGCGCCTTCGCGTTCTTGCCGGGCTTCGCGATCGTGCCCGCCTCGCGCAACGGCGACAGGCCGGCGCGCCACAGGGCCTCCGACACGTAGATGTTGCCAAGCCCGGCAATCAGCCGCTGGTCGAGAAGCGCTGCCTTCAGCGGCGACCTCCGGCCCTTCAGCAGCGAGGCCAGCAGGACGCCGTCCAGTGCATTGCCTGTCGGCTCGACGCCCAGACCGGCCAGCATCGGATGCGTGTCGGGCACCCCCTCCGAAAACAGCATGAAACCGAAGCGGCGTGGGTCGTTGAAGATCACTCGGGACCGGGAGCCTCCGGCAGAGATAACGTGGAACACGACATGATCGTGCGCGGAACTCTTCGGGCGCTCGTGATGGAATGCACCCGGCACAGCGTTGCTGTCAGACGTTTCGATGCGGAACGAACCCGACATGCCGAGATGGCAGATCAGCACCGGACCGCCTTCCAGATACATCGTGAGATACTTGGCCCGGCGGCCTAGCGCCGTGATCGTCTTGCCGGTCAGCCTCTCCGAAAATTTTTCGGGAAACGGAAACCGCAGATCAGGTCGCCGTGCTTCGACTCTGACGAGGCGGGCCCCTTCCAGGACCGGTTGCAGCCCGCGCCGGACCGTTTCGACCTCAGGCAACTCGGGCATGGCCGCCTATCGCCGCATGGAAGGACGTGCCGTGACGACCGCGCGACAGCCCGAGATGTTCGGCGACGGTTTCGCCGATGTCGGCGAAGGTCGTTCTCAGTCCAATGCCGCCGCCACTGAAACCTGGCCCGGTGCCTATCACCGGAATGCGTTCGCGCGTGTGATCGGTGCCAGGCCAGGTCGGATCGTTGCCATGGTCCGCGGTAAGAACGAGAAGGTCGCCTTGCTTCAGTTTGGCAAGTGCCTCGGGCAAGCGCAGGTCGAAGGCTTCGAGTGCCGCCGCGTAGCCGGCAACGTCGCGCCGATGGCCGAACTCGGTGTCGAAATCGACGAAATTGGCGAACACCAGATCACCGTCGCCGGCGTCGTCCATTGCCCCCAGCGCCTTGTCGAACATTGCCATGTTGCCGGCGGCCTTGCGCACTTCCGAGATTCCACGATGGGCAAAGATGTCGCCGATCTTGCCGATGGCGATCACCCGGCGTCCGCGCTCTGTCAGCCGGTCGAGCAGCGTCGGCTCCGGCGGCGGTACGGCATAGTCACGGCGGTTGTGCGTCCGCTCGAACGTGGCAGCGGTTTCCCCGACGAAAGGCCGTGCGATGACGCGTCCGATATTCAGCGGATCGACCAGCCTGCGCACCGTCTTGCAGAATTCGTAAAGCCGCTCCAGGCCGAAAAGACCCTCATGAGCTGCGACCTGCAGGACAGAGTCGACCGAAGTATAGCAGATCGGCTTGCCGGTACGGATGTGCTCCTCGCCGAACCGTTCGATGATCTCGGTCCCCGGCGCGTGGCAGTTGCCGAGAATGCCAGGCACCTTTCCTTCACGGATGATCGCTTCGGTCAGCTCCGCCGGAAAGGCAGGCACCGTGTTCGGGAAATAACCCCAGTCGAAACGCACCGGCAAGGCGGCTATTTCCCAGTGACCCGATGGTGTGTCCTTGCCGCTCGAAACCTCCTGTGCCGCGCCATAAAAAGCCGAGACGAGAGGAATCTTGCCGTCGAAGTGGAATCCGGTCGCGGTCTCTGCCGCGCGGCCGAGGCCCAGCGAGAGCATGTTGGGCACAAAAAGCGGTCCGCTGCGCAGGCCGTCGCGATCGCCACGGCCTTCGGCGCAGGCCAGGGCGACATGTGCGAACGTGTTGGCGCCGGCATCGCCATAGCGTTCGGCATCGGCCGCGCCGCCGATGCCGAAGGAATCGAGAACGAAGAGGAAAGCGCGTGCCATCAAAGGGGTTCACTGTTGCTGTGCCGCCCAGACATAGGGTTCTGCACCGCCATTGGCAATTCGGAAACCAAACGACATTCCGGCGGTTTCACCATCGCCGGTCCGAAGGATTATGCGACGGCCGTCGCCATCGTGCGCCTGGTCTCGGACAACAGCGATCGGCAATAGTTGGCATCGAACACGGCTGAATGTTTTCAGCAACCTGTGCAGGGGATTGTCAGGCTGCGGCGGGGCCTGAGATAGTAGGTTTCGTCCATCGTTATGTTGTTGAAGGCCGTGGTCAGTCCAAGGCGGTTTGCGCCGTCCGCCGACCAAGTGATGATCGGCCGGTATTTGAGGTTGGTTTCGACGCGAATGAGGAAAGTGTCCGCAACCTTGAGTGTAGCAGGAACCGTCGTGATGCTGTCCTTGACGGCGTCGGCGCTATAGGCCCCATTGACCATTTTCCACGACCACGCCACCAGCGCCTTGGGCGGCGTGTCTTTCGTAACCTGGATTGCGGTAACGATGATATCAGGGGCTGAACGGTTATAGGGTCGAAGGGTGGAGCTGCCGATCCTCATGATGTCCTCGAGATCGGCCCTGACGACCATCGGCTGCTGCGTGACGAGGTCCGCCACCATGCTGGCGACACGGCCGACCTTCTTGCTGGTCTCGATGGCCTGTGAAGCCTCCATGGTGATGAAGTACATGACCAGCAGGAGAGGCACGATCAGGGCAAACTCGACGGCCGCAACACCGCGGCGATCGGAGCAAAACCGCATCGCTCTCGTCCAGAGTGCTGAAATCATCGAATGTGCCCCGCACGCAACATGCCCGTATCCCTTTTGCTCAGGCGAAGATGAAATTTCAGTTGTCGAACGGCTCGTTCTGCCATGTCACCGTCGCAAAATGCAGCGTGTCGCCACCTACATTGGCCATATACTTGGCCAGGAAATCGGTCATGACGGGCCATTTGTAGAAAACCCGCAGCATGTTCCTTGACTCCGCCAGGCCCGGAGACACCGCAAAGCTCTGTGAGTTCGCGCCTTGTGTCAGCACGATGTCACCGTTCACGATCTTGAAGCCCGCCGAGGCCGCATCGGTAAAGGTCGTGAACGCGCGAAGGTCCACCATCAGGCCGGGGCATTCCTTGGCGACCATGATTTCCAATTTGCTGCAGATCCTGTCCCGCAGTTTGGTCCCGGCCACATCGGCCGGCCTTAGCTGGCCAGTACGCAACTGACGGGCGATATCGTCCGTGATGTTGGCCATCACTTCTTGTCCGGCAAATGAAATGCAGCTCTCGAGGATGGCGAAGACGAGGAGTGCAAACGGCCAGGCAAGCATGGCGAATTCGATCGCCGTGCTGCCGCGCCGGTCGCCGAGGAAGCAATGGGGAAATCTTGCCCGCCCTGCCTTGCCCTTGCCGGTTTCGGGGTCCTTGCTCATGCCTGCCGATCCTGATGCGGTGTCGGCAGGAATATTAGCGGAAACCCATTGAGGTCCGGTTTGGATGACCATTAAATTCGGCGGAATTGCTTTAAACGGCCGTTAACGGAAGCTGGGTTTTCGGGAGGAGGGCAAGGGAAGGCTTACTGGCCGGCGCTCATCTCGGCTTCGGAGGCTTTTTCCGCATCGCTCTTGTATGAGCTTTCGCAATAGGGCGTGCAGGACATGGTTTGTATTTCGGCGCGCCTGTAGATGCGCACCGATGACGCATCCTGCCGTACGACCGTGACCTGCTCGTCGACGATCGGGCTGCCCTCCTGGTCGAGGACAACGAGGTTGGTGACGCCGAACCCCTTGCCGGTTAGCACGATTGTCGATGCATCCTGGACAGCAGCGTCGGCGATCGCCGGATTGCCGACGACGATGGTGTCTGCGGCGCGCGACAATTTGACAATCTTCGCCTGGTTCATGGTGACTTCGATGCCGGCTCCAGCTCCGGCCGGCAGGACGAAAGCCGTGGCTGCGAAAAGCGCGGCAAGTAGAAATGACGATTTCGACCCGGTCATCGAGGCGCTCCACCACAGCAAACTGTTCAACGGAACATGAACGAGATTGGTGAACCAACGGTTAAGCCGATCGCCATCGCGATGATCATCAGATCGACTTGCTCGCTGTCCGACTCAGTCCGCATCCTTCGAGAGATCGCCGAAGTATGCCTTTCCCAGCCCTTTTCAGGCGGTCAAGCCGCATTCGGCACTTTAGCTCGCGGTTAACTACGCAAGCTGTTCGATGCCGGAAAGGAATCGGTAAGGCTATTTGTTAAGCCGATCGAAACGGCTTCTCTCTAGATTGGTCGCATCCGATCAGCCGCCAAGAGAAGTTGACGGAAGTGCTGTAACACGTGGAGTAGGAGCTCTCGAATGTCTAATCTCATTGCACGTTTTGTGAAGGACGAATCCGGCGCGACCGCTATCGAATATGGTCTGATCGCCGCTCTCATTGCGCTTGCCATCATTGCCGGCGCCGGCTCGCTCGGCAAAGGCCTGGGCTCGAAGTTCAACGTCATCGCCAGCACGGTTAACGCCAGCTGATATCTGGCGTTATCGTTGCAATCTCGGACTCAGGAGGGCCGCCATTGGATTGGCGGCCCTCCTGTCGTTTGTAACGGCCGAGCACAAACAAGGCACACTGATCTTTAACGGAATGAGCCTAGCCTGACACGATTGATCTTCTTGAACATGCGTGAGACCAATGCTTGAGGCGCTGATCTTCGTCGTATTCCCGTTCTGCATGCTCTTCGCCGCGATCTCCGATATGCTGTCGATGACGATCGCCAACCGCGTGCCTGTGCTGCTTGTTGCTGTCTTCGCTCTGGTAGCGCCGTTGACGGGTATGGACTGGGGAGCCTATGGCGGGCATTTCGCTGCCGGCGGCCTGGTACTGGCTGTGACCTTCGGCCTGTTCGCGCTCGGCGGCATGGGTGGCGGCGATGCCAAGCTGCTGGCTGCAACTGCCATCTGGATGGGGCTCAATGTTCACCTTGTCGAATACTTCGTGGCCTCTACGCTCATCGGCGGCCTGCTGACGCTCGCCATCCTCGTCTATCGCAAATCATCGCTGGCCGCCTATACGAGCCACAACCGGTTCCTGCGTCATTTCGCCGACGAAGCGACCGGCGTTCCCTACGGCATCGCGCTTGGCATTGGCGGGTTGCTCACCTATCCGGATTCGCCGCTGATGGTGTGGGCACTTGCAAGGTTGGCGGCCTGATTCCATTCCCTGATTTGGCTTTTCAGCTTGGCTTTGGATGAGACGACTCAGCCAGCTTTTGCGCTGCCGAAGCCGATCCCTCTAATTTATGTAAACCTTAAATTAATCACGATCGTAAGCATTACATTAACCTTGTTTTGACGATTGCCGCTGCAAAGTCCGGCCTGGCTAGGTGGTTTGCCTAAAGGGCGAGGGTTCGGACAGATGCCAGCATCCCGATTGATCATTCTGAGCGTGGCGGTGGCCGCGGCAGGTGGCGCAGGATACGTTGCGAAGAACATGGTGGCGACTCCGCCGCCTCAGGTCGCGATCGATTCTCCCCAGGCGCCGGCGATCGCGCTTCAGGATGTGCTTGTCCTCTCCGGCGACGTCCCGATGGGCAGCCCGCTTGAGAACAACATCAGTTGGGAGTCCTGGCCGGCCGAAGGCATCAATGCGAATTTCATCACCCGCGTCGCCGAACCCGAAGCGCTGGAAAAGCTGAAGGGCTCCATCGCCCGTGTGGCGATGTACACCGGCGAGCCACTGCGGCGCTCCAAGCTGATTGGCGAGGGGCAGAGCTTCATGTCGTCGATCCTGCCGTCTGGCATGCGTGCCGTCGCCACCGCAATATCGGCCGACACGTCGGCAGGCGGCTTCATTCTTCCCAATGATTTCGTCGACGTCATCATGACCCGCCGTTCCGACACCGGAAGCGGCGGCAGCGGTTTCACTACAGAGACCATCCTTAAGAACATCCGCGTCCTGGCAATCGATCAGACCATCCAGGAGGACGAGGAAGGCAAGAAGACCAGGGTCGGTCAGACCGCCACGCTCGAGTTGACGCCGCAGCAGGCCGAGATCATCACGGTCGCCCAGCAGATGGCGGATCGCCTGACGCTGGCGCTGCGTCCGATCGCGGACGCCCAGGAAAAGAATTCTGGCGAGGCCGACTATCTCGTTTCCGGCAATGGGCGGCGCGGAACGGTACGATTGATCAAGTCGGGCGAAGTTTCCGAAGTGGGGTCAAGGAAATGAGGCTAAACGGTAAACTGCCGGTCACGATGATCACGGCAATCGGCCTGTTTTTCTTCGGAACGAATGCGCAAGGTGTCGTCGAGGCGAATGCCGCAGGCAGGAATGCCGAGGTGACGGCTTCAGCCGCCACCCAGCGTGTCAAGCTGGGCCTCAACAAATCGGTGGTCATCGACCTGCCGAGTGACGCCTATGACATCCTGGTCGCCAACCCGGCGGTCGCCGATGCCGTCACTCGCACCGCAAGGCGCATCTATCTGTTCGGCAAGGCGGTCGGCGAAACCAACATCTTTGTCTTCGGGCCCAATGGCGAACAGATCGTCAGCCTGGATCTGGCAGTCGAGCGCGACGTAGCCGGACTGGAGGACTATATCGGGCGGTTCATCCCGACAGCGGACATCAAGGTCGAATTGCTGAACGACAATGTCGTTCTCACTGGGACCGTTGACACTCCGCTCGATGCCAAGCGCGCAGTCGATCTGGCGACCATCTTCGTGTCCGGCGGTGAAGCGACGACCGGACAATATTCGCAGACCGCCGCCGGCGGTTCGGCCAACGGCGGGGTCGACATCGACAATCCCGATTCCGAGCGCCGTACAAGCAAGATCGTCAACCTGCTGCAGATCATCGGTGACGACCAGGTGACGCTGAAAGTGACGGTGGCGGAGGTGAGCCGCTCGGTCATGAAGCAGCTCGGCGTCAACATGGTGGGTAACGGCAGCAGCAACGGCATCAGCTGGAGCGCGGTGAGCGACAACTTTACAGGCCTCGGCAAGCCGCTGTCGAACTCGGGCCTCAATATCGGCACCTCGGCGCTGCAAGCCTACATCAACGCCATGGAGCAGACCGGCGTCATGAAAACGTTGGCCGAGCCAACACTGACAGCCGTCTCCGGCGAGAAGGCGACCTTCAGGGTCGGCGGCGAATACAATATGGTGAGCGGCGTCTCCTCAGCCGTATCCAGCGATAACCAGACCGGTTTGAGAACTTACTCAGTCGAGAAAATCGAATACGGCATTGGCCTGGAGTTCCAGCCGGTGGTGCTGTCCCCCGGCCGCATCAGCCTGAAGGTCAGGACGTCGGTTTCGGAGCCGACAACGGAGGGGTCCGCGTCTTTTTCCAACGGCGGAAATAGCCTCGGCATGAATGCCCTGTCGCTCCGCAAGCGCCTGGCTGACACGACGGTGGAACTGCCCTCCGGCGGCTCCATGATGATCGCCGGCCTTGTCCGCGACGACCTCCGGCAGGCGGTAAACGGCTTGCCAGGGCTGACAAAGATTCCGGTGCTCGGCGCGCTTTTCCGCAGCAGGGATTTCGTGCGCAACGAGACCGAGCTGGTCATCATTATCACGCCCTACCTGGTGAAGCCCGTGGCGCGCAACGACCTGGCCAAGCCGGACGACAATTTCAATGCCCCCAGCGACGGCGCCGGCATGTTTCTTGGCCGTGTCAATCGCGTCTACGGCACCATGCAGACCGACAGGCCCAACGGCCGCTATCACGGCGTTGTCGGCTTCATCTACAAGTGAGCGGGGAAGCGGATATGTCTCAGTCATCATCGAAGGCAATAACGATCGCCAGCCGCGAGCGCACTTGCCGGCCGGCGGTTTCAATTCTCGCGATCGCGGTCGCAGCGTCGCTGGCCGGTTGCGCCAACCTCAAGCGGGACAGCATCACGGTCGGTGCGATCCCGGACGACTATCGCACCACGCATCCGATCGTCATTGCAGAGAAGAACGAGAAGATCGACCTTCCGGTCGGTGCCGGCGATCGCGGCATGACCAGGTCCCAGCGTGCCACGTTGCTGGGTTTCCTGGACGGCTACGACAAGAGCGCCGCCCCGGTGCTGACCATCGCAATCCCGGTTGGCTCGGCCAACGAGATCGCCGCGGCAGCGGCGGGGCGCGATTTCGCCCGACTTGCAGTCGCCAGCGGGATCAGTCGGAACCGGATCGCCATGACCTCCTATCAGTCGGCTTTTCCTGAAGCTTCGGCTCCTGTCCGCGTTGCGTACATTTCGGTGAAAGCCCAGACCGACAAATGCGGACGCTGGCCGGAAGACCTGCTGGAGACGTCGGAAAACAAGCACTATGCCGATTTTGGCTGCTCGTATCAGAACAACCTTGCCGCCCAGATGGCCAATCCGGCCGATCTGATCGGGCCGCGCAAGCCTTCCGACATCGACGCGGAAAATCGCGGCGCGGTGATCGACGTCTACCGCCAGAGAGGCATTTCGGACGAGTTCCTCGGCAATTCGGAAGTGACGTACTGAGCCGCCAGTCACGGAAAGAGCATGACGATGAGCAATCTTGCCTACGACTCTCCTGTAGATGGCGATACTTCGCAGCAGGATATCGCCGCGATGCAGGCATTGCGGCCGATCCCGCGCATCTCGATCCAGGCTTTCTGTGAGACCGAAGGCGTCGCCAATCCCGTCGAGCGCGCGGGTGAGGATCGCCGCATGGCAAAGGCTCACCTGAAAGTCCATATGGGGGGTATCGCCACCGCGATCGAATTCTACCAGTCGGCGCCAACGCCGAACCTGATCCTGCTCGAATCGCGAAGCGAGCCGAAACAATTGCTGGAGCAACTCGCTCAGCTCTCCGAATATTGCGATCCGACATCGAAGGTGGTGGTGATCGGTCACTACAACGATGTCGGCCTTTATCGCGAGCTCATCCGTTCCGGCATTTCCGAATATGTCATTGCGCCGGTGTCGATGGCCGATATCGTCAGCGTGATTTCTTCGATCTTCGTTGATCCGGAAGCCGAGCCGATCGGCCGCTCGATCGCCTTCATCGGTGCCAAGGGCGGTGTCGGCTCCTCGACCATTGCCCACAATGTGGCCTGGGCGATGTCGTCGCTGTTCAAGTCGGAAGTGGTCGTCGCCGATCTCGACCTCGCTTTCGGTACGGCCAACATCAATTTCGATCAGGATCCGGCGCAGGGCATCGCCGAGGCAGTCTTTTCGCCCGAACGCGTCGATGAGGTCTATCTTGACCGGCTGCTCGCCCAGTGCGCCCAGCACCTGTCGCTGCTTGCGGCACCCTCCACGCTCGAACGGGTCTACGATTTTGATCCCGACGCCTTCGCGCAGCTTATCGAGACGGCGCAGCGCAGTGTGCCGCTGTTGGTGCTCGATGTCCCCCATGTCTGGACGGGCTGGACCAAGAACACCCTGATCAGGGCCGACGACATCGTGATCACGGCGACGCCGGAACTGGCCAATCTGCGTAACACCAAGAACATGGTCGACATGCTGAAAAGGCTGCGCCCGAACGACCCGCCGCCGAAGCTGATCATCAATCAGGCGGGCGTGCCAAAGCGTCCCGAGATTGCTTCGTCGGACTTCGCCGAGCCGCTCGGCATTACGCCGATGTCGGTCATCCCTTTCGAGCCGCTGCTGTTCGGAAACGCGGCCAACAATGGCCGCATGCTTGGCGAGATGGACGCCAAGAGCCCGGTCGTCGGCACGATCAACGAAATCGCACATGTGCTGACCGGGCGCAGCGAAATCAAGGCGAAGAAGAAAGCAGGCCTCGGCAACCTCCTCGGCAAGCTCTCGCGCAACAAGAAGTGACGCTCCAGCAGCGGAATTGGTAGTCGACCATGTTTGGTAAAAGAGGCAGCGACGACGGCAGCCGGTTCACCCCGGAGTACCGCCAGCCGGCACCGGCACCTTCAGCGCCGGCTGCAAACACCGTGGAAACGGCGGTCCCTGGCCGGCCGACGCCAATCCCGCCGCCGCCCGGTGCTCCGGCAATGCCCGCCCGCCGTGCGGTCGAAGCGCCGCTACTGGCGCCGGAGCCGAAAAGGGTCCAGCGCGAGCGCAGCGAAGCCTATTACGACACCAAGAGCCAGGTCTTTTCCGCGCTTATCGACACGATCGATCTGTCGCAGCTTGCCAAGCTCGATCCCGAGAGCGCGCGCGAGGAAATCCGCGATATCGTCAACGATATCATCGCGATCAAGAATTTCGCGATGTCGATCGCCGAGCAGGAAGAACTGCTCGAGGACATCTGCAATGACGTGCTGGGCTACGGGCCGCTGGAGCCATTGCTCGCCCGCGACGATATCGCCGACATCATGGTCAACGGTTCCAAGAACGTCTACATCGAAGTCAACGGCAAGGTCGAGCAGACCGGCATCCGCTTCCGCGACAACCAGCAGCTGCTCAACATCTGTCAGCGCATCGTCAGCCAGGTCGGCCGCCGCGTCGATGAATCGAGTCCGATCTGCGACGCCCGTCTTCCTGACGGCTCGCGTGTCAACGTCATCGCGCCGCCACTCTCCATCGACGGCACCGCACTCACCATCCGAAAGTTCAAGAAGGACAAGCTGACGCTCGACCAGCTGGTCAAGTTCGGCGCCATTTCGCCACAAGGGGCCGAGATCCTCAAGATCATCGGCCGTGTCCGCTGCAACATCGTCATCTCGGGCGGTACTGGCTCGGGCAAGACGACGCTGCTCAATTGCCTGACCAACTATATCGATCGCGAGGAACGCGTCATCACTTGCGAGGATTCCGCCGAGTTGCAACTGCAGCAACCCCATGTCGTTCGCCTCGAAACCCGCCCGCCCAATCTCGAGGGAGAGGGCGAGGTCACCATGCGCGACCTGGTCAAGAACTGCCTGCGCATGCGGCCCGAGCGCATCATCGTCGGCGAGGTGCGCGGACCGGAAGTCTTCGACCTGCTGCAGGCGATGAACACCGGTCACGACGGCTCGATGGGAACCATCCACTCGAACAGCCCGCGCGAATGCCTGAACCGCATCGAGTCGATGATCGCCATGGGCGGCTATTCGCTGCCACAGAGAACTGTGCGCGAGATCGTCGTCGGTTCCATCGACGTGATCATACAGGCCGCCCGCCTGCGCGATGGGTCGCGGCGTATCACTCACATCACCGAGGTCATCGGAATGGAGGGCGACGTCATCATCACTCAGGATATCGTCCTCTACAACATCAAGGGCGAGGACGCGAACGGCAGGCTGCTGGGCGAGCACGTCTCGACTGGTATTGGCCGCCCGCACTTCTGGGATCGTGCCCGCTACTATGGCGAGGAGCAGCGCCTCGCCAATGCGCTCGAGTCGATGGAGAAACGCGCTGACTGACGCAAATGGAGGCGTGGGGGTTCTGGTCAATGTTCGGAATTGACACCACCGTACTGGCGTTCGTCGTGCTCGCTGGCTTTAGCGCCGGCGCGGTTGCCTATGCTTTTCTGTTCACCAGGATCAGCAGCGACAAGCAGGTCGGCAAGCGGCTCGAAACCATTAAGACCGCTGAAACCGATCGTTCCGTCGTCAACGCCTCACGCGATCGTGTCGCCGAAGCGGTCAAGCGGCGCAAATCCGTCCAGGATTCGTTGAAGGCGCTCGACGAAAAGCAGAAGTCCAACGATCGCATGGTCAAGAAGCCGCCGCTGAAGGCCCAAATCCGTCAGGCCGGCATGCAGGTTTCCATGCAGCGTTTCTATCTCTATTCGGCCGTCTGCGGCATCGCCCTGACGGTTCTTGCATATCTTGCCGGCGCTCCATTGCTGATCCTGCCGGGGGCATTGCTGGCCGGCGTCCTCGGACTGCCGCGCTGGTTCGTTTCGTTTCGCCGCGGTCGCCGGGTCAAGGCGTTCCTCAACGAATTTCCGAACGCCCTCGACATTATCGTGCGGGCGGTCAAATCCGGCCTGCCGCTGAACGATGCTATCCGGCTGATCGCCAACGAATCTCCGGAACCGGTCAAGACCGAATTCCGCCGCATCGTCGACTCGCAGCAGATGGGCCTGTCGATCCCCGACGCCGCCATGCGCATGTCCGAAACCATGCCGTGCACCGAAGCAGGCTTCTTCGGCATTGTCATCCAGATACAATCCCAGGCCGGCGGCAATCTTTCCGAGGCGCTGGGCAATCTGTCGCGCGTGCTTCGCGACCGCAAGAAAATGAAGGCCAAGGTCCAGGCGCTGTCCATGGAAGCAAAGGCGTCCGCCGTCATCATCGGTTCCTTGCCTGTCGTCGTCGCCTTTCTCGTCTATCTGTCCAGCCCGAACTACATCATGCCACTGTTCACCACCAGCACCGGCAATCTGATCCTGGGCTGTTCGGCAGTCTGGATGTCGATCGGCATCATGGTGATGCGCAAGATGATGAACTTCGATGTCTAGAGGCTCCAGGATCTCCGCATGACCGACCAAGTCGTCAAATCCCTGACCGATCCCGCCTTCCTGATCGCATTGCTGGTCGGCATCGCAGTGTTTGCGACTGTCTTCACGCTCCTGCCCGCCCTTGGCGGCAACCAGCTCAAGGCGCGCATGAAATCCGTGGCGCTGGAGCGTGACGAGTTGCGCGCAAAACAGCGCGCGCGGCTTGCCAGCGAGGCCGATCGCCGCCGCAAAGGCCTGCGCGAAGAACAGTCGATCGGCATGCGCAACATCGTCGAACGGCTGGATCTGAGGCGCGCGCTGGCCGATGAGGGGACGTTGCAGAAGCTCAAGGTGGCGGGCTTTCGCGGGCAGAATCCGCTAACGCGCTTCCTTTTCTTCCGCCTGATCCTGCCTTTTGTCGGTTTCGCGCTGGCCGCCGTATACGTGTTTGTGCTTGGTGGGCTGCCGGAGCAGCCGCCTTTCATAAAGCTGTTCGTCTGCGTTCTTGTCGCCTATGCCGGCTTCTACGCGCCGATACTGTATGTCAACAACCGCGCCACCAAGCGCAAGCAGTCGATCCAGATGGCATGGCCCGACGCGCTCGACCTGCTGCTGATCTGCGTCGAATCCGGCATGTCGGTGGAGGCGGCACTTCGCAAAGTTGCCGACGAGATCGGCTCGCAATCGGTGGCGCTGGCGGAAGAATTCGTCCTGACCAATGCCGAGCTCTCCTATTTGCAGGAACGCAAGGTTGCCTATGAGAATCTCGCCAGCCGCACCGGCCTGGAATCGGTCAAATCGGTAACCCAGGCACTGGTCCAGGCCGAGCGCTACGGCACGCCGGTGGCGCACGCGCTGCGCGTGCTCGCCAGCGAAAGCCGCGACATGCGCATGAACGCTGCCGAGAAGAAGGCTGCGGCCTTGCCGCCGAAGCTCACCGTGCCGATGATCCTGTTCTTCCTGCCGGTGCTGTTCGCCATCATTCTGGGACCCGCCGGCATCCAGGTTAGCCAGCGCGGCATCTTCGGCGACCAGCCTTCGTCCAGTAGTCAGTAGCGTTATAGTTACAGCGGCGCGCGTCCTTGGACGCTCAAGGGACGCTGCAGCACTTTTTGATCTGTGCATGATCCTTTCCGAACCGAAGGTCAGCGCAGCAAAATCAGATATGCGAAAGCCGCACTGCTGATGCAGTGCGGCTTGGATTGGAGGTCGAGGTAGTGCGGTCAGTTGGTCGCAGGCTTCGCCTTGTCCTGGTCCTTCAGCTGGCTCCAGGCGTTCTGCTGGGCGAGCATCTGACGAAGGTAGGCCACGTTTGCTTGCGCCTGCTCGGGCGAGAGCTCTTGTGAGGCGATCTTCTCGGCTTCGTCGAAGCGGCCCTGCAGGCCGACGACCAGCGCCAGGTTCTGGCGGACGCGGCTGTCGGCATTCGGCTGCTGGGCGGCCGAGCGCATATAGGTCTCGGCGGTGCGCAGGTCGCCTTCCAGCACGTAGGACATGCCGAGATTGGAAAGGATCGAAGGTTCGTTCGGCTTGAGGTCCAGCGCCTTGCGGTAATCCTGGCGCGCTTCATCCTTTTGGCCGAGTTGATCGAGAATGGCGGCTTCCGCCGACACCAGCCTCCAGTCCGGATATTCCGGCGTTTGCGCGCGGCGTACGGCATCGAGCGCCGGCTCAAATTGCCCGTTGGCGGCGAGCGCCTTGCCGTAGGCGGCGAGCACGTCGCGATCCTTGGGGAAAGCGATTGCCAGCTTGCGCATCACCGCCAACGACTGGTCGGCGTCGCCATCCATCTGAAGTGCTGCCGCAAATTTTGTCGCGATTCGCTTGTCGTTGGGGTTTCGGGCGTAGGATTGGCCGAGCGCGGCGGTCGCGTTGTGCAATTCGCCGGCCGACATGGTTTCCAGCGGTTTGCTGCTTGAGCGGGAGATCGAACTGGTCGTGAACTTGCTGGTTCCGCAACCGGCGACGCTGGCCGCGAGCGCCACCATCAACGCCGTGGTGATCAGCCGTCTTCCCGTGGCGTCCATCGTGCGGTTGGTCGGCATCGGCCCAAGCCTCCAGTCTGCGCGCGGCCATTGCGTGGCCGTCTTCCCTCCCGCAGAAATATTCTGTTAACCCTAACGGACAGTTAAGAAACGCCGACTCAGAAGCCGCCGGAGACCATCGAATGCCCGTCGAACTCGTCGAGAAAAAACAGAAGACAGCCTTGCCGGTTCATTTGGTCGCCAAAGGTCGCCTGGAGGTGGCGGGCCTAGCGCCATCCTCGATCGCCTGGGCCAGGGCCAACGGCTTCTCCGGTGAAGCCGGCAGGACGCTGATCGTACCCGGTGAAAACGGAGTGCTCGCTGGAGCGCTGTTTGGCATCGGCGACGGCGAGGGCATGCTTGCCGTGGGAGCCCTAGCGAGATCTCTGCCGGAAGGCGACTGGCATTTCGCCTCCGCACCCGCCGAGCCGGAACTCGCTGCCATTGCGCTGGCGCTCGGCGGCTATGTCTTCACCCGCTATGGCAAGAAGCCCAGCAAGACGCTGCGCTTCGCACTGCCGTCCGAAGCCGATGCGTCCTATGTTCGCCGTATTGCCGATGGCGTCTTCCTGACGCGCGATCTGGTCAACACGCCGACCAGCGATATGGGGCCAGACGAGCTGGAAAAGGCGGCGCGAACCTTGGCTGGGGCGCACAAGGCCGAAGTGTCTGTGATCAAGGGCGACGATCTGCTGAAGCAGAATTTCCCGATGATCCATGCAGTCGGCCGCGCATCGGCCGGCGCGCCGCGCCTGATCGACATGACATGGGGACCGAATAACGCTCCGAAGGTGACGCTGGTCGGCAAGGGCGTCTGCTTCGACACTGGCGGTCTCGACATCAAACCGTCGTCGGGCATGCTCTTGATGAAGAAGGACATGGGCGGCGCCGCCAACACCTTGGGCCTTGCTTCGATGATCATGGCCGCTGGGCTGAGGATCCGGCTGCGCGTGTTGATCCCGGCGGTCGAGAATTCGATTGCCGGCAACGCCTTCCGGCCCGGCGACGTGCTGGTGAGCCGCAAGGGCATCACCGTCGAGATCGGTAACACCGACGCCGAGGGGCGGCTTGTGCTGGCGGACGCCTTGGCGCTGGCCGACGACGAGGAGCCGCAGTTGCTGATCGACATGGCGACGCTGACAGGAGCGGCGCGTGTCGCGCTCGGCCCCGACCTGCCGCCCTTCTATACCGGCAATGAAGCGCTGGCGTCCGAACTGGCGGCGGCTTCCGTCGCGGTCGAGGATCCGCTGTGGCGCATGCCGCTGTGGCGGCCCTACGACGCCAAGCTGTCGTCGAAGGTCGCCGACATCAACAATGTCACGTCGGATGGGTTCGCCGGCTCGATCACGGCGGCTCTGTTCCTCAAGCGCTTCGTCGAAAAGACCACCGGCTGGGCGCATCTCGACATCTTCGCCTGGAACCCTTCCGACCGCCCGCACGGTCTCATCGGCGGTGAGGCGCAAGGCATCCGCGCGCTGGAACGGGTCATCTCGAAACGTTACGGCTGATGCTTCCGGTACTTTGCGAAGGTCCGCGACTGAAACGGAACCGAAACAATTTGCGGTCATTCTGGCTGGATGTCGATTGTCTTGCGCCCGAGCCAGGCTTTGCGACTGTGGCAGCAGGTGATGCTGTCTCAGGTGCGCGAGGGCGTGCCCGACCTCACTATGCGCCAGACGGCGATTCTGTTCACCATCTATCTCGATCCGCCGCCGCACACGGTGCGTGGACTCGCCGGCCGGCTCAATGTCACCAAGCCGGTCATCACGCGCGCGCTCGACACGATGGGTGCACTGAAGCTGGTGTCGCGTCATCGCGACGAACTGGACAAGCGCAACGTGCTGATCAGGCGTACCGTCGAGGGCGCGCTCTTTGTCGAGCGCTTCGGCGATGTTATCATCGCTCAAGCCCAGGAATTGCCCATTTGACCGAGTTGCCGATTTGACCGCCAGAGATGCCCGCCTTCACGCCTTCCGTTCCGATCTCGCCGATGCACGGCTGAAGGGTGAGGTTGCGGCCGATCGTTTTGTCGCCGGCCGGCCGGCGCGGATTTCAGCCTCCGTGGCCGACGTGCGCAAGGCGCCGCGCACGGATGCCGGCGTCAACACGCAGCTTCTGTTCGGCGACGACATTCTCGTCTTCGAGCATACTGAAGGCTGGGCCTGGATCCAGGCCGAGCGCGACGGCTATGTCGGCTATGTCGCCGACACGGTGCTCGGAGCGCGGGACCATGCGCCCACTCATATGGTCACGGCGCCGCGCACCTTCCTTTATCCGGGGCCTGACCTGCGCTTCCCGGTGAGCGGTCAACTGTCGATGGGATCGGCAGTGACGGTGACGGGCTCAGCCGAAACGCGCGGCACGCATTATGCGCTGCTGCCGTCCGGGCAGGCGATCATCGCAGGCCATCTCAGGCCTGTCGGCGAGGTGGCCGCCGACTACGTTTCCGTCGCAGAAAGCTTTCTCGGCACACCCTATCTGTGGGGCGGTGCCTCCGGCTTTGGCATCGACTGTTCCGGCCTCGTGCAACTGGCGATGCGCATGGCCGGCAAGAACGTTCTGCGCGATTCCGACATGCAGGCGGCGACCATCGGCGAGCCGCTCGATCCGGGGCCGGATTTTGCCGGGCTGGGGCGCAGCGACCTGGTGTTCTGGAAAGGCCATGTCGCGATCATGATCGATGCGGAGACGATGATCCACGCCAACGGC
The DNA here is from genome assembly GCF_004010325.2 of Mesorhizobium sp. M00.F.Ca.ET.216.01.1.1. Lineage (GTDB taxonomy): Bacteria > Pseudomonadota > Alphaproteobacteria > Rhizobiales > Rhizobiaceae > Mesorhizobium. The sequence goes on from NZ_SADR02000004.1 coordinate 165,502, forward strand.
CACACCATGCTGGTGTCGCGCGAAGGGTTCAAGGACGCCGTCGCCCGCATCGGCTATCTCTATGGCGGCCCGACAAGGTTTCGCCGGCCTTAGCGCCAGCCCTTCCCCCACAAAAGGGGGAAGGAAGAAAACGATCACCTTTTGTTCTGATTCTTCTTGGCGATGGCGCGCCGTCGCGCTACCTCTGGCGCGTGACAGAGCAGCCGCGCCTTGCCGAACAGAATGCCGCCGTCGTCCTGCCCGAGCCATTTCTCAAATGGTTTGCGGAAAAAGGCTGGTCGCCGCGCTCGCATCAGATCGAGCTGCTGGCAAGGGCGCAGGCCGGGCAGTCGCTGCTGCTGATCGCGCCGACCGGCGCCGGCAAGACGCTGGCCGGTTTTTTGCCCTCGTTGACCGAGCTGGCCGGCCGGCCCAGGAGAAGGCCGGGGCAGGCGCATCGCGGCATCCACACGCTCTACATCTCGCCGTTGAAGGCACTTGCCGTCGACATCGAGCGCAATCTCGGCAAGCCGGTGCAAGAGATCGGGTTGCCTGTCACCATCGAGACACGCACCGGCGACACGCCCTCGCACAAGCGCCAGCGGCAGAAACTGGTGCCGCCTGATATCTTGCTGACCACGCCCGAGCAACTGGCGCTGCTGATTGCGGCAAGCGACGCCCGGCGTTTCTTCGAGGATTTGCGCTACGTCGTGCTCGACGAACTGCATTCGCTGGTGATCTCCAAGCGTGGACACTTGCTGGCGCTAGGCTTGGCGCGGCTGCGCAGTCTTGTACCTGGCCTGCAGACGATCGGGCTTTCCGCCACAGTGGCGGAACCGGACGAGTTGCGGCGCTGGCTGGTCGGCCAGAATCCACCCAAAGGTTCGAAAGGCCCGGCCATGGCGGGACTGATCACCGTCGCCGGCGGAGCCAAGCCAGACATCTCCATCCTCGATTCGGAACAGCATGTGCCATGGTCCGGCCATTCGGCCCGCTACGCCATTCCCGAAATCTACGAGGCGATCAAGCGCCATCGCATGACGCTTCTGTTCGTCAACACCCGCAGTCAGGCCGAGCTTCTGTTCCAGGAACTGTGGCGGGCAAACGAGGACTCGCTGCCGATTGCCCTCCACCACGGTTCGCTCGATGTCGGCCAGCGCCGGCGCGTCGAGAAGGCGATGGGCGAGAATGCGCTGCGCGCCATCGTCGCCACCTCGACGCTCGATCTTGGCATCGACTGGGGCGACGTCGATCTGGTCGTGCATGTTGGCGCGCCGAAGGGTGCGAGCCGGCTGGCACAGCGCATCGGCCGCGCCAATCACCGCATGGACGAGCCATCGAAGGCGATCCTGATCCCGGCCAACCGCTTCGAGGTGCTCGAATGTCGGGCAGCACTCGACGCCAATTATCTCGGCGCGCAGGACACGCCGCCGCTGATCGACGGCGCGCTCGATGTACTATCGCAACATGTGCTAGGCGTGGCCTGCGGCGCGCCTTTCGATGCCGACCTTCTGTTCGAGGAGGTGCGCGGCGCAGCACCCTATGCCGGGCTGGCCCGCGAGACCTTTGATCGCGTCGTTGATTTCGTTGCCACCGGCGGCTACGCGCTGAAGAATTACGAGCGCTATGCCCGCATCCGAAAAACCAAGGAAGGGCTTTGGCGCGTCTCGCATCCGCGCGTCGCCCAGCAATATCGGCTGAATGTCGGCACGATCGTCGAGATGCCGGAACTCAACGTGCGCTATGTCAGGCAGGGACGCGGTCTTGCCGGGCGCGGCGGGCCGGTGCTCGGCAAGATCGAGGAGTATTTCGCCGAGACGCTGCGCCCCGGCGACAATTTCATGTTCGGCGGCAAGATCCTGCGCTTCGAGGGCATCCGTGAGAACGAGTGCATCGTCTCCAATGGCGCCGGCGCTCGCATCATCGTGCCGTCCTACGCCGGTGGCAAGTTTCCGCTGTCGACCTATCTCGCCGACCAGGTGCGCGGCATGCTTGCCGATTCCAGCCGCTGGCAGGCGCTGCCCGAACAGGTGGCCGACTGGCTGAGGCTGCAGAAGGAGAAATCAGTGCTGCCAAAGCGCGGCGACCTTCTGGTCGAGACCTTTCCGCGCGGCAACCGGCATTACATGGTCGCCTATCCGTTCGAGGGCAGGCTGGCGCATCAGACGCTCGGCATGCTGCTGACGCGGCGGCTGGAGCGGGTGGGCGCCCGGCCGCTCGGCTTTGTCGCCACCGACTACTCGCTAGCGGTCTGGGCGCTGGACGACATGGGTGCGCTGTTCAAGGCGGGGAAGCCTTCGCTCAGCGAGTTGTTCGACGAGGACATGCTGGGCGACGATCTCGAAGCCTGGCTGAACGACAGCTGGATGCTGAAGCGCACCTTCCGCACCTGCGCGGTGATCGCCGGGCTGATCGAAAAGCGCTTTCCCGGACAGGAGAAGAGCGGCCGGCAGGTGACGGTGTCGGCCGACCTGATCTACGACGTGCTGCGCAGCCACGAGCCTGACCATATCCTGCTGCAGGCGACGCGCACGGATGCTTCGGCCGGCCTGCTCGATGTCAGCAGACTTGCCGAGATGCTCTCGCGTGTCCGCGGTCGAATCATGCATAAGCAGCTTGAGCAGATTTCGCCGCTTGCCGTGCCGGTGATGCTGGAGATCGGCAAGGAATCGGTGAATGGCGGCGCCAACGAGACGCTGCTGATGGAAGCCGCCGATCTGGTCGAGGAGGCCATGGGCCACAGATGAGTTTTAGTTTGCGATGAGCTTCTCGCTGGCGCGCACATCACTGATTGCCGAGGCCGATCCGGTCGGCATTGCCGGCGAGCGTGCCGTCTGCGATCCGCGTGGCGTGCTCTATTTCCCCGAGCTTCGGCTTCTGACGGTGTCCGACCTGCATCTGGAAAAGGGCTCGTCGCTGGCAAGGCGCGGCGCGCTGATCCCACCATACGATACTGGTGCGACGTTGCTGCGGCTGCAGGCGGTAATAGCCGACTACCAGCCGGCGATCGTCATCAGCCTCGGCGACAGCTTTCACGATGGCGGTGGTGCCGAGCGCATGCACTCAAGTTTTCGCGAGCGGTTGGAAGGGCTGATGGCCGGCCGCGACTGGTTCTGGGTCGCAGGCAATCATGACCCGGACGCGCCGGCCGACCTGCCCGGCGAGACGGTTCGCGAACTTGCCATTGGCTCCCTGCTGTTCCGGCACGAGCCGTCGAAGGTGCGCGTCGAAGGCGAGATATCTGGCCATCTGCACCCATGTGCGCGCATCGTGCAGCGCGGTCGCTCGGTGCGGCGGCGCTGCTTTGCCGGCGACGGCGGCCGCATGATCATGCCGGCCTTTGGTGCCTATACCGGCTCGCTCAACGTGCTCGACCGCGCCTATGCCGGACTGTTCCGCCGCGAAACGTTGATGGCCTACATGCTTGGCACTCACCGCATCTTCGCCATTTCCCACTCGATGCTGAGGCCGGGCTGAAACCTATCTGCCGTAGTAAAGAGTGACGGTGTGCTTCGCCTCTGCGAAGAACAGCCAACGCTCGACCAGCATGCCGGCGAACTGGGCGATTGCGGCGAGTGCCGACAGCACCGCCGCAAAGGGCCGTGGCAAGGCGAACGCAGCAAGCAGCAGCGCGAGGGGCAGTGCGAAGGCCAGCGCCTGCGCGATTTGGCGCAACCGCACTCTGTGCTTGCGGGCGACGCGAAAGCCCATTTCCTTGAGGAGGAAATTTTCCTCGGTATGTGGCCATTCCAACGACCGCACCGTGCCGCCGGCAAGCCCGGTCGCGGTATTGGCGGTTGTCGGAATTTCCAGCCGGTCGTTGTACCGCCATGTCGCCAGCTTCCAGCCCCAGCCGAGCAAGGTCAGCAGCACGCAGCCTGCCAGGACAATGTTCGAGCCGATGCCAAAACCCTGCAGCAGAGCGTTCAAAAGCACGCTGCCGGTCATCGCCGAAAAGATCAGGTAGCCGGGCAAGGTGAAGCGGCTGTGCCATTGCGCGATCGGCTTCAGCGACACATAGATCATGCCTGTGGTGCAGACGGTGACGATTGCGGCAACGGCGGCAAACAGCCCGGCGATGGCCACCCAGCCGTCCGTGCGGCCAAGCAGCACCCAGCCGATGGCGAACAGCCCCGCCGGCACGAAGGTGGCGACCGACGCAACGCCTTCACGCGACAGCCATGAGCTTCGCCATTGCGAGAACGCGCGCCAGGCGCGTTCGGGTCGGCCGAGATGGCCGGCCGACGACAGGAGTCCAGCCGTGATCAGGCCAAGCGCCAATCCCGTGCCGACAAGCCCGAGCCAGAAATCTGGCGGAACAAATCCCTGTCCGGCGAGCACGCCAAGCAGAGCCAGCAGACCGTAACCGGCGCCCGTGGCGGTGGTGAAAAAGACGACCGAGAAGGCTGGATGCATGGATGTGCGGATCAGTTCGAAAGCATGCGGTCGACCCAGCCAAGAAAGCCGCCTTCGGCCCGCACCGGCTCAAGCGCCGGCGCCGGCACCGATGCGGCGCGCGTGGTGTGGGCGCGTGGTGGTAGATATTTGTTGGTCGGTTGATAGCCGAGTTCTGGCATCAGGTCGACGCCGCCGCGGCTTGCCACCAGTTGCGAGACCGCCGATGCCGGGTCGCCAAGATCGCCGAAATGCCGCGCACTGGTCGGACAGGCGGCGACGCAGGCCGGCACCCGGTCTTCCCCAACCAGATTGTCGTTATAGATGCGGTCGACGCACAGCGTGCATTTCTTCATCACGCCGACATCGGTGTCGAACTCACGCGCCCCATAAGGACAGGCCCAGCTGCATAATTTGCAGCCGATGCACTTGTCCTCGTCGACCAGCACGATGCCGTCCGAGGCCCGCTTGTAGGAGGCGCCGGTCGGGCAGACGGTGACACAGGCCGGCTGTTCGCAATGCAGGCAGGAACGCGGGAAGTTCACGGTGCGTCCGCCCATCTCCGTTATATGCTCGTAGCTGTGCACGCGGTTGAACCAGACCCCGTCGACATCGCCGCCATAGGGGTCGATGTCGGTCAGCGGCGCCATATGGCCGCCGGTGTTCCATTCCTTGCAGGCGGTGACGCAAGCCTGGCAGCCGACGCAGGTGTCGAGATCGATGACCAGGCCGAGCTTCTTGTCGGTTTGGGCTGGGATACACGTCATTCAGCGGCTTCTCTTTCGCGGCGAAATTCCGCGCCGAAGCTGAGCTTGCCGGGCGACGGCTCGAAATGCGGCGGCTGCTGAAAGCGCTCGAACTGCGGCTCGGTGAAGCCGGCTTCCTCGGGCGCGCATTTGACGATGCGGACGCGCAGGTCGAACCATGCCGCCTGGCCGGTCACCGGATCAGAATTCGAATAGCGCTTGCCATTGGCATCGGCAGAGGTCTGGTCGCCGATGATATGGTTGAGCAGGAAGCTGCGGTTGGATTCGGCGGCGTCGTCCTTCAGCCCCCAGCTGCCGCGTCGCTTGCCGATAGCGTTCCAGGTCCACACCGTATCCGGGTTGACCCCGTCGACCAGTTTGATCTGCCCCTTGACCCTTCCGTTGATGCTTTCGATCCACACCCAGTCGTCGTCGACGAGCCCGAGGCTGGTGGCGGTCTGGTGGTGCACGAACAGCCGGTTCTGGCTGGTGATCTGCCTCAGCCAGGCGTTCTGCGAGCCCCAGGAATGATACATGTGCATCGGCCGCTGCGTCAGCGCATGCAGCGGATACTTATGGAGGTCGACAGCGGCCTCTTCGAACGGCGCGTACCAGAACGGCAGCGGGTCCATATAGGTCTCGATGCGGCTGCGCTCGGCTTCCGGCGGCAGCACCCGGCCGTGGCCGCGCGCCGCGAGGCGAAAGCGCTGGATCGGCTCAGAATAGAGCTGGAAGACGATCGGCTCGGCTTTCGGAATGAAGCCCATGCTCTCGGCGAAGTCGAGATAAGAGCGGTTGGCCATCTTGTAGTAGCGCTGGTCGTCGGCGAAATCGTGGTGCCAGAAGCCGCCATTGTCGATGTAGCGCTGTAGCTGGTCGGGATTGACCTCGCCCTTGCCGATCGAGGCTCCGTCCTTGCCGCGCCAGCCGGCAAGCGGGCCGACGCCCGGCGTGCGCTCATGATTGACGATGTAGTCGGCGTAGTCGCGGTACTTGGCAGAGCCGTCGTCGTCGACGAAGCCTGGCAGGCCGAGCCGCGCCCCGAGCTCGATCAGCACCGACTGGAACGGCCGGACATCGCGGTCCGGCTCGACGACGGGATGGCGGATGGCGTCGCCCGGTCCGTCGGCATGGCTGATCGGCCGGTCGAGCAGGCTGATGCAGTCATGCCGCTCGAGATAGGTGGTGTCCGGCAGCACGAGATCGGCGAACGGCACCGTCTCGGAATAATAGGCGTCGGAATAGATGATGAAGGGGATCTTGTAGTTTCCGGCGTCATCAACGTCGGCCAGCATCGCCATCGTCTCGACTGTGTTCATCGACGAGTTCCAGGCCATGTTGGACATGTACATCATCAGCGTATCGATCTTGTAGGGATCGCCCGCCCAGGCATTGCGGATAACCGTATGCATGAGGCCGTGCGCGGCGAGCGGCGCGTCCCACGAATAGGCCTTGTCAATACGAACCGGCGTGCCGGCGTCGTCGATCAGCAGATTGTCCGGCCCGCAGACGAAGCCGAGCGGCATGCCCTCGAGCGGCGTCATTGGTCTCACATCCTTGCCAGCGGGCTTCGGCCCCGGCGGCGCCGATCGCGGATAGGGCGGCTTGAAGCGGAACCCGCCCGGAACGTCCACCGTACCCAGCAGCACCTGGAGGAGATGGATGGCGCGGCAGGTGTGAAAGCCGTTCGAATGGGCCGAGATGCCGCGCATCGCATGCATCGACACGGGCCGGCCCTTGATCGTCTCGCGCCGGCGGCCGGCCCAGTCGGTCCAGGCGATTGGTAGCTCGATCGCCTGCTCGAAGGCGATATGGGCAAGTTCGGCGGCGATCCGTCTGATGGTCCCGGCAGAAACGCCGCAGCGCCCGGCGACCGCGTCGGGGGAATAGCTCTCGTGCAGGTAGCGGTCGGTGATCAGCTGGAACACCGGCACGCAGCGGCGGCCGTCGATCGTGAAGCTGCCGGTCAGCGCCGGCCTTGCATCGAGGTCGGTGGCGGCGACGGGCGTCTTCGCCACCCTGTCCCACGCCAGCGGATTGCCGTTGCTATCGCGTGCGAACAGCCCGTCATCGGCGGCACCCGGCTGCTGGATGACGAGCGCGTGGGCGTTGGTGTAGCGCAAGAGATAGTCGAGGTCGACGCGGCCGGCCCTCAGCAATTCGTGGATGAGGGCGAACACGAACAGGCCGTCGGTGCCCGGGCGGATGCCGATCCAGTCATCGGCAATGGCATTGTAGCCGGTACGGCACGGATTAATCGAGACCACCTTGGCGCCGCGGGCCTTAAGCTTGCCGAGGCCGATCTTGATCGGATTGGAATCATGATCCTCGGCGACGCCGAACAGCATGAAGTATCTGGTGTTGTCCCAGTCGGGTTCGCCGAATTCCCAGAACGAGCCGCCGATCGTGTAGAGGCCGCCGGCTGCCATGTTGACCGAGCAGAAGCCGCCATGGGCGGCGAAATTCGGCGTGCCGAATTGGCTCGCCCACCAGCCGGTCAAGGATTGCGACTGGTCGCGTCCGGTGAAGAAAGCGAGTTTCTTCGGGTCGCTCCGGCGTATCGCCGAAAGCCGTTCCGTCGCGATGGAAAACGCTTCTTCCCACTCGATTTCGCGGAACTGTCCCGAACCGCGCGGACCGGTGCGCAGAAGCGGCTTTTTCAGCCGCGCCGGGCTGTAGTGCTGCATGATGCCGGCGCTGCCCTTGCCGCAGAGCACGCCGCGATTGACCGGGTGGTCCTTGTTGCCGTTGATGTAGCGGACCTTGCCGTCCTTGATATGAACGTCGATGCCGCAGCGGCAGGCGCACATGTAGCAGGTGGTCTTGGCGATGCTGTCGGAGACATCAGGCGAAGTGTCGACACCGTCGCCCTCGTCGGGCGCGCGCGTGTCGGCGAGCGGCCGTTGCGACGGGGCGGAATTTGCGCCGCGCACCGGTCCGTTGGTCATGATTCCGCGCTTTTGCGGTCCGCGAACCTGGCTCTGGTTTTCGGCCCGGGGCCGCGCATGTAATGCTCTTCCGGATGATAGCGGTCGCCGGCAAACCGCCGCCGCAGGCCGCGGGTCCAATGGGCAAACAAGGATTTGAACCGCCCGATCAATTTTCTGCCTCTTGCGAGTCGGCCGCAATTTTTTCCAACTTCGCCCAAACAGTTAGAATAAAGCAATCGATCCGTCTAACAAGTTGTTCTTGTAATTCCGATCGGACTTGCTTCTTAATGATCTCGTGACCCTGGACCAATTGCGGATATTCGTTGCCGTCGCCGAGCGCGGGCATATGACCAAGGCGGCCGAGCTGCTCGGCATCTCGCAGTCGGCGGCATCGGCCGCCGTCCGATCGCTTGAACAGCAGCATGGCGTCCAGTTGTTCAACCGGGTCGGCCGCAACATCGAGCTTAGCCAGACCGGACACAGGTTCCTGCCCGAGGCCAAGGCCGTTCTCGAGCGCGCGGCAGCAGCCCACAATGTGCTGGAGCACGTCTCGCAGACGGTCACCGGCAGTCTTTCAATCGCCGCCAGCCAGACCATTGCCAGCTACTGGCTGCCGCGCCGGCTGGCCTCCTTCCACGAGGCATATCCCGCCGTCAGGCTGAGCGTGACCATCGGCAACACCAGGCAGGTCGAGACCAAGGTCCTCGACGGCACGGCGGATTTCGGCCTGGTCGAGGGACGCACCGAATCCGACATCCTTCGGCGTGCCAAGATCGATGTCGATCGGCTGCTGCTGGTCGTGGCGCACACGCATCCGGAGATCGCCGAACTATCGCCTGGGCGTCCCGACATCAGAGGGCTTCGCTGGATCATCCGCGAAGCCGGGTCAGGCACGCGCGAGGCGCTGGAGGATCTTGCGCGCCGCGAGGCGATCTCGTTCGCGGACCTGCAGATATTCCTGGTGCTGCCGAGCAACGAGGCGGTTCGCCAGGCCGTCGAGGCCGGCGCCGGCGCCACCATCATTTCGGAGCTCGTCGTGGCGCGAGCGGTCGCCGAGGGCAGCCTGCGATCGGTGCCGATCGACCTTCCCAAGCGCGATTTCGCCATGATCACGCACCGCGATAGGCAGACAAGCCTGGCCCAGATGGCGCTCAAGGCGCATCTCGGCTCCAGAGCGGACGGAACGGCGCCAGCCTAGAGCATTCTGCAGCCAAGTGGCATCACTTTGGCGTCTTACAAATGCGGCTAAAACAAACAAATAGAGCGGGATGCCAAGTTCCATCGAATGCATCCCGCTCTAGGCCGATCAGCCGAATTTCCGCTGCGCGTCGAGTGCAAGGCCAAGCCCGACGGAGCCGAACATATCGCCCTCGATGACCGAGGCTTGCGGTACCAGTGCCAGGATCAGCTGCCTGGCCAGTGGGATCGCCGTCGATCCGCCGGTCAGGAACACGGCGGTGATGTCGGATTGCTTCACCTGAGCGTCGCCGATAGTCTGCCCGACCGTGGCGGTGACCCGCTCGATATCCTTGGCGATCGTGGCGTCGAGCCCCTCGCGCGTAATCTCGGCCGCGAAACGCGCCTCCGGCAGGGCAACCGCGACATCGGCCGATAACCGGTCCGTCAGCTCGATCTTGGCCTTTTCGACCAAAGCGGCCAGCGCGTGCCCGTAACGATGCTCGACGATGTGGATGAAGCGGTCGACCAGGTCGGCGCGTTTCGCCTCATAGCGGATCTGGCGCAGATGCGTCATCGCCCTGGCGGTGTAGACCAGGTTGATGCGCTGCCATGTCGCCAGGTCGATGAAGTAGCTGGCCGGCAGATTGCGCTTGCCGTCCTTGGTCGGTGTCAGGTAGCCGAGCTGCGGCATCACATGGGCGATGCTCAACAGCCGGTCGAAGTCGGTGCCGCCGATATGGACGCCTCGACTGGCCAGAATGTCGTCCTTGCGATCGAGCGACCGGGCGCGCTGCGGCGAGACCCGCACGATCGAGAAATCCGACGTGCCGCCGCCCATGTCGACGATCAGCGCCAGCTCTTCGCGCGTGACCTTCCGCTCGTAGTCGAGCGCCGCCGCAATCGGCTCGAACTGGAAGGCAATGTGCTTGAAGCCCTGTGCGCGGGCGGCGTTTTCGAGTTCGCCTTCAGCCTTGGCATCGGCATCCGCATTGTCGTCGACAAACTGCACCGGCCGGCCGAGCACCGCGCTCTCGACCGTGCTGCCGGCATCCTCCTCCAGCCTCTTCCTGAGATGGCCGATGAACAGGCCGACGATCTCCATGAAACCGATCGACCGCGCCTTGATGCGGGTCTTTTCATGGACGAGCGAACTGCCGAGCACGCTCTTCAGCGAGCGCATCAGGCGGCCTTCGATGCTGTCGGTATAGTTGGCGATGGCGCGGCGCCCGAAATAGGTGTGGTTGTCCTCGAAATTGAAGAACACGGCGCTGGGCAGCGTGACCTGGCCGTCTTCTAGCGCCACCAGCCGCGGCTGCCCGTTCCTGACCACGCCAACGGTCGAATTTGACGTGCCGAAGTCGATACCGCCGAATGCTGGTCGCATCGCAAGTTCCAATAGCTGTGTCTGGGGCAGTGTGTCAGCGCCACGGGGAGGTGCGCCGTCATCCGGGTGACCGGCCGCTCTGCCGAAACCGAATTGTTTGTATCTGCCTGCTGGCTGGGAGGTCGCGGTCTACCGCATGAAGGCCGAAAGGGGAACCACCTTTCCGGACCATGATCTCGAAAAGTGGAAACCGGTTTTCGGAAAAGATCATGGTCAAACAAGAAGACAGAGCCCATCCCCATTTCATCGGGATGGATCGGAACTAATCCTTTCGGAAGACCAGCCTTCCAAGCCAGCCTGTTAGCATGGCCAGCGATACCGCGAAGACGCCGTAGAAGAAGGAATAATCGTGCGCGACGCGGAAGATCGACTGTTCGAAGCCGGACTTGCGGATTTCGAGCTGGGCCGAGCTTTCCTTGATGAACAGTCCGCTCTTGAACAGGAAGGCGCGGGCCCTGTGGGTGCCGACCGGGACGTTGGGGGCGAGTCTGACCGTGGCGCGGAACAGGTTCTGCGACAGGAACTGCACACCGCCGACATTCTCGCTGTAGAGGCCGGTCGCCGCCTTGCGCTCGCGCAGCGCTGCGGTGAACTCCTCGATCGTCGTCGGGCTGTCGTCGGGCTCGGCCGGCTGCATGTAGAGATTGGAGGCGCCGAGCGACAGCTGCTTGTAGCTGTTCGGTTCGGTGATGTCCTGCAGCGGGCGCGTCGTTGCCACCGAATAGGACATCGGCACGTTCTCGAAGGTTTCGGACTCAAGGTTGACCCAGATGCCGAGCACCCGGTCCTTTCGGCGCACGACCACGGGACGGGCGGGGCCTTCCAGCACGACGATGACATCATAGCGTCCCTGGCGCGCCACGAGCGGGTCGGGATTTTCCAGCGAGCCGAAGATGGTCAGATCGGCACCGGAAAAGCCGGCCGTGATCGACACGGCGTCGGTCGACAGGCCGATCTGGATGTTTTCCGTCGGCGGGGTCTGCGCCATCGCCGGCGATGCGGCGGCGAGCGAGACCAGGAGACTAACAGCCGCGAACGTCCTCAGGCCCGCCATCAGTTCAGGCCCGCTGCGGTGAGCGAATAAAGATTGGGCGGTGTGACGAAGAGGTCGATGGCAAGGCGGATGGCGACCGCCAGCACCAGGATGGCCAGCAGCGCCCTGAGTTGTTCGCCGCGCAGCTTCTGGCCGGCCTTGGCGCCATATTGCGCGCCGGCGACGCCGCCCGCCATCAACAGGAAGGCAAGCATGACATCGACCGTCTGGTTGGTGGTGGCGTGGACCAGCGTGGTGTAGGCCGAGGTGAAGATGATCTGGAACAGGGACGTGCCGATGACGACGTTGGTCGGCACCTTCAAGAGGTAGATCAGCGCCGGCACCATGATGAAGCCGCCGCCGACGCCCATGATGGATGACAGGAAGCCGATGCCCGCGCCGAGGCCAAGCACCGGGATGACGCTGACGAACAGTTTCGAGGCCCTGAAGCGCATCTTCAGCGGCAGCCGATGGATCCAGTTGTGCTGGCCGGATTTCTTCAGCACCGGTGCTGCGCCGCTGCGGGTGGCACGCAGCGCATTGACGCTCTCGACCAGCATCAGCCCGCCGACGGTGCCAAGCAGCGCGACGTAGAGCAGCGAGATGAACAGGTCGAGCTGACCGAGCCGGCGCAAAAGTGCAAAGACAAAGACGCCGCCGGTCGAGCCGACGATGCCGCCCGCCAGAAGCACGCCGCCGAGCTTGAAGTCGAGCGTGCCGCGCTTCATGTGCGACAGCGCCCCGGAGAAGGAGGAGGCGATGACCTGGTTGGCGCCGGTGGCGACCGCGATCGCCGGCGGTATGTTGTAGAAGATCAGCAGCGGCGTGATGAGGAAGCCGCCGCCCACCCCGAACATGCCCGACAGGAAACCCACCGCTGCGCCCATGGCCAGCAGCACGAAGACGTTGACGGAAATTTCCGCAATCGGGAGATAGATGCCCACCCGTCAGTCTCGATCAGTTTGCCTGTCGGCGAATGCAGCCGTTGCGGGCATTTCGCGCCCAAAAAGCTAATTTGTTCTTGCGCTGGCAGCGCGGCGAAGTCAAACCTCGCCACGGCGCCAAAACAAAAAACATCTCAATCAGTTAACAGCCAAATATGTGGCAAGGGCGTCGCGGAAGCGACGCATCTCCCGTTATTTGCGCGCCAGCAGCGCCTTGACCAGTTTTTCGTCGATCTCGCCGGTCGCCTTCATCTTGTTGTCGGTCTGGAAGGCCATGATCGCGTTCTTGGTCTTCTGGCCCATCACACCGTCCGCGCCGCCGGCCTCGTAGCCATTCTTGTTGAGGATCAGCTGGATGTTCTGGACGGCCTTTTTCATGTCGATGCCGGCGGTCGTCTGCGGCGTGCCCTCCTGCCAGGATTCAGGAATGTCGGCCGAATTGGCGGCGGCATCGAGCGGCTTTGCCTTCCACAATTCGGCGGCGGCGCGCGCACGCTCCAACTGCTCGGGCCTGAGCGCATTGGCGATCTCGTCGCGCTTGGCCGCCGCGTCCTTGTCGCCGGTCTTGGCGACGAGCGCGAACCATTTGTAGGACTCCTCGAGGTTCTGCTTCATGCCGACACCCTTCGCCGCCAGGATGCCGAGATTGAACTGGCTGTCCTTGACGCCGAGGTCGGCCGCTGCCTGGAACCAGTGCGCTGCCGATTCATTGTCGGTCACGCCGTCCGCGGCCATGGCGAAAAGCACGGCGAGATTGTGCATGGCGCTGGCGTTGCCCTGCTCGGCGGCGAGCTGGTACCAGGTCTTCGCCTTCTTGACGTCGCGTGCGACACCGATGCCTTTTTCGTAGAAATTGCCGATCCGGTATTCAGCTGGTGCGAAGCCGAACTCGGCGGCCTTCTCGTACCATTTGGCCGCCGCCGCCATGTCCTCCTTGACGCCACGCGACTCGGCATAGCGCGAGCCGACCTCAAACAGCGCCCTGGCATCGCCGCCGGCAGCCGCATCGCGCAAGGCAGCCGGGCCGGCATCGGCAGGGATGTCGATCCTGGCAATTGCCGTCGCTGCTGCATCCGCTGGCGGGACCGCACCGGTGGTGTCCGCGACCGGGGTCGCAGCAGCTGGCGCGGTGGCCGTTGCGTCCGCATTGGCAGCCGTGGCTTCCACAGCGGCCGCCGGTGCCGAAGCTGTCACGCCTGGTACCGAGGCCACCGGATCTGCATTTGCGGCTGAAGTCGTGGCAGCCGGCGCCGGCTCGACCGGAGCTGCGGCGTCGACAGGTTCGCCGGCGCTCGATGGTGCGGCGGCAACGGACTGCACCGCCATGTCGTCCTTGGTTACCGGTTCTGGCGGCTCTGCCTGCCTAACGATGCGGGCCGGCACATCCTCTGCCGCTGCCTTGGTGTCCGTCTTCGGTTGGCTTGCGGCATTGACCGAGGCGGTCTCCACCGGCTGCGCGGTAACGATCGGCGCCGCATCGTTGCCGGCCGTTTCGACCGGGTCGGAGAAGAAGGCCTTGCCCAACTGCAGGCCGGCAAGCGCCAGCATGATCGCGGCAGCCGCCATCAGGATCGGCTTGCGCCGTGCCTTGAGCAGGTCGCCGATCCGCAGCGCCTTCACCGGGCCGCTCATCGTCGACTGGCGCTTCAGGGCGTCGGCCTCGGCGGCTGCGGCCTGCGCCGCCCTTCTGGCTGCGGCGATGAAATCCGATTTTGCCGCATCGGTCTCGCTGTGCCTGACCGGCGGGCCGCGCTCGTCGCGCACGCGCTTCATGATGGCGTTGAGGTCAGGTGCGCCGGAGCCCGGCTCCAGCGGCCGGTTGGCGAGCTTCGGGTCGAGCGGCTCGTCGAGATCGACGCTCGGCACGTCGACGCTCTGCGTCGAGCCGGCCAGCGGCGGGTTTTCCGTTTCCCTCTTTCCTTTGAGGGCACGCGCCAGTCCGCCGAACAGCGATTTCTTGCCGGGCTTGCCGCTCTTCTCGGCGATCGTGTCCGAGCCGAGCGCCGCCATGGCGGCTGCCGCCGCGGCTTCAGCCGGCGAGCGCGGGCCCGGCTCGTTGCGCATGATGGCGGCGGCTCGGGCGTCGAGGTCGGCCATATCGCCGGTCAGCGGCAGCGGCTGGTCGATGTCCATCGACGGCGCGTCCTGCACCGCGATCTTGGAAGCTCGAGCCGCCCGCTTGCTCACCGGCTGCGGGTCGATGAGTTCGCTGACGGCCTCGACCGGGTCGCTGCTTTCCAGCGAACCAAGCCGGTCGACGATCTTCAAAAGCGTGTCGTGGATGGCCTCGAACGTCCTCGAATTGCGCTCGTCGGAACGGCGCGTCAGCGCTTCGAGCGTCTTCAGGTCCTGGGCGAGGCCGGCAACGGCCGTCGTGTTGGCACTGGAGTCGGCCAGCGAACGGACGGCGCTCTCGGCCGCCTCGCGCGCTGCGCTGAGGATGGAGTCGCGTGTTCCGGCCAGCGACTTCTCGATTTCGTTGAGACGCGGGCTGATGTCTTCGAATTCCGGCAGCGGTGTGCCGGGCTTGGAAAGGTGCGCCGAAAGGCCGGCGACCTGCGCTTCGAGGCTGCGGATTAGCGCCGGATCGATGCCGGCAACCTGAGCGGCGGACGATTCCAGCCGGCCCGAGATGTCTTCGAGCCGGCTTTCGAGGCCACGGATCGCCGCCTCGTTGGCTGGATCGGGAATGCGTGTCTCCATGCGCTTGGCGAGCGCGGTGAAGCGGGAGTCGATGGCGTCCATGATGCTGGTGCTATCGACTTGCGGCATGCGCTGGTCCAGCCGGTCGGCGACCTCGTCCAGCCGCCGCTCGATATCGCGAAACAGCAAGTTGCCCTGTTCGATCGCATCGCCCTGACGGCGTTCCATCATGCCCGACAGCGCGTCGAAACGCTGTTCCAGGCCCTGGAAGATATAGTCGGCATCGGGCATGGCTGGCGCGCGGTCTATCTTGTCGGCAATCAGCGCGATTTGCTTGCCGAGGCGCTCCATCGCCTGCTCCGGCAGATTGGCCCGGCCGGCAAGTTCGTCGACCCGGCTCGACAGCATGTTGAGGCGGTCTATGACTTCGCTGCTCGGATGCACCTGCGTGACTTCCTCGATCTGCTGCGCAAGCGAGGCGATCCGCTTCTCGATGCGTTCGAACGGTTCGGGGTCGAACGAATTGGCCTGCACGGCGACGGTCGAGGCGACGATGGCGCGGGAGATCTCGTCAAGCCGCTCGTCGATCATGCCGAACGTGTCGCTGCCGCGATTGGCCTGCTGGCTGGCGAAAAGATCGACGGCGCCGGCAAGCGTGCGAACCTTTTCCTCGAGCGAACGCAGTGACAGCGATTCCGGCAAATTGTTGACGGCGTTGTTGATCTGCTCGAGCCGGTCGGTCAGCGCCGAAAGCCCGGGTGCGTCCGACCGCTTGCGCTGATCGGCGTCGACGCGATCCTCGAAGGCGCTCCAGCGGCGGTCGAAATCGTCCCAGCGGCGGTCGACCGCCTGCACGCTCTCCTCGCGCGCCAGCGTGTCGAGCGCAACCTTGACCTGCTGCAGCTCGAGCCGCAGCATGTTGACGCCTCTGTCGTCGCTCTTTTCGGCCAGTGCCTGGATGGCGCCGGAAAGCCGCTCGAACTCGAGGCCGAGTTCGGCGCTGCCCTTGCCTGCCTGGCCGCCGGATTGGCCACTTGCCTGGAAAGCCCGCTCGATGTCCTTACGCAGCGCGTCGAATTCCCGCTTCAGGCCGGCGGTCATCTGGTGGCGCAGTTCCTCGCGCAGGCCGCGCAGCTCGCCGGCGATCTTGCCGACCACAGCGACGCTGTCCTCCTGCCCGCGTACGCGGTCGATGTCGCGGGCGATCGCCTGATAGTTCTGGTCGAAGGCAGGCTGAGCCGGCGCTGGGCTCGCCGGCCGCTGTGGAGGGTGCGGATCCTCATGCCAGCGTTGCTGGCCATAGGGTTGGCTGCTCGCATAGCGTGGTTCCGCGGCCGGCCGACGCGGATCGAGACGCTCCGCCGTGTCCTCGCGCGTCCGCTCCAGCCGTTGCTCCAGCGTCTCTAGCGAACGATTGAGCTGCTCAAGCGTGGTGTGCGGCCTTCGCTGCCTGCCGGCATTGAGTGTATCGAGATAGGACCGCTTGCTGTTCATCGATGCGCCCGTGTTCAGAATTGCTGGCTGGTGACCAGTTTCCAAGTCCTGTCGGGAACGAAGGCGACCGCGCGGTTTTACTGCGGTGGAAGCGAACTCCCCGGGTTTTCCCCGCGCTTCGAAAAACCGTGAAAAATTCGATACAGAATAAACACGGCTGACCGACATGCGCACATTTCGCCCAACGTGGTAAACAACGCGTTAAGCAAGCTTAAGAAGTTGCGACGTGCCGGCGGGTCGCTCTGGCGGGTGCGGCATAACGTTCTGCCCTTAAAACGCCCTTGCGTCATGAGGCGGCTGTCGGTATAAATTGACGTAAACGTAAAAGGTGCGCAGATCGCGCCTTCTGCGATTTTTTTGTTGAAACCAGGACTGGAAGCACGTCCCCGCTTTCACTCAGGCGACGCAAGGTCTGGGACCGCGACGCCACCATACGGGAAAAGCCAGTGACCATGAAACTTGTTTCGCCGGGTGAAGCCGCGGCCAATACCAATGATATGTCGAACCAAGCCGGCGAGGAGCTTGTCCGCATCGGCGAGATGGCCAAGAAATACGGAGTGACGCTGCGCACGCTGCGTTTCTACGAGGACAAGGGTCTTCTCAACCCGAAGCGCGACGGTTCGACCCGTCTCTACACGCGTCGCGACAAGGCCCGGCTAAAGCTGATCCTGCTCGGTCGCAAGGTCGGTTTCTCGTTGCGTGACGTCAAGCAGATGATGGATCTCTACGACCCGACCGGCTCCAACACCAAGCAGCTGCGGCTGGCGCTCGACAAGTCGGAGAAGCAGCTTGCGCGCCTGCAGAAGCAGCGGGCGCTGATCGAAGACGCCATCAACGAGCTGACCACCTCGATGGCGGCCGTGCGGCAGATGCTGATCGCGCGTACGGCACCGCAGGCCAGCGCCGCCGGCTAATCCGGTTACGCCGACTTTCGACGAGCGGCCTTCTGCCCAATGAGAGCCGCGTGGCCAGCGCCGCGCGGCTCTTTCTGTTGTCTTTCGGCTACCCCGAATGAGGACGTTTCAAGCCGTCCCGCGCTGGCTTCAATGTCGTTGCGCCGCTCCGCTTCGGGATGGAGCGCCGGAGAAAAATTTGTCGCACCGGAGAAATTGACGTTTACGCAAACGTCAATTTTTGCTATCCCGACTTAGACATTGGTCCGCTCGATATCGGGGCCAAGGCCGCATGGTGGAGGAAACGCATGCCGATCTACAGGGCGCCCGTCCAGGACACGCTGTTCGTGCTCAACGACGTGTTGGGCTACCAGCGCTATTCCAACCTTCCCGGATTTTCCGACGCGACGCCGGACGTGGTCGAGGCGATCCTCGCCGAGGGCGCCAAGCTCGCCGAAAACGTCATGCAGCCGCTGAACCGCGTCGGCGACATGGAAGGCTGCGTGCGCCATGACGACGGCTCGGTAACGACGCCGAAAGGCTTCAAGGACGCTTATGACCAGTATCGCAGCGGCGGCTGGATGGGGCTGGCCGCACCCGTCGAGTTTGGCGGCCAGGGCCTGCCCTATGCCGTGCACACGGCGGTTTCCGAGTATATGATTTCGGCCAACATGTCGCTGATGATGTATCCGGGCCTGACACAGGGCGCGATCGCGGCGATCATCACCCACGGCACCGACGAGCAGAAGACGACATGGCTGCCGAAGATGGTCGACGGCGCCTGGACTGGCACCATGAACCTGACCGAGCCGCATTGCGGCACGGATCTCGGCCTGCTGCGCACCAAGGCCGTTCCAAACGGCGACGGCACCTACAGGATCTCAGGCCAGAAGATCTTCATCTCCGCCGGCGAGCACGACATGTCGGACAACATCGTCCATCTGGTGCTGGCCCGCATCGAGGGTGCGCCGGAGGGGGTGAAAGGCATTTCGCTGTTCATCGTGCCGAAGCTCAAGCTCGGTGCATCAGGCAATCCGGGCGAGCGGAACACCGTCTCCTGCGGTTCGATCGAGGAGAAGATGGGCATCCACGGCAATTCGACCTGCGTCATGAATTATGACGAGGCGGAAGGCACGTTGCTCGGCGAGGCGAATGGCGGGCTGAAGGCCATGTTCACGATGATGAACGAGGCGCGGCTCGGCGTCGGCCTGCAAGGGCTTTCGCTGTCCGAGGTTGCCTACCAGAACGCCGTTTCCTACGCCAAGGACCGCCTGCAGGGCCGCTCGCTGTCCGGCGCGAAGGCGCCGGACAAGAAGGCCGACCCAATCATCGTCCACCCCGACATCCGCCGCAGCCTGATGACCATGAAGGCCTTCAACGAGGCCGGTCGTGCGCTGGCGCTGTGGACAGCGATCAAGTCGGACATCGCCCACCGCTCCGACGACGACAAGGATCGCCAGATTGCCGACGATTACACCGGCCTGATGACGCCGGTGGTCAAGGGTGTGCTCACCGACAAGGGTTTCGATCACGCGGTGATGGCGCAGCAGGTGTTCGGCGGTCACGGCTACATCGAAGAGCACGGTATGAGCCAGTTCGTGCGCGATGCTCGCATCGCCATGATTTATGAAGGTGCCAACGGCATCCAGGCGCTCGACCTCGTCGGTCGCAAGCTGGCCCTGAATGGCGGTCGCGCCGTGCAGGCCTTCTTCAAGGAGGTCGGCGAGTTCTGCGAGGAGAACCGCGCCGACGACAAGATGGCACCCTTCACCAGGGCGCTGAAGAAGGGTCACAACGATTTGCAGGCGGCGACGATGTGGCTGGTGCAGAACGGCATGGCCAAGCCCGACAATGCAGGTGCGGCCTCGACCGACTACATGCATCTCTTCGGCCTGGTGGCGCTGGGCTACATGTGGGCGCAGATGGCCAAGGCGGCCGGGGCGAAACTGGCGAGCGGCGCCGATGGTGCTGCGCCCTTCTACGACAACAAGCTGGTGACGGCGCGCTTCTTCATGGAGCGGATCATGCCGGAGACGTCGGCGCACCTCGTCCGCATTTCCAGCGGCGCCGATACATTGATGGCACTGCCGGCGGAAGCGTTCTAAGTTCGACGGGTCGGTGCAGCCGGCCTTTAGCTTGCCGATGCGCGGAGGAAATCGTGGCGACAAATCCCGCCGAAGTGCTTTCTTTGCCGAAACCCGCCTGGGCGGCGGAAGAAGTCGGCATGCTCTACGACATGGCGCACCGCTTCATGTCGGAAGAGATCGCGCCGCGGTACGACGAGTTCGAGAAGAACGAGATGGTTGACCGCGAAAGCTGGCTGAAGGCTGGTGCCGCCGGTCTGCTCTGCGCCTCGATGCCGGAGGAATATGGCGGTTCCGGCGGCACCTTCGCACATGAGAGCGCCATCATCGAGGCGATCGGCCATGTCGGCGTCGATGGTTTCGGCATCGGCCTGCACAATTCGATCGTCGCCCCTTACATCCTGCATTATGGGTCGGAAGAGCAGAAGAAGAAATGGCTGCCGAAGCTGGCGACCGGCGAGTTGATCGGCGCCATTGCCATGACTGAACCGGGTGCCGGCTCCGACCTGCAAGGCATCAGGACGCGCGCCGAGAAGGACGGCAATCAGTACAGGCTCAACGGCTCCAAGACCTTCATCACCAATGGCCAGCTCGCCAATTTCGTCATCGTCGTCACCAAGACCGACCCGGCCAAGGGCGCCAAGGGCACTTCGCTGATCGTCGTCGAGACCGACGAGGTGGAGGGCTTCGAGCGCGGCCGCAACCTCGACAAGATAGGCTTGAAGGCCAACGACACGTCGGAACTGTTCTTCAACGACGTGCGCGTGCCGACGTCCAACCTGCTCGGCCACGAGGAGGGGCAGGGCTTCGTCCAGCTGATGCAGCAATTGCCGCAGGAGCGACTGCAGATCGGCACCGGCGCCATCGCCATGATCGAGCGGGCGCTGGCGCTGACCATCGACTACGTCAAGGAGCGCAAGGCCTTCGGCAAGGCGATCATCGAGTTCCAGAACACCCAGTTCAAGCTCGCCGAACTGAAAACCGAGGCGACCATCGGCCGTGTCTTCTACAATGACTGCGTCACCCGCCACATCAATGGCGGCCTCGACCCGGTGACGGCCTCGATGGCAAAATACTGGCTGTCCGACCTGCAGGGCAAAGTGGTCGACGAATGCCTTCAATTGCATGGCGGCTATGGCTACATGAATGAATATCCGATCGCCCGCATGTTCCGCGACGCCCGCGTCCAGCGCATCTACGGCGGCACCAACGAGATCATGAAATTGCTGATCGGGCGCTCTCTCTGAGCGACTTTTCAGCAAACCCAAGGAGCAGGAAAATGGCCGAAGCTTACGTCTACGACGCCGTGCGCACGCCGCGTGGCAGGGGCAAGAAGGATGGCTCGTTGCACGAGGTGCCGGCGGTGCGGCTCGGCGCCAAGGTGCTGGAGGCGCTGCGTGACCGCAACGAGCTGGACACCGGCACCGTCGACGACATCATCTTCGGCTGTGTCGATCCGGTCGGCGAGGCGGGTTCGGTCATTCCGCGTGCTGCTGCCTTCGAGGCGGGCTACGCGACCTCAGCGCCCGGCATGCAGATCTCGCGCTTTTGCGCCTCGGGCCTGGATGCCATCAATTTCGGCGCCGCCAAGATCGTGCAAGGGGCCGACGAGATCGTCATTGCCGGTGGCGTCGAATCGATGTCGCGCGTCGGCATGGGCGCGTCCGGCGGCGCCTGGTTCATGGACCCCTCGGTCGGCCTGCCGGGCTGGTTCGTGCCGCAGGGCATCTCGGCCGACCTGATCGCCACGAAATACGGCTTCTCGCGCGATGACGTCGACGCCTATGCGGTCGAGAGCCAGAAGCGCGCCGCCAAGGCCTGGGGCGAGGGCCGCTTCAAGAATTCGGTGATCTCGATCAAGGACCAGAACGGCCTGACCATCCTCGATCATGACGAGCACATGCGGCCTTCAACTGACATGCAGTCGCTGGCTTCACTCAATCCGTCCTTCGTCATGCCCGGCGAAATGGGCGGTTTCGATGCCGTCGCGGTGCAAAAGCATCCCGAAGTGGAAGAGGTCAACCATGTGCACCATGCCGGCAATTCTTCGGGCATCGTCGACGGTGCCGCAGCGGTGCTGCTCGGCTCGAAGAAGGCGGGCAAGACGCTTGGCCTGAAGCCTCGCGCCCGCATTCGCGCCTTCGCCAATATCGGCTCCGAACCGGTACTGATGCTGACCGGTCCGGTCGACGTCACCGAAAAGCTGCTGAAGCGCGCCAAGATGAAGCTGTCGGATATCGACCTGTTCGAGCTCAACGAGGCCTTCGCGGCGGTGGTGCTGCGCTACATGCAGGCCTTCGACATTCCGCACGACAAGATCAACGTCAACGGCGGCGCCATCGCCATGGGTCATCCGCTCGGCGCCACCGGCGCGATGATCCTGGGCACGGTGCTGGACGAACTGGAGCGCCGCGACCTGAACACCGCGCTGGTGACGCTTTGCATCGGCGCCGGCATGGGCACCGCAACGATCATCGAACGCGTCTGACGGGGAGAGAAACCGATGAGCTACACTAATTTCACCCTCGACATCGACGCCGACGGCATCGCGCTGGTCACTTGGGACATGCCCGGCCGTTCGATGAACGTCTTCACCGAAGAGGTGATGCTGGAACTGAACGCTATCGTCGACAAAGTGGCGGGCGACGCAGCGATCAAGGGCGCGGTGATCACCTCCGGCAAGGACACCTTCTCCGGCGGCGCCGACATCACCATGCTGCAGAAGATGCTGGCGACCTTCGCCGCCGACAAATGCAGCGATCCGGAAAAGGCGACCAGGGCGCTGTTCGACAATGCCGGCTATATGACCGGTCTGTTCCGCAAGCTGGAAACCTCGGGCAAGCCGTGGGTGTCGGCTATCAACGGCACCTGCATGGGCGGCGCGTTCGAACTTTCGCTCGCATGCCATGGCCGTGTCGCGGCCGATTCCGACAAGGTCAGGATGGCGCTTCCCGAAGTGAAGATCGGCATCTTCCCGGGCGCCGGCGGCACCCAGCGCGTGCCGCGGCTGACCGACCAGCAGCAGGCGCTGCAGATGCTGACCTCCGGCCAGACGCTGTCGCCGCAGAAGGCCAAGTCGATGGGCCTGATCCACGAGATCGCCGAGCCGAACAAACTGGTCGAGACCGCCAAGGCGATGATCAGGAACGGCTTGAAGCCGGTGGCGCCGTGGGACGAGAAGGGTTTCAAGCTGCCCGGCGGCCCCATCTATTCGGCGGCCGGCGCCAATCTGTGGCCGCCGGCCATCGCCATCCTGCGCCGCGAGACCTATGGCAATTATCCTGCCGCCGCCGCGATCCTGAAATGCGTCTATGAAGGCCTGCTGGTGCCGTTCGACACCGCCTTGCGCATCGAGCAGCGCTATTTCACCGAGATCATGCAGACCAGGGAAGCGGCGGCGATGATCCGCTCGCTGTTCGTGTCGCTGCAGGAACTGAACAAGGGCGCGCGCCGCCCCGCGGACGTGCCGGAAACCAAGTTCAAGAAGATCGGCGTGCTTGGCGCCGGCTTCATGGGCGCCGGCATCGCCTATGTCACCGCCAAGGCCGGTATACCGGTGGTGCTGCTCGACCGCGACATGGAGTCCGCCGCCAAGGGCAAGGCGCATTCGGACAGCCTGATCTCGGATCAGGTGAAGAAGGGCCGCGCCAAGCCCGAGGAGAAGGACAAGCTCTTGTCGCTGATCACGCCGACGGCCGACTATGCCGATCTCGCCGGTTGCGACCTGGTGGTGGAGGCGGTCTTCGAGGACTCGGCGGTCAAGAAGGGCGCCACCGAACAGGCGGAAGCCGTGCTGAAGCCATCGGCGATCTTTGCCTCGAACACGTCGACCATTCCGATCACCGCGTTGGCGAAGAATTCGGCGCGGCCGAAGAACTTCATCGGCATCCACTTCTTCTCGCCGGTCGACAAGATGATGCTGGTCGAGATCATCCTCGGCAAGAAGACCGGCGACAAGGCGCTCGCCGCCGCGATCGACTTCGTGCGGGCGATCAAGAAGACGCCGATCGTCGTCAACGACACGCGCGGCTTCTACGTCAATCGCTGCGTGCTGCGCTACATGTCGGAAGCCTACAAGATGCTGATCGAGGGCGTTCCGGCGCCGATGATCGAGAACGCGGCGAAGGCCGCAGGCATGCCCGTCGGACCCTTGGCGCTCACCGACGAAACGGCGATCGACCTTGCGCAGAAGATCATGAAGCAAACCATGCGCGATCTCGGCGAGAAGGCGGTCGACCAGAGGCAGATGGCGCTGATCAACACACTGGCCGACACTCACGGCCGCTTCGGTCGCAAGAATGGCAAGGGCTTCTACGACTATCTGGCGAAGCCGGCCAAAAAGAAGCTGTGGCCGGGCCTGAAGGACCTCTATCCGCAGCTTGCACCGGAGAAGGTCGACTATGAGGAGCTGAAGCAGCGTCTCCTGGTCACCATCGCGCTGGAAGCGGCACGGGTGATGGAGGAGGGCATCGTCACCGATCCGCGCGAGGCCGATGTCGGTTCGATCCTTGCCTTCGGCTTCGCGCCCTTTACCGGCGGTGCGCTGTCCTATATCGACGGCATCGGTGCCAAGAAATTCGTCAAGATCGCCAAGGCCCTGCAGAAGAAATACGGCGCCGAGTTCAAGGCGCCCAAGCTGCTGCTCGACATGGCCGAGAAGGGCGAGACCTTCTACAAGCGCTTTGATCCCTATGCGAAGAGCGAGGTGAAGAAAGCGGCCTGACGCCTGGCGGGCCATGTACGTCTGGGCCCGACTCGCGCGCACGATCACCACGGCGCCTCGCCGTGGCCCTTATGTGATGGGTGGCGAAAGCCGGCTGGCCTTTCGCTGCCTGCCGACCGACATCGATGCTAACGTCCATCTCAACAATGCACGCTACATGACGCTGGCCGATCTCGGCCGCATCGACATTTTCGTGCGCGCGGGTCTCGTCACGCTGGCCAGGAGGAACGGCTGGGCGCCGATGATGGGCGGGCTGCAGTCGGTCTATGTGCGTGAGATCAGGTTGTGGCGGCGCTTCGAAGTGGTGTCCTCGATCGAGACCTGGGAAGGCACCGGTGTCATCGGCAAGTATCGTTTCGTCCTCGACAACGGTGAAACCGCGGCGTTGATCATGACGACCGCGGGCTTCTACGATCGTACCGGCCGCCGTTTTCTCGATATTGACGAGGTCGTCGCGGCACTTGGCCACAAGGTCCAGCCGCGTCCGCTGATGGAGGCCGAGCGGATGTTCATGACCTCGCACCAGGGACTGCGCAGCTTGGCCAAAGCAGGCGGCGCTGCAGGACTGCCGGTGGACAAATCGGCGAGCGAAGACTAGAAGGGCAAAGGTATTTTTTCCTGTTTTGAAGGAGAGCAAGACGTGCTCTCGCATGACCGCGTATGGGCTGCCATCGACGCTCTTGCCGAGCGCTATTCGCTGTCGGCCTCGGGCCTGGCCAGGCGCGCGGGCCTTGATTCCACCGCCTTCAACAAATCGAAGCGGCTGTCATCGGATGGGCGGCCGCGCTGGCCGTCGACCGAATCGCTGGCCAAGATCATCGAGGCGACCGGCGCCTCGCTCGACGAATTTGCGGGACTGGTCGAAGGCCGTAGCAAAGCCGCTCCCGGATACTTGCCCATGCGGGGGTCTTCGGTGCCGCTGCTCGGCTTTGCCCAGGCCGGCGCCGGCGGCTTCTTCGATGATGCCGGTTATCCGGCGGGTCAAGGCTGGGACCTGGTCGAGCTTCCGGCGCGGGCGAACGAGACCTCTTATGCGCTGAAGGTCCAGGGCGATTCCATGCTGCCGCTATACCGCAACGGCGATGTGCTGATCGTCGAGCCGGGCGCGGCCACCCGCAAGGGCGACCGCGTCGTCGTCAAGACCACTGCCGGCGAGGTAATGGCCAAGGTGCTGGATCGCCAGACGACGAAGTCGATCGCGCTGGTTTCGCTCAATCCCGACCATCCGGACCGCGATATCCCGATGCGTGATATCGAATGGGTGGCGCGGATTGTCTGGGCAAGCCAGTAGGTCCGGCCGGTGCGCCTGTTTCACCTTGCCATGGCCGTTCTGACCATCCCGGCGATGGCTGCAGCGATTGCCGTTGGCGGCCGCGCCGTACAGCGCGGCGAAAGCGGCGTCACTGTCGACCAGATCGAGGCAAGCGTTGAGGCCACTCCTGAAGCGCCGCCTACATCAGCCATTCCGGGGCCTCAGCCCCTGAAGCCAACGGCGCATTCCAGGGCGATCGATCCCGCGGCCGTCGTGCCGCCGCAGCTTCCTGCCGAAGAGCTTGAACGGGTCGAACCGCGCGCGCCGCTGAGCGATTTGTCGCTGGCCGGACCGCCCAAGCCGCCCAAGCCGAAAATGCCCGATGACTGGAACGGGACAAAGCTGTTCCAGCCGGTGGCGACCGCCGCCGGGTTGATCGAGGCCAAGGGGTATTCCGTCGCGGTTTCAGGCATCGACGTCGTCAAGCAGGACGAGATCTGCACGGACGACGGCAAATCCTGGGCTTGCGGCATCCGGGCGCGGACGGCGTTCCGCGCTTTCCTGCGCGGCCGGACAGTGGTCTGCACGGTGCCGCCTGAAGGTGGCCGCGACCTGATCTCCGCTGAATGCCGCATCGGCAAGCAGGATATCGGCCAGTGGCTGGTGGAAAACGGCTGGGCCCGGGCCGCAAGGGGCGGCCCCTATGTCGAGGCTGGCGAAAAGGCGAGCACGGCGAAAAAGGGGATTTTCGGGTCGGCGCCAGACCTTTCAGGCCTGCCGCCGGTTCCGGCAGCATCTCGCCCGGCGCCTGCTGCGCCGGGTTCGATATTGGAGGAAGAGGGCGGCGTTCTCAGGCCGCTAGCTGACCAGCCAGCGCCCGCTGAATGAGCGCGCGGGTCTCGGCAATGCCGTAGAGCGCTGCGAATGAGCCGAAGCGTGGGCCGCGCTCCTGGCCGATCAGCACCTGGTAGATCATCTGGAAGAAGGCGACGGAAACGCCCGGCCCGCCTTCCGGGCTCTGCTTCGAATGGTCCTGATAGCGCTCGATCCTGCGCGCTACGTTGAGCGCCGCGTTCTGGATCGCTTCGCCGTCGGCTCCCGGCGACAGAGCGGCCAGCGCATCCGAAAGTTTGATCAGCGCCTCGCGCTCGACCGCGTCGGCGGCGCGATACACCTTGGCCGGCTTCACGAAATCGTCGTAATAGCGGATCGCATATTCGGCCAGCCGGTCGAGCTCGGGATGGGTCTTCGGCGTCACGCCCGATACATGGCGCAAAATGAAGCCCCACAGCACATCCTTGTTTTGCGCGTTCGAGGCGCTGACCAGGTTGAGCAGCAGCGCGAACGGCACCGGCAGGTCGATGACAGGCGGATTGCCGTCATGCATGTGCCAGACCGGATTGCCCAGACGTTCTTTCCACTCCTGCCGGCGATAGGCGGACAAGAAGGTGTAATACTCGTCCACCGCCTTCGGAATGACGTCGAAATAGAGTTTCTTGGCCTGTCGCGGCCGCTGGTACATGTAGAGGCCGAGGCTCTCGGTCGGGGCATAGGTCAGCCACTCGTCGATTGTCAGTCCGTTGCCCTTCGACTTCGAGATCTTCTGGCCGTTCTCGTCCAGAAATAACTCATAGACGAAATGCTCCGGCGCCCGTCCGCCCAGAATGTCGCAGATCCGGTCGTAGATCACCGCATTCGTCTGGTGGTCCTTGCCGAACATTTCGAAATCGACGCCGAGCGCTGCCCAGCGCATGCCGAAATCCGGCTTCCATTGCAGCTTCACCTTGCCGCCGGTTACGGAGAGCGTGGTTTCGGTGCCGTCATCGTCGAAGGTGATGGTGCCGGCCTTGGCGTCGACATGCTTCATGGGGACGTAAAGCACGCGGCCGCTCTTGGGGGAAATCGGCAGAAACGGGCTATAGGTCGCCTGGCGCTCTTCGCCGAGGGTCGGCAGCATCACCGCCATGATCTTGTCGAAGCGTTCGGCGGCGCGCAGCAGAACCTCGTCGAAACGACCAGCCTTGTAATATTCCGTCGCGCTGGCGAACTCGTAGTCGAAGCCGAACGTGTCCAGGAAGCGGCAAAGCATCGCGTTGTTGTGGTCTGCGAAGCTTGCATAGTCGCCACCGAAGGGATTGGGGACCGACGAGAGCGGCTTGTGCAGGTGCGGCTCAAGTGCAGCGCGATCAGGCACGTTGTCGGGAATCTTGCGCATGCCGTCCATGTCATCGGAGAAGCACAAGAGCTTGGTCTTGACCGTGTCTCTGGTGAGGACGCGGAAGGCGTGGCGCACCATCGAGGTGCGCGCGACCTCGCCGAACGTGCCGATATGCGGCAGCCCCGACGGGCCGTAGCCCGTCTCGAACAGCACGGGCTCGGGAAAATCCGTGTCCTTGTAGCGCTGGATGATCTTTTTGGCTTCCTCGAACGGCCAGGCTTTGCTTTCAGCCGCTGCCGCAAGCACCTCGGGATTGAGATCGATGATGTTTGATCCCGCCATGTCGCTATTTTCCAAATCATTCGCCGGCGTCGCCGGAAGAGAGGGTTTTTCAATCGGTCTCTAGGCGCGCCTGTCTTGGGCGTCAACGATTTGCGGCTCTTTTTCCTTGCGGCGCCTACGCCTCGTTCCTAACTTCAAGGCCACTCGAGGAGTTTTGAATGCCGTTGCTGTCGCCGCATGAAGCCCTGATCTACCTGATGGTCATCACCTCGGCCTCCGACCGCGACATGACCGATGTCGAGCTGGCGCGGATCGGCGACGTCATCCGCTCATGGCCGGTGTTCGAGGACTTCAACCAGGACAGGCTGGTTGAGATCGCGCAGGATTGCCAGAAGAAGCTTCACGAAAAGGACGGGCTGGAAGGCGTGCTGGCACGCGTCGCCGAGGCGCTGCCGGAGCGGCTGCGCGACACCGCCTATGCCGCAGCCTTCGAGGTCGCGGCCATCGATCTCGAAATGCGCCTGGAGGAGGTGCGGGTGCTGCAGCTCATCCGCCTGAAGCTCGATCTCGACACGCTGACCGTCGCCGCCATCGCCCGCGCTGCCAAGGCCCGCCTTCGCACGCTCACTTGATGGGGCTTTCGAAAATCAGAAAAAGCTGACCGGAAAATAGCGCAGGTAGAACTCGGCAAACGTGCCTTTCACGGAAATCTCCTGCAGCGCATAGTCGAATGCCGCGGCCAGCGCCGGATCACCGGCTCGGGTGGCGATGGCCATGCCCGAGCCGAGATATTCGGGCGCCAGGTACGGCCCGCCGGCAAAGCGGCAGCAGCTCGCAGCGTCCGAGCCGCCAAGCCAGAACGCAAAGCGCATGCCGTCCCCGAAGGCGGCGTCGATCTTGCCGGCCTTGAGGTCGCTGTAAAGCGCCTCCGGCTTTTCGAAGGGGACGACCTGAACGGTGCTGAAATAATCGCGCAGCATCCGCTCATGCGCGGAGCCGGAGACGACGCCGATGCGCTTGCTGCGCAGTCTGTCGAAGATAGGTTCCGCAAAGGCCTTTGTCTTCAGCATGATGAAGCGCGCCGGAAACTGCAGATAGGAGCGCGAGAAGGCGTATTTCGACCGCGACTCAGACGTGGCGGCGATGCCGGCGATGATCGCCTCGCCTTCGCCCTTCTGCAACGCTCCCTCAAGCTCGCCCCATGGCAGCGCCTGGATCTGGCATTTTTCCGCAATGTCGAGTTCGGCGCAGATGGCCCGCGCCAGATCGATGTGGAAGCCGGACAGCCGGCCGGCGACGTCGAGGAAATTGAAAGGCGGGAAATCGGTGGTGGTGAGGAATCTCAGCCGTGGCAGCGCCGAAAGATCCGGCTTCGGCAGCCGCTCCTTGGCGTCCCAAAGCACCGGCACCTGCGGCCCTGCAGCACGCGCGGTGCCGGCGAGCGATTGTGTTGCGATCGTCATCGATAGCAGGGCGATGGATATCCACCGGAATGTCACGATAAAGCTCCGCCACTCATGCCCATTGGCTTTTGGTACGAAAACGAGGCAGGCACAACGGTTTTTGGTTTCAACCGGTCGATTTAGGGATATGATTTAGTGAGTTTGCAAATAGCTGCGCAGCGTCGGCTGGAAAGTGGGCAGTCACCGAGGCGCAGCTTTGCAATCTCAAGAACGGGAGGCAACATGGGGTAAATGTTGCGATGAGTCAGTTCGATCGCACACTGGAATTCATCGATCAGCTGCAGCATGCCAGCACGGCGGCAGCGGTCTGCGAACAGCTGCTCGGCATCACGTCGAACTTCGGCCTGACGGCGCTGATGGCGGGAACGGTTCCGCAGCCGGGCACGCCACGCAGCCAGCAAAAGGATCACGTCCTGCTCTGCGACTGGCCGGGAGAATGGCTGGAGCGCTATGTGGCGCGCAACTATGTCGATCATGACCCTGTCGTCAGCCACATGAAGCAGCTTCAGGCGCCGTTCCAGTGGCGGGAAGCATCGGAAAGCATTCGCATCGACAAGAGCAGCGACGAGGTGATGGGCGATGCCAGCGAATTCAAGCTGCGCGATGGACTGGCCTTCCCGCTGGTCACGCTTGATGGCCAGATCGTCATGGTATCGCTGGGCGGTGAGGCCGTAGAACTGTCGGGAGCTGAGTTCGGCCTGGTGTCGCTGGCGTCAACCTATGCGATAGGTCGTGCCATGCAGCTCCACACGATGGCCGGCAAAACCATAGATCACATAGAATTGACACCGCGCGAGCGCGAGTGCCTGCAATGGGCTGCCGTCGGCAAATCCGAATGGGAGATCTCGCAAATCCTCGGCATCTCGGAGCACACGTCCGAGAAACATCTGCTTAACGCCAAGGGCAAACTTGGTGCCGTCAACCGCGTGCAGGCCGTCGCGGAAGCGATAAGGCGCGGCTATATTAGTTAGGTCGGCCATGCCGGCCTAGAAATTTTTGACTACGTGATCACGTAATTTTCCCGCAAAGGCCTGATCGTATCCTCCTGGTAAACCTAGGAGATAGCCGATGCTTTTTTCCCTCACCACACAGGAATTGATGGAACGTCCCGACCTTTGGGAGGCCGTTCATCGTTTGCGCTACAAGATCTTCGTCGAGGAGATGGGATGGACCGATCTGAAGCGTCCCGACGGCCTCGAGATCGACCAGTTCGACCACGACGAGGCGGTGCATCAGCTCGTCATCAGGAACGGCGAACTCGCCGGTTATCAGCGGATGTTGCCGACGACGCGAGCGCATCTTCTGACCGATGTGCTGGCGGACCTCTATGAAGGGACGCCACCGTCCGGGCCGAATATCTACGAACTGACCCGCTATGCTGTGGCGCCCGGCTTTCGTGACGGGCGGCGCGGTGTATCGACGGTCGGCACCGAATTGATTGCCGGCTTCGTCGAGTGGGGACTGAGGCGCAACGTCAATCAGGTGATCATCGAATTCGAGCCGATGTGGGTCCTGCGCGCGCTGCAACTGCACTTCCTGGCCACGCCGCTTGGTTACCAGCGTACTTATGGCAACCAGCAGGTGGTCGCCACTTTGCTCACCTTCAACGAGCACACGCTTGATGTCGTGCGCTCGCGCCGTAATCATTTCGCACCGGTTCTGGCCAGGGGGTATCCCGACTGGCTCGGACTGAAGCAAGCTTCGTAGGAGGCGACCATGAACGTCCATCCGCAACCAGAATTGCGCAACCATACGCTGATCGTCACCGTGTCGTCGGAGGATGGCCGGCCAGTGCTGGACAGGCGGGCCTATGAAAGCCTGGCGAAAACCTTCCATGAAGCTGCCGCCGATGACGAAGTGCGCGTCGTGCTGCTGCGTGGCCTCGCAGGCTGCTTCTGCCTCGGCGGCGACTTTTCCGAGTTTCTCGATGCCGCCAAGCATCAGCAACTGATCGCCGCCGTCACCGACATGTTTCGCACGCTGGCGACGTTCCCGAAACCGGTCCTTGCCTGCGTCGATGGTGATGCCGTTGGCGTCGGCTGCACCATCCTGTTCCATTGCGACATGGTGATCGCGTCGAGCGAAAGCACATTCCGGGTGCCGTTTGTCGATTTCGGCCTGGTGCCGGACGCGGCGACGAGCATCCTGGCACCACAGAAACTTGGCTACGCCGGTGCTTTCCGCTTCTTTTGCCTCGGCGATACGCTCGGCGTCGAAGATGCCAAGGCGCTCGGGCTGGTTGCCGAGATCGTGGCGGACGGCAGCGTCGAGGACGCTGCTCTTGGCAGGGCAAGGCAGCTCGTCAAGAAGCCGGTCGCCGCACTGCTGCAGACGCGTGGCCTGCTCAAGGGCGACACGGGCGCGCTCTGCGACCGCATCGACCAGGAGATCTCGCTGTTCCAGCAAGCGCTGCAGGACGACACCACCCTGAAGCGATTGCAGCGGATCGCCCGGCTGGCGGCATGAAAGATCATCGCGCGCCGTCGCGACACCGGATCGTTTGCGGAATGGTCCAATCCGCGGCGGCTGGGCCCGTTTATTTTTCCAGAAAAGACGGCCCTTCGCCGATGATCTTCTTGTCTTCCTTGCCGATGGCCTCGAGATCGCGGCCGTCATAAGGCAGCGACAACAGGATGCGCCGGATCACCGCCAGCCGCGCCCGCCGCTTGTCGTTGGCCCGCACGATGATCCAGGGTGCGAACTCCTTGTGCGTGCGTTCGACCATGACATCGCGCGCCTTGGTGTAGTCGTCCCACTTGGTGATGCCGGCGATGTCGATCGGCGAGAATTTCCAGTTCTTCAACGGACTGTAGCGGCGGTCGTGGAACCGTTCGAGCTGTGTTTCCCGGCCGATGTTCAGCCAGAATTTGAAGAAATGAATACCTTCGTTGCAGATCATCCGCTCGAAATGCGGTGTTTCGTCCAGGAATTTCTCATGCTGCTCCAGCGTGCAGAAGCCCATCACCGGTTCGACCCCGGCGCGGTTGTACCAGGAGCGGTCGAAGGTGACGAATTCGCCCGCCGTCGGGAAATGGTCGACATAGCGCTGGAAATACCACTGTCCTGTTTCAGTCGGGGTCGGCTTGGTCAGTGCCACGTTGCGCGCGGTTCGCGGGTTCATGTACTGGCGCAGCACGAAGATCGTGCCGCCCTTGCCGGCGGCGTCGCGTCCTTCGAACAGCGCCATCACCCGCTTGCCCGTCGACTGCAGCCATGCCTGTGCCTTGACCAGCTCGATCTGCAGCCGCTCAAGGGTCTCGTCATACTCGGCGCTCTTCATTTTCTTGTCGTAGGGATAACCGCCGGCGGTCAGCTTTTTGTCCTCGACCCAGTCCGGAAGCGCCGGATTCTCGATGTCGAATTCCCGCTCCTTGCCGTCGACTCTGATCTTCAGCGGCCCGGATGCGGATGCTGCGGGAGTTTCCTCGGTTTTTTTCATCGAGACGAACCTTTCCAGCTTCCGGACTCATGCTATTGGGAGCCTCCAGGCCGGTCCAGCGGAAGTTTCCAGCCGACCGGCCAACCAAGGCGCGCACGCGAATGGTTGACAATGGCTGAGTTGGGCACAGAGCGGAAAGGCACGGCGCGAGTCCTCGCTGGCCGGCTTTGGAACAGCCGCTGGCTGCTCGCCGCCGGCATCGTCGCGGTTCTGGCCGCCTATGGGTTCGCCGGCATGTCCGCCTGGGTGGTTGTGCTGGCAGTTGCGCTGCTGTTTGCCGCCGCGATGCTGCCGAGCGCTGCCGCACGCCAGTTTACGGAGAGCGGGGCGGCGACCGAGGCGGGCGGGCTGCAGCGGCTTTCCGGCGAATACCTCGCGGCGGCCGTTGCCGATCCGCTGATCATCTTCGACCGCACCGCCACTATCGTCCACGCCAACGCCGCCGCTTTCGCGGCCTTTGGCGGGATCGCGCCGGGCATGTCGTTGCCGCTGAAATTCCGTGCGCCGGAGATGCAGGCCCTGCTGGACAGCGTCCTGTCGGGAAACGTCGCCTCCGATGTCGTCGACTATACCGAAAAGCTGCCGGTCGAACGGGCCTACCGGGTGAGCGCATCCTCGGTCGGCCACGCCACCGATCTCTATGTGCTGGTGTTCAAGGACCAGAGCGAGGCGCGCCGGATCGACCGGATGCGCGCCGACTTCATCGCCAACGCCAGTCACGAACTGCGCACCCCGCTCGCCTCGATCTCGGGGTTTATCGAGACGTTGCGCGGCCCGGCCCGCAACGACCCGGCGGCGCGCGAGCAGTTCCTGCAGATCATGCAGAACCAGACCGGTCGCATGGCGCGCCTGATCGACGACCTGCTGTCGCTGTCGCGGCTGGAGATGAAGCCTTATCTGAGGCCGGGAACCGAGGTCGACCTGCGCCAGACCGTCGACAGCGTCATCGATTCGCTTGGGCCGCTCGCCAGGGAAAACGGTGTCGTAGTCGAGCGGGATTTCGTCGAAGGGCCGCTCGACGTGCCGGGGGACCGGGACGAGCTTTTCCAGGTTTTCGAGAACCTGCTGGAAAATGCCTGCAAATACGGACAGTCGGGCGGGCGCGTCACGGTGTCGATCGCGCGTAGCGATGCCGCTCCCGAGCCAGGCATCGACGTCACCATCAGGGACTACGGTCCCGGCATACCCGAAGAACACATCCCGCGCATCACCGAGCGCTTCTACCGCGTCGATGTCGAGAACAGCCGGACGCAGAAAGGCACCGGCCTTGGCCTGTCCATCGTCAAGCACATCCTGACGCGCCACAACGCCAGGCTGTCGATCAAGTCGGAAGTCGGCAACGGCGCGGCGTTCTCGGTTCATTTGCCGGCGCGCTAACGCAGCACTATATCTGTTGCGCAAGAGTGTGGAGCGTAGCTGTGCGTCCAGGTGGGGCGCAGCCCACCGACTGTTTCTTTTTTCTGTCATCCGGCTAGCGTATCAGCGGAGGATTCGAGGAAACGACTCGGCCAGAAGATCCCGGGAAGGCATTTCGTCCATGCAGTCCGTGCACATCGTCAGCGCCTATGACGAAGAACTGAAGTATTTGTCGAAGCGCATCGCCGCTATGGGCGGCCATGCCGAACGCATGGTCGAACAGGCGATCAGCGCCCTTGTCAACGCCGATCCCGGTCTCGCCGAGAAGGTCATCCGGGACGATATCGTGCTCGACGAAGGGCAACGCGAGATCGACGACAAGGCGATCGTCATCATTGCCAAGCGCCAGCCGATGGCAACGGACCTGCGTGAGATCGTCGGCGCCATCCGTATCTCGGCCGACATCGAACGTGTCGGCGACCTCGGCAAGAATGTCGCCAAGCGAGTGGTGGCCGTCACCGACGGGCGCCAGCCGACCAGCCTGTTCCGCGGCCTCGAGGCGCTGGCCGACCTGGCATTGACGCAGCTCAAGGAAGTGCTCGATGTCTACGCCTCGCGCTCGGTGGAGAAAATCGGCTTCGTCCGCGACCGCGACGACCAGATCGACGCCATGTACACCTCGCTGTTTCGCGAGCTGCTGACCTACATGATGGAAGACCCGCGCAACATCACGCCCTGCACGCACCTTTTGTTCTGCGCCAAGAACATCGAGCGGATCGGTGACCACGCCACCAACATCGCCGAGACGATCTACTACATCGTCACCGGCGACCAGATGCCGGCCGAGCGGCCCAAGGGCGACAAGACGGACAAGATCGTGCTTCCGGCATCGCAACCCGCGAAGTGAAACGACCGCCTCTCGAATACTTGATCATAGTGCGCTAAACTATCTGGACGTTAAGCTTCTCGGTTCCCTGGTGAAGGTCATGCCTTCAGGAGGCTGCGATGGAATATGTCCGCGAGTTCGCGCCGTCGCCGCCTTCATCCAGCATTATCGCTTGCAGCGTCTATACGGCCGGCCGGCGTATCGCCGACATTCCGATCGAGGAAGCTGGCGAATGGGCCAAGAAACCGGGACACGTCGTCTGGATCGGCCTGCTCGAGCCGGACCGCAACCTTTTGCTTCGCGTCCAGGCGCAATTCCATCTGCATGACCTCGCGATCGAGGATGCCGAGCATCCGCACCAGCGGCCGAAGATCGAGCAATATGGTGACGCGCTGCTGGTCATCGCCCGCACGGCTCAGCTGATCGACGGGCGCGTCACCTTCGGCGAGACGCATCTGTTCGTCGGCACGGGCTATATCGTCAGTGTCAGGCACGGGCCGTCGACATCCTATGCCGCCGTTCGCCAGCACTGGGAAAGCTGCCCGCACTCGCTGGCCAAGGGCGAGGACTTCGTCCTCTACGCCATTCTCGACTTCATCGTCGACAACTACATGCCGGTGCTCGAGCAGATCGAGGACGAGGTCGAGGCGATCGAGGACAAGGTTCTGCTGAAGCCGATGACCGGCACCGACATCGAGCGGCTCTATATGCTGCGCCGCGACCTCTTGCGCCTGCGCAATGCGGCGCTTCCGCTGGTGGAGGTCTGCCGCCGCCTGACCAGCGCCGACCTGCCGCAGATACATGCCGCCATGCACCCGCTGTTTCGCGACGTGACCGACCATATCCGCACCGTCCAGGAAAAGATCGACAGCCTGCGGGAGGTTCTCGCCTTTGCCTTCGAGGCCAGCCTGCTGGTCGGCCAGAGCCAGGAAACGGCGATCTCCAAGAAGCTCGCTTCATGGGCCGCCATACTGGCGGTGCCGACGGCGTTTGCAGGCATCTACGGCATGAATTTCAACGACATGCCGGAACTGCGGATGGAATATGGCTACCCGGCAGTGCTGGCCGCGATCGGCCTGATCTGCACGGTCCTGTACTGGCGGTTTCGAAAGAATGGATGGCTATAGGGGAATAAGGGAGTAGGGGAATAGGGCAGTATCAGTGCACGGAGAACGACACTTATTTAAAGCGAAGCGTTGTCCTTCTCCCTACTCCCCTACCTATCTATTCCGCCTCCGCTCCGAAGCCGGCTGGAACGCAGCGCGGGCGTGGTACTTGCAGTAGGGTCCGGTTTCGGCGGCGTCGTTGCCGCAGAAATGGAAGTCTTCCGAAAGCGGGTCGCCATTCGGCCATTTGCAGGTGCGCTCGGTCAGCTCGACGAGCTGTAGATGCCGCGAGATCGGCACGACGACGTTCTCGACCGGGCGGATGTAGTGGCGCGCCAGTGGTTCGGCATCGAACTGCGCCTGCAGCGCGGTTGCGCCGATCGAGCTGGTGACGTGGCGTGCAGCACTTGCGGCGCGCGACACCGATTTCTGGATCGATGATCCTTGCACGGACTTTTTCTGGCGCGCCGGAGTGGCTGTCGCGCGTCCGCGGCCCGACAGCTTCAACCGATGCACCTTGCCGATGACCGCGTTGCGGCTGACGCCCCCGAGCTGCGCGGCGATCTGGCTGGCGCTCAGCCCCTCCGACCACAATTTTCTAAGAAGTTCGACCCGCTCGTCAGTCCAGTTCATGAGACCGCGCTCCTGCTGAAATGTGCGGCGATCGGAATCCTTTCACGACCCGGCTCCCGCCGGGCAGACACCACATATATCGTGTGATTAGGTCCGCCGCACGAAATCTAGTTATTTTCTCGACTACAAATACCTTATGCGCTGACTCGGTGACAAGAGTCCGACGTGCAACACGAATCGTTTTCCCCAACCTTCCCGGTCGCTTATGAGCCGGCGCCTTGTCGGAGGGCTTGACGCGCGCCTATGCGCGACGTTTTCGTTGACTTCATGGCCGAAAAACACGATAAGCCGCAAAGGCCGCCGCTTTGGCGGCTTTTTTGATTTTTCGGTTCCGGAGACGCATATAATGAGCGGTTCGGCGCTTTACGACACCTTTGCTCGCGCACCCTTGGCCTTCGACCACGGGGAAGGCACTTGGCTGGTTACCGACAAGGGTGAGCGATATCTCGATTTCGCCGGCGGCATCGCCGTAAATTCATTGGGTCACAGCCATCCGCATCTGGTCGCCGCGCTCACCGAACAGGCCGCCAAGCTCTGGCATGTCTCCAATCTCTACGAGATTCCGGGGCAGAGCCGGTTGGGCCAGCGGCTTGCGGAAGCCACCTTCGCCGACAAGGTGTTCTTCACCAATTCCGGCGCCGAGGCGCTGGAATGCGCCATCAAGACGGCGCGCCGCTACCAATTCGTCAAGGGCCATCCCGAGCGCTTCCGCGTCATCACCTTCGAAGGCGCTTTCCATGGCCGTACGCTCGCGACCATCGCCGCCGGCGGCCAGTACAAATACCTGGAAGGCTTCGGACCCAAGGTCGAAGGCTTTGATCAGGTCGGCTTCGACGACATCGACGCCGCCGAAAAGGCGATCACGCCCGAAACCGCAGCGATCCTGATCGAACCGGTGCAGGGCGAGGGCGGTATCCGCCAGGTGCCGACGCAATCGCTTAAGCGGCTCCGGCAGCTATGCGACCAGCACGGCCTGCTCCTGATCTTCGACGAAGTCCAATGCGGCATCGGTCGCACTGGAAAGCTGTTCGCGCATGAATGGGCGGGCGTCACGCCTGATATCATGGCGATTGCCAAGGGCATCGGCGGCGGCTTCCCGATGGGTGCCTGTCTCGCCACCGACGAGGCTGCGGCCGGCATGACCGCCGGCGTCCACGGCACCACCTTCGGCGGCAATCCGCTGGCGATGGCGGTTGGCAACGCCGTGCTCGACGTGGTGCTGGAGGACGGCTTCCTGGCAGATGTCCAGCACAAGGCATTGCTGTTGAAGCAGGGGCTGGCTGGCGTCGCCGACGAATTTCCCGAGGTTATCGAAGGCATCAGAGGAACCGGCCTGATGCTCGGCCTGAAATGCGTGATGCCCAACGCCAAGGTGAACATGGCGCTGCGCGACCAGCACTTGCTGGCGGTTCCGGCCGGCGACAACGTCATTCGCTTGCTGCCGCCGCTCACCGTCACCGACGTCGAGATCCACGAGGCGCTCGATCGCATTCGCGCTGGCGCCAGAGGCCTGGCGGATGCCATCGCCGCGGCTGCCGCCAAGTAATCCCGGAACCATTGCTGATGTCAGTTCGCCATTTCACCGACCTGTCCGCCGTTTCGGAGGGCGACCTGCGCTTCATGCTGGACGACGCGGTGGTGCGAAAGGCCAGGCTCAAGGCCGGCGAGCGGACAAAGCCGCTCGAAGGCAAGGTGCTGGCGATGATCTTCGACAAGCCGTCGACGCGCACGCGCGTCTCCTTCGATGTCGGCATGCGCCAGCTTGGCGGTGAGACCATCATGCTGACCGGCACCGAGATGCAGCTTGGCCGCTCCGAGACCATCGCCGACACGGCCAAGGTGCTGTCGCGCTATGTCGACGCGATCATGATCCGCACCACCTCGCATGAGCGGCTGCTCGAACTGACCGAGAACGCCACCGTTCCCGTCATCAACGGGCTGACCGACGACACGCATCCCTGCCAGCTGATGGCCGACATCATGACCTTTGAAGAGCATCGCGGTCCGGTGGCCGGCAAGACCATCGCCTGGACCGGCGACGGCAACAATGTGCTGCATTCGCTGCTGGAGGCCTCGGCACGGTTCCGCTTCAACCTCAATGTCGCAGTACCCGAAGGCAGCGAGCCGGCGCAAAAGCATATCGACTGGTCGAAGACGCATGGCGGCAAGCTGAACTTCACCCGCTCGCCCGAGGAGGCCGTCCACGAGGCCGACTGCGTCGTCACCGATTGCTGGGTGTCGATGGGCCAGGAGCATCGCGCCCGCGGCCACAATGTCTTCTTGCCCTATCAGGTCAATGCGGCGCTGATGGCCAAGGCAAAGCCGGACGCATTGTTCATGCACTGCCTGCCGGCGCATCGCGGCGAGGAGGTCACCGACGAGGTCATCGACGGGCCGCATTCGGTGGTGTTCGACGAGGCCGAGAACCGGCTCCACGCGCAGAAGGCAGTTTTGGCCTGGTGCCTGGGCGCTTGATCTGGGACGGCGTGATGCCTATCTGCGGCGCATCACGCAAAAATAGCGCGTTTCGACGCATGCGCCCCGCAGGGCGGCATGGCCGCGCCCCGGAGCTTTGTCATGTTGGAAACTCATCAATTGACCGAATATAAACCCAAACTCGGCGAATTCGGCTATGCCGGCGACGATCATGTCGTGCCCTTCGAGGTCGGCCCGCTCGACGTGCGCGGCCGCACCGTGCAGCTCGGGCCGATGCTCGACGCCATCCTCAGCCGCCATGATTACCCTGAGCCGGTCGCCCGTCTCCTGGCCGAGGCTTGTGTGCTGACGGTGCTGCTCGGCACATCGCTCAAATTCGAGGGCAAGTTCATCCTGCAGACCCGCACCGACGGGCCGGTCGACATGCTGGTCGCAGATTTTTCCACGCCGCATGCGCTACGCGCCTATGCGCGCTTCGATGCGGACAGGCTGGAGGCCCTGACCGCCGCCGGCGAGACCTCGCAGCAGACGCTGCTTGGCAGCGGCGTGCTGGCGCTGACCATCGACCAGGGCGCCCACACGCAGCGCTATCAGGGTATCGTCCAGCTCGACGGCGAGACGCTGGAAGAGGCCGCGCGCACCTATTTCCGTCAGTCGGAGCAGATCCCGACCGATCTTAGGCTTTCGGTGGCCAAATTGCTGACGCCGGGCGTCGGCGGCGCCCGCGAGCAGTGGCGCGCCGGCGGCCTGCTGGCGCAATTCCTGCCGCAGTCGGCGGAACGCATGCGCGTGCCCGATCTTCCGGGCGGCGACGGCGATCCGCGCGAGGAAGTCCATCACCCGGACGACAATTCCTGGCAGGAACTCCTGGCGCTGCTTGGCACCATCGAGCCGACCGAACTGATCGACCCGACGATCGGGGCCGAGCGGCTGCTTTACCGGCTGTTCCACGAGCATGGCGTCCGCGTCTTTGGCGGCGTCCCGGTCGCCGACCAGTGCTCATGTTCGAGGGAAAAGATCCGCGGCATCCTCGAAGGCTTTTCCGCCGAGGAGATCAGGCAGAGCACCGAGGACGGCGGCATTCACGTCGCCTGCGAGTTCTGCTCGAAGCAGTATGACTTCGACCCGGCGGAGTTCGCCGCAGGCCAATAAAAGACTTCCTCCTCAAAAGATTGCCCCTCACCGTTTGCGACGCGGCCGGTGAGGGTCAGCGTCGGGCCAAACGTGCCGCGCCGAGCTAGTTCACCGTCCGTTTCGTACCCGGCAAATCGAGCGAGAAGGCGGGGATGTCGACGTCGAACATCTCGCCCCGCTTGTTGCGCATGGTGTAGTGGCCGACCATGATGCCGGAGGGTGTCGAGAGCGGGCAGCCGGAGGTATATTGGTAGCTGTCGCCGGGGTTGAGCTCAGGTTGATCGCCGACCACGCCGGCGCCGCGCACTTCCTCCACTCGGCCGGTGCCGTCGGTGATGTGCCAATAGCGCGATAACAGCTGCACGAACTCGTCCGACTGGTTGGCTATGGTCACCTGGTAGCCCCAGACATAACGGTTCTCCGACGGATCCGAGCGATCCTCGAGATAGAACGGCCTCACCTGCACTTCGATTTTGCGCGTGACGGCGCGGTACATGAGCGACTCCAAAACAGCAACAACGGAACTTTCGGCGCTCTCCGTGAGATGTCAACGGCGCGTGTCCTGTCTTTGCCCGGACCTGAAGGGCAGGTGCCGGCAAACAATGTCATTTAAGTGACATATGACAATGATGGTGTGCGCTGGATTGTGCCGGGCGACTCAGCGCTCTGTCGAACTGTTGAAAACGGCCGTCATGCGGGCCAGTTTTTCCGGAGTGACCAGATCTCGATGGAACTGACATTCGCTGCCGCCCTGCTTTCGATCGCTCTCGTTCTTTCAAATCTTGCCAGCATCCTGCTCGCCTCATTCAGGCTGAAGCGGCCACGCATCATCGCACCGATAGCCGGCAAAGTGCCGCCGGTGTCGATCGTGGTGCCGTCGCGCGGTGTCGAAACGTTTGCCGAAGAGACGCTGGAACGCGCATTCTCGCTCGACTGGCCGCGCTACGAGCTCATCTTCTGCGTTGCCCACGCCGACGATCCGGTGGTCAAGCTGATCACCAGTGCCATTGCGCGCTTTCCGAAGGTGCCGGCCCGGCTGCTGGTCGGTGACGACCGCATCAGCGGCAATCCGAAACTCAATAATTGCGTGAAGGGCTGGGAGGCGGCGCGCCACAGCTGGGTCATCCTTGCTGATTCCAACGTCCTGATGCCGCGGGACTATGTCCAGCATCTGATGGCGGCATGGCGTCCCGACACCGGCCTTGTCTGCTCGACCCCGATCGGCTCGCGGCCGGACGGGTTTTGGGCGGAGGTCGAATGCGCCTTCCTCAATACGCTGCAGGCGCGCTGGCAATATGCCGGCGAGGCACTCGGCCTCGGGTTTGCCCAGGGCAAGAGCATGTTGTGGAACAAGCCCGTGCTCGATGCCATTGGCGGCATCCGCGCCCTTGCCGCCGAGATCGCCGAAGACGCCGCCGCGACCAAGCTGGTCAACGGTCTCGGACTGCGCGTCAATCTCGTCGCTTCGCCGTTCGAGCAGCCGCTCGGCCAGCGCACGCTTGGCGAAATCTGGTCGCGCCAGGCCCGCTGGGCGCGTCTGCGCCGCGTCACATTCCCGCTGTTCTTCGCGCCCGAGATCCTGATCGGCGCGGCGGTGCCGCTGGCGCTTGCGCTGGTTGCGGCGGCCGGCGCCGGCTACAGCCTCACGGCGACCGCCATCGCTGTGCTGGCAATTGCATACGTTCCGGAATGCGCCCTGGCCTCGGCCAAAGGCTGGCACCTGTCGCTGCGCATGATACCGGCGATGATGGCGCGCGACTGCATCCTGCCGATTGTCTGGCTACGCGGCTGGCTCAGCGGCGCCGTCGACTGGCGCGGCAACACGATGACCATCCACACCAGCGCCGTCGCGGAACTGGAAGAGACGCCGTCGGGCGCCTGAGCGTCTCGGCAAGATTAGCGAGACCGCCAGCCCACTCCCTATCTGGCGGTCCTGAGCGCCTGCTCGACGTCTTCGAGCAGATCGTCGGTGTCCTCCAGGCCGACAGACAGCCTGAGCGTGCCCGGCCCAATGCCAAGCTCGGCGCGCGCCTCGTCGCTCAGATTCTTGTGCGTCGTCGTCGCCGGATGGGTGATCAGGCTCTTGGCGTCGCCGAGATTGTTGGAGATCAGCACGATGTCGAGCGCATTCTGGAAGGCGAAGGCCGCCTGCTTGCCGCCCTTGACGTCGAGGCAGATCAGTGTCGAGCCGCCCGACATCTGCTTCTTGACGACAGCCGCTTGCGGGTGGTCGGCGCGGCCCGGATAGATCACCCGGGCGATTTCCGGCCGCTCGGCGAGGAAATCGGCGATCTTGCCTGCGCTTTCCGTCTGCTGGCGGACGCGCAGCGGCAGCGTCTCCAGGCCCTTGAGCAGCGTCCAGGCGTTGAACGGCGAGAGGCTGGGCCCGGTGTGACGGAAATAGTCATGCAGGTTTTCGTCGATCCACTTCTTGTCCGACAGGATGATGCCGCCGAGGCAGCGTCCCTGGCCGTCTATGTGCTTGGTCGCCGAATAGACGACGATATGGGCGCCGAGCTGCAACGGCTT
The DNA here is from genome assembly GCF_004010325.2 of Mesorhizobium sp. M00.F.Ca.ET.216.01.1.1. Lineage (GTDB taxonomy): Bacteria > Pseudomonadota > Alphaproteobacteria > Rhizobiales > Rhizobiaceae > Mesorhizobium. The sequence continues at coordinate 208,603 of NZ_SADR02000004.1, forward strand.
CTGCTGCAAGGGGGTGGCGAAGACGTTGTCGACGATCAGCCTGGCGCCGATCGAATTGGCGAGCGAAGCGACAGCGGCGATGTCGACCACTTCCAGCGTCGGATTGGTCGGGCTCTCCAGGAAGAACAGCTTGGTGTTCGGCCTGACCGCCTTCTCCCAGTTGGCGATGTCGGTGCCGTCGACCAGCGTCGCCTCGATGCCGTATCTCGGCGCCAGCGTCTCGACCACCCAGCGGCAGGAGCCGAACAAGGCGCGGGCCGCTACGATATGGTCGCCGGCCTTGGCGCTGCACAGAATTGCTGCGGTCACCGCGGCCATGCCGGACGCAGTGGCGCGCGCGTCCTCGGCGCCTTCAAGCGCGCACATGCGCTTTTCGAACATGTCGACCGTGGGGTTGGCGTAGCGCGAATAGATGAAGCCGGGCTCCTCGCCCTTGAAACGGGCCTCCGCCGCCTGTGCGGTCTCATAGACATAGCCTTGGGTGAGGTACATCGCCTCCGAGGTCTCGCCAAAGCCGGAACGCAGCGTTCCTGCATGCACGAGTGCAGTCTGAGGCTTCCAGTTGCGCTTCTTGCTCGTCATCGCCTTTTTTCCAAACACCAAAAATGGTCCAAACACAAAAAAAACCGGCCGCGAGAGTCGCAACCGGTCCATATGGCCTTTCGGCCCGACGGTCCTTTAGCGACTTGTTTAACGTGGCTGCAAGCCGACCGGCCAAATCACCACGGGATAACGACCCTTTAGACCTGCACCGCGCTTGCGTCAATTGCCGGCATGATTAAGAGGTTTGTACCAAGCAGGTTCCGCAAAAGTGTTCCACGGTTTTTCGGCAAGAACCTGCTACAAAAAACAAGATATCGCCGGCCTTCGAGCGGAGCCAGACTTTGCGGCAGACAGGCATTCTTCCCGATCGGGACATTTCCGCGCTTTTCCAGTCCGGCGCGCTGACGTCGCCGCGTACGCTGGATGCCGACCAGATCCAGCCGGCCAGCCTTGATCTGAGGCTCGGTGACAAGGCCTGGCGCGTGCGCGCCTCTTTCCTGCCGGGCCCCAACCACAAGGTCACCGAAAAGCTCGAGCGGCTGAAGCTGCATGAGATCAACCTTGCCGAGAGTGCGGTGCTGGAAACGGGCTGCGTCTACATCGTGCCGCTGCTCGAAAGCCTGGCGCTGCCTGCGGCCATTTCCGCCTCGGCCAACCCGAAGAGCTCGACCGGGCGGCTCGACATCTTCACCCGCGTGATGACCGATCGCGGCCACGAGTTCGACAAGATCGCCGCCGGCTACACCGGCCCGCTCTATCTGGAGGTCAGCCCGCGCACTTTCCCGATCGTGGTCCGCACCGGCTCGCGGCTGTCGCAGATCCGGTTCCGCACCGGCAACGCGCTTCTGTCGGAGAGCGAACTGAATGAATTGCACCGCGCCGAGATGCTGGTGGCCACCGAGCCGCCCAACATTTCCGGCGGCGGCATCGCGCTGTCGATCGACCTCGACGGCGACAAGGATGGGCTGGTCGGCTATCGCGGCAAGCACCACACCGGCCTGGTCGATGTCGACAAGCGTGCCGCGCAGGATGTCGTCGACTTCTGGGAGCCGCTCTACAAGAGCGGCGCCGGTGAACTGGTGCTCGATCCGGACGAGTTCTACATCCTGGTTTCCCGCGAGGCGGTGCACGTGCCGCCGCTCTATGCCGCAGAGATGACGCCGTTCGATCCGCTGGTCGGCGAATTCCGCGTCCATTATGCCGGCTTCTTCGATCCGGGCTTCGGCCATTCGGCAGCCGGCGGCACCGGCAGCAGGGCGGTACTCGAAGTGCGCAGCCATGAGGTGCCGTTCATCCTCGACCATGGCCAGATCGTCGGGCGGCTGGTCTACGAGCATATGCTCAAGCGGCCGCAGGCGCTCTACGGCACCGATCTCGGCTCGAACTACCAGGCGCAGGGCCTGAAGCTGTCGAAGCATTTCCGCGCCGCGCGCTGACTGCCCCATCAGACCGTGCTTGCCTGACCTGCCGCGCCATGCTTGGCTATCTCTCAAATCTCAAGATGGTTCGGACAAAGGGGAACAAAAAGTGCAGATTTCGAGATGGATCGCATCGGCGGCAACAGCGGCCGTTCTGGTGATTGCAGCCGGTGCCATATCGGCGCAGGCACAGGAAAAATTGAAGATCGGCACCGAAGGTGCGTATCCGCCGTTCAACACCATCACCCCTGACGGCAAGGTTGTCGGCTTCGATATCGACATCGCTGATGCGCTTTGCGCGCAGATGAAGGTCGAATGCGAAATCGTCACGCAAGATTGGGATGGCATCATTCCGGCCCTCCAGGCCAAGAAGTTCGACGCCATCATCGCGTCGATGAGCATCACCGAAGAGCGCAAGAAGCAGGTTTCCTTCACCAACAAATACTATACGACGCCGCTTTCGCTGGTGGCCCCGAAGGACAGCGATCTCGCCTCGACCGAACCGGCAGCACTCGCCGGCAAGACGGTGGGCGCGCAGGCTTCGACCACCCAGGCCGACTATGCCCAGGATGTTTATGGCAAGGCCGGTGCCGAGGCGAAGCTCTACCCGACCCAGGAAGAGGCGATCACCGATCTCATGAACGGCCGTCTTGATGCCGTCATTTCAGACAAGTTCGTGCTGATGGACTGGATGAAGAAGGCAAGCGAGGCCTGCTGCAAGATGGTCGGCGACGTCAAGGGCACCGAGACGGAAGCCGGCATTGCGGTGCGTCTGGAAGACACGGCGCTGCGCGACAAGCTCAACGCCGCCATCGACGCGATCGTCGCCGACGGCACCTACAAGAAGATCCAGGCCAAGTATTTCGACTTCGATATTTACTGAGGTCTAAGCTGCCGATCTCCCCCACAACAAGGGGGAGATCGAGCTGTTACAACCCGCTCAAAGCGCCTTTACCGCCACCTTCACCGGCTGCTCGATTTCGAGCGGGTTGCGCAGCGGCAGCCCGAAATCCTTGGCCTCGATCTCGAAGACGTCGCCGGCCTCGGTCCTGATGCCGTCGGCGAAGGACAGCGTCGCCGTGCCGAACATGTGCACATGCACGTCGCCCGGCTGGCGGAAGGCCGCATATTTGAAGTGGTGATGCTCGAGGTTGGCGATGGTGTGCGACATGTTCGCCTCGCCCGACAGGAACGGCTTTTCCCAAAGCACCTTGCCGTCGCGAATGATGCGCGAGGAGCCTCTGACGTCGGACGGCAGGTCGCCGATCAGGATCTCCGGCCCGAACGAGGCGTTGCGCAGCTTGGAGTGCGCCAGGAAGAGATAGTTCACGCGTTCGGTGACGTGGTCGGAAAACTCGTTTGACAGCGTGAAGCCGACGCGGAACGGCGCGCCGTCATCGCCGATGACATAGATGCCGGCGACCTCCGGCTCCTCGCCGGCATCCTGGGCGAAAGCGGGCGACAACAAAGCTGCACCCGGCGCCACCGCCATGGTGCCGTTGCCCTTGTAAAACCATTCCGGCTGCACGCCGGTCTGGCCTTTCGCAGGCTTGCCGCCCTCAAGCCCCATGCGGAACATCTTCATGGAATCGGTAAGCTGTTCCTCGCCGTCGCTGCTGAGCTTCTTGTGCATGGAATCGCGCGTCGCCGCCGAGCCGAGATGCGTCAGCCCGGTGCCGGTGAGGTGGAGATGCGCCGGATCGGGATGGTTGATCGGCGACGCCAGCCGCCCTTTCTTGTAGGCAGCGTCGAGATCCACGGTTTCACCGAACCCCTTGCGTTCGATGAGGGCGACGAGCCCGGTGCCGGTGCGCGCCGCCTCCATCGCCAGCGAATAGACGCTGCGGGCACCGTTGATGATCCGGGTCTTGCCGCCGTTGCGGGCAACGACGCGGATCGTCTCGGCGTCATCGAGGATCTGGGAGATCAGCATGGTGGGTCCTCTCTCTATTGCCTTGGCCTGGCCTGCCGATCCGGCAAACCCTGCCCGACGCGGCTCGGAACAGGTTCCGCGCCACGGGTGAAATTCTTCGTCCGGATTGCGCTCGCGAAACCTGGTCCCTCAGGGGACTTCTTTGCGCCGGCGGGTTGCCGGCAGCGCCGCGATGTGACCCGTATGCCTCCTGGTTCTCTCCGGCTTAAGCCTTGTTCTTGTTATAGACGTCGAAGATCACGGCGCCGAGCAGCACCAGGCCTTTGACCACCTGTTGCCAGTCGACGTTGACGCCCATGATCGACATGCCGTTGTTCATCACGCCCATGATGAAGCCGCCGACCACCGATCCGATGACCTGCCCCACGCCGCCCATCGCCGAGGCGCCGCCGATGAACACGGCGGCGATGACGTCGAGCTCGCTGCCGAGTCCCGCCGCTGGCACCGCTTGCCCCAGGCGCGCCGCGATGATCAGGCCGCCAAGCGCCGACAGCACGCCCATGTTGACGAACACCATCAGGGTCAGCCGATCGGTCTTGATGCCCGACAGCAGCGCTGCCTTGGCGTTGCCGCCCATCGCGTAGATGCGGCGGCCGATCGTCATCCTCTTGGTGACGAAGACGAACAGCGCGATCAGCACCGCCATCACCAGCAGGACGACAGGCATGCCCTTGTAGGTCGCGAACTGGTAGACAAGAAACAACATCAGGGCACTGACCACCATCGTCTTGACGGCGAACAGGGTGAAGGGCTCGGCTTCATAGCCGTGCCGCTCGCGGTTGCGGCGTGCGGTGAGCCCGAAATAGGCATAGGCCAGGACGCCGACGATCCCGATCACCACCGTCGTCATATGCAGCGTCAGGCCGCTGCCGACGATGGTCTTGCCGGCGGCGTTCACGGTTGGAGCGATGAGCGTCAGCGTGCCGATCACGTCGGGAATGAAGCCGGAACTGAGCTTGTTGAACACATCCGGCAGCGGGCCGACGGAAGAGCCGCCGCCCAGCAGGGCCTGGCACATGCCGCGGAAGATCAGCATGCCCGCCAGCGTGACGATGAAGCTCGGTATTCGGTGATAGGCGATCCAGTAGCCTTGTGCCGCGCCGATGCAGCCGCCGATCACCAGGCAGATGATCGACACAACCAGCGGATTGCTCAACGGACCGAGGTGCCACGTCACCATCATGTTTGCCGCAAGCGCGCCGATGAAGCCGGCAACCGAGCCGACGCTGAGGTCGATATGGCCGGAAACGATCACCAGCAGCATGCCCAGCGCCATCACGATGATGAAGCTGTTCTGCTGTACGAGATTGCTCAGGTTCAGCGGCTTGAACAGCGTGCCTGAGGTGGTGAACTGAAAGAACAGCATGATGGCGATCAGCGCCAGCACCAGGCCATATTCGCGCAGATTGGTGACCAGCGCCGAGACGGCAACGCGCGGTCCCTGCTGTAGGTCTTCGGCGACGCCGCTCTGCGGCGCGGGAGCGCTGTCGGTGCTCATGATGCTTTTCCTTCTCCGCGAACGATGGCGCGCATGATCTTTTCCTGGCTGGCGTCGCTTGCCGCCATTTCGCCGACGATGCGTCCTTCGTTCATGACATAGATGCGGTCGGTGATGCCGAGCAGTTCGGGCATTTCCGACGAGATGACGATGATCGCCTTACCTTCGGAGGCGAGGCGCGCGATGATCGTATAGATTTCGTATTTGGCGCCGACATCGATGCCGCGTGTCGGCTCATCGAGGATCAGCACTTCCGGGTTGGCGAACAGCCACTTCGACAGCACCACCTTCTGCTGATTGCCGCCGGAAAGGTTGCCCGTCATCTGGTAGACGCTGGAGGCGCGGATGTTGGTCCTGCCGCGATAGTCGTTGGCGACGGAGAGCTCGCGCATGTCGTCGATCACGCTGTGGCGCGACACTCCGGGAAGATTGGCCAGCGTGATGTTGTGCTTGATATGGTCGATCAGGTTGAGGCCATAGGTCTTGCGGTCCTCGGTGACGTAGGCGATGCCGTGTTCCACCGCCTTGCTGACCGAGGAAATATCGATCGGCTTGCCGTTGAGGAGCACGTCGCCGGTGACGCGGCGGCCATAGGACCGGCCGAACAGGCTCATGGCGAATTCGGTGCGGCCGGCGCCCATCAGCCCAGCAATGCCGACCACCTCGCCTTTGCGCACATCGATATCGATGCCCTTGATCACCTGCCGCTCGGGATGGATCGGGTGATAGACCGACCAGTTCTTCACTTCGAGCACGATCTCGCCAATCTCTGGCTCGCGCGGTGGGAAACGGTCGTCGAGCGAGCGGCCGACCATCGAGGTGATGATGCGGTCTTCGCTGATGTCTTTCTTGTCGAGGGTCTCGATGGTCCGTCCGTCACGGATGATGGTGACCTTGTCGGCGACCCGGTTCACCTCGTTGAGCTTGTGCGAGATCAGGATCGAGGTGATGCCTTGCCGCTTGAATTCGAGCAGCAGATCGAGCAGCGCTTGGCTGTCCTTTTCGCTGAGGCTCGCCGTCGGTTCGTCGAGGATCAGCAACTTCACTTCCTTGCTGAGCGCCTTGGCGATTTCGACCAGTTGCTGTTTGCCGACGCCGATATTGGTGATCAGCGTCTTGGGATCTTCCTTGAGACCCACCTTCTTGAGCAGGGCGCTGGTGCGCTTCTCATTGGCGTTCCAGTCGATGATGCCGTACGTGGCATGCTCGTTGCCGAGAAAGATGTTTTCGGTGATCGACAGCATCGGCACCAGCGCAAGCTCCTGGTGGATGATGACAATGCCGAGATGTTCGCTGTCGTGGATGCCTTTGAAATGGCACTCCTGCCCGCGATAGATGATTTCGCCGTCATAAGTGCCGGACGGATAGACGCCTGACAGCACCTTCATCAATGTCGATTTGCCGGCGCCGTTCTCGCCGACAACGGCGTGAATCTCGCCTTCCTCGACACGAAGGTTGACGTTCGACAGCGCCTTCACGCCGGGAAACGTCTTGGTGATGTCGCGCATCTCCAAAATCGTCGAGGTCATTGGGAATACCGCTCCTGCGAGGTCCGCAAACAATACCGGGGTCGCTGGTGAACGAAAAGGGGTCCTGCGTTTGCGCAGGACCCCAGGTTTGGATGCTGCGATTACTTCAGCTCGTCGGCCTTGATGTAGCCGGAATCGACCACCAGCGCCTGGTAGTTCGACTTGTCGACATCATGCGGCGTCAACAGGATCGAGGGAACGACCTTGACGTCGTTGTTGTAGGTCTTGGTGTCGAGGCCGTCCGGCTTGCCGCCCGAAAGCACCTTGTCGACGAGCTCGACGGTTGCCTTGGCCAGTTCGCGGGTGTCCTTGAACACGGTCGAGTACTGTTCGCCGGCAATGATCGCCTTGACCGAAGCGGTCTCGGCATCCTGACCGGTGACGACCGGCCACGGCTGATCGGCCGTGCCGTAGCCGACGGCGCGCAGCGAAGCAATGATGCCGCGCGACAGGCCGTCATACGGCGAGAGCACGCCATCGACGCGGCTGCCATCCGAGTAGTTGGCGGAGAGCAAATTGTCCATGCGGGCCTGGGCGGTCGCCGCCAGCCAGCGCAGCGTGCCGACCTTGTCCATGCCCATCTGGCCGGACTTGACGACGAGGGTCTTGTCGTCGATCAGCGGCTGCAGAACCGACATGGCGCCGTTATAGAAGAAGAAGGCGTTGTTGTCGTCTGGCGAACCGCCGAACAGCTCGATGTTGAACGGACCCTTCTTCTCCGGGTAACCAAGGCCCTTGAGCAGTGATTTGGCCTGGATGACGCCGACGCCGAAATTGTCGAAGGTGGTGTAGTAGTCGACGTTTCCGGTCTTCTTGATCAGGCGGTCGTAGGCGACGACGACGACGCCCGCGTCAGCGGACTTCTGCAGCGCGTCCGCCATCGTGGTGCCGTCGATCGAGGCGATGATCAGCGCCTTCGGGCCCTTGGTGATTTCGTTTTCCAGCTGGCTGAGCTGGTTCGGAATGTCGTCCTGCGCGTATTGCAGGTCGACGGTGTAGCCGAGAGCCTCGAGCTGGGACTTGACGGCATCGCCGTCGTTGATCCAGCGCTGCGAGGTCTTGGTGGGCATCAGCACGCCGACCAGGCCTTTATCGTCTGCATGTGCCGTAACGGTCATGGCCGCGAAGCCAACCGCCAGAGCGGCGACCAAAGTCTTGATGATTTTCACATTAACTCTCCCTGGTTGATGAACGCGACACCTCGGGGCTTCGCGGGCCGCGCAGTCGAGCAGAAGCGCAAAGGCGCTGCTGTCGTCATGCCGATCTCCGGTATCCTCCCAATCGGCCCCAGGACGCTGATTTTAGTCGATACGATTTTTCTCGTAAGCGACCGTCGGGCCTCAGGACGCGCGAAGGGTGCTGTCCTTTGCCATAACTGTCAAATGCGATCTTTGGTGGTTGCTATATCGAAATCGATATGTAGAACAAGCCACGCTATCTCCCCGGATTGTTGGTCGGCTACGAACGACAAGCAAGGAAAAAATCATGGCAGCACTGCGAAATCCTGATGGACTTTCAGACGGTTACGACGAAAGTCCTGGCAGCAGTGAAACCCTGCTGCGTAGCGGACTCAACCTGCGCCATATGCGTATGATCGTTACGCTCGACGATCACGGCCGCGTCAGCGCCGCTGCCCAGGTGATGAACATCTCGCAGCCTGCCGCCTCGCGCATGATCGCCGAGATGGAGGCGGTGCTCGACGTCAAGCTGTGCGAAAGGCTGCCGCGCGGCATCACGCTGACGCCCTATGGCAAGGCTCTGGCCAGGCGCGCTCGTTCGATCCTGCTGGAGATGCGCGAGGTTGACCGTGAGATATCAGAGCTCAAGGCGGGCAAGGGCGGCTCGGTGTTCCTCGGCGCCGTGACGGCGCCAGCGATTGAACTGGCGGTGCCGGCGATCCGTGAAATCCGGCGCATTTATCCGCGCATCGAGATCAACATGCAGGTCGAGACCTCCAATGTGCTGGCGCGCGAATTGATCGCCACGCGCCATGACTTTATCATCGCGCGCGTTCCCGATGACCTCAATCCGCGGCTGTTCGAGTCGCGCGTGATCGGCGTCGAGAAGGCCTGCCTGATCGTGCGCCGCGGCCATCCGCTGACCAGGGGCAAGGCGGTGGGGTTGGAGGAAACCGCCGCCTATGACTGGGTTTTCCAATCTGGCGGCTCGCCGCTGCGCCAGGCGATGGAAAGCAACTTTTTGAACCGCAACATCCCTTTGCCGGACCGCATCCTCAACACCAGCTCGCTACTCTTGACCCTGGTCATGGTGGCCCAGTCCGACGCCATTGCGCCGGTGTCGATCCAGGTGGCGAAATTCATCCAGAACCCCGACGGCCTGGCCGGCGCCATCGACGTCGTGCAGACCGAGTTCGACATCGAGGTCAGGCCCTACAGCCTGATCACGGTGAAGAACCGCGTGCTGTCGCCGGCGGCCAAGATGCTGCACGACTTTATCTTGCGGGAAGTGGGATGACGGCTGGAGCGGGTAGCGGGAATCGAACCCGCGCGTTCAGCTTGGGAAGCTGACAGGCTGCCATTACATCATACCCGCGCAGCAGCCTCGTTACCATGCGAGCTGCGGTTCGGGCAATCGCAAAGCGATCCGCTCGTTTCGCTTACGCAAGGCAGCCATATGGCTGGCGAGATTCCATGCGAGGCCGTCCCTGCGCGAGAGCGGTTGCAGGCCGTATCGCAATTTATCAATATCTCTGTTCCTGATCTGGCCCGAAAAGGGAGGATTTCATGAGAACTTTGCTGACCGCAGCGTTATTGTGCGGATTCGTGACCGCAGCTCATGCGGGCATGTCGGTTTCGGTCGAATGGGGCCCAACCAAGAAGTGTTTTGACAGCAAGTCACCACCCATGAAGCTTACCGGAGTTCCAGCGGGTACCGCGAAACTGGACATTCGCATGGTCGACCTGGATGCGCCGGATTTTGCTCACGGCGGCGGCAGGGTGGCATATTCCGGAAATTCGCTGCCTTACGGCGCGTTTTCATACCGGGGGCCATGCCCTCCCTCACCGCATACATATCAGTTCACGGTCAAGGCACTTGATGCTGCTGGTAAGACGGTCGGAACGGCAAAGGCAAAGAAGCGATTTCCGTAGGGACGCCGATACAGCCACCGCATGGCTGGGTGATCCGGATCCGGAGCACGGCCTTGATGCCGGGCGGGCAAGTGCGTAATTCTACCGTACCCGAATCGGGGCGACCGAATCTGGAGGCACCTTGTCCGCACTGACACGCTTTCTCGGCGATACGCCGCTCAGGGTTCTCCTGAAGCTGCTGGTGGTCTCTTTCCTCGTCGGCCTGGTCATGAACGCCTTCGGGTGGTCGCCTATGGATGTGCTTTACGGCATCCGGAAATTCTTCATCGATCTGTGGAACCTAGGCTTTCACGCCATCGACCGGTTCCTCGGCTATATCCTGCTCGGTGCCGCGATCGTCGTGCCTGCCTTCATCCTGCTGAGGATCGCCAACTACCGCAAGTGAACCATCAGGCGTAGCTCGAAGCCACCTCGAACAGGATGGCGTGGCGCGGCCAGTTCGACCACGTCCGTCGAATAGCCGCCGCCGATGACGCCGCAGACCGGAATGCCGAGCGCATGGAAATGACCGATCACCATGTCGTCGCGGGCACGCAGCCCGTCATTCGATAGCGACAACCGGCCAAGCCGGTCCCGAGCATGGACGTCGACCCCGGCGTTATAGAAAACAAGATCCCAGTGCGCTTTCTCTGACAGACCCGGCAGGATGTCGCCCAGCCGCTCGATATAGGCCGCATCGCCGGTGCCGTCCGGCAAGGCGACATCGAGGCTGGAGGCGATCTTGCGCACCGGATAGTTGCGCTCGCCATGCATGGAAAAGGTGAACACCCGCGGCTCGTTGCCCAGAATGTCGGCTGTGCCGTCGCCTTGATGCACGTCGAGATCGACAACCAGGATGTTGCGGGCGGCACCTTCGGCGAGCAGCACCAGCGCGGCGACCGCCACGTCGTTGAAGGTGCAGAAGCCGGCGCCTTGCGCCCGCCGCGCATGGTGGCTGCCGCCGGCGCTGTTGCAGGCGATGCCGTTCAGCAACGCCAGCCGCGCCGTCAGCACCGTGCCACCGGTGGCCAGCTGCGCCCTGAGCGAGACGCGTGGCCCAATCTGAAAGCCGATCTCCCGCTCAACCTGGGCAGGCACTTCGCAGGCAACCACCTGTTCGACATAGTCGGCCGCATGGGCGAGCTTCAGCCATGGTGCCGGCGTCGGATCGGGCACGTTGAGTGCGCTCGGCACGGCCAGTCCGCGCGCGCTCAAAGCCTGCATCAGCAACGGATATTTGCTCATCGGGAAGCGATGATTGACGGCGAAGCCGGCGTCGTAGCCGGGATGATGAACGATCTGCAGGGGCATGAGGTGCTGTCTGACGGGCCTGCGCCAGTTATGAATTTCGGTTGGCCGCGGTGGGATGAGTGATTGCGCGGTGACGGGAAATTGGGGCAGATCGGCTATTCGATCAAGCCGCAATGAGGAAGCAATCCTGGATCAGGCGTCGACAACGGCCAATATCCGATCCTTCGCCGTCACCAACCGCTCGGTGCTCGCCATCGCGGTGCCGATGACGCTTGCCTATCTGACGACGCCGCTGCTCGGTATCGTCGATACGGCCGTGGTCGGCCAGTTTGGCGATGCAGCCCTGCTTGGCGGCCTGGCGGCAGGCGCCCTGATCTTTGATGTCGTCTTCACCAGTTTCAATTTCTTGCGCTCCGGCACCACCGGCCTCGTTGCCCAGGCTTTCGGTCGCGGCGACCAGTTGGAAGAGCAGGCGGTGTTCTGGCGCGCGGTGCTGATCGCCGTTATCGCCGGCATCGTGCTCGCCGCACTTGCGCCATTGGTCGCCGTCGCCGGACAGTGGTTCATGGGCGCCGAACCGCGCGTCAGCGAGGCGATGGCCGTTTACATCTGTATCAGGCTGCTCGCAGCGCCCTTCTCGCTGATCAACTACGCCATCCTCGGCTATGTTCTGGGGCGCGGCGAGGGTGGGCTTGGGCTGATGCTGCAGCTGGTGCTCAACGGCATCAATATCGCGCTCTGCTCCCTGCTTGGCTTGAAGCTCGGATGGGGCGTCGCCGGCGTCGCCTGGGCAACTGTCACCGGCGAATTCCTGGCCATGCTGCTTGGCCTGGCAATCGTTATCAGGCGGTTCCGTGCGGCACCTCGACTGCCGCGCCATCGCGTCCTCGACCTGCCGGCATTCCTGCGCATGCTATCGCTCAACCGCGACATCATGATCCGCTCGTTTTCGCTGCTCGCAGCTTTCGCGCTGTTCACCCGCCAGGGCGCGCAGTTCGGCACGGTGACGCTGGCCGCCAACGCGGTGCTGATGAACTTCTTCCTTATCGCCGGCTATTTCCTCGACGGCTTCGCCACAGCCGCCGAACAGCTTGCCGGACGTGCCGTCGGCGCGCGTGCCGCGATACCCTTCCGGCAGGCGGTGCGGCTGACGCTGTTCTGGGGCTTCGGGCTAGCGGGCGCGGCAACGCTCGTCTTGCTGTTGGAAGGAACCGATCTGGTTGCCCTGATCACCACATCTGAAGATGTTCGCGCCGTTGCCGACATCTATCTGCCGTGGGCGGCGTTCACCGCGTTAAGCGGCGTGCTGGCGTTCCAGATGGACGGCGTCTTCATCGGCGCCACCTGGTCGCGCGACATGCGCAACATGATGCTTCTGTCCTTCCTTGCGTTCAGCGCCGCGTTGCTCATCATGGCGTCGGCCTTCGGCAATCACGGCCTGTGGGCGGCGCTGCATGTCTTTCTGCTGGTGCGCGGTTTTAGCCTGCTTGCCATCCTGCGACTGCGGGTGCGCACAGCCTTCTAGCTGAGCGGCTTGGATGCCCATTGATCGAGACTGATATCGCGCAACTCCCGCAGCGACGTGAGCCGTTCCTTCTCGGCAAAGCGGAGCATCCCGGCAACGATGCGGCCCGGCAGCGAGGGCCCGGCATAGATCATGCCGGTATAAAGCTGGACGAGATCGGCGCCTGCGCGCATCTTTTCCACTGCCGTCTCAGCGGAGTCGACGCCACCGACGCCGATGATGGCGCGGTCCGGGCCAAGTAGCTTGCGCATCTTGGCCAGCACGATGGTCGAGCGCTCGAACAGCGGTTTTCCCGAAAGCCCGCCGGTTTCGCTGGCAAGGCCAGCGCTGCGCAGCGCCGGCCGCGCGATGGTTGTGTTGGAGACGATGATACCGTCTATTTGCTTGTCGGCAACCTCGGCGGCGATATCCCTCAGCTCCGCCTCGACCAGGTCCGGCGCGATCTTGAGGAAAATCGGCGGTTTCGCCGAAGCTCTCGCACGCGCGGCCATAACGCGCAACAGCAGTTCGCCAAGCTGTTCGCGCGCCTGCATGTTGCGCAAGCCCGGCGTATTCGGCGAGGAGATGTTGATCGTCAGGTAAGTGGCGTACGGCGCAAACCTGATAACGCCGCGTTCGTAGTCGCCGATGCGGTCGGCGCTGTCCTTGTTGGCGCCGATGTTGACGCCGACGACGCCAGCGCGGCCCTTGCGGGCGGCAAGGCGTTTTTCGGCGGTATCGTGGCCCTCATTGTTGAAGCCCAGCCGGTTGATCACGGCTTCGTCTTTCGTCAGCCGGAAAATCCGCGGCTTCGGGTTGCCCGCCTGCGGCAGCGGCGTCACCGTGCCGACCTCGGCGAAGCCGAAGCCGAGGCCAAGCAGCGCGTCGGGCACCTCGGCGTTCTTGTCGTAGCCGGCGGCCATGCCGAGCGGATTCGGGAAATCGATGCCGCAGACGCTGACCTTCAGCCGGTTGTCGCGCGGCGCGCGCCCGGCGACCGGCAGGCCGCATCTCAGCGCCGCGATCGACAGCCCATGTGCGGTTTCCGGATCGAGCGTGAACAGGAGTTTCTGGCCGATCCGGTCAAGCGCGCTCATTCTGCCTCCGGCGCCGGGAATTGGTGCATGCCGTCGGCGCCGAGCGGCAATGGCTGCACCCGGACGACGGCCTCGAGGTCGAGCGGGCCGTAGAGATGCGGGAACAACGCGCCGCCGCGCGAGACTTCGTATTTCAGCGCATCGCCCAAGCGCGCGCCGTCGACGGCGACCAGCAGCAGCCCGGTCTGGCCGGCAAAATGTCTTGCTGCCGTTTCCCTGACTTGCCCGGCAGTGGAAAAATGGATGAAGCCATCGGCAACGTCGATCGGCGCTCCGGTGAAGCCGCCGTTTCTTTCAGCCTCGCGCCACAGCGCTTCAGGAACTATCTTGTAGATAATCTGAGACATGGTTGCGCTATAGTCCGAACGAACCATGCGGGGAAGGGGCAAGCAGGTTCCGGAAAAGCATGCGCTCGGGCTTGACCCAGGGCTTGACCCGAGGGTGTCACACGGTTTTCCGACAAGAACCTGCGCAAAATGGAAGGCCGGAGTTCTTCCCAACTTCCGGCGCAACATGTGATAGATTGCACTAATTGGCCCATGGAGGACAACATGCGTCTGCAGCACGTCTTGATCCCCGCAGCACTTGTCTCGCTCGTCGCGGCATCGGCCTTTTCCGAGGAACCCGAGCGCTACCGGCTGGAAAAGTCAGCCAACGGCTACGTCCGCATGGATACCCAGACCGGCGCCATGTCGATTTGCGAGGAGCGTTCCGGCCAGCTCGTCTGCAAGATGGCGGCAGACGAACGCGCCGCCTTGCAGGATGAGATCGACCAGCTGCAAAGCTCGGTGAAGGCGCTCGACGAGCGTGTCGCCAAGCTCGAAAGCTCGCCGACCGCCCGGCTGGAATCGACTTTGCCGACCGAGGAGGAGTTCAACAAGACGATGAGCTACATGGAGCGCTTCCTGCGCGGCTTCATGGATATCGTCAAGGACATGGACAAGGACAGCGGTGAGGATGGCGCCAAGCCCAGTCCGCAAAAGACCTGACCGGCACGCAAGCTGGTCTTGGGGAAAATCTGCGTACGGGCTTTGCCGCTTGAAAACAGCCGATAACGCCGCATAATCGTTCTGGCCCGTAAACCGTAAAAAAGCAGACAATCGGCAATGGGGCCAGGGAGGGATATTTGCCGTCCGGCTATACGTTCGTCATTGCCGACGATCATCCGCTTTTCCGCGGCGCGCTGCGAGAGGCGCTTGCTGGCATCGGCAACGTTGCCGCCATCCATGAGGCCGGTGACTTCGAAAGCACCAAGGCGCTGGTCGTGGCCAATGAGGATGTCGACATGGTGCTGCTCGACCTGTCGATGCCAGGTGCGAGCGGCCTGTCCGGTCTGATCTCGCTGCGCGGCATCCATCCGGCGGTGCCGCTGGTGGTGGTGTCGGCGCATGACGACCCGGTGACCATCCGGCGCGCGCTCGATCTCGGCGCCTCGGGCTTCATCTCAAAGTCGGCCAGCATGGAGGAGATCCGCAGCGCCGTGCAGTTGGTGCTTGCCGGCGATATCGCGGCTCCGGTCGGCATCGACCTCGGCGTCGAGCCCGACCCTGAGATTTCGGACCTGATCAAGCGACTGCAGGCGCTGACGCCGCAGCAGACGCGCGTGCTCGGTATGCTGGCGGAAGGGCTGCTCAACAAGCAGATCGCCTATGAGCTCGGCGTGTCGGAAGCGACGATCAAGGCGCATGTCTCGGCGATCCTGCAGAAGCTCGGCGTCGACAGCCGCACCCAGGCGGTGATCCAGCTCGCCAAGATCGGCAGCGACCCGCTGCAGGCGGTGAGCTGAGCCCTCGGGCCTAACGCTGTTCATTGTCCGACACCAAGGGGACCAGCAGTCCGCCAGCGATCCCTTCGATCAACTGGCCAGTCTCGCGCGCGGCGTGCGCCGATCGCGGCACCAAGACCGAGTGATGCGAGCGCCACGAAGGGAATGCCGGCGACCCAAGGCAAGCGCGGCGCCCGCGCGTAGAGGGCGATCCCCATCGAGGGGCCCCAGCGAGTCCTTGAGGTCGACCGCCACTGATGAAGCCGCCATGATCGGCTTCAGCCGAGCCGCACGGACAGCTCGACGTCCTCGCCGAAGGGCGTGGACATGTAGCCCCCTGCGGGCGAGCGCACGCGGTCCAGGTATTCGGGACAGAAATTGGCGTTGTCGGCGACGACCAGCGCGCCCGGCCTCAGGCGGCTCTCGACCAGGCTCAGGATCTCCGGGTAGAGCGCCTTGGCGCCGTCGAGCAGCAGCAGGTCGATCGTTTCGGGTAGATCGGCCCTCAGCGTCTCCAGCGCGTCGCCCTCGCGGATCTCCACCAGGTCGATGAGGCCGCCTTCCGTCAGGTTGGCCTTGGCCCGCACCACCTTGGACGGCTCGAACTCGCTGGTGATCAGGCGACCGCCGCCATTGTCCCGGAGCGCGGCGGCGAGGTAGAGCGTCGAGATGCCGAACGAGGTTCCGAATTCAATGATGATACGCGCGCCGCTGCTTCGCGCCAGCATGTAGAGCAGCGTGCCGATCTCAGGCGAAACCGCGAGCCAGAGATCCTTCAGCCTGCCGTAGAAATCGAGGTATTCGGTCTTGCTTCGCAGCAGACGTGCCCGCTCATCGCGGGAGAACCCGGCCATTGCGGGACTAGCTGCCGCATCGGCCTCTTTGAACAGGCGAGCCAGCAGGAGTGCAAGGGGGGCTTTGGTCAGGGTGGTCATGAAGGTCTCCGGTGGAAAAATGATTGCGTCCTTGTGTTGTGCTAAAATACGAATAATCCTTCATGTTTCCAATTCGCATTGCCGAGCCGAGCCATGACTGAACGTCCAAGCCATTCGATTTCCTCGCGAAAACAGCCCAAACAAGCCCGCGCCACGGAGCTCGTCGCGGCGATCTTGGAAGCCGCTCTTCAGGTTTTGGCGAAGGAAGGCGCGCAGCGGTTCACTACCACGCGTGTGGCCGAAAAGGCTGGCGTGAGCGTCGGATCGCTCTATCAGTATTTCCCGAACAAGGCGGCGCTGCTCTTCCGGCTGCAGAGCGACGAATGGCGGCAGACGAGCGATCTGCTGCGCGATATCCTCCAAGAGGTCCAGAGACCACCTCTCGAACGGCTGCGTATACTGGTCCACGCTTTCATCCGCTCCGAATGCGAAGAGGCGGCGGTGCGCGGTGCGCTCAATGACGCAGCGCCGCTTTACCGGGACGCGCCCGAGGCGCACGAGGCCAGGGCCTCGGGAGAGCGCACCGTCCAGATATTCATGCGGGAGATGCTGCCACAGGTTCCGGAGGCTGTCCGCACCTTGGCCGGCGAACTGATCACGACGACACTCAGCACCGTGGGGAAGGATTTTTCGGGAAGTCCTCGAACACCGGCCGAGATCGAAGCCTATGCTGACGCGATAGCCGATATGTTCTGCGCCTACCTTCGAAACCTCGGACACCGCTGAGGCAGACGCAGAGTCTGTATTGGAACCTTCGCGGGTGACGATTATTCAGCCGCCGACGCCAGCGGCCTGACCCTGGCCATCATCGAGCGCAGCACGGCCGGCTTCAGCGGCTTGTTGATCACCGGCACGTCGAGACTGCCGGCAGCGGCGCGCACCTCGCTGGAGCGGTCGGCGGTGACCAGCACGGCCGGCATGTCCTGGCCGTGGATTGCGCGTAGCTTCGCAATCAGCTCGAGGCCAGTCTTGCCGTCGAGATGATAGTCGGCAAGCACGATATCCGGTCGATACATGCCCGCGAAATCCTCCGACCCCGAAAGCGTCTCGACGTTGCAGCCCCAGCCTTCGAGCAGCAGCCGCATGCCGTCGAGGATGCGGGCGTCGTTGTCGATGCAAAGCACGTGGAGCCCAGCAAGCGAGTTGCTGGCGCGGGCGGGCGCCCTGGTCTCGACCTCGCGGCGCGGCTCCTGCACCGCCGCTACCGGCAGGATGACGGAAAAGCGCGTGCCCTTGCCCGGGTTCGAGAAGATCCGGATTTCGAGGCGCAGCACCCTGGCGATGCGGTCGACGATGGAGAGGCCGAGGCCGAGGCCTTCCGCCTCGCGCGCGCCCTCGTCGAGCCGGGTGAACTCACGAAACACCGTGTTCAGCTCGTCGCCGGCAATGCCGATGCCGGTGTCGATCACCTGTATCTCGGCCAGTTCGCCGCGCCGCCGCACGCCGACCAGGATGCGGCCGCGACGCGTGTATTTGATGGCGTTGGACACCAGGTTCTGGATCAAGCGGCGCAGCAGGTTGCGGTCGGTCTCCACGCTGAGCGATGACGGCATGATCGTCAGATCGAGCTTCTTTTCCGCAGCCAGCGGTCGGAAGTCGTTTCCGATCTGGCGCAGCAGCCCGTCCAGGCTGAAGGCGGTATCGTCCGGTTTCATCGCACCGGCATCAAGGCGGGAAATGTCGAGCACGGCGCCAAGGATGGTCTCGACCGATTCCAGCGACGATTCGATGTTGATCGCCGCCTTTCCGGCCGGTCCCTTGCCGGCCTTCTCGATCAGCGACGAGCAATAGAGCCTGGCGGCGTTCAGCGGCTGCAGGATGTCGTGGCCGGCGGCGGCGAGGAAACGTGTCTTGCCGAGATTGGCCTCCTCGGCCAGCATCTGCGCCTGCGCCAGCTCCTCGTTGACACGGGTCAGCTCGGCGGTGCGGCTCCTGACGCGTTGTTCGAGCGATTCATTGGCGCGCTTTAGGGCCAGATCCTGTTCGACGCGTCCGGAAATGTCGGCATAGGTGGCGACGATGCCGCCGTCCGGCATCGGGTTAGAGCGCAATTCCAGGATGCGGCCGCTGGTCTTCAGCTCCATCTGCCACGGGCTGACGAAACTGGTCAGGCGGTTCAGCATCGCCACCCGCTGATCGGCTGGGATGTCGCCGCGCTCGGCAAGATGATGCAGGATGCGGTCGAGCGAGACACCGACCTGGCCCATCTCGTCGGGCAGGTCGAACAGCGCCCGGTACTGGCGGTTCCAGCAGATCAGGCGGAAATCCCTGTCGAAGACGGTGATACCCTGTTCCATCTGGTCGAGCGCGATCTGCAACAGGTCGCGGTTATGCTGCAGCGCCTCGGTGGCGTCATCGAGCAGGCGGAAGGCATCCTTGGATTCGCGGTCGTTGCGCCGCAGCAGCAGCGACAGGATCAGCCGTGCCGAGGAGGAACCGACCGCGCTCGCCAACAACTGTTCGGAGAAGCGGATGACCTCCATGCTGGCCTGCTCATTGCCATGCAAGGAGGTGCCGTTACTTTTCTCGAAGGATTGAAAGGAGCGTTCGGTGCGTTCGACGCCGAGATAGCGCGCGATCGTGTCCTTGAGGTCGTTGACGGTGATGGCGGTGCGGAAGCGGCGCAGGCTGGGCATCGGGCCGGCGTCGCGCGGCACGAAGATCGACGCCTGGATGCGTTCCAGCGGCACCGATGCGCGCGACAATGAGCCGAGCACGAAGAACAGCGTGTTGATCGACAGGCTCCACAGAACGCCATGGTTCAGCGGCTCGGCTGCGGTGCCGAACAGCGCCTGCGGCCGCAGCGCTTCGAAGCCGAACAGGCCATGGACGATGATGCCGGTATCGGGTGCGGCGAGCGAGGGAAGCAGCAGCGTGAAGCCCCAGACGGCGATGCCGGCGACCATGCCCAGTGCCGCACCCCTGCCGTTGGCGCCGCGCCAGATCAGCCCGCCGATCAGCGCCGGCGCGAACTGCGCGATTGCCGCGAACGACATCAGGCCGATGGAGGAGAGCCGCGCGCTGTTGGTGCTCTCGCGGTAATAGAGGAAGGCGATGAACAGCATGATGAAGATCGCCGCCCGCCGCACGTTGAGGATGAGCGTCGACCAGTCGTCGTTTTCGGACGTTGGGGTCTTGAGCAGCCGACGCACGAACAGCGGAATGATGAGGTCGTTGGAGATCATGATCGACAGCGCAACGCTTTCGACGATCACCATCGCGGTTGCCGCCGACAGCCCGCCGATGAAGGCCGCCATGGCCAGAACGTCATGGCCGCTGAACAATGGCAGCGACAGCACATAGAGATCGCTGCTGGTCCTGGTGCCGACCAGTGCCAGGCCGGCGAGCGCGATCGGCAGCACGAACAAATTGATCGCCACCAGATAGAGCGGAAACACCCATGTCGCGGTGCGCAGTTCGGCCTCGCCGCGGTTCTCGACAATGGTGACGTAGAACTGGCGCGGCAGCATGAGGATGGCGAAGCCGCTCAGGCCGGTCAGCACCAGCCAGGTGGCGAGCGACGTGCTGTAGCCCATCGCCTGCCGCACTTGCATGTTCTGTGCAAGCTTGTCGAACATATCGCCCGGCCCGCCGAAGATCAGGAAGGTCACCATCAGGCCGATCGCCAGGAAAGCGGCGAGCTTGACCACGGTCTCGACCGCGATCGCCAGCACCAGTCCGTCCTGGTGCTCGGTGGCGTCGGCATGGCGCGTGCCGAACAGCACCGCAAACAGCGCCAGCAGCATGGCGACGACCAGCGAGATATCGCTGACGAACGGATCGAACGATGGCGGCGAGCCGGTATAGTGTTCGACCATCAGGCTGACCGAGCCGGAGATCGCTTTCAACTGCAGCGCGATATAGGGCACGGCACCGATGGTCGCGATCAGCGTGGCGATCGCCGCGACGGTGAAGCTCTTGCCGTAGCGGGCACCGAGAAAGTCGGCGATCGAGGTTATCTTCTCGGTCTTGGCCAGTCTGATGATGCGTTGAAGCAGCGGGAAGCCGAACACGAACACCAGCACCGGTCCGATATAGATGCCGAGGAATTCGAGCCCGCGCTCGGAAGACAGGCCGACCGAGCCGAAAAAGGTCCAGGAAGTGCAGTAGATGGCGAGGCTGAGCGCATAGATGAACGGCCGGGCGCGGCCGGCCCCTGATGTCGCCGCGCGCCGGTCGCCGAGGCTGGCGATGACGAAGAGCAGCGTGACATAGGCGATCGCGATGATGACGATGAACCAGCCTTGCACGTCTCGAAATTCCTCCCGTGCCGATTTTTTTCATCCGGCCCGTCAAACGCAATCACAGCTTGACCATCAAGTCCATCACGGCTTTGGGCGCATGACGGCTGCGGTTCCGGGCACTGTTGGTCGGTGCAACCGGTTGCTTCCCCTTTTTTGCTCCTGTTGCAACCGCAGGCTTTTGTTATGTTGCCTTAGGGTCGGCGCCGAAAGATGCGGCGGGACGACGGCACGGCCCGTCATGGCAAGGAGGGTCGAATGCTGAAAGAATTCCAGGAGTTCATTTCCAGGGGTAACGTGATGGACTTGGCGGTCGGCGTCATCATCGGCGCCGCCTTCGGCAAGATTGTCGATTCGCTGGTCAACGACATCATCATGCCGATCATCGGCGCAATTCTTGGTGGGCTGGACTTCAACAACTACTTCTTTGCCCTGTCCTCTGCCGTTAACGCCACATCCCTGGCCGACGCCAAGAAACAGGGCGCTGTTTTCGCCTATGGCAGCTTCATCACCGTGGTGCTGAATTTCCTCATCCTCGCCTTCATCATCTTCCTGATGGTCAAGGCGGTGAACACGCTGCGCAGGCGGCTGGAGGCCGAGAAGCCTGCGGCGCCCGCAGCGGCGCCACCCGCCGATGTCGCCCTGCTCACCGAAATTCGCGATCTCCTCGCCAAAAAATAGCGCAAGGGCAGATTTCTGGACCAAGACCCCGGTCGTTCGCGGCCGGGGTTTTCTGTTTTCGCCTGTCGTAAAACAGGCTAGCAGTCCAGCAGGCGAAAACGGACCTATCCATGACCCTGATCGAAAATCTGCGCGCCGAAGCCCGGGCCGCGCCCGAAAGCGGCATTGTCGCCGTCATGAACCGCGGCCGCGGACGCGACGGCATGATCCCGCTCTGGGCCGGCGAGGGCGATCTGCCGACGCCCGCCTTCATCACCGATGCCGCTGCCCGGGCGCTGGCCGGCGGCGAGACCTTCTATACCTGGCAGAAAGGCATTCCCGAATTGCGGCAGGCGCTCGCCCGCTACTACGACAGGCATTTCGGCAAGAGCTTTGCCGAGGAAGAATTCATCGTCACCGGCTCCGGCATGCACGCCATCCAGCTGGCGCTCGACGCGGTCGCCGGCACGGGCGACGAGGTCGTCTACCTGTCGCCAGCATGGCCGAATTTCGCCGCTGCCGCTGGTGTCGCGGGCGCTGTGCCGGTTGCGGTCACGCTCGACCAGTCTGGCAATGGCTGGTCCTGCGACGTCGGCAAGATCGCAGCGGCGATCACGCCGCGCACTAAGGCGCTGTTTGTCAACACGCCCTCCAACCCGACCGGCTGGACCGCCGACAGGGAGACGCTGCAGGCGATTCTCGACCTTGCCCGCGAAAGGGGCCTGTGGATCATCGCCGACGAGATCTATTCGCTGTTCCACTACGGCCATGGCCGTGCGCCCTCCTTCATCGATATCATGGCCGACGAGGACCGCATCCTGTTCGTCAACAGCTTCTCCAAGAACTGGGCGATGACCGGCTGGCGCATCGGCTGGATCAAGACCCATCCCGCCTTGCAGCAGGTTTTCGAGAACCTGGTCCAGTACTCGACGTCGGGCGTTGCCCAGTTCATGCAGCGCGGTGCCGTCGTCGCCCTCGACGAAGGCGATGCCTTCATCGTCGAGCAGGTGGAGCGGGCGAGGGCGGCGCGAGACCTGGTCTGCGGCATCCTCGCCGAGACAGGCCATGCGCGGTTCACCGTGCCGCAGGGCGCGTTCTACCTGTTCTTCGCCGTCGACGGCATCACTGATTCACGCGCGGCAGCCTTCGACATTGTCGACCAAGCCAATGTCGGGTTGGCGCCCGGCACCGCCTTCGGCCCCGGCGGCGAAGCTTTGCTCAGGCTGTGTTTCCACCGCCGCCTCGACCAACTCGAGGAAGCGGCGCACCGTCTGGCAAAGTGGATTAAGACTGTTTGAGCAGGCGGCGGCTTCAGCCGCCGGACTTCGGCACCAGCAACGGGATGACGCGGTCGCTTTCAGCCACGGCAGGCCGGCCAGCCGAGCCATAGGGTATGCCCAAAGCATCCCAGGTCTCGACCAGGGCGTCTTGAAGTTCCGCGATCAACTGATCCGAATGGAACGGCGTCGGCGTGATGCGCAGCCGCTCGGTGCCGCGCGGCACCGTCGGATAGTTGATGGGCTGGATGTAGAGACCATGGACGCCAAGCAGGCGGTCGCTGGCCATCTTGCAGAGCTCGGGGTCGCCGACCAGCACTGGCACGATGTGAGTGGGGGACTCCATCACCGGCAGGCCGGCAGCACCAAGAACCTCTTTCGTCCGCGTCGCCTGGCGCTGCTGCGCGTCGCGCTCGGCCTGCGAGTGCTTCAGATGGCGGATGGACGTGGTGGCGGCGGCGGCGATGGCCGGCGGCAGCGCCGTGGTGAAGATGAAGCCCGGCGCATAGGAGCGCACGGCGTCTATCACCGCACTGTTGCCGGTGATGTAGCCGCCGAGGGTGCCGAACGCCTTAGCCAGCGTGCCTTCGATGATGTCGATGCGATCAGCCAGCCCTTCACGTTCGGTGATGCCGCCGCCGCGCGGTCCGTACATGCCGACGGCATGGACCTCGTCGATATAGGTCATGGCGTTGTAGCGCTCGGCGAGTTCGACGATCTGCTTGATTGGCGCGATGTCGCCGTCCATCGAATAGACGCTCTCGAACACGATCAGCTTGGCGCGCTCGCGGCCCGCCGCCTGCAGCAGGCTTTCGAGATGGGCGACGTCATTGTGGCGGAAGATCTTCTTCTCGGCGCCCGAGCGCCGCACGCCTTCGATCATCGAGGCGTGGTTCAATTCGTCCGAGATGATCAGGCAGTTGGGCAAGAGCCGTGCAATGGTCGAGATCGACGCCTCGTTGGAGACGAAGCCGGAGGTGAAGACCAGCCCCGCTTCCTTGCCGTGCAGGTCGGCAAGTTCCAGTTCAAGCTCGACCAGTGGATTGCTGGTGCCGGAGATATTGCGGGTGCCGCCGGCGCCGGATCCCATCTTGCCGGCTGCGTTCTTGAACGCGGCGATGACGTCGGGATGCTGGCCCATGCCGAGATAGTCGTTGGAGCACCAGACGGTGATTTCCTGGGCGCGGCCGTTAGAGCGCCAAATGGCTCGCGGAAATTTTCCCACGATGCGCTCGAGGTCGGCGAAGATACGATAGCGCCGCTCTGCATGGAGCTGGTCGATCGCATCTTCGAAGAACCGCTGGTAATTCATGTCACCTTCCCAATTTTTGCGTGGGATCATAATCATTGCCCCAATCGGCGTCCACCTGGCCTTTTTGGTCAAAATGCCACGCCCCAAGCCTGTTCCTAACGACCACGGTTCGTGGCCTATTCCCTTGATGTGGATCAATTTTGTTTCAGGACGATGCCACACGCCCGAGGAACCGGTAACCGTAAGCTCTAATGGTCTTTCGGTGGCCTTTTCAGTAAGGCGGCTGTTGAGACAGTTCCCGATAAATCATGAACAGCGAGGACGCGGATGACGGTTTTGGTGACAGGCGGTGCCGGGTATATCGGCAGCCATATGGTCTGGGAGTTGCTGGATGCGGGCGACAGCGTGGTCGTTCTCGACCGGCTTTCGACCGGCTTTGAATGGGCGGTGGCGCCCGAGGCAAAGCTCGTCGTCGGCGATGTTGCCGACAAGGAATTGGTCGGCTCGATCATCCGTGACAACAAGGTCGACGCGATCATCCATTTCGCCGGCTCCATCGTCGTTCCAGAATCGGTCGCCGACCCCCTCGGCTACTACGAGAACAACACCTGCAAGACGCGCACGCTGATCGAAACCGCGGTGCGCGAAGGCGTGCCCAATTTCATCTTTTCCTCGACCGCCGCCGTCTATGGCGGTGCCGGGCTTGAGCCGGTGCGCGAGGACGCCCGCCTTGCGCCGGAATCACCCTACGGCCTGTCCAAGCTGATGAGCGAATGGATGCTGCGCGACGCGGCGATCGCCCATGGGCTGCGCTATACGGTGCTGCGATACTTCAACGTCGCCGGCGCCGATCCGAAGGGGCGCACCGGCCAGTCGACCCCCGGCGCCACGCATCTGATCAAGGTTGCCGCCGAGACGGCGCTCGGCAAGCGACCGTTCATGCAGGTGTTCGGCACAGACTATCCGACGCCGGACGGCACCTGCATGCGCGACTATATCCACGTCAGCGACCTGGCTGCGGCGCATCGACTGGCCCTTCAGCGGTTGCGCGCCGGGGGGCAAAGCCTGGTCGCCAATTGCGGCTACAGCCACGGCTATTCGGTGCTCGAAGTCATCGACAGTGTTCGCCGCACCTTTGGCCACGACTTCGAGGTGCGGACGGGTGAGCGTCGCCCCGGCGACGCGGCGGCCGTGGTCGCCAATTCAGAACTCGCCCGCAGCGAACTCGGCTGGACGCCACAGCGTGATGACCTCGACCTGATCGTTGCCGACGCGCTGGCCTGGGAGCGCATCCTGACCAGCAAGAATTCGGCGCGCAGCTGAGATCGATGGGCTCGTAGATCAAGCGCAGAAGCGCTATTGAAGGGCTTCACGGCGGAGCGTGGAGGCGCTCCGGCCGTATTAAATCCTTTGGGGAAGCGGCATGAAGATCGTGGTGCTTGGGGCTGGCGTCGTCGGAACGGCGGCCGCCTATTATCTGGCAAGCGACGGCCACGAGGTGACCGTGATCGAGCGCCATCCGGCAGCGGCGCGTGGCACTAGCCAGTCGAATGCCGGCCTGGTGTCGCCCGGCGACGCCACCGCCTGGGCTTCGCCTGCCGCGCTGAAGACGTTTCTGCGTGCGCTCTACAATCACGATCTCGGCATCAAGGTGCGGCTGCGCTTCGATCCCTATTTTCTCGCCTGGAGCCTGCGTTTCCTGCGCCAATGCACGCATGCGCGCCTGCGCGCCAACACCGACATCAAGCTGCGCCTGGCGCTCTATTCCCGCGACTGCACCAATGCGCTCTCGGCCGACACCGGCATTCACTATGACGAGCGCAAGAAGGGTATTCTCTACTTCTTCCGCACGCAGCAGAGCCTTGATAGCGGCGCCGACAATTACCGCTATCTCGCCAAGCATGGCCTGCCGATCGAGATCGTCGGCCGCGACCGTCTGGTCGAGCTCGAGCCCGGCCTTGCCGGCGCCAGGGAGAAGATCGCCGGCGGCGTCTATTCGCCGATCGACCAGACCGGCGATTCCCGGCAGTTCGTGGAAAATCTGGCAGCCTACGCCGCCGACAAACTCGGCGTCCGATTTCTCTACAACACCACTGTCGAAGGCCTCGACATCGAGGGCGATCATGTGCGCGCGGTGATTACCTCGGCCGGCCCGGTCACCGGCGACGCCGTGGTGATCTCGATGGGGCCGGAAAGCGGCCTGCTCGGCCGCCGCTACGGCATCGATCTGCCGGTCTATCCGGTCAAGGGTTACACCGCGACCGTGCCGCTGGAGGACGAGAGCAAGGGGCCGACAATGGGCGGCGCCGACGAGGATCGGCTGATCGGTTATTCCAGGCTCGGCAACCGGCTGCGGCTGGCCTCGACGGCCGAATTCACCGGCTTCGACCGCAGCCACCGGCCGAGCGATTTCGCGGCGATGTTCAAGACCGGCAAGGAACTCTTTCCCGGTGCTTTCGATGAGAACAAGGCCGAGCTCTGGGCCGGCTTGCGGCCGATGATGCCGAATTCGGTGCCGGTCATCGGCCAGGCGCGCTATAGAAACCTCTATCTCGACACCGGCCACGGTCATGTCGGCTGGACCATGGCCTGCGGCTCCGGAAAATTTCTCGCCGATGTGGTGGCCGGCCGCAAGCCGGAGATCGATCCGCAAGGGCTGGTCTACAGGAACTAGGCAATGTCCGGACCGCAAGTCGCCATCGACCTCGGCCGCATCGAGCGCAACGCACGCACGATCGTCGAACGCTGCGCGCTGTCCGGTATTAAGATTTTCGGCGTCACCAAGGGCACCTGCGGCATGCCGCAGGTGGCGCGCGCCATGCTGCGCGGCGGTGTCGCCGGCATCGCCGAATCGCGCTTCGAAAACATCCGCAGGCTGCGCGACAGCGGCATCACCGCCCCGATCATGCTGCTGCGCAGCCCGCCGGTTGCTCGCGTCGAGGAAGTGGTGCGCAGCGTCGACATCAGCCTGCAATCCGAGCTTGCCATCATCCGCGAGATATCGCGCATCGCCGAGCGCATGGGTCGGGTCCACGACATCATGCTGATGATCGATCTCGGCGACCTCCGGGAAGGCATCTGGCCGAACGATCTCGTGTCGACGGTCGAACAGATACTGGCACTCAAGGGCGTGCGCATCGCCGGCATCGGCACCAATCTGGGCTGCTTCGGCGCCATCATGCCGACGGAAGAAAACCTCGGGCAACTGGTCGCCCATGCCTACAAGACAGAGCGTCTGTCCGGCGCAAGGCTGGACTGGATCTCCGGCGGCGCCTCATCGTCGCTGCCGCTCTTGCTGGAAGGCAGGCTGCCCGTCGGCATCAACAATCTGCGGGTTGGCGAGGCGATCTTGCAGGGCGGTGTCGAAACCTTCCGCGAGGCGCCGTGGGAAGAACTCGAACCGGACGCCTGCCGCCTGACCAGCGACATCATCGAGGTCAAGCTGAAGCCGTCGCGGCCGATCGGCGAATCCGGCTACGACGCTTTCGGCAACCAGCCGGTGTTTGCCGACGAGGGTGACAGGTTGCGCGCCATCGCCAATATCGGCCGTGAGGACGTGCTGATCGAAGGGCTGACGCCTATCGCCAAGGGCGTTCGGGTGCTCGGCGCCTCCAGCGACCATCTGCTTCTCGACGTGACCGACGCCGACCCGCCGCCTGCCGTCGGCGACCGCGTCGGCTTTCGCATGAGCTATGGCGCCATGCTGATGGCTATGACTTCGGAATATGTCGAAAAGGCCCCGATGCATGACGTCGCGGATTTCTCCGGCCGCAAGATGGTGTCGATCACGGCCGAGCCGGCCGCGGCCGGCATACTGGCCAGGGAAGCGACCGGTGCGCGGCTGGAGGCGATGAATTTCGATGTGATCGAACTGGCAGATATCGAACGGCCGCCTTCCGGCTTGATCCGCTTTACCGCCGGTGGCGATCGCCGCATCGCCCACAAGGCGCTGACAGCGACGGCACGGGCAACGCACTCTTTCGGCCTGATCTGGATCGATTCCATCGCCGCGCTGATGCCCGAAGACGAAGACGGCATCGACCTGGCCGAGTCCTCAGTGCTGGCGCGAGCGCTTGGCCTCGATCACAAGCCAGGCGCGCTGCAGCCGCAGCTGTCGCCGGAAAACGTCGTCATCGTCGGCCTGCGTCATGCCGATCCGGCCGAGGCGCGGGTGCTGAAGGATTCGCGGCTATCGGCCTTCACCATGACCGATATCGACGCCACGGGTATGCGCGACGTGATGCGTGAAGCCATCCACATCGCCTCCTCCGGCACGCAAGGCTTCCATGTCAGCTATTCGCCTGATGTGACCGAATTCGCCGGCTGGCCGGCAGGCTCCGGCGGTCTCACCGTGCGCGAAACGCATCAGGCGATGGAGGCGATAGCGCTCTCCGGCGGGCTGCTGTCGATGGATATTTCCGGCCTGACACCCGACTTCGAACCGCGGCTGGCGACGGAAACGGTCAACTTCGTCATGTCCGCCTTCGGCAAGCGGATTCTGTAGCTACAACGTCAACTGCGGGCATCGACAGCCGCGCGCCAGGAGCGCGCATAATTCGCCCACGCCGGATCGGCCGGCGGATCGGTCTTTTCGCCTTTGCCCTGGGCAAGGCGATGATCCGACGCCAGCAAGGCAGCGCCGATACTGGTGCCGGTCGCAGCCTCGGACGCAATGACGACGCGCGCCGTCGCCGTCGCCAGCATGCTGACAAAAAGCCGGTTGCGGGCGAACGGCCCCTCGACGATGGCCGGGCCGTCGGCGCCGATCAGGTCGAGGCAGGTGGCGGTCGTCAGTGCCAGGTAGAAAGAGATGGCGGCAAAGCGCTGGCCGGTGTTGATGCCGTCGGCATTGAGCCATGCGGCGGTGTGGTGCGGAAACGGCCCCGAGCCTTGTTGGGTCGAGGGCAGCAGGGATGCCTTGCGAGCGAGCACTGTGGCGACATCCGCTTCGGTCCAGTCTTCCGATCGGCCTTCCGTCAACACGGAAAACTCGCGGCCGCCCATGAAGCGCGCGGACGGAACGGGGTCGCCGAGCGCGTTGACATTGACCAGCGTGTCACGTGCCGGATCAAGCGTAATTTGCCTGCCGCCGACCGCCATAGACACCACCCAGGTGCCGGTCGAGACGACGGAGAAAGGCGGCTTGTCAGACAGCAGATGCGGCAGCAGCGAGGCGTTGGAATCGTGCAGGCCGCAAAACACCGGCGTTTGCGGATCGAGCCCGGTTTGCCGGGCAAGCGCGGGCAGGATTGTGCCGAGGCGGTCTTTCGCTGGCCTCACCGGCATCATCAGCCGACGCCATTGCATCTTGTCGACCAGCGACGAGAAATCAGCTTTCCACGGATTCCATAGATCCGTATGGCAGCCGAGCGAGGTCACCTCGTTGGCGGCGCGGCCGGTCAGCCGCAAGGCCCAGTATTGCGGATACATGAGAATCGCTGCGGCCTTGGCGAACTCTGCCGGGAAACTCCTTTGCTGCCAGAACAACTGCGCGCCGAGATTGAGGCCGACCGGCAGGCGCGGCGTGCCTGTCTCAGTGAAGGCTGGGCGAATCTCGTCATAGTCCGCTGCAAAACTATCCGGCCCATCGAACTCATAGTCCAGGACCGGCAGCGCCAGTTGGCCGGCTGCGTCCACCAGCACCGCCGTCGCGCCATGCGTAGTGATCGATATCGCGTCGATACGCTGCTCGCGATTGATCTCGGCGAGGCTGCCAAGGATGAAGGTCCACAATCGCTCGACATCGTGGTGCGGATAGCGGCCGTCAGCGGCGGGTGCGTTCGCCACGCGGCGCAACGTGGCCTCGCGCATGGATGCGAGATCGACCAGCGCCACCTTGGCATTGGTCTTGCCGATATCGATGACGGCGACGTGGCGGATATCAGTCATTCCATATGGAACACGGTTTCCAGCGGCACCGCCACCGGCTCGTTGTCCGGCTTCGTCTCCATGATGTCGGCCATGTATGCCCACCATCGCTGCATCACCGGATGCTTCGGCAGATCGTCCATGCCGTGGCCGTCATGCCGCCACAGCACGCCGAACAGGATATTTGTCTCTTCGTCGAGATGGATCGAATAGTCGGAGACGCCGGCCTGCTTCAGCAGCGCAACCAGCGATGGCCAGATTTCGTCGTGGCGCTTTTTGTATTCGGCCCTCATGCCGGGCTTGAGCTTCATCTTGAACGCATATTTCTCGGCCATCAGGCGAAGCGCTCCCGGCGCAGCCGCCGCCAGACGATCGGCAGCGCGATGACAATGATCAGCAGCAGGCCGATGAAGATCGACATGACGATGCCGGGCACGTTGAGCAGGCCGAGGCCGAACGTCACCAGCCCCATGATGAAGGCTGCGAGCACCACGCCCCCTATGCTGCCAGCGCCGCCCAGTATGCTGACGCCGCCGAGCACCACCATTGTGATGACCTCCAATTCGTAACCTTGCGCGATCGACGGCCGGGTCGAGCCGAGCCGCGAGGTGATCAGCACCGAAGCGATGCCCGACATCAGGCCGGTCAGGCAGAACAGGATGAATTTGATGCGATCGACGCGCACACCGGAAAACTGCGCCGCGACCGGGTTGTTGCCGATGGCAAAGACCCGGCGGCCGAAACTCGTCCGGTGCAGCACGAACCAGTAGATGACAGCTGCAACGAGAAACAGCGCCAGTTCGAACGACACCACCCACCAGACGTAACCTTGGCCGAAGAAGGCGAAACTTGAGGGATAGCCCTTGTAGGACTGGTCGCCGAGAATGATGAAGGCGATGCCGCGAAACAGGCTCATCGTGCCGATGGTGACGACAATCGATGGCAGGCCCAGCCTGGTGACGAGCAGCCCGTTGAAAGCGCCGCAGCCGAGACCGACGACGATGCCGATCGCCACCAGCGCCGGCATGCCGGCGCCGGCCTGCACCGCCATGCCCATCATCGTCGAGGCCAGCGCAATGATGGCGGCAACCGACAAGTCGATCTCACCGGAAATGATCAGCAGCGCCATGGCGAGCGCGATCAGCGCCTTTTCGGTGAAGTTGAAGGTCAGATCCGACAGCGACCATGGGTCGAGGAAGTAGGGCGAGGCAAAGCTGTTGATCGCAAAGATGGCGACCGCCACCGCGACCAGTAACGCCTCCCAGGAAAAGATCGCCGAACTGAGCGGCTTGTCGAGCCGATCGGGAATATGGCGTGGGGCAGGGGTGTCGGTCATGCCGCTTCCGCCTTTCTGAGGATGATGCGGCCCTGTCGGCGTTCACCGCGCGCGTTGAGCACCACGGCCAGGATGATGGCACTGCCGGAAATCGCCATCTGCCAGAAGGGCGAGATGTTGATGACCGGCAGTGCGTTGGAGATGATACCGAGGAACAGCGCGCCGAGCACAGCACCGCCGACCGAGCCGATGCCGCCGGCAATCGAGATGCCGCCGATGACGCAGGCGGCGATGATGTTGAGTTCGTAGCCGTTGGCGACCTCGACCGAGGCGATGACGTAACGCGAGATCCACAGGTAGCCGCAGAGACCTCCGATCATTCCAGAGAGGCAGAAGACGATGAACTTGGTACGGCCGACATCGATGCCGGCATAGACCGACGCGGTCGGATTGACGCCGATGGCGTAGATCGAGCGGCCGAGCGCGGTACGCGTCATCAGCAGGAAGAACAGCGCGATGACCAGTACGGCGATCCACGACAGCACCGGAATGCCGAGGAGCGCCGCGCGCTGCAGGCCGATGAAGGCTGGGCTCATCTGGTCGGCATTGACCCAGGCGCCGCCGGAAATGACGAAGGTGGCGCCGCGATAGATGGTGAGCGTGCCAAGCGTCACCACGATCGACGGGATGTTCAGCCGCCACACCAGGAGGCCGTTGATGGCGCCGAGCGCCAGTCCTACCAGAAGCGCCGCGACGATCAGCAGCGGGATCGGGATTGCCGGATGCGCGGCGTTCAGCATCGCCACCACCATGCCGGTGAAGCAGAGGTTGGAAGCCATCGACAGATCGATAGAGCGGGTCAGGATCACCACCATCTGACCCAGAGCCAGGATCATCAGGATCGAGGTGTCGTTGAATACCTGGCGCAGATTGGCCGGGTCGGAAAAGCCTGGAAAGCGCGTCGAGATAAGCCCGATCAGCACGACGATTGCCGCGAGCAGCCAGACTTCACGATATCTGAGGAAAGCCTTCATTCCGCGATCCCCGCTGCTGTCCTGACTAGCGTTTCGGCGTCGAGCCCCTTGTTGTCGTAGACCGAAGCGATGCGGCCTTCGCGCATGACGACGACGCGGTCGGACATGCCGAGGATCTCGGGCAGCTCGGACGACACCATGATCACCGACAAGCCTTGCGCGACCAGCTCGGCCATGAAACCGTGCACGGCGGCTTTGGAGCCGATGTCAATGCCCTTGGTCGGCTCGTCGAGGATGATCACCCTGGGCGCAGTCGCCAGCCATTTGGCAATGACGATCTTCTGCTGGTTGCCGCCCGACAGCGTGCCGACGTCCTGGCTGAGCGAGGAGGCGCGCAGGTCCAGCCGCTCGGTGTAGGAGCGGGCCAGCGCGAACTCCTCGGCGAGCCGCAACATGCCTGACTTGGACGTGCGCCTGAGCGAAGGGAGCGAGACATTCTGGAAGATCGGCAGGCCGATCACCACGCCCTGCTTGCCGCGCTCTTCCGGCACGTAGACGATGCCGGCCTCTATCGAATCCGCCGCAGACTTCGGCGCGATCGGTTTGCCGTCCAGCGTGATCGTGCCGCTGCTGGTGCGGGTGATGCCTGATATCGCCTGCATCACCTCGCTGCGGCCGGCGCCAACAAGGCCGTAGAAGCCGAGGATCTCGCCTCTGTGCAGTTCGAAGCCGATGTCGTCGAACTCGGTCGGGTGCGACAGGCCGGAGACGGAAAGCACCGGCGCGCCGATCTCGGCCTTGCGCTGTGGAAAGATATGGTCCACGGCGCGGCCGACCATCATGCGCACGATCTGGCTCTGGCCGGCATCCTTGATCAGCCCTTCGCCGACCATCTCGCCGTCGCGGAACACCGTATAGCGGTCGGCAATGCGATAGATCTCGTCGAACTTGTGGCTGATGAACAGGATCGCCTTGCCTTCGCTCTTCAGGAATTCGATGAGCAGGAAAAGCTCTTCGATCTCCTTCATCGAAAGTGCTGCGGTCGGCTCGTCCATGATGACGATCTGCGCGTCGATCGACATGGCGCGCGCGACGGCCACGAGGTGCTTGTTGGCGATGCCGAGGTCCTTCAGCCGCGCGTCGGCGTCGATGTGGCTGGCGCCCATTGTGCCCAGCACTTCCTTCGCGTTCTTGCGCATGGTGCGCCAGTCGATGGTGCCGAAGCGCGTTCGAGGTGCATGGCCGAGAATGATGTTTTCGGCGACGGTGAGATCATCGAACAGCACGGTTTCCTGGTGGATGGCGGTGATGCCGTGCCCGAAAGCGGCATGGGCGCTGGGCAAGGTGACGGGCTGGTCGTCGATGCTGATCGAACCTGAATCGGGCTGGTAGATGCCGGTCATGATCTTGACCAGCGTCGACTTGCCGGCGCCGTTCTCACCGATCAGCGCGGTCACCTGGCCGGGATAGAGCGACAGGCTGACATCATGCAGCGCGCGCACGCCGGGAAAGCTTTTGCTGATGCCGGATAGCGTCAGCCGCGGAACTGAAGGCAAAGGCTGCTCCTCTGCCAAATTAGGTTGGGCTGTCGTGTCCATACTTGTATCAGGCCCTGAAGTAAGGTCCGTTTTTAAAGTCGCGGCGGGAGCTGAGCCCCGCCGCGCCAGCTCGAGGGGCTCCAGGATCAATAGATCTTGGAGAACTTTTCGATGTTCGTCTTGTCGAACTGGAAGGGCGGAGCCATCGCAGCCGAGTTGGTATCGTCGAGCGTAACCTTGCCGACGCGGCCGATCGACAGCGTCGCGCCAGGTTTAGCTTCTTCCTTCTTCACCGCCAGATCATGGGCGAGGTAGACGGCCGAATAGCCGAGGTCGATGGGGTTCCACAGCGCGACCGCCTGGCTGGCGCCGTTGTCGATGAACTTCTTGAACTCGGACGGCAGCGCCAGCCCGGTGACGTTTACCTTGCCGATCAGGCCTTCGTCGGTCACCACCTGGGCTGCGGCAACGACGCCGACCGTGGTCGGTGCGATGATCGCCTTGAGGTTCGGATAGGACTTCAGCAGGCCCTTGGCCTCGTCCGTGCTCTTGGCCGAGTCGTCATCGCCATAGACGGTGGCCACGAGCTTGATCTTCGGGAATTTCTCCGGCAGCACCTTCTTGGCAGCGTCGATCCAGGCGTTCTGGTTGGTCGCGGTGGACGAAGCCGACAGGATGGCGACTTCGCCGCCTTCCGGCAGGTAGTCGGCGGCAAGCTTGATGATGGTCTCGCCGATCAGGCCGGTGTCGGATGGGTTGAGGTGCAGTTGGCGGCCCTCGGGCGC
Source organism: Mesorhizobium sp. M00.F.Ca.ET.216.01.1.1 (assembly GCF_004010325.2). GTDB lineage: Bacteria > Pseudomonadota > Alphaproteobacteria > Rhizobiales > Rhizobiaceae > Mesorhizobium. The sequence goes on from NZ_SADR02000004.1 coordinate 243,036, forward strand.
CACGCCCGAATCCCACGAGATCACGGTGATGCCGCGGTCCATCGCCTTCTTCAGCGCCGGCACCAGGGCATCGGCGTCATTGGCCGAAATGGCGATGGCATCGACCTTCTGGGCGATCAGCGAATTGACCACTTCGATCTGCGCTTCGGCGGTCGCCTTGGTCGGGCCGGTATAGATGATGTCGACATCGCCGAGTTCCTTGGCCGCCTCTTCGGCGCCCTTGTTGGCGGCATCGAAGAAGCCGTTGCCAAGCGACTTCACCACCAAAGCGATCTTGACGTTATCGGCATAGGCAGCGTTCACGAACATGGCGGCCGAAAGCGCCGCCATCACCATCAGTTTCCTCAAAATGCTCATCGAATATCCTCCCTTGAGCGTTGCATTCCATCGCCGCTGCGCGCGTGAGTTCGTCTCAGGCCTGCAGCGAAGATTCTTCCCTGTTGCTTGCCGGTTTGCGGGCGACAACCAGCGCCACGCCCGCGGTCTCGAGCATCTTGGCCTCGCGGTCCTCGATGCCGTCGTCGGTGACGACCGTCGCGATGCGCGACAGGCCGCACAGGATCAGGCTGGAGCGTTTGCGGAACTTCGACGAATCGACCAGCACCACCAGCTCGTCGGCCTGGTCGATCAGCTTCTGCTCGGCCTGGATCAGCAGCGGATCGCCTTCCATCAGGCCAAGCGGACCAAGCCCTTGCGCGCCCATGAACATGCGGCGCGCATAGAAATTGCGCGTCACGTCATTATCGAAGGGCGACAGGATGATGTTCTGCTCGCGGTAGATGGTGCCGCCCGACAGCATCACCGTGTTCTTGGAGTGTTTGAGCAGGTGCTCGGCGATCGGGAAGGAATTGGTGAAGATCGGCATGCGACGGCCGGTCAGGAAATGCACCATCTGGAAGGTGGTGGTGCCGCCGTTGATGATGATCGGCTCGCCATCCTTGCACAGTTCCACCGCTTCCCGTGCGATCGCCCGCTTCTGCGCGGCGTTGAGCGCTTCGTTGACGGAGAAAGGCCGGCCGGCAAGGCCGATGAACTGCGGCGGGGAGATTGCCTCGGCGCCGCCACGCACGCGGCGCAGGCGCTTTTGCACATGCAATGCCGCGATGTCGCGCCGGATCGTCGCCTCGGACGAATCCGTCAGGTCGACCATCTCCTGCACCGTCACCACAGGTTTTTCCTGGACGGCCGACAGAATGATCCTGTGGCGCTCTTTCTCGTGCATGGTTCCTCCCTGCCCGAGCATCTAGGCACCCAAAACGCGCAGTGTCAATCATTTCCAATCAGATAATTTCATTGTGCAATGCAATATGATTGATATTGATCGTTTGTGATTGACAACGCCGCCGCTTGCGTAGAAATTCAGACCAAAGGGACCGCGCCGTTTGCGTGTCTCAAGGGAGGATACCTATGCTCGACAAGCGCTCCAGCACGCGCCTCGCCAACCTTTGGGATGATGCCAAGGCCCAAGCGATGAGCGAGCCGGAACTTCTGGTCTATCGCTCGAACGTTCTCGGCTCCGACAAGCGCGTCACCAACTATGGCGGCGGCAACACCTCGTCCAAGATCCGGCGGAAGGATCCGCTGACGGGCGAGAGCGTCGAAGTGCTGTGGGTGAAGGGTTCGGGCGGCGACAGCGCCTCGATCAAGCTCGACGGCTTCGCCACCCTTTACATGGACAAGCTGCGCGCGCTGAAAGGTCTCTATCGCGGCCCCGAGCATGAGGACGAGATGGTGGGCTATCTGTCCCATTGCACCTTCAACCTCAATCCGCGCGCCGCCTCGATCGACACGCCGCTGCACGCCTTCGTGCCGAAGCCTCATGTCGATCATATGCATCCCGACGCTATCATCGCCATTGCCGCCGCCAAGGATTCGAAGGCGCTGACGAAAGAGATCTTCGGCGACGCGATCGGCTGGCTGCCATGGAAGCGTCCGGGCTTCGAGCTCGGCCTGTGGCTGGAAAAATTCTGCTTTGAAAACCCTGAGGCCAAGGGTGTCGTGCTGGCAAGCCACGGCCTGTTCACCTGGGGCGACACGCCGAAAGAAAGCTACGAGACGACGATCTCGGTGATCAACCAGGCGATCGACTGGTTCGAGCGCAAGTCCAAAGGCAAGCCGATCTTCAGTGGCGAAGTGGTCAAGTCGCTCGACGCAGCCGCCCGGCGCGCCGTGGCGGCAAAACTGATGCCGAGGATCCGCGGCCTGATCTCGGAGAAAAGCCACAAGCTTGGCCATTTCGACGATTCGCCTGCTGTGCTCGAATTCGTCAATTCCAGGGATTTGCGTCCGTTGGCGGCCCTCGGCACGTCCTGTCCGGACCATTTCCTGCGCACCAAGATCCGGCCGCTGGTGATCGAATTCGACCCGAAGAATCCCGATGTTGATGCCGTCATCACGCGTCTCACAGACGACGTGGCCGCCTATCGTGCCGGCTATCAGGCCTATTACGACCGCTGCAAGCACGCCGATTCGCCACCTATGCGCGATCCCAATGCCGTGGTCTATCTGATGCCGGGCGTCGGCATGTTCACCTTCGCCAGCGACAAGGCGACGGCGCGTATTTCAGGCGAATTCTACGTCAACGCCATCAATGTCATGCGCGGCGCCTCGACGGTCTCGACCTATGTCGGCCTGCCCGAGCAGGAAGCCTTCGACATCGAATACTGGCTGCTCGAGGAAGCAAAGCTGCAGCGCTTGCCGAAGCCGAAAGCCTTGGCCGGCCAGATCGCACTGGTCACCGGCGGCGCCGGCGGCATCGGCCGCGCGACCGCCAACCGGCTGCTGCGCGAAGGCGCTTGCGTTGTGCTGGCCGACATCGACGAGACCGCCCTTGCCAGCGCCAATGACGAACTGGCCAAGGCCTACGGCAAGGACTTCGTCCGGCCGGTGGTCATCAACGTCACCGCCGAGGACCAGGTGATCTCAGGTTTTGCCGAGACGGCAGTCGAGTTCGGCGGCATCGACATTCTGGTGTCGAATGCCGGCCTGGCGTCCTCGGCGCCGATCGAGGAGACCACGCTGGCGCTGTGGAACAAGAACATGGACATCCTGTCGACCGGCTACTTCCTCGTTTCCAGGGAAGCATTCCGGTTGTTCCGCGCGCAAAAAATCGGTGGCAATGTTGTCTTCGTCGCCTCCAAGAACGGTCTCGCCGCATCACCCAATGCCGCCGCCTACTGCACGGCCAAGGCCGCCGAGATCCACCTGGCGCGCTGCCTGGCGCTGGAGGGCGCGGAAGCGCAGATCCGGGTCAACGTCGTCAATCCGGATGCAGTGCTGCGGGGCTCGAAGATTTGGACAGGCGAGTGGAAGGAACAGCGTGCCGCCGCCTACAAGATGTCGACCGACGACCTGGAGGAGCATTACCGCTCGCGCTCGATGCTGAAGCGTTCGGTGTTCCCCGAAGACATCGCCGAGGCGATCTATTTCTTCGCCTCAGATATGTCTGCCAAGTCGACCGGCAACATCATTAATGTCGACGCGGGCAACGCCCAGAGTTTTACGCGCTAGTCGATCAGGGGGCGCCTGCGCCGCAGGCGGATGAGGGGCAGCGCCGGCCGACCATATTGGGAGGAACTATGTCCGAAACCATCATCTCCGCCGACCTCGTCGACCGCCACAACGCGGCGCGCAAGGCCGACCTCGAGCGCGACTATCAATCGCTGGGCGAGCGCCTCGACCGTCGCGGCATCGCCATCGACGCCATTCGCGACAAGGTCGAAGAATTCGCCGTTGCCATCCCGTCCTGGGGCGTCGGCACCGGCGGCACCCGCTTCGCCCGCTTTCCCGGACCCGGCGAGCCACGCGACATTTTCGACAAGATCGAGGACTGCGCTGTCATCCGGCAATTGACGCAGGCGACGCCGACAGTCTCACTGCACATTCCGTGGGACAAGGCCGACCCGAACCGGCTGAAACAGGCCGCATCCCGCTTCGGCCTCGGCTTCGACGCCATGAACTCCAACACCTTCTCCGATGCGAAAGACCAGAAGCTTTCCTATAAATTCGGCTCGCTGTCCCATGCCGATGCCGGCACGCGCCGGCAGGCGGTCGAGCACAATCTCGAATGCATAGAGATCGGCAAGACGCTGGGCTCCAAGGCATTGACGGTGTGGATCGGCGACGGCTCGAATTTCCCCGGCCAGGTCAATTTCGCCAAGGCATTCGAGCGCTATCTCGACGCCATGAAGGAGATCTACTCCGGGCTGCCGGACGACTGGAAACTGTTCACCGAGCACAAGATGTACGAACCGGCTTTCTATTCGACTGTCGTGCAGGATTGGGGCACCAACTACATCATCGCCAAGGAATTGGGCGACAAGGCCTTCTGCCTAGTCGACCTTGGCCATCATGCGCCCAACGTCAACATCGAGATGATCGTGTCGCGGCTTATCCAGTTCAAGAAGCTCGGGGGCTTCCACTTCAACGATTCGAAATATGGCGACGACGACCTCGACGCCGGCTCGATCGATCCCTACCGGCTGTTCCTGGTTTTCAATGAACTGGTCGATGCCGAGCTTTCCGGCGCCGAAGGTTTTGATCCGGCCCACATGCTCGACCAGAGCCACAATGTCACCGACCCGATCGAAAGCCTGATGCTGTCGGCGGTCGAGGTACAGCGCGCCCATGCGCAGGCGCTGCTGGTCGATCGTAAGGCACTGGCAGAATTCCAGGACGCCAATGATGCCCTGATGGCGACGCAGACGCTGAAGATCGCCTACCGCACCGATGTCGAGCCGATCCTCGCCATGGCGCGGCTGAACACGGGGGGCGCCATCGATCCGGTCGCCGCCTACCGGGCCGCCGGCTACCGGGCGAAAGTCGCGGCAGAGCGGCCAGCGGTCGCCAGCGGTGGCGGCGGGATTGTTTGATATCTTGTTCACCCGGCTTGGCGCCATTTGAGTGCCACCGGTGCCGGTCGTCTCATTGGTAGTGGACTCGATCACCTCCGCAGGCTCTTCTAGGCGCACCAACGCCCTCGGAGAATGGCCATGCACCTCACCCGCCGGACACTGATCGCCCTCAGCCTCTCGCTTACCTTCGCCTTTACGCCGCTGACGACTATCTTCGCCGCCTCGCCGCAGCCGGCGAAGGGCGAGCACGGCATGGTGGTGACCGCCCAGCGCCTGGCCTCGGAAGTCGGTGTCGATGTCCTGAAGAGAGGCGGCAATGCCGTCGATGCCGCGGTCGCCGTCGGCTACGCGCTGGCTGTCGTCTATCCGACCGCCGGCAATATCGGCGGTGGCGGCTTCATGACCATCCGTTTCAAGGATGGCCGCTCGACCTTCCTCGATTTCCGCGAGCGCGCACCGCTTGCCTCGACCAAGACCATGTATCTCGACAAGGACGGCAAGCCGGTGAAGGGCGCCAGCCTCGATGGCTATCTCGCGGTCGGCGTGCCGGGCTCGGTGGCCGGCTTCGAGACCGCGCGGGAGAAATACGGCACGCTGACGCGGCAGCAGTTGATGGCGCCGGCCATCCGCTACGCCAGAGACGGGTTTGTGCTAGGGTCCGGCGATGCAGCCTCACTCCAGGGCGGCGCCGAGCGCTTGGCGAAGGACCCGGCGGCGGCCGCCATCTTCCTCAAGCCGGACGGCAAACCTTACACCGTCGGCGATCGGATCATCCAGGCCGACCTTGCGGCCTCGCTCAATACCATTTCAGAACAAGGCCCGGACGCCTTCTACAAGGGAGCCATCGCCGATGCCATCGTCAAGGCGAGCGGCGAGAAGGGCGGCATTCTGGCCAAGGCGGATTTCGAACGATACGTGGTCCGCGAGCTCAAGCCGGTGACCTGCAGCTATCGCGGCTATGAGATCACGTCCTCGCCACCGCCAAGTTCCGGCGGTGTCATCATCTGCGAAATCCTCAACGTGCTGGAAGGCTACCCGCTGTCCTATCTCGGCGCCGGCTCGGCCGAGACGGTCCACATCATGGTCGAGGCGATGCGCCATGCCTATGTCGACAGGAATTCGGCGCTCGGCGATCCCGACTTCGTCGACAACCCGGTCTCAAAGCTGCTCGACAAGGCCTATGCCAGGGATATCCGCGAAAAGATCGATCCGTTCCAGGCCGGCGTATCTCAAGACCTGATGCCAAAGGGCTTTGGCGAGAGCAAGGAGACGACGCATTATTCGATCATCGACAATGACGGCAACGCGGTTGCGGTGACCTACACGCTGAACGGCTCGTTCGGCGCAGGCGTCGTTGCCGACGGCACCGGCATCCTGCTCAACAACGAGATGGACGATTTCACCCAGAAGCCCGGCGTGCCCAATCTCTACGGCCTGGTCCAGGGCGAGGCCAACGCCATCGAGCCGAGAAAGACGCCGCTGTCGTCGATGAGCCCGACCATCGTCGCCAGGGACGGCAAGCCGTTCATGATCATCGGCAGCCCCGGCGGCTCGCGCATCATCACCATCACGCTGGAAGCGATCGTCAACGTCGTCGATCACGGCATGAACATCCAGGAGGCGATCGATGCGCCGCGCATCCATCACCAATGGCTGCCCGACAAGGTCTATATCGAGCCCTATGGCCTGTCGCCGGATACCGAAAAACTGCTTGCCGGCATGGGCTACCACCTCGATCTCGGCGATGCGACCTGGGGCCAGGCGGCCGGTATCCTGGTTGGCGGCAAGAGCCTGGCGGAAATCCAGAAGGGCGGCGGCGCCCGCTACAACGGCGCCATCGACAGCCGTGCCGCTTCCGGCGAGGCGCTTGGATATTAGATTTCGTACGCCCCGGGTCTGGTGAGAGTCAGGTCAGCCCGGCATCACCTGAATATCGGCAGACCCAGTCAGATGACCAGCGTTATGGTGGACGCAATCAGCAGCACGGCCGCAATGCCGACGAACAGCGCGTAGATGCGGGGCCGGTCGAGCAAAAGCGCGTTTCCCGATATCCAGGCCGCCGTGGCGCCGCCGAGTGCGTAAAGGAAGCCATTGCGGTGCCCGAAAGCCATCGAGGCGGCCATCAGCCCACCGATGATGAGGGCGCCGAACACGATGATCACGGCCACCGCGTATTTCTCGAAATCGTTGCTCGCCACGCCCGGACCGATCTGGTTCAACCTCGACAGGTCGTCCGGATCGAAGGGGCTGGTCGACCCATATTCCCCATATTCATCTTGACCGACGGGTTCTCGCATCATTCATTCTCCGCTAACCGGCAACAAATCATCAAGACTTGCCGAGCGCAACCACATCGCGCCTCCTTGAAGGCGCTCGATGCGGTCTTCAACACCTTCTGATGCTGACTCGCCACTGTTTTTTTGGCCTGGCTTCAAGTCGCGGCATGCTCCCGGTTCCACTATCTGGAAAAATCGCTGCGCACGATGCCGTGGCGCTGCAGCTTGTCATAAAACGTCTTGCGCGGAATCCCCAGCGCCTCGATCGTGCGCCTGACGTCGCCGTCATTGCGGCCGAGCGTCTCGCGGATGATGTCGGCCTCGTAACGCTCCAGGCGCTCGGGCAGCGGCATGGCTGCATCCGCCGTCGGGACAGGGTCCGGCGCCTGTGTTCCTTCTTCAAGGCCTAAAACGAAGCGCTCGGCGAAGTGCGCCAGTTCGCGCACATTGCCCGGCCAGTCATGGTCCTGCAGATGGCGATGGACGGCGGCCGGCACGGCCGGCACCGGACGGTGGAAGCGGGCCGCGGCGCGCTCGGCGAAATAGAAGAACAGCAGGGCGGCGTCGTCGCGGCGCTCGCGCAGCGGCGGGATGGAAATCGTCACCACGTTGAGGCGGTAATAGAGATCCTCGCGGAAGGCGCCGCGCTGGCGCGGGTCGCCGAGGTCGACCTTGGCGGCTGCGACGACGCGCAGGTCCACGGGCCGCAACTCGTTGGTGCCGAGCGGCGTGACCTCGCGCATTTCCAGCACCCGCAGCATCTGTACCTGGGTCGACGGCGGCATGCTTTCGATCTCGTCGAGGAACAGCGTGCCGCCGCTGGCATGCTCGATGCGGCCGATCCGCTTCTTCTGCGCGCCGGTGAAGGCGCCCGCCTCGTGGCCGAACAATTCGCTCTCGATCACCGTCTCCGGCAGCGTACCGCAGTTCAGCGCGACGAAATTGCCCTTGGCGCGGCGGCTCCAACGATGCAGCAGGCTGGCCACCACCTCCTTGCCGGATCCGGTCTCGCCGGTCACCAGCACGTCGACATCGGTGTCGGCGATCTGCCGCAGCGTCCGGCGCAGCCTTTCCATCGCCGGTGTCTGGCCGATCAGCGGCAGGCCCTCCTGCGCCTGCTCGGTTGCCTCGCGCAAGGCCCGGTTCTCCATCACTAGACGGCGCTTTTCCGCTGCCCTCCGGACACTTTGCACCAGCCGGTCGGCAGCGAAGGGCTTGGTGATGAAGTCGTAGACGCCGTCCTTCATCGCCTTGACCGCCATCGCGATGTCGCCATGCCCGGTGACGAGGATGACGGGAATGTCGGCATCCAGCCGCAGAATGCGATCGAAAAGCTGCAGGCCGTCGATCTCAGGCATGCGGATATCGGACACAACCACGCCGGCAAACCTCACATCGAGAGCGGCTAGTGCATCGGACGCCACTGAAAAGCCCGATACCGCAAAGCCGGCAAGCTCCAGCGTCTGCGCGGTGGCTTTCAAGAGATCGCTGTCGTCATCGATCAGGATGACGGGAGCTGCTTCGTCGCTCGTCATGCTGCCTTGGCCGGTTTTGAAAGGTGGATGGTGAAACGTGTGCCGCTGTCGTCGCTCGAAACCTCGATGCGTCCGCCATAATCGGCGACGATGTCCTTCGAGATGACGAGGCCAAGGCCGAGGCCTTTTTCCTTGGAGGTGTTGAACGGCGTGAACAGCGACTTGAGAATCCCTGGCGGAATGCCCGGCCCGTTGTCAGAGACGTTGACCGTGACGCCGTCGGCCGTCTCTTCTGCCGAAACCTGCACCCTGGCGTCGTCGCGCCCGTCCAGCGCCTCGAGCGCGTTCTGGAATAGGTTGATCAGCACCTGTTCGAGCCGGACCCGGTTTCCCATGACCTTGAGGTCTGGCGGCGGCAGCGTGATGGCCAGCGCGTCGAGCCGGCCGGCAAAGCGACTTCTGAGCAGAACCACGGCACCTTCGATGACGCCGCGCAACTCGACCGGTTCGGCCGCGGTGCGGCCCTTGCGGGCAAAGGCCTTCAGTTCCTCGGTGATGGTGCCGATGCGCTCCGTCAGCGCGGCGATGGCGCCGAGGTTTTCCTCGACCGGCGAGGTCTGCTTCCTGTCGAGGAAGACGCGGGCATTGTCGGCATAGGCACGTATGGTGGCGACCGGCTGGTTGATCTCGTGCGCGACGCCGGCGGCGACCTGGCCAAGGATGGCAAGGCGATTGGCCTGGACTAGGTCCTGCTGCACCACCTGCAGCTTGGCTTCCGTGCTGCGATGACCGGCGATCTCGGCCTGCAGCCGGTCGCGGGCGCGGCTCAGGTCCTCGGTCCGTTCGACGACGCGGCGTTCAAGCTCGGTGCGCGCCGCCTGTTCGGCGGCGATGCGCATCTGTGCGGACTGCCGGCGCCATAACAGATACGCGGCAAGGCCGAGCAGCGGGATGACGGCGCCCAGCGCCAGCAGCCGCATTTCACGGACCGCAGCGGCGATCGGCGCTTCGGCGGGAACCAGATAGTCGAGCCGCCATGGCGTCGACGGCACCGCTGTGGAAAGCCTGAGATACTCCGCATCGCTGCCGCCAGGCGTCACGGCATGGACGATCGTCACATCTGGGCTCAACGCCTGTGGGCGCGCGATCGGCAACGGCATCAGCGGCGCGTCGCCGAACTGCTGGCTGTCGCGGATCGCGGTTTGTTCCGGTCCGGCCAGCGGCGCCGTCGTCATGAAGCGCCACGACGGCACGCTGGTGATCAGGACGACGCCATGTTCGTCGCTGACATAGGCCGGGCGGTTCGCCTCGTGCCAATCGGCCTCGAGCTGGTCGAACTCCATCTTGACGACGACGACACCGAGCGGCACGGCGGCGCTGCCGACGCGCCGCGAGATGTAAAGGCCAGGACGCTTGCTGACGTTGCCGAGCGCGAAATATTCGGCGGTTCCGGCCTGCATGGCGCCTGAGAAATAAGCACGGAACCCGTAGTCGTTGCCGACAAAGCTGCTTGGCTCGCGCCAGTTGCTGGAGGCGATCGCCAGGCCGCTGGTGCCGGTGACATAGAGCACCGAAGCCTTGGTGCCGGAGACCAGCCCCTCGAGCTTGCGGTTCAGCACATCGATTGCCGCTGCACTGCGTTGCACCAGGGCGTCATGCACCTGCTGGTCCTGCGACAGCAGCAGGGGCAGGGCGCGCGGGTTTTCAAGCACGGCGCGCAGCAGCGCCACTTTCAGATTGGCATCGGTGCGTCCCTGCGCCGCCAGCGCTCCGACTTCGGTGGTGCGGCCATAGAGGCCGGCGCCATAGAGCGCCGCCGCTACGACCAGAAGCGCGATGGCCGCGAACAGCAGCCAGGCACGGCGCGCCCGCCTGCCGAGTTGCTCCGGCGTCCACGACAAGGCAGCGGCAGGGCGTTGCAGCATCGCTCATCTGTGCATGATTTCGCACAAAGCACAATTCGACTCATGCGAATAATCGCACTTCCCGTCGAAGAAACGACCGTCTGCCATCAAGAATAATCAATAAAATCAATGCCGAATAGCCATTCGGGGTGATCTGGCACGGCCGTTGCACATGGGAGTCCAGCAGTCGCGAGGCTGCTGGAGGTCAACGCAGTTGCTCCGGGAGGTCGAGCTTTCGATCGGGGCTTAATGGAGGACGTCATGCAGACAGCATTCGCTGCCGCCGAAACGCGCGGCAAGGTACCCTTCTATCGGCATCTTTATGTACAGGTCCTGGTGGCGATCGCCGCCGGCGTCCTGCTCGGTCATTTCTATCCCGAAACCGGCGCGGCGATGAAGCCGTTCGGCGACGCCTTCATCAAGCTGGTGAAGATGGTGATCGCGCCGGTGATCTTCCTGACGGTGGCGACCGGCATCGCCGGTGTTTCCGACCTGCAGAAGGTCGGCCGCGTCGCCGGCAAGGCGATGATCTATTTCCTGGTGTTCTCGACGCTGGCGCTTGTCGTCGGTCTCGTCGTCTCCAACATCATCCAGCCGGGCGCCGGCATGCACATCAATCCGGCTACGCTCGACACCACGAAGGTGACGGCCTTTGCCGAGAAGGCGCATGACACAACCATCGTCGGCTTCCTGATGAACATCATCCCCGACACCATCACCGGCGCCTTCGCCCAGGGCGATATCCTGCAGGTGCTGTTCTTTTCGGTGCTGTTCGGCGTCGCTCTTGCACTCGTCGGCGATCGCGGCCGCCCGGTCGTCGATTTCCTGCAGGCACTGACCACGCCGATCTTCCGCCTCGTCGCAATCCTGATGAAGGCCGCGCCCATCGGCGCCTTCGGCGCGATGGCCTTCACCATCGGCAAATACGGCATCGGCTCGATCGCCAATCTCGCCATGCTGATCGGCACGTTCTACCTGACCGCGCTGCTGTTCGTGCTGGTGGTGCTCGGCGCCGTTGCCCGCTACAACGGCTTCTCGATCCTGGCGCTGATCCGCTACATCAAGGAAGAGCTGCTGCTGGTTCTCGGCACCTCGTCCTCGGAAGCGGCACTGCCTGGCCTGATGGCCAAGATGGAACGCGCCGGCTGCAACCGCTCGGTGGTCGGGCTGGTCATCCCGACCGGTTATTCCTTCAACCTCGACGGCACCAACATCTACATGACGCTTGCCGCATTGTTCATCGCGCAGGCGACCGACACGCCGCTCACCTACGGCGACCAGCTACTGCTGCTCGCCGTTGCCATGCTGAGCTCCAAGGGTGCCGCCGGCATCACCGGCGCCGGCTTCATCACGCTGGCGGCAACGCTGTCAGTCGTGCCCTCGGTGCCGGTTGCCGGCATGGCGCTGATCCTCGGCGTCGACCGCTTCATGTCGGAGTGCCGCGCGCTGACCAACTTCATCGGCAATGCGGTTGCGACCGTGGTTGTCGCACGTTGGGAAAAGGAGCTCGACCAGACCAAGTTCGCGGCCGCGATGGCCGGCGCCTTGCCGGAGGAGGCCGACCTGTCGCTGCCGGGACTTCAGCCCGCCTGATCGCTCAGGCTCCAAGACTCCTTCAGGCAACAAGACTCTCAGGCAGCAACACTACGCAGGCCGCAGCCGGGAAACCGGCTGCGGCCTGTTCTTCTTGCCAATCGCCGCGTACGCTCGGCTGGCGTCAAGCCGGTCTTCCTCGGCAGCTCTACAAATCGAAAGGCTTGCGAATGGGCAGCTTGTTTCCCGAGATCTACCTGGTTCGCCATGGCGAAACGGAATGGAGCGCGTCGGGAAAACACACCGGCCGCACCGACATACCGCTAACGGCTGCGGGTGAAGCTGCCGCACGCGCAATGGCGCACCGCCTCAACGGCCTGTCATTTTCGGCTGTCTGGTCGAGCCCGTCGCAGCGCGCCTTGAACACCTGCCTGCTGGCCGGCTTCGGTGCGACCGGCACGAGGAAGGCCGACCTGGCGGAGTGGGACTACGGCGCCTATGAGGGGCTGACCACGAAGCAGATCCTCGCCGAGCGCCCTGGCTGGCGGCTGTTTCGCGACGGCTGTCCCGGTGGCGAGACGGCAGCCGATGTCGGCGCGCGGGCCGATGCGATCATTGGGCAGCTCCGCGGCAACGGCGGTAGCGTGCTGCTGTTTTCAAGCGCGCATTTCCTCAGGGTGCTGGCGGCGCGCTGGCTCGGCCTTGCGCCCGAAGACGGCGCGTTGCTTGTCCTGGACACCGCAAGCCTGAGCATAATCGGCTACGAGCATGACCTGGCCGAACCGGTTATCCGCGGGTGGAACCAGAGATAGCTGGAGCCAGATTGTCCGGGCCGCTCTCCAGGTGGTGCACGTCAGGTTCCGCTCAAGCAAACAGTGCCAGTTCGTCGGCCGTCAGGTGCCGTGCCTTGCCCTTGGCGAGATCGCCGAGCTGCAAGGAGCCGATCGCAACCCGCACAAGCCGCAGCACCTCGACATCATAGGCGCCAAACAGGCGACGGATATGGCGGTTGCGACCCTCGTCGAGCACGATTTCGAGCCAGGCGGTGCGGGTGCCGCTGCGCAGGATCTCGATCGACCGAGCCGTCAGCAACTCGCCGTCGACCGTCACGCCGGCGCGAAACCGCGCCAGCATCGCCTCGTCGCGCAGCGCGCCGATCTGCACGTGATAGGTCTTGGCGACGTGCGAGGAAGGATCGAGCAGGCCATTCGCCCAGCGCGTGTCGTTGGTCATCAAAAGCAGGCCTTCGCTGGCCTTGTCGAGGCGGCCGACCGGCGACACGAAAGGCAGGTCGAGCCCCGTTAGACAGTCATAGACGGTGCCGCGATCCTGCGGGTCGTCGCGGGTGGTGACCAGCCCGCGCGGCTTGTTGATCATCAGGTAGACCTTGCGCTCGGCAACGACGCGCCGGTCGTCGACCGTGATCCGGTCGCGGCCGGGATCGACGCGCACCGAGCCATTGCGGATAACCTTGCCACCGACCCGCACGCGCCCTTCGGCGACCAGCAGCTCGGCCTGCTTGCGTGAACACAGGCCAAGTTTCGACAGCGCACGACAAAGGCTGACCCCGGCTGAGGAGGATTGTCGGGCGATGTTCGATGGCGGTCGTAGCGTCATGGTCTTGCGTCGGCATTCGGGGAAGCTCGGCAGCGACACATGCCATGCGCCGTGGTCAGTTCGCAACGGGCCGACGCATCATGGCGCTGCAGTCTCTGACGTCCGTCGAGTTACTGCCTGCCAGCCGTGTTCCTTCCACGCTGGCGTTTCGTTGCGCAGCTCAAAACAGGTCTTGCCAGTCGGCTCAATTGCGCGGCGGCGACGTGTCATCTTCTTCGGCATCGCGACACCCGTGGAGGCAGCGGGCATCGGCACCTTCGGGGCCTTCGGCGAAATCGCCGCAAGTCACCTTCGCAAGCTGCTTGGCGACCGCATCGAACTATTCTTTTGGTCACCAGAGCAATTTGCCTGATGCGCCCTGTCGCGCAGAGGCTTGGGACCGCAGTTGCTGAAGTTATTGTAAAAAGTGGTGCCCAGAGGCGGATTCGAAGCGAAGGAAATCTGGCTTTGTTTCCAAATAGTTGACGCCCACACAAGAGCAGGGATAGCCAACAAAAATACCAACAAAATATTTCTGTGGATTGGTTCGGTTCCCGGAAATCGCTCTATTCGCTCAATGCCATCGCATCCCAACCTTATCTCAGAAGCGGAGCGTTGAGCAAGTCGCAGGTCCGCTGCTGCCTCCAATTTCCCCGAGATCTGATCGCCCTTACCACTTGAAGATGGCGGCGAGAGCGTCTTTCGACTTGACGCTTACGTCCTTGAAAATATTGAACTTTTCGCGGCATTTGTTACACAGTCTGTTACACGGCTACAGCGTTAATTTAAGCTCTCGGCATCTGAGCTCGCGCGCCCGAGCATCGACCTAATCCGATACTGGCTCGGGGCATCGTTGCTCCCGGAGCTTCAGCGTAGTCTCGCAAAAATTCCCAAGCCGCTTCGGGGCTGACGAGTCTGCGAAGCCGACGAGCGATAGGCAATACCGAGACGCAGACATTACGTGACGGCACTTGATATTGCAGTGCAGCAAGCGTAGAGCACCGCCCGCTTATGGGAGTGTCGTCCATGGCCCTTACCAATGCTGGTAACGAGGCAGAACCTGTCGAACAATCGAGCCATTCTGAGGTCGAGCAGCACAGCACCAAGGTGCTGATGCTGGGCGCGTTGGGCGTGGTTTACGGCGATATCGGCACCAGCCCGATCTATGCATTCCGAGAGGCGTTGCACGCATCGGCCGGTGGCAACGTCGCCAACCGTGGCGACATCCTCGGCGTACTCTCGCTGATCATCTGGTCGCTGACGATCACCGTCACCATCAAATACATCATGTTCGTGCTCCGTGCCGACAATCGCGGCGAGGGCGGGGTGCTGTCGCTGATGGCGCTGGCGCGCAACAGTTTCCCGACGCGCTCGGCGGTGATCCTCGGCATCGGCATTGTCGGCGCGGCGCTTTTTTTCGGCGACGCAGTCATTACGCCGGCGATCTCGGTGCTGTCGGCGGTCGAAGGTATGAATGTCGTCACGCCGACCTTCCAGCCCTATGTGGTGCCGCTGACACTGGCCATTCTGGCGGTCGTGTTTGCGGTACAGCGGTTTGGCACCGGCGGCGTAGGATTGGTGTTCGGGCCCGTTACCGCGCTGTGGTTCCTGGCCATCGGCCTTTCCGGCCTCAACCACATCATGGACGACCCGGAAATCCTGCTGGCAATCAGCCCGCATTATATCGTGTCATTCCTGATCAACTCGCCCGAAGTCGCCTTCGTCACGGTTGGTGCGGTTTTTCTCGCCGTCACCGGCGCTGAGGCGCTCTATGCCGACCTCGGCCATTTCGGGCGCAAGCCGATCGTGCTTGCCTGGCTGGCCATCGTGTTTCCTTGCCTGTTGCTCAACTATGTCGGGCAAGGCGCCTTCGTGCTGGCGAATGGCGGTGTCGTCGGTCATCCCTTCTTCGAGATGAACGAAGGCCGGATGCTTATCCCGATGGTGGTGCTGGCGACGGCGGCGACCGTGATCGCCAGCCAGGCGGTGATCTCCGGCGCTTTCTCGCTGACCAGGCAAGCAGTGCAGCTCAACATGCTGCCGCGCCTGGAAATCCTGCATACGTCGGAAAGACAATCCGGCCAGATCTATATGCCGCGCGTCAACATGCTACTGGCGCTCGTGGTGATGCTGCTGGTGGTCGGCTTTGGCGAATCCAGCAAGCTTGCCTCGGCCTACGGCATTTCGGTGACAGGCAACATGCTGGTGACGAACATACTGCTTTATGTCGTCATGACGCGCATCTGGAAATGGCCGCTCGGCGTCGCGATAGCCTTAATGGCGGTGTTCGTCTTCATCGATACCGGCTTCTTTGCAGCCAACATCGTCAAGGTATTCGAAGGCGGCTGGGCCTCGCTTGCCATTGCCGCAGTGATCGTGATGACCATGTGGACTTGGATAAGAGGCACCAGGTATCTATTCGACAAGACGCGCAGGAACGAGATTCCGCTCGATTCCCTTGCAGGCAATCTGTTGAAGAGGAAACCGCAGCTGATGTCCGGTACGGCCGTGTTCCTGACCAGCGATCCCGCCAGCGCGCCGACCGCGTTGATGCACAGCCTGAAGCACTACAAGGTGCTGCACGAACAGAATGTCATCCTCTCGGTGGTGACGGCGCAACAACCCGTCGTGCCCGACAGTGACCGGGTCAAGATGGAAACGATCAACGAGCTGTTCATGCGGGTGACGCTGACCTTCGGCTATATGGAGCAGCCCAATATCCCGCGCGCGCTGGCGATCTGCCGCAAGCAGGGCTGGAAGTTCGACATCATGACGACCTCTTTCTTCCTGTCGCGGCGCTCGCTCAAGGCCTCGCCCAATTCCGGCATGCCGGTCTGGCAGGACAAGCTGTTCATCGGGCTGGCGCGCACGGCGGCCGACGCAACGGAATATTTCCAGATCCCGACCGGACGCGTCGTCGAGATCGGAACACAGGTGGCGATTTAGTGCATGCCGCAGTTCAGCAGCTGAGAAGCCACTTGAGCGTGTCCATAGAAAGCGCCTCACTGAATACCAAACATCCCCATCCTCTGTTTGGTACGTTTCCAACTCTTGATATCTTGGAATTGACCAAGGATCGCTGCTTGGGTTCTGTCTCGGGAGGCGCGACTTCGGTGAGCAGAACTCTAGCAGCCCTTTCCCAGACTCTCCGCATGAATCGGAGTAGCCTGCTTCCATCGGCGATTTACATGTGGCATCGCCGTTGAGCGACGGCCACCCTTCCGCCCTAATGGGAGGAACAGCTATGGTCAGTAACACCAGCTCAATGAGTGGCATTGCCTATCCCAGCGACCTGGCTTTGTTGAAGCAGGTCTTTGATCGTGTCTGCGCCGAGGCAGGTATCTCCGTTAGTAGCATGCAGGCGGAGCGCCTGAGCGTGAGCGTAATGGCACTGTTCTCGGACGGCGAGTTCGATGAGGCCGTTCTTTATGAACGCCTTAAGCTTGATGCCCGCTCCTTGCCCAGAACGGGCAGCGTATGACCTCCGATCATCAGGAAGTCCTCACGAGCCTTGTAGCTCGTTATGAAACCGTAGTGTCGATACAGGACCGGATCGTTGAGCACGACCGGCGTTTCGGGCCTAGCATCCGAATTGGATGAAGTCCTACTGGAGCGGCTGCTCGTCTCGTTACGGAAGGCCCGCGTCGCCCTGGAGCTGGGCGGTGATCAGGGTGGATTTGCGGCGATAGCGTTCCTCGACGATTTCGAACAGATGGAAGCGCTGTTGGTCGGTGAGGCTGTGAGTTCCGAAGTCATGAGGATGAGCAGTTGCGCGCGGGTGAGTTTGTCGATGAGGCGTGGGAAGCGGCCATCGAGACGAGCGAGCGCCAAATCCTCGAACAGGCGCGGCACGCGCACATAGAGCACGGAATGATCGAGCCGTGCCGCTTGCCGTCCGAAGGCGCAGGCCAGCCACGACTTGCCGGTTCCGGTCTGGCCGGTGACGATCAGGTTCTCACGAGTTTTCAGCCATTTGCCCTGGGCGAGCGCCATGGTGCTGCGCCGGTCGAGTCCGCGCGGCGCGGCAAAGTCGATGTCCTCGATGCAGGCTTCGGGAAAGCGCAGCCTGGCTGAGGCGAGCCGGTTCCGGACGCGCTTGTCGGCCCGCATGGCGACCTCGCGGTCGAGCATCAGGCCGAGCCACTCGTCACGGCTGAGTTCGTTGGCGTTGTTGCGTTCGGCCAGTTCGCGCCAGGCGGCAGCCATGCCGGCCAGACCGAGGGCCTGCATCTGGTCGAGGGTAGGGTTCGTCAGCATTCTTTCTTTTTCCTTCACGGTAATAGGTGGAGCCGCGGATGTTGGCGTCTGGGGTGTCGGCTTTGCCGGTTCTGCGGAGCTGGCCCGGTCGAGGCCGGCTTTGAGGATGGCGGTGACGGAGGAGTAGGCGATCGCGTTGATCAGCAGCGCCCGCTCGCAGGCGGCATCGAGACGCTCCGGCCCATAGCGCGGCGCCAGCGACAGGATGCCCATGGCCGAGCGATATCCCTGTTCCGGATGCGGCCGGTCGCGCATCATGCGCTCGACCAGGATGGCGGCGTTGGGGCCGATCCTGGCCGCCCTGCTGATCAGGCTGGCCGGCGTGGTGTTGGCGTAGCGCTGGTGCGCCTTGGGCATGTGTTCGTTGACGGTGACATGGCCGGAACGCTGTGAGCGACGGACATGGCTGGCGACACGCTGGTGATCGTGGAAGATCTCGACCACTCGATGCGTGAGCCGCACCTCGACGGTGCGCCCGATCAGCCGGTGCGGCACCGAGTAAAAGGTCTTGTCGACCTCGACATGGTAGTCAGGATGGACCTTCGCCGACTTCCACTCGGCGTATTCGAACGGTGCCGCCGGCAGCGGCTTCAAGGCAGCCGCTCGATCTCCCCGAACAGTTCGCGGCGGCTTTGGCCGACATGGCGCATCGGCCGGTTGTTCAGCTCCTCGAGCAGTTCGGCGATCGCCGCGTTGAGCTCGGCGATCGAGAAGAAGGATCGGTTCCTCAGCCGCGCCAGAATCCAGCGCTCGACAATCAGCACCGCGCCTTCGACCTTGCCCTTGTCGCGCGGCTTGCGGCTGCGGGTCGGCAGGATGGTGGTGTCGTAATGCTCGGCCATCGCGGCAAAGGTCGCGTTCAGCGTCGGCTCGAACCACAGCGTCTTGACGACACCGGCCTTCAGGTTGTCGCACACGATCGCTCTGGTGACGCCGCCGAAGAAGGCGAGCGCTCGCACCTGGCCCTCGATCCAGTCCGGCAGCTTCTGGCTGGAGCTGGCAAAGGCGAAGGTCAGATTGGAGGCGCCCAGCACCGCGACAAAAATGTGCGCCGGGTAAATGATGCCGGTCGCCGGATCGATCACCGGCACCGTCTGCCCGGCATAGTCCGTCTGCATCACCGCGCCCGCCGCATGCCGGTTGCGGAATGTCGCGCTCGTCCGGCGCTCGAAAGCGGCGAAGTGCTCGCAGAACCAGGTGTAGCCGTAGCCGTCGGGGTTGGCGGCGCGATACTCCTGCCACAACAGCGTCAGCGTCACCCCCTTGCGCTTCAACTCCCTGGCGATCAGCGCAAAGTTCGGTTCGCTTAGGTCTTGCGGCGGACGACCGGCACGGCCAAACAGCAGCCGCTCAAGTGTCGCGTCGTCGTGCGATATCGCTGGCTCGCCTCGTGACCGATCGGGATAGGAGCGATGCAGTCTTTCTGGGGCGGATGAAGGAACCTTTGACACGGTTCGGAATACACCGCGTCGTGACGCAATATGCCGCCATGGCGAGAAAAACCGTGCCGACCGTGGCCACGAAGCGCGTCAGGCCGTGGCCACGAAGCGCGTCAGCCCCATACGATTCGTCACACGACAGCCGTCCACCTCCTGCGTGCCGGCGTCGATATCGACACGATCCGCGCCTGGCTCGGCCATGTGTCGTTGGACACCACGCACATCTACGCCGAGGTTGATCTGGAAATGAAGGCAAAGGCGTTGGCCAAGGTTGAAGTCAGCGGCTTGAAAGAGCCCCCACGGCAGCGATCTCTGCCGTCATTAATGGCATTCCTGAAAGCCCTGTAGCGAACTACCATCGCCGTTCTTCTTATGTGGCGGCTTGGGCCAAGGAAATCACTGACATCCTTGGCTCATCCCCCGGAGACGCAACATAAATTTGGCCGCAACATAACAGGTGAAGTGTTATGCCGAACATATTAGCCGCTTCTGCGAACTCTTTCGCAGTTTCGAGCAGCGGCTTTCGCCGATGATGCGCCAGGAGCATGCGGCCGGCGACAAGGTCTTCGTCGACTATTCCGGCAAGAAGATCCCGATTGTTGATCGCAAGACCGGTGAGATCCGCGAGGCAGAGATCTTCGTGGCAGTGCTCGGCGCATCCAGCTTCACCTTTGCGGAGGCAACTTGGACGCAAACGCTCCCGGACTGGATCGGCTCGCATGTCCGGATGTTTCGTTTCTTCGGAGGCGTTCCCCGGCTGATCGTTCCCGACAATCTGAAGTCGGGCGTCAGCAGCGCCAGCTTCTACGACCCCGAGATCAACCGCAGCTAGGGGAGGGGATTTCGTTGACCATCGGCCGGCAGAGGAGCGGGCCGAGCGTTTCGTGACATGACCGAACGGAATTTCGTCCGGCTGCGCAAAAAGGTGCCCTGTCGAGACTTACTTGTTAGCAGGGACGAACTCGTGAAGAGTTAAACGACTGATAAGGCAACATTATCATTCGTTTTATGATGCCGACAAGCACAGCGCTTTCTGCGCAAATAGATTGCTAAAAGCGCCGTCATGACTCATCGTGCTTGCGATGATTCTGCGACCCAACCCCTCTCTGTCTCGCCGTGGCGTGCTTGGCGGCGCCTCTTCGATCGCACCGATGGCAACGGTGCCGACCTGGGTTGCGCGGGGCCGCCCTCGACACCCAAACGGTTGCGGGACAAGGCATCGAGGACATTGCAGTCACGGCCGGCGCCGCCATCGGCGCGCTCGATGCGGTGGTCCGCCGGCAGGAGCGGTGGGCCGGCGCCTGGCGGCAGCGCCTGGCGCTTTCGGCGGCTGCGGTCACGGCACGGCAGGCAGGGCGCGTCGAGGACGAAGCGGCCTTGCGCGATGCCGTATTGCTCACAAGACCGGGCGGCAATGTCGGTCCCGCCGGCCTTTTCTTTCTTGCTTGGCGGCGGCTGGCATCTCGGCCAGCGGACGATCTGCTAACGGAGAAAAATGTCGCGGCGGTGCTGGAAGATCTAGGTCTCACGCTCAACGATGAGGCGGTCAGCGATCTGACGGACGATCTGCGACAGCTTGCCGCCAACACCGGCACGGTCGAAACGCTGGTCGGGGCCTTCGCGGCCGCGGAGCGTTACGGCCTCCGGCGCGTTCTCGGAGCCTGGCTTGCCGATGTCTTGCTCGCGCAGCGGCTAGGCTGGACACATGCAATCCCTTTGTTGGGCGCCAAAGCGACCTTAGTTGTGGGTACGTGCCGGGCGCGTCGACCAGTGACTGCCGCTCTGGCTGCCGGCGCCGAAACGGAAGCCGATTGGGCCAAAAGCCTGCTGGCCGCGCAGGCGCGCGCTGCGCTGCGCGCCATTGATCTTTTCGCCGAACTTGAGCGCCGGGCGGACCGGCTGCTTGCGGTTGCGCCGAAACTCAGGGCCAAGGCGGCGGACGTCGTCGTGGAAAAAGCTGCTCTCTGACGACGCGATCGTCGCCTCAGAACAAAGCGCCGGCATGAGCGATCGCGGCCTGCGCCGCCTGTTCGACCGGCTGGTCGAGCTCGGTGCCGTGCGTGAATTGTCCGGCCGCGCTACCTTCCGCATCTACGGGCTGTGAAGACAATGGCGGAGAGTGCACGTAGGCGAGGAGGGAGCCGGCCAGATGACCGTCGATCAGCTGACCAGCTGTTTGACCGGGAACTGGATCATCTGCCGCCGGAAGCGCGTTGGCGTGAATGGATGCACCGGGTCGAAGCAACGATCTTCGCCGCTAGCGAGCCGGTCGACCGCGAAATGCTCGCCCGCATCGTCGGGAAAAGCTGCAGCATTGATCTTCTCATCGACGACATCCGCGAGGAGCTGCGCGGCCGCCCTTACGATCTGGTTTCGGTCGCCGGCGGCTGGAAACATTTGACCCGGCCTGCCTATGCAGACGCCATCCGTGCTGCTGTAGGTGGAAGTGGGAAGACGGCCGACCTTACGCAGTCGGAGGTTTTGGTGCTGATGTGCATCGGCTACTTCCAGCCGATCACCCGCGCCGAACTGTCGTCTTTCTTCGGCAACGAGATCAGTCGCGATTTTATTGGTCATCTGCGCGGTGCCGGCCTGATCGCTTCCGGTCCGCGCAGCCCAACGCCGGGCGCGCCCTACACCTATGTGACGACAAAAGAATTCCTGCTGGAGTTCGGGCTCGACACGCTGCGCGACCTGCCGGATTTCGAAGCCCTCGAGGACGCTGGACTGCTCTCGAAGGAGAAGCTACTCGCAGGTGATATCATGCCAGGATTATACAACGACGAGGAAGAGCATGCTTAGCGTCGGCACTGATGAATAATACGCTGCCTGGCCGGTGGCCGCAGTTCGCGGCGTCCTCAACAGGATCTACGACCGGGGTTCGCGAGATGACGTGAGGAGACGCTGTCGGGCGTGGGGCGTTGCCTAGAAAATGGTGGGGGGAAATATGCCTGTAGCTCGTATTGAACGTGTCATTGGCGGTTTGGTAACCGCGTGGGCCGAGCCCGGTTCTGATGGCTACTTTGCCTGCCATCACTTTGGATCTAACGTGCATCCAGCCCACCTCTCCAGTTTGGATGAGGTGGCGGATTTCCTACGTTCGCATCTCGGCAGCGGTGTTCGCATGAACCCCGGCTGGGTCAAGATTGTACGGAACATCCACATCGATGGGGTTTTGCTCCGCTGATCGGCGCGAGCCGTTCTGGAGAGCCAAAAACGCCGGTGGCGGTGAATGATGGGTCACTCGCAGGCGCGCTGCCTGGTGTGAAGTTGTATCCATCGAGAGTGCTATTTAAGCCGCCGGACGGACCCTGGATAAGCAAATCATCCCAAGAAAAATCCTAGACAAATCATGAGACGGCGCTTCTAATTGCTGAGCCGACCGAAATAGCGGGTTGCGCATGTCTCTCAGTGCTTTGGGGGTTATTGCGAGAGACAGATTGCAATTCTGAACTCTGTTATAACGGCAAGGATACCCAGGGTTTGGGGGAGGGGATTTCGTGATTATCGCGGATAATGAAACCGCCATCGACTACCTGTATTACGAGACGGTCGCTAAAACGGTCGTCAAGCTGATCAGGCAGAAGTCGAAGGAACCGTTGACGATCGGGTTGCACGGCGACTGGGGAGCGGGCAAATCCAGCACGCTGCTGATGATTGAGTCGGCATTCAAGGGACAGACAGACACCCTGTGTGTCCGGTTCAACGGCTGGCTGTTTGAGGGATACGACGACGCGAAGGCGGTGCTGATCGAGACGATCGTCGCAGCCCTCCTCAAGGAGAGGTCCGGGATCGCCAAGGTGGCGGACAAGGCCTGGGACGTCCTGAAGGCCGTCAACTGGATGAAGGCCGCCCGCACCGCAGGCAGCCTGGCGTTCACCATGGCGACCGGGATCCCCGGTCCGGACCTGATCCAGGGGATTGGTTCGATCGCGGGCAAGGTGATTAGCGATCCCAAGGCCTACCTGACCGGCGACGTGTTCAACAAGGTCATGGACGGTGCGGCGGAGCATTTTAAGGAGGCCGCACCTTCCGAGACGACGCCGCAACGGATGCACGCCTTTCGCGAAGACTTCGAGGAGCTGCTGGAGCGCGCCAAGGTCGACCGGCTGATCGTCTTGATCGACGACCTCGATCGATGCCTCCCGCAGACGGCGATCGCCACGCTGGAGGCTATCCGCCTGTTCTTGTTCGTGCCGAACGCGGCGTTCGTCATCGCCGCTGACGAGGGCATGATTGAATATGCCGTGCGCAACCACTTTCCCGATCTCCCGGCGGCGGCGGGGCCTACAAGCTACGCGCGCAACTACTTGGAAAAACTGATCCAGGTTCCGTTCCGCATGCCGGCACTTGGCGCGTCGGAGACCTTGGTCTATCTCACCTTGCTGCTCTATCTGGCCTCCGGCGTCAGCGACAGTTCGGTGGAGTTCAAGAGCCTGCTCGAGGTGGCGCGCAAGGCCTTGCAGCGGCCCTGGCTGGGCACCGGCTTCGACCGAGACAAAATCAAGGCGAGGCTGGGGTCCATACCCTCCGATCTGGATGCCGCCCTGCAGCTTGCGGCGGAGATTACGCCGATCCTAACCGAGGGCGCCCACGGCAATCCCCGGCAGATCAAACGCTTCGTCAACACCATGGCCCTGCGCGTCGAGATCGCCAGCGAGCGCGGCTTCCAGGACGATATCAAGCAATCCGTCTTGGCCAAGCTGATGTTGGCGGAGCGATTCGCCCCGGAACTGTTCAACGCGATCGCCCGCGACGCGTCCGCTGACGGCTCCAAGACCATCTCGATCCTCGAGCGGAAGGTGACCTCGAAGGGTGGCAAGGACGCCGATGATGATCCCATGGCCGACTGGCCCAACATCGAGTGGGTCAAGCGCTGGGCGGCGATCACCCCGCCGCTGAACGGCATCGACCTGCGGCCCTACGTGTTTGTCAGCCGCGACCGCAGGACGTCCGCCGGCATCGGTGTCGCCGGCGGCCCCGTGGAAGCCATGATCGAGCGGCTGGCGACGTCGACTCTCGGCGTCACGCAGGTGACGAAGGCCGAGGTGGCTGCGCTCACGCCCGAAGATGCCAACCGGGTGTTCCAGGGCCTCGTGACGAAGATTGATCAGACCGAAGATCTCGGCAAACGGCCGCCGGCGGCCGAGGGTCTGGCGCGCCTTTGCGGAGACCGGCCGGAACTGCGCGAACCGCTGGTTGCATTCCTCGGACGACTGCCGGTGAGCAAGATCGGCGGGTGGGTGGTTAGCGGCTGGGGTGTGGCGGTTGAGGGTCCGCAGGCGCAAGAGTTCGCCGAGCTCGTGGGAGAGTGGGCAACGCAGACCTCGAACAAGCCACTGAGCGTCGTCGCGTCGCTGCAGCTGAACCCGAAGTCGAAGAGAAAGTAACATGGGAACCTCCGGCACCAAGCCCAGTTCCCCCCGGGCGCTGCTCCCAACCTGGGTGGACGACGTCGCCGCGTCGACCCCGTCGGCCCCGCCCCTTCCGACACCGCTTCCCGTGCCCGCCCCGCCGGGGCAGCCCGGAGCAACTCCGGTTCCTGCCCCGTCGGGCACACCGCCGAACCCGGTTCCCGTGCCACAGCCGCTGCCCCCGCTGGCGTCACCGGCGGCGGGCAAGCCACTCGGCTCCGCTCGCTCGGATTTCTCCCGTGCGGCCCGCTCGCGCGGGGGTGGCGGCAGGGACCTGAGGCGCGCCGCCGGCAAGTACGTCAGAGCCATGGGCGGTGCACGCAACGCTGCCCGTGCCATGGCGCCGTCCCGCAGGGTGATGACTGGCCTGGGACAGCTGTTGGGTCAGGTGGCGCAGAACGGCCCGGCTGCGGCTCTGCGGTTCTTCAACCTGCAGAGCCTCGTCGGCGCCCCGATAGCCGACGTCTTCCTCGCCCTCACGGACCTCCTGTGCCCTGACGGCGGGACGATTGATGAGGCCATTGCGAGGAACGCGATGCTCGAGACCGTGGGCGAGCTCGGCGCGGCGGGAGATCTGCCTTTCGATGGCGCCACGCCCGACGTGCTGGACGCCGTGTTCACCGGTGCGCTCGCACGCTCGATCGAGACCAAGCTGTTCAACGAGATCGGGGGCAGGTCCATACGGCTCCCGACCGACGTTGCCGCGGTCGAGATCATTCAGAGGACGCTGCACGACTTCATCCAGGGCACCGTCCGCGATCGCTTCGCGGCTGCGGGCGGCACGCTGGCGTCAGTTCCCTACGCGGGCGTCGAGGCCTTCGTCCAGGCCATCTACGAGCAGTCCTTCGAACTGATCCGCATCCTGGGGGATAGCGCATGAGACGTTTCGTGTTTGTCGGCCGCCTGGGTGCGGCGGATAACGGGGCCGTGCCGGTCGTCCAGCCGGACGCGACGCCGGTGACGGTCCAGTTCGTGGCCGCGAACAAGCGGCTCGATTACGGCATCGGCAACGCGCTGCAGACGTTGGCCGACCTCGGTCTCCGGCGGACGGAAACCGCGATCGACCTCGTCATCGTCGCCGCCATGGTCAACGCGGCCGACACCCGCGTCTCGCGCTCCGCGAATGCACAGGACGGCTGGACCCGGGAGCTGGACCTAGTGGTGCCGGTGCGTGAGCCTGACTTGTGGGCGGCGCAGGGAGCGTTGCTCGCCCGCACTCTCAGGTTCTTGACGGGCGACCATTGGCGTATCGTGTTCAGGGCACGGCCCGCACCCTTTGCGACGATCGCAACGGCGCGGCCGTCGCTGGGCCTCGCCGAGCCGGACGAAGTGTGTCTGTTCTCCGGCGGTCTGGACAGTCTCGTCGGGGCGTTGGATTTCCTGGCCGGGGGCGGGAAGCCGCTTCTGGTGAGCCATTACTGGGATTCGGAGACGAGCAAGGCGCAGACGTTGCTGCTGGACTTGCTGCGCAAGAATTACAAAACAAACGAGCCGTTGTCCCTGCGGGCGCGCCTCGGCTTCGACCGCAACCATGTCGACACCGGCGAGGTGGAAAACAGCCAGAGGGGGAGATCCTTCCTGTTTTTCGCGTTGGCCATTTTGGCGGCTTCGGGGCTGACGTCTGACGCCCCGGTCCGCGTGCCCGAGAACGGCCTGATCGGCCTCAACGTACCCCTCGACCCGCTCCGCCTCGGTTCGCTCAGCACCCGCACCACTCACCCATTCTACATGGCGCGCTTCAACGAGTTGATGCGGGGGCTTGGCATCGCCCGGCGTCTGGAAAACCCCTATCGCCACGTGACCAAGGGTCAGATGGTCAGGGATTGCGAGGATCCGGCGCTGTTGCGACGGGCCATTCCCTCGTCGATGTCGTGTTCCTCGCCGGCGAAAGCCCGCTACAGAGGCCTGCCACCGCAGCACTGCGGAACGTGCGTCCCCTGTCTGATCCGCAGAGCATCCCTGGCAGCCGGCCTGGACGCGAACGAGTCGGATACGACACCCTATGTGGTGAAGGATTTGGCGGCGCGTCGTCTCGATACGCTCGAGGCCGAGGGCGAACATGTGAGGTCGTTTCAGCTGATGGCGGAGCGGTTACGGCGGAATCCGCGGGCCGCAAAGGCCCTCGCGCGCATCCCCGGTCCGCTGACCGACGAGCCGTCCGAGATTGACGACTATGTTGACGTCTTCGTGCGAGGGATGCAGGAAGTGGCCCATTTCCTCGAACCCGTCAGGGCGAAGCCTAGCTGAGCATGTCTGCACCACGCCTCGTCGATTTCCACAGTCACCTGGACCTGTATCCAGATCCGGCCGCGGCTATAAGAGCCTGCGAAGAGGCTAAGGTGGCGACGCTCGCGGTGACGACGACGCCGAAGGCGTTCAGGCAGAACATGAACCTTGCAAAGGGCGCCGAGTTTGTGCGCATTGGGCTCGGCATTCACCCGCATCTTGCCGAGCAGCGCTGGACCGAACTGCCCCTGTTCGAGGCGCTGTTGCCCGAGACGAGGTATGTCGGCGAAGTCGGTCTCGATGCGAGCCCCGCACACTACCGCTCGATCGATCGTCAAGTCGACGTCTTCAGGCGTATTCTAACCTCCTGCCAGAGGGCGGGGGACAAGATCCTCTCCGTGCATAGCGTCCGCACGGCGTCGAAGGTTCTCGACCACATCGAGGAGCTGCTTCCCAAGGGCAGTGGCAAGGTGGTGCTGCACTGGTTCAGCGGATCGGTCGCAGACGCGCGGCGGGCTGCGGCTCTCGGGTGCTATTTTTCCGTCAACCAGGCCATGTTCAGGTCCGAGCGGTCAGTGGCTCTCCTCGGGACCTTGCCGCTCGACCGGCTGCTCACGGAGACGGATGGTCCCTTCGTGGAGGTAGATGGTTCCCCCGTCACGCCGGGCGGCGTGGACGAGGCCGTTCGCATGCTTGGCGACGTTGTGGGCCTGGGCGCCGAGGAGATGCGGCGCGCCATTTTGAATAATCTAAAGGCAGTTTTGGAACGGTCCGCAAACTGACGATTCCACGCCGACCCGAGCTTATCGTGGCCAGCGACTCTGCACCATTCGCTACCGGAGCTTGAGGAGCTCGATGAGCTCGTCGGCGTTGAGCAACTGGCCGGCACGCCTGTATGCCGGCGAACCGCGGCGGGCCTCGATTTCGGCATATTTCTGCAGCATCTCGCGATAAGTCGACACCGTGTTGGCGTGAGCGTTCAGGGATCTGTCCCTGAACTCCTCAAAGCGCCCGAGCTTTTCGACCATGAATTTGGCCATCGACATGTAGCGTCCCTCTTCGTTCCCGTCGAAGCCGTCAAACTTGGGGTTTTTCCCCCAGTACTTCACCTGGTCCTCGACGCGCTGCCTGTCTTCGGGACTGAGCTTCTCATATCCCCATTCAATGGCTCGCCACATCGCCATCGTGTCGACCACGAAGTCGAGCGCCTCGGGGTCGTCGACCTCATCGTGAAAGATGCCCGACATTTCCCATTCCAGGCCCCAGAAATGGCCTCCGTAGATGGCGCTCTGAATCAACTCGACTGACTTCATGTCCTCGTAGCCTTTATGCTGGCGCAGGACTTCGGCTAGCATCCACATGATCAGTTTTTCAGAGCTGGTCGGCCGGAAGGCCTTGCGCCGACCAGCCTCAAGCCCAGTATACACCAAGGTGCGGATGGCCTCTGCCCGCGAAGGGAGGTCACGCTGCTCTCCCCGCCAAGCATCGATCCGGTCAATCGTGCTTTCATCGAGCCTGAGCTCGAATCGCTCGGTTTTCACCATTTCTACCTCCAATCAAGTCCGTACCGAATCCATATCGTACGGACATTGTACGTAAGACACGGTGAAAGGCAAGCATCGCCATCTCGCATGTCGTTACTTGGGTCAGGACGGGGGCGCGTCACACCCCCCACGGCTGGCATGCCGGCCGGTGCCTGCACCTCCGGCATGTGGCTAGGCGCTCGTCGGGACCCTCAGGGAACAGGCGAGTCGATCAGAGTGCAGGTGTCAGGATCCGGGCCGTAGTACTGCGCGAACTGTCGCTCGCCAAGGCGATCAGTGCAGCATTTTCGGATTTCCCGGTAAGCCATTTGAAATCGTAGCGGAAAGGTCCCGGCTCGAGGACCCATTGCAGGGCGAGATCGAACACGAGCATTCCGCCAAAGAAGGTGTTGACCAGTTTCTTGATGTTTTCGGGGCTCCGGCCGCGCACGGCGCGAGGAAAGATCTGCTCGGTGTCACCTCTGTCCTGGAAGAGGGACAGATGGGTGACGAACAGCGATCCGGCCTCAGGGTTGAAGTTGTCTCCCGCCATCCAGATGCCCGGCCAACAGAAAAATTCGGGACTGCGCTGCTTGTCTCGGCAAAAAGCGATGAAGTGCGAGACCAGGACCCGGACAGGCATGTTCACACCGGCATAGTTGAACGTACGATGCTCCTCCATCAGGGCATCGACAGGGCCCTTGTCGCCGAGCAGCCCGACCACGGCAGCAAGTCCCGTCCGCGGATCATCGTATCCGCATCGCTCGCTCAGTCGCGCCGCGACGTGCTCATACTCCTGAGCGGAGAAATTTTGCACCGCCTGGGCGAGCTCGGGGGTTTCGGCTGCGGCCAGGCAAAGTCTTGTGAAGCGCGCGCCAGGATCAACGTCGCGGATAAAGTCCTCGAAGAACTCGATGTCGAGCGGAAACCCCCTCGTCGGGTTGATTGCCAGATCGCAGATCAGCAGAAACAGGCCGACGATCGGGCTGTCATACCGTTCGGGCCATTCTGTCCCAGTAAGCACCAGGAACAGTTCAAACGAGTCGACATAGACGGGCGCAAAGTAGCCTTGCTCGCGATACGTCTGAAGCAGCTCGGGACCGCCTGACGATGCCAAATACTGAATTTGGCAAAAGCGGGCCTGGCCTTCGAATATCTGCTGGATGCCGATGTCGGCGTAAGGTGGGCGCGCACCGCGATGGAAGCCTTCAATCCGGCTGAGTTGAAGTTTGAGGAATTGTGCATCCCAGCGACCGGGGTCGGGAAATTGCCCTTCCGCGAAGTCACAGGACCCGTTGATCGCGTGGACGATCTCACCATAGGTTTTGAGGTAGCTGTGCCCGACGCTCTGAAAATAGGGCGTTTGCTCCAGCGAGAGGATCGACTTCGGCGACCAGGCAAGTTGCTTGTAGAACTTGATGTCGAGCGCGTTGTTGACGGCAATATTGGCGGCGGCGAGCACCGGATCAGAGTGCGTCCGACCGTCGAGCATCGCCCTGTGCGCCCAAGCCTTTACAGGTTTGGCGACGCCGGCGCCCCGCGCAAAGGTCTGAAGAGACGTCATGCTGCCATAGATTTGCGCCGGGTACGCCAGGCTGAGGATGAGTCCCGCAGTGGACCCCATGTGCTGCCACCAATGCACGGTTTCGTGCAGATAGGTCGAGTAGGCTTGGTACAGTTCGGCTGCGTCATGACCCTCGGTGTCGCGCTGGGTGAGCGCGTCGACAAGCTCATGGGCGCGGGGACTGAGGCGCAAGACGAAATGTTCCGTCGTGTAGCTCCCGTGGCCTGCCAGCGTGGCGTCGAACACCAGTGGATCGTTGGCTGGGTTGAGCAGATACGGATCGAGATGGGAGAACAGGGACATGGGAGAACTGTAGCAGAGATTGCCTACGGAAGCGGACAAACGCCGGGCTACCAGGCGATCGGCCTGACGGCACGCCACGGCGGTGCAGGTCGGCCTGGAATTCGTCAGTCCGGAGGCGCCAATCGGCGTATTCCCTTGCGCCGTACTCCTTCGCATGGACCGACCGGGCGTCTTCGTGGGCGAGACACCGAAAAAAGCGGGGCCTGACGAAAAGAATAGTTCGCTGGGGCGGCGCGCTTAAGGGTGTGGGTTGCCGAGCGGATCCATGCCGAGCGCCAGCCTGACGCTCTCTCGGATGCTTTCAGTCATCGCCAGCAGAACTTCCGGTCGGATGTCTCCGGGCTTTTCAACCACCATATAGCGCACACGCACATAATCGTTCTTGTCGGCCAGAGTTTTGGCTTGGCTGACAGTTCTGGCAGGCAGGACCAGGCCTGAACCTTGAGCGGCCACAGCCATCTCGTGCAGATTGTGCCCCAAGGCCCGCAAAGCCTCAATGTCTCGGCCCGCGCTGCGGAGGTAGCATTTCAGGAAGAGTTCGCACGCATGGTAGCAAAGCAACCTGGTCGGTCCCGACGTCAGACCGCGGCGACCGGCATCAACGGCCTTCGCGGCCTGCAAAAAGGAGTCGGCGAGCAGGAAAATACCGAACGGGGTGGCGCCTTCCGATTCTGGGATCATGCAGTCCAGTTGATTTTGGTGTTCTGGAGTCTCAAGTCGAAGTGCCCCCGACCGATATGACGCCGTTCGATTGAGATTCTCCGTGCATGGCACGACTCCCGGTGGGCCTTGGACGTGACGGCAGGACTTGAACCTGGGACCTCCTCGCCCCTAGATAGCGGTGTCACGCACCACCCAGGTCGAAAGCGAGGCGCTCTATCCTCTGAGCTACGCCACGATCTGCCTATGCATCGTTGTCCACGACCAGCTGCGGCTTCTTACGCTTCAACCGGTTCGATCTCTCCTCGGCCGCCTTCTTGATCTCGGCGGCCTTTTCCAGCGCAAACGGCTTGGCGGCCTCGATCAGGCCATCGAAATGATAGCGGTTCGTCATGCTGCCATTGGGCGTGTTGCGCCGTTCCTCCCGGCCAAGAAGTTTAAGGGCCTCGAGGGCGGCAATGCGTTTCTGAATGGTGCGGGGCGTCACCCCGATCGCCTTGGCGATGGTTTCGACCGAGGGGTGGGGAAGGTTGTCGGGCAGCCACCAGTACTGGACCAGGTGGATGATGATGTTCATGTCGAGCGCATCGAGGCCGAGAGCCTGCTGCTTCTCGATGATGATGTTGGGGAAAGCGCTCCAGCCCGTGGCCATGAGTGCCTTGGTCCACTTCTTCTCGTTGGTGCGTAGCTTGTCGACGTCTGCCTTGGCGGTTTCTGGCTGGGCCATCTGAGGCTCCCTGTGATGAACTGCGCCTAGATATGGTGGTTTCCCGTGATGACGCAAGGGCATTGGGGACGGTTCTGCATTCAGGGGGAGGGTGTTTCAAGGTTCGCCCGGCCTATGTCCCTGGATTCAGGGGCCGGGGAACCGCGCTGCACCCAAAGAAGAGGACTTGATAATATGAAGTGCCGATCAGACGAACCGTGCTATATGCAAGCGATAAGATAGGGACCCCCCGACCAGAGGTTCACCCGGGGTGTTGACAAAGAGAGCGTCAATACCCATACTTTGGGCGTGAGCATCGCTCCGGGGTTGGCGCCAGGCGCCAGCCGAACTTTTCAAAACGAAGGCCCGGCTAGTCCGGGTCTTTGTTTTTTATCCGTTCAAAGCAGCTGTATTTGATGCCGCAGGATGCCAGGTCCTCGGGCTGCAGGTGCGCGTCGATGAGACGCTTGTGGTCCATCAGGGCCCTGTAGGGCCGGTAGGACGGGTCATAGCCGCCCTTGGCCATCGGATAGAGGTAGAGATCGGCGATCTGCAACATCGGCGTGGCTTTGGTTCTGCCGCGGGGCTCCCCGCGCACGATGTCCCTGAACTCCTCGGCAGTTAACGACCCGTAGCTGGCGGAGTTGGCGCCGTCGAACGGCATCCCCTGCGTCTTCAGGATCCGCGTGTAGGCCACCAGGTCGCGGTCCTCGGCTTTGCCGGCGCGCTCGAAGAACACGCGCAGCTTGCGGTCCTGGCTGCGGGCATATTTGGCGGCGCGCTCGATCAGGATGCAGTAGGCGGTCTTGCACATGAACCAGAGCTGGTCCCGGTACCGGTCGCGGTAGCGGGCAACATAGCCCGGTCGGTCGATGACCGCGGCGATGCCGATCACGGGCAGCCCAAGCAGCATCCCCTGCAAGTCTCCCAGGAATTCAAAAGCGGACTCCGGCTTCTTCAGCCAGCCGAAGTCGCCACGGCCGCCCCGGATCGCCCAGGAGTGGAGCGGGTAGGTGATGCCGTGCTTCTGGCAGAAGGCCTTGTGGCGGGCATAGAGCTCATCGACGTCTTCCTCGTTGATGAGGATGCCGCCGAGGGCGAAATAATCCATTTCGTCCCGGCGCTTCTCTCTGGGCTCTCGGTCTGGCTCACGGCTGCCGCTGTCATCGAGGTAAAGGTGGATTTCGCGGTCGGTCACGGGCAGGCTTTCAATTTCCGCACCAGCTTGGCTCAAAAACCTGAACCTGTACAGCTTGGCGACACTCGTGCGCGCCACAGGGAACGTTGCAGCTCAGGCCGATTTCATCTGCACCATCAGCGTCTCGCAGCTGAGGGTGAGTTGGCGGGCATATGCCTTCGAGGCGTCAAGCGTGGCTCGCTTGGTGACGCAAAGATCAGGTAGCCCGCATGCACGGCGGCGAGGATGCCGAGGGCCGCAAGCTTTCCATGGGTTAGCTCGGCAAACGATCCTCGTCGACATCAACATCCGCGCCGCCGCCGACGATCCCGAGGACGACACCTACGACGTTGCCCAGGATCTCAAGAGGCGCCTCTCCCGCGACGACAAGGGCCGGCTCTACGTCGACGCCTTCCTGCTCTCGCACCCGGATTCCGACCACGTGACCGGGCTCACGACGCATTTCCACCTCGGCCCGCCCGAGGATTTCCCGGAGGGTGACGAGAACCTCATCCTGATCCGCGAAATGTGGTCGTCGCCGATCGTGTTCCGGCGCGCCAGCAAGCAGCACAAGCTCTGCGACGAGGCCAAGGCGTGGGCCACCGAAGCGCGGCGCCGGGTCGCGCTGTTCAAAGAGAAGGGCCTGACCGGCACCGGTTCAGGCGACCGCATCCTGATCCTCGGTGAGGATAAAGACGGCAAGACCGATGATCTCACGGACATCCCGGTCAAGCAGGACGGCCTGCTGACCGCAGCTGACCGCGTGAACACGGGCCAGTTCGAAGGCCGCCTGCTGGCGCCGATG
Organism: Mesorhizobium sp. M00.F.Ca.ET.216.01.1.1; assembly: GCF_004010325.2. Classification (GTDB taxonomy): domain Bacteria; phylum Pseudomonadota; class Alphaproteobacteria; order Rhizobiales; family Rhizobiaceae; genus Mesorhizobium. The sequence continues at coordinate 276,747 of NZ_SADR02000004.1, forward strand.
TACGTCGACGAAGACGACAAGGAGCTGATCGAAGTCCTCGAGAAGAACAACTCCTCGGCGATCGTGCGGTTCTCCATCGCCGGCGACGGCGTGGCCGACCGCTGCCGCTTCCTGACCGGTGGCGACGCGGACGTCTCCATCTGGGACCGGCTGTGGCAGCGCCACAAGGACAGTAACAAGGACTGGCTCAGCTACGATGTCATGGAGACGCCGCACCACTGCTCCTGGCGCACCCTGAGCCACGACCGCTGGTCCGAGATGGGCGAGAAGGTCAAGGTGTCCGAGGACGCCAGGAACGCACTCTCCCAGACCCGTGACGGCGCCATCATCGTCGCCTCCTGCAAGCCCATCAAAAAGGACGACGACAACCCGCCTCATGAGCGGGCCAAGCGGGAATATGTCTCGATCACCTCGGCCGAACGCTTCATCTGCACGACCGAGTATGCCGATGAGCACGACGGGCCGGTCGAGTTCAACATCACCGGCGTCGGCACATCCAAGCAGCTGGCGCTGACCCCGAAAAAGGCCGCCTCGATCGCCGGCGTGACCGGAGTGACGACGACGCCCAGATCCCACGGCTGAGCCATGGCCTCGGCAGACATGAAGCGGCACGCGGAACACTTTCTGCGTGTCGCAACAGAGATTCCGCAATGCCAGCGCTGTGGCCTGATCGCCGTCGGTGACGACGTGGCGACCCTGTTCCTTGATCTGGCCGTGGAGATGCCAACGCACTGGCACGCCAAGGGCACCGCCCCTAACGGCGTCCTGCCGGTCGAACGCGTTGAGGTCCTGCTTGGCGCTGACTACCCGTGGCGGTGCCCCACCTTCACCCTGCGCAAGGGCTTTCCGCGCAACCTGCACCATCTGACGCCCGGCTCGGAAAACGTGTGTCCAACCCCCTGTCTTGTGGATGGCAACCAGGACGAATATTTCAATCAGCACGGCCTGATCGAACTCGGCATCGGGGCCATCGTCAACCAGATGGGCGTTTGGCTCGGTCGCGCAGCAATTGGCACCTTGATGGATCCGGATCATGGCTGGGAACCCGTGATGCGCCAAGGCCTGCCGGACCGGCTTATTATCGATGCGGACTTCGCCCGAAGCCAGATCACCGACAAGTCCGGCTCGGTATGGCTTGCTACCAAATTCATGAAGGGCAAGGATCTCGCTGGCAAAAGGTCCTACACCCTCTCGGCGCACAATGAATTTGCCGCTGCCGTCGGCAACATGTCTGCTTTCCCCTTTGAGGCCGAAAGCGAAGGACGCTACAGCGGCATCACCGCGACGGTGCTGATCTGGCCGCCAAATGGCGCCATCACAAGTGCGGTGCTGCCTGAGACGGTAGCGAACCTTGACGACTTGGCACAACGCGCTGAGGCCTTCGGCTGCGGCGTTGAGTTTGCGAAATTCCTCGACAGGCTCCAGCGGCGCTGGGCGGGCAAAACCGATGACGCGACCTTCCCGATCGCCGTTTTGTTTGGCGTGCGGCGACCTTTTCGGCTGATCGGGCGGGCGTCGACGATCGAGTTGCTTCTTGATTGAAATCACGGCTCCGCAGAAGCGGGCCTCGCTGTTCGAAGGGCCCAACGCGAGAGCCGCCGTTGCCATGGAGCAACTGGGTCGCACGACGCCCGCGCTTCTCCGCGCCGTGTCGGCAGCTCCCTCTTATCCGCCATTCAGCCTGGTTGGCTGCGGCAGCGTCGGATCGAAAACCGCTCTGCATCTGGCCCGTGCCGGCGCCCAGATCTTGGCCGTCTCCGACAGCAACGAGCTGCGGCCCCACAACATGGCCCGGCACGCCCTCGTGCGGCCACCCCTGCCGTGGCCGAAGGCGTTTGAACTGTCTGACGAGCTGGCCCTGCTCGGGCAGAAACCGGAAGCCCATCTGATTGACGTGGTTAGGGGCCTGAAGCGTGCGGACAATCGCCTGCTGATTTCGCCGCCCGGGACCGGCACGCTGCTCAACACGACCGCATCGAGCCTGGTGCGCGATGCCCTGTCAATGGTGAGCCCTGCCGAGCTGCCGGCACGCATGGCGGAGATCGCCCTTTTCGGGCGCGGCCGTGGCGGTTTCGTATTTCATAAGGGAAGCAACCGCAATCCGAGCCTCGCCGACCTGCAGGCGGTGCTGTCCGCGACCGTGACGCCTTATGAACGGACATTGTTGTTCGATCCCGAGTTCGGGCTGACGCAAATTCAGATCGGGGAAGGCTGCGGCTCCATGACTATGCCGATGACCGACGCGCGCCTTTCGGCGATGACCGCCATGGCCACCGAGGAACTCATGCGCCTCGCCGGCGCCAATGCCGATGGCGGAGAACTGGTCGTGGGGGTGGCAGAGCCCGATAGCCCATCGACAAGTTGGCGCCGCCTCTCCGTGTCAAAATTCCTGGAAATCCCGGTCGAGGGCAGCGAATGGACTTTGCGTCTGTCGTCGCACGTCGCCGGCATGATCCGCGAAGAGACCGCGCGGTTTCCCAATGTCGAGACGGGAGGCCTTCTGATCGGCTCCTGCAGTTCTCTCATGAAGACTGTCACGGTGGTCGACCTGATCGAGGCGCCAGAAGACAGCGTGAGGACGCCGACGCTGTTCGTGCTTGGAACGAAGGGCATGAAGAATCGATCGATGCCCGTTTCGAGGAAAGCGGCCGCTCGCTGCTTGATGTGGGTACCTGGCACAGCCACCTCGCCGAACAAGGTCCCTCGCCCACCGACCGCAAGACGGCCAAGCAGGTCGCCGTGGAGCGAGCGCCGCCGGCCATCCTTTCTCATTGCCACTCCAGCCACGTACCATGCCATCATGCATCAGGACGCGCCATGAACGATTACCTCGACGCCTACTCCATCAAGGCGCGCCTCGCGCCGGCAGCTCTGGCGATTGCCCCGGTCATTGTCCTGATTGTGCTGGCCTTCAACTGGGTTCAGCCGAGCCTCCCCGAGGCCATCATCGGTCTCGCCGTCATGGTCCTGTTCTTCGCTGCCTCGAATGTGGCCCGCCGCCTGGGCAAGAGGAAGGAGAGACAGCTGTTCGCGACGACCGGCGGGAGACCGGAAAATCGCGAACTGAACCACCTGGATAAGACACTCGACGAGCGGACCAAGGACCGCTACCGCAAATTCCTCGCCAAGCAGCTCGAGCAGCCGGCGCCGACGCGCGACATGGAAGTCGAGGACCCCGACGAAGCGGCTGCGTTCTATGTGCAGTGCTACAACTGGCTGCGCGAGAACACCCGCGACACCGAGAAATTTCGGATTCTTTTCAACGAGAACATCGCCTACGGCTATTACCGCAATCTCCTGGCGCTGAAGCCCTATGGCATCGTGCTCAATCTGCTGACCATCGCCGCCGCGGCCGCAATCATCTACTACAAGCCCGATTTCGCTTGTTGTCGAGGTTGATCAGCGCCATGTCCCCGTTGCCCACGGGGAAAAGGTCAGTTTTGCAGGCATCTGTGTCGGTTCCTATGGTTGGCCGGAACGGGCACGCAACGGATCATTTCCGTGTGCGCGCGCCGCCGGCAACTAGCCTGTGGCTTGTCAATGGAGCCTTGGGGCACTAGAACCGACTTGCAACGGTACGGACCTGTGGTCTGGGCAGTCTTACGGCGCCACGTCCGCAGGTACGCACAAACAGAAGGCAGGCGGTGGAATCACCGTCTGCCTTTTTTATGGCACAGCGTTAAAATGAAGTAAATACGTTCGTGCAGCGCGTTGCACTGAGGGTACGATTATTTGGCAAGTTGTCAACAGGCCAATCGGACCAAAACGCCGCAGGCGGCGATGCATGGCAGGTATGTCTTTTTACATATGGTAGCGGGACCCGAGAACGCAAGTCGCGCTTCACGTTGCTCGGTCGAGGGCCAGGTCGGTGAAGCTCCAGCTGCGCACAGGCCACGTTTGAGGCGCAAGCTTCACCGTCGCATGTGTGCCCTAGCATGGAAACGTCGGACGGCAGCGCCACCATTCGTGGACAAATATCAGGCTCGCGGGCCGCTCAAAACATTGCTGCCCGCCCGCGTCGCTCAGGGCACCACGTTCAAGCCGACGCATCCGGACGCGGACGATGCCTACGAATGGATGGGACTGGAGGCCCGAAAAGAGATCTTTGCGCTTTTGGATGCAGCAGTAGCCGATCCTGCCGCAACGGTCAGCATGGTCGCCTACGACATGAGCGAAAGCGAAATCATGGACCGCCTGTTCGCGCTCGGTCCGCGCCTCAGGATGATCATCGACGACAGCGATAAGCATGGGCTCAAGACAAGTGGTGAGACCCAGTCCGAGACACTGCTCAAGGCTTCCGCTGGCGAGGACAACGTCAAGCGGGAACGGATGGGAGGTCTCCAACATAATAAGATGATTATCGTGGATGCGGCCGTCCCGCGCGCCGTCTGCGGTTCGACAAACTTCAGCTGGCGCGGGCTCTATGTTCAATCGAACAACGCCTTGCTGTTAACGGGCGCTCAAGCCGTCGCCCCCCTCAAGGCTGCGTTCGAGGCCTATTGGAAAAAGGATGGGTTCGCCAACGGTCCCTCACCCGACTGGCATCCGCTCGGCTTGGCGGGCATTGATGCCAGCATCACCTTTTCTCCCCATGACACAGCCCGTGCCCGCCTTGCGGAAATCGGCCAGGATGTCGAAAAGGCCCAGGCCTGCCTCCTCTATTCCCTGGCTTTCCTGAGCATCACAGGCGGTGCTGTAACCGACGCCGTGGAAGCGGCTACCAACAGCCCGGTTTCACCTACGGCATTTCCGACAACAACACCGGTGTCACCGTTCATAAGCCCAATGGCAACACTGCACCCGTCTATTTCGCTCGCCTCAACAAACACGTGCCGACGCCGTTTAAGGTCGAACCTTACACCGGCATCGGGCCAAATCTGCACCACAAGTTTGGTAATCGATTTCAACACACCTGACGCCCGCGTGTGGACCGGTTCTTACAACTTCAGCAAGCCCGCTGACCTTCAGAACGGAGAGAACCTGCTCCTCATCCGCGACCAAAAAATTGCGACATCGTATATGGTCGAAGGGATACGCATCTTCGACGACTACCATTTCCGCGTCACCCAGGAAGACGCTGCAGAGGCCAAAAAGACATCGTCCTTGCAAAAGGCGCCTACGGCCGGTGAAGACCCATGGTGGGCTGAGGACTATACAGACCCGTTCAAGATCCGAGACCGTGAGCTGTTCGCATAGAGCTACTCTTGCGCCAGAGCCCGGTTCTCAGGGGTTGGCAGGCACATTGCGATCTTTCAGGGTCTCAATGAGCTCCCGCAGAATGGCATTCGTTTCGTCCTGCCTGCGGCGAACTTCCTCGACAATTCTTCCGGTCGCCTGATCGTCGCGCTCCTTGAGCGCCTCAATTAGTTTCTGGTTGTCAGCGCTAGCCGCCCGATCGGCAGAAACCACCTCCCGCGTGAGAGCCTCGATCGCCGGAACGGTGCGATTTGGCGAAAAGTAATCAACGACCATCGGGGCGAAGGGACTCAGCGTGGCGATCACGAGCGCAAATACGCCGACAAGAATTGCTTTTTTGGCTGAACTGTCGGTCTGGCTGGAGGCCTCTTCGAACTTTCCTATAAAGGTCGTTGCCTGGGCTTGAATATCGTTGCCGATCCGCGCGGCGTTTGTCATGACATCCAGCATGCTTTCAAACTTCCGTTCGATTTCTGCCAGCTGCGCATTCGTGTCCAGAATGGGGTTTCTGGGCATCTGGAAATCCGGCATTCTAGGGGCCGAAATAGCTCGCTCGGTCAATAGCCCCCCGGCATCCGGCTTCGAGATTGAATCGAGCAGTCGCCTTTGGCCTTCCACCTGATCCAGTATGGACCTCATTGCAGGCGACGGCTGTGTGAGCGATTCAAAGCGCTTCCGAAGCGCCTCCGCCTCCTTCGAGGGCCGGAGCAAATCACTGAACTTGTCTTGCTGTTCCTGCAGGCGGATGGCCAAGTTTTTAGCAGGATTTACGTGTGACCCAATACCTGCAAGTGTTTTTGCAATCTCGCTCAATGGCTTGGCACCACTGCCGGTGCTTACCTTAAGGTCCTCAAGCTTGATGGGCTTGGGAGAGTCGGGAGAATCGTCACTCATCAGTCATGGTCCCCATGGGATAGCGCCGGTTAGATATAGGAATCCGGAGAACACAGTGCCAGTTCGAATGGCCCATCTCGCAGGCATGCACTCCGACAACCCACCGCCATTCCGGTGGTCTAAATCGGCAGCTTCGGCGCAATGTCGGCGACGAACAAGCGAAGCGCCATGGCGATCTCGCTGAATTCCTCCGCGGTGAAAGAGACCGTTTCCCCCAAGGCGAAGACACGAATACGCAAGTCTCTTTTGATTTTGATCGTCGCGCCCTTTTCAAAGTACTGGTTCTTGTGAACCTCGATCTCTTCCCCGTCGCTGACGGTAGAACATTTCAAACGGGGCAACTTCAGGCTAAGGGCCCCCGCGCCTTCGTCGCAGTCAATATGACCTACAACGCCATTGCGATGTTCCAGACAGTTCCGAGCCCTCTGAAGCGAGCGGTACTCCTCAAAGAAATCGAGCTTCGTCGCCAATTGCGCCTGCACGGCCAGCAGCAAATCTGGAAAATTGAGACTCGACGCCTTCTTTTCCGCCGCGAGATAAATGTCCTCGAACTCGCCCCAGGTCTCGACCTTGCGTCCTTCCCTCAAACCAAGCGTGTAGATGTAGGCTTGCTCGAGCGTAGCCCTCAGCCCCCTGGCCAGTTCCTGAAACGCCTTCCCCAATATCCACGCGCGATAAGCTAGCTTGGCCTTGGCTTGATCGGCGTGAGGCACGAAGCTCAGCCCGGAAAACCCGTCCCGAGGTAGATCGTTGAGATCTGTAGCCTCGATCGCTGACGTGCATACGGCCACCATTTCAGTCGCCAAGCGGATGGCCTGAAGCGCCGGCGCGATCACGCCGTCGCCGTTGAGGGTGACCGTTACACTGGGTTTGTCTTCTTCCGTCACGGCGTCAATGAATCCGTGTCGGCGATGCCGTCGCCCGTGTCGTGATGCCAAGGTAGGCTAATCTGCATGGGGCCATTTGTGCTCCATGGATTTAGCTTCACCACCTTAATTTTAGCTTTTGCACCCTTTTTCGGGCCGCAACTGCAGCCGCTTTTGTACTCCAGGTGAGTTGCTCGGCGGGGCCAAATGATTCACCGATTGGGGTCTGGGGTAAACGATCCCCTCCAGGCATTTTGCTGGTAACGACCCTTATTCTTTCACCCTGTTCGAGCGCCGCGATGTTGTCCAAAGCCGCACCCAGGCGAAATTCCATGACGTTCAGCATGTGCTTAACCCGCTCTTTGTCCGTGGTAGAGGGGAATGTCCGGCGGCCTTCGGAAAACGCTTGAGTTATGTCATCAAATTTCGCGTCTGTAGCCATCGCAAATAAGTCCTGTAGGAAGATGCGGTTGCGCCGTCCGGCCTGTAACAATCCGGGGGCACGGCGAGCATAGATCTTCTCGACCAAATCTGAGCAAAATGACGTTCGACTTGCCGCGTATTGCGAAAAACCCAGCAGGTAGTCATATCGCTGATAGCAAAAATAGAAGAAGTCATAAAACCAAGCACTTTGCTTGCTGATTTCGTGCTGGAGGGCGTCCAACGCGTTCTTGAATGACGGCTTTGGCCTCGCTCTCGGAAGTATGGAGGGTCGACGTAGGATGCGGAACTCTCCGGGAGCTAAGCTGTCGAAAATAGCTGACTCGGCGGCAATCATCACGCCGCTTTCTGGCGTTGCATCGGCCCAAATCCCGGAACCGACACAGACCATAACATGGGAGAATCGGGCCCCGTGCCTTCCAAGCGCTTTCTGCCCGATAACAATCAGCCGGCTCAACCAATCATGTTGATGAACGAACGCTATGTCGCCCACCTCGGAAAATGTGACGCCGGGAGGGATCGCCATTTAACGCCAATACGAGCGGCTTATGTAGGTGAGTGCAAGGCTTGTGAGAAACGCCACCAGCGCAACTGTCGCATAGATGAGGGCAGGGCTGGAAGTCGCGGCCGCTTCCGGCTTCAGGAGGGCGATGACCAGAGGATCGATTTTGCTGAACGCGTATCCGCTCAGAAATCCGTAAACGAGCTTTCCTAAGCTGGCAAACGCTTCGCGTTCACCATCCCCGTAAGGTGATATGAATATTCCGGCTGCCCATCCAAGGGATGCCCCGAGGGTGCCGCTGAGGAGACATGGGTAAAACAGTTCAGGCCTACTCGCATCGTAGTTCTTGGCGAACATAAAGAGGCATCCAAAAATCAGGATACTGGCGATCAAACCGACTATAAGATCTGAGCCATCGCCCCATTTTCCCCTTTCACGCCTGGCGCGCCGCTGATTGTCTGAGATCCTGGCGCGCTCATCTTCTGACAGTTGAGATGTCGACGGACTCGATAACTCAGCCATGACCCCCCTACGTCGTCTCCCGGTGGCCAGGCTTGCCTTGATCCAGCAATCAACGGCCTTGCTGCGTCACCCGCCGACGGAGCAGCTAGGGAAGACGATGCCTGCGGTTTCGGGGATTGATAAAGCGGCTTGAACGTCCTGAACAAGCGTTCAGATGGGATGCTACAGGTCAGCCCAGGAGTGCGAACGGTTTAGAAGAAGTGTGCGGACGGGCGGCGACGCGCTAGCCCGGTGATGACGACCCGAAAGCGACCGTTCTTCAGAAAGTAAACCGGCAGGGTCTGGTGATCGAGTGCTCCGGTTATTCCGATACGGCAAGAACATTTTCCGTTTTTTATGCCTGTAAGCGCGCCGGCCATTGACCCGATGTTTCGAGCATGTTTCTAATAGAGTGAGGGTGTAATCTCGGTAAGTATTTCAATCGGTAGTGTTTGAAATACTAGGGATGGGGGAAATGCCATGTCGGGGCAATATACGGCTCCGCCTGTTCGCCGGTTGCGGGTCTATGCCTTCGACCCGCAGGCTTCTACGTCGGCTGCGACTGCAGGCGTTAATGTTGCAACAATTAAAATACCTTGGGAGCAGAGCTGGGAGGAAGAAATTCAGCCCGGCCCCATCAATGACTACCTTGAAGTTATTGATATCGATCCGGTCAGCGGCCAATTTTATGAGCCGGTGGACCTCAATCACCCCTACCTCCTGGCTCAGGACGGCTTGGCCCCCTCGGAAGGCGATCCCCGCTTTCACCAGCAGATGGTGTTCGCCGTTGCAATGAAGACTATTCGAACTTTCGAACGGGCGCTTGGCAGGAGAGTCTTCTGGGCTCCGCGTCGCGTTCCCAACGGGCGAAAATACGAGCCGGTCTATAAATTGCGTATCTATCCCCATGCCCTTCGCGAGCCCAATGCTTATTACAGCCGGGAAAAGAAGGCCCTCCTGTTCGGCTATTTTCAGACGTCCGCGCACAGCGCCGGCGCCAAATGGGTGTTTACCGCGCTTTCGCATGACATCATCGTTCACGAGGTCACGCATGCTATCCTGGATGGACTTCACCGGCGGTTTGCTGAACCGACCAGCGTAGACAGCTTGGCGTTCCACGAAGCCTTTGCCGATATCGTCGCTCTGTTCTCACATTTTTCGCTTGAGGAAGCAGTCAGCGCCCAGATTGCGAAAGACGGCGGTAGCCTCGACAACCGCTCCCTCCTCAGCGGCCTCGCCCGGCAGTTCGGCGAGGCTACCGGCCGGGACGGAGCCCTTCGCGAGGCGATTGACGATCACAGTGGCGCTGCGCCCGTGATCTTGCGCGACGACATGACGGAGCCTCACGAACGCGGCGCGGTCCTGGTGGCGGCCGTTTTCGATGCTTTTCTGTCGATCTATGAGAACCGCACCGCTGATCTGCTCAGAATCGCCGGCATCAGACCCGGCATTGGTCCCGACCAGAACCTCCATCCAGACCTGGTCAAACGATTAACCCGGGAGGCGAGCAAGGCGGCGGAACACGTGATGCGAATGTGCATCCGCGCCCTCGACTACCTGCCGCCAGTAGACGTCCGCTTTGGCGATTTTCTCCGGGCAATCATAACGGCGGACTATGACCTGGTGCCCGATGACGTGCTTAATTATCGGCTCGCCATCATAGAAGGGTTTCGGCGGCGCGGTATCATCCCGGAGGGCTGTCTCTCTTTGGCTGTCGACAGTTTGTTGTGGGAGGCGCCGGTCCATCATCTGGCGGCCGATTATGACGATTTGGACCTGGATTTGGAGCCAAAATTCGATCGGACGACGGCAATCAAGGCCGCTGAGGAGAACGCGGAGAGCGTGCATTGGTGGATCCTGGGATCGGAGAGCTTTCGGACCACCGAGGATAAGCCATGGCAAGAGGTGTGCGGAGTAGTCTTCCGACGAGGTTTGATCTCGTATGACGACCGCGAGACGATACTGAGCCGGCCAGGGGACCCGAAGGGATTTGCTCCGCCCGTGGAAATTCATTCTGTAAGAACCTCCCGGCGAACAGGACCCGACGGCCAGGATCTCCGCCAACTTATCATTGAAATTGTACAGCAGCGGCGCGGCTTCTACGATCAGAACGAACAGGAGCTTCAAGACAAGCACGGCGATAACCCGTCGGGCGCGGACTTTGTGTTCCGCGGTGGTGCCACACTCATCTTCGACCTTCGGGAGGGTCACCTGCGTTACGCAGTCCGAAAGCGAATTAGTGACGATGCCCGGCTGGAGCAACAACGCGATTTCCTTGCGGGTTACCGCTTCGGCTCGACTGCGTTCGGTTATGGACTGCAAGGGGGATCGACCGGCACTGCGTTGGACGAACCGTTCGCTCTGGTGCACCGGGGAGGTTAGGTGTGGGGATATTGAAGCTCTTGAGGATCAGGATGTATCGCGGCATCTTGGGCGATTGCTTCCTCATTCGCACCACGTTGGACGACGGCGGCGCGGAGTTGGAGCGATCCATACTTATAGATTGTGGGGTCCTCCAGAACGTTGCCGCTGGAGCCGATCTGATCGCCAAACTTGACCCGAAGGTCGTGAACCGGATCGGTAAAAAGCGCCTGTCCGAAGTTGAGGCAGGCCCGGCCCGCATTTCAGCGATCGCGAAAGACGTCCTGAAGACCGTCGGCAACCGGATCGACCTGCTGGTCATAACCCACGAGCACTACGACCATCTGTCCGGGTTTGCGTTCGAAAAAGGCGCATTCCTTGACGGTGCGGTTTCCATCGGCCGGCTTTGGATGGCTTGGACCGAAAACCTGAAAGATCCGCAGGCTCAGGTCCTAAGGGCACGATTTTCGAAGGGAAAGCAGGCTTTGGCGGCGGCGGCCACGCTGGCGCAAGGCGATGCGCATCCCGGCTTGCGAACGGCAGCGGCGCTTGCCGCTTTCGCCGGGCCAGTCGCCATAAACGGGCTAGGTGCATCGGGCGTCTTCGGGACGGCCGAAATCATGCAAATGCTGAAGGATAAAGCTGGTGCCGATTCAACATCTTATCTTGAGCCTGGACAGGTCATTGACCTCGACGAGTTCAATATCAAGGCCTTTGTTCTTGGCCCGCCTCGAGATGAAGTTTTGCTGCGAAAAGACACCCCATCCAAGGGACAGGCGAAGGAGGTATATCTGACGCGTCTGGACGCCGCCGCGGCGGCGGAAAGCACAGTAAATGCCCAGCTCTCGCTTCTTGCCAATCGAACCGACACAGTCCTGCCTTTCTCGGCCGTTTACCAAAGACCCCTGAAAGAGAAAACCCGTCGCAAGAAGGCGACCAAGTCGGGGGTCCGCAAACTGTATGACGCTCCGGCCGAAAAGTGGCGTAGGATTGACAGCGACTGGACAGGCTCCATCGAAGCTTTGGCCCTGAAGATGGATTCGGATACAAACAACACCAGCCTGGCACTGGCGTTTGAACTCCCCGATGGCCAGGTATTGCTGTTTCCCGGAGACGCCCAGGTGGGGAATTGGCTGTCTTGGAATGACCAGACCTATCCTCCCGCCGCGAAGACTATGTCCTCGGGCAAACCTGTCACCGCAGAGGACCTGTTGCGCCGGACAACCTTTTACAAGGTCGGACACCATGGGAGTCATAATGCCACGGTCAAAGCGCTCGGTCTGGAGCGCATGGTCGACCCACGACTAGTAGCCGCGATACCGGTCGTAGAGGCGGTCGCGGCCATTCAAGGTAAGGGTCGAGCGGAACCTGGAAGCGGGTGGAGGATGCCGTTCGAGGAGCTTTACAAGGCGTTGCAGGAAAAGACCAAGGGACGCATCGTTCAGGGCGACGGTAATCCAACCGTCGAAAAACGAGCTTTCCGAAACAACCCGACGTCAGCAAAGCGGCCGGTCAAGATCGAACACAGCGATCTTTTTGTTGAGATGACGTTCGACCTTTCATGATGCCAGCTGCTCGGGTCGGCGGGGAATTCTCAATGGGGGGTATACGATGGTCGTTCTAATCAACGGCGAAACCAAGAAACTTGGAATTGCGCTCTCGGGGGGCGGGTTTCGTGCTGCCGCGTTCCATGTAGGGACGTTTACGGCTCTCCAGGAACTCGACTTACTCGACAAGCTTGATCTCATCAGCTGCGTGAGCGGCGGGAGCGTGGCAGGCGCCTACTTGGCGCTGAATTGGGGCAAACAGGATGTGCTGAAGGGCCTTTCGGACTATCTGCTGACAAAGTCGATCGCCGTCTCTTCGATCATCGGAGGTATCCTGGACCCCTTCGAAACACGCCTGGAGAAGCTTGGCGCAAGCTACGATCGGGATCTGTTCGCGGGTGCACGGCTATCCGCTCTCAGAGATGGTCCACGAATCTATCTCAACGCCACCAACCTGGCCACCGGCAACATGTTTTTCTTTGTTGCAGGCAAGGCATTGGCGCCCGGAGAAGACGCTGGAGAAACGATGGGGGAGCACGAGAGCGGCACCGCGAATGCGAGTAACTATCCAATCAGCTTGGCCGTGGCAGCATCCTCGGCTTTCCCGCCCGTGTTTCCCCCGCTACGGCTCAATGCCGACATCTATCCCAATTCCCTGAGCGAATACGCGACGCTGAGCGATGGAGGCATTTACGATAATCTGGGCGTGAACCCGTTGATGCGAGCGCGGCGCAATCCCGTCGATGTGTGTTTTGTAAGTGATGGCGGCAAGCCGTTCGCCGTGTCCCCTCATCCGACGGAGTCCGGGACAATCGTGCTCAAGGAGGCGATCAACATCATGATGGAGCAGGTAAGAGGTCTTCAATTTGCTCGTCTGCAATTGTCGTACGACGCGAAAAAGGGCCCGAAACCCATCTGGTTTTCAATCGACAGCCGGGTAGGCGAGGAACGGCCTGGCGACGCCGCTTTCGCCTCGCTGGTGGCAACAGATTTAAAGAGATTGGAGGCCGAAGAGCATGAGGTTTTGGTGCGACATGGTCGGGCCCTCACGATGGCACGCGTCAAATCCTATGCACCGGAACTCCTTAAGTAGCAAAGTGTCAAACGCGCCGCCTTGCCGCTTACCCGACACGGACTGCAAGGACGTTATCGTTGGATATATCGCCTCATATTCTATCCAGGACAAGCAGTCCTCAACGCCAAGTGCCTGCCGCGGCGAGATTTGTACCCTCAGTCTCTACATCAGGGACAGCAAGCTCGACTGGGACATCCAGAAGCAAATTTCAGGCACTGGCAAGGCCATCTTCGTGAAGACCTTTGGTGAGCCCGACCCCGAGACCAAGTGATGCGCCATAGTGCCTCCAAATGGCCGCTGCTCTGGGCTGTCGGCGCCGCCATTCTCATATCTGCTCCGGCAAGGGCCCAGGAAGAACCAACGCAACCGAACCCGACACTGAGGTTCAAGCTCGACCGGCGCGACGGGTGCTTCCGCTACATAGGCGATGCCTGTCGAATTCATCGGCCGCTTCAAGACCGGGAGCTACGTCGGCGTGTCCATGATCACCATCGGCCGGCCCACGACCAGCAGCCGCGACTACTCGATCTTGTTCGCGCCTCGTGCCGCTTGGGGCAGTTCAGCCTTTGTCACCATCTGTGGCCGCGTTACCCCACCTTCTTAGCAACCGGACAGAATCTCCGGAGGGCGCTGACTTAGGACCGCTGGACAGCCGCCATATGTCGTGGTCTGTCTTCCTTTTCAAGGAAGCGAAATGGAATCATTATCGGCAGCGGGACCGGGTAAGAAGCGGCTGGCGGTTTTCCTTGATGGAACCTGGAATTCCGTGTCGGACAACACCAATGTCTGGCGCTTGCGCGCCCTGTGTTCAACGAAAGACACCGGAAACCCAGCCCAGCTCGCCTACTATGATATCGGGGTGAACGGAGTCATTGGCGGAGCCTTTGGGAAGGGGCTGCTCAGGAATATCCTTGATGCCTATGAGTGGCTGGTCGAAAACTACAACGATGGTGACGACATCTTCGTGTTCGGCTTCAGCCGTGGCGCCTTCACTGCGCGTTCTCTGACAGGCTTTATCACCAAGTGTGGCCTGTTGAGGCCGGGTGCCCCGTTAAGCGTCAACCAGTTGTTCGCCCGGTACCGCCGACGCGACGCGCTGACCGTGTGGAAGCTTCATGACGACTTGGTCGCAGGCCCGCTGAAGGCCTCTGCCCTGGAAGAACGCTGGATGCTGAAATACTCCCGCCGCGTGCCGATCAAGCTGGTGGCCGTCTGGGACACTGTCGGCGCGCTCGGCATTCCCGCGTTCAGCTGGGAAGGCATCAGTCGGACCAGTTTCCGATTTCTGGACACGGGCTTGAGGGTGCCAATCGAGAATGCGTTTCACGCCCTTGCCCTCGATGAGCATCGCAACAGCTTCATGCCGACGTTATGGACGAAGAGAATCCCTACCGATCCCCAGGCGGTGATCGCACCGCCGCGTCCCTACAGCAGTGTCGAGCAGCGTTGGTTTGCTGGCGCCCACGGTAATGTGGGCGGCGGATACCCGAATGATCTGCTTGCACAGGCTCCTCTCAGCTGGATCATCGAAAAGGCCCGGTCCCACGGTCTCGCGTTCAGGAGCGACATCGAGGTGGACGACGGGGCCCTCGACGCTCCGATTTCAGACTCTTACCGGGAGTTCATGCGCGGCTCCTACGCCATCCTCAGCAAGAGGCATCTTCGGCCCATTGCATCCCCTCCCGGCCGGGACCCGGATGCGACGTACATCAATGTCAATGAGACGATTGATGGCTCGGTCTTCGAGCGGTATCGCCATTCGTCAAGCTACCGGCCCGCCAATTTGGTTGAGTGGTCGACTCGCAAGGGCGTCGATCTTGACGCGGTGATGGGTTGGGTCGATGCCGAACAGCCTGGAAAGGCGGTTGGCGAGATCCACTGACCGCTGAGTGGCGTGCAGTGCCGCCGTCTGCTTCCAGGATCTGGCCGTTCCGGCTGACATGCAGAGCGCGAAAGATGCGCCGTGGGCGGAAATGGAGTAAACGTCGTCCACCTAGATAGTAGATGCTTTGCGCTCTGCCTCAGACGGGAGGGGGAGCGCGAGGGGCGGGCCAGGGGCACGCTCGCCTGGCCTTGGCGGGTTCGATACCGGCTCGAAAGACATTCCGGACGCATTCAAGGTCGGGGCATCGCTGCCCTGACCTTGAATGCGAACCGTGCTTAGTCGGCGGCGATTGCCATACTTTCGCTTTCTACTTTGACCGTCGCCCGCAACGCTGCGGGAAGCCAGCCCTTGCCGTCCAGTTCCTTCTCGGCCTGCAAGAAGCTTCGGGTTTCGGGGCGCGTTCCACCGTCGGCCCACGACTTGCAAAAATGTTTGAGGATGCCTTCTCGCAAAAAGGAACGTCGGCTGGCAGGCCCGTGGCCCGGGACTGGGTGGCTGCCTTGGCCGAACTTGAAGCGAACCTCAAGCAGTGCTCCGCCAATTCCAGCCACTGGTCACTTGGCTCATCGCCGTGCCCTTGGTGCAAAATGGAAGGCGCCACTGGCGTCCCGCTGTTCTCAACCGTTGTTCCCGCCAGCGGGGCGACGCTTTTCGATATCGCCGGATTCCAGCGCAGGTGGACGCCATCCCGCATCCCGGGCCGGTGCCGACCGTCCCCGAGAAGAATGTGACACCAGATCCCAACGCCTTGAAGCTCAAGGGGCACGCGCGCCGCACCAACTTCCGGGCAGGAGTAGCGGCCGCAGTAGTCGGCGTCGCTGGCTTGATGATGGCGCAGATCTGGGTGCTGGGCATTGCCTTGGGGGTTTTTCTGGGGTTGAGAGGTTTCTTGAACAGGGACAGTGAGGCTGCGGAATACCGGCGCATCGCCGGCGAGGCCGCCACCCAGTGGAAAAACGCGCAAACCACGTGGATGCAGAGAGCCGGGCCGGATGCCTTCGACAGGCAAAAAACGGTGCTCGCCGGGCTCAGGCGCGAATGGGACATCTTACCTTCCAAACGGTAGCCAGGATCTCGGAGCTCGAGCGCAACCGCCGTCAGGCGCAACTGCACCGGTTCCTGGACAACTTTGAAATCTCATCGGCAAAGATCGAGAGCATCGGACCGGGAAAGAAACAGGTCCTGGAGTCGTATGGCGTCGAAACAGCGCTCGATGTCGAGAGGAACAAGCTCTACAGCGTGTCCGGATTCGAACCCAAAACGGCGCAGAAGTTGTTAAATTGGCGAAGGTCCGTCGAAGCCCGCTTTGTCTTCGATCCCTCACGCGCGATCGATCCACGCGATATCGCGCAGATTGACCAGGATATTCTCGGCGACCGCAAGCGGCTGCAGGGCGCCTTGGTTCTCGGTCTTGAGCAACTCAAGCAGACAAGAGCCCAGATTCTTGCCGCCCGTGAACACAGTCGCCCGGAAATGGAGCGGTTGGCATTGGATCAGTCGTCGGCAAACGTTGCCGCGATTTCAGGTTGAGACGGCTAACGCTGGATCGCCAATCAGGCTCGGTGGGTTTTGGCATACCTTCATCACCCCGGGTTGCGCGTCAGTGTGAAATACCCATTTCACCTTGTTGGAGGCCTCGACGATTTTGGCCGGTCGGAGCGCTGACTCGAAGGAGAGGTGAACGGCGGCTTTGCGCCTCATTCCAGCCGCTCGAATTGCCCAAGCCATTTCCTGAAAGCTGCCGATCCAGGGGATCCGTCTGGACGTCGATGGCAAGGGTGGTGGACGTACGGCTTCGCCACCAAGCAGGCCGCAACGGATTTCAGGATGTTACGGGTTAGGCGGTGACCCTTGGGCCACTCATGCAGCCATGTCTCATGCTGTCTCGAATCACGTTGTTGACGGTGCAAGCATCGCCGTCAAATCGCTCAGTCCGAGCGTGGCGGGCGCGCAACACTCAATCAGGTATAGCAGTCGCTAGGGCTATATGCATTTAGTGACACGGCCACCCGATCTTTGCGGTCGCAAGTCTTTACCAAGTGTCGTTTCTCGGCAAGGCTGATCATTGAGGCACTCACGCCGCGAGGATTGAAGAATGCTTAACCAGGCAGAAACACTCTACCCATCTCTGACCCCTCTTGCGGTCCAGGTCCGCTGGAAGGTTCCAACCGAATTTCCGGCGTGCCCGGACGAATTCACCGACGACGCCCTTCTTCTTTATGAATCGCGCCTCTCTTTCGGAAGTATCTTCGCGCGCAACCAGCTCTCCACGAGCCTCGTCGTCGACCGGAATCTCAAGGACGATGACCTGATCGTACTCACTCATTTTGCCGGCGACGCCATAAAGAATTGGGCAGTGGCCCACATTTCAATCCATGATGGCCTTTTCCATCACCGAAGCGAATTCACCTTCTTCAGTCTCAAGGGCGCTCTGAAGCACTTCTGCGAACTAGCTGGAGAGGACCTTGGCGACTCGATCGATGACTATTGCTGATGACGTATCAGCTGATGTCGATGCAGAAATGTTGCTGCATATTGACGATTCCGGTTGAGCGTGGGTGTCGAGTGTGAGCGATGACCTTGTGACGTCGGTCAGGTTCGAAGT
Organism: Mesorhizobium sp. M00.F.Ca.ET.216.01.1.1; assembly: GCF_004010325.2. Classification (GTDB taxonomy): domain Bacteria; phylum Pseudomonadota; class Alphaproteobacteria; order Rhizobiales; family Rhizobiaceae; genus Mesorhizobium. Next base: position 294,620 of record NZ_SADR02000004.1, read on the forward strand.
CATGGTGCCAAGCAGTATCAATAAGGATGATGCCGGAGGGGCCAAGATGGAACATGAGAACCTGCTAGTCGTCGGTGCCGACTTCTCGAAAATGCGCACGCGCTGAATACGACGTGGTGATCTGCAGACCGGAGGTGCGTTTGAGTTCCATATAGACCTAAACTCGCTATAAGATACGCATCATGCGTTGGAGTTGCACCTCCGGGCTGTGCGCAACGTCGTGGCGGATGACTCCTTTCTACCCAGTGGTCCGCAAAGCCGCCTGTCAGCTTGCGGGCCCAACGCGGTCATTTCGGAACATGCAAGCAGACTAAATAGCGATTGGAACTCAATAACCACGCGGCCACAGCGTTCATGGTTTGTACTTCTAAAGTCGCATAATTGGCAGACTGGAACATGGAACTTGGGTCGCGAGGTGGATCAAATGCGTTACGCAGGGTCGCAGAACGCGCAAGAGACATTGCAGGTCATCTATAATCGAGCTGTCGGCCCAGCCGACTTCCTATTCGTGCCAGTGAGCAATGGCAATCGTACCAGCGACAGCACCCATTGCTCGCTGCTGCTCGTTGATGGCCGCAACCCGGAGCGGGTCGCCTATCACCACGACTCCTCCCGGACAGGGCCACAACGACGAGCCTGCAAACCAGCTCGCAAGGGTGCTGAACGGCACCTTCGAGGCAGCCCCCATGACCCGACAGCCGAATGCTTATGACTGCGGCGTGTTTGTGTTGGCACGTGGGCGCCGATTGGACAATTGATGGCCGGGCAGCGGCGCCGGGTCGCTGCGACGACCTCGTCGCCGACCGGCAGGCGCTGCAAGACCGGCTGAGGCGGCGCTTCCACACGGGATTTGTCTAAAATTCCAAGGGGGATTTGTGGAGGTATGACGCCGACAGGCCGCCTACCGCCAGACTACCCCGCTCATGAACGCGACGCCGGCAGCACTCCCATCTCCTTGAGCAACCAGGCAGCGCCGTCAATCTTGTCCATGGTCCAAAGCATGAAGCGACTGTCGACATGGATGCTTCGACTGCGGTCTGCGGCATATGCCCAATCGGAGATCACTCCATCGAGCGTGCCATCAAAGGCGAGACCGACGAACTCGCCGCGCCCATTCAGCGTGGCCGAGCCGCTATTGCCATTGGTAATGTCGACCGTGGACATGAAGTCGACCGGCAAAGTGCCCAGCTCCGGCGCGACATAGGGGCCATAATTCTTGGCCCGGATCGCAGCGACGGCGGCGGCGGGCGCATCAAACTCGCCCTTGCCAGTGTGCTTGGCCAGAAGTCCCTCAGCCGTGGTGAATGGCGTCCAGATCTGCCCGTCGCGTGTTCGCCCCGACACCTTGCCCCAGGTGATGCGCAGCGATCCATTCGCGTCGGGATACACCGGCCGGCCAATCGCCTGCCAGTAGGCGCGCAGGCCCTGCATATAAGTCGCGCGCGCCGCCTGCGCTCGGCCAGCGCGGTCCTTCGCCGCGCGCTCCGCAGCTATGTCGCCGGGATAGAGCGCGACCGCCAGCTTGATGAAAGGATCGTCCGACGCCTCGAAGGCAGCAGCCCGCTTGTCGAGCCAGCCGAGCCGCGTGGCCGTGTCGGCGAGTTTGGTTTCTGCATAAAGTCGGTCAAGGCCGATTTGGTCCAGAGCCGTTTCGAACGCAGTATCGCGGTCCTTTGCGTCTAGCCGGCGATATTCATCGAGCGCGGCCTCAAATAGCTTGCGATCGATGTCGGGCAGGTAACCGCGTTCGATCTGCGTCAGTTGATCCACGGTCTGGTTACGGTCACGATCCTGAAAGCCGCGTTCGCGGTCTTCATCGAGCTTCTCGTGCTCCTTGGCCCAGCGATACAGAGTGCGCGCGGATGAGAGCATTTGCGCGCGGTTCAGCAGCGCCTGGCGCAGCCCCTCGAGCGAGGCCTGGCTATTCTCGTCCACCATGGCGCCCAGTTCGCCGATCGCTGCGCCATAGCGCGCCTGCCGCGCGGGATCGTCGGCGACCCAGTCGAGATAAGCTTTCTCCTCGATAGCCTTGCGCACGTCGAGCCCGATCGCATTGGCCCCGGCGAGATCGCCCGCCAACTTCTTCTTGTAGTTTTCCACGCCTTGCAGGATGGAGGCGTAGCGGATCTGCGCTTCTCGATTGCCTGCCGTGGTTTGGTTTATCTGGGCCGCATAATCCGACAGCAAATGCTGCAACAGCGGTTCGTACCGCGCGAAATTGAACCGTACTTCATCCGCCGTGCGGAACCGATTGGTTTCTCCGGGAAAGCCGACGACCATGACGAAATCGCCGTCTTGCACGCCTTTAGAGGCAATGCGCAGCCAGCTCTTCGGCCGGTAGGGCACGTTGTCGCGCGCATAAGGCCGGGAGGAACCATCAGGAGCGACATAAGCGCGGTAAAAACCGAAGTCGCCTGTGTGGCGCGGCCACGTCCAATTGTCCGTTTCGCCGCCGAAGTTACCGATGCCGAGCGCGGGCGCATAGACTAGGCGCACGTCCTGAATTTCGAGCTTCTGCTGGAGATAGTAGGAGGCGCCGCCATAATAGGACTCCACGTCGCAGCGGCGATTGGGCTGTTCTTCACATGCGGCGATCAGCGCCTTCCGGTTCCTGTCGAGCCGCTCATAGCGGGCAAAGCCGTTCAGCTTGTCCGATACGCCCTTGAGCATGTCGGCGGTCACATCACGGATATCCTCGATCACATAGATGCGGCTGCCGGGCACCGCGGGTAATTCTTCACCAAGGCTTTTCGCTAGAAATCCCTTGGTGAGATAGTCTTGACTCTCCTTGCTGTTGTACTGGATCGATTCCAGCACGCAGTGACGGTTGGTCGCAACCAGTCCTTGCGGACTGACGAAGGAAGCTGAACATCCGCCCAGTGATACGATCGCGTTGAGCGGGGCAGTGTCTAGACGGCTGAGCTGCGCGGGATCAAGCTGGAGTCCATTCGCGCGCATGGCCGCGCCAAGTTCCGTAATCTGGGCCGGCATCCACATGCCTTCGTTCGCCGACGTCCAGAGCAAGTTCATAGCGGTGGCTTGGGCCAAACGACTAAAATTCGAGTTCATGCTGATCTCGTTCCCATTCTGTGTATTGTTCTCCGCTGATCTGGATCGATGAGCTATCGGGCTGACCGGCGTCCGCAAGCGCCTGCGCGGCAGCCACTGGGTGAAGAGTGAGTGGACGGTCAACACAAAAATCTGGGTGACGCTCCCCTCACATTGTATCGGCAACGTTTGCGGATCATCCGTTGCACTAATCGTGCCAAAGGATGCCTGAGACGCCCTTCGGGTCCCGCGGAGAAGTCATTCGAGACGCCTCTAACAATATCTCCCGCATTGCGGGCCGGCCATTGGAGCGCCTCGTCAATAAAGCTTTCAATCACCTACGTGGTAAGGGCCTTGCGTGTCCGACCTCCGACATTTGGGTCCGACCTCCGACATTTGGTTGTAGACCCGACACTCTCGTCCTCGCTCGCGACGAAGCCCACTGCCGAACAGCCGTCGTTAATTGTGAGAATGCGTGCTATCGTTTCTGTTACGTGCGGTGTTGCGCGAGGACGAGGGTGCGAGGAGTGCCCGGACTTCCCCTTGCCGCAAATCCGCTCGGCGCTTGGCGACATAACCCGGCGGACTATGTGCGCGAGTGCCGGCGTGAGGCGCGAAAGTAAATCTGGGATGAAACGTCGACCATCCGAATCGAGCATGGAAACCTCATCAAAGCGACAACCGCCAACCGGGTTCGCGAGGCAGGCGCGTTCGTCGTCCCGACGAACATCACCTTTGCTGTCGTCGCTCGGGACGGAGCCAGATACGGCATGTCCGCCGAATCCCTTGAAAAGGTGAGCTTCGTTCTCGATGCCGGCTTGTCGGCGCTCGAAACGCTTCAAAGCGCTGGCGTGACCATGGGCTACGGCTCCGATCTGCTTGGCCAGATGCATAGGCACCAATCAGAGGAATTTCTTCTGCGCGGCCGCGTTCTCAAGCCTCGGGACGTGATCCGATCCGCGACGGTGGATGCTGCCCGCGTGCTCAACATGGAAGGCCTCATCGGCACCATCGCGCCTGGCGCTCACGCAGATCTCATCGCCGTCTACGGCAATCCGTTGAAGGACCTCGCGATTTTGTCCGATCCCGCCCGGCTTCGAAAGATCATCAAGGGCGGGTGAGTGGTGAAGAATGAATAACCAGACGCAGGTAATCCGTTGCCATTCAGGGGAATTACGCAACACATATACAGGCAGGAGCACAACAGAACGTATTGAGCAGCTACCGATGGTTCCGAAGGCATGACGCTGCGATTGCCGCCTTCGTGCTGCCGGTGCTCAAAACTCTCAATCGTCCCTGACCAGCCTTGAAATCTCGGCGCTAATATCGGCTCCTTCGTAGGGCAATGCCTGAGGACGTTTCTCGCACGCCTAGCCGTCATAATACACGCGCTCATTTGATTGCGTGGCATCGGTGGAGAGCGCTGTCACAAACGGCTGGACGACATTCCTCATATCGCGCCGGCGGAGCCTGTTTTCACCAAAGTCGAACTCGCGGGTGACGCCTACGGCCCCTGCCAAGTTAATCCCATTTGAGATCGAATGCGGTGGGCGTGCCGCTCCTAGCAGCGCCGTTTTTCCCATTGACGTGAAAACATCAGAACAAAGTACCTTATGTCTACAGATTTCGTAGAATATCGTTTGGTTTCGGTGGTGGCCTATGGCGCATGTGTGGGAGATAGATGACTTGGCACGATTATCGGTTCTTGGAATATCCGGCGGTGTAAGCAACCCGTCCCGCACCACGGCGGTCGTCAATGCGCTGGTCAAGGCGGTCGCGTTGCGCCTGCTTGCCGACACCGGTCTGATTGAGATCACGGAGGCAGCACCGTCGCTTTTCGCCGGACTATCCCGCGGCGCACTTGGCGCATCTGGAGAAGCGATTATCCAGCGTGTCGAGAAGGCCGATTTGCTCGTGGTCGGAACGCCTGTCTATAGGGCTTCCTACACTGGCGCTCTCAAGCACCTGTTCGACCTGGTCGACTATCGCGCGTTGACGGGCAAGACCGTGCTTCTCGCGGCGACCGGCGGGAGCCCATACCATGGCCTGGTGCTCGAACATCAGCTCCGGCCATTGTTCGGCTTTTTTGGCTCTGTCACCGTCCCTACGGGCGTCTACGGCACGCCCGACGATTTCGTCGATGGCGAAATCGTCGGCGCAGCCATCATCGAGCGTATTGCAAGGGCCGCTACCGACGCGGTCTCCTTGCTCAACTCAAGTCACGCAAATGCCGCCGTCGCCACCCGCGTCGGCTGAGCCAATCAACAGGGGAAACGACGACATGAGTTCGCATTCCGACGCCATCAAATTCGCCTACTGGGTCCCGAACGTCTCCGGCGGCCTGGTCATCTCCAACATCGAGCAGCGGACGGGTTGGGATATCGACTACAACCGCAAGCTCGCCCAGATTGCCGAGGCCAACGGGTTCGACTATGCGCTGAGCCAGATCCGTTTCACAGCCGGCTATGGGGCCGACAACCAGCACGAATCAGTCTCGTTCAGCCATGCCTTGCTTGCCGCGACCACAACGCTGAAGGTCATCGCAGCGATCCTGCCCGGTCCGTGGAACCCTGCGCTGGCGGCCAAGCAGATCGCTACCATCAACCACCTGACCAATGGCCGCGTCTCCGTCAATGTCGTCAGCGGCTGGTTCCGAGGCGAGTTCGCCGCGATTGGCGAACTCTGGCTCGATCATGACGAGCGCTATCGCCGGTCGGAGGAATTTATCCGAGCGTTGCGCGGCATCTGGACGGAAGACAGCTTCACGCTGAAGGGCGATTTCTACCGCTTCACCAACTATTCCATGAAGCCGAAGCCGATCGAGCCCTTGCCCGAGATATTCCAGGGCGGCTCGTCGCGAGCCGCTCGCGACATGGCGTCTCGTGTCTCCGATTGGTATTTCACCAACGGCAATACCCCGGAGGAGATCCGGAAGCAGGTCGACGACATCCGCACCAAGGCGAAAGCCAACGGCCACAAGGTTAGGATCGGCGTCAACGCTTTCGCCATCGCCCGCGAGAGCGAGCAGGAAGCGCGCGCCGTGCTCGACGAGATCATCGCCAAGGCGAATCCGGAGGCGGTGCAGGGCTTTGCCGATCAGGTCAAGAATGCCGGCAAGGCCTCGCCGGAAGGCGAAGGCAATTGGGCGAAGTCGTCCCTCGAGGATCTCGTTCAGTACAATGACGGCTTCCGCAGCAATCTCATCGGCACGCCGGAACAGATCGCCGAACGCATCCTGAAACTGAAGGACGCCGGTGCCGACCTGATCCTGCTCGGCTTCCTGCATTTCCAGGAAGAGGTCGAGTTCTTCGGCAAGCGCGTCATTCCTCTGGTGCGCGAACTGGAAGCAGCTCGCGACAGGGAGCTTGTCGCCGCGGAATAGGACGGGCGCGGCCCACGGGGCCGCAGCCGACACGCCTTCAAAAGCAGGAATGTTTCATGATTGGTGCTTCGCTGGGAGCGGCCGCATACGAGCGCGCGTCCGAAATTTCCGCCATCCTCGCGGTGGCTAACCCCGTCGGCGACAGGCGTCTGGCACGCCTGTCGTCACGGCCGGATGTGGTTCTCGCGCTGAGCGGGATCGGCATTTCCTTTGGCGGGGTCAAGGCGCTGAGCGATGTTGATCTCGAAGTGGAAGTCGGCGAGATCCGCGCGGTGATCGGCCCCAACGGCGCCGGCAAGTCCTCACTGATCAACATCATCAGCGGCCTCTATCACGCCGACCGCGGCAGGATTGCGATCGGCGGGCAGTCCTTCTCCCGGGTGCCGGCGAGCCGTCTAGCACGGCTCGGCGTTGCGCGAACCTTCCAGAACCTGGCGCTATTCGGCGGTCTGTCCGTGCGCAACAACATCGCGTGCGGCCGCGTCCACACCAGGCGCGCCAGTTTCGTCGAACATATTGCAGGTCTGCCACGCGCCCGGAGCGAAGATGCGGGAATCGCCGAAAAGACCGATCAGATAGTCGCCTTCCTGCATCTCGAAAGCGTCGCCGACCGCCTCGTCGCCACCTTGCCTTACGGCCTGCAGAAGCGGGTCGAGCTGGCGCGCGCGCTGGTCGCCGAGCCGAAGCTGCTGCTGCTCGACGAGCCGATGGCCGGCATGACGGCGACCGAGAAGGCCGAGATGGCCGGCTTCGTGCGCGCCGCGCGCGACCGGCACGGCGTCACCATCATCCTGATCGAGCACGACATCGGCGTCGTCATGGGCCTCTCCGACCGCGTCGCCGTGCTCGACTACGGCCGCAAGATCGCAGACGGGACGCCGGCCGAGGTCAGGGCCGATCCGGCAGTGATCCGGGCCTATATCGGCACCGCCGAGGGCGAGAATGGCGAGGACATCTGATGAGCTACTATGATTTCCTCTTCGTCATCGAAGTGCTGGTCGGCGGCCTGCTCTCTGGCGTCATGTATTCGCTTGTCGCCATAGGTTTCGTGCTGATCTACAAGACGTCGGGCGTGCTGAACTTCGCGCAGGGGTCGATGGTGCTGTTCGCAGCGCTCACCTTTGTCAGCCTCGTCGAACGCGGCATCCCCTTCGCGCTTTCGCTGCTCATCACCTTCGCGGTCATGGTCGCGCTCGGCTTCACCATCGAGCGGACCGTGCTCAGGCCACTGGTCAACCGCTCGCCGATGACGCTGTTCATGGCGACGCTGGGGCTCTCCTACACCATCGAAGGTGCCGCCCAGCTTATCTGGGGCACGCAGGTGCACGGGCTCGACCTCGGCATCGACGACACCCTTCGAGGTCGGCGGCATACTGATCTCATCCTTCGACCTGCTGGCGGCGGCGATCGCCGCCGCCATGGTCGCAGGCCTCAGCGCCTTCTTCTATTGGACGCGGATCGGCCTTGCGTTTCGCGCCGTCGCCGACGATCAGTTCGCGGCCCTCGCCGTCGGGCTGCGGCTGCCTCGCATCTGGGGCACCGTGTGGACGGCGGCCGGCTTCGTCGCGCTGGTCGCCGGACTGTTGTGGGGCGCGCGTCTCGGCGTCCAGTTCTCGCTGTCGCTGATCGTGCTGAAGGCGCTGCCGGTGCTGGTGCTTGGCGGCTTCGATTCCATCCTCGGCGCCATCGTTGGCGGCCTCATCATCGGCGCCAGCGAGAAGCTGGCCGAGGTCTATCTCGGCCCGTTCGTCGGCGGCGGCATCGAGGGCTGGTTCGCCTATGCGCTGGCGCTGGTTGTGCTTTTGGTGCGCCCCTCCGGCCTGTTTGGCCAGAAAACCGTCGAAAGGGTCTGAACCATGGCCGTGCAAGCTCTCGACGCCGCAAGGCTTCCAGTCGACTGGGCGAAACTCGTTCAGAAGCTGGCGTTGGCGACCGCCCTGTTCGTCGTCGCCTACGGCGTGGTCCCTGCCTATGCTTCGGGCTATCTGGTCGAGGCGATCCTGCTGCCATTCCTGGCGCTCAGCCTGGCGGCGGTCGGCCTCAATTTGCTGACCGGCTATTGCGGCCAGCTCTCGCTTGGCTCTTCCGCCTTCATGGCGGTGGGCGCGTTCGGCGCCTACAATTTCAACCTCAGGGTCGAAGGCCTGCCGCTGGCGGTGACCATGATCCTGGCCGGAATTTCCGCCGCCGGCTTCGGCGTCGTGTTCGGCCTGCCCAGTCTCAGGCTGCGCGGCTTCTACCTCGCCGTCTCGACGCTCGCCGCCCAGTTCTTCGTGCAATGGGCGCTGACCAAGTTCGGCTGGTTCTCCAACGACAACCCGTCCGGGGTGATCTCGGCGCCGCACCTGGCCGTCGCCGGTCTTTCGCTCGACAGCGCGACCGGCCGCTATTTGCTTTCGGTCACCACGGTCATGGTGCTGACGGCCCTCGTCTGGCGCTTGGTCAACAGCGCGACCGGTCGCAACTTCATCGCCGTGCGGGACAACGAAACCGCCGCACGCGTCATCGGTGTGCCGGTGCTGCGAACCAAGCTTCTGGCGTTCGCCATCTCGTCGTTCATCATCGGTATCGCCGGCGTGCTGTGGGCCTTCACCTATCTGCGCACCGTCGAGCCGGCAGGCTTCAATCTCGACCGCTCATTCCAGATCCTGTTCATCATCATCATCGGCGGGCTGGCCTCGATCCGTGGCGCGTTTTGGGTGCGGCGTTCATCGTTGTCCTCCCGCTCTTTCTGTCCCGGCTCGGCGCATTCCTGTTCGGCGGCCTGTTCGATTCGGGCGTTCTCGACATGAGCCAGCGCATCGTGCTCGGCGCCATTATCATCATCTTCCTCATCGCGGAACCGAGCGGGCTGTCGGCCCTCTTCGACCGCCTCAAACGACGGATCGGCTCAAGGTCCAGCTGATTGCCGCTCAACTTCCTCCTCCGCTCGGACCAACCCATCAGGAGACGTAAGCAATGACCTTCTTCAGTCACCTAAGAAAAGCGGCGATCGCCACGGCCTTCGTGCTCGGCGCGACGGCGGTTCACGCCGAAGAACAATACTTTCCCCTGCAGAGCTACCGTGTCGGTCCGTATGCGGCCGGCGGAACCGGCTTTTTCGGTGGCTTCATCGACTATCTCAACCTGATCAACATCCGCGACGGCGGCGTCAATGGCGCCAAGCTGGCCTGGAGCGAAGGCGAGACGCAATATGAGGTCGAGAAGGGCGTCGAGGTGTATGAACGGTTGAAGAGCAATCCCGGCATCGCTGCCTGGAATCCACTCTCGGTCGGCATCGCCTATGCCATGATCGATCGCATCACCGACGACAAGGTGCCGCTGATCACCATCAACCACGGCCGCACAGACACGACCGACGGGCGGGTGTTCCCTTACGTCTTCCCGCTGCTGCTCAATCCTTACAGCGAGACCTCCGGCATCGTGAACTACATCGCGTCCAAGGAAGGAGGCCTCGACAAGCTCAAGGGCAAGAACATCGTCGTGCTCTATCACGGCTCGCCCTATGGGAAGGAGACGATCCCGATCTATGAGCTGCTGTCGCAGAAATACGGCTTCGAGCTGTCGCAGATCGAGGTGCCGCATCCCGGCAACGAGCAGCAGGCGCAGTGGCTGACCATCCGGCGCGAGCATCCTGACTATGTCGTGCTGCGCGGCTGGGGCGTGATGAACCCCGTCGCCTTGAAGACCGCGCAGAAGACAGGCTTCCCGGCCGATCACATCATAGGCAATGTCTGGTCGAATTCCGAAGAGGATGTCATCCCCGCCGGCGATGCCGCCAAGGGCTATACGGCCATCACCACCCAGGCCTCGGGTGAGCGGTATCCGGTGGTCCAGGAGATCGTCAAAACGGTCTACGGCGACGGCAAAGGCAATCTCGAGGACAAAAGCCGCATCGGCTCGGTCTACCACAATCTCGGCATCGTCAATGGCATCCTCAATGTCGAGGCGGTCCGCATAGCACAGGCCAAGTTCGGCAACCGCACGCTGACCGGCGACGAAGTGCGTTGGGGCTTCAAGCATCTCAAGCTCGATCCGGCGCGCGTCGAGGCACTCGGCGCCAAGGACCTGTTCCACTCGATCAACGTCTCCTGGGACAATCACGAGGGTGACGGCTACGTGACCTTCCAGCAATGGGACGGCAAGAAGTGGAATGTCGTCTCCGACTGGATCGCTCCCGACTGGAAGCTGCTGCGTCCGATCATCGAGAAGTCGTCCGAGGCGTATGCCAAGGAAAAGGGCATCAAGATCCGCACGGCCGAGGACGCCGACGCGGTGGTCAGCAACTGAATTTGGTATGGTGCGGCCGACAAATCTGGCCGGCCGCGCCATCCACCTTCCCGAGCGGAGTCATCGATGTCCATCCCGGAATACCCGATACTGTCAGTTAGCAGCGTGGAGGCTGTCTACAACGGCGCCATCGCCGCCCTACACGGCGTCGACTTGTTGGTTGGCAGGGGCGAGATCGTCGCGCTGCTCGGCTCCAACGGTGCCGGCAAGACGACACTGCTGCGCGCCGTATCCAATCTCCTCCCGGCCGAGCGCGGCGCCATTACCGCCGGTCGGATCACCTTCGGTGGCGAGGATGTTTCAAGGGCAAGCCCCTCGCACCTAGTCCGCAGCGGCCTTGTCCAAGTCCTCGAGGGCCGGCATTGCTTCCGCTCGCTGACGGTCGAAGAGAACCTCTTCACCGGCGCGCTCGGACGCTCGTCCTCTCGCACGGGCGTCAAGGCGGACCTGGATCGTGTCTATTCACTTTTCCCAAGGCTCGCCGAGAAGCGGCGAACCCGGTCCGGCCTCACTTCCGGGGGCGAGCAGCAGATGACGGCTATCGGCCGGGGTCTGATGTCGCGGCCGAAACTCTTTGTTCTGGACGAGCCGTCGATGGGGCTGGCACCGCTGATCGTCGACGAGATCTTCAGCGCCCTGAAACGGCTCAACCGCGACGAAGGCCTTTCGATCCTCGTTGCCGAACAGAATTCGGCGGTCGCGCTGAAATACGCCGACCGCGCCACCGTGCTCGAGAACGGCGTCAGCGTGCTGGAAGGATCGGCTGCCGACTTGCGCCAGCGCACCGATATCAAAACCTACTACCTCGGCGGCGCGCCGCTTCCACCGCAACATTTTCCCAAGGAGACAGCAGCATGACCATCCAATCCAGGCAGGCGTCGGATAGCCGCAGTGCCGTCCCGCCGGTCGAACGACCCTCTGCCAAGGCGCATGTGATCAAGGCCGATGCCGAGGCAATCGCTGTCGCCGAAAAACTCGCCGCCGAATTCGCCAGGGATGCCTCCAAGCGGGATCGTGAACGCATCTGGCCGAAGGAAGAGCTCGATGCGTTTTCGCAGAGCGGCCTGTGGTCGATCAACGTGCCGAAAGCCTATGGCGGGCCGGAGCTCTCCTATGTGACCCTGTCGAAGGTGATCACCATCATCTCGGCGGCCGATCCGTCGCTCGGCCAGATTCCGCAGAACCATCTTGGCGTCGTCGCCGCTATCCGCACCGTCTCCGACGAGGCGCAGAAGAAGCTGCTTTTCGCTGAGGTGCTGTCCGGCACGCGCTTCGGCAACGCGTTCTCCGAGTTCGGCTCCAAGCGCGCGGCCGACTTCGAGACAAAGTTCGTCGACGCCGGCGACCATGTCGTGGTCAACGGCCAGAAATTCTATTCGAGCGGTGCTCTGCTTGCCCATCTGGTTCCGATCGTGGCGCTCGATGACGAGGGGCGCGCCTGGTATGCCATCGCCGATCGCGGCGCGCCCGGACTGACGGTGATCGACGACTGGTCGAGCTTCGGACAGAAGACGACTTTGTCCGGCACGGTCCTGCTCGACAATGTCAAGGTGCCCAAAACGCATCTTGTCCCCGGCTACAAGGGCTATGACAGGCCGACGGCCGACGGCGCCATCTTCCAGATCATCCAGGCCGCGGTCGATCTCGGCATCGCCAAGGCGGCGATCGACGAGACTGTCGGCTTCGTGCGCACCAAGTCGCGCGCCTGGATCGACAGCGGCGTCGATCATGCCTGGCAGGATCCTTATACGATCCAGGCGATTGGCGACCTTCGCCTGCGGGCCAACGCGGCAGAGGCGGTTCTGGAAAGGGCCGGGCTTGCGGTAGATCGCGCCGTGGCCGACCCGAACGAGAAGACCGTCGCGGAAGCGCAGATCGCGGTTGCCGAATCCAAGATCCTCACGACAGAGATCGCCATCATTGCCACGAACAAGCTGTTCGAGCTCGCCGGCACACGCTCGACGCTGGCCGAGCACAATCTCGACCGGCACTGGCGCAACGCCCGCACCCACACGCTGCACGATCCGGTGCGCTGGAAATACGCGATCCTCGGCAACTACTACCTCAACGACGTAAATCCGCCGCTCCATGCCTGGAGCTGAGCGAAGCGCCTCCAAATCACAGAGGACCATTCATGAGCATTGCCACTCCCGACAGGATCAAGGTCCTGTGGTTTCTGCCGACTCATGGCGACAGCCGCTATCTCGGCACCTCAGAGGGGGGGCAGGGCGGTCGACTTGCCCTATCTCACCCAAGTCGCGAAAGCCGCCGATGCCATCGGCTACTATGGCGCGCTGCTGCCGACAGGACGCAGTTGCGAAGATAGCTGGGTCGTGGCGTCGGCGCTGGCACCGCTGACGCAGCGGCTTCGCTTCCTTGTCGCCGTCCGGCCGGGCCTGCAATCGCCGACGCTAGCCGCGCGCAGACCTCGACGCTCGACCGCATTTCCAGCGGACGGCTGCTCATCAACGTCGTCACCGGCGGGGATCCGGTCGAGAACAAGGGCGACGGCATCTTCCTCAGCCATGACGAGCGCTATGAGGTGACGCGGGAATTCCTCGACATCTACAAGGCGGTGCTTCGCGGCGAGACCGTAGCGTTCGCAGGCAAGCACTTCCGTATCGAGGACGGTCGCCTACTGTTTCCGCCCGTGCAGACGCCACATCCGCCGCTCTATTTCGGCGGCTCGTCCGATGCCGCTAACGCGGTCGCCGCCGAACAGATCGACAAATATTTGACCTGGGGCGAACCGCCGGCGGACGTCGCGGCAAAGATTGCCTATGTGCGCGGTCTTGCCGAGAAAGCCGGGCGCCAGGTGACCTTCGGCATCCGGCTGCATGTCATCGTCCGCGAGACCAATTATGAGGCCTGGGCCGATGCCGACCGCCTGATCAGCCGCCTGGACGACAACACGATAACCGAGGCGCAGAAGGTTTTCGCGCGCATGGATTCCGTCGGCCAGTCGCGCATGAGCCGGCTTCATGGCGGCCGCCGCGACAAGCTCGAAATCAGTCCGAACCTGTGGGCTGGCGTTGGCCTGGTGCGCGGCGGCGCCGGCACCGCCCTGGTCGGCGATGCGGCGACAGTTGCGGAACGGATCGACGAATACCGGCGCATTGGCATCGATAGCTTTATCCTGTCCGGCTATCCGCATCTGGAGGAGGCCTATCGGTTTGGCGAACTGGTGTTGCCGTTGTTGCCGCTCGATCATGAAATCTCGACGCGCCCGACGGCAGTGAACATGGGACCGTTCGGCGAAACGGTGGCCGGCGACCATCGGCCTTCGGCACTGCGCGCGAGTCAGTCTTGAGCGCCAGAGACTTGGGCAGGGGACCGGTCGTAGCCATCATCGGTGGCGGCTTTTCCGGTGCGGCGACCGCGTTTCATCTTGCGCGGCTGCTGCCCGCCGGTGCTGCCGATATCGTGGTCGTCGAGCCCAGAGAGGGGCTCGGCTATGGTCTGGCCTACTCGACGGCCGATCCTTCACACCGCATCAATGTGCCGGCGTCGAGAATGACGCTGATCTCCGGCCAGGACAGCCACTTTGCCGATTGGCTGGAGCAGACCGGCGCGATTCTCGACGATGCCGAGGCTATTGCCGCAAATGGAGCACTCTACCCACAACGACGCGTTTTCGGGCGCTACGTGGAATCTTATCTCCAACCCTTTCTGTTCGGCAAAGTGATCCGTCATGTCAGGTCCGCCGTCGCGTCAGTCGAGCTTAGTGGCCAGGGCTACATCCTGATTCTCGCTGATGGAAGGACGCTCGCAGCCGACGCCCTAGTGATTGCGGCGACGCATCCGCCACCGGCCTTGCCATCGGCCCTGCGGTCTGTGGCTGCTGCTGCCCGGCTGGTGGCCAATCCCTATGATCTCGGAGGGCTGCAAGCGATCGGCCGCGACGACCAAGTGCTCGTAGTCGGCACTGGATTGACGTCGGCGGATATCATTGCCACGCTGGACCGCAATGGGCATCGTAGCCGCATCGACGCGCTGTCACGTCATGGTTATCGTTCGCGCAGCCACGCGGTGCTCCCGGGCGACCCGATTGGTGATTTCATCAGTCTGCCTTCACGCAGCGCAACAGTGATGCTCAGACGCATCCGGGCCACGATCCTAGATGCCAAGCGTCGGGGCGAAGACTGGCACCCGGTCCTCGATGCCGTCCGACGTCAGGGACAAATCATCTGGCAGGCCCTGCCGCTCGACGAGCAACGCCGCCTCGTGCGCCATTTGCGCACGCTGTGGGATGTGCATCGCTTCCGCATCGCGCCACAGGTCGCGGACGTGCTCGATCGCCGCGTTGCCGAAGGCATGCTCGCCTATCGCGCCGCATCGATCGTCGGCGCCGAGCAGGTCGACGGGCGCATTCGGGTCACGCTGCGGCCAAGGCGCCAACCCACTCAGACAACCGAGACGTTCGACAGGGTGGTCGTCACGACCGGGCCGGCGCATGCCGATATTTTCCGGACCAACACAGCAATTGCCGATCTCGGGCGAATGGGACTGGTCCGGCTAGACCCGATTGGCCTTGGCCTGGCGACCGACAGCCAAGGCCGTGCGGTCAGCACTTCCGGCCGACCGACCGACAGCATTTTCGTCAGCGGGCCGCTGGCGCGCGGCAGCGTTGGCGAATTGATGGGAATTCCCGAAGTCACCGCGCATGCCGAGCGTATAGCCGCTGAAATCCACCAATGGCTTGGATACCAAACGGCGTTGCGTCGTAAGGCGTCGTGAAGCTGCAAACACGATGAGGCTATCCAGATGACACTCACCGAGCGTATTGCGAAGGTGGAAGCCCATCGTGTCGTAAATAGGCCACTGGTCGCGTGCCGCTCCTGGCGCTTTTAGCAGATCCGCTCGACCTCGGAGGTGCCGATCTCCATGCCCAGACTTCGCACCGGCGTCCACCGCTTTGATGACGATCCGAGACGATCAGCCCACCGCGGCGGGTCGAGAAAGCACTGGGCGGGAAGACGCCTACAGCGAGGCTGCTCGCCTTGTGGCCGCAGAGAGGGAAAGAATCTGCCGCCGGACATCGACTTCAGTGGTTTAGAGAAGGCGGCTCGGCAGCGACCTCTGCGTGAACCCAGACGCCTTGAAAAGCCCGATGCGTCCGGATTTTGGCGGTGATCTTCATCAAATGCGATGAGCTGCAATTTCTGGCGACGGCCACGCTAAGGGCGGGCCTCCAGCACCATGTTGAACGGTGTCTCCGCGGCGCGACGCAATCGCTTGAAGCCGCCACCGGTCACCACCTTGCGCAGCCTCGCCTCACCGGCCTGGGCTCCAAGCGCGAGCCCGACTTCCTGCGACACGGACGCGGGCGTGCACACGAACGTGGAAGCGGCATAGTAAACGCGTCCGACGGGATTGAGGTTCGCCGCCAGATGATCATGCGCGAACGGCTCGACGATCATCCACGTGCCATCCGGCTTGAGCGATCCGTGGACATGGGTGGCGGCGCCCGTCGGGTCGCCCATGTCGTGAAGGCAATCGAAGAATGTGACGAGGTCGTAGGTTCCGGGATAGCTCTTGGCGGCGGCGACGTCGAACCGCGTGTTGACGCCGACGCCGGCTACCTCGGCCGCCTTGCGGGCGCGCTCAATCGAAGGGGCATGATAGTCGAAGCCGACGAAGCGCGAAATTGGGGAAGGCCTGTGCCATGAGCACGGTCGATGCTACCATGACCGCATCCAACATCCGCGACGTCCACGCCGCGTTCGAGCTTCTCGACGACGCCCTCCAAGGCCGGCAGCCAGGAGTCGATCAGATTGGCATTGTAGCCTGGACGGAAGAACCGTTCCGTACCGCGAAACAGACACGCGCTATGATCGTGCCACCCGACGCCATTGCCGGACGGAATGCCTGCCTCACCTTTTCTTCATCGAGCCACAGCGCGGACAGGAACTCGAATGCGCCTGCCATGAAGGCCGGGCTGTCTTCATCGGCGAACACCAGCTCTTGCTCGGCGTTGAGATAGAATTTGTCGCTCGCTTCGGTGGTCGGGAATGACAGCCACCTCCATGCCGTTGAAAAGCAGGAAATCCGTCACGTTGCCCTCGTCGGTAACCGGCGGAGCCGGAGTGGTCGTCACCAGGGCAAGCCCTGTCGCAGCAGGTATCCTAGGGCAGCCCGTCAGAACATCGATGACTCCGGTTGTGGTGCCGGGGCGGGCGATCAGGGGCCAAGTGATTGTTCCGAGGCGGCTGTATGTTGTGGTAAGGTGATCATGCGAATTCTTGTTGGTCGGTCACGTGTTTTGCGGATGACCCGCATGTACTGTGCCAAATGAGAAAACCATTCAAACGCAATCCAGTAGATCTGACTGTATCCGACATTGTCGGAATTTGGACATCGCCGAACGCGAAGCGCTCGGGGCTTGTGACGATACTTGAGCGTGCTGCTTCGGAGGAGGGATGCGCCTCGAACCGGCCGCGAGGCCTTTTTCTGGCAACGGATATTCCGGCCGGGTTAGGCCGCGAGGAAAGCGACGGTGAATAAGAGGTAGAGGACCAACCGTTTTGAGCGGGTAGTTGCCGTGTTGCGCCCCCACGCAAAGGCCAGCACCACGGAGCAGTATTTCTGGTGGCGACACTACAACGCCTTTAAGTGCCGGTTACCCGTTTTTACCCGATGCTGGATACGACTACAACGACTCCTTCCCGAGCCTGCGTGCGGCGCTTACCTGGAAGATGGAAGCCGGTCAGATCGCAACGGGGGAGGGCGGCCAGATCTGGGCAATCCCGCATGCATTTGAGAACATCCAGCTGTTCTACCGCCTGTTCCCGCCAACGGCGGAGATCACGCCGTGTCACCCCAAGCACTTAAACCCAGCGTGCCGATGGCAGCCGAAGGACCTGGCGCGCGCGCCTCGTCCGGTTCGGCTTCGCTGGAGGGGCGTTCCATCGACTGTTTCAGCCTTGCAATCATCCAGGCGCTGGCCAAAAGCCAGATGGAGCGCCGGCTCAGGAACCGGCGCAAAAACTCGAGCCTGCCGGCGCTGATCGAGCTGGTGCTGGCGCGGCCGCTGGTGTCGGCAGGTCTGGTCGCGGCCGAGCTGAAAATTAGCCAGCGTGCTGCGCTCGGGCTGGTGCCGAACTCGGCATCCGTGAGGTGACCGGCAGGGGCGCTACCGGACGTGGGGCCCCGTTTAGCTGCGGCGGGCTTTGGCGAAAGCGACAGCACTGATGATTTTTGCTGTACGCTCATTCTCCCTCATCTGCGCGTTGACAGAAAACCAGCAGCCGAGGGTCACTGCACGCTGTGCTCCCGCGATTTCCGGAAAACCAATGAAGAACGACTTTGATCTATCGCGCGGGACGTATCATTCAACCATGTCGAGAACGGGCGTGACGGCACGTACACTATGGACCAGAGAACTTTGTCTGGCGACTTTGCGCACGCCTGCAGAACTCTTCGGAAAACTTCCTTCTGTTGATCCAATGATCGTAATGAGCTGGAGTGGCATCGCCGCTCTCCCCGGTTCTTGCTCTCTCAGTTGAACTTGATGCTGGCCTGCACGAACACGCCGTAGCGCTTTGCCTTCCAATCGTCGGCCTGCGGGGAACCACGACCGCCCATTGCCTCTTCGAAATGAGCCGTGCCGTTATTCGCCACGGCCCAGTAGCGGGCGCCGACGCCGATGTTGAACAAATCCGTGACCTTGTAGTTCAACACCGCCTCGAGCTGGACGCCATGCCCATCGCCGTCTTCGGGAATTAGCTTGATCTTGGGGCGCATGTGGTGCTGATCTTTGCCGTCGAGCCGCGTGAAGAGGAACGCCACGTCACCAGAAAGGCTGAGTCGCGCGGTGAGTTGCGTCTGCCCGGCCAAGCCGAGTCGCAGCGAATGCCAATCGTTGTCCTGGCTGATGAGGTTGACGTAGGTCGGGACGGTTGGCACACAGGTCCTCCAGTTGGTCGCCTGCTGCGTGCAACCGAAAGCGTCGTAGCTCTCGTGCCAGAAATTGTTGCCAACAAAAGCACCGATGCGGTAGCGCGGCGCGTTCAAGAAATTATATCCAAGATCGGCGGTGAAATAGCTGACGCCGCCCCCGCGCTGATCACTGAATGTGTTTGAGTAGCCCCCCATTTCCGTAAGAAGTCCTCGTCATGAGAAAACCCTCCCTGATGCCGCCGGCACCGAGGAGGCCTTTACGAAAATGCCAGTCGGATTGTGGATCGCGTTGAAGAAGACTTCACTCGAATGCGCGTCTAGATCGTCATAGGTGAGCCGCGAGACCGGTGACGTACCTTTATGATTGTAAAGGTCCTTCGATGCTTGCCGGTACTGGGCCAGTAGCGTAGTCCACCCTCGAACGAAAAGACTGAGGCCTCCGCCCCGGCTACCGACGCCGACTCGAAATCACCGGCACTCGACGGCGGTTCGGAACTCCTCGGTGCCGCAGCGCCGGCCAAGCCGGGCCCGGTGAAAAATTCGTCGTCGAGGGCAAGGCGCCCGCTGCTTCGCCCGGCCGCGCCGACGATTTTTCTTGGCCGCCAAGGCGGCAGCCTGCGGCCGCGGCCACAACCGAAACGACCACGGCGATCGTCCGTAAACCTGCCCCCGGGACACCTGAAGGGCAAAGCGCCCTCAGATGGCCGCGGGAGTAGCGTTTCCAAACGGTCTCAGCGCGGCAGCACGCTCGATCCCATCAGCGCCTCGTCGATCGAACGCGCTGCCTGACGGCCCTCGCGGATCGCCCAGACGACCAGCGATTGACCGCGGCGCACATCGCCCGCTGCATAGAGCTTTTCGACGCTGGTCTTGTAGTCGCGATCATTGGCCTCGACGTTGTTCGAGCGGCGGCTGTCGATGGCGATCTTCATCTGGCCAGCCAGTTCCGACACTGGCCCGACCGCGGCCGGCCCAGCAAAGCCGATAGCGATGAAGGCGAGATCCGCGCGGATAACGAATTCCGTGCCGGCGATCGGCTTGCGCTTTTCATCGACCTCGCAGCATTTGACGCCGGTCAGCGCGCCGTCCTCGCCGATGAATTCGAGCGTCGCCACCTGGAACTCGCGTTCGGCGCCTTCCGCCTGCGAGGACGAGGTGCGCATCTTCGTCGCCCAGTAGGGCCAGACCGAAAGCTTGTCTTCCTTTTCCGGCGGCTGCGGCCGGATGTCGAGCTGGGTGACACGAACGGCGCCTTGGCGGAAGGCGGTGCCGACGCAGTCGGACGCGGTGTCGCCGCCGCCGACGACGACGACATGCTGGCCGCCGGCGACGATCGGCGGCGACGGCCACGCCACCGACTGGATCGGCTCGCCGCCGATGCGCTTGTTCTGCTGCACCAGGTAAGGCATCGCGTCATGCACGCCATCGAGATCGTCGCCGGGAATGTTGGCCGGGCGCGGCGTTTCCGAACCGCCGCAATAGAGCACCGCATCATATTCGGCGAGCAGCTCCGCCACCGGCTTGTCGACGCCGACATTGATCCCGCAATGGAAGCTCACGCCCTCGCCTTGCATCTGCTCGATGCGCCGGTCGATATAGTGCTTCTCGATCTTGAAGTCGGGGATGCCGTAGCGCATCAGCCCGCCCGGCCGGCTCTCGCGCTCATAGACGTGAACGTCGTGACCGGCGCGGCCAAGCTGCTGGGCGGCCGCCATGCCGGCCGGCCCCGAGCCAATGATTGCGACGCGCCTGCCGGTTTTCCTTTCCGGCGGATAGGGCCGGATATGACCGGTTTCATAGGCCTTGTCGGCGATTGCTTGCTCGATCGTCTTGATGGCGACCGGAATGTCCTCGAGGTTCAGCGTGCAGGCTTCCTCGCAAGGCGCCGGACAGATGCGGCCGGTGAATTCCGGGAAATTATTGGTCGAATGCAGGTTGCGGATCGCATTGTCCCAGTCGCCATTGTAGACGAGGTCGTTCCAGTCCGGGATCTGGTTGTGGACCGGGCAGCCGGTCGGCCCGTGACAGTATGGAATGCCGCAATCCATGCAGCGCGCGGCCTGTTTCTCGACCTCCTTGTCCGACATCGGCAGCGTGAACTCGCGAAAATGCCGGATGCGGTCGGAAGCCGGCTGGTACTTGTGCACCTGCCGGTCGATCTCGAGAAACCCTGTTACCTTGCCCATAGTCCAGTCCCTGCTGTCCAGATGGCGCGCTCGACGTCGCACCCGTTAACCTCATAAGGCAGCCATGGCAACCTTCAGTCCGAGGCCAGGATTGTTGATGAAGGCATCGACCGGGAAGCTTTGCTTCCCGGAAATCCCAATACCTATTCCGCCGCAACGCCCATGCGCATGCGTTCCATTTCGATCAGCGCGCGGCGGTATTCGACCGGCATGATCTTCCGGAATTTCGGCCGGAAAGTCGCCCAGTTGTCGAGGATCTCGCGGCCGCGCACCGAACCCGTGTAATGAACGTGGTTCGAGATCAACTGATAGAGCCGCTCCTCATCATGGCTGGTCATGTCGCCGGACACGTCGACGCGGCCTTTGTGGTCGAGGTCGCCGCCATGATGGAGCAGTTTCTCCATCAGGTCGTCTTCCTCGGGAACGGGTTCCAGTTCGACCATCGCCATGTTGCAGCGCTCGGCGAAATCACCCACCTCGTCGAGCACATAAGCGACGCCGCCCGACATGCCGGCGGCGAAGTTGCGGCCGGTCTGCCCGATGACGACGACAATGCCGCCAGTCATGTACTCGCAGCCATGGTCGCCAACACCTTCGACGACGGCGGCGACGCCCGAATTGCGAACCGCAAAACGCTCGCCGGCGACGCCGCAGAAATAGGCCTCGCCCTCGGTCGCGCCGTAGAGCACCGTGTTGCCGACGATGATCGACTCCGCGGCGACGATCTTCGTGTTCTCCGGCGGGCGGATGACGATGCGGCCGCCCGACAGGCCCTTGCCGACGTAGTCATTGGCCGCACCGACCAGCTCGAACGAAACCCCACGCGCCAGGAAGGCGCCGAAGGACTGGCCGGCGGTTCCGGTGAGTTTTACCGAGATCGTGTCCTCGCGCAGGCCCTTGTGCCTGAAGCGCTTTGCCACTTCGCCCGACAGCATGGCGCCGGTCGAACGGTCGACATTGCGGATCGGCAGCTCGATGCTGACCGGCTGCCTGGCTTCGAGCGCCGGCTTGGCCAACTCGATCAGCTTGCGGTCGAGCACGTCGTCGATCGGATGCTTCTGCCGCTCGGTCCAGTGCACCGCCTCATGCGGGGCATCCGGCTTGAAGAACATCCTGCTGAAATCGAGCCCGCGCGCCTTCCAGTGCTGGATCAGCGCCCGCTTCTCCAGGAGTTCGGTGTCGCCGATGATCTGGTCGAGATGGGTGTAGCCCATCTCGGCGAGCAGCGCCCGGACCTCTTCCGCCACATAGAAGAAGAAGTTGATGACGTGTTCCGGCGTGCCCTTGAAGCGCTTGCGCAACACCGGATCCTGCGTCGCGACGCCGACCGGGCAGGTGTTGAGATGGCACTTGCGCATCATGATGCAGCCGGCCGCGATCAGCGGCGCGGTCGAGAAGCCGAATTCGTCAGCGCCAAGCAGCGCGCCGATGACAACGTCGCGCCCGGTGCGCAGGCCGCCATCGACCTGCAGCGCGACGCGCGACCTGAGGCCGTTGAGCACCAGCGTCTGGTGCGTCTCGGCAAGGCCCATTTCCCACGGGCTGCCGGCGTGCTTGAGCGAGGTCAGCGGCGATGCGCCGGTGCCGCCGTCATAGCCGGAAATGGTGATGTGATCGGCGCGCGCCTTGGCGACGCCGGCCGCAACCGTGCCGACACCGACTTCGGAGACCAGCTTGACCGAGACATCAGCCGCCGGATTGACGTTCTTGAGGTCGTAGATGAGCTGCGCCAGATCCTCGATCGAGTAGATGTCGTGATGCGGCGGCGGCGAGATCAGGCCGACACCGGGCGTCGAATGCCTGACCTTGGCAATGGTGGCATCGACCTTGTGACCGGGCAACTGACCGCCCTCGCCGGGCTTCGCGCCTTGCGCCACCTTGATCTGCATCACGTCGGAGTTCACCAGATACTCCGCCGTCACGCCGAAACGCCCGGAAGCGACCTGCTTGATCGCCGAACGCTCGGGGTTCTTGCCGCCGTCCGGCAGCGGCAGGTAACGGTCAGCCTCTTCGCCGCCCTCGCCGGTGTTAGACTTGCCGCCGATGGCGTTCATGGCACGGGCCAGCGTGGTGTGCGCTTCCCTGGAAATCGAGCCGAAGGACATCGCCCCGGTCGAGAACCGCTTGACGATATCGGCAGCCGACATGACCTCGTCGAGCGCGACCTTCTTGC
The DNA here is from genome assembly GCF_004010325.2 of Mesorhizobium sp. M00.F.Ca.ET.216.01.1.1. Classification (GTDB taxonomy): domain Bacteria; phylum Pseudomonadota; class Alphaproteobacteria; order Rhizobiales; family Rhizobiaceae; genus Mesorhizobium. The sequence goes on from NZ_SADR02000004.1 coordinate 317,598, forward strand.
GCCCGGTTTCTTCGGCCAGCCTGATCTTGAACAGGCCGCGAATGCTCTGCGCCCGCGCCGTCTCGCTGTCGATCTGAGCGGAATAGTCCTTGAACGTCTGCCACGATCCCTGGCGCACGGCGTGCTGCAGGGTGGCCACCGCATCGGGCGACCAGATATGCGCTTCGCCGCGCATGCGGAACATGTATTCGCCGCCGACCTCGAGGCTGTTGCGCAGCACCGGGTCGTTGCCGAAGCCGTCGGCGTGGCGGCTGACCGTTTCGGCCGCGATCTCTTCCAGCCCGACGCCTTCGATCAGCGTCGCGGTGCCGGTGAAATATTTTTGCACGAAGTCGGTCTTCAGCCCGATGGCGTCGAAGATCTGCGCGCCGCAATAGGACTGGTAGGTCGAGATGCCCATCTTCGACATCACCTTGAGAATGCCCTTGCCGATCGACTTGATGTAGCGGGAGACGACCTCATTGGCGTCGACTTCGGCCGGCAGCTCGCCGCGCTTGTGCATGTCGAGCAGCGTGTCGAAGGCGAGATAGGGATTGATCGCCTCGGCGCCATAGCCCGCAAGGCAGCAGAAATGATGCACCTCGCGCGGTTCGCCGGACTCGACGACCAGCCCCACCGACGTGCGCAATCCCTTGCGGATCAAATGATGGTGGACCGCCGCCGTCGCCAGCAATGCCGGGATGGCGATGCGGTCCGGCCCGAGCTGACGGTCGGACAGGATGATGATGTTGTAGCCGCCGGCGACCGCCGCCTCGGCGCGCTCACACAGCCGGTCGATGGCGCCCTGCATGCCGGCCGCGCCTTCGTTCGAAGCATAGGTGATGTCGATCGTCTTGGTGTCGAAACGGTCCTCGGTGTGACCGATGGAGCGGATCTTCTCAAGATCGCCATTGGTCAGGATCGGCTGGCGCACTTCGAGCCGCTTGCGACGCGAATTGCCGACGAGATCGAAGATGTTCGGCCTCGGCCCGATGAACGACACCAGGCTCATCACCAGTTCCTCGCGGATCGGGTCGATCGGCGGGTTGGTGACCTGGGCGAAGTTCTGCTTGAAATAGGTGTAGAGCAGCTTCGATCTGTCCGACATCGCCGAAATCGGCGTGTCGGTGCCCATCGAGCCGACCGCTTCCTGGCCGGTGGTCGCCATCGGCGACATCAACAGCTTGGTGTCTTCCTGGGTAAAGCCGAACGCCTGCTGGCGATCGAGCAGGCTGACGTCCCTGCGCAGCGCCCGCGGCTCGACCGGCTTCAGGTCTTCGAGGATGAGTTGGGTGTTGGCGAGCCAGCTCTTGTAGGGATGCCTGGTCGCGATCTCCGACTTGATCTCCTCGTCGGAAACGATGCGAGCCTTCTCCAGGTCGATCAGCAGCATGCGGCCGGGCTGCAGCCGCCACTTCTTGACGATCCTTTCCTCCGGCACCGGCAGCACGCCGGCTTCCGAGGCCATGATGACGCGATCGTCGTCGGTGACGATGTAGCGCGCCGGGCGCAGCCCGTTGCGGTCGAGCGTGGCGCCGATCTGGCGGCCGTCGGTGAAGGCCACCGCCGCCGGCCCGTCCCACGGCTCCATCAGGGCGGCGTGGTATTCATAAAAGGCCTTGCGATCTTGATCCATCAGCTTGTTGCCGGCCCAGGCCTCAGGGATCAGCATCATCATTGCGTGAGCGAGCGAGTAGCCGCCCTGCGTCAGGAATTCGAGCGCATTGTCGAAACAGGCGGTGTCCGACTGCCCCTCATAGGAGATCGGCCACAGCTTGGAGATGTCGTTGCCGAACAGTTCGGAATCGACCGAGGCCTGCCGCGCCGCCATCCAGTTGACGTTGCCGCGCAGCGTGTTGATCTCGCCATTGTGGGCGACCATGCGATAGGGATGCGCCAGCTTCCACGACGGGAAGGTGTTGGTCGAGAAACGCTGGTGGACGAGGATCAGCGCCGTCTCGAAACGCGGATCGGTCAGATCCTTGTAATAGGCGCCGACCTGATAGGCCAGGAACATGCCCTTGTAGACGATGGTCCGCGATGACATCGACACGACGTAGAAGCCATTGTCGACGCCCTTGGTCTCTTCGTGGATACGACCGGAAATGACCTTGCGCAGGATGTAGAGCCGCCGTTCGTAATCGTCGTCGCTCTCGATCTCGGCGCCGCGACCCAGAAATACCTGCCGCTGGACCGGTTCGGAAGCAGCGATATCAGGCGCCTTTGACAGCGATGAATTGTCGACCGGCACGTCGCGAAAGCCGAGCAGCGGCTGGCCTTCGAGCTGCGCGACCTCGGCGATGATGCCTTCGATATGCGCCTGAAGCTCAGGATCGCGCGGCATGAACACATGGCCGACGGCGTAATGGCCGGGGTTGGGCAGTTCGACGCCCTGGCTGGCCATCTCCTCGCGGAAGAAGCGGTCGGGAAGCTGCACCAGCACGCCCGCGCCGTCGCCCATCAGCGGGTCGGCGCCGACGGCGCCGCGATGCGTCAGATTTTCGAGCACCGCCAGGCCGTCCGTGACGATCTGATGCGACTTGACGCCCTTCATATTGACGATGAAGCCGACGCCGCAGGCATCGTGCTCGTTGCGCGGATCGTAGAGGCCGTGGGCGGCGAACCCGGTAGGGGTCCGCCCGATCCTGGTCAGGCCAGTGGCGATGGACGGATTTTTGACGGCTGGCGCTTTCGTCTGCGCGGCCGGGCCGTTCGTCGCAGATGGCGTCACTTCCGTCATCGTCCTGTCCTCCGTTCTTGCCTGGCGCAGAGACAGGCGGTCGGCTGCGTCCCCCGTCTTCCCCGCCTGTGGGCGCAGGTGGATCGGTGGGCAGCGCCGAGCTGGCTGAGTAACCTTCTTCATGTTGCCAGCCTTACTCCAGTGCCATCTTTGACGGGTCCGGGAGACCCTTAGCGGCAGTATGTTTTGGTGAGTTGATCAGGCACGTCTTCTCCTTGCTCGGTCACGTGTTTGCGGTAACGGCGAGGCTGGGCTGGACGCCTGGGCCGACCTATTTGTACATCCACGTCAGGGAAATGGACGAATTGGCCAGTAAGCCATTCGCCCCTCTTTGGTTTCCTCCTTGGCCGCCCCTTTCACCTTTTGGGAGAATCCTCTTGCGGAGCCACACAGAGAGCGCCGTAACAAACCTTCTCACCCTTGTAGTTGGCCAGAGCCTGCAGCAACTCGGGTAGAAGGTGCTGTTTCAGGTCGTCCGAGATAGGCTCCGGACCCTCCAGCGCTTTCAGTGTCTGCTCGACCAACTCGATGGCGCGATCTTTGTTGCCGCTCTCATGATAGTACTGAGCGACCACCGGATAAGACAGGAACTTAGAGCCGCCGCCTTGCGGCAGTGCCACGATGTGTTTGGACAGCTCTTCGCCCATCGCGAAGCGCTCAGCAGACGGAAAGCCGGAATAATCAAAGCCCGGCGCGAAGAGTTGGTATAGCGCCCAATACATCCATCCCTCGGACTTTCTGTCGATCGCGTCGCGAACGAATTGGCGCATTACGGGCAAGCCGGCCTGCATGTCGCGCATTCTGTGAAGCAACAGATTGACATGACTCACGCGGAAGTTGAGTTTGTCCGGTATCAATGCGAGGCCTTCTTCAATCGCCGAGAGCGCCGTCTTCCAATCCTCGGCCTCCATTGCCGGCCGAAGTTTGTCGTATATGGGCTTGGTCAGCGCTTGTTCGCGCGCTATGGTTTCGCCTTCCGCAATCCGCTCCGTATCGGCGGATTTTGCCTGATCGCTGATGCGCCAGCTGCCGTTAAGCACCTTCGGCAAAACCTCATCGAGTTGCGTCGGATGACCGATAAAGGCGATGTGGCCGTCTCGGTCGACCACGAACGAGGTCGGGACCCCGTAAGAAAAGCTGGGCTCCATCCAAAGCTTGTCCATTTCGCCTGTGGAGTCGAATGCGATCCGATAGTTCAGATTCGGGAATTTTTCGGTCAACCAAGCGTCCAACGTGCTTCGGGCCTCGTCGGCCGTTGGAGCGTCTTCAGAAGCCGCGACTCCGACGATCTCAACGCCGTTGTCCTTGTATTTCTCCTGCAGCTGGATCAGATGGGGCATCCCGTCCACACATGGGCCGCACCAAGTTGCCCAAAATTCGACTATGCACACTTTGCCGGGCTCAAAGCTGGTGAGGGGCTCGCCACGCAGCCAGTTCTCGACTTTAATCGAAGGAGCCGGGGACTCCATCTGCAATACCACGTTGCGGTCCAAAGCTATTTCCAAAGGTTTCTGCACGAGCTGGTTTCCTCTCAGAGACGGCACACGGGTTCAGGGAGGAGCGGATCGCTCGTCTTGCCCCATTGAGTGCAGTCACAGTCACTCAGTCTCAAAAACCATGCCAACGCGCTCAGCGCGCAGTTAGCGCCCATTGCTTCGAAAAACCTCGACAGTGCCCAGATGTTGGTTGTAATGAACCTGACATTTGTCTGACGCTGTCAGCTTTTGGACACGCGATCACGCGCTTCGTGCCGCCAGAAGGTCAGGCCGAGCCCTGTGTTGCCAGCGGTCGCTTCGATGATTGTACCGCCCCGCGCGAGCTGGCCACGCTGTTCGGCATTAACGATCATCGACAACGCAATGCGATCCTTGATCGATCCGCCGGGATTCTGGCTTTCGAGCTTGACGAAGAGACGACACCTGCCGGTATCGAAGCTCTTCAGTTCGACGACCGGCGTCTCCCCAATCAGATCGAGCACTGACGCAAATGGCGGACGCAGGCGAGAGGACGCCTTTGTCGACGGTCGGCGGAACATCTCAAGGCTCATGCGGCTGCGGTCTCCAGAATGTCGGCATAGTGCCGTTGCGCAGCATCGGGATGCGAGCGCAGTCGGCTCTTCAGCAGTTGCGGAACAGTGGATTGTCGGGGTCGCTGGCGGGGCACCCGCTTCGGCAGCCGTTCAGGCGGCAGGTCAAGAAACCGTATGTCGGCATCAAGCCGCGCGCCGAAGAAGAAGGGAATCGAAACAGTGCCCTTCGAAAGACCCAGGGCAACGGAAATCATTGCATCGGGCGAGTTCATGCGCCTGAAGCAGCGCTGCCTGCAACTGCTTCATAGCGACAGGCGGGCGAGACTCTAGCGAGGCTTTCGCCGCTTGGTTGATTGAGGCTCTCGACGAAGCCACTAAGATTCGGCGGCCGATAATAGCTTGCTGCTCATTGGGACGTCGACCAACGCCGGGATTGAGAAAGGCAACCCTGCCCCACAAGGCGGGTGTCACACGTGCGGTGCGTCCGCTCGTCACGCCGGATGGTTTTTGAGACCTGGGTTCACGGCTAATCAGATGCACCCCTGTCGTCGTTTCGGTGCAGGCCGCCAGGGGGGCGTGTTGCAGCAGCTTGCAATTAGTTTCGCCAGTACGGGGCGTGCGAGCACGGGGCTGCACAATGAGATCATATGCCGGCGTGGGGACCAAGGTGTGGCGCAGCCTTAGAGAACTCAACACCGAGACCGGAGCAACGGAGACTGCTCTTTCGTCGAGCCAGTTTAAATTAGAACATTCTTTCTATAGTTTACATCAATTATCCTGTTCGATAGCTCTGTCGACTAGCGATGAGACTTTTCAACGCAGCGCGGACATCCGCTGGCCGGATGTGACTTGCTATCCCTTTCAAGATCAAACAGGAGAACCCATGAGCAATCCAGTCCTTGTCAACCGGACCATTCTTGACTCCGACGTTGTACCGCTGACCAGCCGTGTCGGAGCTGAAATCAGAGGCGTTCGCCTTGGCGGAGACCTTTCGGACGCAGCGATAGCAGCCATCAACCAGCTTCTTCTAAAACACAAGGTGATCTTCTTCCGCGGCCAGGAGCACCTCGACGATGCGGAGCAGGAATTGTTCGCGCGGCGTCTGGGTAACCTTGTACCTCATCCCACGCAGGGGCCGGCAGCCGGCACGGCCTCAATCCTCAATCTCGATTCCGGCCGTGGCGGTGGCAGGGCAGACCAGTGGCATACCGATGTGACTTTCGTCGATGCCTATCCGAAATTCTCGGTCCTACGTGGCGTCGTCATTCCGGCGGCGGGGGGCGACACGATCTGGTCCAACACGCACGCCGCGTACGAGAATCTGCCGGCGCCGCTCAAAATATTGGCGGACAATCTGTGGGCTATTCATAGCAATGCCTACGACTACGCAGCCGTGCGCCCGCGCGCCACAGCCGAAGAGAAGAGGCACTTCGAGGAAGTCTTCACATCGACGATCTACGAGACCGAGCATCCGGTCGTGCGCGTCCATCCCGAAACCGGGGAGAAGTCGCTGCTGCTCGGCAATTTCGTGCAGCGCCTCGTCGGCCTTTCCAAGAGCGATTCCGCCAAACTCTACGAGGTGTTCCAGTCCTACGTCACTGCCCCGGAAAATACCGTGCGGTGGCGCTGGCAAGTAAGCGACGTCGCTATCTGGGACAACCGTGCTACCCAGCATTATGCGGTCAACGACTATGGCGACCAGCACCGGGTTGTGCGTCGCGCTACGGTTGACGGTGACGTTCCGATCGGCGTCGACGGTCGCCGCAGTATAACCCGTGTCAAGGCAGCCAAGCCGGCGGCGAAGGCAGCCTGACCGTCTGAACAGGGTAAAGATGAAAACTTCGTATCGCCGCGGCCATATCGCGCTGCTTAACCGCCCCACAAAGCCTTATGATTTCCGAGAAGCAAGGCGAGTTGCGGGCTCGAGGCTTGGCCCGAAATCGAGGTCCTGCAGCGTGGCGCATGGCTCGAGTCGCTGCTCGTGGCCCCGCTGCAGCGGTACAGGTCCCCCACCGCCCCACCATCTCGCCCGCCCTGCACCTCGGATAGCGATCATTCACCGTTTGTTCATTATGATAGCGCACGATCATAACTGGACATGCTGGTAGCTCGTACATGCCTGAAGGCCCTGCGCGCCGACCCAGCGCCGGGGCCTTTTTACTTCCGCAAAATCGATTCCAGCAACGTGGGCACTTCGCAGGATGTCGCAATCCCGCGCTTGCGATGATACGCCGTACAGCGAATTGCGCGAGTCAAACGAATTTGGGTTCCTCAAATATAGAATCGTCGATACCGATCCTGATGGATCGAGCCTCGACGACGAAGTCAACCATCTTCAAACGGAATTATTCAACATTGCCGAGAGCTCCCGGTGTGCCGTCGAAGCCGACATTCGGGAGGTCAGCGGTCACCAACGATCATGGTGATCGCCAGCATCTTTCGTATTCACATGACCGTCGGCCTGGTACTTTCCCGAGGCCATGACATGAGTGGGTCTTCCAAGCACCGATTTGGCCCGGTAGGATTTGCAGGGGGCGCGGACAAGCGGATGAACAAACGGAATGATGCTGGAAAACTGCGCGCCTGCTGGGATTTAGCCGACCGTCGATAGGAACATAGCCCTGGTCGACGGCTTTCTGAAGGGCAAGAGTTTCGCCGACCTGGCTCAGGAACATGGCTTGTCGACAACGAGGGTGCGCCAAATCATCGAGAAGGCCGATCGGCTCGTGGGCGGCGGCATTCAGACCAAGACTGAAACGTCCAACGCCTCGCCTCGATCCGATTTCATGGTCGACTATCCCTATGTGTGCAAATTGGCCGAGAAGCACCGGCTGGGTAGCGTCACGCCGCATCATTCTTTGCGGAGCTGGAGCGCGCGGGATCGCCGGAGCGGCTGGTGAAAGCGGTTGCCGGGGCGCACGCCAACAACAACACGTGAGCTGGCGCCTCGTGTGGCAAAAGGAGAGGGCGAGAGCCCATGGCCTGCAATGAAGCGATCAAGCATTGCGATCGTGGAACCAAGCTGCCCAGTCGACCATCCGGACCGCGGCCTTCAATGCCAGCTCGCCTTGGAATCGGCCTTCCAGGAATTGGCTGAGCGCGCAGCGGAATCCGGCTGGACCGAGGAGATAGCCACGCGCTCCTCGAACTCGCCGGCGCGCGCCTCAGGAGCGACTCCGCCAATGACGAGACTGAGAGGACGATTAATCGTGCCAGGGCAACGAGAGAGCGGCAGGTTCAAGAAGCCTCGCCTGACCCGATAGGAACGTCGCTGCGCCAATAAAATTGGCGGTGAAGGCTGACCGCGGCCGAGTCGGGCAAGCGAGCGAAGTGCTGAAATAAGGGCGTGAGAATCCAAGACATCGTTTGTAGAGAGCATCGAGCTTCGCGAAATTGTGGTACAGGATCGACCGCAGGTGTTCTCGGAGCGCTCGCAGAACCCGGGATTCTTCCGCGGCACCCGCCAAGGCGAAGAACGGTCAGAGTTGCACGATAACGCTTAAAAGCGAGCCTTCCTCCGAAAGTCTGCGCGCGCAGTTCCACGGTCCGATGCGCTTTCATAGCTATTCCAATCGCCGCGCCCATTCTCTCCCGGATCAGGTCCAGCGGGTCTGCAGTGCATGCGCCCCCAAAGTGGACGCCATTGGGCCGGGTGAACCGGGCTCGATTGCGCGCCGAAGGCCCGTTCCAGGCCCGGAAATCCGGGTCCGTCAGGGCGAGCGCGTGCGGGTCGAGGTAGAGAACGGCCTTGCCGAGAAAACGACCGTGCACTGGCATCGCGTGCGTGTGCCACATGCCATGGATGGCGTGCCTCACCTCACGCAGAAGCCGATTGGAGCGGGCGAGCGCTTCGTCTACGAGTTCGACGCCGTCGACGTCGGCATCTGCTGGTATCACCCGCACCAGCGGAGCTTCGAACAGGTCGGGCGCGGACTTTATGGTCCGCTGATCATCGAGGAACCGAAGGCGGTGCGGGCCGATCGCGAGGTGACCTGGATGCTCGGTGACTGAGGGCTGACGAAATCTGGCGCAATCAGCGAGGATTTCGGCAACCGGCACGACATTCACCACAATGGCCGCGTCGGCAACACGGTTACCATCAATGGCCGCGTGCCGGATACCTTTGCGGTCAGAAAGGGCGAGCGCATCCGGCTGCGGCTGATCAACGCCGCCAATGCACGCATCTTCAGTCCCGACTTCACGGGTTTTCAGGCCGGCCGTCATCGCGCTCGACGGCCAGCCGGTGACGCCACACGCGCCGGAGGCGGGTGGTGCTGGGTCCCGCAATGCGCACCGATCTGATCCTCGACATGACGGGCAAGCCGGGCAGCCGGCTTTCGATCTTCGACCAGTTCTACGAGGGGCTGGAATATGAGCTCGTCGATCTTGTTTATTCCGACACTCCGCTTAGGGCACGTGTGCCTGATTGGCCGCTGACCCTGCCGACCATTCCGCTGCCGGAGCCGGACCTCGATACAGCGTCCCGCAACGAAGTCGTCTTCACCGGCGGCATGATGGGCGAGATGGTGGCGCAGGACATGGGTGAAAGCATGGGTCCGGGCGCATGATGCAGGACGATGAATTCCGGCACCGCCTGGTTCATCAACGGCGTCGCCGCCGACGAGGCCAATCACGACATGAAGCCGGGGCTGACGCTCTTGCGGAATAAGAGCCACGTCATCGCCACGACCAACGCAACCGCGTGGCATGATCCGATCCATCTGCACGGCCATTCCTTCCGGGTGATTTCCCGCAACGGCCAGCCCACCCCACGTCGCGAATGGCAGGACACGGCGCTGGTTTCGCCGCGCGAGAAGGTCGAGATCGCCTTCGTCGCCGACAATCCCGGCAATTGGATGTTCCACTGCCACGTTCTCGAACACCAGGCGGCCGGTCGCCTGACCAGTCCACAAGCCGAAGGAGAAGCAAAAATGTCCAATACCCTGATAGCTCTTGTCCTCGCCTCGATCCTGTCAGGCGCCGCTCCGGCGTTCGCCGGCGAAAGGACGTCACGCTCTACAAGAACCCGCAATGCGGCTGCTGCGAAGGTTATGCCGGCTATTTGCAGGAAACGGCTTCGCTGTCACCGTCAAGGCCGACGCACGACCTTTTCGCCATGAGCCGCGAAGAGGGCATTCCGCCGGAAGCCGATGGCTGCCTTCTCTCGTTCATCGACGGCTATGTGGTGAGCGGCCATGTGCCGGTCGGCACGGTCAACAAGCTCTTGACCGAGCGGCCCGACATCAAAGGGCATGACGCTGCCCGGCATGCCGATGGGCTCCCCCGGCATGAGTGGCACGAAGGAAGCGCCCTTCGAGATTCTCGAAATCCGGAAGTCTGACGGGACCGGCGGCGTCTACGCCACGGAATAGGAGGCTTCGATGATGGAATGCATGAGCGGCATGATGATGTTCGGCATGGGCCTGGTGTGGCTGCTTGTCGTCGTCGTGCTCGTCCTCGGGACGGCCGCGCTGATCAAGTACCTGTTCTCCAGCGGCGGCAAAGGAGAAGGGCGTCGGTCCTCTTATCGATGCGTGGCCGCGGCAGGCCTCGGATTGGTCTGGACATTGCCTTGGCTCGCCAACCGGATGGCCGGTGGCGGCGCCCCGGCCGCGGCGATAGCGCTAGGCAAGACGGTTTTAGCCAGGCGAAGGTCAGCGCGATTGGAAAGCCCGCTGCCTTCGGGACGCATGCCGGCGCCGGGACCGGCCGCGGTCGTCGGCGGCGGCTACCAGAGCGACATGCCGGGCTTCGGGAATGTCCTCACCGACGAGGAGATCCGGGCCGTTCTGGCCTTCATCAAAAGCACATGGCCCGAGCGGGAACGCGCCTATCAGGCAGATGAGCCGCCGGGAGCGGGAGCAGACACAGTGAGACCAATTCTAGCCGCGGAGCCCTCGAACGCCCCCAACCGGAATGCATTGTCCATGAAAGCGAAACCGTCGCTTGCGATTCAATTTCTGGCGCTGATCCTCGCGACCTCCGCGCTGGCCCACCATCCGGGCGCCGATCTCGACAAGATGAGGGACAGCGCGGAGAGGTTCTTCCAGGCGATCGACGAGCAGGCCGCGCCGCCTTTCGAACTGGCCGACGCGGACGGAAGGGCCGTCCGCCTTTCCGATTTCTCCGACAAGATCGTGGTGCTCTACTTCATGACGAGGTAACCTTGGAAGAAGAAGGCGACGGCCACTGGCGGCAGGATGGCAAGCACGCTGGCCGCAAAAAGCGGCCCATACTCATAGAAGCGGGCCGGTTCTGTCGCAAATCGTGCTTTTGGCCACAACTGGACGCTTTCGCGCGCTTATGGACCAGCTCACATGTCCAACAACGCAAGCAGATGACAGGGCTCGACGTGCCCCGGGGTGGCGCCCTACTTCCACGCTCGCACTGTCACACTCCCGCCGAAAGGCGGGTTTAGTGAGTTATGGCAGTGACTGTGCCACCAGTCCAAACGTCGAGTTTCGCGGCAACTTCGACGCTTTCCTTAGCTGACTTGCCCAAAACCAGCGCGGCCAAAGCATACTGCTTGCCGCTCCCGATGGCATAATATTCACCTTTCACGGGATCACTTGGCAGCCAATTGCCGTCCAACAATACGGCTTCCCCATTTTTGCGCACTATCAGCGCCTCAAATTCAAAATTGTCGTCGTTGCGCGGCACAGGAATATCAGAAACATCCATGCCCTTCTCAACCCAGTCTCGAACGGCCTTTGGAATACCCAAGGACGAAGAGGAAACGCCGATGAGTGTGCCGTCGCATAAGCGAAACACCTTCGTTTTCTCACCGACGGATACTGAGTCAAAACCCAAGGCTCGGCCGTCGCCAGCCATGGTTCCGTTCCTGTAAGCTATTGTTGTCATTGGCACCCTTCTATCGCTACATCAAACTTCAGGACCTTGCGCATGTCCCCTGTGTCAAGGTCACTGACCCACGGCCTATTTGCCTGATACACGATACAGGCTGCGCTCCTTGAGTTCGCGCACGGGTGGCCGTCATCTTGCCGCCTTCGCGCAATGCCTTGAACAGGCCGAGTCTGTCCCCCAGCGGGAATGACAACCACCTCCATGTCGTTGAAAAGCAGGAAATCCGTCACTTTGCCTCGTCGGTAACGGGCGGAGCCGGAGCGGTCGTCACCGGGCAAGCGCGGTCGCAGTAGGTATCCTGGGCAGCCCGTCAGACATGGATGGCTCCGGTTGTGGTGACGGGGAGGGCGATAAGCAAGTTCGGGCCAAGTGATTGTTCCGCGGCTGTATGTTTTGGTGAGGTGATCATGCGACTTCTTGTTGGTCGGTCACGTGTTTGCGGATAACCAGCATGCGCTGTGCCAAATGAGAAAACCATTTAAAGTCAATCCAGCAGATCTGACTGTATTCCGACATTGTCGGAAATTGGACATCGCCGAACGCGAGCGCTCGGGGCTTGTGATGATACTTGGGCGTGCTGCTTCGGAGGAGGGATGCGCCTCGTACCGGCCGCGAAGCCTTCCTGCATTTAAGGCGCCAGATCAATTGAACGCGCATACCAGTCAGCCGTCCCGTCGTTTAGTCCAAATGGCGATCCATCTCAGCGCGCTCACGCCATCCACCTTTCTGCGCGACCCAAGCTAAACACGCTCGGCGATGATTAGGATACCTACTACATCTGGACCCGCCCGGACCCGCCCGGCCTTGCTCGCCTGCGAGACTTGAGGCGTTCGTCGATCGGATAGAGGTTTCGATTCAGGAGACGTGCTTCGTGATGCGGCCATGATAGGCCGGTCCCTCACCGACTGCCGCACGCTCGGAAGAAGCCAAGGTAGGCGACAAGCCTCTGTGGATCGCTGAAGCGCCGAATGTTGCCGATTGCCGCGGCAACGTTCGCACCCACGGTGACGGAGGCAACGTCATCAGGCGACGGATTGTCGGATCCTAGTGGGCACCACCGCGATATCCGCCTCGACCACCGTCAACGCCTCGTTGATCTGATTGATCAAGCCGAGGTGGCACTCGATGGCGGCGCGCTCAAGGAGCAGCATGAGTTAACACCTACTCCTAGCGCCGCTCCTGGAGTCCTATTTCCGCCGGCGCCTGACGAAGCAGCGCAATGCGACTCCCGCGACCGTGGCCAGCTATCGCGATGCCTTGCGCATGCTGATCCTCTTTGCCGCCGCCCGATTGCGGAAGAAGCCGGGGGCGTTGGCGCTCGAAGAGCTGATCGAGATCCCGTTCTCGCTTTTCTCGACGAACTCGAGGAGAAGCGGAACAATTCCGTCACCACGCGCAACGCCCGCTTGGCCGCGATCCGATCTTTCTTCCGCCACGTCGCTGCCGCCGACCCGGCATCCTTCGGCGTCGCCCAACGCGTGCTGACGATTCCCATTAAACGGACGCACATTGACGTGACGTACCACCTCACCACGGCCGAAGTGGACACCCTCATCGCGGCGCCAGATCCAAAGACGCCCCGTGGTCGGCGCGACCGAGCCTTTCTGCTCTTTCTTGGCACGAACCGGCGCCCGGCCTCCGAAGCCACCGGCGTCAACGCAAACGACCTTCAGTTGGAGCGGCCGCACCCACAAGTGCTGCTGCGCGGCAAAGGGCGTAGAGACCGCGTCGTCCCCATTGCTAAGGACCCGGCTGCGGGCGCTGACATCCTTGTTGAGCGAGCGCGGGATCGCCCATCACGAGCCGCGACCGATATTCCTCGGCGCCCGCAACGAGCGCCGGGCCTACCAGACCGGCTTTGGCCGACAAGCCCATATCGCCGCACATCTTCCGGCACTCCCTCGCCATGAAGCTTCTCCAGTCCGGCGTGGACCTTTTGACGATCCAAGCCTGGCTCGGGCATGCACGGGTCGCCACGACCCACCGCTATGCCACAGCGGATGTAGAGATGATGCGCAATGGACTCGAGAAAGCGGGCGTCACCGGCGATCACGGCGTGCGTTTCCGACCAAATGACTCCGTTCTGCAACTGCTGAACTCCATCTGAATGTTTATGTGGCGGAGGCAAGCTGGGTTTGGCCGGTCCGAAGGGGTCAGGGCGGCTCCGCCACATAATCTCGCCCGACGCATAAATGCGGATCCCGGCCCAATGTCTCCTGAACCTGCAGAGCGAGACGCTGCATTCCGCGACGCATATCGGTCCGGCCCACCGCCAACCAGATCCGCACCTGGCTCGGGACCGGGATCATGAAACGCCCCGCGCCTTCACCATCGCCGCTGCCAGTGTTGGCGGCGTGGTCAGTGGAATCCGCAGCCGCACCTTGCCGGCGACGTCCAGCTCGATCACCACTGGCGGCGGGAGCGGCTGGGCGCGTTCGTCAAGAACGTCTTCAGTTGCCGGCTGCCCGGTCTCAGGTCGAAACAGCTCGTTGCGCCAGTATCGGCTGCTGGGCGCGACGCTGTTCGCTGTGTCACAGGAAGAAAGGAAGGTCACCTTGGAGCTCAGGTCAGCCGCCCCTCGGGCTTTTTGCCTATGGCGGCAAAGGGCTCAAGCAAGCCCGAGCTTTTTCCTGAGCTCGGCGTTTTCTTTCCGGAGCCGGTCAGCGAGGAGCTTCTTCAGACGGGCGTTCTCTTCTTCAAGCTTCACAAGATCCTTGAGCTCATCGCTCTGTGTTGTCTGCCCAGCAGCCCTTTTCCAGTGATAGTACGTCTGTTCCGATATTCCAGCGTTCTGAACGGCTGCCTTGATACTCTCTCCCCGTCCGATCTGCTTCTCGATCTCGCCGAGCTTCTGGGCACGCTCGTTCTCAGAGTAATTTCTCCGCGCTGCCCGGACTGTAGGCGAAGCGATCGCTTTAGATGAAGACGCCTGAAGAGCCGAGCTGGCGGCTCTGGTTCGTATAGCACCTGCGCGCTGCGCGGTCCGCTTCCGCGTCTTCGGCGCCTTTGTATCGGGTGTCTGTTCCTTCACGGGCACCTCGCCTGCTGCCTGGGTTGCCTCAGTTTCCTTAAGGTTGGACATCAGAAACTCCCTGCGATTTCAAACATCTATTCTAGCACGCAGCATCTAGAACTTATGGGCTTTGTCAACTGCGGCCACAAAACCGTGCTCGCCAATGTCGCCGTCCGACGCGTTAACATGATGCCAGTAACTGCGGCAATGCAATCGGTTCGCAATCCGCAACAAAGAGTATCGGCTGGATGTGCACGACGCCCCAGTCTCTGAAACAGCGTAGCCGCCCGGTAAGAGCCGCTTTCAGTCTGCCTTAGAAACAAGGTGGTCGGTCGCCACTCCCGCGCATACTATCCGTCTACTCTTGCTCCTCGCACGGCGCCAGGTCCTCGTCATCGATGCCGGGCAGCGTCGCAGCGGCTAAGCCAGCCACTCGCATTGCTCCCTGACAGGATGGTGCCGATCCTGCTGAGATCGCATGCTGGCGCGACGTTGCTTTGCGGCCACCGTCGCGCCTGCCCGTGAACTGTTCGCGCCTGTGCTCATGCTCGCCTTGACACCCTCGATGGGTCCATCCGGGATGGTCAACCATCCGGAACATAGCGGGCAGGCGGGCATCTTCACCAGCAGTCTCTGTGTCGCTCTCGTGGCGGCAAACAAGATCGAGGCTGGCGGGGTGATGATCAACGGTCCTCGAACCATCGATTTTGATCGCGGTGGCCGTTCAGTGTGTTCAAACACGAGGCGCCGTTAGACGGCACCGCAGCATCATAGCGAAGTGCCATGCAGGACGACTCCCTGCAGCATCGTCTCGCGCAGCCAAACACTTGCCGGATCACTGTTGTGAACGGCCGGACGTTTGACGGCCTGTGACGCGAAAAGGCAGCGGAAGATCTAGCATTTATGGGGGAAATGTTTTTTCGGAGTGCTTGACCCGCAGGAAGGGCATGACTGCCTATCGCCCGACCCGGCAAGGCCGCACTCATGACCGGCTGGGCTCGGATCCTGCATGCCGCGCCCGTGAGGTTACTTGTCGGAAGTGCGTCGAGCACAACGACGAGATGTAGTTCACGATCTTTGAAACGCGTGGTCAACTATCCAAAGTGTGGATGCCTTTCATCGAAACAAACGATTTCATCAATGTTGTGGAATCCTGCATGGGCAGAAGCACCTGACGCACACCGATGCCCCACTGCCTCATGGCGTGACGAGCGTCTTAAGAACTGCCCGAAAGGAGAACTTTCATGCGCTCTACCGGGCAGTGGAGTGCTGGGAAAGGGAGTTGCAACTGACCGGCCATGTCAACTGTCCGACTTCTTCCGAGCCTATGGACAGACTGGGAACCTTCCACGCAAAGCCATTCGAAAGCGGCCGCAGTTGGGCCGGCGCGAGACCGGAAGCCCGCGCAATCGGCTACGACGCGCACGGTGTAGCGGCTCACATCGTCATACTGCACCTACGCCACACACCGGCCGGACCTGATCCGGCTTTATGAGCATTGGGCTTTGTCAGTCGCACAAGCGTGATGGCTTTCGCGACGCGGCGCGCCTCAGGAACTGAGCCGCGGGTCCGGGTCGAAACGCGGGAAAGAAAGAC
>NZ_SADR02000498.1 GCF_004010325.2 Mesorhizobium sp. M00.F.Ca.ET.216.01.1.1
CGGCGATCTCGACCAGCAGCCGCGCCGTCAGCGGCGAGAACTCAGCGGGCTTATGAACCACCGTGCAGCCGGCGGCCAGTGCCGGCGCGATCTTCCATGTCGACAGCATGAATGGCGTGTTCCACGGCGTGATGATGCCGACGACGCCGACGCCTTCGCGGGTCATCTCGACGCCGACGCCCGGCCGCACGCTCGGCACCATCTCGCCCGACAGGCGCAGCGTCTCGCCGGCAAAGAAGTCGAAGATCTGCGCGGCGCGGATCGGCTCGCCGACGCCCTCGGCCAGCGTCTT
>NZ_SADR02000499.1 GCF_004010325.2 Mesorhizobium sp. M00.F.Ca.ET.216.01.1.1
GACAATGAAGTCCACGGTCGTCTCTTCACCAGCTGGGTCGATCCGTTTGTGCCGGTCTATGACGGGCTGGGCGGTAAGTTCACCATCGTCCGCGATCCGCTGGAGCGGCTTCTCTCGGCCTATTCGAGCAGAATACTGGACATCAACGTTCTGACGCGGTCATCGGCAAAGGCCGAAATGCTCGAGGCTTTCGGCCTGCCGACCGATCCGGACCTCGACACCTTCATCCTCAACGTCGAAAAATACAGCGCGTCCTCGTGGGAAATCCAGTTCCACGTCGCCTCGCCGCGCC
>NZ_SADR02000500.1 GCF_004010325.2 Mesorhizobium sp. M00.F.Ca.ET.216.01.1.1
GCTGGTCTCGATACGGACCAGGATCGCCTTGCGGCCTTGCGCCTTGGCGTCCTCCGCGTCGCTCGATGAGAAGACGATCTCGCCGGTGGCGGCCCCAGGCGAGGCCGGCAGGCCCCTGCCAATGACATCACGCGCGGCCTTTGGATCGATGGTCGGGTGCAGGAGCTGGTCGAGCGAAGCCGGGTCGATCCGGGCGACCGCCTCCTCCTTGGTGATCAGCCCGTCCTTGGCCATCTCGACGGCGATCTTGAGCGCCGCCTTGGCGGTGCGCTTGCCGGAGCGGGTCTGCAG
>NZ_SADR02000501.1 GCF_004010325.2 Mesorhizobium sp. M00.F.Ca.ET.216.01.1.1
GGCGGCACGGCGCTGAAGGGCGGTGAAGGTCGCGTGATCGGCACGGTGATCGGCGCGATTCTGTTGTCGGTGATCGCCAATATCCTGAATCTCACCAGCATTATCAGCGTGTATCTGAACGCTGCGGTGCAGGGCGTGGTGATTATCTTCGTCGCGTTCGTGCAGCGCGGACGGCGGTAGGGCAGCGGTTCGAGGTGAAACAAACGAAGAGGCGCCGACGCGCTTCATAACAGCAGATAGGAGACGCAACCATGAAACAGGTCATTCGGGCGATCGGCGCCGGCATGCTGG
>NZ_SADR02000502.1 GCF_004010325.2 Mesorhizobium sp. M00.F.Ca.ET.216.01.1.1
GCGAGATAGGCCGGCTCGAGATGCTCGCCATGGCGCAAATGATGCGGCACATAGGTGTAGCTCAGCCCCTTCATCTCGAGCGCGATCCGCACCCGGTAGGAGGTCGAGGAGCGGTAGTAGTTGTGCAGGACAAGGTCGCTCATCGCTTCGGCTGCCCGATGGTCATCTCGATCTTGCCGATGCCGTCGACACCGCCGGTGACAGGCGGGTAGGGAATCTCGACGCCGCTATCGACGACGGCGTCGGCCGGCTTGGTGAAGGAGAAGGGCGGGTCGCGCTCGTCATTGCCGG
>NZ_SADR02000503.1 GCF_004010325.2 Mesorhizobium sp. M00.F.Ca.ET.216.01.1.1
CCAAGCGCGATGAGCGGCGGCGGCGTGTCCCCGATCGGCGAGCCGTTGGCGATGTTGCCGCCGATGGTGCCCATGTTGCGCACCTGGTCGCCGCCGATGCGGTCGAACAGCGGCCCGAGCGCCGGGATGCGCTTCGACAGCGTCGCGAAAGCTTCCGTGTAGGTGACGCCGGCGCCGATCGAGATCACGGCCTTGTCCTCGGCGATGGTGCCAAGCCCCTCGAGACCGCCGATAAAGACCGCCGGCGAGATGTCGCGCATGTGCTTGGTGACCCAAAGACCGACATCGGTC
>NZ_SADR02000504.1 GCF_004010325.2 Mesorhizobium sp. M00.F.Ca.ET.216.01.1.1
CGGCCGCTTCAGGAACTGACCGATGCGGCACGGCGCCTGAGTGCCGGCGAAACGCCGCCGCCGCTGCCGACCGACGGGCCCGTTGAAATAGCCGCGGTAAGCAGCGCGGTCAACCAGATGACGCAGGCATTGCAGCAGGCGGAGGCGACGCGCGCGCTCATGCTCGCCGGCATATCGCACGACATTCGCACGCCGCTCACCAAACTGCGCCTTTCGATGGCCATGGCGATGCCCGAGAGCAGCGACAGCAGTTTCGTGGTGGCAGCGGAGTCGTATCTGGATCAGATCGA
>NZ_SADR02000505.1 GCF_004010325.2 Mesorhizobium sp. M00.F.Ca.ET.216.01.1.1
GATGAAACTCGGCTCCAATCCCGACGTCGCGCTGAACGAGGTATTGTCGAAGGTGCAGAGCGTGCGCGGCGACTTGCCGGATGAGGCCGAGTTTCATCTGCA
This sequence comes from Mesorhizobium sp. M00.F.Ca.ET.216.01.1.1, assembly GCF_004010325.2. Taxonomy (GTDB): domain Bacteria; phylum Pseudomonadota; class Alphaproteobacteria; order Rhizobiales; family Rhizobiaceae; genus Mesorhizobium. The sequence continues at coordinate 103 of NZ_SADR02000505.1, forward strand.
CCGTCACGGTGCTCGACGAAGGCCGGCTTTGCGAGGTGACGTAATCGATGTTTTCGGTCGAGGCGACGGCGCGGGTGCTGTTCATCGACGAGGCCTATTATCTCTACCGGCCGGAGAACGAGCGCGACTACGGCCAGGAGGCGATCGAGATCCTGCTGCAGGTGATGGAGAACCAGCGCGACGATCTC
>NZ_SADR02000506.1 GCF_004010325.2 Mesorhizobium sp. M00.F.Ca.ET.216.01.1.1
GCCGAGCGCGCGCAGGCGCCCCGACAGCCATGCGAGTTCGGTCGGCAATGAGCTTGGCGTGCCGACGCCGGCACATACGGCCGTATATCGCGCGCTGCATTTGTACGCGGAAGGCTCCGAATATTCACGGCAACCTCGGCTTGACGCTTTGGAGGGGAACAAATGAGAAGGGATCAAAATGTAGGTAGAGATGCGCCTTCGCTCGATGGGGGAGACGCCGGTCGTCGAACTGAAGAGCTTCGATACCGGCAGGTGTCGTCTCTTCGTCAAGCTCGAAAGCCAGAATCCCG
>NZ_SADR02000507.1 GCF_004010325.2 Mesorhizobium sp. M00.F.Ca.ET.216.01.1.1
AGCCCACCATACACGAACGACTACTTGACCGTGAAGATCGTCCACATCCCGGACGTGAAGTGACCTGGAATGTTGCAGAAGAGAAGGTACGTGCCCGGCTTTAGATCAAGCCGCAGGGCGGCACCCTGGATCGCCTTGCCGGTATCCAGCGTCTCGATGCGTGCCAGATCGGCATTGCGCGCGCGAAGAATGTCGGCGGCACGGCGATCCAGGAGACGCTAGTCGCGGATGCGCCGTCAGCAGCCGACTGCCTCGAATATTTCGGCGGCGCGGCCGCCGCCTATAATGGC
>NZ_SADR02000050.1 GCF_004010325.2 Mesorhizobium sp. M00.F.Ca.ET.216.01.1.1
ATGGCGAAGCGGATCGTACCGCTGTCGGCATGCGCGGCGCTGGCAAAGCTAACTCCCGCGGCGGCGATGACGGCAACCGCGACTGAACGAAATCTGGACGAAATCTTCATGATGAGAACTCCTCAAGATCGCCGCTTGCCCAGCCGGCCGGGCACGTCAGCGACGTATCAAAGTCATAGCTGAACAGTCTCGCCCATCGTTGGTTCCAAGGCACGCGGCCTGAATCCCGCTGCGAGAAGACCGCCACGAAACGAGGCGGATGGCGAGCATAGTCGCCGAATAGTGGGGATCTGCCTACGCCAGCCGCCAACTGAAACAGTTGCTGAACAGGCAGGCGGATCAGTCACGCGGGTCCGGGGCAGACCCACGTGGTACGACTGCCGCTCACCTCTCCGTAAACGCTCGCGCAAACGAATCGAGCATCGGCCGTGCCAGATATTCGAAGAAAGTCCGCTCCCCGGTGTTGATGAAGGCCTCGACCGGCGTTCCGGGATAGAGCTGCTCGGCCTTCACGCCGGGCGGGAGGGCGTCGGCGATCTTCAGCTTGGCGCGGAAATAGGGTTCGTGCGTTGCCTGGTCGACCAGCCGGTCGGCGGAGATCTGCGTCACGGTGGCCGAGACCTCGGGCGTCAGGCGCGTGTTGAGCGCGGACAATCTGAGTTTCGCCGGCTGGCCGACACGCACCTGGTCAAGATCTTTCGGGCGCAGCCGCGCATCGACGATCAGGCCCGATGCCGTAGGCAGGATCTCCATGATCTTCTCGCCGGGAGCGATCACGCTTCCCATGGAGTTATAAGTCGACGAGACCACGATGCCCGCCGCCGGCGCCTTGATCGTCGTCCGCCGCAGCACCGCGTCGGCCGCCCGCATCTGTTCTTCGATGTCGGCCAGGTTGGTCCGAACCTCCTCCAGCTTGGTCAGAGCCTCTTCCACGCGTTGCGTGGTCGCGCGCTCGATCTGTGCCTGCGCTTCGACGATCTGGGTGTTGGCCGCCGCAAGATTGGCCTCCAGTGCGCCTGCCTGGCCGACCAGATCAGCCTCGCTGCGCAAAAGCTGGGAGTATTCGGTGCGGTTGGTGAGGCCCCTGTCCAGGAGGCTCGTCTTGATGCCGAGCTCCTTCTTCACGACCTTGGCCTGCTGCTCGATGGCGAGTTTCTGGGCGTTCAAGCCCTTGACCGACTCGCGATGCATGGCGACCCGCTGCGCAAGGATCGACTGTTCCGACCGGAACCGGGCGAGCCTCGCGTCGAATTCCTTCTGCTGCTCCCGAATGAGATTCTGGAAATCCAGCTGGAACGGCGCGGGTGCGGCGGCGGTGATCGGCGCAAGTTTGTCCAATCCGTCGCGTTCCGCCTCCAGCCGCACGGCGCTCGCCTTGAGCGCGATCGACTGTCTCGTCAGCCGGTTGAGATCGGCTTGCGCCGCCGTTCGATCGAGCAGGATGAGGTCCTCATCTTGCTGCACACGGTCGCCTTCGTGAACCAGCAACCGCTGGATGATGCCGCCCTCTGGCTGCTGGATGAGGATGTTCCCGCCCGTCGCCGAGATTGTGCCTTGTGTGATCACGGCTCCGGACAAGGGCGCACTGACGGCCCAATAGCCGAAGCCGCCCACCAGCAGCGCTATTGCCGCGTATCCGGTGAATGCCACGCGCCTTATGTTGGTGCGTGGTTGACCCTCCCATGCAAGGCTCTGTGCCGTCATCGTCTACGACCCGAACCGGACGCTGTGCGTGCGGATCGTCGTGGCGAACGATCCTGTCACCACGGTGTTCTGCTGCACGGGAAGGCCCTTGCCGACGCCCTTGTCGACAATTGGCTGCCGCAGCACATCGCCGCTCGGGCCGAAGGTTTCGATCATGCCGCCACGCAGAAGCATGACGCGGTCGCAGGCTGCGGCGATCGACGGTCGATGCGTGATCACGACCACCGTGACGCCCGCCGCTCGCGCGGCCGCAAGCACTGCTTCCAGCGCCGCCTCGCCGCTGCCGTCGAGATGGGTGCTGGGCTCGTCCAGCATGAGAATCCGCGGCCTGCCATAGAGGGCGCGCGCCAGCCCGATCCTTTGGCGCTCGCCGCCTGACAGCGTTCTGTCGGAGGAGCCGATCATCGTCTGGTAGCCGTCGCGCTGCGCCAATATCAGCTCATGCGCCTCGGCCCGTCTCGCCGCCTCGATGATCGCGGCATCGCCCGCCTCTTGGTCGAAGCGGGCGACGTTTTCCGCGATCGATCCGGGAAAGAGCTCCATCTCCTGCGCGAGATAGCCGATATGCTTTCCGAGCTGCTTTTCGTCCCAGGTCCTGAGGTCGGCGCTGTCGATCCTGACGGAGCCGCCGGTCGGCTGCACTGCGCCGACAAGCAATCGCGCCAACGTGGACTTGCCGGCGCCGCTCGGCCCGACGATCGCCACCGCTTCGCCGGCGCCGATTTGGAAGTTCAGCCGCTTGAGGATGGGTTCGGTGCCGGGCTGGGCATTCGGCGCCATGAAGAAGACGTCCTGCACCGAAATCGCGCCTGACGGATCCGGCAGGGTCAGCTTCCGCGCTTCAGCCGGCCGCGCCGCAAGCGCCGCCTCCAGCCGCTTCCAGGCTCGCCGGGCGTCGACGATCTGCCGCCAGGAGCCGATCAGCTGGTCGAGCGGCTGCAGCGCGCGCGACGACACCAGCGAGGAGGCGAAGATCATGCCGGCGGTCATCTGCCCTTCCAGCACCAGCCATGCGCCGGCGCCGAGGATCGCCAGCTGCAGCATCATGCGCAGAGCCCGCGAGGCGCCGCTGAAGATCGCATTGGCGCTGGCGGAGCGGTCGTGCAGGATGAGCGCATCGGCGACGTGCCGTCCCCAGACCCGCGCGGCGTTTTCAACCATGCCCATGGCACGCAGCGTTTCGGCATTGCGGGCAAAGGTCTGCTCGGCCTGGCTCGCCAAAGCCGAACGTTCCGCGGACAAGGCATCGTTCCTGCCGATGGCGAGCTGGTTGGCCACCACCAGCGCAACGAGCAGCACCGTGCCGGCGAGCGTCACCCAGAACAGGACCGGATGAATGAGATAGAGCAAAGCGAGGAAGACGGGGGCGAAGGGCAGGTCGAACAGCACCGCCACGCCGCGCGACCGGATGAAGGCGCAGACCGAGGCAAGGTCGCGCAGCGGCGACAGGCCGCCGGCATTTTTGGGCGCGAGGGATGCCGCGAATGTCGTCGCGCCCAGCTTCTTGTCGACGGTCGCCACGACGCGCTGCGCGTAGATGGCGCGCACCGCGTCGAGGAAGCCGAGAAAGGCAAGCGCCATCACCGCTATGGCCGAGAGGTAGAGCAGCGTCTCGACGCTGGAGGAGGGCAGGACGCGGTCATAGACCTGCATCAGGTAGAGCGGGATCACCAACAGCAGGATGTTGATCAGCAACGAGAAGACGCCGACATCGGCAATGGCGCGCCTGAATACCGGCCGCAGGCTCGACTGCCTGGTCATTCCCGCATTCCCGCGAGGAGCATCGTCTTGAGACATGTGGGCGGTCGCCTAGACCGTGTGTTCACCCGTGACGTTGAGCTGGCTCTGCTGCAAATCATCCAGCGTATAGGCGTGGATGTAGTCTATCTTCATCTGAGCCGGCGTCGCGAGATGGTCCGGCGGCGCGCCGGCCTGACCGCCGATCGCAAGATCGACCAGCATGTACATGGGCTTGTTCATGTCGGACGGCGTCGCCGCTTCCGCGACCTGCACGCCGTCATAGGTCCACACCAGCTTTTCCGGCGTCCACAGCAGGCCATAGGTGTGGAAGCCGTCGGTGTCGGAGACATTCACCGTCGATCCGACCTTGGTGTGGGTTCCCGTCTCATTCGTGTGCGCAGTCATCAGAAGCGCGTTCGGGTTCTGGCCGTACATTTCCACGACGTCCAGTTCCGGCGGCCATGAGCCGTCTTCGGGCAGCAGCCAGAAGGCCGGCCAGGCGCCGGTGTTTTCGGGCAGGTCGGCCTTCATTTCGAAATAGCCATAGGTCTGCGAGAAGGAGTCATGCGTCGTCAGGATGCCGGAGGTGTATTCGTAGTTATTGATGAGCGGCTTGATGTCCGCCGACGCCTGCGCTGCCGTGATGGTGAGAACGCCGTTATACACGCTGAACGGGTGGACCGAGCTCGTCGGCGCGTAATCGGCGTCGATGTACCACTGCAACTCGTTGTTCTGGGTCAGGGTGCTTCCGTTCGGCGCCCCCCACCAGAAATTGGAATCCCAGGTGCCGCCATGGCCGTTCGAAAGATTGAGCGTGTTGAAGTCGTCATTGAAGGACAGCGTCATCCCGGACTTGTCGATCGGCAGCTCGAACTGGCTGGCCTGCAGCTTGTCGGCGGTCGTGTTGTTGAACACCAGAACCTCGTCGGATCCGAGGTTCAGCAGAAGGTTTGCTCCCGCCTGGATCATGTGCGCCTTGACGTCATCGAACGACATGAAGTCATAGCCGTTGAGGCGCACGGTGTCGTCCGCGCCGAAATCGGTGATCAGGTCGCTTCCGTGGCCCTTGGTGATGATGAAAGTGTCGGCGCCGCCGCCGCCTATCAGCACATCATTGCCCAGGGCGCCGTCAAATGTCTGGCTGCCGGTGCCGCCCTTGATGATGTTGTCGAGCGAATTGCCGAACGCGTAATGATTGTTGCCGGTGACGACGAGGTTCTCGAAATTGTCCGGGAGCTTGTAGCTCATCCAGGTGTCGATCGTGTCGATGCCCTCGCCGGGCAGCTCGACTGCGCGGTTGATGGTCGAATAGAGGTGGTAATAGTCGTCGCCCGCGCCGCCATACATGGTGACGTTGACGCTGGTGTCTCCCCAGAAGGAATCGTTGCCGGAGGTGCCGTGCAGTTCCGGTCCGGCCCCAGTCGCCGAAAACCAGTGGGTGGAGGCGCCGGTGTAGGGGAGGGGGACGCCCTTGGCGTTGACGACAGTGCTCATCGGACAAATTCCTCCGTGATGCCTGGCTCCTGGATCACTCGATACGAGTGCAAGCGACCGCTACTGCCTGAACGTTGTAATTCAAGTTATCGTTCCAAGGAATAACCAAATAGTACAAAGAAATTTTCCTTTTTATCGGTCAATTCTTCAGAAGAGATAGAATAAGGAAATGCTAATACAATTTAAGCGTGAAGTTCGGTCAATTTTACACAATATTGCTGAATTTCTGCCGAATGATTAGGCAGACCGTCGCGGATGAATGCATTTATTGCGGCTCGGCCGTCTCATCTGAGCGACGGTTCGAAATCGGTTAAGGCGCGTCCTGCTTCAGGTCATTGGCCGAGAAGCGATAAGATCGGGGAAGCGGGTGATGTCAGTCGAGGTCGATCGGCTGAGGCGTGCCCCGCTCCGCATACTTACGTCCGGTGGGCACGAGAAGACCAAGTCGTTATGATGGCGTCGGCAACATAACCGCGATCACCGATGCAGTGAGCGCCAACCTCAGCCAGACCTCCAGTACGATCTGGTCGGCCGGGTGACCAACGGGGCCGGCTTCTATGGAAACGACAACTACACCTGTATGGGGCGATGAGAGTCAAGCCCGCTCCTGCATTCTCCACGTAAGTACCCAGGGAGATTTCACTTACAATTCGGCGTGTGAGATATCTGGCTTTGGTCCACCCTCTAGCGGAAGCATTACACTGAACCCTCGCATCGGGTATGGATTGGGTGCAGCGGTTATCGCCGGAACCGAAGGCAATGTAGGCCTCTGAACATTAAAGGGGCCATGAAGGGTCGATGATCGTAACCGACCTCAAGGGAGAGATTTTCAAGGCGACGGCCGGCTATCGCCGGCGCAACGGCAGCCAGGTCTTCCTTTTCGCGCCAGGCGCGGAGGGGACCAACCGCTACAACCCTCTCGACTTCATTCGCCAGGAACGGGGAAATCGCACGACCGATATCCAGAACACGGCGAGCATTCTCGTTCCCGAAAACACCGAATCCGAAAACTCGGTGTGGCAGGCGACCGCTCAACAGGTCATGGCAGGCGCTATCAGCTATGTGCTGGAAAGCCCGTTTTATAACGGCCGGCGCAATCTCGGGGAGGTCAACTCGTTCTTCAACAGCGGCGTCGACCTGCAAGCCTTGATGAAATTCATCAAGGCAAAAGAGCCGTACCTGTCCAAATTCACGTTGGAAAGCTTCAACGCCTATCTGGCCCTTTCCGAGCGCGCCGCCGCTTCGGCCTTGCTCGATATCCAGAAGGCGATGCGGCCGTTCAAGAACGAACGTATCGTCGCCGCGACAAACGTCACCGATATGGATCTCCGTGCAATGAAGCGACGACCGATCTCCGTCTACCTCGCACCCAACATCACGGATATCACGCTGCCCAAGCCGCTCCTGATGCTGTTTGTGCAACAGACAATGGACATCCTCACCCTCGAGCACGATCCGAACTCACAGCTGGTCTACTTCCTGCTCGACGAATTTCGGCAGCTGAAGAAGATGAATGAGATCATGACCAAGCTACCCTATGTGGCGGGGTACAACATCAAGCTCGCCATCATCATCCAGGACTTGAAGAATCTCGACGAAATTTACGGAGAAACCTCCCGACATTCGCTGCTCGGCAATTGTGGGTTATCAGCTCATTCTGGGCGCGAATGGTCAGGCGACCGCCGACTATGCTTCCCGTGCGCTCGGCAAGCGGACCATCCGTTACCAGTCGGAATCGCGCACGATCGAACTGCTTGGCCTGCCAAGGCACGAAGGTCGAACAGATTCGCGAACGTGACCTGATGATGCCGCAGGAAATCCGGCAGATGCCGGAGAGAAAGATGGTACTGCTTGTTGAAGGCCAACGCCCGATCTTTGGCGACAAGCTGCGTTTTTTTCGAGACACAGCCATTCAAGTCCGCGGAAGCCTTTTCACAGACGCACATTCCGGATGTACCGCCGATCGAATATCTTCCGATTCAACCTGTACCGGCTTTGACCGACTATTACGCCCAAGCCGGCCACCCAGCAGAATATGCCGGTGCCTCGACTACTGGGATGGCTGATTCCGAAAGGAGAATGTCATCACCATTCGACGGTGCTGCCGTGATGCCGACTGTCGCTGCGACCACGAAAGCGGCACCAGCAACAAAGGAGCCCGCAACTCGCACCGTGAGTCACAAAGCCAGAAGCGTCGAGTGGCGGATCTGGAAGCGAAGCGGAGGCGACCATCGGACGTAGCGACTATCGACGCGCGGATTAAGGTCGCCGAAGAACGCCTGAAACCTGGCGCCGAACGTCTCAAGGAGATGGTTTCTCAGAAAGTCGAAAAGCTCGGCCAAGAATTGCCCACGAAACGGCGAAACTATCTCGATATTTTCGCGACGACGGTCCCCGATCCCGTCGAACTCGGCCTGGAGGCCGTGGAAGCCCCAGCATAAAGAGCCGCGAATTGCGGATCTTTATGCGAACTCCGAGCGAAGTGTAGCGCCCAGAAGAAAAGTGCAATGCCAGCGGCGGAGGAAATGTCGCAGAAGGGTGGAAAGGTGCCATCCAGGCTCATCTGCCAGAATGAGCAAGTAGCGCAATTTGCGGAAATTCAAGGCGACGTCGGCCAACGTCCGCAGTCGGAGGCAGAGCCGGACATCCAGCTCATTGGGAAGGTCGGCCTTCAGCAAGCCTTGGCGCAAGTGCTCCGCATCCGCCGGGTACTTAAGCCTCGTCAGCGATCCATTCGAGCGAGGCACCATGCGGGTCGGTCCAAGCGACGGGGGAGCCGTTCGCAGATAGGAGGAAGCGGCCGGGTGGCCAGCTTGTTCCGGCGCGTGTGGCGATGGACGGGAATACGCGAGAGAACTCGTTCGATACCCAATACGGAGAGAGACGCATCACCTGCAGAGCGAAAGCCTCTCTATCTGCGAGGTCGGAGACATAGTCGAGGACGGCCGTGTGAAAGACGACGAGGGTAGCGTCCTTTGGCGCCTCGCTGCAGAGCCGCACGAGGTCGCTCCCACGCAGGTCGCCCTTCACCAGCCGAGGCTTGACTTTGGCAGCGATCTTTAGAGCGGCCCGCAGATTGGCAAGTCGCGCCGTCTGCTCCGGCCAGACCAGTGTCTCAAGCCATGCCACTTGCGAGGCGTCCGAAGTATCGATCGGGCTCAGGTCCAATCCTGCCCGCCAGACGACTTGCGGCGAGGTCGTCGGCAATGGCGTTGTCTCGCTGGCGGAGCATCGGAAGACAGGCGGCTTCGAGGCCATCGTGGGTGCGCGGATCACCTTGCGCCCGTAGTCGTAGCTGTAGAGATCGGGCATGAGGCAGAGCCCTGCGGAGGTCCCGACCTCGACGAGGGCCAGCGGCTGCGGCAAGCGCGCCAGGACAGGGAGCAGTGTGGCGCACCTTCCCGGCTCGTTGGTTTGCGTCGAGCGCTCGAGCATGAGCGAGCGGATAGCGTCGGGATTAGCCTGAAGCGCCTGGCGAAACTCGCTCCACCCTGTCGGCGTGCCGTACAGGTGACGCACCGCGGCAAGCAGAAGGTTCGGTTGCCGCTTCACGTCCGGGAGGGTCGACAGGAAGCCGAGTGTTTCCCGGTCCCCTGCGACAGCCCGAGCCAACTCCTCGTAGAGCGGCGAGCGATCGCGAGCTTCCGTTTCGGCGAAGCGAATATATCGGGCTGAGATATCGGCCAAGCCCTCCTCGTCCATGTCCGCTGATCCTCGATCCGACGTCTCGTCACGTCACAGTACACGATCCACGGATCTGATTGGAGCCAGGCACGGCGTTTTTACGGACCGGCTGCCTTTCGCAAGTGAAGCTGCCGGTCCATATATTGGAGTCAATTCTTCCGGTTGTGGAACAAGAAGGTTGCGCCATTTCTTGACATTCCAGCCGCTTCTCCGAAACGGACCTTCGCTGTGCGACCGCAGTCGACCCGAAGACGACCTTGGCCCGCCGGGTCATGACTGGCAGCCCTACGCCCGCAACTGCCCTTTCCGACCCCAGCGCCAGACCGCGATCCTGGTTCATTGAGGTCCAACCGTCCGGAAGAAACGCCCTCTCCGAATTTCGAAATAATTGACAGTCCAACCAAAACGGCGCTCCGTGGCTCGACGGGGATGGATCTTGGCACTCTTGGGTGATGCCGGCCTTCGCCGTCACGATAGGGAGGATGCAATGCCGACAGTCATTGGCCACCATAACATCACAAAGGGAGCGAAGCACTGGCTCGACTCGCCGAAGCGCAAAGAGCTTTTTGGTCCGCTCGGCGTAACCAACATACGAACATTTGTAGATCCACAAAATCCGACTCGGGTGGCCGTTCTTATGGACGTTCCGGACATGGACGCCATGATGAAAGCTATGCAGAGCAAGGAAGCCGCGGATGCGATGGCCTTCGATGGAGTGGTGCCAGAGTCTTTGGTGATCCTGGTCGAATCGCAAAGGTGATTGCTCCGCTGGCCAAGGTTAGAAGGGTTTGGTCAGCGATTGCGGTGCGGTTCCGGTCATTCTGGAAAGCGCCCATTATTGGCGTAGAGCCCGCTGGCCACTGGCTTCAAGAGCGGGCCCTGCGCGTGAGCGCCGACGTTGGTCTCGGTCGCGCCAAGATCAGCCGCTACAGCTTGCGCAACCTAATGCCGGCTCAAGTCCGCAAAGCAACTATTCCGCGCGTTCACGCTGGACTTCAGCCAGTCGTTCGATGCTCATTTCGGGCTTGCTCCGGCTCATGTGTTTGAACCAGCGGGACGCGCCAGAAGGAGACGAAACCGCCTTGCTCGTGGCTGACGGGGAAAGTAGCGTTTGGTGTAAAGTGAGATAGAGGGGTAGGGGCGTGGCACAGCTGATGTACGACGCAGGCGCCGCCGCCGGCTATGAACGGGCGTTTGCGCGTGTCTCGTCGCACTTCATCCCCTTCCTCCTAAGCGCGGGTCATGTCGCATCCGGCCAGCGTGTGCTAGACGTCGCGACTGGCACCGGATTGGCGGCTGAAGCAGCTCTCGCAATTGTTGGGGCGAATGGCCATGTCGTGGCGGCAGACATTTCGCCGCATATGGCGGCGCGGGCACGGGAGCGTCTGACCGGCGCTCCGAACGTGTCGGTGTGCATCGAAGACGGTCAAGCGCTCACCTTCCCTGACGAGACCTTCGATACTGTGCTGTGTAGCTTGGGGCTGATGTTTTTCCCGGATCCTGCTCGCGGTCTCGCCGAGTTCCACCGCGTGCTCCGCCCCGGTGGACGTGCTGCTGTATCCGTCAACACAGTGCCAGAGCGCTCCTACAATACCCGAATCCATCCAATCATTGCTCGCCATGCCGCTTCGCTGGCGCCAGCGGCATCCCAAGTGTTTTCGTTGGGCGATGCGGCGCGACTGCAGGCCCTCTTCGTCGATGCCGGCTTTCACGACGTAGATGTGACCACCACCATTCATCACTTCGGCGTACCATCCTTCAAGGAGTACTTCGAACACGTCGAGCGAGGCTGGGGTTCAGCCGGGCAGGTGTTTGTGTCGCTCCCCGAAGAGGTCAAACGCGCCGTGCGCGAGGATGTGCGGCGCGACGTCGGCGACACTGGAGGACCGCTCCAGATAGAGGTGGAATACAGGTTTGCAAGCGGGCAGAAATAGCACCCGTTTCCCGAAGTGTGTCGACACTTGGCGTGAATTCGGCCGAGGGCGCACGAGCTTCCGCTTAGGGTCACGACTGCTGGTTCCGGCCAATGTCGGTTTTCAAGAAAAGAATTCCGCTCCGGAAGGTCGCGTTTGGGTCAGTTTTTCCGGTTCCTGAACCGGGAGGTTGCGGACATGAGCCGACCTTGGATACCGTGATCCTCGATGACTTGTCTCACCTCGATAGCGGACGAGATCATTGTTGATGGTCGCGAGCCTGGATTACGGCCGCGAAGCGGTCAGAAATCCAAATCCGTATCATGATGATGATGCTCGCGACCGGGAAGCTCCGGCGGCGGCGGGCCAGGCACTTCGGCCAACATGGCCTCCGTCATGATGAGGAGGCCCGCCACCTAGGCCGCGCCCTGGAGCGCCGTTCGCACCACCTTGGCCGGGTCGATGATGCGACATTCACGAGCGGCGCTTCAGTGGCTTAAGTGCCAGTTGGCTGTACAATCTTTACGCCTCGATCCCGACCGATCACAATGCGCAGATGCGGAGGTTTCGTGGGAGGCTGGGTACGGAGCGCAGGGTAATAGGTGGCATATGCTGGCAGAAACGTCTCGACGAATGCCTTGACCTGGTCAACTGACATACACGGTTTGCCTTCTGCCCTCATGCGCTCTTCCGCTTCGACCCGCCACTCGCGTACGAAGAGATAATCCTCTGGCTCAAGCCAGATGAAGCCATCCAAAATTGCGTGCCACGCCTGATAGGCCACCAATGCACGGTTAATCACCACAAGATCCTTATCGCTCAGCAATTCCCTTGCAATGGGGGTGAAGCCAAGCATCCACCCCTCCAGAACGATCAAATGCAGCGGCGAGGTGACCACGCGCCACTTGCTCTCTGGGGAGCGATCTCCTAGCCCTTGGTAAGCGGACCGATCGTAGCCGGGAACCTTCATGCTTTGGCCGTCCGAGAGCATTCTCAGCGCCTTCAATACGCTCACGCCTAGGTCTACGTCGTGAGTTCCGGGGTAACCTCTTTGCTGGAGGTACGGATTTCTCGGATATTCCCTCGCAAGGGCAATCTGTTCAGACCGTGTCAGGTAGAAGTCGTCGATCGAGATACTGGCCGCATTCAGATCCTCTTCGGCCAGAGCGCCGCAAACTTCCGCCATGATCGTCGTTTTTCCAGCGCCTTGCGGAGCCGACAGACCCAAAATCGGGACAGTTCCAGGAAACACGGCGTGTTTGAGCCACTCCGCAACAAGCCGAACAAGCGGATCCTGGAGCATTGAAGATTTGGCTCCTGTGCACCGCATCCTACTTCCCTGCGGTGATAGCGGCCAGAGCCGAAATGGCGGCATTGCCCCAAGAAATGGCCGTTCCTCTGAATTCGGGGGAATGGGCCAGTATCGGGTCATGGGTTTGAATTCGACCGCCGTCGAACGAGCTTCTGTTTTGGCTGTGGAATGTTGCCCTTCGCCTCGTCAATTGGAACGAACAAGTTGCGCACAGAACCCGCAATTCAGTTGACACACGTCCAACGGCGGGAGTTGACCTCAGCGGAAGTTGGAACCACTGCCCCTCAAGAATGCGCAAGCAGCCTCCTAGCCGCCAAAATTGACACGGCAACGCAACTCACGACGCTGGACGAGTTGTCGGCGTTAGATGGGGTTGGTCAATCGGACCTGTTCACTCGCCCATCGTCTTTAGAGCCCGGGCGTGATTTTATTCAAAGCGCATGTCGATCCGCCGGGGGCTGGTTCGTCGACTTATTAGCGAGACTGTTCAGCGGCCATCACGTCCGCGGCTCGCCTCAGGAGGAGTTCTCAAATGCGCTTCATGTCGTTCGTCACTTCCGCCCACGCCGGACCGCCAACGGCGGAACTCATTGAGGCGATGAACAAGCTCGCCGACCGGGAAATCAAGGCCGGCCGCATGGTCGACATGGGCGGGCTCACGCCGGTCGCGATGGGCGCGCAGGTGCGCATCGCCGGTGGGAAGCTCAGCGTCATCGATGGCCCGTTCGTCGAGGCGAAGGAGGTCATCGGCGGCTACGCGATCATGGAGTTCCGGAACAAGGAAGAGGCCGTGGCGTCGGCGGTCGAGTTCATGCAGCTCCACAAGGATTTCATGCCGGATTGGGAGGGCACGTGCGAGGTCCGCGCGTTTGCCGGCCCTTGAGGCGATGTTCCTGCAGACGCGGTCGGCGGCCATGACGGTCGCCGACGCCCATCGCACGATCCTCGCCGTGTGGCGGATCGAGCAGCCCCGGCTGATCACCAGTCTGGCGAGGATGCTGCGCGATGTGCCGCTGGCCGAAGATTTGACGCAGGAAGCCCTGCTGGCCGCCCTTGAGCGGTGGCCCGCCAGAGGCGTTCCGGAAAAACCCGGCGCCTGGCTGATGGCGACCGCCAAGCGCCGGGCCCTGGATCATCTGCGCCGCAGCCGGATGCTCGAGCGCAAGCACGACATTATCGCCTGGGACATGGAGGAGGAGCAGCAGGCCATGCCCGACCTCGACTCGGCCCTGGACGACGACATAGGCGATGAACTGCTTCGGCTCATCTTCACCGCCTGTCACCCGCGACTGTCGCGCGAGGCGCGCGCGGCGCTGGCACTGCGGATGATCTGCGGCCTGACAACCGAGGAGATCTCCAGGGCCTTCCTGCTGCCGGAGGCGACGATCGCCCAGCGCATCGTGCGCGCGAAGCGGACTCTTTCGGAATCGGGGCTGGCCTACGAGACCCCAAGCGGCGAGGAGCTCTCAAAGCGGCTCTCCTCGGTGCTGGAGGTCGTCTACCTCATCTTCAACGAAGGCTACACCGCGGCGAGCGGCGAGGACTGGCTGCGCCCCCAGCTCTGCAATGAAGCGCTTCGCATGGGCCGCGTGCTCACCTCCATCGTGCCGCACGAGCCCGAAGCCCATGGACTGCTCGCTCTGATGGAGCTGAACGCCTCGCGCACGGCGGCGCGTATTGACGCAGAGGGCGAGCCAATCCTCATGCTGGACCAGAACCGCGCACTCTGGGACCAACTCCAGATCCGGCGCGGGATGCAGGCGCTCGGGCGAGCACGCGAATTAGGCGGAGCCAGCGGCATTTACGTCCTCCAGGCGACGATTATCGCCTGCCACGCCCAGGCGAGGACGGCGGGCGATACCGACTGGTCGCGCATCGCCGGACTTTATGCGGAGCTGGCGGCTGTCGTGCGCTCGCCGATCATCGACCTCAACCGTGCGGTTGCCATCGGGATGGCCGAGGGCCCAGAAGTGGCGCTGGTGATCGTAGACCGCCTTGCGCGCGAGCCGGCGCTCAAAGGCTATCACCTGCTGCCGAGCGTTCGCGGTGACCTACTCCACAAGCTCGGCCGTCACGAGGAGGCGCGCGACGCGTTCGAAGCGGCCGCGGCACTGGCGGGCAACAGGCGGGAACATGACCTGCTGAGACGGCGCGCCGCCGAGGCGGCCGACGCAGCGATGCCATCATAATCCCTGATCAGACAAGGACATGGTCGACCCCGGATCGACCGCTTCCTGGGGCTTTTGTCATTTCCCTGTGTAAGGTCTGACGTGGATGTCGCTGAACGTCCGCTGTCTCACCCGACCCGGACTTCCAAGGTGGTTCCGTGAAACGGCAGCTCAGGGTCATCGGCGTGAATTCGACCGAGGCCGAACGAGCTTCCGCCTAGGGCCGTGAGCCGATATTCAACCGCGCCGTTCGCCCCACATTTTGACCCAGCGCAAAGCTGCCCCACCACAACCCCTGTAGAACATTGATCGCGGGGCCAAGGTGGCGGCTAAAACCGAACTGAACCAACCCCTAAGTGGCGAGGCTACGGCAATGGCTGCCACCATTTGCCCTCTTGGCTCCCAGACTCCGCTGCGCAGCGGTTTTTCGCCCGACCTCACGCGATTCGGCCTCTCATTCGTCGCGGCCCTCCGGCCAGCCCTTTGCGAGCGTAAGGTCGGACATCGGAACGAAAGGCGGATTCGCGAATTCTACTGCGAGATAATTGGAATCGTCGCCCATGAGGCTCGCAACCCTCCATCTTGAAACTGCGAGATACGGCGACGTATATCGCGCCTCAAGGCTTGCGCGGCTGAGGCGGCAAATGGTGAGGCACATCGAGCGCACGGACGCCTCAGCGCAGAAAGTCGAGCAAGCGCTGGCCAAGTTGGCCGAAGCAAACGCACCCATGGACCGGCTCGCGCGGCATCAGTAGGGCCACCCTCATGCCCGCCTCCGCATCGGCACGATGTGCGGCGGAGTATGCGGTCAATACATCCACTGCTAACCTTGCTCTCATTAAGCGGTGCAATGCTCATTGTCGTGGGCCTGGTCACGCAAAGGCTGTGAGCGCTAACTATGCGTTCAAGCCGATGCCACTTCGTGGCACGGCTTAACTTGTTCGGCGTACGGGCGGGAGAATGGCCATTGACAGCCAATGGTTTTGAAAGGCGCGAAGGGCCGGAGCCTAATCGGGTTCCTCCGCTGGGCCTGGGCGGCTCTGCTGCGCTGTTCGGGGCCGGGGCTCTGCTGCTGTTCCTGACTACGCGGGTAGCCGTCCCGGCGTTCGTCTCCGCCACCGGGGCTGAGACTGTGGTGATGTGGTTCTTGGCCGCAAGCATTGTCCTTTTTGGCCCCCTGCTTCTCATGGCTGCCCTGCTGTTGTATCGAGAACGGCGTCCAGGAAGGCTGGGTTCGTTGGGCGCGCGGCTGTGGCTTCGCCCGATGAATGGCGGCGACTGGCTCTGGGGTGTTGGAGGGCTGGCGGCCGTCGGCGTCCTGACCGGCGGCATCGGCGCCGCGCTGCGGATGCTGCAAGACGGGAAGAATCTTCATCCCACGTTCATGGCTTTCGAACCGCTCGGTCCCGGCCGGTACTGGATTCTCAGCGCGTGGCTCCCGTTTGTTGTGCTGAACATCGTTGGGGAAGAGTTTGTCTGGCGGGGTGTCGCACTGCCGCGGCAAGAGGTTGCCTTCGGGAGGCGAGCTTGGCTGGTCAATGGGATCCTGTGGCTGCTGTTCCACGCTGCCTTCCCCTGGCAAGTCCTGTTGACCCTTGTGCCGATCACGTTGCTCTTGCCCTACGTTGTTCAGCGGCGTCGCAGCACATGGGCCGGGATCGTTATCCACGCCGGGTTCGGAGCGATGGGCTTCCTGGTCCTAGCATTCGGGCTTGCCTAAGTGTCCTCACAGCGCCGAACCATCCGCTGCAGCAGACGGCGGCAGCGATTTTGGTTTCTCGGAGTTCACCGGCACTCAGCGCGGCCGCCGCTGCTGAGCTGTGTCGTTAGGCTGTGGCGCCGCACTCCCCAGTTTGCCGCAACCATCTCCAGGGCATTCAAGAGCAGGGTGTTATCGGCAAGCGGTTAGTTTTTCGACCGTCTCGATGATGGCTTTGGCAAGAGCTTCGCCCTCATGGACTGGCTCGGGGCCATAGAGCAGCAACACCGCTTCCTCGCTTGGCAACACGCCAGCCGGACAGGTCTGTTCAATCGCCATGCGAACCAGCTTGAGCGCGGCCCGTTCGTCGCGGCTGGTCTGTTGGGGTCCATGCTTCCTGGTCGACCTGCGTTCTCTAATCCGCCTCATCTCGAAATGCCGCCTTTTTGCGCGGAACAGGCGTCCAATCAGTGATCGTATCGCCATCGGTAATCAGCCCACCGGCCTTCACGGTGACCTTTTGGTCCTCCTCGTCGACGTGGGTGACCTTGCCTCTAAGCTGTAGCTCGTCGCCTGGCTGGGTCTTCTTTGCCGCCGGGATCGAATAGGGGAAGCCATAGGACTGGATGCTGACGCTGGCCCGTCCGTCATCCAGCATCTTCAGCACGGTCACGGTTAGCGTCACTTCATCGCCGATGTTGATGCCCGTAATTTCCCACGCCATGCAGAGGATTCTGGATCGGGCATGTGGGTCGTCAAGAGGTTTCTAATGTTCTGCTGGTGGCCATTTCGCGCGTTTCCGCTGAACCTGTCCGGCGGCTTCCGAGACGTCATCAGAACAGCGGCCCGGCGTCGCATCGAGGGAGACTGGCGCCGAGCCTAACCGGCGTACGGGGGTAGTTTTACCGGCTGAGGTGAATATAGGCTCTTTCATACATCAGTGCTTGCTAATTTAATAAAATGGTCATGTTCCGTTCCCCTAGCCGCCAGATCGTGCGGGCCTAGACTCGATCCGGTGCCTAAACAAGTGAGTGCCGGCATTGGCCGGCTGGCGTTCATTCCACCGATGTTGCCGACCTTGGTTGCGAAGCCTCCCGAGGGGGATGACTGGATTCACGAGGTAAAGCTCGACGGCTACCGATCGCAGATCGTCATCAATGGCCCGGATGTGCGCATCTACACCAGGCGCGGCCTCGACTGGTCTGAAAAATATCGCGACCTGGTCGAAGCCGCGAAGGCGCTCGATGTCGAGACGGCGATCGTCGATGGTGAAACGATCGTCACCAACGATGCCGGCATCCCGGATTTCGCCGCGCTTCGGCGAGCAATCACGCGACGACAGCATGACCTCTACTTCGTCGCCTTCGATCTGCTGCACCTCAACGGGCACGATCTGCGTGACCTCGGCGTCGAGGAGCGGCGCGAAATCCTGCTCGGTCTGATCCAGCCCGACAGTCGCATCCAGTTCAGCGAGACGATGCCGGGCGGCGACGCCAATGCGATCTTCTATCTGGTCGACCAGGCGGGGCTTGAGAAGCGCGTTCAGGAGCACGCCGGGCCGGCACCTAAGGGGGTGAAGCGGCAGGCGACAACATGGGTCAAGCCGGGCCTGAAGAGCCACGTCAAGCACCTACGGGGCGAGGACAAGTTGCGCCACGCATCACTGCAGGATTTCTGGGAGGAGAATTAAGGTTTGGCGCGTTGTTACTGCGTTACGGCGGCAGCGGATGCAGCCAAGAGATCTTGTTTGACCGTCTTGAAAAAGGAAGAGCACACCGATGCGAGACGCAGTGAGCCAGGCGGGTCTGATCGGCCGCATCAAGCACATGCGCGACGAGAAGACCTGCCGCATGTCTCGATGCAGGATTTCCGCGAAGAGGATTAGGACGGTCGAGCGGCGCGCATCATCGCTCGTATGAACGCAAGTTCGACCGGAAGCTTGGCGTTCTCTTTTTGCGCCATGTTGTCGGCCGCGATCAGGCGCCGAAGCGAGCGCATGATCTCTCCGCGCGTCCACCCGGCTTCTAACATGCAGTCGACAACGGCCTGGAACCCGGCTCCATTGCTTCCTGACAGTCGATCTCCCGATCAGAGTATTCCTCTGCGCGTTTGGGCGGATTGATCATGCTTTCACACGCTCCTTAGAGATATGCTTCGCCATCAGCACGGTGTTCAAAGCAGAACCAATGCGATGGTTTCCTCGGCTTGGCGAACCCCCATCCGGCATTCTTGCCACAGCCGGGATGCTCGCACCTATGGTGCTGAATGCCGGGGCGCGTGACGGGCTGCATTGCACCGGGAAGGCGGATCAGTTCGTCGCTCATCAAAACAGCGAGCCTTGCGTAGGCGCCTGTACCGGAACTTTGATCTGGGTGGCGGGCTTATCGACCACCACGAGGGCGTCATCTGGAGCGGTGCGCTGTAGTCGCTTGGCTTCCGACCATGGCGCAGTTAGCCACGTTTCCGTCTCCTCCTGCGTGATCAGGATCACCGGCATTGCCTTCTCGTGAATCGGCGCGATGAGGGCGTTCGGCCTGGTCGTCATGAAGCCATAGACCTCGTGATCGGCAGGCCCTTCCTTGACCTTGCGCACCCCATGCCAGCGCGTCCACAGGCCGGCGAAGAAGAACAGCGGACGGTCTTCATTGAGCGCGAACCAATAGTTCCGCTTAATACCCGTCTCGGGGTCTATCACAGGCGTTGGGCTGGGCTCGGCGAAACTCGTCACGGGCACGATGCAGCGATGCTCGATGCCAACGTACTGCTGCCAGTGGCCGTATTGAGGGTTGCGGACGTTGGTGGTCCCGGAATCGGCGTTGCCTTTGACCCGGTCCAAGGGCGTCGGCATTCCCCAACGCAGACTGGCGAGCTCGCGTACGCCGTCCGGTGCATTGCGGACCACCGGGGCGAATTGATTGGGATAAATATCAATCGACGGCTCGAGATTTCCGATGACGTCCCGCAAGGCGCGAGTCCACTGGCGAATGGCCTCTTGGCTGGTGGTGATGTTGTAGAGATTGCACATGCTGTTGCCTCAGTTTCGCAGGATCTCGGGAACGCTCAGCGGCCAGAGATCGAGAATTCTCTTGTATTCGCCAGTGCGGCGCCAGACACCTCGTGCGTTGCCATTTTCCCGGTCGCGCTGTGGATCGAAATCACGCCTGGGAAGTGGTCAAGAAACGCTTGTGCGGACGCCTCGTCGGCAAAGCAGTAGCGACGCCAGTTTTCATAGCTGTGGTCTGGCCATATCGCCTGTACCTGCCTTTTCATTGGGGCCAACCTGCGCTTTCGCAAAACTCGCGGATCAAAGCGAAGCTGTGTCCGGTGCATAGGTCATCAGGCAGAGCCACCTGATAAGGCCATTCGCGGTCGATCCTGGCAGGCGACGGACCCCGGCTACGCATCGATCAGTGCGAGGTCGGTTTCTCGGTCGCCTTCTCAAGCGCGTCGATGGCATCGAGCACAGCTTTCCGCTTCGGATCAATTGCCTCGTGAGGGTACTTGCTCTTTCAGCCTTCGGCGGCGTGGCGTTTGCCGGTGCGCTTGACGTTATCGACAACATCAACAAACAGCCGTTTTACACTAGTTCCATCGCGAGAATGCACCCCACCAGTCCCATCATGAGAACTAGGTTCAGGGCAGCGCTCGAGACTCTGCCAAAGGCCAAGCGCATGGCGATGATGCGAGAATGCCAGGACGCGGGAATGACCAAGCCGTATGCCGAATTCTGCGCGGACTTAAATGCCCTTGCCGGCTCGTGATCCTCCAAGCCAGGGTGCGAACCCTGTCCGAGCCGAATGATGGCGGGCCAAGTGCTCGCCATCATTGTTTAGAGCTTCCTGTCGAAGGATGATCGGAGCAACTCTTGCCCTGTAAAATCCGCTTCAAAGTCCGCGGCGGCAGCGGTACGGTCGAACCCATGTCTCAATCCGCCAATCCGATCTCCATTGCCCGTCGCGACCAGATGTTTCCCGCGCTGGCTCGGGCAGACATAGACCGTATGCGCCGTTTCGGCGAAGCCAACTCGTACGCTGCAGGCGAACAGATCGTCAAAGCCGGCGAGGTGGCACCTGGGTTGATCGTGATCCTCTCTGGCAAGGTGGACATTACACAGGGCGGCAGGTTCGGCCAGCGCGAAACGATCGTCACTCACGGCCCGGGCAATTTCGTCGGCGAGTTGGCGCAGCTTTCGGCCCGGCCCTCGCTGGTGGATGTAGAGGCGGTCGAGCCGGTGGAGGCGCTCGTCATCGTATCGCAAAGGCTGCGAGACCTGATGGTGCAGGAAGCAAATCTCGGCGAACGGATCATGCGGGCGCTGATCCTGCGCCGTGTCGGCCTGCTGGAGAGTGGCGCAGCGGGACCAATCATCGTCGGACCCGTCGACGGCGGCGACGTATTGCGGCTGCAGGGTTTTCTGGCCCGCAGTGGTCAGCCGCACCGCGTCCTCGATTCCGACGCCGATCCTTGCGCCAAGACGCTGATCGAGCGCTTCCATGTCGATCCTCACCACCTGCCGATCGTGCTGTGTCCGAACGGCAAGCTACTGCTCAATCCCGGGGAGAACGAGCTTGCCCGCTGCATCGGCCTGGTGCGGCCGGTCGACGCCACCAAGCATTACGACGTGGCCATTGTCGGCGCAGGACCGGCGGGGTTGGCGGCTGCGGTCTATGCGGCTTCCGAAGGGCTGTCGACGATCGTGCTCGATTGCCGTGCCTTTGGCGGACAGGCGGGTGCCTCCTCGCGCATCGAGAACTATCTCGGCTTCCCGACAGGCATTTCGGGAATGGCGCTGATGGCGCGCGCCTACAACCAAGCGCAGAAGTTCGGCGTCGAAATGGTGATACCCGACGAAGCGAAGCTCCTGAGCGGCGCGACCGACAAGTCCGGCGCCCACTACACGCTCGATGTCGGCGACGGCGAGACCGTGCGGGCGCGCACGGTGGTGATAGCCAGCGGGGCTCGCTATCGCCGCCTCGATATTGCCAATCTGGCGCAGTTCGAGGGAACCTCCGTGCACTATTGGGCTTCGCAAATCGAAGCGCGACTTTGCGGCGGACAGGAGGTGGCGCTGGTTGGTGCCGGCAATTCGGCTGGGCAGGCGGCTGTCTATCTGGCCAGCCATGTGAGGAAGGTGGCGCTGCTGGCGCGCGGCAACAGCCTGGATGCGAGCATGTCGCGCTACCTGGTCGAGCGCATCAAGGCGCAGCCAAACATCGAGGTGCTGACCGGGAGTGAGATCGAGGCGCTGGAAGGCCACGAGGGCAATCTCGCCAATGTGCGTTGGCGCAACCGCGCCAGCGGCGTGGAAACAGTGCGTCCGATCCGCCATCTGTTTCTGTTCATCGGCGCCGACCCGAATACGGACTGGCTGGCGAAATGCAACGTGGCACTGGACCCGAAGGGGTTCGTGCGCACCGGATTGGAGGTAGCACCGGCGCATGGCATGATGGAGACGAGCCGCAGCGGAGTGTTCGCTATCGGCGACGTTCGCTCCGGCTCGATCAAACGCGTCGCGGCTGCTGTCGGCGAAGGCGCCCAGGTTGTGGCGGCATTGCATACGTATCTTGCGCAAAACGGCAGCCACGCCGCTGCGCCTGAACTGGCCAGGAGATCTTGATGGCAGATGAATGCAGACATGCGGGTGAGATTCGGGACATGACGCCGAGCGCACTCGGCTGCGAGGAATGCCTGAAGAGTGGTTCGCAGTGGGTGCATCTGCGACTGTGTCGCACCTGCGGCCATGTCGGTTGCTGCGACGACTCGCCCAATCGTCATGCCACCAAGCATTTCCGGGCGACCGGCCATCCAGTCATTGAGGGCTACGATCCGCCGGAAGGTTGGGGATGGTGCTATATCGACGAGATCTTCCTGGACCTCGGTGACCGCGCTACACCGCAGAACGGTCCGATCCCGCGCTTCTATTGAGCTCGCGATGACCGACGAGAGCCGGTCGGTGTGGACCCGTCGCCGCAATTAACTCACGCCGTGTCGGCGACCCGATGTATTCGGATGCGCATAGACATCGATTATTAGCGGCCACAAATCCATTATACGATGGTGTGGGCGATACTTTTGTACTGCTGGCGCGGCCATGAACCGTCCAAACGATGTACCGGTGAGCGGCAATCTCAGGGACTGTCGATCGCCGAACGCCTCGCCGCAGTTAGCGCGCCGACATCTCTGGGCTGCACGACCAGGCGACGCCCGAGGCGGGCGGCCGTCCGACCTTTCCCCCGGCGCGCAATGGCTGGTGTTCGACCAGTCCAGCCACATCCCCATGTTGAGGAACTTATGAGATTCGAGGCGGCCGTCAGAAGTTTTCTCAAGGCGCATCACGTCTGGTCAAATTGGCCACTCCAGACTGGAGTGGGCCCCTCGGGCCGGACAGGGTCAGGCCGCTGATTTGACCGTTTGCCGGGTGTGTGGATCCTCGAATTGCATTGGACTGAGATAGCCGAGTGCTGAGTGAAGCCGTCGGCGGTTGTAGAC
>NZ_SADR02000508.1 GCF_004010325.2 Mesorhizobium sp. M00.F.Ca.ET.216.01.1.1
CTTGGGGCGAAACCTTCTGGAGCAAGGGATTCGGCATGGCGGTGGACCGCTTTGGCCTGATGTGGATGGTGACCCTGCCGCACGAGTGAGCTGCGGCGGCCCCAAGCACGGCGCCTAAGTCTTAGGCAAGATCCGCGAGTGCCGCTCGATGTTCCAGCGGGACTCGGTGTCGCAGAGCGCCGCGCGCAAACGCGCCACCTGTTCAGCGAGCCGCTGCCCGAGCCAATACGGTCCCTGCAGATCGGGCGGCAGCGGCAGCGCCGAGTCGCAGGTGGCCGGCGTGAGCGGCG
>NZ_SADR02000509.1 GCF_004010325.2 Mesorhizobium sp. M00.F.Ca.ET.216.01.1.1
AGATGACCGATCGGGATGGTTGCCAGGAAGCATGCCAGCGACCAGAGGCATGCGACATAGAAATTGCTGATGTCCATGATGTTGTCGTTGATGAACGCGGCCAGCTGGTGCACGAAGAACAGGTGCAGCAGGTAGATCGAATAACTGTATGATCCGGCCTTCTCCATGATCCTGAAGGGCAGGCTCGTTCGCTCCCTGGCGAAGGTCGTGTCATAGTAGGCGATCCCGAAGGCGTAGGCAGCAGCCTCCAGGGTGGGCAGGATCACCCATATCCAGGGCGGCGCCGAGCG
>NZ_SADR02000510.1 GCF_004010325.2 Mesorhizobium sp. M00.F.Ca.ET.216.01.1.1
GTGTTGCTAAGGGACTGAAAACCTTGATGAATCTTCACCATTGCTGCAAAAATCGACAGACAAATTCAGCTTGGCCCAACACGTGCTGCGCTGCGAGGGGCCCCGGCGCGCGTGCTTGAGACGCCGGTACAATCAACGTTTTGCTCGTGCCGCGCTCATCCATGAAAGTCACCTTGATCCCCGTTACGCCGTTCCAGCAGAACTGCTCGCTGCTCGTTTGCGAGGCGACCGGACGCGCGGCCGTCGTCGATCCGGGCGGCGACCTCGAAGTGATCCAGGGCGAGATTGCA
>NZ_SADR02000511.1 GCF_004010325.2 Mesorhizobium sp. M00.F.Ca.ET.216.01.1.1
GCTTGCCATCGGCACCAACGACACCAAGAACTTCCATTCCGTGCCGCGCTTCAAGAAGGAGTTCGGCGGCCTGCTCTATGCGCTGCGCGCCAAATGGCCGGAAGCGCGCGTGGTGTGGTCGCCGGTGCTGGAATTCACCCGCGCGCCGGCAATGCCGCCATTGCTCGGTAAGATCCTCGAGATCCGGGCTATCGCAATGAACCGGATGGGCGTGCGCCTCTGCAACGAACGCGGCGCCGTTCCGGCGGCACGGCTGCCGATCACCAATCCCGAGGCCGGCTTTGCTTCAG
>NZ_SADR02000512.1 GCF_004010325.2 Mesorhizobium sp. M00.F.Ca.ET.216.01.1.1
GCGCAAGGTCGAGTTGCGGCCGGCCAACGGCAACGACTTCCATGTCGCTCCGTCCTTGCGCCGCCTCCAGCAGGCTCGCGGCGATCTGGCCCTCGCGTCCGGTGACAGCGATCCTCACGACGCGCCCTTCCTGTCTTCCACCGCGGCCTGGCCCAGCCGCTCACCGGCATAGCGCTGCTCGCGGATCGGCCCCCACCACCATTTGTTGTCGAGGTACCAGTCGACCGTCCTTGCCAGGCCGCTGTCGAAATTCTCCCTTGGCGTCCAGCCGAGATCGCGGGCGATCTTGG
>NZ_SADR02000513.1 GCF_004010325.2 Mesorhizobium sp. M00.F.Ca.ET.216.01.1.1
GGGGGTCCGACCAGTCAGCTCTGGAAGATGATGGGGAACCAATCCTCGCGCAATTTCTGGCCGGGCTTCATGTCGTGACCCGGATAGGGCGGCGAGGTTCGGCCCGGTCGCTCGACATAATGCGCGTCGTCGCCGACCCAGCGCAGCGACAGCGCCCGGCGCCGCGCCGCGGTCAGGTTGCCGCGCGCGCCATGCGCGGTGCGGAAATCGAACAGGATGGCGTCGCCCGGCTCCATCTCCCATTCGAGCACCTTCATCGACGGGTCGTTGTCGGGATCGGGCACCGGCAG
>NZ_SADR02000514.1 GCF_004010325.2 Mesorhizobium sp. M00.F.Ca.ET.216.01.1.1
GCCCGCCCCGTTGCTATCGACAGGACCGATACCGCCATATTCGAAACCGCGGATCATGCGGTCGTTGCTCTGGAAGTGGTCAAAGATGCGTAGATCACCACTGCCGTAGCCAGCAATGTACCCAGCGCCGCCCGAGACGAGACCTACAAGGTCAAGCTGCTCCGACAAGGTCTCATAGACGCTCGCACGCCCGGTCACCTTCACCCACTTGGCATCGCCGCCCAGACCGGCGACCTCGGTCGTGCCGTTGACGTATAACCCTTCATGCGGGTTCTTCATGTCGTCGATGG
>NZ_SADR02000515.1 GCF_004010325.2 Mesorhizobium sp. M00.F.Ca.ET.216.01.1.1
GACACAGCCAGGTTCGCGCTGATGCGCCAGACCGGACGCTCGGCCAGCTTCAGCCCTTCGAACGCCTGGGGGCTGGTGACTTCGTGCAGCAGGTGACGGTCGATATAGAGAATCGTCGTGCCGTCTTCTTCCGTGTGGACCACGTGTGTGTTCCACAATTTGTCGTAGAGAGTCTGTGCCATGGTATGCGGGGTAGTAATGACTGCGGGCTGACTGTGTCGGTCGATTATGCCACGCGAAGTCACGCCGTGGGCCGTCGCATCATCGAAAAAAGCGATAAAAAACAGTG
>NZ_SADR02000516.1 GCF_004010325.2 Mesorhizobium sp. M00.F.Ca.ET.216.01.1.1
TCGCCATCCTGGCCGTCATGCTCTATGGCTCACTTGTCAGCCCTTCTTTCTTCACACCCGGCAACCTCCTCAATGTGCTGACCTCGATGTCCATCGTCGGCATCGTCGTCGTCGGCATGACCTTCGTGCTGGTGGTCGGTGGCCTGGCTGACCTGTCGGTGCCGGCCACGATCGCCTGCGGCGCCATCCTGTCGCTCGGGCTGCAGCCGATGATCGGGCCTCTGCCCGCCTTTGTCCTTGCGGTCGGCCTCGCCGGTCTGATCGGCCTGCTCAACGGCGTGCTGGTCGG
>NZ_SADR02000517.1 GCF_004010325.2 Mesorhizobium sp. M00.F.Ca.ET.216.01.1.1
ATGAAATCGGCATTGCGGTCGATGATACCGGTTTCATCGTTTTGTCGCCAACCCAGGCAGCAGCCTGAGGATGCAGGCCGGCCTGGCCTGAATATCAGCACATCCGGCTAGAAGTCGCTGGTGAGGCCCTTCACCTCCCAGTCGCCGTAGCGCCCGGGCTCCTTGCCGCCGCGGCCGCCGATTTCCTTCGGCAATTTCGCCTCGGCCTCGCGATATTCCCTGCGCCTGGCCTCGGCCTCCGCCAGCGCCCGCTGCGCTTCCGGCGTCAGCATCTTTCGCGGCCCGTCGC
>NZ_SADR02000051.1 GCF_004010325.2 Mesorhizobium sp. M00.F.Ca.ET.216.01.1.1
TGCCGCGGTCCTGCATGCAGAGCCCCCTTTAGAAACTCCAGTTCCAGAGCCTGCTTGCCGACTAGCCGTTCGAGCGCGGCAATGCGCGCCTCATAAGCCTGCAGAAGATCGGCCGCTGCGGCATCCTCATCGAGAGCGCCCGCCTGAAACTTCTCGACCCATATCCGGATCAGATTGCGTGAGATGTCGTGGCGCTTCGAGAGGGCATGCAGGGTCTCGCCGCCGAAATACTCCTGCGAAACCTGCCGCTTGAACTCGACGCTGTGGGTTCGGTGCTTTGCCATGGGCCTTCATCCTCTGAAAGCCCGGCTGCCCGGTCAATTACCGAAAACCATCCTGTCCGGCCCGAGGGGCCCACTCCAGATCGGCGCGCAAAAGGGACCCCTTTGTAAGGCACGACGGTCAGCGCTCGCCGGGCGGAGCTGGTCTGGGTTGCGCAGCCCGGCGAGTGCGGATCGGCTTGATGGGTGATCAGGCGCGGTTCTTGAAGCGCCAGGATTCGTTTCCGGTCTCGATGATCTCGCAGTGGTGGGTGAGACGGTCGAGCAGCGCCGTGGTCATCTTTGCGTCGCCGAAGACGGCGGGCCATTCGCCGAACGCCAGGTTTGTGGTGACGATGATCGAGGTTCGCTCGTAAAGCCGGCTGATCAGATGGAAGAGCAATTGCCCGCCGGCCTGGGCGAACGGCAGATAGCCGAGTTCGTCGAGGACGACAAAGTCGAGCCGTGTCAGGTAGTCGGCGATGCGGCCCTGCTTGCCGCTGCGGTGCTCGGTCTCGAGGCGGTTGACGAGGTCGACGACGTTGAAGAAGCGGCCGCGCGAGCCGTTGCGGATCAGCGCTCGGGCAAGGGCGATCGCCAAATGCGACTTTCCGGTCCCGGTGCCGCCAATCAGGACGGCATTGCGCTGGTCGGCGACGAAGGTGCCGTTGGCGAGGTCGCGGATCAGCGCCTCGTTGACCGGTGTGCCGTCGAAGTCGAACTCCTCGATGTCCTTGGCCAGCGGCAACTTGGCGACGGTGAGCTGGTATTTGATGGAGCGCGCCTGCTTCTCGGCGATCTCGGCCGAGAGCAGATCACCGACGATCCGCGGCGGCTCGTGCTGGCGCTTGATGCCGGTGGCCATGACCTCGTCATAGGCGCCACGCATGCCGTAGAGCTTCAGCGTCCCCATCAGGTCCAGAACCTGCGTGCGTTCCATCAGCTTGCCCTCCTGAGGCTGTCGTAACGGGCGCAGTCGGCCTGCGGCTCGTGCTGCAGACGGAGCGCGTCCGGGGTGAGGATGGTGACGGCCGGACCCGGATCGCGCCGCCGCGCCAGGATGTCAATGATGACGGCGGACGAGCAGACGTTCTGGTCGAGCACTTCCTGGCAGGCTGCCTCCACCGCGTCGATCCCGTCACCAAGGACGCATGCCAGGATCGACACCATCTGCCGATCGCCATCGTCCGTATCCTTTAGGCGGCGTCGCACCCGCTCCATGGCTGAGGGCAGAACCCAGCCTTGGAACGGCGCCCCGTTGCGCAGCGCGCCGGGCTTGCGGGCGAGCACCGGGACGTAATGCCACGGATCGTAGATCGTCTCATTGCGCCCGAAGGAACGAACATGTTCGGCAACGACCACGCCGTCCTGGCGGATGACGATCCTGCCGGCGTAGGCTTGGACTTCCACCGGGCGGCCAACGGCGGTCGAGAGGACAGAGTATTTGTTGTTGTCGAAGCGCACCGTGCAGGTCTTCGACACCGAGGCCGGCACCGTATGGAACCCGTCGAAGGAACCGCGGTATTCAACCAGCTTGCCACGCTCCTCCTCGAACACGTTCCAGATCGTTCGCTCCGGTTGCTCGACGTGACGATGCGCCTTGGCGTAGGCGACGCACTTGTCATGCAGCCAGGCGTTCAGCTCCTCATAGGTCTTGAAGCGCAGCCGCGGCGTGAAGAAGCGCTCGCGCACCAGCCCGACCTGGTTCTCGACCTGACCCTTCTCCCAACCCGAGGCCGGCGTGCAGGCGACCGGCTGCACCAGATAATGGCTGCACATCTGCAGGAAGCGGCGATTGTATTGGCGGTCCTTGCCAACAAAGATCGTTTCCACCGCCGTCTTCATGTTGTCGTAGATGCCGCGCGTGCAGGCGCCCCCGAAGAAGGCGAAGGCCCGGTCGTGCGCGTCGAACACCATCTCCTGCGTCTCGCGCGGATAGGCCCTGATGAACATCATACGGCTGTGGCAGAGCCGGACATGGGCGACCTTCACGGTCACCGTCACGCCGTTGATCAGGACGATCTCGTGGCTCCAGTCGAACTGGTAGGCATCGCCCGGCGCGAAGAACAGCGGCACATAGGCTTCCGCCGCCGCCGAGCCTTGCTCCTTCGCCCAGCCCTTCGCGTATCGGCGGACCGCATCGTAGCTGCCCTCGTATCCGAGCCCGCGAAGCTCCTCAAAGATTCGGATCAGCGTCAGCCGCTCGCGTGCCGCCTTGCCGTGATTGCCGTTCAAAAATCCGTCGAGTTGATCCTGCCAGGGGCCGATCTTCGGCATCGGCTGATGCTCGCGCTCGTAACGGAACTCCGTCGCGTCGGATCGCAGAACCTTGCGGACCACCTTCCGGGAGATCCGTAACTCGCGGCAGATCTCCTTGATCGACTTCCCCTGAACCAGCGAAAGCCGGCGTATCTTCGCAATCGTCTCCACAACCAACATCCAAAACAAATGCCTCCAATGAAACCGGAGGCAGTGTGACAACCCTGCGTTACAGGGGTCCTTTTTGGACGCCGATCACCCCTGAAACGGGGTCCTTATTCCACGCCGAAACACACCGGAAAGGACCGTGTCTTCTTTGAGCAGTGTCTGGGCATAGCTGATCACTCGCTGGAACCAGCCGAGCTTGTAATCGAATTTCGGGCCGGGCGCGGGATTGCCGTTGGGCAGGTAGATGCAGCCGATCACCAGTCCATCGACCTCGGCCTCGATGTAGCGACTGTGCGAATCGTCGGAGTCGCCTGGCAATCCGCGTCTACGCTCCAGCGGCTGTTTCCCGCGAGCCAGAATCGCAACCCCGTTATAAGACTTCTGGCCGTGCCAGATGGCGCCGTAACCAGCATCCCTGATCGCCTCGGCGGGAAACTTTTCGTCGGATGTCTTGAGCTCCTGCAGGCAGACGATGTCATAAGCAGTTTCGCCGAGCCATTTGAGGAGGACCGGCAACCGTCCATTGACGCCGTTTACGTTAAAGGTCGCGATCGTGGTCATCCGGTCATCTTGGGCGAGGATCTTTCCGGGCAGTCGTCCTGATACGTGGCTTTCAACTTCTAGCCGTCTTCCTTGTAGGATTTGGCGGCCTCATCGATCTTGCGCCAGTCATTTCCGTAGCGCCGCACGAGCTCCCGCGCCTGGCCCGGCGATATGTTGTGCATTTCCACGATGTGGTCCACTTCCGTCTCTTCGCCTTTGAGGGGGCGCGAGCGCTGTCTCCGCGAGCGCTGTCTCCTTGGCCGGCTGACCGCTATTTCATCTGCATTGCGTTTCGGCATGAATTGACCTCGCCTGATCCGGATTAACCCCCGAATGTCGGGAAGGTTTCCGCGCGGTTGGCTGGGGAAGGGTACCGGTCATCCCCGCATGCGGTTTCCTTCTTGGGGTGTCCGGCTTGAACCCAAGTGACGCGAAGGGCGTTGCTTTGCGAACAGGCTGCCGATCGCAAGCTGATGGAAAGATCCGCCGACATTGCCCCACCGCAGACGGCTCCCGGTGCCGAAGCGCGCTTCCCGTATGATCGAGCGGCGGTGGAGCGGTTTCGGGAGGCATTCCCTCGCGCCAGGTGGAGCGACGAGCTCGGCAGCTGGTTCGTGCCCGGAAAGACCGCGGCGCGACGCATCGAGCGCTGGCTGGCACAAGAGGGGGCTTCGCGATCCGCCCATGATGACAGCAAGGGGCGCGATGCCTTCGCCTTCGATCCGCTGTCGAGCCCTTATCTGGAAGTCGCGGATGACCTGCGGATCCGCACGCCTTATTCGAAGACGGTTCTGGAGGAACTGCGAGCCATTCCCTGGGCGCGCTGGGATGAGCAACTGCGAGCCTGGAGGGTGCCTTTCCGCTCCTACGAGACGTTGCGGCACCATTGGCCACGCATCGAGCGAGCCGCCCGACGCGCTGAACCGGAGGAGCGGAAGCGAGGGCGCGAAGCCAACAAAGATTCGGATGAACACAGAGCCGCGAAGCTGCGCTATGCCGAACGCAAGCGACATCGTTATCCGCTACCGGCTGAAGACCTTCCTCCGCTCGGCCGAGCTGTGGCAACGGAACAATATGGCATTGTCGTCTTCAGGGAGATTTCTGGTGAAGTCGCTGACGCTGCGGATTCAGCAATGTTTTATCCACATTTGATGGAGGCAACCGTCGACTATCTCTGGGCCAGATGGCGGCCAGCGACATTGGCTGAACTGATCAAGACATGGCCGGCCCGTCGTGTTGCCGGATCGACTGAACGATCAAGAGGGTGGTGGCAGCCGACGCTTGGCGAACTCAGGATCGCTCGCCAGCGTGCGCGTAGCCTTGAGCGAAGAAAACGAAGAAAAGTGCAATCATAAGTTCCGACATCTCCATGCCCTACGAGGACGGTGAGCAGCTTGGCAGCTTCCATATGCAACGATTGCGAACCAGCTTGGGCAGGTAGCTCTGTGTCTTGGCGCTCAAGGTCCCGGCACACCAGATGGAGTTTGATCTACCGAAGGCTGGCGCCATTCTCATCGACCACCCGTCGCCAACAATGCGCCGCCCAGAGATGCGATCGGCAACGTCTTATTACGCGCTTCGGCATGATTGGAACCGGGAAATGCCAGCGCAATTTTACGTCGGACTGTTGGGTCCGCGCCTGAACTGCGGTTCGAGAGGCAAAGACGTGCGGCTGGATACCTTTCTGGTATGCCACGAAGTTATCGAGAAGACGACTCTGGATGAGTTCCGATTGCATTATCTACATGCAGATCAAATTGCTTTACGCTTCGAGAGAATCGCTGTGCGATGTGCCAGGCTGACTTGGGAGAGGCTACCAGACTGTTATGAAGCGGCATGAAAAAGCGATCGATGAAGAAAAGCTGCAGAAAGTGCCATCGGATTTAGACCTGACCCCTATAGAGACTTGGAGGATTACCTCTTGCTCGAGCGGCTGATCCGGGCTTCCCGTTAGGGCGTGAACCCATAAATCTGCCGGGCGAACTGCTCGCCAATGTCCGCTATGCCCCGATGGCGACCAAACTCCGCACCGTACCGAAATGACGCGATGTGCCAATATCGGCTATCAGTCAAATGTCCGACAAAAGAAAGACCGCCTCGCGGCGGTCTCTCCGAATCCAATCAGTACTTTGTCAAGCAGCTCGCTTGAACGCCTCCTGCGCTACCTGATTGGCGCGATCGAATGCAGCGCGCGTTTCCGTCAAAGCAGCCGTAAGTGCGGACCATGACTGGGTCCCCGCCTCGTTCAACTTCTGGAGTTTTTTCTCCGCCTCGGCGGCATCGGCGTTCATACGATTTACGGCGGCGTCGATTTTGCCCCTACGCTCAGCAGCGAATTTTTTGGCATCGATGCCAAGCTGGTCGGCCGCTGCGCGCCACGCTTTCAATTGGGCGTCGGCTTGAACCTTGAACGTAGCCTGTTGGTGCTCGATTTTACTGCCGAAGCTCTCGACATATTTCTTGACATCAGCCTCGAACGAGCGCCAGTCAGCCTCTAGTTTTGCCTTTGCCTGAATCCAAGCGGACTCGTTAGCTTCCGACTGGTTCGTGATCGTGTCCCGGAAGTCATCGCGCTGCTTACGCAGGTCAGCCAGAACCTTGTTGGCCTTGTCGCGGACATCGGACTGCACCTCGGCGAGCTTGCCTTCAAACGACGTCACTGCGGCGTCCATTTCATCGAGGCGCTCCTTGGCCCAATTTGTAAAGAAGTGGATATTGCTTTGCGTAGCCATTTGCTCATCTCCATGAATGTCAAATTGCACCGCCTGCCCATGTTGCTGGTTAACATGTCGCGCCAATTTATTTTTTGATCTGAGTCAACATAAAACCTAAGAGTGATGTCTGACCGGACTTCATCTAGCAAGTTGCGAGGTCCGCTCCGGGTCCTTCGCGACCGGGTTGAGCCAGCCTCAAGTCCGGCCATGTCCGCTATGCCGGCGAAAGCAGAAGCAAATTCAGAGAATTAGCGGCTCCGCGACGGCCGTTGCAGGTTGATGGTACGGCTGTGGACGTGATTCAAGCTCCGAAACCGGAGCCTCGAATCATGCGCTACGAACTGACAGACTACGAATGGACCGCCATCAAACCGATGCTGCCGAACAAGCCGCGTGGCGTTCCGCGTGTAAATGACCGTCGCGTGCTCAATGGCATCTTTTGGGTTCTGCGATCAGGTGCGCCGTGGCGCGACCTGCCAGAGACCTATGGTCCCTGCACCACTTGTTACAATCGGTTCGTGCGCTGGCGGCGGGCTGGCGTCTGGGACCAGATCATCGATGCGCTGGCCGCCGGTCATGATACGGCGGTGCAGATGATCGATACCTCCGTCGTGCGCGTGCACCAGCACGGAGCCTGCGTCGCGGACAACAATCATCAGGATATGGGTCGCTCACGAGGGGGCCGAGCAAGATTCACGCCGTGGTGGACACCAACGGCCTACCAGTCCATCTCGCCCTCACGCCCGGTGAAGCACACGACAATCGGTTGTGTTCGGTTCTCCTCAGCGCGTTGCTCCCACAAATGATGTTGCTCGCGGATCGAGGATACGACGCGGACTGGATAAGGGAGCTTGCACGCCAGCAAGGAGCATGGGCAAATATTCCGCCGAAACGAAATCGCAAAGACCCGATCTGCTTCAGCCCGTACCTGTATCGTGCGCGAAATCTCGTCGAACGGTTCTTCAACAAGATCAAGCAATGTCGGCGGGTCGCGACCCGATACGACAAACTCTCAGCCAACTATCTGGCGTTCATCAAGCTCGCATCAATCCGCATCTGGCTGCGCGCTAATGAGTCCACGCCCTAGTTCGATCTCTCGGCAGGGCAACATACCGGGCTCGGCGAATTTCCGCCTGGAGGGAACCTTGGTTGCCCATGCGAGTTTCAGGGGCTGGGCGGGGGATTTCCGAAATTGGATTGTTTTCAAAAGATCGAAGCGCTGATCGAGGTCGGCGGGACCGACGCGGTGGAAGAAGCGCGCAAAATGCTTTCGTCATTCAAAGGCTCACAGGCAACCACCCAAGCGATTGAGGACTTTCTGATAGACTTAATGACGCTGGTATTCCTGGTCGAAACCGGCCGGGACGCATTTCAGAACGCGGCGCGCCACCTTGCCCGCAAAAGACTGTCCAAAATTAAGCTGCATGCCCTCCTGCACGATCTTCATCAGATCGAGCCGGGCTGTGCCTGAATTGCCAGGGCGTCCGCCCCGGGAATTCAGGCACAGCCCGAGAGCGCGGGCCACGTGCGGTGCACAATCCAGATCGGGCACCGTTGCCCTTCCCTTGGGCAGCGCGCTCGTTTCCTGTTCGTCCCGGCCGGTTTGGCCGGTGGCGATGCAATCCGAGGACGCTCGGGGGAAGGGCTAGGGCTGCCATGCCTTGCAGGGACTGAGGGAGCAGAGCGCCGTCAGTTCAGAAACTCGCCCGCCGAATCCGTGGCAAGGCGACGTCACCTCATACCGGCTTGCCGCGCAACTGCCATCACGAAATATTTCGCTCGGAACACTCGCTTGACCGCCGAATTGACATGGGTGCGCGGAGCGCGATGAAACGACGGAGAACGAAATGCCTAATCAAGGTGGAACCCGCGACAAGACGGGCCAGCAGGTCATGGCCAGCAGGGCCACAACAACATGGACGACGACGAGCAGCGTCGGTTCGGCCAGCAGCAAGCGGACGATAGGCAGCGCGAAGGCCAACAACCGCGGCGGCAGCGGCAACTTTGCAGAGGACCCTGGGAAAGCCTCCGAGGCGGGCCGCAAAGGAGGCCAATCCTAACGAAGTCTGAGGCGGCGCTTCATGGGTACCGCCTCGGTAACCAATATTGAGAGGAGTAAACGACATGCCGAAGCAAGAGACCGCCAACGGATTGGAAAGTCTGTTCGTGGATGGCCTCAAGGACATCTACTACGCCGAAAAGAAGATACTGAAGACGCTACCCAAGCTCTCGAAGGCAGCACAGTCTGAACAGTTGAGCGCGGCATTCGAAAAACACCGCCTCGAAACCGAGGACCATGTAGAGCGGCTGGAACAGATTTTCGAGCAACTCGGCAGAGCGGCAAGAGGCAAGACTTGTCCGGCCATCGACGGAATCCTGGAGGAGGGGGCCGAAATCCTTGAGGAATACAAGGATGCGCCGGCCCTCGACGCGGGACTTGTCGGCGCCGCACAGTCGGTCGAGCACTATGAGATTGCCCGGTATGGCACTCTGATCGCCTGGGCGGAGCAACTTGGCATGAAAGAAGCGCTGCCCCTTTTGCGTCAGACCCTCAAGGAAGAGGCGGCCGCAGACGAGGGGCTCAGCGCCCTTGGCGAAGACGATGCAAACGCGCGCGCACTCCAGGCCGCCTGACAAATCGAACACCCGCGCCCTTGCCTTGCATCTGAGGGCGCGGGCTCACACGCACGACCGGCAGAAAGGTCCATTTGTTGATACCAAAAGAAGCCGCAGGCTTACGTCTACGTATCAACCGCCCAAGCCGAGTCCCCAACATGCCAGACTTTCTACCCCTGACCGTCAAGTTTCCCGGCAGCAGGCCGATCCTAATCTCCAATGTCGCAGAAGCGGCCGCCACGCTAAGCAAGACCTGGCCGGATCGGACGAACGCTGCTTACGTCAATGCCGCGAGTTTGCTATCCAAGGCCATAGCCGGCACCTGCCGGCCGAAGGTGGCCTTCGAAGCTTATCGCATTGCAGCCGGGCGACAGGGTTTGCTGCTCGACGGCAGCAGAAGTGCCGCTTTGCATGTGCTCGACGCACTTTGTAGAGAATTGGTGATCGTTCCGCCGGAGGTATGAGGCTGGCCCGTAGATGGAAAGAGTTTTCAACCACCTCGCGACCGTGGTGGCGCACGCCTCGGGTCGGCTGGTTTTTGTCCTGTCCATGCCTCGCCTTCACCGGCTCGGTCTTTCAGTATTCCGAGACATGGAACACCGGAACGACGTCACTTTCCTGATGGTATTCCTGATACGCAGAGCCGCGACGGCGCGACCATATAGGCCAAGCTGACGAGTTGATCCGATCAGGCCATGCGAAGAACGACTTACGATTTCATCCGCGTCGTGCACCTCAAGTCACGGCTGCGAGGCTAGCTCTTTGCAAAAAGCGCTTGCTCCTCGTCACGCTGTTTGCCGCCGAGAGCTGCAGCCACACTGGCGATGAATGCACCGATCACCAGCGATAGGGCACCAATGAGAGCGGACGTAGCGCTTGCCTTGCGTGCCTTGTCAGCGGCGGCCTTGGCCTTGTTTTTCGCGTCCTCGATACTCGCAAGGACCGTATCGACCCGTTTGGTGGCATCCGCTTCCGATAACCCCGTCCGAGACGACACGAGCCGGACGAGATAGGTTTTATCATCGGCGGAAACCTGGCCATTAACGGCACTGGCAATAAGTATGCGCGTTGCCTGCCCCGTCACGGCGGCATCATTCTGACCGTTTGGAGCCGCAGTTGCAGCGGCGTCGGTAGGTCGGAACAGGGAGTCTACAAAGTATCCGAGGGCATTGTCAGTCTGCGGGCTGGCATTGCCTGCGGCCGCGGATGCGCCCATGGCGGCGCCTGACGCAACGTTCGAGGCTGTCTGCACCCCCGACCCGAGAACCGACGAAAGTGCGGAACCGAGCACGCCCGCGACAAGCAACGTCGCCAAGGCCCAGGCCAAAAAGCCATGCGCGGTGTCACGGAACAAAACCTCATCCGTGTGCACATTCACCCATTTCGTCCGCAATCGACCGGTTAGATAACCGCCCACGCCGGCCGACAACCACTGGACAATGACCAGCCAGACAGCGGCCGAAACGGCGAACGTTGTTGCCGACGGCGTCGAACCGCTCCAAGGCGAGGCAAAAGATAGCCCCAGCCCGGCCCCAACCAGCAAAAGGATTACACTTAGCGTAGAGGCGGCAAATGCACCAGCCACTATCGGCCCCCAACTAACGGCGGATGATGACGACTCGGTTGTTTCCGAAACAACGTTCGGAGAGAGGACATTTGCCATTCCTCCCTCCTATCGAGCGAAAAGCATGATCAAGATGATAATGGGTATCGGAACACCCAGCAGCCATAGCAAAATACCGCGGCCCATATCGACCTCCTATGAATGGGTTAGCCGAAATACAACTGCGATGTCTCGCTTTCGTTCCAGCAGCCGGCGACCTGCATGTCGCCCGCCCTCACGCCGGTGAGGATTGTCACGACGACATTCTCAGGCGTGGCTGCGCCGAGCGTGATGTTGCGGGTCAGCATAGGACCCGCCCAGCCGATCCGCTGCCATTCACTGAGGCGCAAGCAGGCACGAGCCGAGAGCGAAGCAACCCGCAGCTTACGCTAGTTACCAAGACCGCCGGCCGAGCCGGCGGGCCGGCATATGGCAGGTATTGCTGGGCCGCGGGAAGCCCGACGTCGGCTTTGTGCAAGCCTGAGCGATCAGTGCCGGATCTTGAGGAAGCGAGCCTCGCGTAGCAGCGGCAGCAGCGAGGGCCAGTCGGTGCCAATCAGCTTGATCAATTCCCGAGCCTCCTCCTTCGAGATATCGCTGTCTTTGGCCAAGCGGCGAACGTGTCAGAAACGCCCAGCAATATACCTCGGTCGCCTAGCGCTTCCGCTTGCCGTCGCCCGGTGACTTGGAGCCTGACGTCGCAAGCGCCTCGCGCATTATTCGCAGTGCTTCGTCGGGGGTGAGGCCGCATCTGCGGGCAAAGTAAGCCGCCTCGGAGGTCGCGACGCGGGTGGCTGCTTCTATGGCGGACAAGGCAAGTCTTGATTTCTTCTTGGCCATTGCGGTTAACTGCGCCATGAATTACTCAGTCGGCTGTCACCTTTTGCCCGGCAACGCAAATTCCTCGTTTTCGATGCCCCGCTCGGCATGAGGGCTGCGGCTAGTTGGCCGCTACCAACCTTGGCGAGCGTACCACTCGTCGATTTCGCGGCGGACGCGGTCTTTCTCGATGCCGTAGCGTTCCTGGATCTTCCCTTCCAGCTGATCACGCTTGCCTGCGATCCGGTCGAGGTCGTCGTCGGTGAGTTTGCCCCACTGTTCCTTGACCTTACCTTTGACCTGCTTCCAATTCCCTTCGACGCGGTTCCAATCCATGGTGTGACCTCCTTCGTTTGCACAAAGGCTAACGGCGGCACCTGCCCCGAAGTTCCTGACATCGTGAGGGAACATTTAGACGCTGCTGATGTTCTCGTCGCGTGGCGCGCAGTCCCCGCGAAGGCGCGGTGATGGACCGGGAATCCTCGGACCTTCCCCCGTCCTGGGTGGGCCTGCAATTGAGAGGTCCAGGAAGATAATGTCTTACCAGGCGGCGAAGATCGCTGCCTGGATCGCCGGCAGGAATCCGTCCTCAGTATTTCGAATCCAAATGGAGCAGGTCGAGCTGCCAGGCCGGGTCTACTTTGGCACCGGAGAGTCGATCGGCTGCAGGGGAAGCACAGCAGGGCCATTCAGAACAGCCCCATCCGGGCCGAAATGTGATCCATGGCAAGAGCAGTCCCAGCACTGCTCTGTCGAGTTCCAGGCGACTTCACACCCCGAGTGCGTGCACCCAGCGGAATGCAGATGGACGTTACCCGCCATGTCGCGACAGGCGGCGATTTTGCGCATTCCGTCTCGCAAAATACCACCTTGACCAGGAGCGAGATCATCGAGCGACTTCAGGTCGCCAGGCAGCAGGTAACCGGCGAGATTTGCCACCGCCGAGGCGTTTTCTCGAATATAATTGAGAACGCCGGAAGCAGTTTTGCGTGAAGGTTCATAAACTTCGCTCCAGGGATTGGATTCG
The DNA here is from genome assembly GCF_004010325.2 of Mesorhizobium sp. M00.F.Ca.ET.216.01.1.1. Lineage (GTDB taxonomy): Bacteria > Pseudomonadota > Alphaproteobacteria > Rhizobiales > Rhizobiaceae > Mesorhizobium. Next base: position 12,010 of record NZ_SADR02000051.1, read on the forward strand.
CCGAGGATCAGATCCTTCAAAAGAAGTCCGGCAAGCGCGCCGTGCGTGATGCCTTGGCCGGAGTCGCCGGTGACGACATAGACAGATGTGCTGCCAGGTGTGAGGCCAATGAAGGCGCAATAATCGATCGTGTCGAGAACCTGTCCAGACCAGCGCGTTACCTCTTTGCCCAAAGTTGGAACAAGGGAGCGTATCCACGCCTCGATCGCTTCGAACCGGATGCCGCCGTCGTTAGCTTCGCCCGATTTGTGGTCGGCGCCACCTACAATGAGATAGTCCACCGAACCGGGGCCCGGGTTTATCCGGACGTAGTGATAGGGATCGCCAGTATCCCAAAAGAGCGCATCTGGAAGATCGCCATGAGGCAGAGTGAAAGCCATCGCGTACGTTCGGTATGGCGACATCTTAGTGTGCAGGCGAAAACGATTGTTGATCGGCGAATTGGTGGCAACGACGGCATGTGATGCCGCGATCGATCCGCCGTTCTCAGTGGAGACGCGCACCCCACCTTCCGCCAGTTCCTCAAGCGCCACCACTGTGCTGTTGGCAAAGATGAGACCGCCCCTTTCGCGTATAGCTGCGGCAAGTCCTCGAAGATATCGCAGCGGGTGGAAGGTTGCCTGGTTCGGATAGCGAAGAACGGGCGCCTTTTCGAAGCCTCTGAGCGGCACACCGGTCACGAGGTTGGCAGCTGCGCCTATCTTTCGCGCGGCATCGAACTCCTCCTGGCGTTGATTGAGGGCGGTTTTCGGCCGGATACCCATCGCTGGAAACAGGAAGGCATCCAGTCGGCGGAAATTACATTCGATGCCGAGCTCGCCAACGATCTTCTCGAGACGGGCGACCGCCGCTTCCTGGCTCTGCTGGAACAGTCGAGCCATCTCTTCGCCGCGAATATTGATCAGTGCACCCAGCCCGTCGTCGCAAATCGGCGCGAGATGCGCTGTCGTTCGCGACGTCATGCCAGCGGCGATGGGGCCGCGATCAATCACGACAACGGTCTCGCCCAGGGCGCTCAGTTCGTAGGCCACGGACAGTCCTGCAATTCCGGATCCGATGATTACCGTGTCGCAACGCTGCGTCCCTGAGAAACTTGGAGCGGCGGGATCGACCTCCACCTTCATCCAGAGAGACCGGGTCTGTTCGCCCTGCGCGTTCATGCTCTAACTCTCGATCCCCCGATGCTCAGCGAGCAGCCTTCTGATTGACTTTCCGCTGGGCGATCGTGGTGAGCTTCTTGTCGGCCGCTTTTTCCTCAGTCAGAGTTGTGGCCAAAAGCTTCGCGACCGCATCTTTACCGGTTTGTTCCGCCCAGGCGACGAGCGTTCCATATCGGCTGATCTCATAGTGCTCGACGGCTTGTGCTGCGGTGATGAGCGCGGCATCGAGCACCTTCTTCTCGGCAACTTCTCCCGCGATCTCCTTCGCCTCCTTGATGATGCCGTCGATCGCTGGGCAAGCGGTTCCCTTCGGCGATTCCCCGATCAACTCGAAAGCTTGTTCGAGACGTTGAACGTGTCTCTCGGTCTCTTCGAGGTGGCTCTTGAAAGCCGCAGTCAGGTCGCGGTTTGTCGCTTTCTCCACCATGTTGGGTAGCGCTTTCAGGATTTGCTCCTCAGCATAGTAGGTGTCCTGCAGCACATGCAGGAACAGATCGTCCATCGTCTTGATGTCTTTCGTGAAAAGTCCCATCGAGGCGCTCCTGACAATTTGGGCGATAAGCTCCGGAACAACGCGGGGCAACAGCGGCTGTTCCAAATGGCGCCATCGGCACTTCGTGTTAAGCCAGCGCGGGGGGCAAGTCCAACAATCGGGCAAATGAGGCTGACAATGCATGCTTTCGCAACGCGCTGAATTGGGTCTGGCGACCCTGCTTTTTTGCCGTTGCCGAACCGTTCCGGAACAATGCTGCCGAGTGTCAGTTTTCGCTTAGCCGTTTGGCGCACGCGCCATCTGGCTTGGGCGAAATTGCATCGCACGTGCTCAGAATGAAGGCGACAACAATGGCGAAGAGGCGGAAACCAGGGACACGGCCGACCACTTCTGATCGGCGGCCACATCCGTCAACGTTCTGGTGGACGGCGTGGGTAACGGCAGGTGTCGCTGTTATTCTAGTCGCCGGCACGACAGGGACCATCCGCAGCAACAGCTCGCATGAGGCCGCCGTCGTGCAGCAAGTCGGCGGCGATGCCGAGCGCGCCATTCCGGCAATGATCCGCAATGGTTGCGGCGGATGCCATGAAATTCCCGGTGTGCCCGGCGCTCATGGGAGCGTCGGCCCGTCCCTGCAGGGCGTTGCTGAAAGAGCCTATATCGGCGGACATGGGGGTCGGACCTCTTCCGATGCGATGATGCGTTGGATCAGCAGGGCGCGGGATGTCGATCCGAAGACGGCCATGCCGAACACCAACCTCTCGCCCCAGGAGGCTCGCGACATCACGGCGTATCTCTATGCGCGGACGTGAAATAGGAAAGACGCGGTACAAGGCGAAGACGGGCTGCCAGCAGAAGGAGCAAGCCGAGCGATAAACCGGCACCGATGATCACCAGTGCCTGGGCCGCCAGCAGGATGACCGTCTGCTCCGTTGTCGAGCCTGCCCGCATCTGGTGCACGTCGGCTGCCGTGACACTGAGATTCGGATTTCCGAAACGGTCGGTCACATAGTTGGCAAGGCTTGCCACCTGGCCGTCATCCAGCCAATCCGCGAAGGCAGCCATTGATTTGCGACCCGCCACGTCGCCCGCCTTGACTCCGGTTAGGATTGTCATGACGACATTCTCAGGAATGGCCGCGCCGAGTGTGCTGTTGCGGGTCAGCGAGGCATAGGAAGAACCGGACGATCCCCTTCCATCTAATCCGTGGCAGCCCGAACACAGAGACCCGTAAAGATCGCCAGCCGTGTTAGTGCTGCCTTGCGTCATGTTGCTGGGTTCGGCAACGCTGACCATAATCGTCCCGCTCCATGAGAAACGGGGCTGCTGCTCGTCCCCGGGTTGGGGAGGGACGTCCCTGAGATAGGCGACGATGGCGCGGAGGTCGTCATCCGAAAGATGTTGCAGGCTGTTCATCACCGTTTCCGCCATTGGACCGCTGGCAAAAGCCTTTCCAGCCGCGGTGCCGGTCTTGAGAAAGCGAAACAGCTCGTCGTCACTCCAGCCGCCTATGCCCGCCGTCTTGTCGCCGGTGATGTTGAAGGCCCGCCAGATGCCCGCGGCGCCGCCGGCGAGCTTGCGATCGTTATCCTCGCCGAATCTCACATTTCTCGGCGTATGGCAGGCACCGCAGTGGCCGAGCACATCTATCAGATAGGCGCCCCGGTTCCAGGCCTGAGTTCGACTTCGATCCGGCGTGAAGCGGCCGGGACGATAGTTCGCGAGTTTCCACAGCTCGAGCGCCCAGCGCTGGTTGAATGGAAACGGCAAGGTATTTTGCGGCCGCGGCTGGATGATCGGCGTTTGCGCAAGGAGATAGGTCCTGATCGCGAGCACGTCCTCGCGGCTCATCCTGGCGAAGCTATCGTAAGGCATAGCCGGATAAAGATCGGTTCCGTCGCGCCTTATGCCTTCCCGGACGGCTCGCACGAACTCGTCTTCGGAATAGCGCCCGACGCCTGTCTCCTGATCCGGCGTGATGTTCGTGGAATAAACATCGCCGAAGGGCGTCGGCACACGATAGCCGCCGGCGAACGGTCGACTTGGGTTGGAAGTGTGACACCCGACGCAGTCGGCGGCTCGGGCAAGATATTCGCCCTTCTGGATTTCATTCGCCCCCAGTTGGATGCAAAAAGCCGCCAGCGCCAAGCCGGCCATGATGGACCGCACGATGGTGGCGGCGAAGGTCTCAAGGATGGCAGCGCCGGGCCGCAGGAATCGAACGCACAGCATAATCGGGTGTTGGTTTCGGCCGGAGCCCGAGGCCTCGCGCCCTCGCGCGGGCCAATACGCCTGCCGTTGGCAGATCGCCCGCCGCAGGCATCCCGGCGCCCTCATTGTTCGCATCCGCTGAAGATCAGCCCAGCCGCCATTTGCGCCAGCATGGCCAGTCCAAACAGCGCTCCGACGCCGACTGAGGTCCAGGCTAGAAAGATCCGCGTACGTGCCTGCAGTGGCGGGCTAATACCGAAGCTGGCGTCACGCATGGCGCGCCAGGACAAGGTAATGCCCGCCAGGGCGGCGAGCGCAGCCAGCAGCGAGATAAGCACCGTGGGACGGACGCCCGTATAGCATTGCCAATCGACGATCGCGTAGTCGAGTTGCAGGGACACTGCCCAAGCAGTCGGCCCGCTTGCGAAGCCCGCCCAGGAAACGCCATTGCGAATTGCCTGCATCTCACATCCTCGGAGTCCAATAGATGACGAGATAGAGCACGGCCCATGACACGACCACGAAGTCCCAATAGAACGCATTGTCCGACACGTCGCTGAGGCGGCGGCCAGCCGTGCCCTTCTGCGTGAACATCAGAACGGCGAGCACGATCGTGTCTCCGACATCGGTAAGAAGATGAGACGTATGTAGCCCGAGCAGGAACCAGACGATCGAACCGTAGGCGTTCTGGTCCCATGAGATGCGGAGCGCGGGGAATTCCCAGATACGCACGATCAAGGGAAGGATTCCGACGATCGTCATCACGATCATGCCGACGCGAACCTTCGAAAGATCCTGCTGTCTGGCCCAGAAATCGATCATATGATTTGGAACAATGCTGGCGAGCAGGATGATCAGTACTGCCGTGCCTGGAGCGAGATCGGGTGCGGGCGCCGCAATGGGCCAATGCGGGGCCTGGACAGCCAGGTAGAAATAGGCGCCGATCGCGAGAGCGAAACCGGTCGCCTCAAGGGCGATGAAAGCGAGGGTTCCCCACCACATCGGGCTCGCCGCGCCGAAATCATATGTGGGTAGGCGGCTGACGTCGACGACTGGGCGTCGCATCATTCTTCGTCCTCCGGTTCGCCTTTCGGCCAGAACCAGCAGATGAAGCCGATTGAGACCGGTATAGCGCCCCAGACCACCGCCCATGGAGTGTATATCGAGGCGAGGAATGTACCGCCTACTGCGATCGCCGAGAGCAGAGGCCAGATTGAATTGTCAGCCGAAGGAACGCGCAGTTGCGGCACAGCATCCGCAACCGTGCCGCCAAGCACCTCGCGCGCATCGACGCGCAGACCCTCGACGACCGGGAATGTGTCAGGGTCGGCCCAGAGTGGCTCGCGATGAGTTACAACCGGCAGGTGCGCAAAGTCATAGGACTGCGGCGGCGATGTCGTCGCCCATTCGAGCGTGCTCGCATCCCAGGGGTTTTCCCCTGCGACCCGGCCGTTTCGAAGGCTAAGCAGCATGTTCAGGAAGAAGAGCGCGAAGCCGGCGAACAGCACCAATGATGAAAGACTGATGAAGAGGTTAGCGCCTCCCCAGCCGCTGTCTAGCGGATAGGTGTAGACACGGCGCGGCATACCCTGCAGCCCGAGAATGTGCATCGGGAAGAACGTGAGATTGAAGCCGAGGAATACTAACCAGAAATTCCAGTGGCCGAGCCGCTCCGAAAGCATGCGGCCGGTGACTTTGGGGAACCAGTAGTAGACGGCACCGAGCAGGGGGAAAACGGCGCCGCCGACAAGCACGTAATGGAAATGTGCAACCACAAAATAGGTGTCATGCACCTGCAGGTCGAGCGGCACCGAGGCGACCATGACCCCCGTCAGGCCGCCGATGACGAAGGTGAAGATGAAGCCGAGCACGAAAAGCAGCGGCGTGGCAAAGATCGGCTTGCCGCCCCAGATTGTCGCAATCCAGCAGAATATCTGTACGCCGCTCGGGATAGCGATCATCATCGAGGAGGCGGTGAAGAAGCTTTCGCCAAGCTGCGGCAGACCCGTGGCGAACATGTGATGCACCCACAATCCAAAAGAAAGGAAGCCGATCGCAATCAGCGACAGCACGATCCCGAGATAGCCGAAGACGGGGCGGCGGACGAACGTGGGCAGTATCGCCGAGACAAAACCGGTCGCTGGGATGAATATGATGTAGACCTCAGGATGACCGAAGAACCAGAACAGGTGCTGCCACAGCAGCGCATCGCCTCCCGCGGCTGGGTCGAAGAACTTGGTGCCGACAAGCCGGTCGAGGATCAGCATTGTGCTCGAGATCATCACAGCCGGCATGGCGAATAGTATGACAAAGGCTGTGACTAGCACCGACCAAACATAGAGCGGGATGCGATCGAGCGTCATGCCGGGGGTGCGCAGTTTAAATACCGTTGCAATGATTTCGACGGCGACTGCCAGCGCCGATACTTCCGTGTAGGTTACCATCTGCGCCCAGAAGTCCGGGCGCTTGCCAATGCCATAGTCCGGTCCGGCGAGTGGCACATAGGAAAACCAGCCGGCATCGGCGCCTGTATTGAGGGCGAATGCTACCCAAATCATCAGCCCGCCTGAAACATAGATCCAGTAGCTGAAGGCATTGAGGCGCGGGAAGGCCACGTTGCGCGTGCCGATCATCAGCGGCACCAGGTAAACGGCGAACGCTTCCATCACTGGTACAGCGAATAGAAACATCATCGTCGTTCCATGCATGGTGAAAAGCTGGTTGTAGAGATCCGGACTTATGCGACCGGCCTCGGGCGCGGCGAGCTGAAAACGGATCGCCAGCGCCGACAGACCTGCAAGAACGAGAAACAAGAAAGCCGTCACGACGTAACGCCGGCCGATCAGCTTATGATCGACCGTGGCCAGCCAGCCATACAGCCCTTTTGATGTCTGCCAGGTACGGGCCAGACAAGCGAGCAGTTCGGCCTCGTCTAGCCCGGTGTCTCGTAGGCCGTTCAGCCCCCCGTGCTGTTTTAGCTCGGCCGTCTTTCTCGGAATGCCGCTCATTCAAGGCTTCCAAGATAGGTAACAACCGCGTTGAGATCGTCGGCGCTAAGTGCAATGCTCGGCATCTTCGCTCCAGGCTTTATCGATTGCGGGTCGGCAATCCACGCAGCAAGGGCGCCGGGCGTCATGGCAAGCGTATCCGCGGCTAGCGAGCGACGGTTTGCAATATGAGTTAGATCAGGTCCGACGGTTCCGCCGGCCGGAGTACCCCTTATGGCATGGCAGAGTGCGCAGCCGGTCCCGAGAAAGGCCGCCTGACCGCGGTGTTCTTCGTCGCTGGCGGGCGCGATGGCGTCAGCGTCTTGCCCGAATCTCCATGCGTCAAACGCTTCGCGACTTTCCGCGACAACTGTGATGGCCATATGAGCATGCTGGTAGCCGCAGAACTCCGCACACTGGCCGCGATAGATACCGGGCTTGTCGGCGATGAGGGTCAGTTCGCTCGGCCGGCCCGGAATGAGGTCCCTTTTGCCTGCAAGGCTTGGTACCCAGAAGCTGTGAATGACATCCAATGAATCGAGCTTGACCCTGACGGGCTCGCCGACTGGAATATGGATCTCGTTCGCGGTGACGACTTCCTGCGACGAAGCGATTTTGGGATAGCGTATCTCCCACCACCATTGATGACCTGTGACGCGGATCGTGATCACTTCGCTTCCGCTCAGCGACGCGATCGATTTGCCAGCGAAAAAGCTTCCTATCGTCAGTGCAGTTAGTACCAGCACGGTCAGAGCTGTAGCGCTTCCGACAGCAATGCCAAGTCGACGTTCTTGATGAGAATCGATCTGCAGCGGTGATCGCGATGCCTCCCTCAAGCGGCCTCGGAAAAGCGCGGTTGCCAAGACCAGCATGACAAGAAGCCAAGTCGTCGCGGCAACCGCGCTAAAGGTCCAGATGAGGGTAAGTATCCTTCGCGCATTCGCGCCATGCGCGTGGAGCGCCGATTGCCAGTCGCTGCATCCCGTCAAAGACAATGTCGAGGCGACAGCCGCCCATCTCAGGCCCTGTCTTAGGACCGCAGCATTTCGCGACGGGGTAGCGGCAAGTTTACCGAACGAGCTTTGAATTCGATGTCCAAAAGGGGGCAGGAATGACGATCGGCTTCGCTTCCGAAGGCAAGTCAACAAATTGGTGCACCTTGCCATGACGAATCTACCACCATGCCAAGGCCATAACGCGGCCGGTTGTAAAAGGATGCTCGACACTGATGGCTTAGTTCGAAGCAGCAGCGAAGCAATGCTCGCAATGCATGTCAGCGCTGAAGACGCGCACAAAAGCTAAGGCAGGGGAGGCCTCTCTGGCCTTTCCAATCCGTTCAGGGCACGGGCGGCGCCCGCGATGGGCCGCCCCCCTTCATCAAATATCCGGTAGACCTGCGCAGTGGGCTCAGCGGAGCTAAGGCTAGACGTTATGACCGTGGTCTGAGCGGCGGCCCGTCCTTAGTCTTTGCAGCTGTAAGCAAACGGGGGTTGCTCGGGAATGCCGAGCCGAGCCCCAGCAAAGGAAGGACGGCCATGGCAGAAGATAAGGATTTTTACGTCGGTGTCGACGTTTCGAAGGCCAAGCACGCGATTGCGATTGCGGAGGGTGGCCGGGAGGGGGAGGTCCGCTATTTCGGCGAGATCGAGGCGACACCGGCGGCGGTGGAACGCTTCGTGCGTAAGCTGGAGCGCAAATATCCGCGCC
>NZ_SADR02000518.1 GCF_004010325.2 Mesorhizobium sp. M00.F.Ca.ET.216.01.1.1
GTCGCACCAGGGCCAACCAACGCTCTTTTGCTGACAGGGTCGGTCAAGCGGGAGAAAGCGGTCAGGCTCTTGGCCGCTCAGGCATGCGGATACGGGATCGCATCCGCGTGCTGGTTTTCACTGCGTCCCTTCGTGTCGCCTGACGCCATTCAAATACTCAGGCTGGTAGCGGCCGGGTGGCTCGTCATTCTTGGCCTGCGTCTTACGGCAAGCGCCCGGATCAACGCTGCCAAAAGCGGCGACGCCATTTCTGTTGCGGTGACCAGTGCTCTCAATCCGAAGGCCTTCA
>NZ_SADR02000519.1 GCF_004010325.2 Mesorhizobium sp. M00.F.Ca.ET.216.01.1.1
CGAAGCCGTCGTAAAGCGCGTGCATGTCGTCGAGCGTCGCCACCGACACGCCCGAGTTACCCACCTTGCCGTAGATGTCCGGCCTCTCGTGCGGCTCCTCGCCGTACAGCGTGACCGAATCGAAGGCCGTGGAAAGACGCTTGGCTGGCATTCCTTCGGACAGCAACTTGAAACGCCGGTTGGTGCGCGACGGATCGCCCTCACCCGCGAACATGCGCGTCGGGTCTTCGTTCTCGCGACGAAACGGGAATACGCCGGCCGTAAACGGAAAATAACCCGGCAGATTCTC
>NZ_SADR02000520.1 GCF_004010325.2 Mesorhizobium sp. M00.F.Ca.ET.216.01.1.1
CCGCGCCCGAGCGTGCCCAGATCGTTGAGCTCCGCTTGCAACTGCGCGTGCGCGGCGAGCACCTCCTGGCCGCGCTGATAGACGATGCGGCCTGCGTCCGTGAGCACCATTTGCCGCCCGTCGCGCAGCAGCAGCGGCGAGCCGATTTCGTCTTCGAGCGACTTCACCATCTTGCTGATGGTGGGTTGGGTGACGAACATCTGCTCGGCGGCGACAGTGAAACTCTGCTGACGAACGACTTCGACGAAATAGCGCAGCGCACGCAGTTCCACGGTCGGCTCCAGATTCC
>NZ_SADR02000521.1 GCF_004010325.2 Mesorhizobium sp. M00.F.Ca.ET.216.01.1.1
GGGAGCGTCAGAACGGCCACGCCGGCAAGGTGATCTGGTTCACCGGTCTTTCGGGCGCCGGCAAGTCCACGATCGCGAACGCGCTCGAGGTCAAGCTCCATGCTGCGGGAAAGCGCACGTATATTCTCGACGGTGACAACGTCCGTCAGGGTCTCAACAAGGATCTTGGCTTCGCGGCCTCTGACCGGGTTGAAAACATCCGGCGCATAGCAGAAGTCGCGAAGTTGATGATGGACGCGGGGCTTATCGTACTGACCGCATTCATCTCGCCATTTCGCCAGGAGCGTGA
>NZ_SADR02000522.1 GCF_004010325.2 Mesorhizobium sp. M00.F.Ca.ET.216.01.1.1
CGGTCATCGCAACCGGGCTGAACACGAAGGTTGCGCTCGACACGGCGGCCGTCGCCACGGTACAGGCAGTCTGTTGCCGGTCGAGCACCTTCAGCGGATTCGGGAAGTAGCCGCTCCAACGCATGACGTCGGGCGCAAGCGCGAATTTCGACATGCTCTCGCGACGCATGCGCCGCCTTTCCACCGGCGACAGAATAGAGAAAAGGTCGGCCACCAGCGGGCCAATTGCAATGCCGAGGAAGTAGCTCACGCTCAGGTTGACACCGTACTTGCGCGTGAGTGACTGCAA
>NZ_SADR02000523.1 GCF_004010325.2 Mesorhizobium sp. M00.F.Ca.ET.216.01.1.1
GAGGCTGAAGGCCGGCGACCTGATCGCCGTTTCCACCGCCGGCGCCTATGGTGCGGTCCAGGCCGGCACCTACAACACCAGGCTTCTGGTGCCGGAAGTGCTGGTCGACGGCGACCGCTTCCATGTCGTGCGGCCGCGCCAGGCCTATGACGAACTGATCGGACTGGATTCGCTGCCGGACTGGTTGAAATAGGTCATATTTGCCGGGCGGTCCCGTCCGTGCGGCGGACGTCCATCCGAGGAGCCATGCATGTCGAACAGCAAGATCCCGCGCGAAGGGATCGCGGCC
>NZ_SADR02000524.1 GCF_004010325.2 Mesorhizobium sp. M00.F.Ca.ET.216.01.1.1
GGCGCCTTGACCTTCTGCCAGTAGGCGTCGCCCTTGAAGACGTCGGCATATTTGCGGGCGAAAAGCTCGCGGGTGACGTTCTTCTCGATGAACTCCTGGATCTCGGCCGAGGTCGGCCAGATGTCCCTGAGATAGACAGGCTTGCCGTCGCTGCCCTCGCCGAGCGGGTCGGTGGTCAGGTCCTTGGTCACCGTGCCGGCCAGCGCATGCGCCACCACCAGCGGCGGCGAGGCGAGGTAGTTGGCCTGCACATCCGGCGAGACGCGGCCTTCGAAGTTGCGGTTGCCGG
>NZ_SADR02000525.1 GCF_004010325.2 Mesorhizobium sp. M00.F.Ca.ET.216.01.1.1
TCTCTTCATTGATCAAAGGCCCTATCTCGCGCTCGAGATCGCGGCCGGCGATCGAGTAGTAGGACTGGATGGTCTCGAAGCGGGCAAAACCCTTGCGCTCGGCAATGCCCAGCGCCTTCGCGATGCGCCCGGCCCGCCAGTTGGAGACGCCGACATAGCGCACCTTGCCGCTGGCGACGAGATCGTCGAGCGCGCGCAGCGTCTCGTCGATCGGCGTCACCGTATCGGTGCCGTGCAACTGATAGAGATCGATATGATCGAGCTGCAGCCGCTTCAGGCTGGCGTCGAC
>NZ_SADR02000526.1 GCF_004010325.2 Mesorhizobium sp. M00.F.Ca.ET.216.01.1.1
GCTGCTGTCGCTCGGCATCGTGCTGCATTTCTTCCCGAATGCCCTCGGCAAGAACGTCGCAGAGGCGGCACCGCTGGTGGCGCTGGCGGTCTGCGTGCCTGGACTGCGCAACCTCGTCGAATACCAGGCGGAGCTTCTCTTCGCGCGCGGCCAGACTGCGGTGCGCGCGATCAATCTCGGCCTGCTCGCCGGCCTAAAGGCGGTTCTGCTCACTTATGTGCTGACGACCATCCCCTACACCGCCAACCTGGTGCTGTCGCTCAACATCGTCTTCCTGCTGCTTTATCTC
>NZ_SADR02000527.1 GCF_004010325.2 Mesorhizobium sp. M00.F.Ca.ET.216.01.1.1
GTCATCACCAGCTTGGTGCCTACAGCCTTCAGCGCGTCCGGCAGCGGCTTCTCGGCGATGGCCCCGGTCTCGGCGCGCACGGCCTCGAAGCCGCGCTTCATGTTCAGTCCATGGTCGCCGTCGCCGATCGCCTGGTCGAGCGCCGTCAATTCCTCGGCGTGCTCGGCAATCGTATCCGCGGCGGCCGTGATCAGCTTCGAAAGATTCAGCGCCGTCATGTCGCCCGAATTCCCGGTTTGCACCTTGCCGGCAGTAGCGAAAGAACGGTCGTTCGGCAACTGGAGCATGC
>NZ_SADR02000052.1 GCF_004010325.2 Mesorhizobium sp. M00.F.Ca.ET.216.01.1.1
GACGACCAATCGCGGCTCAGAAAAGGCCACGGCGCCCTCAACATGGCCATCGTGCGCCATTTCGCCATCAACCTGGTCCGTACCGTCAGCGATAAGCACTCCATCAAACTCAGACGCAAAAAGGCCGGGTGGAGCACCGACTACCTCGCCGCAATCCTCGGCGAGCTCCGCCGTTAACCTGGATTCGGAGCCCTGCTGTCGTACCGGTCTCCGCCGCGTCGCTTCGCTGCTGCTCTGCCCCAGAATGACCAAGCGCGTGGTGGCTTCGGCTAAACGCGGTCCGCCCTGTCCGCTTGTTTGGCAACGACGGCATCGATGAAAGGTTGCGGGCGGCCCGTGCCGAAGCTGGTTTCAGCCAGGCCCGGACCACCCGCCCGCCTTGCGTCCTTCCCAAGACAGGAAACCAGATAGGCGCATCGGGGGAAGAGCGTATTGACCCAGATCAAATGCGAAGTGGCGCCGATGATGGCGCAGCGGGAGTATCGCCTACAGGAGGAAAGGCCCGCCGCCTTTCGGCAGCGGGCATTGATCGTTATGTCTGGCGTGGCTCAGCCGCCGCCGCCGTCGCCGGAGCCACCGCTATCGCCGCCGCCACCGGAGTCGCCGCCATCGCCGCCGCCACCGCCAGTATCACCGCCGCCGCCACCGCCAGTATCACCGCCGCCGCCACCGCCGGTATCACCGCCGCCGCCACCGCCAGTATCATCGCCGCCGCCACCGCCGGTATCACCGCCGGTATCACCGCCGCCACCACCGCCGCCGCCACCGCCGGTATCACCGCCGCCGCCACCGCCGGTATCACCGCCGCCGCCACCGCCGGTATCACCACCGCCGCCACCGCCGGTATCACCACCGCCGCCACCGCCGGTATCACCGCCGCCGCCGCCGCCGCCAGAGCCGCCACCGCCGCCGCCGCCACCGCCGGTATCACCACCGCCGCCACCGCCAGAGCCGCCACCACCGGAACCACCGCCGCCGCCGTTGCCGCCAGAGCCATGGCCTCCGTCGCCGCCTTCGCCATCACTGGCGATGGTCGCCGAGATGAGAGAGGTGGTGAGGGGTGGGCATTGTGCGATTTGATCGGCCGAAAGGATGCTGCTGCGATTGATCGCGATACAGCAACGCCCATAGTTGGCGTCGGTAAGCGGTTGGCATTGCGCGGCTGTCAGCCGCGGCCGCGGACTACTCTGGGTTGATGCAGAAGTGGTCAAACCCACCGTCACAAGAGCGGATGAAATGAGCAGGGCCGAACGAATCCTGCCCGCCCGGGTCAGGTACAGGTGCATTTCTTCCTCCCAATGGAAGCGCTCCCGGCCCCAACACCGGGCGCTATGACAACTGTTTCCGACAGTCGGAAACATATTGTTAAGCATACCTCAGGTGGAAACGACCCTGGTAAGGGTTGATTTACCATAGTCTGTAAGGATTATCAGCGCGCACTAATCAAGAGGGGTCTAAGTGATTCGTTTAGCAGCGCTTGTTGCTGCAGCCATGGTTGCGACCGGCTGCAGTGAAACCGTTCACGCCACCGAAACCAAGGCAATGATGGTCACAAAGGGGTACGCATTCCCCCCACCGGCTTCGCGCAGCTTCTGCGCCAGGCAGCCAAGATTCTGCAGCACCAATGGGCGGATCAAGCAGGTGGCGCTGACGCCGGCACACAAGGCCGAGCTCGAGGCCGTGAACAGGTCCGTCAACGGCCGGATCAAGGAGCGTAGCGACCTCGCCACGACAGGCAGCGACGACGACTGGCGTGTGCCGACCAAAGAGGGCGATTGCGAGGACATTGCGATCCTGAAAAAGAGCGAGCTGCTGAAGCGCGGATGGCCAGCTTCCGCCTTGCTGCTGACGGTCGCAACACTCGGTGGCGAGGGTCACACGGTGCTCACGGTTCGCACCGACAAGGGCGACCTGATCCTGGACAACCGCACCGGCGCCATCAGGGATTGGTCGCGAACTTCGTACCGTTATTTTGCCCGCCAATCCCAGTCCGAAAACGGCAAGTGGATGCGGATCGGCTCTTAGATCGGTTCCGGTTCGCCTGGAACCGGAAAAACCGCTCTAACTGTTTGTTTTGCCGCATTTATGCGGGCGCCAAATGATTCCATTTGGCTGCAAAATGCTTTAGAGCGTTTCTGGGCTGCGGGCATCCGGCCTCCGCGGTTACGAAATGTCTGCCCGGTGCGATGCGGATGCGAGTTCGCCAGCCACGCCGCACAGATCCAAAAGAGCTTTGGACCCATCTCCGCGATAGGCGGAGCCGTGCATCACCGCCAGCACTTGCGGCTCGAGGCCGGCGAGGCGCTCGAACATGATCTCGGTGTGCGGCGTCCAGGGTAGGCTGTGTGCGAACGGGCTGTCGAGCGAAGCGGCCATCATTTCGCGGGCCGGTTCGACAATATCCGTTTCGACAATTGCAGGCCCACTGCCGGAATGCATGAAGAGGTCCGAACAAAAGAGCGTGTGGGTCGTCTCCTCGAACAGAAGGCTTGCATCCCATCCGTGGGGCAGATGAGGCGTGGCGAGGAACCGGAACGAGCGCTTGCCGGTGGGCAGGATCTCGCCATCCTGCAGGACCCTTGCAGGGCGATCGGCGAAATCCTCCAAGACGACGGATGAGCCGACAATGCCGGTGATTGGGCTCGCGTTTGGCGCGATTGCAAGCCATTCATTGAGCGCGCCACACTCGTCCGGCTCGAAATGCGAATAACCGATCCAGCGGATCGTTGCGGGATCGAGCAAGCGGGCAACGGTATCGCGTGTGGCGGGAAACGCCTTGCGAAATCCGGTGTGATAGAGAAGCGGCTGCTCGTCGCGAACCAGGTATTGATTGAAGCTGAAGCCGAGCTCGGACGCGAAGGCCGAGATGCGAAAAATATCCGGTGCGATCTCGTCGATGGTCGTGGTCATGTCCGCCGCCTTATTCTGGTTCCAGATACAGCAAAACTACCCCGTGGACTGCAGACAGCCTTATGTCAGCAGTGACATGTCGGCGGTCAAGGTCGGATGCCAAATCCGATTGACCGAACCGCTGCGGAAACGGGGCCAGTGCCCTATATGGTTTTCCTATCCCCGTTTGGAGGAACTCAGATGACCATGAGCACGCGCAAACTCGGCAGCCAGGGGCTGCAGGTATCGGCGATCGGCCTCGGCTGCATGGGCATGAGCCAGTCCTATGGCCCGGCCGACGAGGCGGAGTCGATCGCCGCGCTACACCGCGCCATCGAACTCGGCTGCACCTTCCTCGACACCGCCGAGGTCTATGGCCCGTACACCAATGAGAAACTGCTTGGCCGGGCATTGAAGGGCCGGCGCGACGAGGTGGTGATCGCCACCAAGTTCGGCTTCCGCATCGAGAACGGTAAGCAGGTCGGCACCGAGCGCGACAGCCGGCCCGAACACATCCGCGAGGCGGTGGAAGGCTCGCTCAGCCGGCTCGGCACCGATCATGTCGACCTGCTCTACCAGCACCGTGTCGATCCGGCGGTCCCGATCGAAGAGGTGGCCGGCGCCGTCGGCCAGCTGATCACAGAGGGCAAGGTGCGCTTCTTCGGCCTGTCGGAGGCAGGGGCGGCCAACATCCGCCGCGCGCACGCGGTGCAGCCGCTATCGGCGTTGCAGAGCGAGTATTCGCTGTGGGAACGCAATCTGGAGCCGGAGATCATTCCGCTGCTTTCCGAGCTCGGCATCGGCCTGGTGCCGTTCGCGCCGCTCGGCCGCGGCTTCCTTGCCGGTGACGTCAAGCGCGCCGAGGATTATCCCGAAGGCGATTTCCGGCATGGCGACCCGCGCTACCAGGGCGCCAACTACGATGCCAACGTGCAGGCGGCCGGCACGGTGCGCGACGTCGCGGCAGTCAAGAACGCCAAGCCCGGGCAGATCGCGCTGGCCTGGCTGCTGCACAAGGGCACTGGTTTCGGCATCGACATCGTGCCGATCCCCGGCACCAAGCGTAGAAAGTACCTGGAGGAAAATGTCGCGGCCGCCGCGATCAGCCTCGAGGCCGCCGAGATACAGGCGCTCGACGATGCGCTGGCACCGGACAAAGTCGCCGGCCCGCGCTATGATGAGCGGAAGATGGCGACGATTGATCGGTAGGGGCATCCCGACGACCGCGCCCTCACCCGACTGGTCGAATGAAACGCGACATCGCGCAAGGAGGTCAGTGACGGAAACCGTTCCTCACCGCTCCAGTTCCGGCATCGCGACCAGCAAGGCCGCGGCCGTGTTGGCGGCAGCGATTGCCGCCTCGACCCGATCTCCCCGGGCAAGCCCCGCCGCGAAGGCGCCGACAAATTCATCGCCCGCGCCATGTGTGCTGACGACCTTCACCGGGATGGCGGGCAGCGCAAATGCCTGACCGTTTCGGTCGCAATAGGCAACGCCCTCGCCGCCGGCTGTGACAATCGCGGCCGGATAGATATCGATCAGCGCACGTGCCGCCTCGGCCGCGCCGTCCAGCGTGTCGACGACCGTAACGCCGGCAAGGAATTCCGCCTCGATGGCGTTGACGATGACGATGTCGACCAGCGCGATCAGTTCGCCGGATAGTTTTCGGGCCGGTGCCGCATTGAGCACGACACGGCCGCCGCGCCTCTTCACCGCCCGCGCGGCAGCGATGTTGGCGGCGTCTGGAACCTCGTTCTGCAGCAGCAGCACCGAAGTTTGCGCAATCATATCGGAGGCGGCCGCAACGTCCTCGTCGCCCAGCGTGAGATTGCTGCCCGACACGATCACGGCGCCATAGTCGCCGCTGGCGTCGAAGATCGCCACGCTCATGCCGGAGCCGGCTCCAGGCTCGACACGCACGAAGCGGCTGTCGACGCCGCTGCGGCCGAGATTGTCGAGAAGAGCGCGGCCGAAATCGTCGTCGCCGACCGCCCCGATCATTGCCGAGCTCACGCCCGCCCGCGCCGCCGACACGGCCTGATTGCCACCCTTGCCGCCGCATTTCGGATGCCAGGCATGGCCGGTCACCGTCTCGCCCTTGCGCGGACGATCCGGTGCCTCGACCATCATGTCGTAATGCAGGCTGCCGAACACGGTCACCAGCGGCAGGCCAGTCGTCATGCGCCCCGGTCTTTCCGTTTCGACGTCACAGCCGACATGGTGCGGCCGAGGTTGCGCTCCGCCGCCCGGTAGTCACGTTGCGCGACCGCGACGAACAGCGCGTCGAGAATGTTAAGCTGGGCAATGCGCGCCGCCGCGTTCTCGCCCATCAAAGGCGACCCTTGCGCGGTCGAGCAGAGCACGATGTCGGCGATCGCTGCCAGCGGCGAGTTGTCGTAATTGGTGATGGCCAGCGTGCGAGCGCCGCTCTTGTGGGCGAGATGGATGGCGTCGATGACGGCGCTGGTGTTGCCCGAATGCGAGAAGCCGACGGCGATGTCGTCGGCGTCGAGCAGCGCGGCCGACATCAGCATCATGTGCGAGTCGTCATAGACGGACGTGCGAATGCCGATGCGCAGGAATTTGTGCGAGACATCGCGCGCGATCTGGGCCGAGCCGCCGACGCCGTAGAAGTCCCGGTTCTTGGCTCGGTACAAAAGATCGGCGGCGCGGTCGAAATCGTCCATGTCGAGGATGGCGAGCGTCTCCTCCAGCGCCTGGATGGAGGTGCGGAACACCTTCTGCACGATCTCGGCCGAACTGTCGTCGGCCGACAGCTCCTGATGCATTTCGGCGGTCGGCAGGCGACTATATTCATAGACGGCGGTGCGGAAGTCGCGATAGCCGGAGAAGCCAAGCTTCTTGGCGATCTTGACGACCATCGCCTCCGATACGCCCGCCTCCTCGGCGATCTGCTTCAGCGGGATGGTCTCGTCGAAGCCGCGCCGTCCGAAGACGGTTTCCACCACCTTCGCCTCGAGCGGCGTCAGATGCGGCATCATCATGCGGATCCGCGGTCCTACAGCTTTCAGGTCAAGGCCGGTCAAAGTCATCCACGTCCCCTCGTCACGCGATCGATAAGCATCGCGGCGAGGATTATAAGGCCAGTTGCCAGGAGCTGATAGAAGGACTGGACATTCATCAGTGTCAGGCCGTTGCGCATGGCGCCGAGGATGACAGCGCCGAGAATGGTGCCGATCACACTGCCCTTGCCGCCCATCAGCGAAGCCCCGCCGATAGCGGCAGCGGCGATGGCGTCAAGCTCCCAGAGATTGCCGAGAATGGGCTCGGCGGCGCCAAGCCGGCCGATCAGGATCTGCGCAGCAAGCGCGGCGAGCAGGCCCGAGATCATGTAGGCGGCGATCTTGGTGCGGGCGATCGGCACGCCGGCTATGTATGCGGCCTCCTCGTTGCCGCCGACGGCGAGCAGATATTCGCCGAAGGGCGACTTCTTGAGGATGATCCAGGCGATCAGCGCGACGGCGGCAACGATGATGACCGCCAACGGCAGTCCGAACAGCGAGCCGTTGAAGATGGCACGGAAGCCGGCAGGCAGGCCGAGCACCGGGTTGCCTCCGGTGTAGATCAACGCCAGCGCCCGGTAGCTACTCAACGTTCCCAGGGTTACGATGAAGGGCTGCAGCCCGACATAGGCGACAAGGATGCCGTTCACCAGGCCGCAGGCGAGGCCGAGGGCGAAGCCGGTGGCGATGGCCAGCGGAAACGGCACACCGGCGACCAGCATCGAGGCTGAGATGACGGCCGAAAGTGCCGCGGTCGGCCCGACGGACAGATCGATGCCGCCGGAGATGATCACCAGCGTCATGCCCAGCGCCAGGCAGGCGTTGATGCTCGACTGCTGTAGGATGTTGATCAGGTTGCGCTCGGCGAAGAAGCCGGGCACCAGCGCGCCGAAGACGGCGAGGATCACCACCAGCCCGATCAGCGTGCCGGCGTCGCGCATGGAAAACCGGCGCAGGAAGTCGGCCTGTGGCCGCGCTGCTGTGTGTTCGGTTATGTCAGTCATCCGATCGTCCTGTCCGTTATGCGTAGCGGGCCCTGCCGGCCTGCGTTTCCGACTGGGGTATGGCGTGCGCCGCGATCGCCTGTTCGCTGAGGCTTGCGCGCTCCAGTTCGGCGGCGACCGCCCCGTCGCGCATGACCAGCACGCGGTCGGCAAGCCTGATCACCTCGGGAAGCTCGGAGGAGACGACAACAACCGAATGGCCTTCGGCGGCGAGCTCCTCGATCAGGTGATAGATCTCGGCCTTGGCGCCGACATCGATGCCGCGCGTCGGCTCGTCGAACAGCAGAATGCGCGTTCCCGCCGCGAGCCAACGGCCGATGATCGCCTTCTGCTGGTTGCCGCCGCTGAACAAGCGGATCGGCCGGTCGAGCAGGAACGGCCGCAGATTGACCCGCTTCATCTTTTCGGCCGCGACCCGCTTCAGCCCGCGATGATCGATCACGCCGCGCGGCGCGAACACGCCCATCGAAGCGAGCGCCATGTTGCTGGTGATCGAGCGCAGCGGCACGATGCCCTCGCGCTTGCGTTCCTCCGGAACCAGGCCGATGCCTGCGGCAATGGCATCGCGCGGGGTGGAAAGCCGTATGGGCTTGCCGCCGATCTCGACGGTGCCGGCGGACGCGCGGTCGGCTCCAGCCAGCAACCGCAACAGTTCGGTACGGCCAGACCCGACCAGGCCGGCAATGCCCAGCACCTCGCCGCGATGGAGGTCGAACGAGACGCCACGGACCTTCTTCGCGGACGCAAGACCGCGCACCTTCAGCCTGACGTCGCCGGAAGCGTGGGAGCGGTGCTGCTCCTGGGCAAGCTCTCGGCCGACCATCATCGAAACGACGGCCTTTTCCGAGACCTTTGCCAGATCGATGGAATCGACGACGACGCCGTCGCGCATGATGGTGGCGCGCTGGCAGATGCCGAACACCTCGTCCAGCTTGTGCGAGACATAGACGACCGCGACACCGTCGCGCGCCAGCCCGGCAATGACTTCGGCCAGGCGCTCGAACTCGCTCGGCGTCAGGCTCGACGTCGGTTCGTCCATCGCCACTATCCTGGCGCTGTCGAGCAGGGCGCGGGCGATCTCGACGATCTGGCGCTGCGCGACCTTCAGGCTGCCGAGCGGGGCAGCCGGGTCGATCGACGAGTCGAGGGCGGCAAGGGCGCCGGCGGCACGACGCTCCTGTTCGCGGCTTGCGACAAACACGCCGCGCGTGATGGGATGGCCAAGAAACATATTCTGGGCGACGCTGAGGCGCGGCACCTGCTGCAGCTCCTGATGGATCATGGCCACACCGGCGGCGCGCGCCGCGACCGGGTTGTTCAGCGTCACCGGCTGACCGTCGATCAGCACGCTTCCCACCGTCGGGCGGTAGACACCAGACAGGACGCGCAGCAGCGTCGACTTGCCGGCACCGTTCTCACCAAGCAGGCCATGGATTTCGCCGGCACCGACCGAGAAGGACACATCGTTGAGCGCCCGCACAGCCGGAAAGACCTTGGAAATGCCATCGAATTGCAGCCGGGGGACAGACATTGGTTCTATTCTCCAGGCAAGGGGTTCTATTCTCCAGGCAAGGGGTTCTATTCTCCAGGCAAGGGTGCCGACCGGCAGAGCCGGCACCACCGCCCTGCCCTTTAATTGCCCGCCGCCGCGTCCTCGAGCAGCGCCTTGCGGACGGCAGCGCCAGCGCCGGAATAGCGGTCGGCATTGTCCTTAGTGATCAGCGCCTGCGGCGTGGCGACGACACGCGGCAGCTTCTGCCCGGCGACGAGACGCAGTGCCGTGTCGAGCGCCACCTCGCCGGTCAGCACCGGGAAGCTATCGACGGTGCCGGTCAGTTCGCCGGCGCGGATCGAGGCATCATAGGCGTCGGAGATGCCGTCGGTGCCGAAGACGGCAACCTTGTCCTGGAGCCCGGCCGCCTTGACGGCCTCGACAATGCCCAGCGCCATGCCGTCATTGTTGGCATAGAAGCCGATCAGGTCGGGGTGCTGCTGCAGGATGTTGGTGGCGGCGTCGTAGGAGGTCTGGCGGTCCCAGTTGCCCGGGACGCTGGCGACGACCTCGAACTTGCCCGCTTCGGTGATCGTGGTCTTGAAGCCGTCGGTGCGCTGCACGGCGGCATAGACGCCGGCCTGACCTTCGACGATGGCGACCTTGCCGCCATTCGGCCGGTTCTTGATGAACCATTTGGCGACGCGCAGGCCATTGTCGCGCTGGAGATTGCCGACATAGTGCTCGGCCTGGGGGATGACCGCATCATTGACGTTGACCACCGGCACGTTGGCGGCCTTGGCCTGTTCCATTATCGGCTGCAGGTTCGAGTCGGTCTGCGGCGAAACGAGGAGCACGTTGTAGCCCTGGGTGACCAGGCCTTCGGCGATGGTGAGCTGGCCGAGCTGGTCGCCCTCGCTTTGCGCTGCCTGATAGACGACCGGAACACTGACGCGGTCGCCGAGCGACTTGTAGCCCTCACCCAGCGAGCGCCAATATTCGTTGGTCAGCGTCTTGGAGACGGCACCGGCCTTGGTGCCGTCGGGCAGCTTGGGGAACGGACCGAACTTGGCCTCGACCTGCGACCAGTCGATACGATCCTTCTCGGTATCGGAGTTGAGCGGCGCAAGATCCGCGGACAAGGCCGATCCTATGGACAAAGCCATCAGGGCAGCGGCGGCGCTGGCAAGCTGAAGTTTCATGGTCTTTCCTCCCTTGTTGAAAAACGGTGGCCTTGTTGAAAGGCGGTGCGGCTCGCCGGACGCTTTAGGTGTCCGGCCCGAGCATGGCTTCCTGGATGATGGCTTGCGAGGCGACCGCGTCCTGGCGGTCGACGGCGGCAGACAGGCGGTTGTCCTTTTCCAGCCGGTCGACGACGCGCAGCATGCGCTTGACGGTCGCGATGTTGACTTCGCATTCGTGGACCGGATCGAGCCCGGTCATGTCGGGGAACGTGTCGAAATAGATGGCGCCGGCGTAGCCGTCGCGGCGGATCTGGCGCAGCAGCTCGATCGTCTGCTGGGTATGCACCGCGCCAACCATCAGGCCGTCGTCGCGCTTGGCGTAACCGTCGTTGAGATGCACGCCCAAAAGCTTGCTGTGGCGCGCCACCAGTGCGGCGGCAAAGGCAGGCTGTTCGTCGGCATAAAGTACATGGGCGAAGTCGAGGGTGACGCCGAGATTGGGCAGTCCAACCTCGCGGATCGCCAGCAAGGTCGTCGCCGCATCCGGCATCAGACTGTAGGAGCGCGGCTCGTTGGGCTTGTATTCGAGGCTGATGTGGCAATCGGGATCATGCGTTGCTACTTCACGAATTCCATCGATTTCGTGTTGCCAGAGCGTCGCATAGTTGGCCTGGAAGGCATAGTCGAAGCCATCCTGCCCGAGCCACAGCGTCATCAGGCCGGCGCCGGCTTCACGCGCGGCGTCGATGCCGGACTTGGTCAGGTCAATGGCTTCGCGGCGAACCGCGGGATCAGGATTGGTGAAGGCGCCGAGCTTGAAGGCCGGATTGGAATAGTAGCGCATGGCAAAGCCATTGATGGAAAGCCCGAGATCGCCGAGCTTCCGCGCTATTTCCGCAGACTTTTCACCGACATGGTCAGGAAAATTGAGGTCAAGGTCGGTGAGCCCTTCGACCTTGGCCGCGCGCGCCGCCATCTGCATGAGCGAGGGCTTGCCGGCGAGGCCGGGCCACTCGGCCTCGGGCCGCGAGGCAAAGGAATTCAGGCGGGTGGCGAAACGGTTGGTTGTCATGGGTGGCCTTTTGCTTGGCACAACTTCACACAATCATGAATATTTGTAAAGTTATCTCTTTAAAAAAGTTGGGTATGGCGCAGGCCGTCGGCTTCGGGCGCCCGGTTCTGGTCCGTGTTGGCCTAGCACAGACGTCACGGCATGATGGGTGGACGGCACCATCATGCCGTGACTTCCAGGCGTCGCAGCGGTGCCCGTCAGAGCGAGTCATGGCGACGGCTGGCATATCGCACCCGTTCTTGCGCAAACCCCTGCCCTTGGCTAGCATCCCTGGCGCCGGCGCCGAGCGGAGGAGAACGTTGCGGTGGACCGGCTGGAGCGCCGTTGCGTCCCCTTGGGTGCTCAAAGGACACTCCATTCTGGATCGACGCATGACGCTTTGCAAAAACCGGAACGGTTTTTCGAGGTCGTGCGCTCATGTGGTGGAGGATAAATCGATGAACAGACGTGAATTCCTGCTCTCGTCCGTGGCGATGGGCACCTTGGCCCTGGCCGTTCCCTCGGCCTTTGCCGCCGACAAGCTGACCATCCTGGGTTCGGTGCCCAACCTCGGCTTTCCGTTCTTCGTCCACATGCTCAACGAGATCAAGGCGGAAGCGAAGGCGCAAGGCGTCAACCTGACCGAGAGCGACGGCCAGAACTCGGCGCCTAAGCAGACCGCCGACATCGAGGCGGCGATCGTGCAGAAGGTCAACGCCATCGTCATCTCGCCGCTTGACGTCAATGCGCTGGCGCCGGCCATCGAGGAAGCGGTTCAGGCCGGCATTCCGGTCGTCACCATCGACCGCCGCGTCGAGGGCGTCGAAGGCATCCTGGCCCATGTCGGCGCCGACAACGTCAAGGGCGGCGAGGCCGAGGCGCAGGCCATGGTGGCGGCGTTCCCGAACGGCGCCAAGCTGTTCCACCTGCAGGGCCAGCCCGGTGCCGGCCCGGCGATCGACCGCAACAAGGGCGTGCACAACGTGCTCGATCCCTTGAAAGACAAGTACCAGATCATCTTCGAGCAGACCGCCAACTTCGCCCGCGCCGAGGCGCTCTCGGTCACCGAGGCCGGGCTTGCCGCCAACGGCAAACCCGACGCGATCGTCTGCGCCAATGACGACATGGCGCTTGGTGCGCTGGAAGCGTGTGCTGCGCGCAACTTCAACGACGTCAAGATCTATGGCTTCGATGCGCTGCCCGAAGCGCTGGTCGCCGTGCGCGACGGCAAGCTGGCCGGCACGGTCGAGCAGTTCCCGGGCGAGCAGTCGCGCACCGCGGTTCAGATCGCGGTCGCCTACGCCAAGGACAAGACCGAGCCGAAGGAAAAGCTGGTGCTGTTGACGCCGATCGTCATCGGCAAGGACAACCTCGACAAGGCGGAAAGGCTGGGCGAGACGAAGTAAGCGGGGTCGAGGGCGCGCAGTTGCAAAAGTAGCGCTCTGTCGCGCCCCCCTCTGCCCTGCCGGACATCTCCCCCCACTTGGGGGGAGATTGGCAACTTCGCCGGTGGCGCCCTTCTGCAACGTAGGAGATTGCGAAAGCCGAGGTGACATCCAATCTCCCCCCTCGTGGGGGAGATGTCCGGAAGGACAGAGGGGGGCGCTGTCCCGCCGGCCAAACTTTTCAGGGAGCAAGCGTTGTCCGCAGCAGAAGCCGTAGCGCCGAGCCCCGTCCTCCTCGCCGTCGAGGGCGTCACCAAGCGCTTTGCCGGCGTGACGGCGCTGAACGACGTTTCGCTCGAGGTCCGCTCCGGCGAGATCCTCGGCCTGCTCGGCGAGAACGGCGCCGGCAAGTCGACGCTGCTCAAGATCCTGTCCGGCGTGATGCCGCCCTCCAGCGGCCGCATCCTGTTCGACGGCGTCGAATTCGCCCCGCACAATCCGCAGGATGCCAAGCGCCACGGCATCGTCACCATCTATCAGGAACTGAGCCTGATCCCGACGCTGACGGTGGCTGAGAACATTTTTATCGGCCGCGCGCCGCTCGGCCGGCTCGGGCTGGTCAGCTGGCGGAAGATGGAGGAAGACACCCGCGCGATCATCGCCCGCGTCGGCCTCGATATCGATCCGGCGACGCCGGTGTCGGCGCTGTCGGTCGCCGAGCAGCAGCTGGTCGAGATCGCGCGTGCGCTGTCGCTGGAGAGCCGCCTGATCATCATGGACGAGCCGACCTCGGCGCTGACCGAAACCGAAGTGCAAAAACTGATGTCGATCATGGACCGGCTGCGCAGGGACGGCGTCGCCGTCATGTTCGTCACCCACAGGCTGGAAGAGGCTTCGGCCATCTGTGACCGCATGACGGTACTGCGTGACGGCAAGCTGGCCGGTCACCTCGACCGCGATGGCGGGCCGATCAGGCTGCCCAAAATCATCGAGAAGATGGTCGGCCGCGCCGCCTCCGAGCTCTATGCCAGGCCAACGCAGCGCGACGTCGCCGGCGATGTCAGGCTTTCTATCCGCGGCCTGCGCACGGTGCGCGATCCGCAGGCGCCGCACGCCATTGTGCTCGAAGGCGTCGACCTCGACCTCAAGGCGGGCGAGATACTGGGCGTCGCCGGTCTGGTCGGCTCCGGCCGCACCGAGCTCGCCCGCGCCATCTTCGGCGCCGACCGCACCGCCGCCGGCACCATCACGCTCGACGGCAAGCCGATCGCGCCTGAAACACCGGCCGATGCCATCAAACTCGGCATCGGCCTGGTGCCGGAAGACCGCAAGCAGCAGGCGATCTTCGCCACGCTCGCCATTCTCACCAATTTTTCCATCGCCGCACTCGGCCGCTACAGCAACGCCGCCGGTTTCATGACCGAGCGCCGCGAGCGCCAGGCGCTGGCCAACTACAGGAAGACGCTGTCGATCCGCATGGCCTCGCCCGAGCAGGCGATCGAGGGGCTGTCCGGCGGCAACCAGCAGAAGGTCGTCCTTGCCCGCTGGCTGGCGCGCGGCCCCAAGGTGCTGATCGTCGACGAGCCGACACGCGGCGTCGATGTCGGCGCCAAGGCCGAGGTGCACCAGATCCTGGTGCAGTTGGCGGCGCGCGGCATCGCCATCATGATGATCTCGTCCGAATTGCCCGAAGTGCTTGCGGTGTCGGACAGGATCGTCACCATGCGGCGCGGGCGCATAACCGGCGAGATGCCCGGTATCGAGGCGACCGAGGAACGACTGATGGAACTGATGGCGCTCGACCAGAAGCAGGAAGCGACGCAATGACCAGCACCACCGAACCGGCCCAGCGCGGCGGCATCAATTTCGCGCGCCTGCTGATGAGCTTCGGCCCGCTGATGTTCCTGGCGGTGCTGATGGTCGTCTTCACCGTGCTGAAGCCGAGCTTCATCGACCCGATCAACCTGTTCAACATCATGCGCCAGATCTCGATCACCGGGCTGATCGCGCTCGGCATGACGTTCGTCATCCTGACCGCCGGCATCGACCTGTCGGTCGGCTCGCTGCTGGCCTTTTGCGGCATGGTCGCGGCTGTGGTGGCCAAGGGCGGCACCGCCAACACGCTGTCGCTGGCCACATCAGGCACGCAGGGCTATGGCTGGTGCGCCGCACTTCTGGCCGCAGTCATCGTCGGCGCTCTCGCCGGTGGCGTCCAGGGCTTTGCCATCACCCGGCTGAAGGTGCCGCCCTTCGTCGTCACGCTCGGCGGCCTCACCGTGTTTCGCGGCCTGACGCTGACGATCTCCAATGGCGGCCCGATCTCCGGCTTCGATGCCTCGATGCGCTGGTTCGGCACCGGGCTGATCGGCCCGGTGCCGGTGCCGGCGATCATCTTCGCGGCGGCGGCGATCCTGTGCCACATCGTCTTGCGCTACACGCGCTACGGCCGCGCGGTCTACGCCGTCGGCGGCAATGCCGAGGCGGCGCGGCTGTCGGGCCTGCGCGTCGACCGCATCCTGATTTCGGTCTACATCATCGTCGGCTTCTTCGCCGGCCTTGCCGCCTTCGTGCTGTCGGCGAGGCTCAATTCCTCGGAAGCGGTCGCCGGCATCGGCTACGAGCTGACAGTGATCTCGGCAGTGGTCATCGGCGGTACCTCGCTGTTCGGCGGCATCGGCAGCGTCGGCGGCACGGTGGTGGGCGCGGGACTGATCGGCGTGCTGCAGAACGGGCTGCAATTCAACAACGTCTCATCCTACACGCAAAGCATCGTCATCGGCATCATCCTTATCCTCGCTGTGGCGTTCGACCGCTGGCTGAAGTCACGGGTGAGGAGGTGATGCTGGTGCGCGGCCTTGCCTTCTCCCCTTGTGGGGGCCAAAGGGCGGCCAGGCCCGTGACTCGCCCGGGCGGCGGAT
This sequence comes from Mesorhizobium sp. M00.F.Ca.ET.216.01.1.1, assembly GCF_004010325.2. Lineage (GTDB taxonomy): Bacteria > Pseudomonadota > Alphaproteobacteria > Rhizobiales > Rhizobiaceae > Mesorhizobium. Next base: position 14,947 of record NZ_SADR02000052.1, read on the forward strand.
CGGCGCGTATCGCCGAGAGGGGCTTTGGACGGAGCGCCGCCGGTGCCGCCAAGCTGGAGGACGCCGACCTCGCGGAGCCGTCCCGGACCTGCCGAAGGCAAGGCCATTGGGCTCGTCCACCTTCTCCCACAACAAGCACAACAAGGGGAGAAGGCAGATCGGTGCCTCCGCGCGGGAGGCGGTTTACAGAACCGTTTTTACCGGCTGGGCAATATAGTGGAAACCTTCGCCGTGCCTCACGACATGGCCCACACCAGGCCATGGAAAATGGTATCCCATTAATCGGATGCGGTCATACGCCAGCATGTCGAGCAGCCGGGCCCGCGTTGAGGCTGCCTGCTTGGCATCGGTATCATAAACGAATTCCCCACGAGGGTTTTCCAGCAGCAGAACATAGTGATGGGCCAGATCCGCAGCATAGCAGAAGGTTTCGGAGCCGGAGGTGATCATGAACATGGTATGCCCTACCGTGTGCCCCGGCGCTGCAAGTGCCTGAACGCCCGGCAGAAACTCTTGGCCATCGGCATAGAAGACAACCCGATCGCGTAAGTGTAACAGGTTACGGCGGGCAATCTGGATAAAGGGCTTGAGCTGAGAGCCAAGCTTGGCCTCGTCGGTCCAAAAGTTGAAGTCGGCCGAGCTGATGTAGACCTGAGCGTTTGGGAAGACAGCTCGACCATCGGCATCGACAAGACCCCCGCAATGGTCGGGATGCGCGTGGCTAAGGACAATTGCGTCGACATCGCGAGGTTGGATGCCAGCTTTCACCAATGTTGTCGGTAGCTTGCCCGGCGACGGGCCGAACATCGTCGATGTTCCGACCCCGGTATCGAATACGATGAGCTTATCGCCGGTGTTGAGAACGAGGATGTTTTGTTCGAGAACGATATCATCGGTTGGCAGGAAATTGCCCTGCAGCAATTGGGTGATCTCACCTGCAGCAAATCCGTTGAAGCTGGCGGCTGGTTTGCCCAAGGGAAGCGGGCCATCGGAGACGACAGTCGCCTCGGTCGAGCCGATCATGAATCGATGAAAGGCCGGCACTTGGGTGCCGAGAAACGGCGCCCGGGCAGCAGCGCCGTTCGTCAGCAAAGCGGCACCCAATCCTGCAGTACCCAGCCTCAGGAATGAGCGTCTATCGAATATCGGCATGGCCAGTGTTCCATTTTCGTTGATTTGGTTTTCGATGAGGCCGGCCGGACGTCAGAACGGTGTGCACTGCTCCGGCAATCCGATCCGGCCAAGGTTCCGCTGGATATTGATCCGATATCATTTCAGGGATAAATAGCGATTCAGGACGCTTACTCGAAATCATTGGTTTTTAATCATGGACCGCCTGTCGAGCATGGCCGTTTTCGTCAAGGTGGTCGAAGCCGCTCATTCGCCGCCGCAGCTGATGCCCTCGGCCTGTCTGCGCCTATGGTCGGAAAACACGTCAGGATGCTCGAAGACCATCTCGGCGTGCGTCTCATCAACCGCACGACACGTCGTCAAAGTCTCACCGATACCGGGCGGTGCTTCTATGAGCGTTGCAAGACAGTGCTGATGGAGGTCGAGGCCGCAGAGTCCTGTGCCGCTGAAAGCCAGGCGGCGCCCCGCGGCCGGCTACGTGTGAATGCACCTGTTACCTTCGGCGCTCATTGTTTGGCGCCGGTATTGCCCGAGTACTTGCGGGCGTATCCCGAGGTCTCAGTCGATCTCAGTTTGAATGACCGGATCGTGGACGTCATCGAGGAAGGTTACGACGCCGTTGTCCGGGTCGGCGTTTTGACGGACTCCACTTTGATCGCGCGCCCTCTGGCGCCCTACCGGCTAGTCGCCTGCGCTGCACCGAGCTATCTGGCGAAACACGGAGCGCCGTCGTCGCCAGCGGATCTTGGCAATCATGAATGCCTTGGATTCGTTCACTGGGCACCGCGCGGCTCCTGGGAATTCAAGGATGCAAACGGCGCAAAGAGAATTGTAAACGTTGCGGGCCGATTGACCACAAATAACGGTCAAGCCCTCCGCGCGGCAGCGCTTGCCGGCTTCGGGATTATCCTCCAGCCCAACGCCCTCGTTGCGGATGATCTTGAAGCCGGAAGGCTAGTCCGTGTGCTGCTCGACTGCGGACCGCCTTCACGGCCAATGCACATTCTATTTGCTCCGGACGAACGGCCGGGTCCAAAGCTTCGCTCATTCGTCGACTTCATGGTGAAACGCTTTGGATAGCTTGTCGATGGCCACAGGGTGCGTTCGAGCCTGCCGCATGAGACGAATACGATGCCCCTCACCCGGCCATCCGCGCTTGCGTCATCCCTGCTCCTCCTTGGCGGTCGTCAATTTCTGGGCCGACAGGAACATGATTGTGTAGGCCGCCTTGCGGCGGTTCCAGCCGGCCTGCTCGGCCGTGTCCAGCAATCCGTCGATCAGCGGCCCCAGCGCCGCCCTGCACTCGGTTTCGTAGTTGAAATCGGTCGGCGAAAGCGTGGGCGCCGCGATATTTGCGAAACTGTCTATAGTATCCATGGCAACACCTCAAAAACGTTCGGGTTGAGCCGACAGGGCCGCGCCCGCTATCGGCGGGCACGGCCCATCTCGCATCAGACGTCCGGCGTCAGAGCCCGGCGTCAGTAATCCATGCCGGCGCCGGCCGGCATGGCGGAAGCACTGTCCTTCTTCGGCTTCTCGGCCACCATCGCCTCGGTGGTGACGAGCAGGCCGGCGACGGACGCGGCGCCCTGCAGAGCGGTGCGCACGACCTTGGCCGGGTCGATGACGCCCTGGCTGTAGAGGTCGCCGAACTCGTTGGTCTGCGCGTTCCAGCCATAGCCGAAGTCGGTCGTCTCGAGCAGCTTGCCGACGATGATCGAACCTTCCGCACCGGCGTTCTCGGCGATCTGGCGCACCGGCGCTTCGATGGCGCGACGCACGATCTCGACACCGGTCTTCTGGTCGGGATTGTCGACGACGACGCCGTCAAGCGCCCTCGCCGCCCTGAGCAGCGCCACGCCGCCGCCCGGCAGCACGCCTTCCTCGACGGCGGCGCGTGTTGCATGCAGGGCGTCGTCGACGCGGTCCTTACGCTCCTTGACCTCGATCTCGGTCGAGCCGCCGACACGGATGACGGCGACGCCGCCGGCGAGCTTGGCCAGCCGCTCCTGCAGCTTCTCGCGGTCATAGTCGGAGGTGGTCTCCTCGATCTGCGCCTTGATCTGGGAGATGCGGGCCTGGATCTCATCCTTGCGGCCGGCACCGTCGACGAGGGTGGTGTTCTCCTTCTCGATCAGCACGTTCTTGGCGCGGCCGAGCATCTCCAGCGTGACGTTTTCGAGCTTGATGCCGAGGTCTTCCGAGATCGCCGTGCCGCCGGTGAGGATGGCGATGTCTTCCAGCATGGCCTTGCGGCGATCGCCGAAGCCCGGCGCCTTGACGGCTGCAACCTTCAGGCCGCCGCGGAGCTTGTTGACGACAAGCGTCGCTAGCGCCTCGCCTTCGACATCCTCGGCGATGATCAGCAGCGGCTTGCCCGATTGCACGGCGGCTTCGAGAACGGGAAGCATGGCCTGCAGGTTGGAAAGCTTCTTTTCGTGGATCAGCACATAGGGTTCTTCGAGCTCGACGCGCATCTTGTCCGGGTTGGTGATGAAATAGGGCGAGAGATAGCCGCGATCGAACTGCATGCCTTCGACCACCTCCAACTCGGTCACGGCGGTCTTGGCTTCCTCGACGGTGATGACGCCCTCATTGCCGACCTTTTCCATCGCCTCGGCCAGGAAGCGGCCGATCTCGGCATCGCCATTGGCCGAGATGGCGCCGACCTGGGCGATTTCGTCGTTCCTGGTCACCTTGCGGGCGTTAGCTTTCAGTTCGGCGACGATGGCGTCGACCGCCTTGTCGATGCCGCGCTTCAGGTCCATCGGGTTCATCCCCGCAGCGACAGCCTTGGCCCCTTCCCTGACGATCGCTTGAGCAAGAATCGTCGCGGTCGTGGTGCCGTCGCCGGCCGTGTCGCTTGTCCTCGAGGCGACCTCGCGCACCATCTGCGCGCCCATGTTTTCGAACTTGTCCTCGAGCTCGATCTCCTTCGCCACCGTCACGCCGTCCTTGGTGATGCGCGGGGCGCCGAACGACTTGTCGAGGACGACGTTGCGGCCCTTGGGACCGAGCGTCACCTTCACCGCATTGGCAAGGATATCGACGCCGCGCAGCATCTTGTCGCGGGCTTCGGTATGGAATTTCACATCCTTGGCAGCCATTGGATAACTCCTTCAAACAGGCAGCTTGCGTTGCTGCGGCCCCGCTCAGGCGGCCTTCTTCACTTCGCCGGTCAATTCGATCACGCCCAACACGTCGCTCTCCTTCATAATGAGCAGATCCTCGCCATCGAGCTTGATCTCGGTGCCGGACCATTTACCGAACAGGATGCGGTCGCCGACCTTGACGTCGAGCGGCTGCAGCTGGCCGCTATCGTCACGCGCGCCGGGACCGGCGGCGATCACCTCGCCCTCCTGCGGCTTTTCCTTGGCGGTGTCGGGAATGATGATGCCGCCTGCGGTCTTGTCGTCGACCTCGATGCGGCGGACCAGGATACGGTCATGCAATGGACGGAACGCCATGTCGTTCTCCTCTTGGGACAAACAGCTTCTTTTGATCCTCCCTCCGCAGCCGACCTGGAGCAGCGGCCAACGCGACGGTGCGCGACCCTTTTCCAGGCGTCACGCGCATATGGAATTAGTCTGGCATTACAGGCTTTCAAGAGGGCCGTGAAAATGTTTTGGCACTCGCTAACCTCGAGTGCCAACGCCCTGTAATCATGGCGCTATTCAGGGCCGCGGTTAGCTTGGGCCGCTTGAAATCCTGACGCAATCTTCCAAAATCACCTTGCATCCCGGCGCCGCTTGCCGGCGACCGGAACCGATGAGGAACTGGAAGCGTTTTTGCGATCGGAGGATGGAACGCCTGATCGTTCGGAAAGGAGACAGGCATGGCCAGTCATGAGTTTCGGGTCAGCAACGAGTTCCGGCTTCAGATGCAGGGTTATGGCCTGACGACGGCGGAGATCCACTATCGTCTTCCCGATCATCGGAGCCTGCTGCAGCTCTTTATCTGGCAGGAGTACGATGTCGCCCCGGATTTCCCGACGCTGAAACATTTCCTCGATTTCTGGGAGCGCGAGATCGAAGGTCCGCTGCATTCCGTACGCATCGCCCATCATCGCCTGATCCAGCCCTCCGAATGGCGGGCCGTGGACGGCATCATTACGCTGCAGTGAGTGGCACGCCCTTACCTCTCCGCTTGTGGGAGAGGTCGGATTGCCCCGATTTGTCCCTCACAAATCGGTTGGCAATCCAGGTGAGGGGTAAGCAGGCGCCAAGCTGGAACACCCCTCATCCGTCTCGGCGCTACGCGCCGATCCACCTTCCCCCACAAGCAGGGGAATCGCATATGGCGATTTTGGGGTTGAGTTTAGGCTGAGAAAGGATTCTTTGGAGAGGCAGTTGAGCGAAGGAGCGACTGCCATTTCCTGTCTTGAGAGCGACTTTGGCGCGGTGCCTGA
>NZ_SADR02000528.1 GCF_004010325.2 Mesorhizobium sp. M00.F.Ca.ET.216.01.1.1
CTTTGCCTGCATTTCTGGACACTGCATTGCTGAACGGGACACCTAGGCATTCGGGGCTCAAGGTCTGATGATCGAAACGGCTGACGCCGAGCCGGAATATGACGACACCGCCATCCGCTTCCTCGAGGCGCTCTGGGGCGATGGCTACCTGTCGCCCGGCGGTCCCGAAGAAGTCGACCGCGTCGTCGAAGGCCTGCCGCTCGAAGGCAAGACGATCCTCGATATCGGCTGTGGCTGCGGTGGCATCACGTTGCATCTGGTCGAGAGTCACGGCGCGGCGCACGCCACC
>NZ_SADR02000529.1 GCF_004010325.2 Mesorhizobium sp. M00.F.Ca.ET.216.01.1.1
GGCGAGTGCAAGGCGTCCCGGCGTAGAATGCCGCCTTCTCCGCTATCTTCCGCGATTGCCTCGCGGTCCGAGCCGTCTCATGAACAAACCGCCGCGCAAGAAGAACCCGACCTTGGGCATCGCCGTATTTATTGTCGTCGCGGTGCTATTGGTGATCGCCACGCTGTTCTACAACGCGATCAAGGAAAAGCGCGAGTTCGACAGCGAGAACGCACCGGCCGCCTCGATTTCATCGGGCGCGGCCGCCGCCACGGCGACAAGCGCGGCGGCGACGGCTGCCAAACCGGC
>NZ_SADR02000530.1 GCF_004010325.2 Mesorhizobium sp. M00.F.Ca.ET.216.01.1.1
GCCGCCGAAAAGCGCGGACAGATGAAGACGGTGCTGCTTTCCGCCATTGCTCTTATCCTGTTCGGACAGTTGTTATTGGGCGTCGCTCCGCATACGATTCTGAGTGTGGCGGCCATCCTTTTTGTGTACTTTCTCGGCTTCAATATTCTCGAGGCGTCGCAGCCTTCGCTGGTCTCGAAGCTGGCGCCGGGCAATCGCAAGGGCGCGGCGGCCGGCGTGTACAACACCACGCAGTCCATCGGTCTGGCGCTCGGCGGCATGATCGGCGGCTGGCTGCTGAAAGTTGAC
>NZ_SADR02000531.1 GCF_004010325.2 Mesorhizobium sp. M00.F.Ca.ET.216.01.1.1
CTTGACGAACGCGATCATCGCCGGCGCACGCAAGCCGCTTGCGTATGTGTACAGCGCGAGAATCACAAAGGCGACGATCAACGGCAATTCACCGGTCACGCCGAGCCCCTTGATCACCACCTGCATGCCGACCAGTTGCAGCGCAATGTACGGCATGGTCGCGACGATGCCGGTCAGCGCGACCGCTGCCGGAAACCACTTGCCGCCATACTCGCCATGCACGTAGTCGGCGGCCGTAATGTGGTGTTTCGCATGTGCGATTTTCCACAGCTTCGGCATGACTGCGAA
>NZ_SADR02000532.1 GCF_004010325.2 Mesorhizobium sp. M00.F.Ca.ET.216.01.1.1
CGATCAGGAGCGGCCACAGATAGGCGATCAGGCTGGCCTCCACCGCCGGCGCATTCCGCAAGGCGGTGAAGTAGAAGAAGTGGTAGCCGAACAGGCCGGCGATGCCGATGACCCAGACCTGCGGCGGAACCTTCTCAGGCCGTCCGGCGGCCGGCATCACCAGCCGCGCGGCAAGTCCGACGCCGGTGCCGATGGCGAAGGTGACGGCCGACAACAGGAACGGCGGCACCTGCCCGGAGGCGTCGGTGAGCAGCGCCAGCAGCGCCCACATGGCGACCGCGGAGAAGC
>NZ_SADR02000533.1 GCF_004010325.2 Mesorhizobium sp. M00.F.Ca.ET.216.01.1.1
GCGGCATTGGTAGCAATTGTTGCGCGCCGAGCGGACATGGATGTAGGCGATGTCGTCGCGCTCGAAGAACCTCTCGGAGCGTGCCGCAATGTCGCTGGTCGGGCCGACTCCGCCACTGCCGTAGACGATGCGGTCGTCCCTGCCGTAGCCTCGCACGATGTAGTCGCTGCTTTCGAGCATTTCCGGCAGCGCATCCACTTCCGCAGCAGCTTCGCATTCGTGCGCATGCAAGAAGATCGGCCCGGTCTCGGCGTAAGGCTGAAGCCGGGGGAATGGCCGATAGGCGAG
>NZ_SADR02000534.1 GCF_004010325.2 Mesorhizobium sp. M00.F.Ca.ET.216.01.1.1
CGCGCGGCGAGGTCCTCGCTTGACGATCTCGGCGGCTCGGCCTTCGTGTCGGACATCATGGCCATGCAGCACGAAACCCAATATTCGCGACTGTTCCGCTCATGATCATCCTTGCCTTGATCATCTCCTTGGTTCTGCTTCTGATCACCACGCTGCATGTCTATTGGGGCATAGGCGGCATCTGGCCGGGCACGGACCAGGCGTCCTGCGCCCGCGCCGTCGTCGGCTTCCGCGGCATCGATGAGATGCCATCGTCATTTGCGAGTTTTGCTGTCGCCGCTTGCCTTG
>NZ_SADR02000535.1 GCF_004010325.2 Mesorhizobium sp. M00.F.Ca.ET.216.01.1.1
GTGATCATGGCGACGCTAGGCGCCATCCTCTATGTCGGCCGCCGCCGGACCAGGGCGTGATCGTGCGGATACTGGTGGTAAATCCCAACACGACGGCGAGCATGACCGAGACGATCGCGGCGGCCGCGCGCAGTGTCGCCGGAGCCTGGACCGAAATCGTCGCGGTTACTTCGTCCATGGGGCCGGCCTCGATCGAGGGTTATTATGACGAGGCACTGGCGGTGCCCGGCCTGCTGATGGAAATCGCCACTGGCGAACGTGCCGGGGCGCAGGCCGCGATCATTGCC
>NZ_SADR02000536.1 GCF_004010325.2 Mesorhizobium sp. M00.F.Ca.ET.216.01.1.1
CTTCCCTACGCCGCTTCGCCCAACGGGAAAAGGCTATTTAGCGCCGGCCGACAAGAGATGTCGGCCAGGAAATGTTACCAAAGATCGAGAACGGCTATCTTGAATATGCGCGCTGTCCGGTATTAAGATTTTCGGCGTCACCAAGGGCACCTGCGGCATGCCGCAGGTGGCGCGCGCCATGCTGCGCGGCGGTGTCGCCGGCATCGCCGAATCGCGCTTCGAAAACATCCGCGGGCTGCGCAGCAGCATGATCGGGGCGGTGATGCCGCTGTCGCGCAGCCTGCGGA
>NZ_SADR02000537.1 GCF_004010325.2 Mesorhizobium sp. M00.F.Ca.ET.216.01.1.1
GCGATCTCCGCTTATGACCGACCCGGTTGCCAGTCGCTCATCTGCAAAATGTTACCGCCGAGTTTTGCAAACGCGCGTTGGCGGCAGGAGAAAACGAGAATCTGCTGATCGTGTGATTGACGATGCAAAGCGTCGAACATGCGCTCGATGCGGTCGTCATCGGAATAAACCAAAGCGTCATCCAGGATAACCGGTGTGGGTCGGCCGTCGCGGGCAAGCAAACGGGCGAAGGCCAGACGTGTCAGAACCGAAAGCTGTTCTCGCATGCCGCCACTCAACCTATCGAC
>NZ_SADR02000053.1 GCF_004010325.2 Mesorhizobium sp. M00.F.Ca.ET.216.01.1.1
GGCAGATCGAGAACGGCCTGCATTGGATGCTCGATGTCCATCTCGATGAGGACCTCAGCCGTGCCCGCAAGGACAATGCTCCCGCCAACACAGCCCTTCTCAATCGCCTCGCCAGAAACATCCTCCAAGCCGCCGATAGCGCCAAAGTTCCCATCAGCCATCGCATCAAGAAATGCGCCTGGAATGACGACTATCTCATCAATGCGATCACTCATATGCGATAGCCCTGCCCCACAAGGGGGAGATTGGCAGTTCGCCGGAACCGCTCCCCTTACGAGCTTTTGGCACAGCTACCTCCCCTCCAGCCGCGCCGCCTTCAGCGCGCCGCCAAAGCCCTCCTCGGCGTAGAGATAGGCCGGGCCGTAGCGCACGACGTTGCGCAGGCAGGCTTGGGTTGCCGGCACGAAGTTCGAACTGGCGGAGTAGCGCAGCGAGAACAGGAAATCGCGCAAGGCTTCCGCCCATTCCTTTTCCTCGTCGCTCTCCTCATCGTTCATTTCGGCGGTGGACAACCCATGCCACTTTTCCGACTGCGGAATGATCAGGCTTTCCAGCCCGGCGGCGAGGCGATTGGCGGCCGAGTTGATGGTGTTGGCATAGACACGAGCACCGCGCCGCTCCTGCCGCTCGGCCTGCGAATCCGGCACGCCGGTCCTGCGGCCGCTCCAGATGTCGGGCGCGTCGGGATCGCAGAATTCGGACACGGCCTGCCAGACGGACTCGTACTGGCTGCGCTCGGTCTCGAACTCGGCCTGTCGCGACAGGATGTCATGGGCGCGGGAATCACTCATGGATGTTGCCTCGTTCTTTTGACGCGACGGCCGAAACAGCGATCTCCCCCCTCGTGGGGGAGATGCCCGGCAGGGCAGAGGGGGGCGTGAAGGGAGGCGAGCCTATCGATCCGATCAGCCGAGAACCTGCGTAAGGTTGCAATTGCAATTCGTCGAAAGGTCGGCGGGACAGCGCCCCCCTCTGCGCTGCCGGGCATCTCCCCCTCCAGGGGGAGATTGGCAGCTTCAGCGCCGCGCCTCATCCTCATGGGGGGAGATTGGCAGCTTCGCCGGCTTCGCGCCTACTCCGCCGGGGTCGTCTCCAGCGCTGGGGTTCGCCCAAAGCGCTGGACGACGAAACGGCCCATTTTCTGGCCGGGGATCTCGATCAAATTATAGGTGATCCACGACAGCAGGCACACCGTTGGCAAGACGACGAGAACGACGATCGCGAAACGCAGCGGCGCCGTCAGATCGTGGCCGAACTGGGTGATGACGAAGGCCGCGACCGGCTGGAGAACCAGCAAATGGATCAAATAGATGCTGAAGGAAAGCTCTCCCATCAGGTGAAAGAACCGGTTGGCGAGCGTCGTCGCTATCTTTCTCGCCACGGCGCCCGCCATTCCGGGCAGCATGCGGTAGAGAACCAGGGCAAAGAAGCCCAGCACGAGCGCTTCGCGCACCAAAAGCTTGCCCAGCCCGTATTTGCCGCCAAAGGGCAGCGCTGCCAGCAGCAGCGCCAACGTCAGATACAGGATCGGCCGCTTTTGCCTTTGATGCACGACGCCGGCCAGCAGCATCCCGCACAGGAATATCTGCATCTTCAGCGGTAGGAACGACGGCATCGGGAAACGGATCGACAGCAGTCCCACCACAAACACGATGGTGCTGCCGATCGCTCCCACCAGGATGGCGCTCCATATCCAGTCGAGCCGGCGCACCAGCAGCATGATGGCCGGGAACATGGCGTAGAACTGCATCTCCAGTCCCAGGCTCCAGTCGGGGAGCGGCGTGCGATAGGCGAAATTCGGCACCAGGCCGAACAGGAACAGAAGGTGGGCGCCGATATTCTTCAGGCCGCTGTCGAGATAACGCTGCGACGCCTGGGGCGACCTCAGCAGAAACTCGTCGATGACCATCCTGGAATCGTAGAGATAGGGGCCAAGCGCCAAAGCCAGGAAGAGCATGACGTAGAACAGCGGCGCGATCCTGAAATAGCGGCGCGTCCAGAATTTCAGCCAGGTTTCCGGCCTTTGCCAGGGCTCCTTGTCCTGGCGCAGCTGATAGTGGAACACCATCAGGAAGCCGGACAGCATGATGAACAGATCGACGCCGAGATCCGGCTCGCCGAGGATGGGAATATGCCAGCCGGTCAAAAGCAGACAATGCCCGACGAGCACCCAGATCGCGGCGAGCGCCCGAAGCCCGTCCAGGCATTCGATGCGCGATGACCGGGCTTCCGCCATGCCGAACTCCGAGATAGCCATGTTGCACTGCAGCATGGCGGTGGAGGGAGGAATGTCAACCGCATCGAGCGGTAACGAATTGCTCTCGGCTGTTACGGAAGGCGCAGAAGCTGCCAATCTCCCCCTTGTGGGACCCTCAAGGGGGGAGATGGCCGGCAGGACAGAGGGGCGCGAAGTATCGCCAACCTTTGCCCAATTTATTCCGAATGACGCCGAGGACGCGGTTGTGTTCTGACTGACAGGCTGGTGGGACAGCGCCCCCCTCTGCCCTGCCGGGCATCTCCCCCACAAGGGGGGAGATCGTCAGCTTCAGCGCCGCTTCACCAACCTCGCATGCCTGCGCCAGTACCACCAGGCGAGCACGCGGTTGCGAAAACTGCGCTTCATCGCGGTCATGTCATACCCCCAGCAGCACGCGGCGCTGGCCGGTCAGGTCGCTGGGCGACAGGTCGGACTTCACCGTGCTCAAGGTGCCCTGGCGCTGCTCGAGCTCAGCCCTGAGGGCTGCTTCGCGCGCCTGCACGTCCTTGTCGGCGATGGTCGGTGTCGGGGGCAGCGGCTTCAGCGCCGGCGGCTTTTGGAAGAGGCACATGGTTCCAGCTTTCCCAAAGTGAGAGGTTCTTGTCCAGTCGTAGAGCAAAAAATCCTCGCCGTTCCTGCCGTAGCCCGGCAGCAGGCAGCGTTGCGTGGCGCCGAGGCGGGCGAGCCAGCGCAGCGCCAGTTCGTTGGCGGCCAACGCCCTCGCCTCGACACGCCAGGCGCCGCGCCGCAACTTGCCGCCCGAGCACGGCGTGGAAGAATTCGGTAATGCCAGGCACGCAGCGCTTCATGCGGCGCGTGCCCCAGCTCCAGGCGATCCACAGCCCGCCGTGCTGCTCGGCGGCGCCGAAGCCGGCTTCCGGGTTGCCGTCGAATTCGGCGACATAGGCAAAACCCTGCAGTGCCATCAGCGCCAGCAGTGCCGGCGACCACTGATCGAACTGGCAGTCGATCTCGGCTTTGTCCTCAGGGCGGAGATTGGCGGCGATGTAGGATAGATCGCGCAAAGTGGCGGGGATGATGCGGACGGTCATGAGGAGGCCATAGGCATGGGTGCGCTTCCCGCTTTCGGGCGGAGTCTCGAGGCCTGCGGCCTTGACCGGCCCCGTCGCCAGTGACCTACGCGCTTCTTTCCACCCTTTGCGCCAAGCGCTTTCGCAGCGGGTCTTTACCGTCATCAATCACGTCGTCGGCTTCTTCCCCGGTGGCAATGCGCATGACGCGAACGGCATTGCCTATCACGTCGGCGGGACGTTTCGGTCCTTTAGGTCCGGTCGGCATTAGGCTTGTTCTCCAGGTGGTCGATATTTAATCGTCGATGCCTTTTGCAACGCTGCAACCGTTTCCTCAACGGTCAGGAGGACGGTCGTCTGGATGGAACTCAGCGCTCCGCCCGAGCCGATCGCGAGCGCGGTGGCCGCCATTGACACGTTATCCGGCGCCTCCCACAAGTTATAGCCGTCGTGCTCACCAAAGGCGTACCAGAAGCCGTGCAACTTTCCGCCAACAGATTCAATGTACTGCTTCGCCGCCTCTCGGCGGTCCTCGGGGTTCTTAATGAGCTTCGCCCATGTAGCCGGCGTGTAGCTGAACCGAGTTAGGTACAATGGCATGGTCTTATCCTCCCTGCTTTCCGCTAAAGCATATAGGAGTCCGACCGCTGGCGCGACAGCGCCGTCAACGTCGGCAAATTTCAAACTGAGAAACTACCGGGTTGTGACTTCTACACGTTTCGCAACGGCAAGGTGATCCGCAAGGATTCTTGGAAGATCGTGGAGTAAGAGTTGGCTCGTTAGCGAACCCGGTCGGCCGATGTCGAAGCCAACTTGAAGCTAAGTCGGCTTCCGGATTGCCGTCGTGGTTGTCGACCGCCACTAGCGTTGATCAGTCACAACACACTTCACAGCGCTCTTCCAACGACCACTTCATATGGATGGCAATCGCTTGAATCCTTTGTGTCGTGGCAGGAGGCAAACAAATGGACCAGTACCGTCAACCATTCTCCTCGGCGATGGACATATAGCCCGTGTAGAATCCTTGTTGTCAATCGCTCCGGTGATTCAGTATTGCCAACAAAATTGTAAACATCGTTCCGCCTTCCAAGCAACAAATCCCTTATATCTTTGGCGTCAAAGAAACTCTCTCCCCATTCTGCGGTCGCGTAGCAGTAGGCGATCTTCGCTAACATCATGGCGAACGGGCCATTAATCATTGTATGTTTTGTGGTTACGTCAGAATCTCGACTTTTTCCACCGAGATTGAAAGATTGAAAGCTGGGGTTTTGAAGGTCGCCGCCACGATCAACGCCAATGAGGAGCCCTGCCGGCTGAAATACGACCAAAGAGAAGAATTGAGGATAATCCTCCCTAGCCAGATCCAGATCGAAAACGCCACCGCCCATGCCGAAGTCGCCAAGCGCAACAGGCGGAAGAGGACGAGGTGCTGACTGGTTTTTCCCTCGCCGCCGTGACGCCTTCAACTCCAAAAGCCGACGCGGTACCAGCAGATCGGAATTGAGCGCTGCGGCTTCATAATTCTTGTTGGAAAGCCGTGCGCATTCTGCGCAGGCACCATTGCGGATAACAAGGGTACCATTAAGTGCGCGCGGGATTATGTGCTCATCTGTGACTTCATCTGCGGCATAGCCCGACATGTCTGTACGGCAATATACGCACCTTCCATCAAGCCGATAATCGTGCTGCCGCATGACTAAAGAGCGCATGCACCTCAGCCCTGATTCGGCCTTTCAGCCATGCGGTTGTCTATGTCGGTCAGCTTGGCCAGAATGCCTTCCTGCGCCCGTACCATCTGCTGCTGAACGCGGATCAGCTTGAAGGCAAGCCAGCTTATTACCCATAGCTGCGCCGCGAGATAAATTGTGAATGGCGCCCGAGAAATGATGTACCCGAGAATGCTACTTTCCGACTCCATTTTCCCCCCGATAGAGTGTGCTGACGACCTCATTGCCGCCCAGCGCGCGGAAACGCAAGTTGGTGATCGAGCGGCACAGTTCTTTTACCGAAACGCCCCCAGCGGTTCACTCTGCCCCGCCGGCCGCCTCGCCGTCCTGAACTCCGCCGGATCGACCACCGCTTCCCGCAGCATCATCACGCCGTAGCGGGTCGCGGCCATCAGGTGGTCGCGCAGTTTCACCACCTGGCCGTCCTTGCGGTGATAGAGCCGGAACCCTCGAACACGTTGGTCAGCGGCTAAGATCCCATTGGGAGTCAAATGTCGAGCGGTACGTCAGTCTTGGCCCGGCTTTCGGGGACAAGCGGTTGGGATGCGAGCCCTACAGGGGCCAGGTCGATGCGAGCAAAAGAAGGACAATTCCAACAAACGCGACGTTCCAGATGAGCGAGCGGACCAAGGGGACGCCCACCGCGTAGAGCAGAAGGTAAACAACCCTGGCTGAAAAATAGAGACCGGCTCCCCATTCGCTGAGGGCGCTCTCGCGACCGAGCACGTGGACAAGGAACACCGCGGCCACAAACACCGGAAAGGTCTCGAGGAAGTTTCGGAGCGCTCTTTCCAAACGTCCTGCTACGCCCGTGAGCGGAGGGACTTCGAGGTCACGAGAGCCGGCCGTCCAACGATAACCTCGCTGGAAACTGGTTGCGTGCGAGGAGATAACGATTTGGATTAGACAGAGCACGCAACTCGCCACAAGCATCGCTAGCTCGAAGGTCATCCAGCCCTCACACCTGCCCATTTTTCATTGGAGCTTACCAGAACTCCGCGTTGTATGTCTGTCTGCCGGTGGCCGGGCTGGCTGTTCGCGCTTTCGGCACGGCATCCGCTCCTCACCTGAACGCCCCCAGCGGATCGCTCTGCCCCGCCGGCTGCCTCGCCGTCCTGAGCTCCGCCGGATCGACCACCGCTTCCCGCAGCATCATCACGCGTAGCGGGTCGCCGCCATCAAATCGTCGCGCAGTTTCACCACCTGGCCGTCCTTGCGGTGGTAGAGCCGGAACTCCTCGAACCAGGGGCCAAGCGTCGAGAACACCTTGAAGCGGCCCGATTGCATGCGGTCCAGCATCTCCATCAGCCCGGCCTCGACCGACACCGAGCCGTCGGCGAACTGCGCGTGGCGGGCCAGCATGTTCAGCCCATGCGCGGCATATTGCCTAGCCAGCGCCACGCCGGCGCCTTCCAGCGTCTCGCGGCGGCCGTCGCGCGGCCACGCCCAGGGCAGCCAATCGCCCCATGGTTTCAGCGTCAGCGCCTGCATGGCCGGCGTCTGCTGCGAAGCGCGGCAGGCTTTTGTGACGTAGACGACGTCGGCCTCCGTATCCCAGGCGAGCTCGACCGCGGCAGATGGATGGTCCCAGCCGAAATCCAGCGCGCCGAGGCGCGGCCAATAACGCGGCAGCCGGAACGGCTCCCAGGCGATCAATTCCTCCGATACCGGAAAGATGCGGCCGGAACCCAGCACCGGAATGCCCTTGGCGCGCGCCTCGCGCTCATGTGCGGGATAGGCGGCGATGATCTCGGCACGCTGGTTCGGCATGTAATGCTCGGCGTCGTCGATGGTCATGAAGGTCACGTGACGGGTCATGGTTCTTCCCAGGTCGATTCAGGACGTGGCTGTAGAGCGTTGATTTTGAATCGAATTACTCCGGCGTCGGCGAAGCTGCCAATCTCCCCCCTTGCGGGGGACCCACAAGGGGGGAGATCGGCCGTCGCCCCGGTTTTCGCCAACTATCCTGAAGAAAGACGGACGCCTAGGCAGCCGGCATCACCCCTCGCCATCCCCTCCACCTCTGTCGCCGACAAGAACAGCAGCACCACGTCCGACATGCCGAGCAGCGGTGTGAAGGTGACGGTGGTGATGCCGCCGGTGGCGTTGGTGCGGGCCAGGCCCTCGGAATAGATGTCTAGCGGCGGCTCCTCGTCGAACCACACGCCGTGCAGCGTTTCGCCCTGCCACTTCTCGCGGCCCCTCTCGTAACTCTTGAACGACAGCACCGATTCATCGGCCTGGACATCGCCGCCGCCGCCCCAGCGCACCACGACGCTGTCGAGCGCACCCGGCGCGCCGCGCCCCAGATTGTGTGGGCAATGGCATCGGCGGGGATCATGCCGGTGCCCCACGCCGCCTGCTCCTGCGGCGGGCCGATCAGGATGCGCTGCGGGTTGTCGCGCGTGCCCTCGCCGGTGACGCCGGCCGCCCACAGCCGCACTGGCGTGTCAAAGACCTTGCCTTGCCATCACTGCGGATAGCGGCCGGCGAGGTGCATCGCCCATTCGGCGCCCCCGGCCCTGGTCTTGCCGAGCTGGTTGCCGGCCATGAACAGGCGCTCGCGGTGGATCGCGCCGGCGGCATGAAATTCGGCCTGCCTGGCATAGGGACGGTAGGCGGCAAGCTGGTTATTGGGCCGCCGCCGGTCCAGTTCCCTCAGCAGGCTGAGGTATTCCTTGCTCGCCGACGCCTGGGCCGACCCCTGGGCCGACGCCTTGGCCGAGGAACGGCCCAAGGAACGGCTTGAGGACGGCTTCGAGGCCGCGGATGCGGTGCCGGATCTCGTCATCGCTCAATGCGTCCAGATGGTTGGTATCGACATGTAGGTCCTTGGGCAGCACCGACAGCACGATCTTCAGATACTGGTCGGGCTTGTCCGCCCGCACCGAAGCGATAACGCCGGCGCCATGAGCGCGGAAATCGGCGCGCACGGCTGCCAGGAAATCATCGCCCAGCGACTTCTTCGCCCGCTTCGGCCGGGGTTTGCCTCGGGACGCGGGCTTGCGGGACGGCTGCTCGTGCTGGTCTTGCGCTAAGGGATCAGCCATGAACTGCGGCCTCGCCGGGTCCAGTCTTGCCCCCTATACCCGCGGAGCTGGCCGTATTCGCCACCCTCGCCGGCTTGGCCTGCCTGGGCTTTGGCGCCTTGGCCTTGCGGGACTTGGCGCGTGCCGACTTGCCTTTGCGAGACTTGGCGCGCGCCGGCTTTGCGGCCTTCCGTGCTGACTTGGCCGCAGCGGGTTTTGCTGCGGCGGACGTTGCCGTGCCGGCTGTCGCTGCATCGGCCAACGCAACCTCGCTGTTCTGCTGTGCCGCGTCGGCTTTTGCCATGCCGGCTTCAGGCCTGCCCTTCAGATCTGCCCTGGCGATATCGACCGCGCGGCCGTCGATGCCGAGCGATCCCAAGGGAAAGCCAAAGCCGCCGACCGCGTCGACTGGACCGCCCCGGACCATGCCGATCAGCACACCGGGCGCAACCGGCTCGAACCGGCCCGCACGCGCCTGCGGTGCTGCGCCCTCGAACGCGCCGATGGCGCTGACAACCTCGCGGCCGTCATCGTCGGTGATGATGCTGGCATAGCGGACGGGCATCGGATTCTCTTGAGATTGCGGTGCAATTGGTAGGCCTCGTTCCCTCGCGCCCCCCTCTGGCCTGCCGGCCATCTCCCCCACGAGGGGGGAGATCGGCAGCTATGGCGCTCCGCCCTTTCCTGCGACGCTGGAGATTGGCGAAGGCCGGAATGAGAGCCAATCTCCCCAAGTGGGGAGATGGCCGGCAGGCCAGAGGGGGGCACTGTGCCGCCAGTGTTGCTTGCTGCCGGAGGCGCTTTCATTCGTAGGAAAAACAAAAAACCCGCCTCGGCGGGGGTCGTTGGCGCAAATCAGCACCATGCCCAAATCAATAGCATAGTTGCCGTCACCGGGCAATATGTCCTAGGTAAATTTTCCTATCCATTTCCACCGGGCTCGCCGCACCAATCCCGCCGCGCCCTTGCAGCCCGGTATTCACAACAAGTTTTCCGATCGTCTGGCCATTAGCCGGCGCTTATGGAATCATTTTGCCTTGGGATTCTGGGGGAGCAGCATGGACAAACCAGCCATGGCATCCGTCTTCAGGATGCGGCATGTAACAGCAACGATTTCAGGGGTTCGCAGCCTTGGCAGGGGCCAGGCGGATCCGATCTTCCACTCAAGGCCACTCGGCGAGGCGATCCGTTTCATCGTCCAGACCGACGGCCAGTACGACCTTAGCGCCGCCGCGATCACCTATGGCGACCGATCGACGCCGCCGCTGGGCATTGCCGAGGTGAAGGCGCTGTGGCGCGAATATGGCGAGCGCTGGATGGAAGAGTAGGCCATTGCTTGCGGCCCAACATCCGTTAAGCCGCGTTCCTTCGCGCCCCTCTCTGGCCTGCCGGCCATCTCCCCCACTAGGAGGGAGATTAGCAGCTTTGCCGTCCCGCTTGCCTTCTAGCGTCGGAGGTTGGCGAAAGCCGAAACGAATCCGATCTCCCCCACGTGGGGGAGATGTTCGGCAGGACAGAGGGGGCGCTGTCCCGCCGACGTTCAATTCACTGCCCGAGTCCAAGGGAATCCAATCCATGGTATCTGGATCGGAACCGGCCTTCGCGCGTTTGGAACTTGCCGAATGGGAGCAACAGCTATGAACGTCGCCAATCTGCAACTCGAGGGCCTGCTGATGGCCGTCGCATCGATCAACCAGGTTCTGGTCCGCAAGGGTGTGCTGTCGGTCGAGGAGGTAGACATCGCCTTGCGCAAGGCCGAAGCCTGCGAAACCAACGAGGAACGGTCCGACGGCATGTCGCCGTCGAGCCGCGATGCCGTCAACTTCCCGATCCGGCTGCTGGAACTCGCCAATCAGTGCCAGCCGGAGGCGGATATGCCGTCGTTCTCAAAATTGGCGCGCATGGTCGGCCAGATGAAGGAACCATACAACGACCAGATGTGAGATAACGGCTCCCCCTCCCCGCCTCGGCTAAAGCTGCCTGCCAGCCGCGGGCTCGGTATCAGCTCATCGACCCAAGCCTTAGAGCCAGCACGCGGCCCGGCCCATGGGCGGCGGCAAACAGCAGGCCGGCGACGAAGGTGAAGTGGTCGACGAAGAAGCCGAACTCCGCCTGGTTGGCGGCCCAGTGGCTCGGCCCGTGGAAGGCAAAGCCGAGGAACAGCACATAGGCGGCGGCAACCAGGGCAGCCCACGAGAAGAAGGCGCCGGTCAGGAAGCACAGGACGAGGACGACCTCGAGCAAAGCCGCGCACCAGGCCAAGAACAGCGGGAACGGAAATCCGGCGGCGGCGATATAGCCTGCGGTTGCGCCGATGTCGGCGAATTTGAAAACGACCGCCATCAGGAAGACGGCAGCGAAGATCAGCCGGCCAATGAGAATTGCCGCGGTCGTCCACGACGATTGAGCGGGTGATTGAGCGGTTTCCAACGTCATGATGTCCTCCCAGGGTTGCGACGGGTTTCGCCCCAAGGACGGGCCATACGCCGCGAGTCCGACAGCAACCTGCAAAATAGTTTTGGCGGCGTGAACGGCAAGCGGCGAGACCTTGCAGGACTTAGGTTCGTCGATCCAAAGCACCGCAGCGGTGCATAACCTTTTTTGATGCTGGAGGGACAGCGCCCTGGACAGCGCCCCCCTCTGTCCTGCCGGACATCTCCCCCACTTGGGGGGAGATCGGCTGTCATCCCGGCTTTCGCCAATTTCCAATGTCGCAAGAGTGAGCGCCGCGCCGAAGCTGCCAATCTCCCCCCTTGTGGGGGAGATGTCCGGCAGGACAGAGGGGGGCGCGAAGGATTGCTGCGGAACGGCTTTCATTCCGCGCCGCCGCATTCTACAGCGACCGTCAAGGCATGGATACTCGCCCGAGGATTGTTTGAGAAGGATCGGGTAGTTTGGCGGCCGGAACTGCGGGCTCACAAACAAACCCGCAGTTCCGGCGGCAGGCGACCGTCCCTAGGATTGACGAAGAACAGGCGCTGCCCCTACCCCACCTTCGCCTCCGGGTGGCTGATCGGTTCCCGCACCGCGCCGTACCGGGTGCCCCAGCGGTCGGTCATGTCGCAGCGTATGTCCCAGAGTTCGGGGAAGAAGCGGTGGCGGGCGCCGGCTTCCAGCAATTCGACCGGGCGGCCTTTCAGCGATTTCGCGCCGAGCCCGATCGAGCGGTGGATGAGATGGAGATGATTGGCGCGGAATTTCTGGAACAGCTCGTCGAACTCGATCAGCGCCTCGGCGACGACGTAGCTGTCGCCGTGGTCATAGCTGGTATCATAGACATCCTCGACCGAGAGCCCGCGGCCGTCGAGATATGACGCCTTGAAGGCCCGCCACAGCTCCGGCGGCATGCGCAACAGCTGCTTGAAGCCCGGCGATTCCTGGCCGCTGCCATTGCCGAGCTGCAGCCGGATCTGCTGGTATTCCTTGGGCGACATGGTTTCGAGCAGGTCGAGCTGCGCCGTCATCATTCGCACCAAGCGATGCACGCGCCCCATCAGCGTAACGATGCGATGCGTGTTCTGCTGCTCGAGGTAGTCGACGACATCGACCAGCGTGTAGGTAATCAGCTTCATCCACAGCTCCTCGACCTGATGCACGATCTGGAACTGCAGCTCATCGGCATTGACCATCTCGGCCAGCGGCTTCTGGCAGTTGAGAAGCTTGTCGCATTGCAAGTAGACGCCGTAGTCGCGCATCTCGGGCGCTTCGATGCGGGCGTAATAGTCCGGCTTGTGCATGGCCATTCTACCCTGCCCGGCCCGTCGGGCCGCGGGCTGTTTGTCTGATCCGAGGCACAAGGATAATCGCTTTGGCTTGAACATTGTTCCTTTCTGTTATCTAGAGAACAGGAAATGGAGGACGAAATCCGCTTCCGAAGCAAATTTGGAGAACGATAGATGCTGGACGCCCTCGACCGGAAGATCGTCGCGGCGCTCGAACGCGACGCACGAATCTCCTTTGCAGCGCTCGCCGACGAGGTCGGCCTGAGCAAGACGCCGTGCTGGAAGCGGGTCAAGGCGCTGGAGGATGCCGGCATCATCCGCGGCTACTCGACGCGCATCGACCCGGCAAAACTCGGCTTCGGCATTGAGGCCCTCATCCAGGTGTCGATCGACTTCGAGGTGTCGGACGCCTTCGAGGCGGCGGTGCAAAGACATCCGCTGATCCGGCGCTGTTACGCCACGACAGGCGAGGCCGATTATCTCCTGCAGATCGTCACCGTCGACATGATGGCGCTGGATAGGATGCTGCGCGAGGAACTCAGCCGCCTGCCCGGCGTGCGGCGCACCATCACCTCGATGGCAATGCGCGAGATCAAGAGCGACATCTCCTTTGCCAATGCGGTGGGACACATGCAGAAAACGCATTAGACAGCCGGTGGTTGACAGGCCGGAGGCGGACATCCCCCCAAAATGGGTCCCTCAAGGGGGAGATTGGCAGCTTCAGCCTTGCCGCTCCTTTTGAAGCGTCGAAGGTTTGCGAAAACAGAGGTGACAGCCAATCTCCCCCCTTGAGGGGGAGATGTCCGGCAGGACAGAGGGGGGCGCATGGAGTGCGACCTTTGCCAGGTTCGACCTGCCGATAGCCTCGCCGGTGAACCCGTGACGTTCACCCACAATGCCGGAATTTTGCATTGACGAACAAAGGCACTATATTAGTTGACTAACCGATTCACTGGCTGCGAAACCGACATGGCCAAGAAGAAATCGAAATCGCAAGCGTCCAGCACGACAGGGGCCTCCCCGGCAGAAGCCTACGAGGCGGCCTATTTTGCCCGCAAGTGCGGGCTGACGATGGACGAAGCGCTGAAGATGATGCGCGAAGCCCAGGACATGGCGAAATCGGAGAAGTCGTCCGGCGGCAAGCGGAAGAACTGATCCGCGAGGCCGCGGCCGGGCGGCGGAAGAGCACCTTGAATGCTGGCAGGACAGCACCCCTCTCTGTCCTGCCGGAGATCTCCCCCACTTGGGGGGAGATTGGATCGCGTTTTGGTTTTCGCCAATCTCCAACGTCGACAAAGAGGCGCAGCGGTGAAGCTGCCAATCTCCACCCTTGAGGGGGAGATGCCAAGTTTTGGTAAAAAGGGCAGGACAGAGGGGGGCGCGAAGGATCGCGACGTCAGCCCTTGCTGGAACCGAAGCGCCTGCCAGGCAATACCGCTGGCGCAATCGCCGAAATCGCGCGCGCCACGATCGCCTCCAGCGGCTCCGGCCGGTGCAGCAGAAAGCCCTGGCCATAGGCCACGCCCATGCCCTGGAGGATGTCGAGCGCCTTCGGCTGCTCGATCTTCTCCGCCACCACGCTGCAGCCGAGGCTCCTGGCAATGCCTGAAATGGCCGAGACGATCTCGCGGTCGAACTTGCTTTGCGCAATGTGCTCGATGAAGGAGCCGTCGATCTTGATGGCATCGACCGGGAAGCGCCTGAGATATTCGAACGAGCTCATGCCGGCGCCGAAATCGTCGAGGCTGACACGGCAGCGCCGCTCGCGCGCTTTGCGGACGAACTGTTCGGCGGCGGCATAATTGGTGACGGCGGCCGTCTCGGTGATCTCGAAACCGATGCCGGAATGCGGCGCCCCCGTCTCGGAGATGATGGCGTCGACGAAATCCCAGAGCTGCGGGTCGCTCAGCGTCTGCGCCGACAGGTTGAAGCCGAGCGTGACGGCGCCCGATTTCAGCGCCGGGCCATAGAGCGACAGCGCTGTGCTGATGATCCAGCGATCGAGCCTGGAGGCGACGCCGAAGCGCTCCGCCGCCGGAATGAACTCGCCTGGCGGGACCAGCTTTCCGTTGCGCGCAGCGAGCCGCGCCAGCACTTCGACGTGGCGGCTCTCCTGCCACGGTTTGCCGAGCAGATGGATTTCCTGGCCGAACAGTTTCAGCCTGCCGTCGTCCATGGCATCGACGGTGTCGGCCGCCAGGCGCGCCGCGTTGAGGCCGCCCGAGCCCGATGTCGCCTCGGCGGAAAACACCGCGAAGCGGTTGCGCCCGGCGGCCTTGGCCGCATAGCAGGCGTCGTCGGCGCAGGCCAGCGCATCGGCCACCGTGGTCCTGTGATCGTCGACAAAGGCGATGCCGACGCTTACCGCGAGCTTGCGCGAGGTCGCCGCCAGGCCGAGATCGGCATCGCGGACCGCGGCAAGAACGGCAGCGGCCAGAGTCTCGGCCTGCGCGGCATCGCAGTTCGGCACCAGCAGCGCGAATTCGTCGCCGCCGAGGCGCGCGGCATGCGCCGATGGCGGCAGGCAGCCGACGATGCCCGAGGCGACGCTCTTCAGCGCCAGGTCGCCGGCGGCGTGGCCGGCGAAGTCGTTGAGGGCCTTGAAGTAGTCGAGATCGACGTAGAACACCGCCAGCGGCAGCCGGCGCGCGGTGGCGATATGCTCGGCCAGGAGCCTGTCGAAGGCGGCGCGGTTCAACAGCCCGGTCAGGGCATCGTGACGGGCCGCATGGGCGAGCTCCTGCTCGCGCTGCTTGGCCTCGGTGATGTCGCGCACGGTGCCCAGGATCTGGCCCGCCGACTGGCTGTCGGCGATGAAGCGCACCAGCGATTCTATGTGGCGGATTTCGCCGTCGCGCCTGATGATGCGGTATTGGACGGCTACGACATTATGCGTTTCCAACGGTGCCAGATGCGCGCTCTCGGCGTCCCCCTTGTCGTCGGGATGCAGGAAGGTATGCCAGAGGTCACCGGCCACCTCGTCGGTGTCGGCGACAAGCCCGTAGATTTCCCGGGTGCGCGCATCCCAGTAGCTTTTGTCCGCGCCGAGGTTGTGGTGCCAGATACCGGTGCCGCTGGCGGCAAGCGCCAGGCGAAAGCGCACATTGACCTGTTCGAGCTCTGCTTCGGCTTGCTTCTGCCTGGTGATGTCGGTCTGGACGCCCATCAGCCTCAGCGGCCGGCCTTCGGCATCGCGCTCGACCACGCCGCCGCGATCGAGCACCCAGACCCAGTGGCCGGATTTGTGCTTCAGGCGCAGCTCGGTCTCGATGGAATCGGTCAGGCCGGCAATGTGGCGGTCGCCGCTGGCCAGCGCCCGCTCGCGGTCGTCGGGATGCGTCAGCTGCAGCCAGAGGTCGGCGGTGTTGGCAAGCTCGCCCTCCTCATAGCCGAGCATGTGCCACCAGGTCGGCGAGTAGTAGCACTCGCCGCTCAACAGATCCCAGTCCCAGGCGCCAAGCTGGGCGCGTTCGAGCGCCAGCGCCCAGAACTCCCCGTTGCGTATCTTCTCGTCGGCCATGCCCTGGTTTCGTCCACCCGTCGCGGCCAATGTGCATGGAACCAGAGAAGAAACCGTTACCGGGGTGAGGAGGGTGGGCTGTCGGCGAAGCTGCCGATCTCCCCCCTCGTGGGTCCTCGTGGGGGCATGCCCGGCAGGGCAGAGGGGGGCGTGAAGGATCGCCATTCATTTCGTTTGGACCTCTGACTAGCCGAGAATTCGGGTGGGTGCGCTATTGCAACTGGTTGACAGGCCTACGGGACAGCGCCCCCCTCTGCCCTGCCGGGCATCTCCCCCAACGAGGGGGGAGATCGGCAGCTTGGCCGACGGCGCCTACCTTCCAGCGTTGGCGATGGCGAATCCCGAAGCGACGACGCAAAGTAGGAATAAATGGCCAGGCGGCAGCTTCGCCGCCTGGCCCTATTGCCTACTGGCTCGGAGCCGTCGTCGGATCACACGACACTTTCGGATTCATGTCGGCGAAGGTGCCGGTCGGGTTGCCCTTCCAGGCCCAGACATGCAGTTCGTAGAATGCACCCAGGCCGTAGCGGTTGGGCGCGCTGTTGAAGTTGAACAGGTGCCCATCCAGCGAGGCCGGGCCCTTCGAGGTGATGTACTCGACCGCCACAAGCTGCAGTGTTCCGTCGGCCATCGGCTCGTACATGACGGCTTCGGGATGGGCCAGATCGATCTTGTCGTCCTTCAGATACTGGCCGTTGACGTAGTGGATGCCCATCGCGCCGCCGGTGACGCCGCTGGCGCAGGGAATGGGCGCATAGCCCTCGGCCGTCGCCGCCTTGACGTCGAGAAACCGGCTGTTGGCCGCCCGTACCTTGTCGGCCAGCGGATTGGCGCCGGCTTCAGGCGCGGCCTCCTGATGCGCATGCGCGAACGTGGTGCAGACGGTGAGCACGGCCGCAGCCATGAGAAACCTGTTGCAAAAGTTTGGTGTCATGTTCGTTCCATTCTTCTTGAAAAAGCACAGCGGGCCGGCCGCCGAAAATACGGCGGCGCGACAGGCAAGCGCTGTGACTGTTGTTGCTTGGAGATCCCGAATGCGATGCGACGAATGCCGATCATCCCTTCGGCAGATAGGAAATCGTGCCAGCCAGATCGGTGTTGTCGATCAACTGGAAACGGCTGTCGCTGCCGCCCTGACGGGCCGAGACGAAGGGAGCGTAGGCAGGATCGTTGGTGAAGGCGCGCGCCGCCCCCTCCGACGGGAACGCCATCAGGGCGATCAGGGTGGTGTCGAGCGGCTTGCCCTCGAGCGTCTTCACATTGCCGCTGCGCGACAAATATCTGCCGCCGTGCTTGTGAACGAGGTCGTGCACCGAAGCGGCGTAGGCCGGCATCCACTGCGGGTCCTTCACCTTGATGTCTGCAATGACGTAAGCGGTCATGGGTCATGTCTCCTGGTTGCGGCGCAAGGCTATCCGTGCGCCGGCCAAGGGCTCGCATGGCAAGGCCCGCGCCAACCAGTCCGCGAACTGTACTAGGCCGGTACAGTTTCTGTACTCGCCGCGCCGCCGGGGAAGGCCTATGGTCCGGGCGGAGTTGGAGGGAAAGGCTGCAATCATGACCCAGTCCGGATACAAACAGTTCTGCCCGCTATCGATGGCCGCCGAGGTTCTGTGCACCCGCTGGACCATGGTGCTGCTTCGCGAGCTGGTGGCGGGATCGACCCGCTTCAACGATCTGCGCCGCGGCGTCCCCAAGATGTCGCCGACGCTTCTGTCGCAACGGCTCAAGGAGCTCGAGCTGGCGGGGATCGTCGAGCGCAAGGAGGTGCGCGGCGAGAAGGGCATCTTCGAATACCGGATGACCGAGGCCGGCAGGGATTTGCGTTCCGTCGTCGAGGCGATGGGTTTTTGGGGTCAGAAATGGGTCGAGTCGCGGCTGTCGCTGAAGAACCTCGATCCGTCGTTGCTGATGTGGGACATGCGCCGCAATCTGAACCCCTCGCCGCTGCCCGAGGGGCGGACGGTGATACAATTTCTGTATCAGGACCTGCCCGCGTCCAAACGGTCGTGGTGGCTGATCGTCGAAAAGCACGGCGAGGTCGATCTGTGCTGGTACGATCCGGGGTTCGATGTCGACCTCTACGTCTCGACCGACCTGCACACGATGACCGAAATCTGGATGGGACTGATCACGGTCGAGAAGGCCGGGCCAAAGGTCGCCTTGACCGGAGACCAGGCTATCGGAAGGAAAATGCAAACGTGGCTGGGGCTGAGCCCGTTTGCGGTGGAACCGAAGCGGGCGGCGTAAAGAGGAGCGGCAGTCTGGGCGCACGGCTTTGAATCCGAGTTAACGGATTGAAGGTTGGAGGATCTGTTCGAGGTATTTGTTGTTTCTTGCAGCGCGCTTTCGGCGCAGCTTGATGCTTCGCTTGTCGTCGATTGATCGCACGAGGTTCAGGGCGAAGTGGCGGAC
>NZ_SADR02000538.1 GCF_004010325.2 Mesorhizobium sp. M00.F.Ca.ET.216.01.1.1
ATGCCTTTCGACATAGAGCGGTGCCAGGCCGACGAGGGCGTCTGCACTCCACACTGCAATGGCCACAAGGTCCCCCGGCGCGAATGTCTGCCACCACGGAATGAGCCAGGCAGGAGACTGGAATGGCGTGGCCGAGATGCTCTGCCGCCAGAGCTGCCACCAATGCGGCTCCAGATCCTCGAATGCGCTCGTATCACTAATGATCTCGGTGCGCAGACCGCCCATCAGCCGGTTCCCAGCAAGGCGCGGCGGGTGCCAAGCTTTGCCAGCGCTTCGTAAACATCCAT
>NZ_SADR02000539.1 GCF_004010325.2 Mesorhizobium sp. M00.F.Ca.ET.216.01.1.1
CGCTCGACCTGCTGGAGCTGGTCGAACGCGCCACGGACGAGTTCGAGTCGCGGACGGGAACGAAGGTCAACCTGCGCATCGAAACCCTCGAAACCGCGCCGTATGTCGAGGGCGACGCCTTGATGCTGACCGAAGCGGTCAAGAACCTGCTCGACAACGCCCTGAAATACGCCGGCGCGGCAGAGCCCATAACGGTGCAGCTCAGTCTGGAGAACGGCCGCGCTGTCCTCAGGATAGAGGATCGCGGCCCCGGCATACGCGCGAGGACCGTCAGCACATAACCGAGC
>NZ_SADR02000540.1 GCF_004010325.2 Mesorhizobium sp. M00.F.Ca.ET.216.01.1.1
CGAGTGGTGCCGGCACCGAATCCCTATCCTTTAGACTAGCCAGCTTGGGGAGCGCCGTCAGACCGCCAGACCGGAAGAGGAGGCTTCGCGCCAATTTGTGCCAAGAATGTTGGACCGTGCGGAACCGCTGGGGCGGCGCTCAACTCTGGCGCAGGATGAAGCGTCGATTGGGTGAATGAAAAGGGCGCGCGTTCACGGGTAAAGTGAGGTAAATCGCTGGATGTCTGCCGGATCAACGTCAACCGGTTCCATCGCCACCATCCACTCGACGTTTTCGGCGCACGGCG
>NZ_SADR02000541.1 GCF_004010325.2 Mesorhizobium sp. M00.F.Ca.ET.216.01.1.1
GCAAAAGCAGGTCTACCGACGCGGCTTTCCCGATTTCATGGACATGATGATCACCTGCGCCGATGCCGGCAGGAGCCTGGAGGCGGCGGTCGAGCGCGTGAGCCAGGAAATGGCGGGAACGCACAAATGGCTTGGCATCCAGCTTGCGATCATGAATTTGCAGCTGCGTGCCGGCAAGCCGCTGCGAGAGGCGCTCCGCGAGCTTGCTGATCGAATCGGTCTCGAGGAAGCGCGTTCGCTTGCCGTGCTATTTCGGCAGTCAGAAGAACTTGGCACCAGCCTGACAG
>NZ_SADR02000542.1 GCF_004010325.2 Mesorhizobium sp. M00.F.Ca.ET.216.01.1.1
ACGGCGCCAAGGCGCTTGAGCGGACTTGCGCCGATCATGTCGCTGACGACTTGATTGCCAAGTCGCCTGATAAGCTCGGTATCGATCGGCCCCGGCGCGACGCAATTGACGCGGATATCGGTGTCACTGACTTCACGGACAAGGCTTTGGTAAAAGCGATGATACCTGCGCTCGCCGCCGAATAGGCGGCAAGATTCGGCAAGCCTTCCTTGCCCGCAAGCGACCCCATATTGATGATGCGGCCGCTGCCGGCCTGGCGCATGACCGGCAAAACCTGGTGCGTGACC
>NZ_SADR02000543.1 GCF_004010325.2 Mesorhizobium sp. M00.F.Ca.ET.216.01.1.1
ACCAGTTCCGGCGATACTATCATCGGCGCGCGGGCCATCCTCGACCAGGGTCTGGAGATGGCCGACGCGGTCTTTTTCATCCTCGACCAGCAAGGCAATATCGTCGAGCGCAAGGATGCGGCGCGGGCCTATCTGCGCGATGGCTACTGGGAGTTGCAGGACGTGAAGGTGTTCAAGGACGGCAACATCCGTTCCTTGCCCACCGACCGCGTGGCGACCAACCTGAAGCCGGAATTCGTGCAGGAACGGCTGGCGCGCCCGGAAACGATTCCCTTCTACGACCTGCC
>NZ_SADR02000544.1 GCF_004010325.2 Mesorhizobium sp. M00.F.Ca.ET.216.01.1.1
CGACCGGGCTCGATCTGTCGCTGGGGGCGAGCACGAGTGCAGTCGGTGATGCGACCTTGAACGCCGGCCGCGATGCGCTGCTGAACGGCCTGCTGATCGGTGAGGCAAACGGTTCGGTAACGGCGGGGCACGACATCGGCGGCGCAGGTACGCAGGCCTTCACGCAAGCCGTATCCTTCACGGCGCAACACGATATTGCGTTGACGGGCGGCGTGCAGGCGAGCGAGGTGAGTGCGATCGGCGGTAACAACGCCGC
>NZ_SADR02000545.1 GCF_004010325.2 Mesorhizobium sp. M00.F.Ca.ET.216.01.1.1
TCGGTTGACGCCAACCTTCTGCACTCCTCCTCCGAGGGAAAGGTGCTGGAGGATCCGTGGAGCGAGCCACCGGAATTCGTGCATCAGCGCACCGTCTCGCCGATGGACGCGCCCGATGTCGTCACCGATATCGAGATCGAGTTCCTGAAGGGAGATCCGGTCGCGCTCAACGGCAAGAAGCTGTCGCCGGCCACGATGCTGGCGGCGCTCAACGACCTCGGCCGCGACAACGGCATCGGCCGCCTCGACCTCGTCGAGAACCGTTTCGTCGGCATGAAGTCGCGCG
>NZ_SADR02000546.1 GCF_004010325.2 Mesorhizobium sp. M00.F.Ca.ET.216.01.1.1
ACGGACCCGTAGCCGAACTCGCCGGCAATGTAGCCTGCCAACGGTCCGGTAATGCCCAACGACAAGTCGAGAAACACCGAATACGCGGACAACGCGGCGCCCCGGCTGGCCGGCGGCACGAGGCCCACGGCCTCCACACCCAGCGCTGGAAACACCAGCGCAAAGCCGAATCCCGTCAACGCCGCGCCTGCCAATGCCACGTGCGGTTCAGGCGCGAGCCACAGCATCAGCAAGCCGACGCATTCGAAGGAAAACGAAGCAATCGCCACCCGGAACCCGCCGTAAG
>NZ_SADR02000547.1 GCF_004010325.2 Mesorhizobium sp. M00.F.Ca.ET.216.01.1.1
GTTGTCCTGGTCGATCTGTACCGGGCTCACATTCGTCCAGCCCGACTGGCTCTCCTCCTTGATCAGGTAGTCGCCGGGCAGCAGGCCGGTGAACTGGTAGGCGCCGTTGGCGTCGGTCGTCGTCTGCGCCACCTGCTCGGCGGGATCGGCGATGTTGTCGTGGTTGTCGTCCTTGTAGAGCGTGATCGTCCAGTTCTCGACCGGCGTCTGGTCACCCGTCGTCCCCAGGCTGCCGTCGGCATCCTCGAGCTTGTGGCCCGAGATCGAGCCGAGCTCGACATTGACG
>NZ_SADR02000054.1 GCF_004010325.2 Mesorhizobium sp. M00.F.Ca.ET.216.01.1.1
ACAGCCCCGGATCGATCCGGTTCATCAGCAACCGCAGCCAACGCGAACCCGGAACCCCGTGATGATAGGGCAGGAAGCGGCGCAGGAAGGCCACATTGTCCTCGCCCCAATCGGCGATGTCCTCGAAGTCATCGCCCGCCGCGATCGTGCCGCAAACCACCAGCAGCAGCACTTCAGGCAGCGGATGCGCAACCCGCCACGGTTCCCGATCGTCCTCGATCAGAGCGAAATGGTCCAAAAGCAGCCGCAGCCGCGGCGTCTCCGATGGTTCCAACATGGCAGCGTCCTCCGAATCAACGCCGCCAACAGAATCAGAACTGCCGCAATCCCGAAACCGCCATTAACCCGAGTTCAATGCCGTGAGTCTGGGCGTACCTACCTTGCAGCCGGTCGCGGTCACGCCTCTTTTATAAGGTCGCGATCCTTCACGCTCTCCTCTGCCCTGCCCTCTTTGCCAAAACTTGGCGTCAACCGCCAGCGCAGCCTCGTTGCAAGGCTGGAGGGACGTCGAAGCTGCCAATGGCTCAGGACGCCCGCTGATCCCCAGGGATGGTGAACACCGCGTCGCCGCGGCCGTAGCCGCCATCGGCGACTCCTTCGGTTGATTGCCAGGAAAATCAGACCGTGCCGCCATTGGCGCGCAGCACCTGACCGTTGACCCAGCCGCCGTCCGGTCCAGCGAGGAAGGACACCACGCCGGCGATATCGGCGGGCTGGCCGAGGCGGCCGAGCGGGTTCATCTTCCTGATCGACTCAACCAGCGCCTCGGTTTTGCCGTCGAGGAACAGATCGGTCGCCACCGGCCCAGGTGCCACGACGTTGACGGTGATGCCGCGCGGCCCGAGTTCCTTGGCCAGCACATGCGTCATCGCCTCGACGGCGGCCTTGGTGGCGGCGTAGACACCGTAGGTCGGCTGGTAGAGCCCGACCACGCTGGACGAGAAGCTGACGATGCGGCCGCCGTCGCGCAGCCGCCTGGCGCCCTCGCGCATGCCGCGGAAGACGCCGCCAAGGTTCACCGCGATCTGCTGGTCGAAGGCCACGTCGTCCATCTGCGCAAGCGGCGCGAGCTTCATGATGCCGGCATTGTTCACCAGCACATCGAGGCCGCCGAAGGCCTGCTCGGCAGCGTCGAACAAACGCGCCACGCCCTTGATATCGCCGACATCGGCCTGAACGGCGATTGCAGCACCGCCCGCCGCCTCGATCTCGCGCATCACTTGTCCGGCCGCCTCGGCGCCCCCGGCGTAATTGACGACGACCGAAAAGCCGTCGCGCGCCAGCCGTCTGGCGATTTCGGCGCCAATTCCCTTCGAGGCGCCGGTCACCAGCGCCACCTTTCCGTTTTGAGCCATGTCAGATCTCCAATGCTTGAGGGCTGAAGATAGGCAGGAAATCGGCTGGGATAAGCGGACCGGACTTGCCAACACCATTCGGATATGGCGAACAATGGCCATGGACAGTCTGGACCGGATGCGCCTTCTCACCCGTGTGATCGAGCGCGGCAGCTTCACCGCCGCGGCCGCCGATCTCGCCCTGTCGCGATCGACCGCCACCGAGGCGATCAAGCAGCTGGAGGCACGGCTGGGGGTCAGGCTGCTCGAGCGCACCACGCGCCACGTCACCCCTACCCTCGACGGCCAGGCCTATTACCAGCACTGCCTCGCCATCCTGGCCGAGGTGGAGGATGCCGAGGCCGACTTTCAGGCGGCGCAGCCGCAGGGTCTGCTCAGGATCGACGTGCACGGCTTCATGGCGCGTCATTTCATCCTGCCGCGGCTCGCCGAATTCCTCGACCGCTACCCCCGGATCGAGCTCAGCATCGGCGACGGCGACCGGCTGGTCGACCTGGTGCGCGAAGGCGTCGACTGCGTGCTGCGTTCCGGCGAACAGGCCGACAGCGGCATGATCACGCGACGGATCACGACGCTGCGCGAGGTCACCTGCGCCAGCCCTGCCTATCTCGAGAAGCACGGCATGCCGGCAAGCCCCGACGATCTCGGCGGCCATGTGATGGTCGGCTTCCGCTCGTCGCGGACCGGCGAGGTGATGCCGCTCGAATTCACCGGCGGCGGCGAATTGCGGCATGTCACGCTGCCGAGCCGGGTCACTGTCAATGGCTCCGACACCATGGCCGAGCTGGCGCGCCTCGGCTTCGGCCTGGTGCAGGCGCCGCACTACCGCTTCGCCGAGGATTTCGCGCGCGGCACGCTGGTCGAGGTGCTGCCGGATTATCCGCCGGCGCCGACGCCGCTGTCGGCGCTCTACCCGCAGAACCGCCAGCTCGCGCCGCGCGTGCGGGTCTTCGTCGACTGGGTGATAGGGATATTTGGTGAGGGTGGAACATCGGGCCGTGGGTGATCGGCAGTCGACGGCTTTCGCGCAAGGCCGCGTTTCTTCGCGCCCCCCACTGTCCTGCAGCACAGAGCGGGCGCTGTCTCGCGGTCGCCAATGCCCATGGCGGTTCTTGCCGTCGTGATGTAGCTTCCACAAAACTTTCGATCGTCCTGTTTTTATTCCGGACGCGACATTTCAACTTCATTTCGGAATATGCCATGCGATCGATGCTCCTCGGCCTCGCCCTGCTGCTGCCGACCGCCGCGCTGAGCGAACCGATCGAAAGCCAGAAGATCATCACCGCGCTTACCGGCGACTGGAACGGCGACGGCGCCATCGATCTGGCTGTCATCGTCGAGACCGAGCCCGGTCACCCGATGGACCTGCATTTCTTCCTCAGGGACCGCGAGGCCAATTTTCTCAAGCCGGCCGGCATCGTGCGTGAGCATATCTACGGGGAATGGAACGATTACGACCGGCCGAGCTACGGGGCCTCCGACACCGAGCCGGAGCTGACCGCATTGCCCAATGGCTCGATCAAGCTTTATCTTCCGGCAATGCCGATCGGCAGCGAGCGCACCGACACGACGCTGACCATCGCATATCGCAACGGGGCCTTCATCGTCGCCGGCTTTGCCTATGACTATTACGACTATCTGGAGGACAATGTCGCCAGCGACTGCGACTACAATGTGCTGACCGGCAAGGGCAAAAGCAGCAAGAAGCAGCCGGACGGCACCACGACACACAAGACCGTGTCGGTCGAAGGCCAGGTCGTCCCGTTCGCCGAGTGGAGCCTGGGAACCGGCTTCAGCGCTTGCGGGGAGTGAGGAATGGAGCAAGCGCCCACTGCATTCGCGTCCACGTTCCTTCACGCCCCTCTCTGTCGGGCAGGACAGAGAGGGGTGTTCTTGGCGCAAACCGCCAGCCACCTCACTGCAGCTGGGGCTTCTTGAGAAAGCTGTTGCGGTCGGCCGACTTGACGCGCAGCCAGGTTTCGCGGCCGTCGCGCACCACCCGCAGGGGGATTTCCGCGCCCGCCGGGCCGCTCTCCCATAGCTTGCGGTAGAAATCGGCCAGCCCGTCGACCTCGCCGTCGCGGACGTCCGAGATGATGTCGCCCTGGCGCAAGCCGGCCTGGGCTGCCGGGCCGCCTTCGGCGACGCTCATCACCACGACCATGCCGCTGCTCTCGGCGGAGAAGGCGCCGAGCCAGGGCCGCGGCGGTCGGGCGACCTGGCCGCTGGTCAAGAGGTCGTCGAGGATGGGCGGCAGAAGGTCGATCGGCACCACCATGTTGATGTCGGCGACCTCGCCGTTGCGGCTCATCTGCAGCAGCAGCGAGCCGATGCCGAGCAGCCTGCCGTCCTGGCCGATGAGCGCGGCGCCGCCCCATGACGGGTGGGCGGGCGCGGTGAAGATCGCCTCATCGAGCAAATACTCCCAATAGCCGGCGAATTCCTGCTTGGTGACGATGTGCGCCTTGACCGAGCGGCCGAGGCCGTCGGCGAGCACGACCGGATCGCCGGCCTTGGCCTTGCCCGCATTGCCGAAAAACACGGCCGGCAGGCCGAGCGGGGCCAGCGCCTGCAGCAGGCCGAAGCCCGTTTCCTGGTCGTAGGCCAGGGCATGGGCGGGAACGACGCGCCCGTCATGGCCGGTCAGCCAGACTTCTTCCGCCTCGGTGATGAGATAGCCGATGGTCAGCACCAGCCCGTCGTCGCGGATGACCACGCCGCTACCCTCCCGGCTCGTGCCCAGCGCATTCGCCGTGAAAGCGTCGTCCGGAATTGTGGCGCGCACGGTCACGATGGAGCGGAAAATGGGATCGATGGTCATGCTTTCATCCTGGCGTTGGTGACGGCCGGCAAAGGCCTGACATGTCTATAGGTATGACGCGAGCAGGCAGGGGCAAGAGGGTGGGAGCCGGCGAAGGTGATCCTCTTGTGGGAGAAGGGGCTGCGGCATCGCTCTCCGATTTGTCATTTGCAGGCCGTCCCGGTTGTACCTACGTGTAAGCGGCCCTGCCACAAGCGATGCCGGGTTCTATTCGCGCAACTCCCCAACACCCGCCGAAACACGAGGCTTTCCGACATGAACGACTATCCGACGAACCAATACATGCCGCCGAAAGTCTGGACCTGGAACAAGCCGAGTGGCGGTGCCTTTGCCAGCATCAACCGGCCGATCGCCGGGCCGACGCATGAGAAGGAGCTGCCGGTCGGCAAGCATCCGCTGCAGCTCTACTCGCTGGCGACGCCGAACGGCGTCAAGGTGACCATCATGCTGGAAGAGCTTTTGGCGCTCGGCCACAGCGGCGCCGAGTACGACGCCTGGCCGATCAGGATCAACGATGGCGACCAGTTCGGCAGCGGCTTCGTCGAGGTCAATCCCAACTCCAAGATCCCGGCGCTGATGGACCGCAGCGGCGAAAAACCGATCCGGGTATTCGAATCCGGTTCGATCCTTTTGTATCTGGCCGAGAAATTCGGCGAATTCCTGCCGACGGAGATAGCCGCGCGCACCGAGACCTTGTCCTGGCTGTTCTGGCAGATGGGCTCGGCGCCCTATCTCGGCGGCGGCTTCGGCCATTTCTACGCCTATGCGCCGGAAAAGATCGAATATGCCATCGACCGCTTTGCCATGGAGACCAAGCGCCAGATGGACGTGCTCGACCGGCGGCTGGCGGAAAGCGAGTATCTCGGCGGCAGCGACTACACCATTGCCGATATCGCCGTGTGGCCCTGGTATGGCGGGCTGGCCAAGGGCCGCATGTACGACGACTCCGGCGAGTTCCTGCAGGTGCAGGAATATAAGCACGTGCAGCGCTGGGCCGACGCCATCGACGCGCGGCCGGCGGTGAAGCGCGGCCGCATGGTCAACCGCCTCTTCGGCGACCCCGCGAGCCAGCTGCACGAGCGCCACGACGCCAGCGATTTCGAGACCAGGACGCAGGACAAGCTGGCGGCGGCCAAGAGCTGAGCGGCTGAAGCTGCCGATCTCCCCCTTGTGGGGAGATCGGCAGCTTCGGCGCCTACCCCAACAATTTCGCCAGCCGCGGTATGCCCTCGCTCACCGCGCGGCGGTCGGCGAGCGTGAAGCTGAGCCTCAGCGTGTTGCGGCCGGTGCCGTCAGCGTAAAAGGCGCTGCCGGGAACAAACGCCACGCGCGCGTCCTTGACGGCTCTCGCCAGCAGCGCGGTGGCGTCGGCGCCCTCCGGCAACGTCACCCAGACGAACATGCCGCCATCCGGCCGGGTCCAGGTCACGCCGGCCGGCATGTTGGCTTTCAACGCGCCGAGTAGACCGTCGCGGCGCTCACGGTAAGCGCCGACAAGTTTCTCCACCTGGCTGTCGAAGACGGCTTCCGCCGCGCGGTGCATCACCACCTGGTTGATCGACGGGCTATGCAGGTCGGATGCCTGCTTCATCAGCACCAGTCTTTCGACCACGCGCTTCGGCGCGCAGACCCAGCCCACCCGCATGCCCGGCGACAGGATCTTGGAGAAGGAGCCGCAATAGATGGTGCGGGCGTTGTCGATGCCGCCGGAACGGGCGCAGTCGAGCGCCATCATCGGCGGCACCGCCTCGCCGTCATAGCGCAGCGCGCGATAGGCGGCGTCCTCGATGACGGCGATGTCGAGCTCGGCGGCGAGATCGAGCACCGCCTCGCGCTGCTTGAGGCTCAACGTCTCGCCGGTGGGATTGGCGAAATCCGGCACCAGATAGGCGAATTTCACCCGGCCGCCGGCAGAAGCTGCCGCGGCGCGATAGGCATCCGGCGTCATGTTGCCGCCATCGGGTGCCAGCCGGTCGTATCGCGGCTCATAGGCGTTGAAGGCCTGCAGGGCGCCGAGATAGGTCGGCCAGGTGACCAGCGCGGTATCGCCCGACGACAGGAACAGCTTGCCGAGATAATCCAGTGCCTGCTGCGAGCCGGAGGTGATCAGGATGTTGTTCTCGTCGCAGGCAACGCCGAGTTCGCCCATCTTGCCGGCAAGCCAGCGCCGCAGCGGCAGATAGCCTTCGCTGACCTGGTACTGCAGCGCCGACGCCGCCTCGCTGCCGCCGAGCACCGCCGCATAAGCATCGCCGATCGCTTGCGCCGGGAAAAGCGTCGGGTCGGGAATGCCGCCGGCAAACGAGATGATGTCGGGCTGGTCGAGCAGCTTGAGCAGCTCGCGGATCTCCGACGCCTTCATGCGCGAGGAGCGCGACGCCAACAGGTTCATCAATGTCAAGGCACACCTCCTCGCCCATGAATACAGGCCGGATATAGGTCAATCAGGCTGACCCATTATCAGGCTCCCTCGCCTGCGTGAATAGCCAGACGGCCGATCTGCGTGGCCCAACATGGAAATTTGTTGCGCGTCGAGCCATCCAGGCGCAATTTGAGCGCGGCGGACTGAGAGATAAAAGAATACCAGTCTACCGCATCGGCCCGAGCCGAAGGTTCGCAAAGCACGATGCGTAGATTTGAAAGTGTTAGAGCGTCCTTTGCGTCCAAATGGACGCGGCGCTCCAAGGGGGAATGGGGAAATGACGCTCAAGCTCATCGGGGCCGGTTTCGGCCGCACCGGCACGTGGTCGACCTTTGCCGCGCTGAACAGGCTCGGCCTGCCCTGCTACCACATGCAGGAAGTGATCCTCAACAAGGCCAACAAGGGCCACCTCGATTTCTGGCGCAAAGTGGCGAACAGCAAGCCCGGCACGCCGCACGACTGGAACCGGGTGTTTGCCAACTACGCCGCGACGGTCGACAATCCCGGCTGCTGCGTGTGGCGGGAATTGCTGGCCACCTATCCCGACGCCAAGGTGCTGCTGACGCTGCACCCGCGCGGCGCCGAAGGCTGGTACGACAGCACCATCGACACGATCTACTTCACAGAAACGCTCTGGCAGTTCAAGATCCTGGAATGGCTGACGCCGTTCGGCCGCAAATTCGGCGACATGTCACGCAAGCTGATCTGGGGCCGCGTGCTCGCCGGCGTGATGAACGACCGCGACAAGGCGATCGCGCGCTACAACGCCTACACCGAGGAGGTGAAGGCCGCTGTGCCGCCGGAAAAGCTGCTGGTGTTCACGGTGACCGAAGGCTGGGGCCCGCTGTGCCGCTTCCTCGGCGTGGCCGAACCGGCCGAGCCGTTCCCGAACTTCAATGACCGCGAAAGCGTCAAGAAGGTGATCCGCGACGTCATCAAGGGCTCGTACATCATGCTGGGGCTGTCGGTGGCGGGGGCGGCGGCGCTGCTTGGTGGGCTTTGGTGGTGGCTGGGGTAGAGGGGCGCGCGGGGCGTTGAATGTGCAACCTCTACAACATCACCACCAGTCAGGAGGCCATCCGCCAATGGACCCGCGCCTTGCGGGACATCCTGGGCAACCTGGAGCCGTCGATTGACATCTACCCGAACCAGCCCGGCCCGGTGGTCCGCAACGCACCGGACGGCGCGCGCGAGCTTGCCAACCTACGCTGGGGAATGCCGACGCCGCTGGAGCGCGTGCGGGGCAACGCCGACTCCGGCACCACCAACATTCGCAATCCTCAATACGGCCACTGGCAGCAATATCTTGGCGTCGAGCATCGATGCGTGGTGCTGGTGACAAGCTTCGCCGAGCCCAGCCCCACGCCTGGCGACAAGGACCCCGAGACAGGCGGCATTCAGCGGAACTACTGGTTCGCGCTTAGTGAGGATCGCCCGCTGTTCTTCTTCGCCGGCCTGTGGACGCGGTGGCATGGGGTGCGCAAGGTCAAGGAGGGTCCCGGCGAGCACGAGGTCTACGGCTTCCTGACCACCAAGCCCAATGCGCTCATCGCGCCAATCCACGAGAAGGCGATGCCGGTGATCCTGACCACGCAAGAGGAGTCCGAGACTTGGCTGACGGCGCCGTGGTCGGAGGCAAGGCACTTGCAGCGGACGGCGCCGAACGATGCTCTCGTGATCGTCGAGAAGCCGGCGACACAGATCAAGGTTCCAACGCCGCCCACACAGGGCTCACTATTCTAGGGTCAGACAGGTGCTCGAGCCCAAAAAGGATGGTCCGGTAAGCAGACGAGCCATCCTGTTAATGGCGCTTGGTTCCGTTCTTGGCAGCACCGGCAAGGCCGATGCAAGACGCCGCGGCTCGGGCGGCCGCTTTCACAGGGGCTGGTATCCAAGATTTGGACGCTTGGCGCCGGCAAGGCTGCCTGGCCTGCTCGCCGTTTTCGGTGGTGCTGGCGTCGTTCTCCTCGGCTATCTCGCTGTGGAACGGCTTCAGAAGCGAAGGGGGCATAGCCAGCCCCGCAGCCGATGATTTTCGCCAAGGAGGAACCTCACGATGACCATCACCATTACTGCCTTTCAGCGGTCACCCGATGGCGGCAGGGGGCTGTCGCGTGATACGCGCGTTCGCTGGGCGCTTGAAGAAGTCGGCCAACCCTACGAGGTTCGCCTTGTTTCGTTTCGTGCGATGAAGGAACCCGCGCATCTGGCGCTTCATCCGTTCGGCCAGATTCCGACCTATGAGGAAGGCGATCTCGTCCTGTTCGAGACAGGGTCGATCGTGTTCCATATCGCCGAGCGCCATGCGGGCCTGCTGCCAGACGATGCGAATGCGCGGGCGCGCGCGATCACGTGGATGTTTGCCGCGATCAACACGGTGGAGCCGCCGATCCTTGAACTCGCAAACGCCAGGCTTCTGGAGGGCGATAAGCCCTGGAGTAAGGAGCGCCTGCCTCTGGTCGAGGATCGCGTCCGCGACCGTTTGAAGCCACTTTCCGCTCGCCTTGGCAGTGCCGACTGGCTCGATGGTGGGTTCAGCGCGGGCGACCTGATGATGGTGTCGGTGCTGCTCAGGTTGAAATCATCGGGCATCCTGGACGGATATCCGAACCTAGCGGCCTATGTCGCCCGCGGCGAAGCGCGGCCCGCCTACAAGCGGGCTTTCGACGCTCAATTGGCGGTTTACACCGGCAAGCCGCCGACCGGCTGATTGCGGTCCGTCCCCGTCGGACTTTTTCAACACTATCGGCTCGAAGTCGTCATCCGAGTTTTTTCAGTTTATGGGCCCTGACCCTAGTCCTTGAACTTCTGAAGCACCCAGATGTAGCCTTTCGGTGGCCGGTCCTGGTGGATGAACTGGGTGCGCACCGTCGTGTCCTTTCGGCTGCACCGTTTGCACTTGAACTTGATGGCCTCCAGCGGCTTGTTCCAGCCCACCACCTGGGCCACCTCGTTCGCCTTGAAGCGCCCGACATGGTGGCAGTGGCCGCACTCCACAATAAGCAGCATGTTGGCTCTTGCGGCCCGCCCGACGCTGTCCATTGGCCCGGCCATAGTTCATTTCCGGGTAGAGTAATCCTCGGGAAGCGGAAGCAGGCCGAGCCCCGCCATGCGGTAATCGGGCTCCTTCTCCGCTACCGTCGCCAGCAGCTCGTGCAATTTGTCCACCAGCCCGCCAAGCTGCCAAAACAGCGGCCCGTTCGCTTTCAGATGCAGCTGCGCCGAAAGCACGGTGTCGCGCAGGCGCAGGGCGTCCCTGACGATGGCTTCCGCGTCCCGCATAAACAGTCTGTCGTATCGGCTCTTTCGTCTGCCCATCGCGGCCCTCCTGAGTTTTCGAGCAACCGCCCCACTTGCTAACAGGATAGGAACTCATTCCTCTCCCAGTCAATTCGCCCTTGACATTTTTGTTCCTCTTTTGTTCACTATCGACAGGAAACGTTCGGAGGCATCGCCATGGACCACATTGTGACGCTGGACAGCCGCCGGGAGGCCGCCCTTCAGGCTATCGCCGACAAGTTCATTGCCCAGCACAAGGGCGACGCGATGAAGGCGCTAAAGGAAATGATCGTGCTCAATGGACATCTTCAGGATCGGCTGGATGCGCTCTCGGCACCACGCCGGGCGACGCGCTAGGAGGCACGGCAATGGGCATTTTGCAGTTGGACGCTGAATCCAAGATGGAACTGCATTCCGAAGCGGAGAAGCTGATCGCCCGCTACGAGAGTCCGCTCGAGACGGTAAAGGCGCTCATGGTCTACAACTGTGAGCTTGAGACCAAACTACTCGCTATAGCCCACCGGCATCCGGGGCTGGTTGCAATCAGCTATGACGATACGCCGCCTGTCTTGGGGTGATGCAGGGATGGAGCGGCTTCGCGGGTCGGCCTCAGCCCTCTGAGTGGGAATCGCTGCTGTTCAGGCTGCACATTCGGATCAACCAAGCTCCGTCGGCCTGGCGCTCAAGGACATCGAGTGATGTGCCGTCTCCAGTAGCTTGGCCTTCGGAATAGGCGGCCAGACACCAGGCCAGGTCACCAGCGCCGCCTGCATCTATTACTGTGAGTTGTTTGTCGGTGCCGCCGCCTTGGGTCCACATGCGATGGAGCGCCTCTAGGCGCCGACGCCGAAGCTCCCATATTGGCGATTTGTGAAGTCGCGTCCCGACGCGCCACCTTCATTTTACCAGATCCGAAGCGCGGCGGTATTGCGCTGCCGATCGGTTTCGGTGTTGCGGGCATTCATGATGTTGGCCTTTCCTCATTGATCGCTTGCGTGGCGAGAACGCCGGAATAGAGCGTTGCGCCATTCGCGTCGGCGATCGTCATGGCGTCCGGCCGCTGCGGCATGTTCAGGGTCTGAGCCAAAAGCCGCGCGATTTCGATCGTATCGTCGAGGTCGGCCGCTTCCGCCGTCTCGCGGCCGAGGACGGCATGCGCATCGTCCGCGGCTCAGGCGCGATAGAATTCGATCAGGATCTTCATCGTCGTCCGTGCCCGTCTCGCGACGTCAGCCCTTGGCCTTGCTTCGCGCTGCACCGGCAGCAAGTTTGACCTGGCTGCCGAACGTGCCTTCAGCCTTGGGGGGAGCCTTTTCCTGCTTCGGCTTCCTGATCTCCCGGCTTGAGCGTTTCTGTCCCTTTGCCATGCTCGAGTGTCCTTTCGACGAGCGTTATGCTGTCACCAGGCCAGGATGCGTCGACCGGGTCGAGACTGTCCTGCGTCGTCACCCGTTCATGAAGTTCGCCGTCGTTGCGGATGCGGTATTGCGGCGAATCTCCCCTCGGCGGGAGCGTGGCTGTGATGCGGTAGATTTCCGTGGTCTTTGGAAACGTGCCGAAGCCGCCCTTGAGCCGGACAGCCTGTCCGACGGCAAAGAGATGCGTTGCGGCTTCGCGGCGGACCGGGCGTGCGTTGCGGTGCATCAGGGTGGTGGTTCTCATCATTGTCTCTGGTCCTGCTCCAGCGCGGCTTCTAGCGACGCCGGTTCGATCGGCACCATCTGCTGCGTAGCTCCGCTGGCGGAGATCGCCGGCAGGTGAATGAAAGTGGCCACGCGGCGCCATGCGATCAGGGAAGCCCCTTCGAGGGACTCCTCGTCATGATCGACGCGATATTCTCCGGGTGGTTGCGGGGCATCAAAGCCGGGCAGCAAAAACGCCGACTTAAAGCGAACGATTGTTGGTGTGGTGCGGCTGGTCATGAATTGCGGCTTTCCGCGGAAACGCGCGCCCGCGCCTTTCCGTATCATTCCCACTCGAACCGCCGGAACAATGCCCGACGCTGCCAGTACATCCGTGGTCAGCGTCGGTTTCATTCCTGGGTTCGAACGGAACGAAATGTGCGCCGGACCGGCGCATGCCACTCCACGACCGCGTTGTCATCCGGCGCGCCGAAGGCGACACCAAATCAAAGGGCGGCATCATCATTCCTGACAATGCCAAGGAGAAACCGCAGGAAGGCGAAGTGATCGCCGTAGGCTCGGGCGCGCGCGACGAAAGCGGCGCGCTGATCGCGCCCGATGTGAAAATCGGCGACTTCATCCTGTTCGGCAAATGGTCGGGTACCGAGGTCAAGATCGATGGCGAAGACCTTTTGATCATGAAGGAAGCCGACATCATGGGGATTATCGAGAAGACATTGGCCGTCAAGAACGCCGCTTGACCGACCCGGCTTCACGGCAAACGGCCCACTCCAATTTTCGAACGGGATGAACAATCATGTCTGCC
Organism: Mesorhizobium sp. M00.F.Ca.ET.216.01.1.1; assembly: GCF_004010325.2. Taxonomy (GTDB): domain Bacteria; phylum Pseudomonadota; class Alphaproteobacteria; order Rhizobiales; family Rhizobiaceae; genus Mesorhizobium. The sequence continues at coordinate 12,326 of NZ_SADR02000054.1, forward strand.
AAGGAAATCAAATTCTCCACCGATGCCCGCGACCGCATGCTGCGCGGCGTCGAGCTCCTCAACAACGCCGTCAAGGTGACGCTCGGTCCCAAGGGGCGCAACGTCATCATCGACAAGGCCTATGGCGCGCCGCGCATCACCAAGGACGGTGTCGCTGTCGCCAAGGAAATCGAGCTCACCGACAAGTTCGAGAACATGGGCGCGCAGATGGTGCGCGAAGTGGCCTCGAAGACCAACGACCTTGCCGGTGACGGCACCACCACCGCCACGGTGCTGGCCGCTTCGATCCTGCGCGAAGGCGCCAAGCTGGTCGCCGCCGGCATGAACCCGATGGACCTCAAGCGCGGCATCGACCATGCCGTTGCCGCCGTGGTGAAGGAAGTCCAGGCACAGGCCAAGAAGGTCAAGTCCTCGGCCGAGATCGCGCAGGTCGGCACCATCGCCGCCAATGGCGACGCCACCGTCGGCGCCATGATCGCCAGGGCGATGGACAAGGTCGGCAATGACGGTGTCATCACAGTCGAGGAAGCCAAGACCGCCGACACCGAACTCGACGTCGTAGAAGGCATGCAGTTCGACCGCGGCTATCTCTCGCCCTATTTCGTCACGAATGCCGACAAGATGCGCGCCGAACTGGAGGACGCCAACGTCCTCATCCACGAAAAGAAACTCGGCAATCTGCAGGCGCTGCTGCCGATCCTCGAAGCCGTCGTGCAAAGCGGCAGGCCACTGCTGATCATCTCCGAGGACGTCGAGGGCGAAGCGCTGGCGACGCTGGTCGTCAACAAGCTGCGCGGCGGCCTCAAGGTCGCGGCCGTCAAGGCGCCTGGCTTCGGCGATCGCCGCAAGGCGATGCTAGAAGACATCGCCGTGCTCACCGCCGGCCAGATGATTTCGGAGGATCTCGGCATCAAGCTCGAAAACGTCACCATCGAGATGCTCGGCCGCGCCAAGCGCGTGCTGATCGAGAAGGACACCACCACGATCATCGACGGCGCCGGCACCAAGGCGACGATCCAGGCGCGTGTCCAGCAAATCAAGGGGCAGATCGAGGAGACGACCTCCGACTACGACAAGGAAAAGCTGCAGGAGCGGCTGGCGAAACTCGCTGGCGGCGTGGCGGTCATTCGCGTCGGTGGCGCCACTGAGTCCGAGGTCAAGGAAAAGAAGGACCGCATCGACGATGCGCTGAACGCCACGCGCGCCGCTGTCGAGGAGGGCATCGTTCCGGGCGGCGGCGTCGCACTGCTGCGCGCCAGGTCGGCGCTCAAAGGCCTGACCGGCGCCAATGCCGATGTGACGGCCGGCATCTCGATCGTGCTCAGGGCGCTCGAGGCGCCGATCCGCCAGATCGCCGAGAATTCCGGCGTCGAAGGTTCGATCGTCGTCGGCAAGCTTTCCGACAGCAAGGATCACAATCAGGGCTTTGACGCCCAGAATGAGATCTATGTCGACATGATCAAGGCCGGCATCGTCGACCCGGCAAAGGTGGTGCGCACGGCACTGCAGGATGCCGGCTCGATCGCCGCACTTTTGATCACCGCCGAAGCCATGATCACCGACATTCCGGCCAAGGATGCCGCGCCTGCACCCGGCGGCGGCATGGGCGGAATGGGATACTGAAACCGTGGCGTCAGGAGAGGCCCGTGCGTGAACCGACGCTGCTTCCGGTATTCGGCAGGCTTGGGGTCAAGCCGCCGGTCGCCGTTGCGGCGACGCCGGCCATATCCAGGAGCATGCAGAACGTGGTGGCCCGCATGCGGGAGGGCCTCTCGTCGCACGGGGGCCTGGCTTTGAAGCTGGGCGTGATGCCGTGGACAGTCGTTGTCCTGACGGCAGTGTTTTTCATTCTGCAGGCCTGAACCGATCGATATTGTCGGTGGCGGGCGAAAACGAAGGGACGCGAATATGGCAAACCGCTATGCGCTTCGCATGGACCATCCGGACAGCTGGACCGTTTTCGACGTCTTCACCGGCCAGCCCGCCGAGTCTGATAATAGGGTCATTGTCGGCATTAATGCCGGCGATGCGGACAGGATGGCCGATCGGCTGAACAGCCAAGACGCCAAGCGGCGGGAAGAGGCCGGCCGCTGACTGTGCTGATGCACCAACGGGTAAATCTGCCGGAATGATTCGCTAACCACCTGTCGGGGGCGTACAGTTCCATTGTCGCCGGCCAGAAAATGGGCACCGGCGCTTGAGAGCGTCCATCGTACTCCCGCCCTCGATGGGAGTCGCATTGTGGACAATGATCATTCGGCCGATGTGATTTCGACTTTTGACTGCAATATCCTGCGCGACGCCTTCAGAACATCGGTCATTGAAATGCAGATCCCCGAGGATCAGTGGCAGGCATACGCCGCGCTCTTGATCCGCGACTATACCGGCGACTCCGATTTTGATTCGGCGTTGCTGGCCTAGATCGTAGGAAGGTAACTTTATCGCCGTGCATAAGGTGCCGGAGCGGACAGCCGCTCCGCACTTGATTTCATTTTTTGCCTGAAAGGACAATAAGCATGAGGTACATGAAAACCCCGGATGCTCCGGTCGTAACGGTCGAGCCGATCGTCAAGTCTCCAAAAGTCCTGTCGGCGCGGCTGACGATCAGAAGCGACGAAGCAGCAAGACGAAAAATCGCCGACACCGACGGCACAGTGCGGCGGGCGCGTCAAATTGCGGAAAGCAACCGTCTGATTTGATGCGCCAACGCCCGCTTTGGGTCATCAGCGCTGGTTGTGGCGAAGGTCCTGTTTAGGGAGAGAAAATCGATGCCGGAAGGGCGGCATTGGGTCAAAGCCGACCATTCACGACATGCCGTCTCTCGGCATCAGGTGGCCCCTTATACAACGACAAGCCGCTCCCGATCAGGGATTGTGCTGGTAATCCGCTACCGCCTTCCCATCCTTCGTGATCGCCCTGTCCTGCGATAAACCTCCGGGATGACATCGAAGGCCTCCTCCCAGTCCTCGTAGAAGCCGGGGCCACTAGTCTAAGTCTAGGATGGCGCGCGAGAGCGCCTCGCCTCTCGTTCGAACCGCGCCGGCTCCGTCACCGCCCGCCCGGTCCAGCAACGCGCCCGTCCCCCTTCAGTATGACCTCGCGATGCGGATAGGGGATGTTGATGCCGTTTTCCCTGAATGTGTCCCACAGCGCCAGCAGCACCTTGCCGCGCACGTTGGTCAGGCCCTGTTGCGGGTCGCGGATCCAGAAGCGCAGGATGAAATTGAGTGAGGAATCGCCGAAGTCGGTGAGCCAGCAGACCGGCCGCCGGTCCGCTTCGACCCGGCCGACGCTGATGGCGGCGTCTATCGCCAGCTGGCTGACCTTGTGCGGGTCGGCGTCATAGGAGACGCCGAAACTCACGTCGAGCCGCACCAAATTGTCGCTGAACGACCAGTTGATGACCCTTTGGGTGATGAAGTCTTCGTTCGGGATCAGGTATTCGCGGCCGTCGCGAGTCACCACAGAGACGAACCGCGCCCGCAATTCGCGGACCCAGCCGAAGGTGCTTTCGAGCGAAATGGTGTCGCCAGGCTTGATCGACTTGTCGAGAAGGATGATCACGCCGGAAACGAAATTTGAAACCACCTTCTGCAGCCCGAAAGCCAGGCCGACGCCGACGGCGCCGGAAAATACCGTCAGCGCCGTCAGGTCGAGGCCGACGGCGGAAAGAGCGATGGCACCCGCCACCAGCACCAGGCCGACCTTCGCGACCTTGCCGACGAGGACGCGGATCGAGGGTGTCAGCTCTTCGGAGATGCGGACGCGCTCATCGATATATTTGCCGACGACGACCGCAAGCCAAACGGTGGCGATCAGCAGCAGCGCTGCTTTCAGCACCACGAGAGCCGAAAGGCGAACCGCGCCCAAAGGTATTGCCAGGCTGTCCAGGAAGGTCGCTGCCTCGTCATTGATGCCCAGGATGACAAGGGCCGCATAGATCCAGGTAAGCCAGGCGAGCGTGCGCGCGACGAGGCGGTTGCGGATGATGCGCGACAGCACCGAGGCGAACAGCCAGGCGAGGGATAGCGAGAGCGCGATGTAGATGAGATGGGTCCGGCTAGGCCAGGTGACGGCGCGCATCAGAGTGAGGGCGGCAAGCAGCAGAAGCGCAAAAAGGATCCAGTCGGTGCGCCGCAACAGGGCAACGACGACCCTCAACAGTCCGGGGTGGCCCTTGATCCGGCGTGCCTGGTTCTCGACGAGGGGTTCGATGCGGCGCGCCGCGAGCTTCGCCGCGAGGAACAGCGAGACGATGATCGCGGCCTGATAGAGAAACCACGGCGTGGCGGCATAGTCGAACCATCCGCGGGCCCAGGCCAGCGATTCATCGATGGCGTTGCGAACATCCATTGCCCAGGACCGTCATGGACTGGCTAGAGAATAGCAACTCGCCTGCCACAATGTCGCTGGCCCCGCGAATGGTCAAGCCGACCATCGAGGGACGTTCGGCCGGGGGGCCGCGAGCGAGACGACAAAGCTGCCAATCTCCCCCCAAAGTGCAGGGGAATCGCATATGGCGATTTTGGGGTTGAGTTTAGGCTGAGAAAGGATTCTTTGGAGAGGCAGTTGAGCGAAGGAGCGACTGCCATTTCCTGTCTTGAGAGCGACTTTGGCGCGGTGCCTGA
>NZ_SADR02000548.1 GCF_004010325.2 Mesorhizobium sp. M00.F.Ca.ET.216.01.1.1
CGTTGATCATGCGTACCGGCACGCCGCCGAGTTTTTGCGCGAGCAGGTCGGCAAGCGCAAAGTTGCGCCAGCCTTCCACGCCGAAGTGCGGCGCCGTCAGAATGCGGTTGTCGCGCACCACGCCGGGAAAGCCGATCGACATCAACTGCGCGGGCGCCTTCGCGATGAGCGGCTCGACCAGCGTGGCCAACGCGTCGACCAGTTGCTCCGGCGTGCAAGGGTGCGGCGTGGCCACCCGCACGCGCTCGGTTTGCATCTCGCCTTTTGCGTTGATGATGGCGGCCTT
>NZ_SADR02000549.1 GCF_004010325.2 Mesorhizobium sp. M00.F.Ca.ET.216.01.1.1
GGCAGGACGTTCAGGCTGAGGCCGTTGGAAGCGGCGAACTCTTGCGCATCGCCTTCGACCAGGCGGATGCCGCGCGCCTTCAGCATCTGGTAGAACGGGGCCGGCAGAAGCGGCGAATAGACCAGCGCGAGGTCGTCGGCCAGCGGGCTGATCACCGACATCAGATGCAGGCACGCCTCTTCGCCCTGCCACAGCGGCAGGTCGAAGCCGTAGACGGAAATACCGAGCGGCGTCAGCAGGTTGGCGACCTGCTGGATGCCTTGCTGGTTGGTGCGCACGCCGCGCC
>NZ_SADR02000550.1 GCF_004010325.2 Mesorhizobium sp. M00.F.Ca.ET.216.01.1.1
TTGTCGTGCACGTCATCGCGTACCAGTAATTCGGCGGGCGTGAGCCATAGGTAGCCGTTGTGCTGATCGGGCCGGCCGAGTCGTTGCGTGTCCGCAAGCGACAACGCATAGGCCAGCACGATGTAATGCGTCGAGACGCCAGACTCGCCTGCAAAGTTGTCGCTGTAGTGATGCTCGAAGACGCCCTCGAATCGCGCGGACGAACGTGCGAGCCTCGGCACGCCGAGTTCGGCGTCGGCAATGCGCGAGAACGCGGCGTCGAGTGTCTCGTCCTTGAGAATGCGGC
>NZ_SADR02000551.1 GCF_004010325.2 Mesorhizobium sp. M00.F.Ca.ET.216.01.1.1
GCTCGATCAACGAAGCTGTTGGACAACACCCGGAAATGTCGATATTTTACGCCCCCAATCGGATAGTGACCATGCACGAAGACGAGGGCAGCACTCCTGACACGTTGCAAGCCATGCTTGACGTGATTGCCAGGAGCGAGCCCTCGGTCGAGAACGGGCAAGTCGATTTCGGCCGGTTGAAAGCCGATGCGGTCCGGGCAGCCGGGGTGCTGATCGAATTTTACGGCGATGCGGCGCTTGAGCGCGCCAGGCTCATCGAGCACCGATCGCCCCAATCGCATTTCGC
>NZ_SADR02000552.1 GCF_004010325.2 Mesorhizobium sp. M00.F.Ca.ET.216.01.1.1
CTCGGACAGAAACTTGTCCAGATTCAGATGCTCTTCGCCGAACAGCTCACCGTCGACAAAAGCGGACAGACGCTCGCCGCGCGAACTGGCTTGCGATTGCATCGAGACCGACCCCATGATGCTCCCCATCTTACGAAAACCCCGTAGTGACACCACTAATCCAGATATTGCACCCTTGCCCCGGGCGGCGCGCCGGGTTACCAGCGCTTGCCTTCAGGTGTGTCAAGCAACGGACGCAATTTTGC
>NZ_SADR02000553.1 GCF_004010325.2 Mesorhizobium sp. M00.F.Ca.ET.216.01.1.1
GCCACGCGCATCAGCCGAGCGACGGATGACGGGGCGACCCGCGGCGGAGGCCAGGGCGGGACGGACCGCGGTCAGTCGTGTCGGACGGGACGGTAGATCGCGATGGGCGGAGCGGACGGGTCCCCGTCGTCGTGCGCGTCACCGGTCGCGAGCCACGTCGTGCCCTCGTGCTCGATCGTGGTCGGCAGGGCGCCGTGGACCAGGATGCGGACCGCGGGGGCATCGCCGTCGAGGAGATCGACGCCGTGTGCCTCGGTGCCGCCCGGGTTGTCGTGCACGTAGCTC
>NZ_SADR02000554.1 GCF_004010325.2 Mesorhizobium sp. M00.F.Ca.ET.216.01.1.1
CGCCGCTGGTGCCGGCGCCCTCAGCGGCATCCGCATCGGCAAATTCCGGCTTGAAGTCGATCGGTGTCACACCGTTGGTCAAGGTGACGATCGAGGCCTTGGTGGCGCTGGCATCGACCAGGCGCTGCAGAAAGCCTTCGAAATTCAGGCCGTTAACCAGCACGATATCGGCGCCGGCCATCGCCACCGCGTCGGCCGGGCTCGGCTCGTAGACATGCGCGTCGCCGTCGGGTCCGACGATGGTGGTGATGTTGACCCGGTCGCCGCCGACATTTTTCGCAAAAT
>NZ_SADR02000555.1 GCF_004010325.2 Mesorhizobium sp. M00.F.Ca.ET.216.01.1.1
GACGCATCGAAAGGAAGCACCGGCAGGCCGCGCTCGGTACCGAGGCCGATCCGGTGATGCTGGAGGTCTTCAACAACCTCTTCATGTCGATCGCCGAGCAGATGGGCGTAACGCTGCAGAACACCGCCTATTCCGTCAACATCAAGGAACGGCTGGACTTCTCCTGCGCGGTGTTCGACCGCCATGGCGCTTTGGTCGCCAATGCGCCGCACATGCCGGTGCATCTGGGTTCCATGGACCGTTCGGTCGAAACCGTTATTCGCCTCAATTCGGGCGATATCCATC
>NZ_SADR02000556.1 GCF_004010325.2 Mesorhizobium sp. M00.F.Ca.ET.216.01.1.1
TCAGGCCGAGCCCCTTGATGTCCGGCACCGCGAACACGAAGCTCGCAGACAGGTTGCAGTGTCGCGCCTGATACTGCGGGCACTGTTCAGGGTCGCAGATGCCGTCCGGAATTGCCTCATCCTGACGACGGATGACGGTGCGTCCGCCGAAGTGCCGGATCACACGTTGCGCACGCGGATCGCGCTCGATCTTTGCATACGTCATGCAATAGCGGATTCCATCGCGCTCGTACTGGGAAAAGAACTTCCGACCATTGGTGCCGTATACGGTCATCTGGTTCGGCA
>NZ_SADR02000055.1 GCF_004010325.2 Mesorhizobium sp. M00.F.Ca.ET.216.01.1.1
CAAAAGCAGCCGCAGCCGCGGCGTCTCCGATGGTTCCAACATGGCAGCGTCCTCCGAATCAACGCCGCCAACAGAATCAGAACTGCCGCAATCCCGAAACCGCCATTAACCCGAGTTCAATGCCGTGGGAAAGTGCCGACACTAAGGAAGCGCCCCAACGTCCGCCATCTCTGTGCTACAATGCAACTTCAACACGCACAGGAAGTATGTGCCGAACACGGGCTGGAGCCGGAAGTGCCGCCGCGCTTCCGTTACTGGATTGACCCGCGAGGAGGATCAAGCATGTCTGACCGCACCGACGTAGGCCCTCTGCAACTGGGCGAAACGGCGCCCAATTTCGTGCTCGACGCGATTACCCGCGAGGGCACAATCGCTATCGATGATTTCCGTGGCGAGAAACCAGTGCTGGTTGGGCTGTATCGAGGTCTCCATTGTCCTTTTTGCAGGCGTCATATCGCGACGATTTCGCTGCTCACCCAAGCCCTCAACGAGAAGGGCATCGAAAGCCTGACAGTGGTCAACACGCCCATCGAGCGGGCGCGCCTCTATCTGCGGTACCATCCGATGCTCGGCCTGCTCGCGGCATCCGATCCGGAGCGGACTTCACACCGCGCCTTTGGATTGCCGAATATGCAGATCACCGAAGACGAGAGCGCATGGCCGCAAAAGGTCTCGATGAGCGATGCGAAGTCGATGCGGGTCGACTTGCCGGGCGAGATGCCGGAGCCGATGGACCCGTTTGCGGCGCTCGAATATCTGAACAAGAAGGACAGCTACGATATCACGGAAGCGGATCAACAGATGATGGCCACCGGCATGGGGCAGCTCGTCGGCCAGTTCCTGCTCGACCGCGACGGTGTCGTTCGCTGGACCTCCACCGAGGTTCTCGATGGCGGCCTGTTCGGCGCTCCGAATACGCAGGAGCTAATGTCGGCAGCGTCGCACATTGGTCAGTAGCGGCGCAGTTGCGGACATCGGCTGCACGGATAGCAGGTGTTATGCAAACCGTTAGTTCGAGCCGGGGTCGACGCGCTTCGGCGCGAAGCGTTTCACCCACTCGTCGATGCTGATTTGGCTATCGGTGGTGGGTGTCCGGAAATCGCCGGTGATGCCTGTTCTCATTGCCAGCGCTTCCGCAGCTTCAACATCCGATTGACCCGCGGTGCGCTTGCCTTTCTTCCTTCGGATTTGGGGCGCAGGACCTCGGACTTCGGCACCAGATATTGCCGGTGGTCGAGCACCGAGCGAGCGGTCTTCGTTCTCGATTTCAAAGGTCGCCTGATTCCAGTGGCGCTCGTGCAGACCGTGCGCCTGGCCTTCTCGTTCCCAGATCTCATATGCGCGGCGCCGAATGCGTTCGTGTTTGTCGTCTGACATGGTCGTTCCTCCCGTTGGGTTTTCAACCAACGCGAAAGAGCGTCGGAATGATCCGACCCTACACGCCGATTTCGGACAAAAGACGCGGAGGAACCTACGCATCGGCCGGCCATGATCTGAGCCTGAGCAAAGGAGAGATCACAAGGGCCGACAGCAGCGTTGATCACTACGCGCTCGACCCGTTCAGCGGCCGCTAGTTAAGGCGGCTGTCGAGATCCTACCCCGTTGGGTCCGCAACCGGTTGGGGCACTCGGCGACCGATGGACGTTGAAGCCGTGGGAGCGTGCTTTTGTGAAGACAACGGCTGTAATCTGCGACAGCATCGTGCTCCCCTCATCACCAGCCGTCCAGTCGTGCCGCCGCCTCGGCCTGTCGGAGAACTATCTCTATCGCCGACGTTAATTCTGGCTTTCCAACGTTGATGGAGCCGCGCCACGATCCAGCGGTTCAGGTCACGGGTCGGCACGCCTACTGACCGCTATCTATCACCTCGGCTACCTCGTACAGATTGGGATCGATCTCGTCCGTCAACTGATCGAAGTGACCCCACTCTTTGCGGAATTCCGGCGCTTGATGAGCCGATCGCAAGAGATCGCGGCTTTGCCACTGGACGTAGTTGACGATGCGCCGCCCGTCGAGGCTGCGATGTAGGCTGATTGAGATGAACCCAGGCTGACGCGCCATAAAGCGCGCTCGCTCGGCCATGACGGTCAGTGCCTCGGGCTGCTTGTCTGGTTCAGAATCGACGATGGTGATTTGGGTGACTGGCTGGTTGTCGGCTCGGATCTGTGTCATGGAGACCTCGCTGGATTGATGGCGAAATTGCGGACTGTAGGTTTGGCCAAATCGATCTCAGTCGGTTGCAGCCCAACGCTGCCTGTCTCCAGTTGTTCCAAAACGCGCGGAGTTGCAATGCGCGAGGCGCGCGCTGCGTCCAATAGCGGTGAGTCTCGCAGATCCTGCGCTCGCGCGCTGGAGATGGCACTGGGCCTAGGCCCCGACTTCCAGCGAATATCTTGGCCTTGACCTCTCGCTCGGTCGCTGGGTCCATCTCCAGCCTGGGGTGGCGCTCTTTGGGTTGCAATTGCGGTGCCGTACGCCTTCCGGCGAATTGGATTTGGGCTGTGCGCATTCCCATTCAGCGACTTTCGAAGCGGGCCTTCGGCGGCGCGGACCTGAAGATCATCTACATCACGTCGATCAGCGACGGGCTGGTTGAGGATGCCCCGCGGGCCCAGCCATTTCCTAGGCACCTGCTGGCGATCAGTAATGATATTCAAGGATTGCTATTCCGTTCCGCATACAGTTTTCCTTCGTCAGAGTGATCCTTGAGCAGCGCGATCGCGAAATGTCTGGATCGGGGACGATGATCAGCCGAACGCTCCTGTACTCCCGTTGCTGGCGTCTAATCCAGGCTCAACCGGAACCCATAGGCAGCTTTGAACGTTCGGCGCGTTGTGGGAAAGTTGTGCTGTAGGGGCATGATCGTTCTTCTCCAAGAGAGAAATTTGGCTCAACGTCCCGGCCGATGAGTATGGGGAACGACGCGATGGCCCAGGCTCGAAGGTCCGCTGCGACGGCGAAGGCAAAGAGCCCGACACGCACAGCCAGGAAAACAACCACCGGCAGATCGAAAAACGCCCATCAGACCGCGGCGAGTTCCGGTCGTGCCGTCTATCTGATCGATGGCGCACGGACGCCTTTCCTCCGGGCTCGTAGCAAGCCTGGGCCTTTCACGCCGGTGGATCTGGCGGTCCAATGCGGGCGGCCGCTTCTCACGCGCCAGCCTTTCTCTCCGGACGAATTCGACACCGTTATTCTCGGTTGCGTCAATGTTAGCCGACGAGATGAGCCCTGCGCGGGTGGCGGCGCTCAGGCTCGGCATGGGCGCGGCAATGACGGCCCTCACGGTCCAGATAAACTGCGGCTCCGGCATGCAGTCGATCGATACCGCCTTCCGCACGATCGAAGTCGGCAAGACCGATCTCATTCTCGCAGGTGGAACGGAAGCGCTGTCTCACGCACCCTTGGTGCTTCGCCAGCAAGCGGTCGAATGGTTCGGCCGCTTCGCAAGGGCGAAGACCGTCTGGGAAAGAACCGCCACTTGAGACCGGAGATGGCAGTAACATGCTGCTGAGGCTGCACCAGATCGACAAATTCTACCCCACGGGCGAGGGGCCGTTGCATGTTCTGCGCGGGATCGATCTTTCGCTGGAGGCGGGCAAGAGTCTTGCGCTGACCGGCGAGTCTGGCAGCGGCAAGAGCACGCTTTTGCATCTCGTTGCAGGGCTCGACAGCCCTGATGCGGGAGAAATCCACCTTGGCGGTACCAATATTGTGGGGCTGAACGATACAGCCCTTGCCGCCCTGCGGCGGGGAACAGTCGGACTTGTGTTCCAGCAGTTCAACCTGATCCCTTCGCTTGATGTGGCGGCCAACCTTGCCTTTCAGGCTCGGCTTGCTGGCCGCCCTGATCCGGCATGGTTGAAAGTCCTTGCCAAACGGCTGGGCCTCGCCCAAGTCCTCACGCGCTACCCTGAACAGCTGTCGAGTGGGCAACAACAGCGGGTGGCGATTGGGCGGACCCTAGCCGCTCGGCCCCGGCTTGTTCTGGCTGATGAGCCCACGGGCAATCTGGATGAGGCAACAGGGGACGCTGTACTCGATCTTATGCTGTCGCTGGTGGCTGAAACGGGTGCCGCCCTGTTAATGGTCACCCATTCCAACCGTCTGGCAAACCGGCTGAACGCCCGCGTTCACCTGCACGCGGGCCGGCTGGTGTGATGGTGTGGATCGGGCTGACAGCGCTCTTGTCTTACTGGCGCAGGCGGCCTGTCCAACTGGCGATGCTGCTTTTGGGGCTATCGCTGGCAACGGCGCTGTGGTCAGCGGTTCAGGCGATCAACGGTGAGGCGCGGGCGAGCTATGACCGTGCAGCGGCGATCCTTGGGCAGGACCGGCTCGCGCAACTGGTGCGTGAGGACGGGGCCCGGATGGATCAACAGGAGTTTGTGAGACTGCGGCGAGCAGGCTGGCTGGCTTCGCCGGTGATTGAAGGTGAAATGCGGTTTGGGGATGTGCGGTTGCGCGTCCTTGGCATTGACCCACTGACTTTGCCGCCGCAGGCGCAGCAGGTGGATATTGCGGCGGGTGACGAGCTACTGCCGTTCATCACGGCGCCCGGTGTGCTCTATGCAGCCCCGGAAACCGCGGCACGACTAACAGAGCAAGCGACACCTCCCGTGCGCGTGGCCGAGGGTTTGCCGCCTGGCACAGTCGTCACCGACATCGGGCAGGCGCAGGTCCTGCTTGGGGCAAAGCACAAGATCTCTCGTCTTTTGCTCTGGCCGGACCAACCGATTGGCCGTGCCCCCCTAAAGGTGACAGCCCCCGGCCTGACCCTGCGCGAGCCGAGCGAAACGGGAGATCTTGCTAGGCTGACCGACAGTTTTCACCTGAACCTGACGGCTTTCGGTTTTCTCGCCTTTGCGGTGGGGCTCTTCATCGTGCATTCCGCCATCGGTCTGGCTTTTGAACAGCGCCGCCAGGTATTTCGCACGCTGCGCGCACTGGGCTTGCCGGCACGCGTGCTGGTCCTTTTGCTGATCGCCGAGCTGCTGACCTTCGCCCTCCTCGCGGGGCTGGTGGGCGTGGCACTTGGCTATGTAGTCGCCTCGGCCCTTTTGCCCGACGTCGCCGCCACCCTGCGCGGGCTTTACGGGGCCGATGTGCCGGGAACGCTGTCGATCCGCCCCGAAGTGTGGGCAGCGGGGCTGGCCATCGCGGTAATCGGCACGCTGGTGGCGGCCGCACAGAGCCTCTGGAGGCTATGGCACCTGCCGCTGCTTGCAGCGGCCCAGCCTCGGGCCTGGGCGCGGACTTCGGAGCGGGCACTGGGCGCGCAAGGCGTGGCGGCGATGGTGCTCCTGTTGACGGCGGCGGGAATTGCACACTTCGGATCCGGCCTCGAGGCGGGCTTTGCGCTTCTGGCGGCACTGCTGTTGGGGGCGGCACTGGCGCTGCCGCTCGTGCTGACGGGGATATTGCACCTTGGCGGCCGCTTGGCGCGTGGACCACTGGCCGAATGGTTTTGGGCCGACACGCGTCAACAGCTTCCCGGCCTGTCATTGGCGCTAATGGCACTGCTGCTTGCGCTGGCCGCCAATGTGGGCGTCAGCACGATGGTGTCGAGCTTTCGGCTGACCTTCACCGGCTGGCTCGATCAGCGTCTCGCCTCAGAGCTTTACGTGACCGCCCGTACCGAAGCAGAGGCCACGGCGATACGCGACTGGCTGGCCCAGCGCAGCGACGCGGTCCTGCCGATCTGGAGCATTGAGGGTCGGGTCGCAGGCCAGCCCGCGGCAATATACGGCGTGGCCGATCATGCCACCTATCGCGACAACTGGCCGATCCTCTCTGCAGTGCCGGAGGTGTGGGACCGGATCGCCACAGGCGACGGCGCCCTGATCAACGAACAACTGGCGCGGCGCCAGGAGTTGGGCTTGGGGGACCAGATCACGCTGCCCGGTGGCTGGCGGGCCAGCATCGTCGGCGTCTATGCCGACTATGGCAACCCGATCGGCCAAGTGATCATAGGGATCGACACACTGGTCCAGCACTATCCTGACGTCTCCCGCCTGCGCTATGCCATTCGGATTGCCCCCGGCAAGGCCGAATCACTGGCTGCGGGTTTGCGGGCGGAATTCGGGCTGCCCGCGCAGAACGTGATTGACCAGGCCGGGATTAAGGTCTTTTCACTCAAAGTATTTGAGCGCACATTCAACGTAACAGCCGCGCTGAATGTGCTGACGCTGGGAGTCGCGGGGCTGGCGATGTTTGCGAGCGTCATGACCCTGTCGGGGATGCGCCTGCCGCAACTGGCGCCGGTCTGGGCCATAGGTCTGACCCGCCGCCACCTCGCATGGTTGGAGCTTTCGCGCGGCTTGCTGTTGGCAGCCTTGACCATGCTGGCCGCTTTGCCCGTAGGTATTGCGCTCGCCTTTGTTCTACTGGCGGTTGTGAATGTGGAGGCTTTTGGCTGGCGTCTGCCGATGCACCTTTTTCCCGGCGACTTGGCGCGGCTGGCGGCGCTCGCGCTGCTGGCGGTCGGACTTGCAGCCGCCGTGCCTGCCTGGCGGCTAGCGCATCTTTCACCATCGGATTTGCTGAAGGTATTTGCACATGAGCGTTAGAGCATTGCTGATCTACATGTGCTTGGCCGCACCTGCCCTTGGCCAGGGTTTTGCTGGGCTTGGCACAGAGGCTGACGGGTTTTCAGTGCCGCAGCCGGGGACTGCATTCAACTTTCCGGCAGACCACGGCCCGCACCCCGGTTACCGGATCGAATGGTGGTATTTGACCGCCAACCTGCAAGCTGCGGATGGAGCGGACTATGGCGTGCAATGGACTCTTTTCCGATCCGCCCTGGCCCCGGTGGAGCGGTCAGGCTGGTCCAGTCCACAGCTTTGGATGGGCCATGCGGGGCTGACGACGCAAACGCACCAATTCGTGGCCGAACGGATGGCACGGGGCGGCATCGGCCAGGCGGGGGTTACGGCTGCGCCCTTTGCGGCCTGGATTGACAACTGGCAGATGGCAGGCCGGGCCCTGCCAGAGGCGGATGCGCTGTCGGCGCTCGATCTGCGTGCGGCGGGACAGGCGTTTTCCTACGAACTGGCGCTGGACGCCAAAGGCCCTCTGGTGCCGCAGGGAGTGCAAGGCTATTCGGTGAAATCCGAGAAGGGGCAGGCGAGCTATTATTACTCGCAACCATTCTATCACGTGACCGGCACGCTGACCCTTCCGCCAGGCGCGATTGCGGTGACCGGTGAGGCGTGGTTGGACCACGAATGGTCCTCGCAGCCGCTGGCTGAGGATCAAACCGGGTGGGACTGGTTCTCGCTGCATTTCGACAGCGGCGAAAAGATGATGGGCTTTCGCCTGCGCGCCGGAGGCGCGGGCTTTACATCGGCCACATGGATCAGGGCCGACGGCAGGCCGCAGCCGCAGGCCCCCGGCGCGCTAAGGGTGACGCCGCTCGAAACGGCGGCAGTCGCGGGACGTAGCGTGCCGATCCGCTGGAGGGTGCAATTGCCGGAAAAAGGGGTGGATGTGACCATCCGGACGCTAAACCCAGAAGCCTGGATGGACACACGCTTTCCCTATTGGGAAGGCCCGATCCGATTTGAGGGCACCCATGCCGGGCGCGGCTATCTCGAGATGACAGGCTATGAGTGACTGGAGGACGCTGCTCGATCGCGAGATCGCGACGGTTGGCGAATTGCCGAAAATGGAAAAAGTTAGTTTCCACCGCCCTTCCCTCTACCAAATTTCTCCAAACAGAATCAATTGCTTAGCTGTGATCAAACGCCACAGCCGATCAGCGATGGCCGATCTGTTTGGCCTGAGGCTTGGTCAGGCTATGGTCGGCTGCGATCTTTGCGGCGATTTCGTTCGTTGTCGTCACGTTTCTGAGCATCAATGCAGCGCGACGCAGAATGATCTGCAGATCCGGACCCGCACCTTGTCCTTGAGCTGAGAGAACCGCGCCCCCAGTCCAGCGACATCGCCGCTACGAACCGTATGGTCAGCTGGCTGCCGCCAATGGCCGAGATGTGTGGAACGTTGCCGTTTGGATCGGTCGGCGGGAACGAGCACGGAGTGCCATCTCCGGATCTACACGGTGGTGGCCGACAAGGTCGTATGTCGAACCCGTTCCGGACCTTCCCCCGAAGAAGTTGAAGGAGAAGCACCCTGACCCCACTCGGACGCCATTCCAGACGGCGAGTGCTGAACGGTGCCGCGATCTCCATGATCCAGGAACTTCTGCGTGGCTGCTCCCCAAAATCCTGCCCCGGAGGCAGAGAGGCTAGAAAGTCAGGCCAGTTCCAAAGACCTCGATCGCATAGAAATACAATTCGGCATCGAGAGCCCGCTTGATATTGGCAGCCTGGCGAAATCCATGCTGTTCGCCAGAGAACAGAAAATAGCCGACCGGCTTGCCGCTGTGACGGAGCGCCGCAACCATTGCTTCGGTCTGGTTTTGCGGCACCACGGCGTCTTCGTCGCCTTGAAAGAAGATC
Source organism: Mesorhizobium sp. M00.F.Ca.ET.216.01.1.1 (assembly GCF_004010325.2). Classification (GTDB taxonomy): domain Bacteria; phylum Pseudomonadota; class Alphaproteobacteria; order Rhizobiales; family Rhizobiaceae; genus Mesorhizobium. The sequence goes on from NZ_SADR02000055.1 coordinate 8,460, forward strand.
ACGGGCTTGGACAACCGCTCGGCATGGAACAACGGCGAGCGCGCGCGGTAAAGATCCTCCTCTTCGGGATATGGTCCAATAAGCCAGTCGAGATAGCGTGACTCGAACTTGTGCGTGTCCCGCACCAGTGCGGCAACGTCGCTCACGCCGTAATGGCTCGCTCCGCCTTGGAAGAAATCGCGGAACACGAGGGCGGCAAGCGTCGTGTATCCGCCGGCGCTGCCGCCGCTGATAACGATGCGCTTAGCATCAGCCAGCCCCTGCTCGATCACGAACTTGCCCCCGTTGATGCAGTCATCGACGTCGACAACACCCCAGTTGCGATCAAGGCGTTCACGATAGGCGCGACCGAACCCGGTGCTTCCGCCATAGTTCACGTCGAGCACCGCAATGCCGCGGCTCGTCCAATACTGGATGCCCAGGCTGAGAGCGCTCGACGCGGCCGAGGTCGGGCCACCATGACATTTGACCAGGAGGGGCGGCTTTTCGTCCGCAGAACCTGCATAGTCAGGATTGTGAGGCGGATAGAACAGACCGAACGCAGTGTTCCCGCCGGTGGCGGGAAATTCCACGGCTTCGACCGTGGTGAGATAGTCGGCAATGCGCAGGCCGGTGCGATCGAGAATGTCGGTCGTTTTCTTGAGGGTCCGGTGTTGACCGGATTTCAGGTCGAACTCAATGACGCTGAGAGGAAGAGATGGCGCCCCAGCAACAAACACGACCTGGTCGACGCTGGCCCGAACCGAGGCGAATTGAGTGAACGGTGTTTCGAGCGTCCGCAGCGTCTCGGTTGCAAGATCAATCACCGCCAGTTTCCCGAGCCCTGCCTGGGAATAAGTGCACACGATGCGGTCGGCCTCGGCGAAGGCATAGGTGGACATGCCGAAAGTCCATTGCGGCTGTCCGAACTCCGCCGCCATCGGCACAATCGGGCGCAGCGCTCGCGTCGCAAGCTCGAAGCGGTGCAGGTTCCACCAGCCCGACCGGTCGGACACGAAAAGGACGTAGGTGCCATCGGGCGACCACTCGGGTTGAAAGATCGATTCCGCTGGGCCGCCCGCAATGGCTGACAAGTCGCCGACAACGGCACCGGCGTCGTCCAGTTCGGCGAGATAGAGGGTAGTTCCGTTCCACGGCATGTTGGGGTGGTCCCAGGCGAGCCAGGTGAGTTGTCGTCCATCGGGCGACAAACGTGGTGACGAAAAGAAATCGTGCCCGCCGACGAGCATGGGCCCGGGCTCCGCGCCCGGATGCGCCAGATCCACTGCAACAATCGCGTTGACTGGCTCCCCTTCGACGGTGTGGTCCTCGTGCACGCCGATCCATCGGTTGCGGCGTCGATCGATGATGCCGTCGGCAAACCGCCAGTCGCCAGGCCGAGATGGCATGGCGGTCAGCGGCTGCGGCTCAGCGGTGGCTTCTGTCTGCCGGTAGAGCCGGCCATCCGCGAAATTGGAGAAGTAGAGAATTCCCTCTGCCACGGTCCAAGCGCCACCGCCATATTCGTGCACCCGTGTGCGCACATTGTAAGGCGCGGGGTTGATGTCGGCATCTTCCCCGCCCGCTATACCCGGCCGCACGACGACCGAGCGACCTTGCTCCTGTGGCCGTCCTTCCACCCAATAGATAATCCCACCATCGAGACGAACCTCAGATAGCGCGATTGATTGCGCGACGATGAGATCGGACGTGATCGGCGATCTCCAGGAGCCATATGGCGACGGCTTCGCCGTGGTCGTAGGCATTGCTCATCACCTTTTCGAGTGCCTCCGATCGATCGTTATAGCGGTGTCCGAGTTCGATGTCAGGGCGATTAGATATGGAGAAACGCCCGTTGCGGCTCTTCCGGCGCCGCTGGGACGAAAGCTTCTGCGAGTGCCATCTCGCTGCTTCAAACTACCTCCATAAGCAGCTACGTTGCTCGTGGCACAAGAGACGGAATTGACAAGCAGGAATGGGCTTCAGGGAACGAATTAGACATGAGGCCGTGCGGCGCGGCATCCCTTATCTGGTGCACTTCACCCAAGCTTGGAACCTGCCAAGCATTGTCACACACGGCCTTCTTTCACGCACGGAGCTGGCGGAACGCAACCTCAACGTTTTCCTGAGCGATCGTTCACGGCTCGACGAGAAGGACGAAGCCATCTCGGTATCAATCTCCGGGTCAACTGCGAGATGTTCAAGGCGAAGCATAGGAACTGTGGGCCCACCTCTTGGGTAATCCTCCTCCTCGATCCGAGCATCCTCTGGAGGCACAACTGCCGTTTTGCCTGCCGCAACGCAGCGCGGCAGGAAATGAAGAAGCACGGAGGCTTCTTGGGAGCCACTTATGGCTTCAGGCAGATGTTTTCGGATGACATGCGTCACCCGCTGTTCCAGGCAGTCTCCTACCGGGCGGAGAACCGGCATTCCAGACTTCCTGACGACCGTCCTGATGCGGAAGTGCAGGTGTTTCTGCGCAGCGGCAGGAAGTTGCAAGACATGTGTTTCTATCAAATGTCGTTACTGCCGACCTTGTGTTGCTGCCGGTTGTCGAATGTTTCAGACCGTTGCGCTTCAGCACTCATGCGAATTCCAGAAATTGCGACACTAGAATCGCGAATGTCCGCTCCTGGCGCAACTTGCCGTTCTGGCAGACGAGCTGAACGGCAACTTCCCACCCCGCTCCGGACCTCTATGGTCGTTCAGTGGAAAGGCAGCATCGGTCACATGTTCGCGCTCGCTGAGGTCCGGATCGCGCCATCTCCGGGGATTGAACCGGCGTACATGCGTTCTCTCTAAAGTATGAACGACTTCATTTACTGAGATCGGAGAACCCAAGTAAAGACTAGCCGTCGCATTCTGGAGGCTGCGAGATGCCGGCCGAAGTTGATGCAATCGCTCAGGCTGTCGCCAGTGCCAAATGGCCCGACGGCTACACCCTCTGGCGCACCCTGAAGAACCTCGACGATGAGCTATTTCTGATAGAGCGAGCCCGGGCGCCCGTTCCGATGCGTCTGCTCCGAATGCGGGCGATCATCAACAAGACGAGGGCATTCAGGCGGGGCGATCAGTCGAGGGCCGAGACTCTAGCGTCGTCGCAATTGAGCAGAAACGAGCCGCTGGTAACTCCTGCCTTCGATGCGGTTGATTTCGTGGATCGATACCGTGCGCTGGGCGGTATGCGCGAGGCATCAGACTGGTGTGACAGCATCGAGATAAACCAATGGAATGAGGAGACGCCGGAAGCTGCGGCGTTCTGGAACCAACGGTTTCCACGGTTGTCGCACGTGCAGCGGGAAGCAGTGGCCGCCAGCCTCATGTTGCGAGGCCGCTACTGACCTGTGAGCTTGCGGAAGTTCTGGATGTGCGTTCAGAGTCCCATCGGTCTCTCGTGCGATCTCGTTTTTCGACGACCGTCCATTCACGGCGCATCGTCTCTGAGGATAGACGGAATTCCATGAACCAACCGTCGTCCCAGAGATCGGCGAGGTGTCGCAGGGTGCATCGGGTCGCAGGGCGCCGAATTCGCTCGGCCCGCTGCCAGGGTTGACCGTAAGAGAACGCCGTAGTGTGCAGCGGTCCTGTGCAACAGTCGGGTGCTCGAGCTCTCCAATGAGCTCGCCTGCGAACGCGTCACTCATGGTGCCCAGAACCTCACCCGGCATGTGCCCGCCCACCACATCGTCCTGGAAGACTGTATGTCAACGATCGAAGCCGCGACGGCCCGTCGTGATCGGCTGACGGCACAGATCGAGACCATGCTCGTGGACTGGGTGTTGGCGCTGGTGGTCCACGCCCTGCAAGCGCTTCGCGGAATGGCCCTTGTGACGGCCGCGACCGTGATCGGGGAACTAGGCGACATCACGCGCTTTGAGAAGCCCCGGCAGCTCATGGCCTATCTCGGTCTGGTCCCCTCGGAACATTCCAGCGGCGGAACCAGGCGTCAGGGCGGCGTAACGAAAGCAGGCAATGGAACCGCCCGGCGAATGCTGGTCGAGGCTGCCTGGAGCTATCGGTTCCCTGCAAGGATCAGCCGTGAACAATTGCTCCGACAGGAGGGGTTGCCCAAGCCGATCCGCGATACGGCATGGAAGGCTCAGATGCGACTGTGCGGCCGTTACCGCAAGCTCACCAGAGCCGGCAAGCCGGCCACCATCGTGACTACGGCGATCGCTCGCGAACTGGCCGGCTTCGTCTGGGCCATCGCGACGCAAGTGCCGCGGCCGACGAACTGACCGCCGGGCAATGAACCAAAGGCATCGACGGAGGAGCAAACAGTTTTGAGCCTTCTGCGCCTGGGTAAGGCTGGAGGCACGGTCACGGCAGGAGAACCCTCGTCACCACTATCAGCCGGATCATCCGACGCTGGATCCTAGTCTAAAAAATCGCACAAGATTGAAGTGCGGAATTCAAGGGCTAGCTCTGCCGGGGTCGCCTCATCACAACGTCTGACCCGTTCACTACTCTTTCCTTCGCGGCCGCCCAACTGCTTGCCGTGACCCAATACCGCCCTTCCGGTATCGATTTCTCTCCCGAAACCGGACCTTCGCCAGACCTAGACTGTGGGAAAAGGATGAATCTAGAAATCGACACAGTCAGGTTCAGGATGGCCGCTCGACACCAGGCGACCGCCCTTTGCTGTTCCTGCGCCGGCTGCAACTGTTATCGCGACAGCAGTGGGAGCAAGCGCGAGCTTCCAGTCCCAGAGTGACGTTACGCTTCCTTGCTCGCGTTCGCGAGCGTCACTGCGCGCCGCTCCGGGAGCCCCATTCCGACGAGTGCGCCGGCGAGCGAGAGCAGAGCGGAGGCGCCGATTGCTGACGTGAAGCCATCGCTAAAGGCATCGGTGGACGCGAAGCTTCCAGTCCCGGCGAACACCGCGCCGGCGATAGCAATCCCTGACACGCCGCCGAGGAAGCGGAATGTGTTGAACGTGCCGGCAGCTTTGCCGACTTCCGGCCGCGCAACCGCATTCAGGACCGCATTCTGCGCGGCAGGCAGAGCCATCGATACGCCGGCGCCGGCAATGACCAATGGCGCAACTAACTGGATGTAGGGCAAATCAGGTGCTGCGATCAGCCCCAGCCAGGCCATTCCAACCGCCTGCAGGATCAATCCGACCACGACAAGCCATCGCTCGCCAACGCGGTTGATGAGGCTACCGGAGATCGGTGCGACGATGAAAAGCGTGGCGGTCCAGGGCAGCAACCCCATACCGGCCCCGAGCGGGCCACGGCTCTGGGCAAACTGCAGAAACTGCGGCAACAAGAACACGACACCATACATGGCGGCGCAAAGCAGGAAGTTTGCGCCGACGCCCGAGGAGAATGCACGCGCCCGAAAGAACCGCAAAGGCAGCATGGGCTCACGGGTACGCAGCTGCCAAAGGACGAATGCGATGGCGAGAAGCAGCCCGGCAGTCGACGCCATTAGCACTTCAGAGCTGCCCCACCCCGCGATGTTGCCGCGCATGAGAGCCCAGACCACTCCAAATGCCGCCCCCGTTACCAGCACGACGCCAAGGACATCGATTGTTGTGCCCGGCCCATTACTCTCCGGAATCCGACGCAGCACCAGCGGGATAAGAACGATGCCGACCGGGACATTGAGCCAGAAGATCCAGTGCCAGGAGAGGCCCTCGGAGATCGCACCGCCCGCCATCGGACCAATGATGAGGGCCAGGCCCGTGATGCTGCTGAAGATCCCCAGCGCCCTGCCTCGTTCCTCCGGCGGGAAAGCGACACTCAGCAGCGCCATTGCCAGCGGCATGACCATTGCGGCACCCGCGCCCTGAACAGCACGGGCAGCAATCAGCATTCCGGCATTTCCGGCGAGCGCGCAGGCGACCGACGCTGCGACGAACAGCGCCAATCCGGCGATGAGCGTGCGGCGGCGGCCGAACCGGTCACCGAGCGCAGCTCCGGTCATGAGCAGGACAGCAAAACTCAAATTGTAGGCGTTCATCGTCCATTGCAGCGTCTCCAGCGAAGCATCGAACTCGATCCGCATCGTACTCAATGCGGTCGCGACGACCATCGCGTCGAGCACGACCATCAAAGAGCCTATCGACGTGAGGGCGAGAACCCAGACCTTCGTTGATCCCAGACTTTGCTTGCTCATGACTATAGCCTCCGGCTTAAACAGAGGGCCCGCCAGGTTCGCGGGCCCACGATCCAGAGACGTGCGGGGACCACCAAAGGATTCCAGGCAAAGAAAGTTTTTTTGACCGAATCCTTTTGCCATCGTCGAGCGTCTATAAGACGCTGCGCCCGATGCCGGGCGCGTCTGCCCCAGGGGATACGCATGAAATCGATCCTTGTGCGATGACCGGATTCGCAACCGGCCCGCCGGAAGGACGGGAGCCATTTGACCGGCTGCTCGGCGAAATGCGGCCGAAACTGCACCGCTATTGTGCCCGCATGACCGGTTCGGTGATCGATGCCGAGGATGTCGTCCAGGAAGCTACGGTCAAGGCGCTCGAGGCGTTCCCCGGGACCAGGCCGATAGCCAATGTCGAAGGCTGGCTGTTCCGCATCGCGCACAATGCAGCGCTCGACCACCTACGCCGTCGCGCCAGGTTGGATGCCTCGCATGTCGTTGAGGATATCGACATGATACCTGACCCCGGTATGTCGGCCGAGGACCGTCACACCACAGCCGCAAGCCTGAAAACCTTCATGCGCCTGCCCGCGGCGCAACGTAGCAGTGTCATCCTTATGGATGTGCTCGGCTATACGATCGAAGAAATCGGCAACATTATCGACAGCAGCGTTCCGGCCGTGAAAGCCGCGCTCCATCGCGGCCGTCTGCGCCTGCGCGAAGTTGCCGGCGAGCCTGACGATCGGCCTGTGCCGGTGTTGGCCGAGCCCGAGCGGGCGCGTCTGGCTGTCTACGTTGAACGGTTCAACGCTCGCGACTTCGATACGATCCGCGACATGCTGGCCGACGACGTGCGGCTTGACCTCGTCAACCGGCTCCGGGCGAGTGGCCGCACAGGAGTGGGCCGGTACTTCCACAATTACGCGGGTATCCACGATTGGCGGCTGCTTCCAGGCTTGGTGGATCGGCACCCAGCCATTCTTGTTATCGATCCGGATGACTCGGCCGGAGGGCCAAAATACTTTATCCTGCTGGAATGGGCAGCCGACAGATTGGTGAGAATTCGCGATTTTCGCTATGCGCGCTACACGCTTGAGGGCGCCGAAATCGTCACTCTGCGAGGATAGCAATTCGCATTTCAGAATACCGAACCGAGCACTGGTCAGACCGCTTCCCGGGAAGGCGCCAGCTATTTTGGATCGTGCTACCTTGAAGCGGCATGGACATGCGCCCTCAGGTCTTGCCGGTGCCCGCCGAAGCCTCAACCAGAAGGGTGGAGCCCAGCTCTGTGAGCGCTCGCTCGCGTCGCTGGTCGTCGGTCCGCGGAGCATTTCGCCCGCCGGTAGGCTTTGAGGTCCCGGCCCGCCGCTTCGCGAATGGCGTTGCTCTTGCATTCGAAGAAGCCGACCGCCGTGGGTTGGGCGATCCTGCCGAAGCGATCGTTAGACATGGCCCCTGTGCCCGGATAGATGACACCGGCCTCTAGGACGCTGCGACTAAGCTTGACCCACGCAGATGGATGAAACCACCAGGATTCTTGAGAGGAGAATCTTTGCCTGGCGGACGATGACGATGTTTAATCGACAGGACTACGTTTACCAGTACAGCGACCCGAAAAGTGACGAGGGGTTTGGCAAGGTATTTGCAATCGTCATCTGTTTCGTTTTCTTTCTGGGTGCACTGCAGGTTGCTTATGAAACGGTGTCTGGCTGGTACCAAAACTTCATGCAGTGGGGCAACGAAATGCTGGTTTTTTTTGCCGGGTTTTGGCCGTTCTGATAGTTGCGGGCCCTGGCGCTCAAGTCTTATGCAAGGATAAGAAAATGGCAGACGAACCGAACCGGAATCCGACTGCTGACGAAATAGCCGGTATGCAATGGTGGAATTCGCTTACCGAGGCTGAGCGCGCGAACTGGCTGGCCCGGGCGGATTCGGCAGTGCCCGCCGAGGCTTGGGCAGCATATAAACGTCAAGGGCCGCTCGATCTACAACTCACGCAATCTGATCCGGATATGGGTCGAGAAGTTTCAGGCGGGCGCTCTCGATGAGGATGCCGCAGCGGCCGATCTTCTGCAGGCTTATGAGGCGCGCATTGCCGCGCTCGAACGGCTAGTCGGCAAGCAGGCTCTGGAACTGGAGTTTCTAAAGGGGGCTCTGCATGCAGGACCGCGGCA
>NZ_SADR02000557.1 GCF_004010325.2 Mesorhizobium sp. M00.F.Ca.ET.216.01.1.1
CTCGATCCCGTCGCTGACGGCGGCCAACACCAGGCTGGTGCCGATCAAGGGCGCGCCGCCCAATGTCACGCGGGCGCCGACCTTCTGCGCCTTCGCGCCGCGCTGCGACCATGCCGAGGCGCGCTGCCGCCAGGCAAGGCCGCCGCTGGAAGCTGCCGGTGCCGATCAGACCGTCGCCTGCTGGCGCTGGCGGGAGGTGGAACGGGGGCCGCGCACGGGCGCCGGCGCTGCTGACAAGCCGGCCGTGACGGCACCGAAGCAGGAAGCGCTGCTCACCGTCACCGA
>NZ_SADR02000558.1 GCF_004010325.2 Mesorhizobium sp. M00.F.Ca.ET.216.01.1.1
GACGGCCGCAGTCTTCTTGGACGACATCGGCGCGGATTTGGACGGCATCGCGCTTCTCCCTCGCTGGAGCAATTCCGGGAAAGTGCGCAGCGGTTTTCCGCCCGGAATTGCATTGACCTAGTCGCAAACAACGGGCCGGGGCGACGATGGTTCCTGCGAGGCCTCTTCGGGCAAACAGCGGCTGGAAAAATCAGTCCGCCGCGTCGCTCGCCGCTTCCGAAAGCAGAGTAAAGACATAGTCCGAGAAGGAACGCCAGCATTCCACACGGAAGGCATCGGCTGCGG
>NZ_SADR02000559.1 GCF_004010325.2 Mesorhizobium sp. M00.F.Ca.ET.216.01.1.1
GCACCAGCGCCACCATCAGCGGCCCGGCGAGATAAGGCAGGATGACGAAGCGGAAGCGGTTGAAAGGTCCCGCGCCGTCGACGAGCGAGGCGGCGGTGATGTCGCGCGGCACCGCTTGGAGAGCGGCAAGCGCGATCAGCGCCACCAGCGGAAAATTCTTCCAGCAATCGGCGACGATCAGGGCCGCCAGCGCCGTTCCCGGCTCGCCCAGCCAGGAACGGTAGGCGTCGATGAGATGCAGTTGCGTCAAGGCGGCGTTCAGCGCGCCATATTCGGGATTGTAG
>NZ_SADR02000560.1 GCF_004010325.2 Mesorhizobium sp. M00.F.Ca.ET.216.01.1.1
GCTGTTCCTGGTGCCCGGCTCCGGCACGACGCTGCGTGTCAACGGCCGTGCTCACATCACCACCGATGCCGAGCTTTGCGCCTCCTTCACGGTCGAAGGCAAGCCGGCGCGGTCGGTCACGGTCGTCGCCGTCGACACGGTCTATTTCCAGTGCGCCCGCGCCATCGTGCGCTCGGAGCTCTGGAACCCGGCGAAGCACGTCGATCCGAAGTCGCTGCCGACGCCCGGCCAGATCCTCGAGATCACCAGCCGCAAGAATATCGACGGCGAGACCTACGATCGGC
>NZ_SADR02000561.1 GCF_004010325.2 Mesorhizobium sp. M00.F.Ca.ET.216.01.1.1
AGCTCGTCGAGTAGGCGCCATGCAACCACCGGCGACCCGTTTCCGCAGAGACCGATCCGGCGCCGCCGCGGTCGAGTTCGCGCTTGTGCTGCCGGTGCTGTGCGTCGCCCTGCTGGGCACCGTCGATGGCTGGTCCTACGTCACCCACTCGCTCTCGATGCGCGCCGGCGTGAAGACGGCGGCGAATTTGGTGCTGGCGGGCTCCAGCGACGACAACGCCACGCAAGCGGCCGCGCTGGCGAGTTGGGAGAAAAAGCCTACGGACGCGGCCGTCACGGTGAACC
>NZ_SADR02000562.1 GCF_004010325.2 Mesorhizobium sp. M00.F.Ca.ET.216.01.1.1
CCATGTTGCCCGTAGCAGCTTGTCCGATTGCAACTCCGATGGAGATTGGCCGAGTAGACGCGCGAAAGCGGCGCGAAACGCGCTGGTAGATTCAAAGCTGGCCTCGTGTTGAGCCGAAACAAGTTTCCCGCCAACGGCCAGCGTCTCGAATCCTAGGCGGAGCCGCCGTTGACGCGCCATTTCAAGGAACGTCATTCCGAATTGACGTCCGAAGCTCCGCCGCACGGTTGAGGGGCCATAACCGCGTTTGATGACATGGTTTTCAGACCAACGAAGGTCAGGCC
>NZ_SADR02000563.1 GCF_004010325.2 Mesorhizobium sp. M00.F.Ca.ET.216.01.1.1
GCGACGTCGAGCACGAGCAAGACGGTGATTATCGACAAAAGCAGCCGGCCCGATCACGACGTGGACTACCTGTTCGGCCAGGTGTCGATCGACAAGCCGTTTGTCGACTGGAGCGGCAACTGCGGCAATCTGTCCGCAGCGGTCGGGCCGTTTGCGATTAGCGCCGGTCTGGTCGACGCGAGCCGCATTCCGCGCGACGGCGTGGCCATTGTGCGCATCTGGCAGGCCAATATCGGCAAGACGATCATTGCGCACGTGCCGATGACAGACGGCGCGGTGCAGGA
>NZ_SADR02000564.1 GCF_004010325.2 Mesorhizobium sp. M00.F.Ca.ET.216.01.1.1
CCCGACGTTATCCGCGTTGAAGCATCCTGAATGTGCCCGCCACGTCGATTTCATAAGGCGGAATGTCAAGATAAAATTCACCGTAACGGTGGGGTGACAGGTCCTCAAACGGCAACCCCGCTGCGGGCCCTGCGGACAGAGCCACCGGATTATGCGCCCACTTCACCGGTGGCAAATAAAACGCATCTGTCGATACCCACATGCCTCGACGCAAGAACGTGACGGCGCCGATCGCACCGTACGCCCCCATTACGCATAGCGCCAGCACCTCGAAACCATAGATC
>NZ_SADR02000565.1 GCF_004010325.2 Mesorhizobium sp. M00.F.Ca.ET.216.01.1.1
CTTCGATCTACAGCGGCGACATCACGCAAGCTCCGTCGTCGTCGAAGAACCAGACGGCTGCTACGGTCGGTCTGCGTCACCGCTTCTAAGCTTCGGCAGAAGCTGCTTGTTGTAGAGAAAGGTGCCCCTCGGGGCACCTTTTTTTTGCACTCGCGAAAGGTGCGTCACTGCACCTCCACGCGCGGCGAGTCGCCGTTCCGCTGCCCGGATCAGGCCGGTTGTTCGACCTTGAACACGGCGACGGCCTCGCGCAACTGCTCGGTCTGCTCGTCGAGCGAACCGGC
>NZ_SADR02000566.1 GCF_004010325.2 Mesorhizobium sp. M00.F.Ca.ET.216.01.1.1
TGTCGGAACGCAGCAAGCTCGGCGAGGTGCTGCGCAGCCAGGAATTCTGGATCGTCGTTGCGGTGCTGATCATCGGCGCCGTGGTGGGCATGATCGCGCCGCGCTTTCTCACCGGCGCCAACATGGCCAACATCCTGCAGAACTTCTGCTTCACGGCGCTGATGGCCATCGGCATGACGCCGGTGATCATGACCGGCGGCATCGACATCTCCGTCGGCTCTACGCTTGGCCTGACCGGCGTGCTGCTCGGCCTGTTCTGCGCCAGCGGCTATCCTTTCCCGGTG
>NZ_SADR02000056.1 GCF_004010325.2 Mesorhizobium sp. M00.F.Ca.ET.216.01.1.1
CGCCATCAACCGCTTCATCCGCGAATACAATGCAGAGAACCCGCAACCATTCATCTGGAAAGCCAACCCCGATGACATCATCGCCGCCCGAAACCGCGGGTTCCAAACGTTGGAATCAATCCACTAGGAGTTCGACCGCCTCTCTGGTTATCCATACACCAACCTGGCGTTATGCAGTATCCCGACGCCACTTGCACGTAAGGCCCACCTCCGCGCTTTACGTCGCCCCCCTCTGTCCTGCCGGACATCTCACCCACAAGGAGGGAGATTGGATGTCGCACCCGCTTTCGCCAATCTCCAGCGCCGCAAAGACAACGAGCGTTCCAATCACGAAGCGGTGAACGTTGTAACGAAGCTCCCCGCGGCGGCGAAGTGGGGATATGGCCGGCGGCTGGCGCTCGTTGCAACGGAGGACCCGATGACTGGATCGAAAGCAAAAGGCGGCCGGCTTGGGGCGATCGCAGGCGCGGCCCTCCTTGCCCTCGCAACAACGAATGCCGCCGTCGGCCAGCCGCTCACCGTGGTCGAGCTGTTCACCAGCCAAGGCTGCTCATCCTGCCCGCCGGCCAATGCCAATCTGATCAAGATCAAGGACCGGCCCGGCGTGCTGGCGCTGTCGTTCAACGTCACCTACTGGGATTACCTCGGCTGGAAAGACACGTTTGGCAGGCAAGAATTCACCCAACGCCAGGTCACCTACGAGCCGTCGCTCGGCCGCTCCGGTCCGTTCACGCCGCAGGTTGTGGTCAATGGCGATGCCGATGCGGTTGGCGCCCGGCCGGGCGAAATCGAACGGCTGATTGCGGGCAGCGGCCACACGAAAGGCCCGTCGTTGTCGCTCAGCAACGGAAAGATCAGCATTGGCGCCGGCTCGGTGCCGGGCGGCGAGGCGGATATCTGGCTGGTGCGCTACCGGCAGGGCGTCATCGAGGTGCCAGTGGCGCGTGGCGAAAACACCGGCCACACGCTGCCGCATGCCAATGTCGTGCGCTCGCTGACGAAACTCGGCAGCTGGACCGGCGATGCCACCACGCTGCCGCTGCCGGCCGCCGCCGGCGGCCTCAGCACCGCGGTGCTGGTGCAATCGCCGGGCGGCGGGCCGATCCTCGCCGCAGCGACCGACTAAATTTCCCCGGAGCATGATCCCAAAAAGTGGAATCCGGTTTTTGGAAAAGATCATGCTCAAAACAGAATTGCGCAACGCCGCATGAGCGGCGCCGCAGCAGCCGGCCGCATCAGCGCGCCACCTCCAAGAGGAAACCATCATGACCAACTTGACCCGCCTGACGTTGCCGGCGCTCGCCTTCGCGCTTTGCTCGACGGCGCTTTTTGCCGGCGGCATCGCGCGCGCCGAAGACGCGATGAAGCCGGCCGATGCCATGGGCACCGAAGCCATGAAGCCGGCGAACGCCGTGGCAACGGATGCGATGAGCACGAACGCAATGAAGCCTGTCGCTCCGACGGACGCCATGAAACCGACCGGCGCCATGGCAACGGATGCGATGAAGCCAGCCGACGCTATGGGGGCGACCGATGCCATGGCCCCGGCCAAATAGGCTCGGATCCGCTCCCGGCCGTCCCTGGCCATGGCCGTTCCCTGTCCAGGTCGGGGACGGTCCCTTTCGGCCCCGATGCGCCGCATCTCTAGCCTGGACCGTCGGCGCCTGGGCCCAATACGCACGGCCCAACGCACAGCAATGTGACACGCCGGCGCAGCTATCTGTCGTATAGTCGAAACACCATCATGGGAGATCAGACATGACCGGTATTCAACAACCCGCCGCGAGGCGATCTGCGAATTTTGCCAGGGCGGCGCTTGCGGCACTCATCCTGGCGGCGGCAGGAGCCGCCTTCTGGCAGACGCCGGCGATCTCGGCCGAGGACGCGGTGGTGATCCCACCGCCGGCAATGGACGAAAAACCCGGCAGCGGTACCGAAAAGGCTGTTTTCGCCGGCGGCTGCTTCTGGGGCGTGCAGGGCGTGTTCCAGCACGTCAAGGGCGTCACCAGCGCCGTCTCCGGCTATGCCGGCGGCGGCAAGGATACGGCCGTCTACGAGATGGTCGGTACCAGCCGGACCGGCCACGCCGAATCGGTCGAAATCACCTACGAGCCGTCCAAGATCACCTATGGCCAGCTGCTGCAGGTGTATTTCTCGGTCGCACACAACCCGACGCAGTTGAACTATCAGGGGCCGGACAGCGGCACCCAGTATCGCTCGACGATCTTTGCCGAAAACGACGAGCAGAAGAAGATCGCCGAGAGCTACATCGCCCAGCTCGACAAGGCCAAGGTGTTTGCAAAACCGATCGTGACGACGCTGGAGACCGGCAAGAGCTTCTATCCGGCCGAGGACTATCACCAGGACTTCCTGGCCCAGAACCCGACCTATCCCTACATCGTCTACAACGACCTGCCCAAGATCGAGGACCTGAAGAGACTGTTCCCCAATCTCTATAGCGACAGGCCGGTGCTGGTGATGGCCGCCAACAAGAGCTGATCTTCTTCGCTAAAGCGCGTCGCATCTGAAGAGAACCATGCGACGCGCTTAAGTCTTTGTTTCATGCAAGTCGTTGTCCCAGAACCGCTTCGCACTTTTGGGCGACATGCATTAGCGATCCACGCCTATTGCACACCCAGGAACTGCCTGAGTTCCGGCGTCCGGGGATTGGCGAAGACCTCCTCGGGAGCGCCGATCTCGTGCACGCGACCCTGATGCATGAAGACGACGCGCGAGCAGACGTCGCGGGCGAAGCGCATCTCATGGGTGACCATCACCAGCGTCATGCCTTCCGCGGCCAGTTCCTTGACGACGGCCAGCACTTCGGCGACGAGTTCGGGATCGAGCGCCGAGGTGATCTCGTCGCAGAGCAGCGCGATCGGCTGCATGGCGAGCGCGCGTGCGATCGCCACGCGCTGCTGCTGGCCGCCGGACAGTTCGTCCGGCAGCGCGTCGAACTTATGGGCGAGGCCAACGCGGTCGAGCATCTTTCGCGCGACCGCTTCGGCGTCCGTCTTCGGCGTCTTCTTCACCACCATCTGCGACAGCATGACATTGCCGCCAGCCGTCAGATGCGGGAACAGGTTGAATTGCTGAAAAATCATGCCGACCTTCAGGCGCAACGCCTTGAGATGCGCCTCGTCGGACAGGAACTGGGCGCCGGCGACGACGATCGAGCCTTCATCGATGGTCTCCAGCCCGTTGATGCAGCGCAGCAGCGTCGACTTGCCGGAACCGCTCTTGCCGATGATGGCGACGACCTCGCCCGACGCGACGTCGATGGAAATCCCCTTCAGCACCTCATTGTCGCCGAAGCGCTTCTTCACCTCAGTGATTGCGATGAGCGACATTGAGCTTCCTTTCCAGCAGCTGGCTCGATTTCGACAGCGGCCAGCACAAGGCAAAATATATCAGCGCGACCAGGCCATAGACCGTGAACGGCTGGAACGTGGCGTTGGTGACGATCGAGCCGGCCTTCGACAATTCGACGAAGCCGATGATGGAGGTGAGCGCGGTACCTTTCACCACCTGCACCGAAAAGCCGACTGTCGGCGGCACCGCCACTTTCAGCGCCTGCGGCAGGATGACGTAACGCATCTGCTGGAGATACCCCATGCCGAGGCTGGCGGACGCCTCCCATTGGCCCTTGGCGATGCTCTCGACGCAGCCGCGCCAGATTTCGGCGAGGAAAGCCGCGGTCCACAATATGAGTGCGACACAAGCGGCAAGCCAGGCGGGGACGTCGATGCCGAACAGGCCAAGGCCGAAGAAGGCGAGAAAAAGCTGCATCAAGAGCGGCGTGCCCTGGAACAGCTGGATATAGCCGCGTGACAGAAGCCGTATCCCCCGCCGGCTGCCGATGCGCAGGAAAAGCAGGGCGGCGCCGACGATGCCGCCACCGGTGAAGGAGACCAGCGACAGCAGAACGGTCCAGCGCGCGGCCAGCAGCAGGTTACGCAGGATGTCCCAGAAGGTGAACTGGGTCATGGCGCATGTCTCATCGCGACGCCTTCCTCGGGAACAGCATCCAGCCCAGGCCGGCCAGCAGCTGGCGCAGGAGGATCGCGAGGGCCAGGTAGATCAAGGTGGAGACGATGTAGGTTTCGAAGGCTCTGAAGGTGCGCGACTGGATGAAGTTGGCGGCGAAGGTCAGGTCCTCGGCGGCGATCTGCGAAACGACGGCCGAGCCCAGCATGACGATGACGACCTGCGACGACAGCGCCGGCCAGATGCGCTGCAGCGCCGGGACCAGGACCACGTACCAGAAGGTCTGGAAGGGGCTCATGGCGAGGCTGGCGCCGGCTTCGAACTGGCCGCGTGGCGTGGCCTGGATGCCGGCACGGATGATCTCGCAGCTATAGGCGCCGAGGTTGACGACCATGGCGAGGTTGGCGGCGGTCAGTTCCGACATCTTGATGCCAAGCGACGGCAGGCCGAAGAAGACGAAGAACAGCTGGATGAGGAAGGGTGTGTTGCGGATCAGCTCGACATAGGTCGCGACAACGGGTTTCAGCCATTTCGGCCCGAGTGCGCGTGCCCAGGCACAGGCGGTGCCGAGCGCCACGCCCAACACCGCACCGATCAGGATGAGCTGCACGGTGATGCGGATGCCCTTGAGCAGCACCGGCAGATACTCGATCAGCCAGCCGAAATCGAAATGGTACCTCATGATCAGCTGTCGGGCGCGAGACGGACCGGGATCACAGATCCGCCGGCAAGTCGACCTTAAGCCATTTCTCGGAGATCGCGTTGAGGGTCCCGTCGGACCTGGCGGCGGCGATGATGCCGTTGATCTTGGCCATCAGTGACGGCTGTTCCTTGTTCATGCCGATATAGCAAGGCGAGTTCTTGATCAGGAATTTGAGTTCGGGCCGCTTGGGCGGGTTCTTTTCGATGATGGCGGCGGCGACGACATTGCCGGTTGCGATCACCTCGACCTGGCCGGAAAGGAAAGCGGAAATGGTGCCGTTGTTGTCCTCGTAGCGCTTGATGTCGGCGCTCGCGGGCGCGACCTTGGTCAGTTCGAGATCTTCAATCGCGCCGCGGGTGACGCCGACCGTCTTGCCGGCGAGGTCTTCCGCCTTGGCGACCGCGACATCTGCCGGAGCGAACACGCCGTTGTAAAAGGGGGCGTAGGCGGCGGAAAAGTCGATGACCTTCTCGCGATCGGGATTCTTGCCGAGGCTGGAAATGACCAGGTCGACCTTGTTGGTCTGCAGGTAGGGAATGCGGTTGGCGCTGGTGACCGGGACGATCTCGACCTTGGCGCCGAGCTTTTCGCCGATCAAATTGGCCATGTCGATATCGTAGCCTTGCGGCGTCATGTCGGCGCCGACACTGCCGAAGGGCGGGAAATCCTGTGGAACGGCGATGCGGACGGTGCCGCGCGCGCCGATGTCGCTCAAGGCGTCAGCCCGCGCCTGCGGAGAGGGAGCCATGGCCATTCCAACTACGGCGGCGAAGGTCAGCATGCACAGATTGCGACGGTTCATCTTTTTCCCTTTTGACTGAACGAAACCGAATGGTCGTCAGGGCAAAGCAACAGCCATGCCAAACCGTCGAAGTCGGAGCTTTTCCAATAGATCGGAAGGCTCCCATCACGATCCAATGCCGCCCAACTGGCAGGCGGCCTAAATATTGTGCAGAAAATTGGGTTGACTGATTTGCGCGCAGGCGGATCGAAACGGCCGGTTGCCGCCTGCCTCAGCTTCGACCGGTGCGCGACGGTGTGCCTTTGCGCCAGGGCAGGCTCCAGCGCGCTTTCTCCGGTGAAGCCTCGGCTTCGGGCGATTGCGGGGCGGGCCCGCTCTCCCGGTATTGCGCCGAGCCTTGCGGCGGATAGGCAGCGTGTTGTTGAAGGCAAATTTGTCGAGTTGGCTGAACTCGGGGAACGGCAGATTTTCCGCCTCGCGCCAGGCGCTGACCCGCTTCCCGGCGGCGATGCGCTTTTCCTCATCGACCGGCAGATCGGCGGCGCTGTGCTCCAGCTGCGTGGGGAAGGCGAACTGCGCGCCGGCGTCGTCCCGCTCTATCTGTTTGTTTTAGCCGCATTTGTGCGACGCCAAGTGGTGGCTGCAAAATGCTCAAGGCTCACGGCAGGACGGGGCGTCAGTCGTAGGTCAGGTCCGTCGCCTTGCCGCCGAAGACACGGTAGGCATAGAACGAATAGAAGATGATGATCGGCAGCACGAACACCGTGCCGACGAGGATGAAGGCGAGGCTTTCGGGCGCCGAGGCCGCCTGCCAGATGGTCAGCCTGTCGGGCACGACGAAGGGGTAGAACGACCATGCGAGCCCGGCGAAGCCCAGCGCGAAGATGGCGGCCAGTGTCAGGAACGGCGTCAGCGCGTGGCGGTCGTCGGGCTTTGGCAGGTGGAAGGTCTGCCGCCACAGCCACAGGAACAGCACCGCCGACAGGATCGGCAGCGGCGACAGATAGAGCATGGCCGGCCAGACGAACCATTTGTCGAAGATGCGCGGGCTGGCAAGCGGCGTTGCCAGCGACACCGCGGCCATGCCGAGCGCGGCCAGCACCAGCGCCCTGCGCAGCCACAGCACCGCCTTTCTCTGCAATTCGCCTTCCGTCTTGTAGATCACCCACGCCGCGCCCATCGCTGCGTAGGCTGCTGCGAGGCAGAGCGCCACCAGCGCGCCGAAGGCGATACCGCCCAGCCCGACATCGAGGCCGAGCACATAGAGGCCGAGCATATAACCCTGCGCCAGCGAGGCGATGAGCGAGCCGAGGAAGAAGATGCGGTTCCAGCGATGCTTGCTGCCGGCCGGCACCTTGGCGCGAAAATCGAAGGCGACGCCGCGCAGGATAAGGCCGACCAGAAGCACGAAGACCGGGATGTAGAGCGCGCTGAGGATGGTGCCATGCGCCATTGGGAAGGCGACCAGCAGCAGGCCGACGGCCAGCACCAGCCAGGTCTCGTTGGCGTCCCAGAACGGGCCTATTGCCGCGATCATCGTGTCCTGCTCGGCGTCCTCGGCCGCCGCGAACAGGATGCCGATGCCGAGGTCGAAACCGTCGAGGACGACATAGATCAGGATGGCCAGGCCCATCAGGCCGGCGAAGATGAGAGGCAGCAGCGTTGGCCAGTCGAAGGTCATGGTTACGTCCTCACTCGCCTGCAGCAGGCTGCGACAGCGCCGCGTTCATGACGCCCGGCAACGGCGAGGCGTCGCCGTCCTTTGCCGCCTTCAGCGCCAGGTGCACCAGCACGCCGAGATAGGCGATCAAAAGCAGTACGTAGAGAATGAGATAGATAGCAAGCGTCAAGGCGACATGGCTGCCGGCGACCGGGCCGACGGCGTCGGCGGTCTTCAGCACTCCGGTGACCAGCCAAGGCTGGCGGCCGATTTCGGTGGTGTACCAGCCGGCAAGCGTCGCCAGCCAGCCGGACAACGCCATCGGCACCATCAGCATGGCCAGCGGCCTTGGCAGGCTGTGGCGGCGCTTGAGGAAGAAGGCGGCCGACCACGAGACCACGAGCATCAAGACGCCGGTGCCGACCATGATGCGAAAGCCCCAGAACACCGGAAAGACCGGCGGATGGTTGCCGGCATAGTCGTTCAGCCCGGGCACCACGCCGCTGGCGCTGTGCCTGAGGACGAGGCTGGCGCCGTCGGGGATGGTGATCTCGAATTTGTTCTCCTTCGCCGCCTCGTCGGGAAGCGCCAACAGGACCAGCGGCACGTTAGGGCCGGTGTTCCAGTTGGCCTCCATGGCGGCGATCTTCTGCGGCTGGTATTCGAGCGTGTTGAGGCCGTGCTGGTCGCCGGCGAAGATCTGGATCGGGATCAGGATGGCGGCGGTGAAGACCCCGGTGCGCAGCGCCTTCCACATCGATTCCGAGCGGTCGCCATAGAGATAGCGCAGCGCCGACAGGCCGGCGATCAGGAAGGAGACCGTCAGGCCCGAGGCCAGCAGCATATGAACGAGCCGGTAGGGCATCGACGGATTGAACAGGATGGCCCACCAATTGGTGGCGTGGGCAACGCCGTCGCGCATCTCGAATCCGGCCGGCGTCTGCATCCACGAATTGAGCGCGATGATCCAGAAGGCGGATACGGTGGTGCCGCCGGCCACTAGCACGGTCGCCAGCGTGTGGATGCGGTTGGAGACGCGGCGGAAGCCGAACAGCATGATGCCGAGGAACGCCGCCTCGAGGAAGAAGGCGGTGAGGATCTCGTAGGCAAGCAGCGGGCCGGCGATGTTGCCGACGGTCTTCATGTAGCCCGGCCAGTTGGTGCCGAACTGAAAGCTCATGGTGACGCCTGAAACCACGCCCATGGCGAAGGACAGCGCGAACACCTTCACCCAGGTGAAATAGGCGCGCATCCAGGCGGTGTCGCCGGTGGCGTTGTAGCGGAGCTTGAAGAACAGCAGCACCCAGCCAAGTGCGATGGTGATAGCCGGAAACAGGATGTGGAACGAGATGTTCGCGCCGAACTGGATGCGCGACAGAATGAGCGGGTCCATGGCGGGCTCCGGCTGCTGCTTATGATTGCAGAATAGGCGCGAAGCGTGGCCCGGTCAAAGCGGCGCTGCGTCACGCGGGGCGCCTTGTCGCAGGACGCGACGAGATGGTGCATCGGCGCCAACTGATTTTGCCGTAATGGCCGATTTTGCCGCAATGATTGGCCAGAACTGTCAGCAGCGGCATTGACTTCCGCTCGCGCGCACCGACATTCAGCGGGATTAAAAATCAACAACCCTCTTTTCAAGCAGCTGTTTTCAACCATGCAGCCGATCATTTCCATTTCCGGGGTCACCAAGACCTACGCCACCGGCTTCAAGGCGTTGAAGGAAATCAACCTCGACATCAGGCGCGGCGAGATCTTTGCGCTGCTCGGGCCGAACGGCGCCGGCAAGACAACACTGATCTCGATCGTCTGCGGCATCGTCAACCGTTCGTCTGGCACGGTCACGGTGGACGGCCATGACATCAACCGCGACTATCGCGCCGCGCGCAGCCTGATCGGGCTGGTGCCGCAAGAGCTTACCATCGACGCATTCGAAACGGTCTGGGCAACGGTAAACTACAGCCGCGGCCTGTTCGGCAGGCCGGCGAACCCGGCCTTTGTCGAGAAGGTGCTGCGCGACCTGTCGCTGTGGGACAAGAAGGATGCCAAGGCGATCACGCTGTCGGGCGGCATGAAGCGGCGGCTGATGATCGCCAAGGCACTGTCGCACGAGCCGCGCATCCTGTTCCTCGACGAGCCGACCGCCGGCGTCGATGTCGAGCTGCGCCAGGACATGTGGTCGATGGTGCGCCGGCTGCGCGAGGACGGCGTCACCATTATCCTGACAACGCATTATATCGAGGAGGCCGAGGCGATGGCCGACCGCGTCGGCGTCATCAATCGCGGCGAGATCATCCTGGTCGACGACAAGGCCGAACTGATGCGCAAGCTTGGCCGCAAACAGCTTGTGCTGGAACTGCGCAGCCCGCTCGCCGCCGTTCCGGAGATTTTTTCGAACTATGCGCTCGAGCTTTCGCCGGATGGCGAAAAGCTGACCTACACCTACGACAACCAGAGCGAACGGCCGGGCGTCGCCTCGCTGATCCGAGATCTCGAGGCCGCCGGCATCCAGTTTCGCGATCTCGACACGCAAAACAGCTCGCTCGAGGAGATCTTCGTCAATCTGGTAAGGCAAGAAGCCAATCCGGCGAGGCAAGAAGCATGAACCTGCGCGCGATCTGGGCAATCTACCGGGTGGAAATGGCGCGGGCCTTGCGCACCATGCTGCAGAGCATCGTCTCGCCGGTGATCTCGACATCGCTCTATTTCGTCGTCTTCGGCTCGGCCATCGGCTCGCGCATCAGCCAGATCGACGGCATCAGCTACGGCGCCTTCATCGTGCCGGGGCTGATCATGCTGTCGCTGCTGACGCAGTCGATCTCCAACGCGTCCTTTGCCATCTATTTCCCGAAATTCGTCGGTTCGATCTACGAATTGCTGTCGGCGCCGGTGTCCTATGTCGAGATCATCACCGCCTATGTCGGAGGTGCGGCAACCAAGTCGATCATGCTCGGGCTGATTATCCTAGCGACGGCGTCGCTGTTCGTGCCGCTCTCGATAGAGCATCCGTTCTGGATGCTGGCCTTCCTGGTGCTGACGGCGGTGACCTTCAGCCTGTTCGGCTTCATCATCGGCATCTGGGCGAAGAGTTTCGAACAGCTGCAGCTGGTGCCGCTGCTGATCATCACCCCGCTGACCTTCCTCGGCGGCAGCTTCTATTCGATCAACATGCTGCCCGGCATCTGGCGCACGGTGACGCTGTTCAACCCGGTCGTCTATCTGATCAGCGGGTTCCGCTGGAGCTTTTACGGCAAGTCCGATGTCTCCATCGGAGTCAGCCTCGGCATGACTGTTGTCTTCCTGCTGGTCTGCGTGGCCATCGTCGCCTGGATCTTCAGGACCGGCTACCGGCTGCGGAACTGACGGGCGAACGAGACGCCGTCAAACGGCCTTGACCAGGCGCAGCAATCCCAGCATCTCGACCAACGTTCCCTTGCGGAAGGCGACATAGGTCGGTTCCTCGACGCCGTGGAAGCGACGCTTGAAGGCAGCCTGTCCCTGCAGGTTGAACTTCGAGCGGTTGATCCATGGCGAATCATAGGCGCGCTGGAAGGCGTTTCGCCAGAAGCTCGATTCGGCAAAGCCGCTCGGCCCGATTTCGACCAGCGGCGACAGGCCGAGAGTGACGACCGAGATGCCTTGCTCGCGAAAGCGGTCAACCGCGAATTTGGTCAGGCCGATCTCGGCATGCGCCGTCGCGTCGACATGCTTGCGCTTGAACGAGGTGGTGTAGCCAATGACCTTGCCGCGGCTGAACAAGGGATCGAAGTCGAGCAAGGCAACGAGCTCGCCATCCGGCCCGTGCAGGACGAAACGGCGCATATCGACGCCAAGATGGTCGGCAAAGGGGCGGTTGAGAAAAGCCATCTCCCAGCGCTTGACGATGCGGTCCGCCCGCCAGTTCTGCGAGAGCCGCTGGATCTCGTCGAGAAAGACGCTGCGGTTGTCCTCGGCGAACGTGAAGCCTTTCTTCAGTAGCCAGCGCTCGGAGTACCGCACGGTCTCGTTGCGCTTTCCGGAAAAATCGTGATCCGGCAAGACAAGCCTCGTGTCGATACCGAAACGATTGATCCGATAGCCGAGCCCGGCTAGCACGCGCGCGGTCTGTTCGCTAATCTGCACGAACCAGGGATCACCGGCGGCTTCGACGAAACGCCTGATATAATCGGGCCGATCGGGCTGGCGAACCACCGGGTCGCCAAGCGCGAAATGGTGCTTCATCTTGGTGCCGAAGGCGATGTAGCCGTCTGCGTCGCCGAAATAGGACAGTTTCTGCTGGACGGCGGTCGAGTAGGCGAGCGAGAAGTCACCATGCCGGCGCACTAGGGCCAGGCGCTCGACATGCGTCAGTTCCCGCCGCGGAACCTTGGGCGCAGCGTCCTCGAGCAGGCGATCGAAATGAGTGCGCAAGGAGGGCATGGACGAGCTTCCGCGGGCCTCGAATCAATCGCATTGGTGCTGGTTGATTATCGATCATATCGCGCATGTGCCATATGGAGCGCAACCCGGCGCAATCGCCGAGATGCCTCGCCGGCGCGGAAGGTCATCGCGAAGACGAAGGAAAAGCATCAAAAAGAAGGGTTTCGGGCGTGCCGATATCCCTCCTTCGGATTGCTAATTCCTGCTGACCGGCGGACCGGAACAGCTCTAGACGGCGATCTTGCCGCCGCCCTGCCTGGTGATGGCGACGACCGCCGGCCGGACCGGCATGTCAGGCTTGAAGTCGGGCCAGCGGGTCGACAGGTCCTCGTAGTAGGAAGGGCGGCCAAACGGCTCCCAGTCTTCGCCGCCGTCGCCCGGATGCTGGACAGCGACGAAGGCGGTCTGGTCGTCCGGCGCAAACAGCGGCCCACACATTTCGGCGCCGATCGGCACGCGGAAGAACAGCTTCGAGGTCGCTCGCGCCGGCCCTTCGGTGTCGACGGCCCACAGGCCGTCGGTGCGACCGGTGGCCTTCGGGCCTTGGCCGTCGGTGGCGACCCAGAGCCGGCCGGCCGAGTCGACCGCGCAATTGTCCGGCATGCCGAACCAGCCATTGGCGGTGGTTGCGGTCGAGAAGGTGGCGCCGACCTCGGCCACCGAGGGGTCGCCGCATTTCAGCAGCACTTCCCACTTGCCCTTGGTGGCAGCGAAATCGCCACCATCCTCGACGATCTCGATGATGTGGCCGAAGGCGTTCACCGCACGCGGGTTGGCGGCGTCGACCTGGTCGGCCTTGCGCTTCGAATTGTTGGTCAGCATGACATACACCTTGCCATGGGCGGCGTTGGGCTGGATGTCTTCGGGGCGGTCCATCTTGGTGGCGCCGAGCTGGTCGGCGGCGCGGCGTGTCTCGATCAGCACATCGGCTTGGCTGGCAAAACCGTTTTCAGCGGTCAGCGGGCCCTGGCCGAAAACGATCGGCAGCCATTCGAGCGAACCATCCTCGGCGAATTTGGCGACATGCAACGTGCCGTCGTCGAGCAGGTCCTTGTTGGCGGCAGGGTCGTTCGGGTCGAATGTGCCAGTGGTTACGAATTTATAGACATAGTCGAAGCGCTCGTCGTCGCCGAGATAGAAGACCACCCGGCCATCCTTGGCGACGATCGATTCGGCACCCTCGTGCTTGAAGCGGCCCATCGCGGTGCGCTTCTTCGGCGTCGAGGTCGGGTCGTTGACGTCGACCTCGACGATCCAGCCAAAACGGTTCGGCTCGTTCGGCTCCTTGCCGAGGTCGAAGCGATCGTAGTGCGCTGCCCATTCATAGGCGCCTTCGGGAATGCCCAGGCGCTTGTAGTTGGCTGCTTCCTTATGGCCTTGCGGCAGTTCGCCCGAGAAGTAGCCGTGGATATTTTCCTCGGCCATGACATAGGTGCCCCACGGGGTGACGCCGCCGGCGCAGTTATTGACGGTACCGATGACTTTCGTGCCGGTCGGATCGGCGCTGGTCTTGACACGATCGTGGCCGGCGACTGGGCCGGAGAGCGCGATCTCGGTGTTGGAGGTGATGCGGCGGTTGAGCTTGCCGTCGCGCACCACCTGCCATTTGCCGCCGTCCTTGCGGATCTCGATGATGGTGCCGCCATGTGCGGCCATCTCGACATCGACCTGCTCCTTGGTCAGCGGCGCCTGCTTGACCTTGCCGTCGGCGATGGTGACGAGGCCCGGAAACATCAGATGCGGGTTGGTGTATTCGTGGTTGACCACCAGCAGGCCGTGTTCGGCCGAGCCGTCGATCGGGATATAGCCGACATAGTCGTTGTTGTAGCCGAACTGCCTTGCCTGGGCTTCAGCCGACTGCTTCGCCGGATCGAATTCCGGCGAATCGGCAAAAAGCGGATCGCCCCAGCGCAGCAGCACGTCGGCGTCGTAACCCGGTGCGACATGGTGCTTGTCGTCGATACCGGCCTCAAGCTCGTCGAAGGCGAAGGCGGAGCCTTCGGCGGCGCGGGCGTTGTCGGCTGTGATCAGCGCAATCGGGCTGACGGTGGCGACGATGGCCGAGACGGCGAGCGAACCCTTGAGGAAGCCACGGCGCGAGAACCGCGCGGCGATGATCTCGCCCATGGTGCGGTTGTCGGTGGGATTGGCGGCCGGACCGTCATTTTCCTCAAGCAGGCTGGTGCGGAACCGGGTGTCAGCAGAGCGATGTTCGGTCAAGCGATGTTCAGTCATGGGGCTTGCCTCTGGCTTCTTGGGATGGCTGGAGCATGTTGCCTGACCGACCCGGGTAAAGCTGGCGGATTACAGTTTGATGACGCCTGGAGTGGGCCCCTCGGGCCGGACAGGGTCAGGCCGCTGATTTGACCGTTTGCCGGGTGTGTGGATCCTCGAATTGCATTGGACTGAGATAGCCGAGTGCTGAGTGAAGCCGTCGGCGGTTGTAGAC
>NZ_SADR02000567.1 GCF_004010325.2 Mesorhizobium sp. M00.F.Ca.ET.216.01.1.1
CGAAATCAAGTCCAAGAAGAAGGTTGGCCTGGGCTCGCTCCTCGGCAAGCTCTCGCTCAGCAAAAAGTGGCGCTTTCATCGCGGCATCGGGTAGTCGATCATGTTTGGTAAAAGAGGCACAGATGACGGCAATCGGGCGAAGCCCGAATTCCGTCCGCCAGCACCGGCTCCCGCCGCTCCCGGCACCGCTGCGACGGCGGTTCTCGAACGGCCGGCCGCGGCCAGCGCGCCCGCCACGCCGCCCCCCCGCCGCGCGGTCGAGCCGCCGCCGGTGGCGCCCGAGC
>NZ_SADR02000568.1 GCF_004010325.2 Mesorhizobium sp. M00.F.Ca.ET.216.01.1.1
CTTCCCTCAGGACGAGTAGTCCTTCCTAATCGATACGTTTCAGTTTGAGCTGATCCCTGCATGTCGCGCCTTCCATGCAGGGATCGCTGTCGCACATGAGCAGTATTTAGCGCTCAATGCCTTGGCTATTGCGCCGCCAGCCACTTGTTCCATCCGTCCACGTATGCACTCAGGAACTCTGGCGCTTCTTGGATAGCCATGTTCGAGAAATCGGGAGGGGTCTGCATGTCCATGCGTTTCACTGTAAGCGCATCGTTGCCACCTGCGGCGACGAGGGATTCGAC
>NZ_SADR02000569.1 GCF_004010325.2 Mesorhizobium sp. M00.F.Ca.ET.216.01.1.1
ATCGCAGTCACTTCGACGCCCCATCGGGTACCCATAGCGATGAGCTTTCGCCGGTTTTCTTCGACGGCTGGGACGTTCGCTTCCTTCAGAGCAAAGTCCAGAACCACGATTTTGCCGACCTTCAGGTCAAGATGGTTTTCGAACGCGGCGAAACGCGTTTCCCATCCAAGCGCGACGATCGCGATATCTCCCTCCATCGTTTCGCAGGTACCTGCATCTCTCGCCTTCTCAGTGACGGCCAGATGGCCGAAGACTCGATACTCGACAGTTGAAGCGGTCATTCG
>NZ_SADR02000570.1 GCF_004010325.2 Mesorhizobium sp. M00.F.Ca.ET.216.01.1.1
CACCAGTTCGCCGCGCTTGGGCCCCGGTACCAGCCGCCACGCCTGGAAAGCCTTGTGCGCGGCATCGATTGCCCTGCCCGTATCGGCCGCCGAAATGGTCCTCAGCGCCGCGATCTGCTCGCCCGTCACCGGGCTGCGCACGATGAGGTCGCCGCCTGACAGCGCCTCCTTGGCGACTCCGAGTTTCTCAAGAAGTGAGGCCGTTTCCTTCGCCAATGTCATTTTTGTTCCTTTCAGATCCCGCCTCTCATGGGACGGGCATAGAAGCCATGCGCCATCTCTCG
>NZ_SADR02000571.1 GCF_004010325.2 Mesorhizobium sp. M00.F.Ca.ET.216.01.1.1
GTGCGTTTCCGGCGGCGCGAGGGGCTCGAGTTCCGAGAGGGCGGCGGTCGACATAGCATGCTCCTCCGATTTGCCTTACAGTGTAAGATTAGTGGAGAATAATATGACCACGCCTGTTGTCAAGCAGGATTAGCGTCACCTTACAAATCCGTGAGTTGGAATCACGCTATCGTGAGGCTAAGCCTCTCCAGAGGGGCTTTCGAAGACGATTCACTTTTGCCTCCGACAGGGATCGGGGGCGCAGGGAAAAGGGTTGAGATGACCGACGTCTGCACTCAAGGACT
>NZ_SADR02000572.1 GCF_004010325.2 Mesorhizobium sp. M00.F.Ca.ET.216.01.1.1
GGAGCGGCAATCAGAAAACCACGATGGCCTTGCCAGCGACAATCAGCATGATAATTTGCCCGTGACCGCGCCCTGAGAGTCTCATCCAGATTGTCGCGCAGGTCTCTCCCAGATCGCCGCGCTATAGACATGGTCAAAAGCAATTGGGTTTATCGTAAGCTGCGCAACTTCCGCGCCGGCATCGAGGCCGGCATCTCCTGCCTGAAACGCGCCTACGGCTTGAGGCGCTGCACTTGGCGCGGGCTCGACCACTTCAAGACCTATGTCTGGTCCTCTGTGGTGG
>NZ_SADR02000573.1 GCF_004010325.2 Mesorhizobium sp. M00.F.Ca.ET.216.01.1.1
TGGCGGAGTCGGCGCTGACCGCGCGCAAAAAGTAACGCCGGTTCAAACGCGCTGGCGGTGACGGCGCTCATTCCAAACGCGCGCCGTCGCCGAGCGAAGAATCAGGCCACCGGCCCTTGCGCCGGCTTTCTTCGCAGAAGCGCGTAAAGAATGATCGCACCGAAAGTCGCGGTGCCGATGCCGCCCAGACCGAAGCCGCCGAGTTTCAGCGAGAAGTCGCCGGCGCCCAGCACGAGCGTGACCGCGGCCACGATCAGATTGCGGTTGTCCGAGAAATCCACTT
>NZ_SADR02000574.1 GCF_004010325.2 Mesorhizobium sp. M00.F.Ca.ET.216.01.1.1
CAACGCCAACGCACTGGTACACGGATTCGCGGCGAGTGAGGCGACAGCCACTCGTGCGCCGGGTGCGAGCGGCGGCTCGCGCCAGCATACGGTTCGACACATGACATCGGCAGCCGGCGTAGAGGCCGAACTGTGGATCATCCACGGCGCGCCTCATGCGTGGGCGGGGGGCTCTTCAAGAGGAAGCTATACCGATCCGTGCGGCCCCGACGCCAGCGCCGAGATGGTGCGGTTTTTTCTCGAGCACCCTCGTCACTGAGCATCAGCGCGCCGCACTGGCTGC
>NZ_SADR02000575.1 GCF_004010325.2 Mesorhizobium sp. M00.F.Ca.ET.216.01.1.1
GATACAAAACGTCGTTCCGAAGATCAGAAACGTCATTCCGAAGATCCCTCCCGGATTGTCCTGTGAGGCGATCCGTCACTGGGCTTATGAGACCTCCGAATATCCCACGCCACCGGGTTCGGGAAACGCCTACGCGCGCAGCTTTCTGGAAAAGATCTTTCCGCTTGATGGGACTTACGATTCGTTCACGGACTCAACCTGCATTGCCATGGCTCCCTACATGGGCGATGTCGAAACGATCGCCGCGCCTTTGGTGCTTTATCGCATGCATGGCGCCAATGAC
>NZ_SADR02000576.1 GCF_004010325.2 Mesorhizobium sp. M00.F.Ca.ET.216.01.1.1
CGCCGAGGAAGACGATGTGCCAGGCTCTGTTTCGGACGCGGTTTGGTGTGATGTGGCCACGATGATTGTCGAGATCGAACGCCACATCCGCGGGTTCAAGGCCGCCGAAATTATCCGCGACGGCTTTGAGGTGGTTATCCTCGGCGCGCCAAATGCCGGCAAGTCCAGCCTGTTCAATGCACTCGCCCAGCGAGAGGCGGCGATCGTGACTGACGAGCCGGGGACCACCCGGGACCTACTGGAAGTGGCGCTTGATCTGAACGGGATGCGCGTTCGGGTCGTC
>NZ_SADR02000057.1 GCF_004010325.2 Mesorhizobium sp. M00.F.Ca.ET.216.01.1.1
CAAGGTGCGCGTCGCCATGAGCAACGCCTTCGCCATGGGCGGCACGAACGCAGTTCTGGCATTCAGGCAGGTGTAGAAGCCATGCAAGACGCCTCATTTGAGGTCACCTGTCGTATCTAGCTGCTTGCCGGACCACTATGTGAAGCGAGCGCTATTGGCTGCCTCTGCGATGCGGGAATTGGCAGCGGACGTCTCACGATCAAACAGGCATCTGCTTGTAGAATTCTTTTAATCGTGAAGCGGCGCGAGTGCGCTATCCGTTGAGGTGAGCAAGGCCGGCGCCCTGGGTGAGCTCTGGTGTCGGGTGGTGGAAAGTACAGGGGGAGCTGTGTGGCCACCTCTTTCTCGGCCTCGACGATGTGCGAAGGAGCCTGTGCGGCGAACGGGCCGACGCCCCAGGCTCAGAACCTGGGCGAACCTAACTCCCGCCAAAGGACAGCCCAGAGCTGGATACACGAAAAAGATACTGAACCCGCGAATCAGATTCTGATCAATCGTCGTGTCTGAGCTCCGCTCGGGCTCTTACGGAGATAATCGAGCGGCCCGGCAACGGCCGCGCGTGCCGCGGGCGTGAGCTTTGCGCTTCGTCAGAAGTGCCTCGAGCGTGACGACGATAATTGACCAGCCATATGGAACGCATTCGCCCAGTTATCCAAAGCGTGGATACCTTTCATCTAAACAAAGGATTTTACCGTTTTTGCTGCAGGTCCCATAGAAGCGCTTCAAGTTGGAAAGATAGGTAGTTCCGATGGTTGCGTTGGATCCGAGGAGCATCATCTGGTGTGCGGGGCGTACAAAGTCAGTCGCATCTGCATTGCGGCTTGGTCTTTCGGCGGTCTCCACAAGTTACGCCCCGTTGGGGCGACGCCAATTATTTAACCAATGCTTGGACATTTATCTCAACCGGACAGCTACAAGGTGAGGTCTTCCATGCGCCCGAATGTCGAGTGGAAGTTGTGCTGGGAAAATGAGTTGCAACTGGCCGACCATGTCGAACTCTCCGACTTTTTTCGAAAGACCTATGGACGGACTGGCGCCTTCAACGCGGAGCCATTCGAAGGCGGCCGCAGTTGGGCCGGCGCGAGGCCGGAATTCCGCGCAATCGGCTACGACGCGCATGGGGTAGCGGCTCACATCGGCATGCTGCGGCGCTTCATCAAAGTTGGCGAGGTCGACTTGATCGTCGCTGAATTGGGCCTGTACGCGGTTCGTCCGGATCTTGAAGGGCTCGGAATCGGTTTTTCGATGCGCGTGGCGTACCCAGTGCTCCATCAGTTGGGTGTTCCATTCGCTTTCGGCACGGTTCGGCACGCGCTGCGAAACCATGTCGAAAGATTCTGCAGAGCCGGCCTCGCGAACATTGTGTCGGGCGTTCGCGTACGGTCGACCCGTCCAGACGTGCATCCCGACCTGCCGCCCACGCGCCTGGAAGACGTACTCGTGTTGGTTTCGCCGATCGGACGCTCGATGGACGAGTGGCCGTCCGGTACCCTGATCGACCGGAACGGTCCGGAACTATGAAGCCTCTGGACTACATATGCGAAGGGCAGAGTGACAATGCCGATGGCATTGCAGAGCGCAGCGTCTATCTGACGTTTGACGACGGTCCCAATTCATTTTTCACACCGCAGATACTCAATGTGCTGGCGCAACATCAGGTGCCGGCGACCTTCTTCGTTGTTGGGGCCTACGCGGCCGACGAGCCGGAACTCGTTCGCCGAATTATTACAGACGGGCACGGTATAGCCAACCACACGATGACTCATCCGGACCTGGCTAAATGCGGGCCCGTCGAAGTCGACCGCCAGATAGTTGAGGCAAACAGAGTCATAGGGATGGCTTGCCCGCAGGCCATGGTTCGGTACTTTCGTGCACCGTATGGCATCTGGACCGAAGAAGTAATCGCTGCATCAGCGGGTGCGGCATTGGCGCCCGTCCATTGGTCCATTGATCCACGCGACTGGTCTCGCCCCGGCGTTGACGCCATCGTCGACAGAGTGCTCGCCGATATCCGGCCGGGCGCAATCGTGCTGTTGCACGACGGGTGCGCTCCCGACGAATTGCAACCAGGCAATCAAGCCAGTCTGCGCGACCAGACGGTGACAGCGTTGTCACGCCTAATTCCAGAATTGCACGGCCGCGGATTTGTAATCCGATCACTTCCTCAACATCCCTGAACAAACAGAGATCCTATGGACCTTCTCACCACAGCCAGTACTGTTGCCGTTTCGTCTTATGCGGTGCTCTCGACTGTTTACAGAGGCATGCAAGCGGTCTACTCCCAACCGGAAAATGTTACGCCGCCGTCGGAAAGCTTGTTCGGATCCGACCGTTGGCCGAGCGTGGATGTCATCATCCCCTGCTACAATGAGGACCCGCGCACACTCGCGGCGTGTTTAGCTTCCATCGCAATTCAAGATTACGCCGGAACATTTCAGGTCTATCTGGTTGACGACGGTTCTGGAAATCGTAATGCCGTCATCCCGGTACATCACGCCTACGAGGGCGACCCGAGATTCAATTTCATTCTGCTCCGCGAGAATGTTGGCAAACGCAAGGCGCAGATCGCCGCCATCCGCCGCTCATCTGGAGATTTCGTGCTCAGCGTCGACTCTGACACGACACTTGCGTCCGACGTGATCACGAAGCTTGCAGTAAAAATGCGGGATCCCATGGTCGGAGCGGCCATGGGCCAGCTGACGGCATACAACCGCAGCGACACTTGGTTGACCCGATTGATCGATATGGAATACTGGCTGGCTTGCAATGAGGAGCGCGCGGCGCAAGGTCGCTTTGGTGCGGTCATGTGCTGCTGCGGCCCATGTGCAATGTACCGCCGGTCTTGTCTCCTTTCTCTGCTGGATCAATACGAGACGCAGCTGTTCAGGGGGAAACCAAGCGACTTCGGTGAAGACCGTCATCTTACGATCCTCATGCTGAAAGCAGGCTTTCGAACCGAGTACGTTCCAGGTGCCGTCGCGGCGACAGTCGTTCCGGACAAGATGGGACCTTATTTGCGCCAACAACTCCGCTGGGCACGGAGCACTTTCCGGGACACGATGCTTGCGCGAGGTCTACTGCGTGGCCTGGATCGCTATCTAACTTTGGATGTGATGGGAGAGAATCTCGGCCCATTGTTGCTCGGCATCGCGGTAGTAACGGCGCTCGGTGAGCTACTATTTTCACATACAGTAAATTGGTGGACGGTGCTGGCTATTGTCACCATGACCATAATCAGATCTACGGTGTTATCTTTCCGCACTCGGCAGCTTCGATTCATCGGCTATTCAATGCACGCGTTAATCAGGATATTCCTGTTGATCCCCTTGAAGGCTTACGCCCTGTGTACATTGAGCAATAGCGATTGGCTGTCGCGTAAAAGTGTTCCCCTGCCCAACAGAAGCACAAAGGAAATCACAAGCGCGACGCCGCTTGCCGGAGCAAATGCTGCGGGCAATTCTGGAATTGCGGAGTCACTTCATACTGCAGATCTTTCGCTCACAGCTGGTGAAGTCTGACGGCCTTGCAGCGCCGGGTGACCGAGTAAGTTGTGTCAGTCGACACGTGGTGAAGCTTGTCGAGTTACCTATGGTCAGAACGGGAACTATCTGGAAGCGACACGTGGCATCTTGACGTTAATTCTTTGGCGGAAGCGATACACGCGTCGCTCCGGCCGCGACTTTCCAAAGGTGCCATCTCAAGGCGGTGGCCTGCTCTGAACCAGATTCGTAAGTAAGCTGCCGGTGGCCAATCGGACTCATTCCGCTTGAGATAGACGCATGTCCAATGTAGCAATCGACCTTACCGGCGTAACCAAATTATTCGGAAACAAGCTCGTTGTGGACGGGCTGTCCTTCACCGTTGCATCGGGAGAGTGCTTCGGTCTGCTGGGGCCGAACGGCGCAGGCAAGAGCACGATTGCGCGTATGCTCCTCGGTATGACCCGGCCTGACGCGGGTGATATAACAGTCCTCGGTCTACCAGTGCCGGCACGCAGCCGCTTGGCCCGCAAGGGCATAGGCGTGGTCCCGCAGTTCGACAATCTCGACCTGGAATTTACGGTACGTGAGAACCTGTTGGTGTTCGGGCGCTACTTCGGCATGAGAACAAGAGAGATCAACGCCGTCATCCCACGGCTCCTCGAGTTCGCTCGCCTTGAGAGCAAGGCGGATTCACGTGTCGGCCTGCTATCCGGCGGGATGAAGCGGCGCCTGACGCTGGCACGTGCTCTGATCAACGACCCCCAGTTGCTTGTGATGGATGAGCCCACGACCGGCCTCGACCCGCATGCCCGCCATCTGATCTGGGAGCGACTTCGTTTCCTGCTGGCGAGCGGAAAAACGATCATTTTGACCACCCATTTCATGGAAGAGGCTGAGCGGCTTTGTGATCGGCTGTGTGTTCTCGAGCGGGGACGCAAGATCGCCGAGGGCAGTCCTCATGCGCTGATCGACGAGTACATTGGGTGCAACGTGATCGAGATCTTCGGCGGCAATCCACAGGAGCTGATTTCGCTGATCAGGCCGTACGTTCAGCGTATCGAGGTAAGCGGCGAGACGCTCTTTTGCTATGCGCCTGATCCGGAGGATGTGCGCATCCAGCTTCGCGGTCGAGCGGGTCTGCGTATTCTGGAGCGTCCACCCAGTCTGGAGGACGTTTTCTTGCGGCTAACCGGACGTGAGATGGAGAAGTGAGCAATGGGTGAACGTCTTGCGGCCGCTCTACCCGCCAACGCCTGGAACTGGATCGCGGTGTGGCGCCGCAATCATTTGGCATGGAAGAAGGTGGCATTTGCTTCAATGCTCGGCACCCTTGCTGATCCGATGATTTACCTTTTCGGGCTCGGCACTGGCCTTGGACTGTTGGTAGGCCGCATCGAAGGTGCATCCTACATCGCTTTTCTGGCAGCCGGCATGGTTGCGACAAGCGCGATGACAGCATCGACCTTCGAAACAATTTACGCGGTTTTCGGTCGAATGCGCGATCAGGGCACTTGGGAAGCAATCTTGCACACACAACTTACCCTCGGCGACATCGTTCTCGGTGAATTGACCTGGGCAGCCACAAAGGCCTTTCTGGCCGGTACGACAATTGCGATTGTTGCCGCCGCGCTAGGTTATGCCGCGTGGACGTCGGTTCTCTACGTGCTGCCGGTCATCGCTCTCACCGGGTTCGCCTTTGCGAGCCTGGCCATGCTCGTCATCGCGCTCGCGCCCAGTTATCACTATTTTATTTTCTATCAGACGCTTGTCATCACACCTATGCTGTTCCTTTCGGGCGCGGTTTTTCCAGTCGGCCAATTGCCAGGAGTGTTTCAGCAGATTGCGGCCTTCTCGCCGCTGGCGAATTCTATCGATCTAATCCGTCCGGTGATGCTCGGCCGCCTGGGCGACAATGTAGGGCTGCATATAGGCGCACTTTGCATGTTCGCTGTATTGCCTTTTTTTGTGTCGGCTGGACTGTTTCATCGACGACTAATGCGTTGACGCTTACCTACGCCCATCAACGAGAAGGAGGTCCGCAATGCCGGATTGCAAACTGCCCACAGCGGCCCGGAGGCATGCGTGTGCCAGGAATCGCGAGTGGTACAACAACGCCGAAGCCGGGCGCCACCCAGCCGCTGCAGGCACGCGCCCATCTTCGCGACCACACCTCGGAGTACAGGCTGGGTGGTGAGGCGCGGACCCACCCGGAGCGTTCAAGCGATAGCAGCCAAGCTTCTTGTGCGCGTCCCCAGACCGTCGCGGCCATTATTTAGTTGGATACACATGCAATGACCCACAACGAACCAACTCCTGAGCCTTTTGTGATCCTTGCTATGCCAAGGACCGGAACACACTATTTAGAAGAATTGCTAAACGAGCATCCGACCGTTTTGAGTAACGGTGAGTTGCTAAACGAATATGATCCCAATTGGCCCAGCACGGATCGCCTGCTAGGCACGGATCGCGAGCTTCTTGAGCTTGCCTATGTGCGCTGCCCTATGCGCGACTACAAGAATGTGACGCATCTTGGCTGCAAGATCAATGAACCTCAGTTTCGCGAGCGTCCAGCATTCTTTGCGGAATTAGCTCGTTGGCCAGCACTCAAGGTCATCCTCGTTGTTCGCCGAAACGTATTGGAATCGCTCCGTTCCTTTGTGCAGGCCAGGGAAAGCGGTCAGTGGCTGAAGTTCAGCTCGGACAACGATACCGCTCGGCCACCGAGCGTCAGGTTGTCAATCGCTGACTGTGAGGCTTATTTCAAAGCCGCCGACGATTTTCACGCTCGCGTTATGGACTCCTTCACGTCGACCAACCTGCTTGTAATGGAATACGAGAGCCTTCTTCATGAACCTGCCCAATGCTTGGGAGCGGTTTGGGATTTCCTGGGCGTTCCAGCGCTTGAGCCATCAGATAACGCCATCCTGCAGCGCCAGGAAACGCGACCGCTGGATCAAACGGTGGAGAACTTTGACGAGTTGCGGATTCACTTCGCACGCGGACCTTATTCAAGATTTTTTGACCTCGGAGATTCGATGCGCTCCTACGCTTAATCGCTTGTCCCGCGTGCTCTGATGGGCGTGTAGGATATCCTACAGTTTGCGCGCATTCCGTCGCAAAACTGACCAACCAAAGTCACCAAGACGACAGATATCGGCCGGCATTCGATCTGCGGCGAACATCAAAGGCACGGCCGCAAGGCGACCTGGTCAATTCCCTCTCTGGCGAAGCACTTCTTCACGCGATCTTTGGCGAGCCTTGAGTGCAAATTCCGGCAAAGGTGGAGGGTTCCAGTGCGCAACCCGCACCAATCTCGCTGGACGGGACAGGCCTCCAGTTGGCACGGCGCTTGCTCCGAGATGACAGCAGCGCTCGACCGGAGCGCAGCATGGGAGAAGGAGGAGCCCCCACCCCGATCCGGTCAGGGAGAGAGAAACGGTGTTGGTTCCAAAAGTCCCCCGCGCGATCGCAGCGCCCCGCAAGCGCCATTTTGCCCGGACCTACGTGCAGGTGCTTGCCGCCATAGTCCTGGGTGCCGCAATTGGCTATCTCTATCCGGAAACCGGCCAGAGCCTGAAGCCGCTCGGCGATGCCTTCATCAAAGTCGTCAAGATGATTATCGCACCTGTCATCTTCCTGACAATTGCGACCGGCATTGCCGGCATGAGCGATCTGCAGAAGGTCGGCCGAGTTGCCGCCAAGGCGATGGTTTATTTCCTCACCTTCTCGACGCTTGCACTCGTTGTCGGACTGATTGTCGCGAATATCGTTCAGCCTGGCGCCGGCCTCAACATCGATCCGGCCTCGCTCGATGTCCAAGCCGTTAAGGGCTATGTGGCCACGGCTCACGAGCAGTCCGTGACCAGCTTCCTGATGAACATCATCCCGTCAACGATTGCCAGTGCCTTCGCGGAAGGCGACATCCTGCAAGTCTTGTTCTTCTCGGTCCTGTTCGGCATTGCTTTGGCGATGACCGGAGAGACGAGCAGGCCGGTCGTTACCTTTCTCCAGGCGCTTACCGCCCCCATTTTTAAGCTCGTCGGCATTCTGATGAAGGCTGCACCCATCGGCGCCTTCGGCGCAATGGCCTTTACGATCGGCAAATACGGTATCGGTTCGGTGGCCAACCTCGCGATACTGGTCGCGACGTTCTATCTTACCGCCTTCCTCTTCGTGTTCGGGGTTCTCGGC
This sequence comes from Mesorhizobium sp. M00.F.Ca.ET.216.01.1.1, assembly GCF_004010325.2. Classification (GTDB taxonomy): domain Bacteria; phylum Pseudomonadota; class Alphaproteobacteria; order Rhizobiales; family Rhizobiaceae; genus Mesorhizobium. Next base: position 7,674 of record NZ_SADR02000057.1, read on the forward strand.
GCGGTCTGCCGCTACAACGGCTTCTCGATCTTTTCTCTTGTCCGCTACATCAAGGACGAACTGCTGCTTGTCCTGGCAACGTCCTCCTCGGAGGCCGCGCTGCCCTCGCTCATGGAGAAGATGGAGAAGGCCGGCGCCGCGCGTTCGGTCGTAAGTCTCGTCATCCCTACTGGATACTCATTCAATCTGGACGGTACCAATATCTACATGACGATCGCCGCCCTCTTCATCGCGCAGGCGACGAACACAGATTTGTCAATTGCCGATCAGATCCTCCTGCTGCTAATTGCGATGCTTTCCTCGAAGGGTGCGGCAGGCGTCACCGGCGCCGGCTTCATCACATTGGCCGCTACTCTCTCTGTCGTGCCGAGTGTTCCCGTTGCCGGAATGGCTCTAATTCTTGGCGTGGACCGCTTCATGTCGGAATGCCGCGCGCTGACGAATTTAGTCGGTAATGCGGTGGCATCGCTCGTTGTCGCTCGCTGGGAAGGCGAATTGGACCAGTCACGGATGGAAGCCGCTTTCCGCGGTTAGGGTTACATCAAACTGGCTCCCCGCAAGCAAAATCGCAACAGCGCGACGTGTAAGTCGCGGCCTTGCCACAACAGTCGAATTGCCAGCCTCCAAAGAGCGCTGGAAATAGAGTACTAACGCAGTGAGTAATACAACACCATGAAGCCCCTAAGCAAACGAACGGTTCACGGAAACTCATCTGGGTGCGCATGGAGCGCTGTTCGTCGAATGCGCTATCAACCGCCGGGTGTGGGAACTATTTCAGCTTGCCGCCCCAAGCCGTCGCGGGAGCGCACCGGATGATGGAGGACCGGCCGATCAGAATCGCTAGGGGAAAGCGCGTCACAATTGCCGATCTCGCCCGCGAAGCCGGAGTCAGCGTAGCAACAGTCGATCGGGTTCTGAACGTCCGCCTTCCGGTGCGAGAGGAGACCGCCCAGCGGGTCCATGCGGCCGCGCACGCGATCGGCTATCATGCTGCCGGTCTCATCAAACAGCGCTTGCAGCAGCACCTGCCGCACTACAAGCTGGGCTTCATCTTGAGAAAACCTACCCACGATTTCTACCAAGATTTCGCTCGCAAGATCGAAGAGTCGGTCAGTATGGCTAAATCCTTCCACGGCCTTCCGATCATCGAGTTCGCGCAGTCACATTTGCCGCGTGACCTGCTCCCGCTTCTTAAGGACCTTGGGAGCCGCTGCCAGGCGATCGCCATGGTGGCGGCCGATCACCCGAAAATCACAGCATCAGTCGAGGAGCTCAAGGCGAAAGGTATCCCGGTATTTTCGCTGCTATCCGACTTCGCCGATGGCGTGCGCGAGGGCTACATCGGCCTCAACAACAGCAAGGTCGGACGGACTGCCGCTTGGGTGTTTTCCAAGACCGCAAAACGGCCCGGCAAGGTGGCGGTGTTTGTCGGAAGCCATCGCTTCCAGGCGCATGCGACGCGGGAAACGGCCTTTCGTGCGTATTTTCGTGAGAACGCGCCAAAATTCGAGGTGCTTGATGCGCTCGTGAACCTTGATGAACGGCAGCTCACTTACGAAAAATTGCTGGATCTTATGCAGCGGGAACCAGAGCTCGTCGGCTTCTATATGGCCGGCGGGGGGATAGAGGGGGCAATTTCCGCGCTCCGAGAAGAGGGGAGCGGTCAGGATCTCGTCGCGATCGTGAGTGAAATGACGCCGCAGTCACGTGGGGCGCTTGCGGATGACATCTTGACGATGGCGGTCGGCACGCCAATGCGCCGACTTTGCCAGGAGCTGATAATGGCAATGGAGCGGGCCATCAAAGCCGGCGTCGCGGAGAGCCCGGGGCAGACATTTCTGCCGTTCGACATTTATCTTCCGGAAAATATTTGAGCTTGATGGATTTCTATCATGAGCGCCCATTTTCCTTTCACCGATGAAAGGAAAGCTCGATTGACTCGGCCGTCTCTGTCCGATCTGTGAACCGGCGTGGTTCCGTCTTGAAAGAAGCCGGATGCCGAAATGGCAGCCGCGCTTCATGGAAGGAAAGTCAAGCAATGCGCCAGGTATCGCCCCGCTTTGCACTCGATCACATGGCGGCGCCCCGCCTTGACGTCAGTGCGCTTTTCGCGCTTGCCCGTGACCAAGGCCTGACCGACGTCCAAATCCGTTACCCTCATTTCAGCAATCCTGTCGCACGCGGCATTCCGGCTGCGGACGTCCGGTTTGCCGCTACCGAAGCGGGCATCACGATCATCTCTGTCAACGCCTTGCAGCGGTTCAACGACTGGACTCCAACGCGTCAGGCCGAGGCAAGCAACCTCGCCGATTATGCGACGGCGTGCGGGGCGGAGACGCTCGTGTTGGTGCCGGCCAACCGCAGCTCGTGGCCCACCAATAGCGAGCGCCAGGACAATCTTCGTTTCGCTCTAAACGAGATCAAGCCAATCCTCCAGTCGCGGGGTCTGATCGGTCTTATCGAGCCGCTGGGTTTCCGAACCTGCTCGCTTCGATCAAAGAAGGAAGCGGCCGAGGCCGTTGCCGCGGTTGATGGCCAGTCCGTCTTTCGCCTCGTGCACGACACGTTCCACCACACCCTGGCCGGGGAGACATGCCTGTTCTGCGAGCTTACCGGCCTGGTGCACATTTCAAGCGTAAACGACCCGACCTTCTGGATTTACCCCGATCGCTTTCTTGCAGGTTCCGACAATGGCAGCCAGATTCAGGCGCTGCTGGATGGCGGCTACGCGGGACCTTTCTCGTTCGAGCTGGTCGAGGAAGTCCATTCTCTGGACGATCTCGCAGGCGCACTTGCCGCCAGCATCGACTTTATCCGGCGAGGGCTATTGTCGTCAGAGTAGATGGTGACAGGAGTAGTGACTATAGGTGCGCCTGAATTTTCCGTGGGTTCACAGCGGGACAGCCATCCGAGATGCCTCTTGCATCATTATCTCCCGCATCCAGATGCTTGCCGGATCGCTATTGTGGAGGGCCGGCCATTGGAGGGTCTCGGTGAATGTGGGAAATGGCAGCGGAAGTTCGATAACCCGCAGGGGGAACGTGTTTTCGAAATGCCTGACCAGCCGCAAGGGCATGGTCGCTATACGAGCTGTGCCGGACACCATAGGTGGAATCATGCTGAAGCCCTGCACGGCGACCTCGACACGTCTCTTAAGGCCATGCTCAAGCAAAAACCATTCCTCGATAGACGGCTTCATCGTACGCCCGAACCTGACCGCGACGTGCCTCATCGACATGTATCTCTCGAATGTAAGCTGCTGTGGCAGCTGCTTGTTTGTGGGACAGCCTACGCACACGAGCTTCTCGTCAAACAGCGGAACGCTTGAATGCACACTCGACGTGAACATATCCGGTAGAATTAGAAAATCGACGTCACCGCGCCGGAGAAGCTCATCGGGGCTATCGTCGACAGGCAGCAGTTCGAAGCTGACGGCGGGGGCTTCCCGTGCAATACGCTCCACAAGCTTTTCGAAAAACACGAGCGTGACGAAATCGGAAAGAATGATCCTGAAGAGGCGATCGGCTCGAGCTGGGTCAAACGGATCCGAAGAAATAATCGAGCACTGGATGTGCTGGAGAGCGTCGCGAACTGCGGGGGCAAATGCTGCCGCACGCGGGGTTAGAAATCGTTCGCGACCTCTTATCGTAAACAGTTCATCGCGGAAATAATCGCGCAGTCGGGCGACGGCCGCACTCATGGCGGGCTGACTCAGGTTGATCCTGCGTGCCGCCGCCGAGAGATTACGCTCCGTCAGGAGTGCGTCGAGCACAACGAGGAGATTTAGATCAAGTCCTTTGAAACGCATGTCATCAGCCATCCATGGGATGGATGCCTTTAACCGAAACAAACGACTTTAACAATTTAGCATTCTTGCAATCTTTTGTCGCAAAAAGTTTATGATGGATGACGTTAAGGTCCGACATATGAGCCGCGTGATCTGCCGAAGCGAGCAATCGTACGTACTGTGCTGGTCAGAGATTGGCGGTTTGAAATGCCGGGCCGATGGCGCCGGGCTATCAACCAGCGTCTTCGGCGGCCCCGACCTAGCTAGGCGTGGAACCTAATAGGGTGCACCCTTCCAGTCCGAGGCGACTGATGGGCGGTTTGATCCTAAGCTGCCGTGAGGCCTGTGTTGTATCGGCGAAGCCAATGCAGCAGTTCGGCAGCGTTTTTGAGAGCTGTTGTAGGCTCGGCCTAAGCCCATTGGCGCAAGCCTGTCTGAACGAAGCGCTTGGCCTTGCTGTTATCCGGTGGTGATCTGTGGTGCCTTTTCGTCCTGCTGTTCTTGTTTTGGAACGCCCTTATGGTGAGCCCATCCGGGACGTGGGGCACCGGGAGCACGAAGGTGCAGGCAGGCCGTCAATAGACCGTGGGCTGAGAGCCCGAGCTCGTTACATGGCCGCCCCTCGCGACTTTCCCGGAGGCGCTGCGAGCGCGGATCAGTAGATGTCGTGTTACCCGCCAGCTCCCGTCTTTGACCGAGCCAAGAAGGAGGAACGGACATGCGCATCATCGGACTGGATATTCACCGCGCCTTCGCCGAAGCAGTGGCATGGGAGGATGGCAGGCTCAGGCGACTCGGCCGCGTCGACATGCGGCGCGATCTGCTGGCGGCGTTCGCCGCGAAGCTGTCGCCGAACGATGTCGGGGTGATCGAGGCCACCGGCAACGCGACGTCCGCTACGGCTGTGGTTGCGCCGCATGTGAAGAAGGTGGGGATCGCCAACCCGAAACAGGTGCGTATCATTGCCGATGCCAAGATCAAAACGACGATCGACGCCGACGTTCTTGCGCAGCTCTATGCCAGCGGCTTCTTGCCAGAAGTCTGGATTGCGGCCGACAGGAGAATAGCGCAGATTTATCAAAAAGGCTCTTGTCGATCACATCAGTGGTCTTGGGCGCTGTACGGCCGGGTGAAGACTTTGCAGGTGGCCCGGAAAGCGTTTGACCTGTAGCGAAGCAATTGTCGTCATTACGCGCTCGACCCGGGCGCCCAGCTTGGCATAAGAGCTACGTGGCCTCAGGAAGCGTCGTCAATGCAGACCATGGACGAATTCCCAGCCGATGCCGAGATGCCGGTCGACCGTGCCTGTCGCCGTCCGGTGATGCGATGCCCCCGAGCGCATGAGTTCGCCCCGGATGCTCCCGGTCACGACGCACGGGTTCGGGTTCCAAGGCGCTCAGTTTGTTCGCGCCTAATCGGTGTAGGACGCGGCAGAAATACGAGCGTGACGAAATCGGAAAGAATGATCCTGAAGCGGCGATTCGGTAGAGCCGGGTCAAACTATCCGACGAAATAAACGAGCACTGGATGGGCAGGAGAGCGTCGCGAACTGGAGGGCAAGAGCTCCCGGACGCAGCGTTAAGTTTGAATACCTCCGCGGACATGGTCGCGAGCTCATCGCGCAAATAATCGAGCAGCCGAGCGCCGGCCGCACTCATGACCGGCTGGGCTCGGTTAATCTTGCATGCCGCGCCCATGAGGTTGCGCTCTGTCGGGAGTGCGTCGAGCACAACGAGGAGATGTAGTTCACGACCTTTGAAACGCGTGGTCAATTATCCAAAGTGTGGATGCCTTTCATCGAAACAAACGATTTCATCAATGTTCTGGAATCCTGCATGGGCAGAAGCACCTGACGGACACCGATGCCCCACTGCCTCATAGCGTGGCGAGCGTCTTAAGAAACCGCCCGAAAGGAGATTTTTCATGCGCTCTACCGGGCAGTGGAGTGCTGGGAAAGGGAGTTGCAACTGACCGGCCATGTCAAACTGTCCGACTTCTTCCGAGCCTATGGACAGACTGGGAGACGCGCACGGTGTAGCGGCTCACATCGTCATACTGCACCTACGCCACACATCGGCCGGACCTGATCCGGCTTTATGAGCATTGGGCTTTGTCAGTCGCACAAGCGTGATGGCTTTCGCGACGCGGCGCGCCTCAGGAACTGAGCCGCGGGTCCGGGTCGAAACGCGGGAAAGAAAGAC
>NZ_SADR02000577.1 GCF_004010325.2 Mesorhizobium sp. M00.F.Ca.ET.216.01.1.1
AGACGAAATGCCTGGAGGCATCAGCCAGATAAGTGACGAAGGCAGTGCCGGTGGCATGGCCTTTGTGGGACGTGATTGCCGAAACGTCGGCGCCGAGCGCTCGCAGCCGGTCAATGTTCAGCTGACCAAAATCATCCTCGCCGACGGCGCCGATGAGGCCCGCCGGTTGCCCAAGCGCCGCTGCCTGGCCGACGAAGATCGCGGGGGCGCCGGACGGAAACGGACCTACCAGCGGTCCAGGCGCGAGAAAGCTCTGGCCGATGCGTTCAGCCATGATCTCGAC
>NZ_SADR02000578.1 GCF_004010325.2 Mesorhizobium sp. M00.F.Ca.ET.216.01.1.1
TATTGCGCGGCTTCAGATACAGGACCGGCGCTTTTGGCGGCGCCTTGTACGGCGCGGCATGCATGGCGTCGCCGAGCGCCGCGAGCGCGGCGCGGTCGTTGAGCAAGGTTGCGTAGACAGAACCGCTGACGGGCGGACGGCACGCGATGCCGCGTGCGAGCAGCGCGGCCGCGGCGTGCGCATCCACATCGCGAGGCAACGCGTCGCCTTCCGGGTGCAGCAGATGATCGGCAAGTGCAAACATGACGGGGCTATGCCTCTGAGCGGGGACTCGACATAAACA
>NZ_SADR02000579.1 GCF_004010325.2 Mesorhizobium sp. M00.F.Ca.ET.216.01.1.1
GATGACGGGGGTGGAGGGAACGGCCATGTCGCGCGGCTCGAGCAGCCCTGCGCAATAGGCTTCGCGGCCAGCCGTGACCGCCTTGCCGAAGGCCGCTGCCATGGCGGCGGGATCGCCGGCCTTGGCCACGGCCGTGTTGAGCAGCACCGCGTCGTAGCCGAACTCCATCACGGCTGCGGCATGCGATGGCCGGCCGATGCCGGCATCGACGATCAGCGGCACGTCCGGAAAATGCCCGCGCAGGCTTCGCAGCGCATCGGGGCTCTGCGGCCCGCGCGCTGAG
>NZ_SADR02000580.1 GCF_004010325.2 Mesorhizobium sp. M00.F.Ca.ET.216.01.1.1
AGGAATTTGCCCAGCGCATCGGTGTATTCGATCATCGGCTGGTCGACCGGCTCGAAACCGTAAAGCTCATAGACGGACCGGATGGTCGCCATCATCTTCTCGACGGCGCGGATGTCTTCGGCACTGCGGTCGGCAAAACCGCGCGGCAGCCGCGCTTTCGTCTTTTCCGATTTGTCGGCCATGGGATGGGTCTTTTTCGCTAAGTAAACGCTGACTTATTTCGAGCGGGCTGTCCTAGACGATAGAGCCTTGGGCGGCAAGAGTTAGCGGCTCTCCTTCTCCC
>NZ_SADR02000581.1 GCF_004010325.2 Mesorhizobium sp. M00.F.Ca.ET.216.01.1.1
AGTGCTAGAGGTGCATTCTTACGTCATAGAGCATGACGTCGGCTTCGCACCGAATCCTTTCTCTGGAGTTTGCTCTTTGGCAAACTGTAAGCCAAATATTAGAAAGTATGCAAATAAAGGGGATATTATCCTCGGTTTTGGCTCGGCCAAGCACGGATACGGCGGTCTGCTTGTCTACTGGATGAAGATATCTGACATAATAACTTTTGACAAATATTATAGCGATGCCGCCTACAATCGAAAAAAGCCGCTGATGAATGGCAGCCTGATGCAGGTATACGGT
>NZ_SADR02000582.1 GCF_004010325.2 Mesorhizobium sp. M00.F.Ca.ET.216.01.1.1
AATGGGAGGTCGCCCGTAAGCTCCCTTTCGATGCCGCTCTGCATGATCGAGTTCCTTGCCTTTCTGTACCTGTTTTTTCGCCGGGGATGCGCCTCCTGCATCCTTTTTCCAGCGACCGTGTCTTCGCTACGATGCCCGTTGCCGCCGCTGGCAATGAACGTCGCCCACTATCCAAGGGAACCGGTGCCGGCCCATGGAAGCCAGTCCGCGTTGGGTATGTCAGGGCAATACGAGACCGTCCGGCGAAAGAGCGCCGGCGCGCCGTCCTACCTGCCATGTCTAG
>NZ_SADR02000583.1 GCF_004010325.2 Mesorhizobium sp. M00.F.Ca.ET.216.01.1.1
GCTGATCGCCTACATCGCCGGCCTTTCGGCGCCGAAGGGCCGCCGCATGGGCCATGCCGGCGCCATCATCTCGGCCTTCGGCGAGTCGGCGCAGGAAAAGGTCGAGATCCTGAAGGAAGCCGGCGTCGTCATCGTGCCGACCCCTGCCTCCTTCGGCGAGGTCGTGGCCGAGACGCTGGCGCGGTCGAAGAGGGCGGCCTGAAAGACGGTCAGGCGGCGGGCGGGCAACTGCCAAAGTGCAAGGCGGTGGGGGTCGGCTCGTCTGGCCTTCCACCAACGCTTC
>NZ_SADR02000584.1 GCF_004010325.2 Mesorhizobium sp. M00.F.Ca.ET.216.01.1.1
CCGCCGGGCAGAAGCAGCGCGCCGGCGAGCGGAAACACCGGGATTGCCGGCGGCAGGTCCTTGGCGAGCCGGTAGAGTGCGTTACCGACCCGCACCGCGACCCTCCCAAAGCAACGCCGTCAAGCGCATCACCCTGCAACCTCCTCTTGCCCGGCAAGCTCGTCCCGGTCTGGCGGCGAACCACCAGCCTGCCCTTATCTGGCGCTGGCAATCCTTCGCTCAAGCCTGCCGGCCGCGCCAGCCGGCAAAAACTTTTGAGCCCAATTCCAGGAACCAGCGGTT
>NZ_SADR02000585.1 GCF_004010325.2 Mesorhizobium sp. M00.F.Ca.ET.216.01.1.1
GCCAGGTCTCCTGGTAGGTGGGGCCGTGGTTGGGAGCGCGATCGGGAGCTTGGTCGGGCGCGTGAGCGAACCGCGATCGCGCACAGTGTGCGGGGCACATTGGCCGGCTCGTCCGGCGCAGCGCGGTGCCGTGCCCGCTGCGCTTGCTGCGCCGCTTGCGCGGCGCAGCCGCGCGCTCTTGCAGCCCTGGCTTCAATCGGCGGGCTGCAGCCCATGCCGCGCCTTGGCTTCGCTAATTGCCGCCAGCACCCTCGTGATGCAGTCGTCGCGATAACGCTCCAG
>NZ_SADR02000586.1 GCF_004010325.2 Mesorhizobium sp. M00.F.Ca.ET.216.01.1.1
GGTGCGCGCCTTCACCTCGGCGACCAGCGCGGCGATGCCGGCTTCGCTGGAAACATCGCCGGCAAACCCTTCGGCCCGGCCTGAGCCGCCGAGGGCGTTCAATTCGCCGGCGACCCGGATACAGTCCTCGCCCTTGCGCGAGGCGATCATCACGGTAGCGCCGGCCCGGACCAGCCCTGTCGCCACCATGCGGCCGATGCCGGTCGCTGCGCCCGTCACCAGCGCGGTCTTGCCGGCGACCGAGAACAGCTCGTCAAGATAGCTCATGGCATTTCCTCCCGT
>NZ_SADR02000058.1 GCF_004010325.2 Mesorhizobium sp. M00.F.Ca.ET.216.01.1.1
GGCGGCAATCAACCGCTTCCTCGTCGAGCACAACCAGAAACCCAAACCTTTCACTTGGACCGCCGACCCCGACAAAATCATCGCTGCCGTCAAACGTGGGCACCAAGTGTTAGATTCCATCCACTAGAACCTCAAATAACGCGCCGTTTTATCATCACCCCTCAAGGTGCGTTGAAGCTGTTCCTCCCAGTCCGAAGGCATTGCCTGGGGCATCTTCAGTTTGATGGACTCTTCTCCCGCCTTGAAGTCATATTGAACCGCCCCGGGTTTTCCGCTCGGAAACATAAGGAGGGGTGGTTTCTTTCCCGAGTGATGCAATAGACACTCAACAACGAGATCAACACCGGCCTTTGGCCCGATGGGGCCTGTGGGGTCGGCGTACGGCGTTGGAATTTCGAATAGATCTGGCCCTCCAGGATGCCACCGCGCAACCAACAACGACCCCTCATGGTAGGTCTGGTAGTACGCCGTCTCTATCTTGCTGAAGGTCTCTCCGGTCTTAGTGACGTTCGTGACATCCGGCCGCACGTCGCCCGCCTCATCCTCGCTCCAGAAATCGCGGAACACGAAGAGCACTTTATCTATCTCGGCAAACCCACCTTCCTTGGCGCTAATCAGCTCAATTGCTCCGCCGAAGCCTTCTGCCAAACCATGACCTTGCCTGTGCTGAGCCAATAGGTACTGAGCGCAGACCGAAATAACCTCGAAGAAGAATTGATCGGCACCGACGTCAGGTAACATGCGCCATTGCAGGACTTCGTCAAAGTCCTTCCGCCCGGACCCTCCCAACATGGCACTCACATTGCCCGGATATGTCGGCGTCTGAACGTTGTGTCTGAAAGCGACGAACCCTCTGTCAGTGGTGAGGGCCTGCATAAACCAGCAGCAATCTGTCTTCTTCGGTAGAGCGGCCTTTTCCTTCAGGGCGTTGAGGTCTGCAAACGCTAAAGGCTCATCTGGAGCGTTCGCCAGCAAATGACGGAACGCCACCTCGAAGTCGGCAAGCTCGCCACTCCATCCCACTACAATGGCGGGACCAACGCGAAATATCTTCCGAACTAGCCCAGCTACAAACCTAACAGTATCAATAACTTGGTCTGTTTCGTTTGGCAGTCGCTGCGTTGGAATTGGGTTGTCTTCGAAAACGCGCGATCGTGTAGTCAGTAGAGCGTCGCCAACTGCGATCAGATGTGGCGGTTTGAAGAGGGAAGCTATCAGCGTCACGATGGTCGATCCTTCGGTAGCGACCTCATGTGCATCAGACCGAGACACGCTGCAAGCCTTGGGTCGGCCTCAGTAAAATGACGGACTGCTGGCGCTCGTGATACTCGCTAACGCCCATCTTCTCGGTATCGAGCGCCGTGGACGTTAGCAGCACCCGGTCGCAAAGGTCCATGTCCCGCCTGGCCGCGGGGCGGACTACAACCGTTCGCGCATCGCAGCATTGGCTTAACGCACGTCCGCTTCTGGCGCTCCTTGCTCCTTCCCGGCAGCCGATCAAACGGCAAAACCTCCACCCCTCCACGACCTTCGACTGTGGCCTCCCTGATAGGCAAAAAGCCCGCGCTTATCATGCGTGACGGCGAGGAAAGTCCGGCCGACGATCGGCAGCTTCATACGAACGACCGGAGCTTCGGCCCGCATGCGGTCGAGCGTTGGGATTGGGTTTGCGTGGAAAGCCGGTGAAACGATGTCGAAAACGTACAAGTCGACTCTGCTGCTTGCTCGCTCCTGCATGGGAATTTCCTCCGGTCCGCTGCCAATGCGGCAGTCACAGTCTCGTCGGGGGTCATCGATGGACTAGCCCGGCGGTGGCGAAAGAAAAGCCGGCGACAAGCGTGGTGCGCCCTTTCTATCCCCCATTTCCTCGTTGTTCTGGTTACTCACTCTCCTGCGCATCGCTGTCCTGTCGATCACGCCATTCGGGCGACGAGGCGTCAGCGGCACCTCGCCGGACGATTGCATGAGAACCCCGCGGTTCAGCACGACTTCCGAAAAGGGGGACATTCCGCCACTGCGTAATCGGATCTGCTGGAGGCCCGGAGCCCGCAGTACCGGTCGGTAGCTCTTGCCTCACGCTCGCTTCGGGCGATACTTCCGATTCAGGTCCCGCATTCGCGGGTTTTTTGGCATGGGTCCATGACGGGCGCCGAGAGTTTCGCTGGGTACAAGAATCTGCTGCTGTTTCTTGTGACGGCCGGCGTGGTCGTGCCGCTCTTCATGCGCCTGCGAATAAGCCCGGTGCTTGGGTTCCTGACTGCGGGGGTAGTCCTCGGGCCGTTCGGGCTCGGCGCCCTTGCGCAGGACGTACCATGGCTTTCGGCAATTTCGATCACCGATGCCGAACAGATAGCTGGACCCGCTGAATTTGGCGTAGCGTTTCTCCTCTTCATGATGGGGCTGGAGCTGTCGTGGGAGCGTCTGGTGCGGATGCACAAGCTCGTTTTTGGGCTGGGCCTCGCGCAGGTGGTGCTGTCGTCGATCGTGCTTGGTCTCGTCGCATTTGTGCTCGGCCAAACGCCGGTGTCGGCCATTATCCTTGGAGCCTCGCTGGCCCTCTCATCCACCGCTTTGGTCTTGCCTTCGCTCGCGGAACGCAAGCGGCTCAGCTCAGCTGTAGGGCGCACCTCGTTTGCAGTGCTCCTATTCCAGGATCTTGCGGTTGCACCGCTTCTGATCTCCGTAGCTTTGCTTGATGTGCGTCACGGCGCCGTTGGCTTGGGGGCGCTTTACGCCATCATCCCGGCAATTGCCTCCCTCGGTGCACTGATTGTACTTGGGCGCCTCGTGTTAAGGCCACTCTTCAAACTCGTGGCCGCGACAAGCAGCAACGAACTGTTCCTGGCTGCGTGTCTGCTGATCGTCATCGGCACGGGGCTGGTCGCTGTCGCTAGCGGTTTGTCGATGTCTCTCGGCGCGTTCGTTGCCGGGCTGCTCCTTGCTGAAACGGAATATCGCCGCCAGGTTGAAGTAGCGATCCAGCCTTTCCAGGGCCTGCTGCTTGGGCTGTTCTTCGTGGCTGTCGGAGCCGGACTCGACCTTACTCAGTTGCTCGATAACCCGTTTCCAGCGCTCGGGACCGCTTGTGCGTTCGTTGCGATCAAGTCGCTGGTTCTTTTGCCGATTGGGCAGGGTTTCGGCCTTTCGCGGCATTTGGCACGGGAGGTCGCTCTCATCCTGAGCCCGGCGGGCGAATTTACCCTTGTGGTAATCGGCGCCGCGATGGCCGCCGGCATCGTGCCTGCGCGGGCTGGTGCGACGGCAATGATAGCGACCACGCTTTCAATGTTTGCGATCCCAATCATGGTGCGCATATCGGAGAACCTGTCCTCACGGGGCGCAAGTGAAGAGGCGAGCCTGGCGGCATTAGCTCCAAATGTCACAGACAGAGCCGAGAGGGTAATCATTGCCGGATACGGGCGCGTGGGCGATCTTGTTGGCCAGATGCTGACCCGACACAAGGCGACTTATCTCACGGTAGATAACAACGCAGCGCTTGTTGCACGTGAGCGAAGCAGGGGCGCAATGATCTACTACGGCGATGCGACCCAGGTGGAATTGCTCCGCAGGTGCGGGATCACTTCCGCCCGGGCCCTGGTCGTGACCATGGACAACGCAGTCGCAGTCGAGGCTGTGGTTGCTGCCGCACGCGCCGAGCGGCCAGACCTGGTCATCGTCGCCCGCGCGCGAGACCCAGAACACGCCGCCAAGCTCTACGGCATCGGCGTTACCGACGCCGTGCCTGAAACGACCGAGGCAAGCCTTCAGTTATCGGAAGCGCTCTTGGTCAACATCGGTGTTCCGGCGGGTACTGCAATTGCTTCGATCCATGAAAAGCGCGACGAGTTTCGGCGAATGTTGCAAGGGCCGGATAAGAAAGGGAGAGAGCGCAGGGGGATCCGATTGTCCTCCCGCGATGGGAGGACGGGCAGGTCTTAGCAGACGTCGAATGAATAATGTCGTCATTCTAGAACAGACAGCGTGGCGACCGAGAAGCGTTTGATGCTTGAGAGCTGGCGACTGCCAGCGAAACTGAACGTCGAACTCGCTGCAAAACCTCTGAAGTCGCGATCAGTTGGCACAACGCCGATTTTATGTTGCGTCGCAGCAATCATTCCGCTTATTAAGTTTTCATCGTCTGGACCCGGTGAAATCCCGGGTGGCTCTTCCGGCCGCCGATCCGCCGGATAACGAACACGCTCCGATCTGGTCGACGGCCCTCGTTGGGACGCGAGCGGTGTTTTTGAATTCCGGTACTTCATGAAATCCCTGTCCGCCTACCGCGCGCAATGGTTCGGCAATGTGCGTGGCGATCTTCTCGCCGGTCTCGTGGTCGCGCTCGCGCTCATCCCCGAAGCCATTGCCTTCTCAATCATTGCCGGCGTCGATCCCAAGGTCGGTCTCTACGCGTCCTTCTCGATCGCCGTGCTCATCGCCTTCACCGGAGGCAGGCCGGGCATGATCTCGGCCGCGACCGCCGCCACCGCCGTGCTGATGGTGACGCTGGTGCGCGATCATGGCCTTCAGTATCTCCTCGCCGCGACGGTGCTCGCCGGACTGCTGCAGATCGGCGCAGGCTTCCTGAAGCTCGGCTATGTCATGCGCTTCGTCTCGCGCTCGGCGATGACCGGCTTCGTCAACGCGCTGGCGATCCTGATTTTCATGGCGCAGGTCCCTGAACTGGTGGGCGTGCCCTGGCTGACCTATGTCATGGTCGCGGCCGGCCTCGCCATCATCTATCTCTTTCCCTATCTCACTAGGGCGGTTCCCTCGCCGCTGGTCTGCATCGTCGTGCTCACCGCGATCGCCATCGCCTTCGGCTTCGACGTGCGCACCGTCGGCGACATGGGCGAGCTGCCCGCAACGCTCCCGGTTTTCCTCATCCCGCAAATTCCGCTCACGCTCGAAACGCTGATCATCATCCTGCCCTATTCGGCAGCGGTCGCGATCGTCGGCCTGCTGGAATCGCTGATGACGGCGCAGATCGTTGACGACCTCAGCGACACACCGTCGAACCGCAACCAGGAATGCATCGGCCAGGGCATCGCCAATACAGTGACGGGCTTCATCGGCGGTATGGCTGGCCGCGCCATGATCGGCCAGTCGATCATCAACGTGAAGTCAGGCGGCCGCGGCCGCCTGTCGACCTTTGCCGCCGGCGTGCTCCTGTTGTTCATGATCCTGGTGCTCGGCGACCTCGTCAGCCGCATCCCGATGGCGGCACTGGTCGCCATCATGATCATGGTGTCAATCGGCACCTTCTCGTGGTCCTCGATCAGGAACCTGAAGGATCATCCGCGCTCGTCCTCCATCGTCATGCTGGCGACCGTGGCCGGCGTCATCTTCACGCACAACCTGGCGATCGGCGTGCTGATCGGCGTGCTGTTGTCCGGCATCTTTTTCGCCTGGAAGATCGCGCAACTCTTCCGGATCTCCTCCACGCTGAGCGCAGACGGCCGGCACCGCACCTACCTGATCGAAGGCCAGCTCTTCTTCGCTTCCGCCGAAGACTTCATGGCCGGCTTCGACTTCAAGGAGCCGCTCGAGAAGGTTACCATCGACGTCAGCCGGGCCCATATCTGGGACATCTCCAGCGTCGCCGCGCTCGACATGGCGGTGCTGAAGTTCCGCCGCGACGGCGCCGAGGTCGGGATCATCGGCATGAACGAGGCGAGCGAGACCATCGTCGACCGGCTGGCGATCCACGACAAGCCGGGCGCGCTCGACAAGCTGATGGCGCATTGACCTTTCGCGCCGCGCAGGCGGCGTTTGCCTTACCGCGCATCGCCGGACTACCGTGTCTCGAAGGGAGGACTGCATGACCGACAAGATCATCGCGCTGGTCCACGGCTCGATCTATTCGAAAAGCGTTTGCGAGAACGCCGCCTGGATTTCCGGCCGCACCGGGGCGCCGGTCGAGATACTGCATGTGCTCGGGCGGCGCGAGACGGCGGCGTCTGATCTCTCGGGTTCCATCGGGCTTGGCGCGCGCAGCGAGCTTCTCGCCGAGCTCAGCACGCTCGACGAGCACCGGGCGAAGCTGGCGCAGCGACGCGGCCGCGCCATCGTCGAGGATGCCGAAGCGGCGCTCCGCGCGGCAGGGGTGACCGCCGTTACGGCGCGCCTGCGCAACGGCGACCTGCTTGAAACCGTCGCGGAGGCGGAAGCCGGCGCCAGCGTCGTCGTCGTCGTCAAGCGGGGCGAGGCCGCCGATTTCGCCAAGCTGCATCTCGGCTCCAATCTGGAGCGCATCGCGCGTTCGTCGAAGAAGCCAGTCTTCGTTACGGCCCGCTCCTTTCGCGAGATCGCGAAAGTGCTGGTCGCCTATGACGGCGGCCCGAGCGCGATGAAGGCGGTGGACCACATGGCGCGGTCGCCGCTC
Source organism: Mesorhizobium sp. M00.F.Ca.ET.216.01.1.1 (assembly GCF_004010325.2). Classification (GTDB taxonomy): domain Bacteria; phylum Pseudomonadota; class Alphaproteobacteria; order Rhizobiales; family Rhizobiaceae; genus Mesorhizobium. Next base: position 6,383 of record NZ_SADR02000058.1, read on the forward strand.
TTCGCCGGCCTCGACATCAGGCTGCTCACCGTCGGGCCGGAGAACGTCGAAGCGCGTCGCGCGCTGGAAGGTGCACAGGCGACGCTGAAGGCGGGTGGCCATCAGGCGAGCATCGAGCTCGTCGCGGTCAGCCCGAAAAGGTCATCGCCGAAACCGTCGAGCGCGACGGCATCGATCTTCTCGTCATGGGCGCCTACGGGCATTCGCGCATTCGAAGCTTCTTCATCGGCTCAACGACCGCCGAGATGATCCGGGCCTGCAAGATCCCGGTGCTTCTGTTCCGTTAGTCCGTTGGAGCCCGAGCCACGCGAGATCGAAGAGAAGTTCCGGCCGTTGATTGAAGCGGAGATGGCCGAGCTTGCCCGCCAGTCCGAACAGACCAGCGAAGACCGCAAGCCGGTCGAGCTCGACCAGCAATCCGTCGGCCGCCTCTCGCGCATCGACCCTATTGTGGGACGGTGCAAAAATCAGACGCAAAACAGTCGCTTTAATCCGGGACTTTTGCGAAAACCAGGCGGCCGGAATCGACGCGAAGCGGAAGCTCGCTTGCTCCGGATCAATTCACCGCCATGACCCGAAGCATATTCAAGGTCATGGGGCCAACTTGAGAGGCAGAGATGGACGACCGACAGCAGAAACCGGTTCCGGGCCGGATTGGCGTTGGGCTGTCGCTTGTCTTGTTCGGCGTCCCTGCCCTGCTGCTTTGGCTGGCTACAACTCAGTTGCTGCCTGTCCTGGTGGCACGGGGGTGGGAACCACTTTTGGCGTGGTTCGCGAGCGGCGCGCTTGTCTTGGCACCGCTCCTCGCCGCCGCATTGCTCGGTGCGTGGATGGCACTGCCCGCGCCGTCGCTTCCCGCGATGCTGGAGCACTTGCGTGTTCGCCATCTGAGCGGCGAAGAGTGGCGCCTGGCCGGCCTTGTGCTCCTGTTCACCTTTGCGGCTATCGCTGGTTTGCAGCTTCTCAACGCAAGCGTCTGGCCGGGATTGCCTCCTCATCCTTCCTTCATGGCGGTTGGGCCGCTGGAGATTGGTCGATACTACATTCTTGCGCTCTGGCTGCCGTTCTTTGTGCTCAACATTGTCGGGGAAGAGTTCTGGTGGCGCGGGTTCATCCAGCCGCGCCAGGAGCCGGTGTTCGGTCGGAGCACTTGGCTTGTCCAGGGACTTCTTCATGGCCTCTTTCACTTCAGTTTCGGCTTTGGCGTCTTGTTCCTCCTGTTGCCAGTCGTCTTCAGCATACCGTGGGCCGTACAGCGCACGCGGAATACGTCGGTCGGCATCGTCATCCATGCGGCGGTCAATGGTCCGGGGTTCTTGATTGTGACGCTCGGCCTCATGCCAACCTGATGGCCTGGGCACGTCCACATCCGAGCCAGCCGGAACAAATTGTTCAGTTCGATCGACGTGACCTCGCGGACGATAAACTGGGAACGTGAAGTCAATGTCAGCAAGTGGGGTCGCATCCGTCGTAGTGCGAACGGCAGATTTGGAGAAGCGACATGGAGGGCAGCAAATGGCGCCTCTTTCTCGTTCCGATCGAGGTAAGCTACGGAAGAAAACCTTTCCCTTGTCGCGAAAACTCCCGATCAAAGCGACGGTTTTGCAACTGACTTTTGCACAGTCGCAGAACTCAACTTTTGCGACAACATTTCCTGCTTCCCGCTTTCCTTCTGATGTCGAGCCCAGACGCGCTTCACCTGCGCTTCGCTGCAGCCGGTCAGCTTCGCCGTCCTGCTGATACTGTTGCCGCCAGACCGGAAGACAATGATGCGTTCGTGTGTCACCAGGTCAGCTTGGCGTCCAGCATATTTCCCGTCCGCTTTTGCCAATTCGATGCCTTGCCTCTGGCGTTCGCGGCGATCCTCGAAGTCGTCTCGAGCCATTTGCAGGGCGAGCTTCAGCAACATTTCCTGAATGGACTCGAGCACGATCTTGGCAACGCCGTCAGCGCTGGCCGCGATGTCGCTAAGATCCACCACACCAGGTACGGCAAGACGAGCACCCTTATTCCGAATTGTTTCGATCAGCTTTTCAGCCAAGATCGGATCATACCGCGTCCTGATCGGCGGCGCGATAAATGCCGTAGCCGACCTTGATGAGCAGACCCTCGTCGCACATGCGGGCCAGATAACAGCGGGGAATTCCAATGTCTGTTAGGTCGCACGTTCGCACTTCACCCTTTTCGCGGGCGAGTGCGACAGCGCGTTCTCTGAGGGATGGCTTCGGCCCGCCGGCCAATCGGATACGCTCGGCGCGCTCGCGGTCGCGCATCCGAATCTTGATAGTGGGCTGTGGCGTAGATTTGAAGGAGATCGGCAGTTCGTAGTTCGCAGTTTCGTTCAGCCCGGGGACCCAAAACCTGATTAGCCCAGATCACGTCTGTCCGCCCGGAACAGTTCCACTTTCCCCGCTACAGCCTGTCAGCAATCGACCATCGAACCCTTCGCTCGGATGCGATGATTGCATGGAATGAAGTGCCCGGCATTCACGCCGCAGCCAGAACTGGCGCACAGCGACGGTGGTCTCAGCCAGCCGAAATTGCCCCCTGAGGCCGATCCTAAAATTCATTTCGGCAGCACAATGTTACGTCTGCCAATCGCTACCTTCAGATCGGCAAGCGATCGAGGTCTCCCCTGCCTACCGCCTGACTGGTAGCCCTAACAGGGCAGGCGGATGCATGGGCATCGGCCCGGCGCAAGCCACGAAGCTGTGTTTTGCGGGCAGCCAGAATTTGAAGGGTGAAAACGGCAGGCTCGTCAGACGAAGAAAAACTCTTCGACGCGCTGCTTTGCCCGGAGCAGTGCCGGCAGGATTTCACGCTGCATATCCTCGACCGAGAAACGCGCCGACTGGGTCGAGACATTGATTGCCGCCACGGTGTGCCCGGCGCGATCGCTGATCGGCACGGCGATCGAGCGCAGGCCGAGCTCCAGCTCTTCATCGACGATGGCAAAACCGTCCGCCTTGGCTTTGTGAATGGCCTTGGTCAGCAAGTCCGGCTTGGTGATCGTCATCGCCGTCCTTCGCTCGATTTTCGCCTGTCCGAGAAAGGTCTCCAGCTCATCCGGCGCCAAGCCGGCGAGCAGGACGCGGCCCATCGACGTACAGTAGGCCGGCAGCCTTGTGCCGACATCGAGTGTCACGCTTAGGATGCGTCGACCGGGAATGCGAGCGACGTAGACGACTTCCTCGCCCGACAGCACGGCCGCGTTACAGGCTTCGTCGAATTGCGCCGCGACCTCGCGCATCACGGGCGCCGCGAAGGTCCATAACGAGTCGCTGCCGAGCCAGGTCCGAGCGACAGTCAACAAGCGGGGCGACAGGGAAAAAAGCCGGCCGGACTGCGTCGCGTAGCCGGTGCTCACCAATGTCAGCAGGAAGCGGCGGGCGCCGGCGCGGGACAGCCCCGCCTCTTCGGCCATTTCCGTCAGCGTCATCCCGGTCGGGTGCCGCGCCAGGATTTCCATGACCACCAGCCCACGTTCCAGCGAACCGACATGGTCACGCAAAGTGCCTTCGTCATCCATGTGACCCCCTGGCAAACCAAGCAGCGCCGGGATTGACTCCAAGCGGCATTCCGACATAGAAAGTATCTCATATAAAACAATTGTTCGCAATACGAACTTCTTGGTGTCGGAGTGCCTGCGATGGTCCAGTTCCTGCCGCTCAACCAAGCCGTGGCGGAAAATCTGCACGATGGCGACACCGTCGCCTTCGAGGGCTTCACCCATCTGATCCCGACGGCGGCGGCGCATGAAGCCATCCGCCAGGGCTTTCGCAACCTCACCCTGATACGCATGACGCCCGACCTGATCTATGACCAGATGATCGGCATGGGCATGGCGAGGAAGATCATTTTCTCCTATGTCGGCAATCCCGGTGTCGGCCTGCTCAGACGTGCCCGCGACGCCATCGAGAACGGCTTTCCGCGGGCGATCGAGGTCGAAGAACACAGCCATGCCGGCATGGCGAACGCCTATGAAGCGGGCGCGGCCGGACTGCCCTGCGCGGTCTTTCGCGGTTATCGCGGCGCAGGGCTCGCTTCGGTCAATCCGAACATCCGATCGGTCACTTGTCCCTTCACCGGCGAGGTGCTTGCCGCCGTTCCGGCCATCCGTCCCGATGTCTCCTTCATCCACGCGCAGAAGGCAGACCGCAAAGGCAATGTGCTGGTCGAAGGCATTATCGGCATCCAGAAGGAAGCCGTGCTGGCGGCAAAGCGCGCCGTGGTGACGGTGGAGGAGGTGGTCGACAGTTTCGACGATCTCCACCCGAACCTTACCGTGCTGCCGAGATGGACGATTGCCGCCATATCAGTCGTGCCCGGCGGTTCGCATCCGTCCTACACGCACGGCTATTATGTCCGGGACAACGCCGCCTATCTCGAATGGGACGAGATCGCCGCCGACCGCGAGCGCTTTCAGGCCTGGATGCAGGCAAACGTCATCGACAGCACGGCCGGCGATTTCGCCGCTCGCGTCGAACATCTGAGGCCTGCGGCATGAGCGAGGACCAAAAACTGGGTTTCACTCCCAATGAGATGATGACGATCGCCGCCAGCCGGGCGCTGAAGAACGACGATGTCTGTTTCGTCGGCATCGGTGCGCCGTCGGCCGCCTGCAATGTCGCACGGTTGACGCATGCTCCCGACATCACGCTGATCTACGAGAGCGGCACCATCGGCACCGCGCCTGATGTACTGCCGCTGTCGATCGGCGATGGCGAATTGTGCGAAACAGCGGTCACCACCGTTGCGGTGCCGGAGATGTTCCGCTACTGGCTGCAGGGCGGCCGCATCTCGATCGGCTTCCTGGGTGCGGCCCAGCTCGACAAGTTCGGCAACATCAACACCACCGTCATCGGCGACTATGCGCATCCGAAGACCCGCCTTCCCGGCGGCGGCGGCGCGCCGGAGATCGCCACCTCGTCGAGAGAGGTCTACATCACCATGGCGCAATCGAAGCGCGGCATGGTCGAGACAATCGATTTCTTCACCTCCTTCGGCCATGGCGAGGGCGGCGATCACCGCAAGCGTCTCGGCATCGATACGGCAGGCCCGACGCTGCTGATCACCGATCTCGCAGTCTGGAAGCCGGACCCGGTGACCAAGGAATTCACCGTGGTCTCGCTGCATCCCGGCGTTTCGCGCGAACAGGTGCAAGCGACCTGTGGCTGGACGGTCAAGTTCGCCGAGGCACTTGACGAGACGCCGGCGCCAAGCGAGCTCGAACTCACGACGCTGCGCGACCTGCAGGCCCGCACCAAAGCAGCGCATGAGGGAACCGCCAAAGAGAAGGCTGCATAGATGGCCGAGGCCTATATCTGCGATTACATCCGCACGCCGATCGGACGCTTCGGCGGGCAGTTAGCCTCGATCCGCGCGGATGACCTCGGCGCGATACCCCTGGGGGCACT
>NZ_SADR02000587.1 GCF_004010325.2 Mesorhizobium sp. M00.F.Ca.ET.216.01.1.1
GGCAACGCCTGGTCGTCGATCATCGTCTGGTGCTTCTTGAACCACGGCACATGCGCATAGCCGAACAGCGCCAGGCGGTCGGGGCGAAGCGACAGGGCTTGCTCGATGGTCGCGCTCAGCGTCTCTACCGTCTGGAATGGCAAGCCATAGAGCAGATCGGCCCGCTTCAACCGGCGAAAACCAAAGATGGCGCAAAATCTCGGCGCATGGCGCCGCCCTGGTAAAATCATATTGGCAGAAATCTACCTTGCTGACGCCAAACTCCTCGGCCAGATACGAAAC
>NZ_SADR02000588.1 GCF_004010325.2 Mesorhizobium sp. M00.F.Ca.ET.216.01.1.1
GCGGCGACCGCGGCCGGCTGAGCCGCAGCGGCGACGGGAGCGGCGATCGCGGGCAGGGGCGCGGCAACCGCGTGGACAGCCTGCGACTGGCGCGACACACGCACTTTGAGATCGCCGAGCTCCACCTCGATCTCGGTCAGATTGGTGTCGTTCAGGATGCCCGCCAGATCGCGGATCAGCTGCTGGTCAACACCGGTCTTTTTTATCGACATTTTCGAGCCTTCTGTTTGGGGGCCGGTCACAGGCGTGCCGCCAGTGCCTGCAGCGCGAGCGTGTAGCCGA
>NZ_SADR02000589.1 GCF_004010325.2 Mesorhizobium sp. M00.F.Ca.ET.216.01.1.1
GGCCGGTACGTGAATCCACGGCGGCAGGACGCCTGACAGCAAGCTGCCGCTGGCCGGATCGAGCAGCACGTGTCCGCCGATCTGTGCGAAGTCATCGCCGTTGCCCAGTGTGACCGTGGACCTTCCTGCACCCGAAAACAACGCCATTGCGTCGACGGGGACAACAGAAGGATCGCTCGCGAGCACAAAGGACCGTTTCGCCGTCAGAAGACCTACATCACCGCTTGCAAAACAGAAGGGTTCGTCGTTGCCGTCTATGGAAACCCAGCATGTGCCTTTCAC
>NZ_SADR02000590.1 GCF_004010325.2 Mesorhizobium sp. M00.F.Ca.ET.216.01.1.1
TGGATGAACGGGTTGCTGGCCGCGTCGTTGGCGAAATAGTCGAACGACCAGCGGATCAGCCACAGGTTGATCATATAGGCCGAGGCGAACATCGCGCCCTTGGAATAGAGCGCCTGCTCTTCCGGCGAGAGCACGATGACGCCGAAGGCGAGCGTAGCGAGGATGACGAAGAGCGCTGCCGGCAACAGCCTGCGCGCGCGCCGCGCGTAGAAGCGCAGCAGGTCGAGCCGGCCGGTCGAGGACATCTCGGCGACCAGATGCCGGGTGATCAGATAGCCCGAG
>NZ_SADR02000591.1 GCF_004010325.2 Mesorhizobium sp. M00.F.Ca.ET.216.01.1.1
CTCGGTTCGGGCTGACAGGAAAGAAATTCGTGGCGCTCATGCCCGGCGCCGAATTCGGCCCGGCAAAACGCTGGCCGAGCGACCACTATGCCGGGCTGGCGCGGGACATGATGGCGAAGGGTTTGGGCGTCGTGCTGCTCGGCTCGAAGAATGATGCCAGCGTGACCGGCGAGATAGCGGCGCTCGCGCCCGGCGTTATCGACCTTGCCGGCAAGACGCGGCTCGAGGACGCCATCGACCTGATCGCCGCGGCGAAGCTTGCGGTCTCGAACGACAGCGGGC
>NZ_SADR02000592.1 GCF_004010325.2 Mesorhizobium sp. M00.F.Ca.ET.216.01.1.1
CTCGCGGCAATCTCCATGCGCTGATGATCCGAACGCTGGCGGATGCGGCTCACCACGAACTGCTCCGACACCGCCGACGCCAGCGCGGCGCCATGCTTGCGGCCGATCAGGTCGAGCATCATGTCGATCGACGCAGTGCCGCCCGCGCAGGTGATGCGCCGCGCGCCGATCTCGAACAGTTCCTGACTCGCATCCAGCGACGGGTAGCGCTCACGAAATGCCGACAGCGCCTCCCAATGCACCGTCACGTTGTCCGCGCTGCCGAAAAGCCCCGCTTCCGC
>NZ_SADR02000593.1 GCF_004010325.2 Mesorhizobium sp. M00.F.Ca.ET.216.01.1.1
CGTCAAAGTCGTATGTCACGGTCATGGCTGATCCCCCGGGGGCCGCATCTCTGCGCCCGAGCAGCCCCTCCGTCAATTGCGGGGGCTTTAGATGGCGGGGATGTCGCCTCGCGCCCAGCCTTCAGAAATCTCGGCCGCGCGCGCTTCGAAGGCTTGCGCCTCGATCGCGGCGCGGATGTCCCGCATCAGCGTCTGATAGTAGGACAGGTTGTTCCAGGTGAGCAGCATCGCGCCCAGCGACTCCTGCGAGCGCACCAGATGGTGCAGATAGGCACGCGAGT
>NZ_SADR02000594.1 GCF_004010325.2 Mesorhizobium sp. M00.F.Ca.ET.216.01.1.1
GGCTCGCTGACCGGGCTGGTGCTCGCCGTCGGCGTCGCCTTCGTTCAGTTCTGGCCGGACTGGACCATGGTGTTGCTGGTCGCCTGCGTGTTCTTCGTCGGCCAGTTCATCGAGGGCAACATCCTGCAGCCCCGCCTGGTCGGCAAGAGCGTCGGCCTGCATCCGGTGTGGCTGATGTTCGCGCTGTTTGCCTTCGGCGCGCTGTTCGGCTTCGTCGGCCTGTTGATTGCCGTGCCGGCCTCGGCGGCGATCGCCGTCCTGGTGCGCTTCGCGATCGCCCG
>NZ_SADR02000595.1 GCF_004010325.2 Mesorhizobium sp. M00.F.Ca.ET.216.01.1.1
TTCGCGACGGCGCGTCCGCCTGACATTTATCGAGAAAATCGGCGCTTATCCGCCGTAGCGGCCGCCGCCATCCCCACCGTTCCCGTTTCCACCACCGGCTGCAAACTGTGACAGGCTGTTCAAAGCCAGCGCTTTGCAGGCCGTCGGCGCATTCGGATAACGATGCAGATAGTCCTCTAGCGCCTCGATGGTGCCGATCTTGAGGGCCTGCTCGCAGGCGAGCTCGGCTTCCTTGATCGGGGCAACTTCGATTTGCGCCTGCGCCGCGTTCGAGAACGCGA
>NZ_SADR02000059.1 GCF_004010325.2 Mesorhizobium sp. M00.F.Ca.ET.216.01.1.1
CGCCCGGATTGTTCACGGTCGACTCTGGAGCCGTCCGTCACCGGAGGCGGGCGACGGCGCTCCAGCGAACACGCTGCCGGTCTGCTGCGGCGCAGATGATCCACGAACCATCCGACATGCGGGCTGACCGACCAGGACGTCGCCCTCGCGACCGTGGAGTTCGCGCGGGACGCTGTTCGGACAGCGTGCCGCACGATCGACGAGGCGGGCCGTCACAGCAGACGGCGTTGATTCTTTCCCAGGGCCGGAGGGGTTTTCCTCTTATCAGAGCCTTCCTCGCTCTTATCCGGTACCTTTCGACCGTCGTTCTTAACTTCCATGAATCTGCCGGAAACGCCAGTGTCAGCCTGCGGACGGCCTGTCCAACCTTCCGCGAATTTCGGTCGGCTGATATCGGCGAAGTCGAGCAACGCACCGAGAAACCCCTTTGTGTCCGCATCGAGGTGATCGAAGGAAACGAGATGTGACGCGTAGGCGACCTTCTCAAGGGACTTGGCGATGCTGAACAGCTTCTCCGAATTGCTCAGCCTGATGACGATTTCCGCCAGTCCTTCGGCAGAAACCGCATTGAGCTCCGCCGTGAATTTCTCCCGGACCACCTGAGCCAGCCCGGCGCCGTTCGGCAAGTATTCCCTGATCGCGGCCTCAGTCCACCGCAGGTTAGCGAGCGCTCCCTCGGTGTTCGCCCCGAAACGGATGGCGTCGGTCATGTGTCGAACGCGTTCGGCAGAGGGTCTGAGGGCGGTGTCCGCAGAAGCGAAATCGAAGGCGGCGGCAGCGATCGCGGCGGCGAGATAGGTGAGGCGTCCGGCTCCCCGAGCGGCGGCGGAAGCAGGATGCGCGTTCACGGCCTCGCGGGCGAACAGCTGAAAGCCTTCAAGCGCGGTATTGGCGCATGATGGCCCGAACCTGTCGGCGACAGCGGATTTCACCTCATCTATCTTGTCCCTTAAGACGCGACCGTTTCTCGCGTTATCGATATCGGCGATCTCGCCGTTGAACTCCTCTTCGGTCATGCGGTTCAGTCCGGAAAGCGCGTCGCTGTCCTTGAGGCGCTGGAGGTCCGCCCCGTCAATCCACAGGACTCCATGCTTCCGCGCCAGCTCCCGGAGCATGGGGCGGTTGTCGGTCGTGGCCACGCCTGCGCCCTCGACGGAGATGACGCCTGCCACTCCCTTGACGAAGAACAGCCGTTCCGCTGCCTGCGGAGTTCTTTTGTCCTTGATGTCGATGATAGTGCGCCGCCGGGCCAGCGTCGCTGAACGCTCGTATACCCACATGTCGATGTCGGTCAGCTCGACGCCATCATGCCGCAGCTTGATTCCGCGCATGACGAAGAACCCGGCACGGAGGAAATATGCTCTGACCAGCTCTTCGGTCTTCAGACCCTTTGCACCGCTTGCCGTGGCCATCATAGCCTGCCTCCACCGCGTACGGCGCTCAACAGCGTCCGCATCTGCGACTTGCTTTGAGGGCCCTGTTTCTTTGTCCGGAAATCCGTCCGAGCGGCTTCCGGAGGAGTGTACCCGCTCATGCCAGCGCTCGGAAGCACTTCCAGCGCCGCTGCGGCGGCATCGCCACCCTTCAGAACCTGCAAGGCGATTTGACCGACCTCCATCTTCAGGAGGCGCATCGTGAAATAGCCGTTTCCGGTATGCGTTATCTGGACAACGCGCTCGAACTCCAGCGCTCGGTAGTCGCTCCCGATGGCAGGAGCTGGGCCGACCGCCTCGCCTCGGAGCAGCTTGGCAAGGATCAATTCAACTCCCCAAATTCGGCCGCGGACAGGCGTGCTCTGTGACATGCCGTAGCTGAGAGCGGAAACCAGCGCCTTGGCATGATCAAACGCGTCGTCGATCAGCGGACTGGTAAACTTGTGGAATGCGCCTGGCGACGTCATGAACGCGTGTTCGCCGGCCTCGTTGGAAACGACGTTGATGTCGAAGACGGCAGCGGACTGGAGCTTCGAGAGCAGTAGAGCGCCAAGCATCTTCTTGGCGTGGGTGGCTACGACCGCGCCCTTCACCTTGAGCAGCTGCTCGAACTGCTGGAGGCTTGCCTGTTCGGCCGGGGTCAGCGAGTCGAGCACCTTCTTGGTCTTTTGGGCTGTGTTCCGGCGGAACAGGTTGCCGTTGAACAGAAGGCGGTCATCGCCTTCTCCCTCGGCGTCAACGAACCCGATGCCATAAGCCTGGCCGAGGAAATCGGAGGTATCGTTCTTGGTTAGCTTATAGGTGTCACCGATGTACTCGGACGCAGCCTTCACGCCGACGGGCGCGGACGATGTCAGCTCCGCCAGGCCTATAGAGGCCAGCTCGAAGGGCTGAGGCTCGTTCTCGTCGAAAAGGTCCGAGGCGTGACCAAGCGCGGTGCGACCGGTCACGCCAATGACCGAAATCGAACCGTCAGCGGCGACATCGATGACCCGGCGACCCTGAAGCTGGGTCAGGCATGCCTGCAGCTCTGTCTTAGGATTCAGGCCGCCGATCCTTGCAGCGGCTACCACTTGGCTCTTGTTCAGATCCGCTTGCTTGCTCTCCGCAAGCCTGACCAGCAGCGAAGCCGCCTTCGCCGCAAGGTCTATCGCGCTGTATTCCGACGCGCCACGCTGGTCGCCCGAAATCTTCCTGCCGTGATGGATGACCCATGCGCCCTTAGTTTGCTTGTCCATGCGAAGCCCCATGCCGTCCCAAGACTGCACTAGCACGGTGTACGCCACATGCACAGGTGACCTCTTTCCCCCTGACCTGAGAGTATTGCAAGGCGTCGACGAACGCGCTGTATGGCCTGCAAATCGCTCCTTTGTTGACGGATCAGCCGAAAGACCCGAATCCGGCCCCTCAGGCCGGATGCCCATTCAGGCCGGTGGCCCGGGAGTCCTTGGTCAGCCATCCGGACAGGGGGTGCGGGCCGTAAGGATTCGATTGCCGGGATGCGGTATGAATCGAGTTGCTGACCGCTTCGAAAAGCGGCTGCATGGCGCCCGTATTGGTCGGCTGTGGGAGCCGATCTATTTCTTTAACTAGGTTTGTTTTTAGTGACGGCATTGCAATCCCCGACCACACTATTGACAAGTCGCCAGCGTCAGCCCGTCTATCGTCCAAAAAGCCCATCATCACACGATGCCCCACGCGCGAAACCTTCCCCTACCCGTCATCTCGCGCAGCCCAAGCTCACCGACCAGATTCAGCGCCCCCTGTTTTGTCACTTTTAGCCCCTTCTGAACCATGCCAGTCGAGACAAGTGGCCGCGACATCACCAGCTCGATCAGGTCGGAAAGTTTTGAACTGACGCGCCGCTCCCGCAGCCGCCGATCCATCTGGCTTTTTGCCATCACCAGCCGGTCATGCTCTTTCAACCCGGCGAGCGCTGCCTCGTGGATGGCATCGACAAAAGCCAACAACCGATCCGAGCGATTGCGCGCCCGCCGCCGCTCTCGTGGAATGTTCTTGGCGCCGAGCTGCAGGCTGACGAGATGATTGGCGGCAAGACCCTCCTGCCGCAGCAGCGCGGCGACGAACAGCGGCCCGAGCCACGTGGCATGCTGCAGCACCTCGATGTCCGACCAGGCTTCGAGGAGGACCGCGGCGCGCAGGATGACCGGCAGATCGCGGGTCCTGACCATCACATCCCGCCATTCGGCCAGCCGCTCTTCTTCATTCCAGTCGAGATCGTAGATCAGGTTCGGCCGGTCACGTCGTGACGTTTCCTCTTTTCGAGCAGACACGTCGGCGCCGCTCAGAATCTTCGACGAGCGCGCCAGGACAGCATCGATCTCGGCAAATTCTAGGGCCAGCGGATTCAGCTCCTGCACCTCCATCGCCGCATTGGTATCCGCTTTGGGGACAAACACCCCCTGCCCTTCCCAGCCTTTTTGTCCCGCCGCCGGCATCGCGCCACCCCGGCCGGTCAGGGCCAAAAAACCGTCGCGACTGAGCGCCCAGTCCGCCTTTTGCGACAAAATGCGACGGCGGGTTCGCAGCACCGCATGCGCGCGGGAGACGCGGCCGCCGTGTCCGCCGCTCCGCTAAACACGGGGCTGCGCGGCGGACACGCCAATGTCACCGCTGAATGCCACGCCATTTTTTGCAGAACTTGACGCACACAACTCGTTCGCCGAATGCAGCTTCCTGGCTTGATCGACAGACTTCAAGGAATGCAATCAAGGGGACGGTGCAGGCCAAGATTGCGGCAGGGCTTGGGCAACCATCAGGTCGCCCAAGCGGTGCCCCATCCTTCTCCTCAGAACTCCGCTGCTTCCAGCTGGCGGCTGAAACCCACAGGCAGCCAGCTTGGTCGCTAACCGCATCGATCGCCTCATGGTGTCTGCCATGAATCCGTGTGCGTGAAGCGCTCCAGAGCGAAGATGTTGGGCGTCAACCAAGTTCACCAATGAGCTTCACTGCTCGAGTTCTGCACGGTGTCACCGACTGGCGCCGGAGGTTGATCCGGTGATTAGGAGGAGCACTCGTTGTCGGATTCTCGACGATGTCGGACATGTGACACAACGCTTCCAGAGCGATCGCATTGTTCCGAAACGATTTTCCCAGTTGGCACGACGGTTGCGGTCCTATGCGCAAAAGCACTGCGATGCCGCACCGACTGGAAGAACTCATCAATGATCACGCTTTTCGAACATGTGGGCGCCGCTACCGACACTGAGCGTTCCCGAGCCGACGGAAGCATCTATCCCTTCTTTCTGAAGGCTGTCCGGACATGAACGCATTTGATGTCCGTCCAACGCTGGATGCTCCCGAAGACGATCCCTATCTCTGGCTTGAAGATGTAGAGGGCGAGCGGGCACTTGCCTGGGCCGCCGGCCAGTCGGCAAAGACCCTGAAGCACTTCAGTGAAACGCAGTTCGAGCGCGACCGCGCGGCTCTGACAGCCATTTTCGACAATCGCGACAACCTTCCCCTGATCGCGCGCCGTGGTCAGTACCTCTACAATTATTGGCGAGATGCCGGAAATCCACGCGGACTGTGGCGCCGGACCACCCTTGCCGCCTACATGAAGGCGGATCCCCAATGGGAGCTACTGCTCGATCTGGATGCTCTCGCGGCTAGCGACGGAGAGGATTGGATCTGGGACGGCGCGTCCATCGAGCCGGAGAGACGGGAAAGAGCCGTTCTGCGCCTGTCGCGCGGCGGCAGCGACGCGGTCGTGCATCGCGAATTCGACCTGATCTCTCTGAGCTTTGTCGCCGACGGTTTCAATCTCCCCGAGGCCAAAGGCTACGTTAGTTGGCTAGACCCTGACACGCTTCTGCTTTCCAGTGCGCTTGGTAATGGCATGGCCACCCGCTCCGGCTATGCGCGCACCGTGCGAGTGTGGAAGCGTGACGCGGATCCCCTCACCACGCCGGTAATCTTCGAGGCCGGGTTCGAGAGCCTCAAGGTGTCTGGTCATTCGGACCGCACCGGCCGCAGCGAACGCCTTTGGTTCATTGAGAAACGGGCCTTCTTCGAGAAGATCAGTTGGATCGGCGACAGGAGCGGGCCGAGGACGCAGATCGATCTTCCTCGCGACGCGTCGTGGCGGGTCTTCGGCGACTGGCTGGCGGTAAGGCCGCGCAAGCCCTGGACGGTGGGAGGCACCACCCATCCCGCCGACGCGCTGATCGTCATCTCGCTTTCCTCTTTCCTCGCAGGCGGACGCCGTTTTGAGACCCTGTTTCAACCAGCGGAAAGGCGCTCCCTGCAGTCATTCTTCTGGAATGACGGGAAGCTCATTAACTCTTACCTCGTCAATCTCGTACCGCGTTTGGAGATGTTCACTCCCGGCCACCAGGAATGGACGCGCCGAGTCCTGGACACCCTGCCCGCCGAAGGGACTGTCCACGTCTGGTCATTCGATGCGGCAGTTCACGAGACCAATGGAGAGGTCCTGGTCTGCGCTCAGGATCCGATCACGCCGCCGCAGCTCTTGCTATTCGATCTCAATGCCGCGCCGTCTCTCAGCGCTTCAGCAATCCTGAAGCGCAGCCCGGAGAATTTCGATGCATCCGGACTGGTGGTCACGCGCCACGAGGTAGTCTCTATCGATCATGAGCTGATCCCCTATACGCAGGTTGGTCCGGCGAACGGGAACGGAGATGCTCCGATTCACCTTTCCGCTTATGGCGGGTTCGGCATATCACTCCTGCCCTACTACAACTCCCCGCTGGGCAAGCTGTGGCTCGAGCGCGGCGGCACGTGTGTGGAGGCGAACATCCGCGGCGGCGGCGAGTTCGGCACCCGCTGGCACGATGCCGGGCGCAGGGAGGGCAAGCGTCTCGCGCATGACGATTTCGCCGCCGTTGCCGCCGACCTCGTGCGAAGGGGCATCACCCTGCCGAGGCGGATTGCCGCCGAGGGCGGCTCAAATGGCGGCCTGCTGATCGCAAACATGCTGACCCGCTATCCTGAGCATTTCGGGGCTCTGTTCTGCACAATTCCGCTTATCGACATGCGTCGCTACACCAAGCTCTTGGCGGGCGCGAGCTGGATCGACGAATATGGCGATCCGGACAAGGCTCACGATTGGGCTTTCCTGAAGGAAATCTCCGCCTATCACGCCGCGGCGCCGGGACAGCCCTATCCGCCTATCCTGATCGCCACCACGAAACGCGACGACCGCGTCCATCCGGGCCATGCGCGCAAGATGGCCGCAAAACTGCAGGCTCTTGGCTATCCCGCTTACTTCTACGAGGCCAGCGCAGGCGGGCACGGCTACGGCAAGGACAATCGGGAGCAAGCCGCATTCATCAGTCTAGGCACCAATTTTCTCCGCAGCGCAATCGGCTTCAACGATCACCTTCCGGAGATGGCGGAACGCGTTGCAACGCAAGAGGAGCATTTGAGCTCCATCAACAATTCATTCGAGCAGGAGACGAAATAGTGCAGTGCATCCTTTCTGAACATCAAGGAGTGAATATCATGGCGAGAACGCGAATGGGCGTAGCGCGGGCAATAGCAGCGGCGGTGGCCCCGATCATCGTGGGACAGCAGGCCGTCGCCGCGGAGCCTGCGCAAGCAGAGACCGTCCTGGCGGAGACGGGAGCCTCGGTCACCGAAGCGCCAAGCCCTTGGCAGGTCCGCCTGCGGGGGTTGGGCGTCGTTACGAAAGATCTGGGCTACGTTGATACGCTTCCCGGCTCCGGTCTTTCCTATTCGGACACGGTGACGCCGGAACTCGATATCTCGTATTTCTTCACCGACAATATCGCCGCCGAACTCATACTCGGCACCACCTATGCTAACATCGAAGGTCAGGGAACGATCCGCTCGGCGGGTAATATCGGCAAGGTTTGGCTGCTCCCGCCCACGCTGACATTGCAGTACCATTTTACCGATTTCGGCGCGTTCAAGCCTTATGTCGGCGCCGGCGTGAACTACACGATCTTCTATAACCAGGACACCGGCAGCGCCGACGCTCTCAAGGTGAAGAATACGTTCGGCACGGCGCTGCAGGTCGGTTTCGACTACATGGTGGACCAGCACTGGGGCGTCAACTTCGACGTGAAGAAGCTTTTCCTGAAGCCGGACTTCGACGTCACGGTGGCCGGCGCGAAGCTGACGGGGAAGGCGGAGCTCGATCCCTGGCTGATAGGCGCAGGTGTCACCTACCGCTTTTGAATATCAGAGTGAAGTCTGCTTCCCGACTGCCGGTTTAAAATGAAGGGCGCCTCGCGCGCCCTTTTTTACGGTCGACACTGCAGCGCAAGACCTCATGAAGCTATTGTCGGGCGGGGTTCTCTTCCGGCGGACCAAGAAGGTGCACTGGCCAACCGGCCTTGCGCCTGAGATGGAGTGCTTAGAAGCGCTTTGGATCGGGACGGGCTTTGGCATTGTGGGTGGAATGCTTCAGCCAGACTATTTGCCAGCATCGTCTCCCGGACGTCATGTCTGAGCTTCGTGTCAGCGCAAGGCGAACACGCGGCTCCTAGATGCCGACACGATGGCTGGTTCAGCCATGCTGCGACAGTTGCCTGTTTTTTCGGTTCCTTTGCTGTTCGTGCGCTAACCGCAACGCTCCATACTAGTCTCGCGTGCCTGTCCCCGTGGGGTGGGCGGCAGAAAGCGATTAGGCCCGCTGAAAGAGGCGGACCGCATCCGAAGGACCGTAACCAAGAGAAGGACCTGAAGCGAGAGCGAAGGTTGCGGGAGGTCGCGGCGGCCTAAAAGGCAATGCCGACCAACCCCCAGGCCCCAGGAAAGGCTGACAAAAACCGCAGCGGCCGACTGTCCAATAGGTTGCGCCGCGCCAGGGCGAGCCAAATGGCAGGGGCTGCCGGGGGGCCCTAAGAAAAGCGTGGGTTCACGAGCACCCGGCGCGCGCCATCAGGCCGCTAGCTACTTGGAGGGCGGGTGTATCAGGCCTGTTTGTCGGGCCGAACCAGATCCATATGGCTGACGCCGAGGGCCAATGCCAGTTCATAGATCGTGATAATTGTCGGATTTCTTCGGCCTTTCTCCAAGCCGCTGATGTACTGCTGACTGAACCCGGAAATCTCCGCAAGCTGCTCCTGCGTCAGACGCTTCCTTTGCCTGATCCTCTGCACATTCCGTCCGACCAACTTGCGCATATCCATGCACGCAAGCCAGCGGATCAGGCGGCTTGAGTTTATCAACTAAAATATGTAATCCACATTTAGCAGGCAGAGGGCTTCGCGGGTCCATTGGCCGGAGATAGAATTAGCGATGTTACAGCCCAAATCGAACACGCCGTTTGCCGATGAGGTCCCCTGGTCAGACCGCGTTACAGCCTACGACAAGGACCACTTTACAACCTATATGAGGCTCCTGGACGCCTCAGCCGACAACGCCACTGAAGAGGAAATGGCCCATGTGATCCTCGGCATTGATCCGGCACGCGAACCGGAGCGCGCACGGAACGTTCTTCGCAGTCATCTCAACCGTGCAAACTGGGTGGTGACGAGCGGCTACAAGGATTTGTTCGCCAATTGACGAAATGGGCGGTGCGGTCGCTTCGCTTCAAGCAACGAAGTCGCGTAACCACCATGCATCGACGCATCACCCAGCGCGGATGCGCTCGAAGATGATCGCGAAGACTTCCAGTCGGCGCCGATGGCCTAGCGCTTCGCTGTCTCATCGTTTTGTCCTTCGCTCGCCAATGGCTGCTTCCCAGGAAGCGGTGCGGCGGCGAGTCATGACAGGAACGGACCCGCCGTCTGAGCCGCACCGCATCCGAAGGACCGGATGGACAACCTCCCGAAAAGCTCACAGCTAGCTAAGGGTTGCGGGACGCCGCGGCGGGCCTAGAAGGATGCGGCGGCCCCTGCTGGGAAAGGCACAACAGAGAGAATTGCGAGAGTCTAACGACACGCTAGGAGGCGCAGCGGAATGGTCGAGACGCCCTGAGCCAAGAAAAGCGGGGATCGACCCACCGGCACCCGGCACGCGCGGTGATGGGCGCGGGCGCCCACTACGCACGCAGGCTCAACAGAATCTCACACGGATCAGCGTCGAGGGCCGCAGTTACGTCGAGAAACTCAATGATATCGAGACGCCGCTCTCCACCCTCATATTTCGCCACGAAAGATTGCGGACGACCAAGCTTCTCAGCCACCTGCGCCTGCGTCAGCCCTTTGACCTTGCGCAGTGAGATCAACTGGGCCAGAAACCGCTGGTGGCGGGGAGATCGAAGAGATTTGGGCATTTAGGTGAACCGGTCAGGTAGAGACCGGCTCAGCGACTAATCCCCGTTTCGGATTATCCCATTTTGGGATATTCTGCCTTGGATCCAGCGATCAACATGCGAGGTTCGCGGCAGACATGAATCGATCAACGGCAACAGATAGGACTCAAAGCTCAACACTGCTCGACGAAGTCCCTTGGTCTGACCGTCTTACCGCCTACGACAGGGCGCACTTTACCATCTATATGAGGCTCCTGGACGCCTCAGCCGATGAGGCGCCCGAAGAGGAAATGGCCCATCTGATCCTCGGCATTGATCCGGCACTTGAACCGGAGCGCGCCAGGAAGGCGCTTCGTAGTCATCTCGACCGTGCGAACTGGATGGTGACGAGCGGCTACAAGGAATTGTTCGCCAGCTGACAAATGCGCAGTGCTCGGTCATACAAGTAGGCAGTTCCTGTGGCAGCCAGTGGTCAGGCTGATCGGGACCTGCACCACAGACGCGCCGGCAAAATGGACCCGGTGGCGAGCACAATTCAGTTCCCAGGAAATGGGTTTTGGCAATTGTCCGAGCGTCTGACGTGATAGAAGGTTCCGCTCTGTCTGGATGGTAATAGCCCGGAGCAGCACTCCATATCGTGCCGGCGCTCGACGCAGAATGGTCCACCTCTTCGCTTTCAAGCCGGATAACCGAAAGCCATCGCCCTAAGTCAACGGTTAGAGATTACCGGCAGGCAGGTATGCAAGCGGGCCATCCTCGGAAACTATAAAACCGCACGACTAGCTCGTCAGCGACGAAACACCCGCTCGAGCACCGATAGACTAAGATCGTCGACCGTGAACAATCCGGGCC
>NZ_SADR02000005.1:0-129851 GCF_004010325.2 Mesorhizobium sp. M00.F.Ca.ET.216.01.1.1
ATGTCCGGTTCGATGAGCGGGGTGTGGAAACGGAGCTACGGTTGAACCACTAAGGCACCGCCAGACGAAAGGGGCGGCAAACAGATATGTTCAACCTACCGCCACCGCGCCACACCTCGACTCTACCGGGAGCGGTCAAAAGCTATTTGCCGTGGAGCGGACTCAGGATCGCTGGGCAGGCATGCATGATTGTGGGTTTTGCATAGCCTGCTCCGCAAGGGGAAGATCGCACAGCTTCTCTAACGGTTGCGCGCCGACAGCGTCCTCAGCCTGAGCGCGTTGAGCCGGATGAAGCCTTCGGCGTCCTTCTGGTCGTAGGCGCCGCGGTCGTCCTCGAAGGTGACCAGCGCGTCGGAATAGAGCGTCTTCTTCGACTTGCGGCCGGTGACGATGACGTTGCCTTTGTAGAGCTTCAGCCGCACCGTGCCTTCGACATCCTCCTGGCTCTTGTCGATCATCGCCTGCAGCATCAGCCGCTCGGGCGCGAACCAGAAGCCGTTGTAGATCAGCTCGGCGTAGCGCGGCATGAACTCGTCCTTGAGGTGGGCGGCGCCGCGGTCCAGCGTAATCGATTCGATCGCCCGGTGAGCGGCGATCAGGATGGTGCCGCCGGGGGTCTCGTAGACGCCGCGCGATTTCATGCCGACGAAACGGTTCTCGACCAGGTCGAGCCGGCCAATGCCGTTGTCGCGGCCGAGATCGTTGAGCGCCGCCAGCATCGTCGCCGGCGATAGTTTCTTGCCGTTGAGCGCAATCGGGTCGCCCCTGAGGAACTCGATCTCGATCTCGGTGACCTTGTCCGGCGCGTCCATCGGCGAGACGGTGCGCTGGTGGACGAATTCCGGCGGCTCGCTCCACGGGTCCTCCAGCACTTTGCCTTCGGAAGACGAATGCAGGAGATTGGCGTCGACCGAAAACGGCGCCTCACCCTTCTTGTCTTTCGGCACCGGTATCTGGTGCTGCTCGG
Organism: Mesorhizobium sp. M00.F.Ca.ET.216.01.1.1; assembly: GCF_004010325.2. Classification (GTDB taxonomy): domain Bacteria; phylum Pseudomonadota; class Alphaproteobacteria; order Rhizobiales; family Rhizobiaceae; genus Mesorhizobium. Next base: position 968 of record NZ_SADR02000005.1, read on the forward strand.
CAAAGTTGATCAGGTCGGTCCGCGACTTGAACGACCAGTCGCGCCATGGTGCGATGACCTTGATGTCAGGGTTCAGCGCATAGGCCGACAGCTCGAAACGGACCTGGTCGTTGCCCTTGCCGGTGGCGCCGTGGGCAATCGCATCGGCGCCGGTTTCTTTTGCGATCTCAACGAGGTGTTTCGAGATCAGCGGGCGGGCGATCGAGGTGCCGAGCAAATAGGTGCCTTCGTAGACGGCGTTGGCGCGGAACATCGGGAAGACGAAATCGGACACGAATTCCTCGCGGACATCCATGATGCGGATATCCTTGATGCCCATCATCTCGGCCTTGCGGCGTGCCGGCTCGAGCTCGCCGCCCTGGCCGAGGTCGGCGGTGAAGGTGACGACCTCGGCGCCGAGCTCGGTCTGCAGCCATTTCAGGATGATGGAGGTGTCGAGGCCGCCGGAATAGGCGAGCACGACTTTCTTGACATCTTTTGCTTTCAGCATGCTGGGGGACATTTTGGCGGTTCCACGACAGGGGTTCTCGGCGGGCGAGTATCACGGGCTTTCCGGGCTGCGCAAGAGACGAAGGGTCCCCTGGTCGCCACTGGGCATACTGGATCAGCCGTTGCGCCGGCCAGTCGCTGGTGCCGGGAAGGCGCTTGCGCTATAGGCTGCGCCTTTCTTTTGCAGGGGCCGTTCATGTCCTTCATTCCCGATACCACCACGCTGATCCAGTTCGCCATCGCCACCGTGATCCTGGCGATCACGCCCGGGCCAGACATGACGCTGTTCGTCTCGCGCACGCTGAGCCAGGGCCGCGCCACCGGCTTTGCCTCGATGGCCGGTGCGCTGTGCGGCACGCTGATCCACACCACGCTGGTGGTGGTCGGCGTCTCGGCGCTGATCGTCGCCTCGCCGATGTCCTTCCTGGCCCTGAAGATCTTCGGCGCCGGCTATCTGGTGTTTTTGGCGTGGCAAGCCGTCACCAAGGGGTCAGCGTTTTCGCCGGAGAAGAAGACCGGACCTGAGATTTCGCTGTTCCGCAGCTGGGCGGCGGGGCTCGGCGTCAATCTGCTCAACCCGAAGATCATCCTGTTCTTCATGACCTTCCTGCCGCAGTTCGTCTCCGCGCATGATCCCAACGCGCCCGGCAAACTGTTCTTCCTCGGTGCGATGTTCGTTGTGCTGTCGATCCCGGTGACAGCGCCGATGGTGCTGGCGGCGGAAAAGTTCTCGAAGGCGATGAAGGCCAGCCCGCGCGTCACGCGGGTGGTCGACTATCTGTTTGCCGGGGTGTTTTCGGCCTTCGCGCTCAAGATCCTGACGGCCCAGGCGAAGTAGGCGCATCCCCCGCCTCACGCCAACTTCCGGCCCAACGCCCGGCGCTCAGCCAGTAGAAAATACCCCCGACCATGCCGCAGCCGATCACCGCCAGCATGTCGCGGGTGTCGGTGGCTGCGAAATTGGCATCGGCGGTTTGGCGAGCGAAGCCGAGGAAGACCGCGGCAACAACTGCACCCGCCAGCGCATAGAAAAGCCAGTCGCGGCGGCTGAGGATTTCCGAAATCAGGATGGCGATTGCGGCCGGCATGAAGGCGAAATAGGCGACGAACAGCGCGACGAACGGAATTGAAAACCACAGCGAGGCGGTCGCCGCCGGCTCAGGATGCTCAGGCGTGTAGCCAAGGGAGGCCAGGAAAAGGAGGTTGAGGAAGGCGCTGGCGGCCAGTGATGCGACGACATAGCCGATCAGGATGACGGCGAAGCGAACGAGATAGGCGATGAGACGATTCACGCCTCGCCGTGTCCCGCGATCATCATCGCTTCCAGCGCCAGCCGGTCGACTTTGCGCATCCGTTCCGATTCCGACTTGAGCTGGCCGCAGGCCGCAAGAATGTCGCGGCCGCGCGGCGTGCGGATCGGCGAGGCATAGCCGGCGTTGTTGATGTAGTCGGCGAACCTCTCGATCGTCTCCCAGTCCGAGCACTGGTAGTTGGTGCCCGGCCACGGGTTGAACGGGATAAGATTGATCTTGGCCGGAATGCCCTTGAGCAGCTTGATCAGTCCCTTGGCGTCCTCGATCGAATCGTTGACGTCCTTCAGCATCACATATTCGAAGGTGATGCGTTTGGCGTTCGACAGGCCGGGATAGGCGCGGCACGCGGCAATCAGTTCCTTCAGCGGATACTTCTTGTTGATCGGCACCAGAAGGTCGCGCAAATCGTCATTGGTGGCATGCAGCGAGATCGCCAGCATGACGCCGATCTCCTCGCCGGTGCGCAGGATCTCGGGCACGACACCGGAGGTCGACAAAGTGATACGGCGCTTGGATAGCGACAGGCCGTCGCCGTCGGAAGCGATCAGCAGCGCCTTCTTCACCGCCTCGAAATTGTAGAGCGGCTCACCCATGCCCATCATGACGACGTTGGAGATTTTCCTGCCCTCAGCCGGCACGATGGCGCCGTCGGGCGTGTCGCGGTCGGGAAAATCGCCGAGCCGGTCACGGGCGGTCAAAAGCTGGGCGAGGATTTCCTCGGCGGTCAGGTTGCGCACCAGCTTCTGCGTGCCGGTGTGGCAGAACGAGCAGGTCAGCGTGCAGCCGACCTGCGAGGAGATGCAGAGCGTGCCGCGGCCCTCTTCGGGGATGTAGACGGTCTCGATCTCGACCGGCCGGCCGGCGCCGCGCGGCGGAAAGCGGAACAGCCATTTGCGCGTGCCGTCTGAGGAAATCTGCTCCTCGACGATTTCTGGCCTGGCGACGGTGAAATGCCTGTCCAGCGCGGCGCGCAAATCCTTGGAGATGTTGAACATGCCGGCAAAGTCGGAAACACCGCGCACATACAGCCAGTGCCAGAGTTGCTGGGCGCGCATTTTGGCCTGGCGCTCCGGCACGATGCCGGCGGCGACCAGGGCCGCACCCAGCTCGGCCCGCGTCAGGCCGATCAGCGACGGCTTTTCAGCCGGCGTGGCGCGGGCGCGCAACGCGTCACGGGCGCCTTCGGCGGTAAGATCGAATGAAAGGGTCATTGTTGCGCCAATATAAGCGATTTGCGGCCGATTACAGCATCGTGCCCGAAACGAAGCGCGGCGCATAGCACAGGTTGCTGGCGGAGTCATGCGGGCAGAGTGAGGCTCGCCCGGGGCAGAGTGCCTCGCCTGGGGCAGAGAGCCTCATATGCATGCCGGCAGGCCGGTGAAAAGCGAAGACCGGACCTGCGGCCCGGCCTTTCATGCAAACTCGGATTTGCCTGTGCTTATTTGCACTTGGCAATCGATGCCAGGGCCGCTGAAATGCCCTTCAATGAAAACACATAGGTGGTGGTGTTGCCGCGGCCGGATTTCGCCGACACCTTCATGTCGGTGCCGGTCTTCATCGCGGCAATCAATACCGGCTCCTCGGCGGCGTTCTCGACCCAGGCTGACTTGCCGCGGGTGAACATCGAGAAGCTCTTGCCGTCGATGGTGACGGTGGCCTTTGAGTTCTCCTGAAAATTGTAGCCGGCGATGAATTGCGGCTCGTAGGACACCTGCTGTCCCGGCCGCTGGCTGACGAAGAAGAACATGTCGCCATGGTCGAGCGTCGGCGGCTGCTTGTCGGTCGGCACGGTCAGCACGTAGCAGACCTTGCCGCCGGACGCCTGGTAGCTGTAGGTGCCCCAGGCATTATGCTGGCCGATCTTGGTCGCCGACTGCGCCAGCGCCGGCGCTGTCAAGGCCACCAGGACCAGGCTGGAAACTGTAGCAATCAATCCGCGCATCGCTTTTCCCGTATTCCAACTGTGCGGAGCAGGCCGGCTCGGCGTCCTGCCCGTCGCTTCATTTTGATTTAATCTGGGTTACCAAACGGTGAATTTTCCTCTGGAAAAGGACATCCACCCCAGGAAACCGCCGCCATTTTCGCGCCGCTTTGCGAAAAGCGGCAGTCGCAATGTCCCCTTTCGCGACTTGGAGGCCACGAAAACGGCAAGAGTTTGACTTTTCAAGCAGCTAGGTCTTGCAGCCATCCTAGCTTGCACGAGGCGCGTGACGAATTTCCCTCCAGGCGGTATCATGCCTACGTTCGCTTCCGCGGCGCTTCGGCCAGGGCGCCCTCGTTGGCGGCGTAAGGGAGATTTGGCCGTGGCCATTTCCGAGACGGTCCTGATCCTGGCGGGCGGCACCGTCGTCCTGGCGATCGTGTTCGGCATTCGTGTCGCCATACGGGCGGTGGCCGGCGGCGCAGCGCCGCGATCGGATGGCGGGGAGGCGTCGGGCGGATCGGGCGCGCCCGACGTTCCCGGGGTCATCGCACTGCCGCCCTTGATCTTTCTCGCCTTCCTGGCGGCGGCAGCGGTCCTCGAGGCGATCATTCCGCTCCCGGTCCTGGCCGGGCAGGCGCTCGCCCGCTATCTGGCCGGCGCCGTGCTCGCGGTGTGCGGCTTCGTGCTCATCTTTATGGCGGCGGGGCGCTTTAACGCTGCTGGTACCAACATTCCGCCGACCCTGCCGACGACGGCGCTGGTCGTCGACGGCATCTATCGGCGAACCAGGAACCCGTTCTATCTGGGAACGACCCTCATCTATTTGGGCCTCGGCGTCGCGGCGGGAAGTTTTTGGGCCATTGCGCTCGTCGTCCCGTTGCTGTGGGTGATCAATACCGGCGTCATCGCGCGGGAAGAGCAGTATCTCGAGCGGAAGTTCGGCGATGACTATCGCGCCTACAAGGCGCGGGTGCGGCGGTGGGTTTGATGGCCGGGGAGCCGGATATCGCGCCATTCTCTACCGGCGCCGGCTCAACTCTTGTCGCCGATCGCCTTCTTGGCGGCGAGCCGGTGCGCTGGCGTGATGTGGGCGCTGACGGTGGTGATCGCGGCGGTCAAGACGGCGATGTCGTCGGTGAAGCCGAGCCCGAAGATGAAATCGGGGATGACGTCCGCCGGCAGCACGAAATAGCCGAGCGCCGCCAGCAATATGCCCTTGGCGCGCAACGGCGTGTTCTTGTCCATGGCGCAGTAATAGGCGGCGACTACCTCTTCCATGAACGGAATCTGGCGGGCGGCCCGCTTCGCCGTGCGCCAGAATTTCTCGCGCACTTCGCTCTCATCGCCCAGCTTGCCGCCAAAGCCGAAGAAATCAAAACCGGATTTTTGCGCCATCAACCTCTCCTTGCGGGCATACCGCTTTACGCGCCCGCCAGCGCAAAATGTGGGAAAACCCGAACCGCGCTACAAGATGCTGACGTGCTCAGCCGCCGAAGTAGCGGTTCATCACTTGGGCCAGCTCCAAATCGAGCGCGGTCAGGCCGCCGGCATCATGGGTGTTGAGCGTGACGTCCACGGTCTTGTAGACGTTCGACCAGTCGGGGTGATGGTCCAGCTTCTCCGCCGCCAGGGCAACGCGCGTCATGAAGGCGAAGGCCTCGGAGAAGTCCTCGAAGACGAAGCTGCGCGTGATCGAGCCGCCATCCGCGGCCAGCGACCAGCCGTCGAGATCTTTCAGCGCCCCGGCAACGGCGTCCTTGCCCAGTTTCTCTCTCGCCATGTTCGCATCCCGTGCTATCTGGATCAGCAGCCTTCACCATAGCGCCGGATCGATGAGTGCAAAGCCGATAAAATCCATTCTTTTCGTCTGCCTCGGCAATATCTGCCGCTCGCCTTTGGCTGAGGGTGTGTTGCGCGCCGTCCTGGCGGAGCGCGGCCTCGATCGGGACATCCTGCTCGATTCAGCAGGGACCAGCGACTGGGAAGCCGGCTCGGCACCCGACCCGCGCTCGGTCTCGATCGCCGCGCGGCACGGTATCGACATTTCCGGGCAGAGGGCGCGCAAGCTGACGCCGGACGATTTTTCGCGTTTCGACCTGATTCTCGGCATGGACCGATCGAACGTCCGGGACCTGAAAGCGCTGGTGCCGGCCGACATGCGCGACCGCGTCCACCTGTTCCTGGAGCTCGCGCAGGGAAGAACACGCGACGTGCCGGATCCCTACTACGAGGGGCAGGATGCGTTTGCTGCGGTCTACCGCATGATCCGCGAAGCGTCGGAGGCGCTGGCGACGCGGCTCGAGGCGGCGGCGCCCAAAAGCGGCCAGGCCTCCTCGACGATGTAGGGCCCGCCGCCGACCGAATCGCGCGACGACATCAGGACGAAGCGGCCGACGCGGAAAGGCAGCGTCGAAAAGTTGCCGCGTGCCGAAAGATACTGGGCGACGTCGAGCGGGCTCGAATTGCGCAGTCTGGCCAGCGTCACATGCGGCGTGAACTTGCGCGGATCGGCGGGAACACCGAGCCGCTGGCAGATGCGATCGATTTCACCTTGCAGCGCCGAAAGATCAGGCGAGGCGGAGACGCCCGCCCACACCGCATGCGGCTTTTTCTGGCCGAAGGCGCCGACGCCGGACAGCGCCAGCGGAAAGGGCGGGCGGTGGATACGATCGAGCGCGTTGGCGATTTCGTCGGCGACATGGCCCTCGACATCGCCGATGAAGCGCAGCGTCAGATGATAGTTCTCGACGTCGATCCAGCGGGCCCCGGGCAGGCCGCCCCTGAGCAGGGACAGCGAAAGAGCGGCATCACGCGGTATTTCGAGGGCGGTAAAAAGACGTGGCATGGCAAGCCTCCTGTCCTCGAATCGAACTCTTGCCCCTAGCGAATCATCGATATTCAAGCGGGGCAAGCGGTTTATTGGTCGCAGGCCTGCCTAAAAGCTTCCCCTGCGGAAAGCCTCCCGGCACCATTGCCGTCAGGAACTGTCCCGCACCGTTGCGATGGCCTTCTCCACGGCAGGCAGGATGCGCTCGACAATGCGGTCGACACCCTTGGCATTGGGGTGCAGACGGTCCTCGAGCTGCAAGCTTGGCTCGCCGGCGACGCCGTCGAGAAAGAACGGGTAGAGCGGAATGCCATATTTCCCGGCCAGTTTCGGAAAGATTGCGTCGAAGGCGTCCTGGTAGCCGGCGCCGAGATTGGGGGCGGCGCGCATGCCGGCCAGCAACACCGCGATCTTGCGCTGCTTCAGCCTCGCCAGCATGCCGTCCAGGTTCTTTTCCGTGATCTCGGGAGAAAGGCCGCGCAGCATGTCGTTGGCGCCAAGCTCGAGGATGACGAGTTGCGTGCCGTCCGGCACCGACCAGTCGAGCCGCGACAGGCCACCGCTCGACGTATCGCCGGAAACGCCGGCATTGGCGATGGTCACATCGTGACCCCTGGCGCGAAGTGCTGCCTGCAGTTTTTCGGTAAAGCCTTCGCCCGGCCCGAGGCCAAAGCCCGCCATCAGGCTGTCGCCGAAACCGACGATCTTGAAGGTCTCGGCGCTGGCCGGCGAAATGGCGCCGCAAATCGCGAGAAAAAGGATGAAGGCTGCAGCAAGAGTGTGTTTGAAAGCCATGCGGCAGGCCCCATATGACCAGGAAAATTCTTTTGGCGAAGGTCCTTCGCCATTCCATATAGGACGTTTTCATTTTGACAGAAGCCGTCATCGCGCTGAAAGACGTATCGCTGACGCTCGGCGAAGGCGCATCTTCCGTGCATGTGCTGAAAGGCGTCAGCCTCGACGTGGCAGCAGGCGAGGCAACCGGCATCGTCGGGCCTTCGGGTTCCGGCAAGTCGACGCTGCTGATGGTCCTGGCCGGCCTGGAAAAGGTCGATTCTGGCACGGTGCGAATTGCCGGCGAGCTACTCAACGGCAGGAGCGAAGACCAGATCGCATCGTTTCGTGGGCGAAACATCGGCATTGTCTTCCAGTCCTTCCACCTTATTCCCAATATGACGGCACTTGAAAATGTCGCCGTTCCGCTTGAGCTGGCCGGCCACGCCGATCCGTTCGGGGTGGCGGTGCGCGAACTGGCGGCGGTGGGGCTCAGTGATCGCGTCACCCATTATCCCGGCGAATTGTCGGGCGGCGAACAGCAGCGTGTGGCGATCGCCCGGGCGCTGGCGCCCTCGCCGCGCATCCTGATCGCCGACGAGCCGACCGGCAACCTCGACCAGACGACGGGGCGCCAGGTCGCCGACCTGCTGTTCGCCAAGGCGGCCGAGCGCGGCATGACGCTGGTGCTGGTCACCCATGATCCGGCGCTCGCAGGTCGCTGCTCGCGGCAGGTTTCGATGCGCTCAGGCCGGATCGAGGACGGGCCAATGCCGGCTACCGCATCGGCCCGAAAATCGGAACCGATCTTCGGAAAACACGATGCGTAGATTCAAGGTGGTAGAGCGTCATTTGCGCGTCCAAAAGGACGCGCGGCGCCCTGGCGTGCCGGCCTGATGTCCCGGCCTGATGTCATTATGCCATTGTCGCGCACGCTAAAGCTCGCCTTCCGGTTCTCGCTGCGCGAGATGCGCGGCGGGCTGTCCGGCTTCCTGATCTTCCTTGCCTGCATCGCGCTCGGCGTCGCGGCCATCGGCGGCGTCAATTCGGTGGCGCAGTCGATCACCGCAGGCGTTGCCAGCCAAGGCCAGACGCTGCTTGGCGGCGATCTTCGTTTCCAGATCAACCAGCGCGATGCGACGGAAGCCGAGCACGCCTTCCTCGACGGGCTGGGCGCGGTTGCGCACAGCGCCAACATGCGTTCGATGGCGCGTCTCGAAGACGGCTCCGACCAGGCGCTGGTCGAAGCCAAGGCGGTCGACGACGCCTATCCGCTCTATGGCACGCTGGACACCGAGCCGGCGCTGTCGAAGCAGGAGTTGTTCGGCGAAAGATCCGGCGTCTTCGGCGCCGCCGCGCCAGACCTTCTGTTCGATCGGCTGAACGTCAGAATCGGCGACCGGCTGAAGCTCGGCAGCGCCACATTCGAACTGCGCGCCAGGCTCATCAGCGAGCCGGATCAAGTGTCCGACGGCTTTGGCTTCGCGCCGCGGCTGATGATCTCCGTGGACGGGCTTGCCGCCTCCGGCCTGGTCCGGCCGGGCAGCCTGGTCGAGAATACGTATAAAATCCGCCTGCCCACCAATACCGGCGAAGCGCAGATCAAGGATATCCAGGAGCAGGCCGGAAAGGACTTCCCGGAGGCCGGCTGGTCGATCCGCACGCGCAGCAATGCGGCACCGGCGCTGTCCTCCAACATCGAGCGGTTCTCGCAGTTCCTGACGCTGGTCGGGCTGACGGCGCTGGTGGTCGGCGGCGTCGGCGTCGCCAATGCGGTTCGCGCCTATCTCGACGGCAAGCGCGGCGTCATCGCCACCTTCAAGAGCCTGGGCGCTTCGGGCGGATTCGTCTTTGCCGTCTATCTGGTGCAGATCCTGATGATCGCCGGCCTCGGCATCGCGCTTGGCCTCATCCTCGGCGCGCTAATGCCGTTCGCGGCGAGCGCCGCCCTTCATTCCGTCATTCCGGTGCCGGCCGAAGGCGGGTTCTATCCCGGCGCACTCGGCATTGCGGCGCTGTTCGGCCTGCTGGTGACGCTCGCCTTCGCGTTGCTGCCGCTCGGCCGCGCCCGCGACGTGCCGGCGACGGCGCTGTTCCGCGAGATGGGGTTCGAAGGCCGCGGCTTTCCACGTCCTATCTACATTGGGGTGGCACTCGGCATCGCGCTGCTGCTGGCGGCGCTGGCCATCCTGTTTTCCGGCGACCGCCGCATCGCCGCGATCTTCGTTGGCGCCACGGTTTTTGCCTTTCTGGTGCTGCGCGTCGTCGGGACGCTGGTGCAGTGGATTGCCAAAAGGAGCCCGCGCGTCCGCTCCACCGCACTCCGGCTCGCTGTCGGCAACATCCATCGGCCGGGCGCCTTGACGCCATCAGTGGTGCTGTCGCTGGGCCTGGGGCTGACGCTTCTGGTGACGCTGGCGCTGATCGACGGCAATCTCAGGCGGCAGATCTCCGGCAGCCTGCCGGAACGGGCGCCGAACTTCTTTTTCGTCGATATCCAGAGCAGCGATGTCGATACATTTTCTGCGATGATCGGCAAGCAGGCGCCGCAGGGCACACTGGTCAAGGTGCCGATGCTGCGCGGCCGGGTGATGGCGCTGAACGGCATCGCTGTCGACAAGGTGAAGGTGCCGCCGGAAGGCGCCTGGGTGCTGCGCGGCGATCGCGGCCTGACCTACGACGCGAAACTGCCCGAAAACGCGACGCTCACCGAAGGCACATGGTGGCCCGACAATTATGCCGGTGAGCCGCTGGTTTCGTTCTCGGCCCAGGAAGGCAAGGAGATCGGGCTGAAGCTCGGCGACACCATCACCGTCAATGTGCTCGGCCGCAATGTGACGGCGAGGATCGCCAATTTCCGCCAGGTCGAGTGGGAGACGATGGGAATCAATTTCGTCATGGTGTTTTCGCCCAACACATTCACGGGTGCGCCGCATGGCTGGCTGGCGACGCTGACCGAGAAGAACGCGTCGGCGGCGGACGATGCCCGTCTTCTCAATGCCGTCACCCGCGCCTTCCCCGCGGTGACGACGGTCAGGGTCAAGGATGCGCTCGACATCGTCAACCGGCTGGTGGCGCAGCTCGGCACGGCGATCAGGGCGGCGGCCGGCGTCGCCTTGATCGCCTCGGTGCTGGTGCTGGCCGGCGCACTCGCCGCCGGCAACCGGGCCCGCATTCATGACGCGGTGGTGCTGAAGACGCTGGGCGCGACCAGGAGGACGCTGATAACAGCCTTTTCGCTGGAATACATGCTGATCGGGCTTGCCACCGCGATCTTCGCGCTGGCGGCGGGCGGCATCGCGGCATGGTTCGTCGTTGCGCACATCATGACGCTGCCATCGCATTTCATGCCCGAAGTGGCGGTGGCAACCATCGTCTTTGCACTGGTGATCACGGTCGGCATCGGCCTCGCCGGCACCTGGCGGGTGCTCGGGCACAAGGCAGCTCCGGTGCTGCGCAATCTCTGAGCTGCAAGCCCTGATCTGATCAGGGCTTGGTTAAATCTTGTTAATGTTGGGCTTCCGGAGGCCGGTAAATCGGGTTTTGGGTGCTTCACGAAGCATTACATCCGGTTACGGCCTTGTCCTTGACGCCAATAACCATCATATTTCGTCGCAGGCATGCTGGAGCCCCGCCAGCGGCGCCTGGGCCTTGAGAGGCCTGACACCGGACGGGGCAGAAGCAAAAGAGGACTCCCATGGCTGAACCCATCCGCAACTACCAGTCGCCCGCCGTGCCCGGCGCCCGCGTCGACGCTGCCATCGATCAGGGCCTGCGCGCCTATATGATCAAGGTCTACAATCTGATGGGGCTTGGCCTCCTCATCACCGGCCTTGCCGCGGTCGGCACGATCATGCTGGCCACCACCTCCGATCCGGCTTCGGCGGTCGCCACGCTGCCGAGCGGCGAGATGCTGACCTCCTTCGGCTACGCGATCTTTGGGTCGCCGCTGCGCTGGGTGGTCATCCTGGCTCCGTTGGCTGCGGTGCTGTTCCTGTCGTTCCGCGTCCAGTCGATGAGCGTTTCGGCCGCCCAGACGACGTTCTGGGTCTATGCCGGCCTCGTCGGCCTGTCGCTGTCGTCGATCTTCCTGGTCTACACGACCGCGAGCGTCTCGCAGACCTTCTTCGCCACCGCCGCGGCCTTCGGCGCGTTGTCGCTCTATGGCTATACGACCAAGCGCGACCTGACTGCGTTCGGCTCGTTCCTGGTCATGGGCGTGTTCGGCCTGATCATCGCGATGCTGATCAACATCTTCCTGCAGTCGTCGGCGCTGTCCTTCGCCATCTCGGCGATCGGCGTGCTGATCTTTTCGGGCCTCACTGCCTATGACACGCAGAAGATCAAGGAGATGTATTTCGAGGGCGACGACACCGCTGTCGCCGGCCGCAAGGCGATCATGGGCGCGCTGACGCTCTATCTCGACTTCATCAACCTGTTCATGTTCCTGCTGCAGTTCATGGGCGACCGCCGCTAAGACACCCCTTGGAGGCGGTCTCTGGACCAGCGAGATTGGAAAGGGCGCCGAAAGGCGGCCTTTTCTTTGTGTGCCGAAGAAGATCGACAGCTTGGAGGTGGAAGTCCTTTACCCAGCCTGATGGCGGCGAAGGGTTAGCAAGGCGCAAGGGCGTCGTCGTGAGGCGGGGTTTGGAGGAAGCGTGGAGCAAACCCGCGACCCGATGGACAAGAAGCGGATATGAGGCCTACCCGGCCGGACGAGCGGGCAAGGGACCGCGAAGTCCATGGTCATCAAGGGCCGGGGTGGTAAATGCGGCGGGTGTGCGGGGAAGGCGGTCGATCTTACCTCGGGAGATCTGCGTCGTGTCCGGAATTCCGGACTGAGCCCGCCGTGAGGCGCGCTGATCGCGGTGCAGAAGTCAGCAGAGGGCATAGTAGGGAGGCGTCTGCCGAACGAAGGCCCGAACGGTTGGAAGGACGAGTAGGACGGAGTTCTCGCATTGGCCATGTGGCAGAAAATCCAGCTTGAGCTGGCCTTCTCTGAGATGGGAGCGGGTGAAGCCCGTGACTGCCTTGGGGAAGGGACGAAGCCCGTGCGGCGAACGCCGCCCCCGAAAGTCCGGCGGCGATGGCCGGACCATGCATGGAAGCGATTGTCGATCGCGACAATCTGAGGAAGGCGCTGGCGCAGGTCCGGCGCAACAAGGGGGCGCCGGGGATCGACGGCATGAGTGTCGAGGCCTTGGCGCTGCATCTGAAAGACCACTGGCCCGAACTCCGCGCCCAATTGCTCGAAGGCTCCTACAAGCCGCAGCCGGTGCGGCGTGTCGCTATCCCGAAGGCGTCCGGCGGTACCCGTCCGCTCGGCATCCCGACGGTGCTCGACCGCTTCATCCAGCAGGCGGTGATGCAGGTGCTGCAAGAAGCATGGGACGACGGGTTCAGCGCGTCGAGCTACGGGTTCCGACCCGCACGCTCGGCACATCAGGCGGTCGCCGCGGCGCAAGCGTTCATCGCGTCGGGTCATCGCGTTGTGGTGGACATCGACCTGGAGAAGTTCTTCGACCGGGTCAACCATGACATCCTGATGGGCTGGTGGCCAAGCGGGTGTCCGATCCGCGCCTCCTTCGGCTGATCCGGGGCTTTCTGGCCTCGGGTGTACTCGAAGGCGGGCTGGTTGGCCCAATCGACGAGGGAACGCCGCAAGGCGGCCCGCTCTCGCCGCTGCTGTCGAATCTGATGCTGGACGAACTCGACAAGGAATTGGAACGACGCAAGCATTGCCTCGTGCGCTACGCCGACGACTGCAACATCTACGTGCGCAGCGTGCGGGCGGGTGAACGGGTGATGGCAAGTGTCGAACGCTTCCTCGACAGACGTCTGAAGCTAAAGGTTAACATGCACAAGAGCGCAGTCGCTTCGCCGCACCGGCGCAAGTTCCTCGGCTTCAGCTTCACGGACGAGAAGATGCCAAGGCGTCGGATCGCACCGCAGGCTGTGGTCCGATTCAAGGAGCGCGTGCGGGTGCTGACAATGCGGACGCGGGGCGCGAGCCTCGTGCAGATAGCCAAGGAGCTGTCGCTCTACCTGAAAGGGTGGCGCGGCTACTTCGGCTTTTGCGAGACCCCGTCGGTACTGCGCAGCCTCGACCAGTGGATCAGGCGAAGGTTCCGATCCATCGCCTGGAAGCAATGGAAGGGCGGGCGTACCCGCTTTGCGGAGCTGCGTCGTCGAGGTGTCGGGCACCATCTGGCGGCACAAACCGCCGGCAGCGTGCAAGGCCCTTGGCGGATCAGCAACAGCCCCGCGCTCGCCATTGCCCTGCCAAATGCGTTCCTCGCAGCCATCGGCCTCACTTCCCTTGCTCCGGCCAATGTCGCATAACGACCGAACCGCCGTGTACGGGACCCGTATGCTCGGTGGTGTGGGAGGGGAGGAGCCGCGAGGTGCCCCCCTATCCCGATTGTGCCGGCCTTTGCTGTTATAGCGGGCAGATGAACGATTTGCATAAATTATGAGCAGCATCGCCATACGGGCCGCTGTTACGGCCGATCTCGGCCAAATCGCGGAAATCTACGCCGACGCGGTGATCCACGGCACGGCGAGCTACGAGCTTGAACCGCCCAGCCGTGCCGAGATGGGCAGCCGATTCGACAGTTTGATGGCGGGCGGCTTTCCCTATCTGGTGGCGGAAAAAAACGGCATCGTGCTCGGCTATGCCTATGCCGGCCCCTTCCGGCCGCGCCCGGCCTATCGCTTCATCGTCGAGGATTCTGTCTATGTCGCGCCCGAAGCCAAGGGGCAAGGCATCGGGCTCAAGTTGATGCAAGGGCTGATCGAAGCGGTACAGGCGGCGGGCTTTCGCCAGATCATCGCGGTCATCGGCGACGGCCACCCGGACAGCGCCTCGGTGCGGCTGCATGAGAAGCTCGGCTTTCGCCATTCGGGGCGCCTCGAAGGCTCCGGCTACAAGCACGGACGCTGGCTGGACACCGTGTTCATGCAACTGCCAATGAATGGCGGGGCTCTGGTTCCGCCCGACCCAGACTCACTGCCTGAACAGAGGTTTCGTCAGCAAAAATAATAAGTTAGGCTTCGACCAGCTTCAGCGTGCGGTCGAAGACGCCAAGCACGCGGCCGAGCTCCTGGCCGCGCTTGAGGATGCGGCCGCCGGCGGCGATGACCGAAAATGCACCTTGCCGGCGTGCCGGCTTCGGATCCTTGACGATCTGGAACAACGGCACCTCGCTGGTGCGGCGGAACACGGAAAAGACGGCGCGATCGGAGAGATGATCGATGGCATAGTCGCGCCATTCATTGGCGGCGACCATGCGCCCGTAAAGCCTGAGGATCTGGTCCAGCTCGCGCCGGTCGAAGCTTACCGGCTGCTCGAGGCGCTGGCGTCTTGCCTCATGCAGCGGGATCAATATTGCGGATGCGTCCCCATCCTCCGTCCCACTGCCGCGATCGGTCATGCCTCGATCCCTCACAATGAATCTTACACAACCAAAGTTGGCGTGTTCGCTCCGGAATTGCAAGACCCGGCTAAGCAAGCCGCCGCTGCGCTGTTTCCGCAACGTCCAGTCACATTTATGAAACGGCCTGTTGGAATTGGTGATGCTTTGCCACATTTCTGCCTTTTTTTATCCGCGCTAATGCCCCAATGTCCGACGAATTTACCGGCGTTGCCTGAGACGGTTCGGTCCGGCACCGGCTCGTAAACCCCAAGCCCCCCGCCCACGGGTCTGCGTCGGATCGAACCAACCTCGGTTTTTCCAAGGAAAAATCGGGTGCGACGATCCCAAAACCTAAATGACCGGCGTCGGAAGCAAGCTGGCGCCGGTTTTTTATTGGCCGCTGGGCCGCTGGTTTGGTTCCAAAACGGATATCTCAGGTCGGCGCTGCCCCTCATTGCCCTGCCGGGCATTTCTCCCCGTATAGTGACGGGGAGAAAGACGCCGTCACAGATGGTTTCGCCAACTGCCAGCGTCGCAGATGGGCGCCAACGTCGCGGCCAGCCTCCTTCTCCCCGTCACCATACGGGAGAAGGTGCCGGCAGGCGGATGAGGGGCAGCGCGACGTTCAGTTCAAGGCTTATGAATGAAGGCGGCGCCCAGAATCGGCCCGGGCATGCCGTCCTTGCCGACCGACTGCAGCAATACCGCGCAGCCGCCCTTCTTCTTGGAGATCTCGCTCAACGGCAATTCGTAGCGCTGCGCCTTGCCGTGCCACATGCCGGCGGTCTGCATGCCGGAGACGGCGTTCCAGTAGGTCAGGCTGCGGCCGCTGTTTTCGCCCTGGCCGATCTTGATCGTCTGCGGCGGGTTGAAATAGACGATGACGACATGGGCATCGCTGGGGCCGCTACTGCCGGCGTCGCCGGCGTCGATCATGACGCGGTCGCTGGTCCGGCTGACCTTGATGCCGACCCGCATGCCTTCGCCGACCCTCTCCATGCGGGCGAGCGCGCCGTCGACCTCCCTGCGGCTGGCGCCATTGACGTGGCTGCGGCCGTTGATGACGGCCTGCGGCGTGTAGACCGAGCGGCTGCCGAAGGCGCGCATATAGTCATACTGCCGCTCGGTGTTCTCCTTGCGGCTCAGCGTATCCTGCCAGCCGAGATAGTCCCAGTAGTCGACATGATAGGCGAGCGCGACGATGTCCTCTTTCGCTGCTAGCTCGGCGAACAGCTCGTCGGCCGGCGGACAGGAATTGCAGCCTTGGCTGGTGAAAAGCTCAACCACGCCCAATGGTCTATCGATCTGCGGCCTGTCGATCTGGGGCCCGTCGGTTTTGGGCTTGTCGATCTCGCCGGCAAGCCCGGTGCCGGCGAGTGCCGAGAAGGCCAGCGCTAACGCCGCAAGCCGCAATGGTTCTGGAAATGCCATGGCCGTTCCGATTCCCGCCGGTGATGCCGGCCTTGTTCTGGTTGCCCAAATATTTGGCAGAAGCGCCAGTCAACGGGAAGTCACGTTGCGGTGAAACTTTGCCGTTGCAACCACTGGCAAGGACGCAATAGGACCGGCTGCACTTAAAAGTAGACCCGATTCGGGCGGCGATCTCATCATGTGGCAAACCCTGCTGACGCCGGTCGACCTCTATTGCGAGCGGACCGGGCCGGAACTCTGGGCCGAGCCGGCCAATGCGCTGACCAATCTGGCTTTTTTTGCTGCCGGGCTATGGGGCGTGTGGGAAGTACGCCGGCGCGGCACCGGCACCTTCGCCGTGGTGCTGGCCTGGTGGGTGGTGGCAATCGGCGTCGGCTCGACGCTGTTCCACACCTTCGCCACAAGGGGCGCGATCTGGGCCGACGTCCTGCCCATCGCCGGTTTCACGCTGGCCTATACGCTGTTCAACCTGCGCCGGTTCCTCGGCATGAAATGGGGCAAGGCGATCGCCATTTTTGTCGTCTTCTATGCCGTCACCGGCCTGTTGACCTTCGCCGTGCCGGACTGGCTGCGCCAGGCTTCGAACGGCACCACGGGCTACCTGCCACCCTTCCTGGCGCTCGCGTTCTTCGGCGTGCTGACGGCGGCCAGCGGCAGCCGCGCCGGCTGGTACAATCTGGCGGGGTCGGCAATCTTCGTCGTCTCGGTCGTCTGCCGGGTGGCCGATCCGCTGGTTTGCGGCAGCTTTCCGCTCGGCACGCACTTCCTGTGGCATATCCTCAATGGGCTGATGCTCGGCGTGCTTCTGGCGGCGACAGCGCGCTACGGCGCGCCAAGAGCAAAATAGTATAGAAAAACCGCCGGAGCCTGGCTCCGGCGGTTCGGTATCTCTCGATGGCTGGATTTCTCGATGGCTGGCGGGGCTTACGCCGCCAGGTCGCGCAGCACATATTGCAGGATGCCGCCGTTCTTGAAGTAGTCGAGTTCGTCCAGCGTATCGATACGGCAGGTGATGGGAACGTTCTTCACCGTGCCGTCGCCGTAGGTGATCCTGGCGGTCATCTTCTGGCGCGGCTTGATGCTGCTCAGCCCATCGATCTCGACCAGCTCGTCACCCTTCAGGTTGAGCGAAGCCCATGAGGTACCCTCTTCGAAGACGAAGGGGATGACGCCCATGCCGACCAGGTTCGAGCGGTGGATGCGCTCGAAGGACTGGGCGATGACGGCGCGGACGCCCAGAAGATTGGTGCCCTTGGCCGCCCAGTCGCGCGACGAGCCGTTGCCGTATTCGACGCCGGCGAAGATGACCAGCGGCACGCCATCCTTCTTGTACTCCATGGCGGCGTCGTAGATCGATTTCTCTTCCTTCGACGGATAGTGGATGGTGTAGCCGCCCTCGCGGCCGTTCTCGCCCAGCATGTGGTTGCGGATGCGGATGTTGGCGAAGGTGCCGCGCATCATCACTTCATGATTGCCGCGCCGTGTGCCGTACTGGTTGAAGTCGGCAACGCCGACGCCATGCTCGGTCAGGTACTGGCCTGCCGGCGAGGCTGCCTTGATCGAACCCGCCGGTGAAATGTGGTCGGTGGTGATCTTGTCGCCGAACAGGCCGAGCACGCGGGCGCCCTTGATGTCGCCGATCTTGCCGAAGCCTGCGGTCATGCCGGCGAAATAGGGCGGGTTCTGCACATAGGTCGAGCTGTCGTCCCAGGCGTAGGTCTGGCCTGCCGGCGCCTTGACCTTCTGCCAGTATTCGTCACCCTTGAAGACGTCGGCATATTTGCGGGCGAACAGCTCGCGCGTCACATTCTTCTCGATGAACTCCTGAATCTCGACCGAGCTCGGCCAGATGTCCTTGAGGTAGACAGGGTTGCCGTTGCGATCTTCGCCGAGCGGCTCGACGGTCAGATCCTTGGTCACCGTGCCGGCCAGCGCATGGGCGACGACCAGCGGCGGCGAGGCGAGATAGTTCGCCTGCACGTCGGGCGAGACGCGGCCTTCGAAATTGCGGTTGCCGGATAGCACCGCGGCAGCAATCAAGCCTTTATCGTTGATGATCTTCGAGATCGGCGCCGGCAGCGGGCCGGAATTGCCGATGCATGTCGTGCAGCCGAAGCCGACGAGGTTGAAGCCAATCTGGTCGAGCTCCTTCTGCAGGCCGGATTTCTCCAGATATTCGGCGACGACCTGGCTGCCAGGCGCCAGCGAGGTCTTGACCCAAGGCTTCTGCTTGAGGCCGAGCCGGTTGGCGTTGCGCGCCAAAAGCCCGGCGCCGATCAGCACGCTCGGGTTCGAGGTGTTGGTGCAGGAGGTGATGGCGGCGATGACGACATCGCCATGGCCGAGGTCATGGTTGGTGCCCTCGACGGCGTAGCGCTTGCCGATTTCGGCGGCTCTCCGGTATTCGGTCTCCATCGCCTTGGCGAAGCCGGCCGGGATGCCTTCCAGCGCAACGCGGCCTTCGGGACGCTTGGGGCCGGCCATCGACGGCACGACATCGCCAAGATCGAGCTCGAGCAGGTCGGTGAAGACCGGATCGGCCGAGCCGCTGTCGCGCCACATGCCTTGCGCCTTGGAATATGCCTCGACCAGCGCAATGCGGCTCTCCTCGCGGCCGGACATGGTGAGGTAGCGGATGGTTTCGCTGTCGACCGGGAAGAAGCCGCAGGTGGCGCCATATTCGGGCGCCATGTTGCCGATGGTGGCGCGGTCGGCCAGCGTCATGTTGGACAGGCCCGGCCCGAAGAATTCGACGAACTTGCCGACGACGCCCTTCTTGCGCAGCATCTGGGTGACGGTGAGAACGAGGTCGGTGGCGGTGACGCCTTCCTTGAGTCTGCCGGTGAGGCGGAAGCCGATGACTTCGGGCAACAGCATGGAGACGGGCTGGCCGAGCATGGCGGCCTCGGCCTCGATGCCGCCGACGCCCCAGCCGAGAACGCCGAGGCCATTGATCATGGTGGTGTGCGAATCGGTGCCGACGCAGGTATCGGGATAGGCGGTGGTCTCGCCGTCCTCGGTGTTGGTCCACACCACCTGGCCGAGATATTCGAGATTGACCTGGTGGCAGATGCCGGTGCCGGGCGGCACGACGCGGAAATTGCGGAAGGCCTGCTGGCCCCATTTCAGGAACTTGTAGCGTTCCTCGTTGCGCTCATATTCAAGCTCGACGTTGCGGGCGAAGGCCAGCGGCGTACCGAACTCATCGACGATGACCGAGTGGTCGATGACCAGATCGACCGGCACCAGCGGATTGATCTTTTGCGGGTCGCCGCCCAGCGAGGCCATGGCGTCGCGCATCGCGGCAAGGTCGACCACCGCCGGAACGCCGGTGAAATCCTGCATCAGCACGCGGGCCGGGCGATAGGCGATCTCGACGCCGGCAGTGCCCTTGTCGGTCAGCCAGCCGGCGACCGACTGGATGCTCTCCTTGGTGACGGAGCGGCCGTCCTCGTTGCGCAGCAGATTTTCCAGCAGCACTTTCATCGAGTAGGGCAGCTGGGCGATGCCGGTGAGGCCGTTCTTTTCGGCCTCGACAAGGTCGTAATAGACATAGTCGGTCCCGCCTGCGCTCAGTGTGCGGCGGCAATTGAAACTATCGAGTGATTTTGACACGTGCGATCCGTCCTGTCTGTTCAGCCTGAAAGGGAACGGACGCCGATGGCATGCAATCACGCGCAAAGGTGCGGGTACGGCCATTTCCGCTGTCCGCTCCCAGCCAACCCGAGCCGTTCAAGGCGGCGCGTGCGCTGGTTCGGCGCTAATTCGGTTCCCATGCCGACCGCTGGCACGGATGACCCGGATATAGAGAATTTCCTGGAATAGTTCTAGACACGGAATCGCCATTTTTGCTGCGGCGCACCGAAGCTGCACGCGGACTTTCGGCGAAGGGGAATGGATGCGGCTGATCGCTGAAAATCTGGGTGGCGAACGCGGTGGCGAGACGGTCTTTTCCGGCGTCGGCTTTGCCCTCGAAAAAGGCCAGGCGCTGGTCGTCACCGGCCCGAACGGCGCCGGGAAATCGACGCTGCTCAGGGTGATCGCCGGACTGCTGCCGAATGCTGAAGGCCGCGTGTCGATCGAAGGCGGTGGCGAGGACTTTCCGTCGATCGCCTCGGCCTGCCACTATCTCGGCCACCAGAACGCGATGAAGACGGCGCTGAGCGTGGCGGAAAATCTGCGCTTCTGGCGCGAGTTTTCGGGTGAGCCGGTTCTCGATATCGAAGAGGCGCTGGAAGCCGTCGGCCTGGGCGGCATCGGCCATCTACCGTTCGGCTATCTCTCGACCGGGCAACGCCGCCGCGCGGCGATCGCAAAACTGCTGGTCAGTCATCGGCCGCTGTGGCTGCTCGACGAACCAACGGCCGGGCTGGACAAGGCTTCGGAATCGCGGTTTGCAGCGCTGATGATGCAGCACTGCCGGGCAGGCGGGATCATCGTCGCGGCGACGCATCTGCCGCTGGGGATCGACGGGGCGAAGGAATTGAGGATGGGGGTGACCGTTTGATGTCGGTGCTCTACGGCGCCCCCCTCTGTCCTGCGGGACATCTCCCACTCAAGGGGGGAGATTGGCAGTTCTGGCGCTCCGCTCATCCTGCGACGTTGGAGATTGGCGAAGGTCGACATGACATCCAATCTCCCCCTCTGAGGGGGAGATGTCCGGCAGGACTGAGGGGGGTGCTCAAGCACGAGCATCTCAAACCATGCTAGCCCTCTTCCTGCGTGATATCCGCCTCAGCATCCGCGCCGGCGGCGGGGCGCTGACCGGGGTGATCTTCTTCCTCGCGGTGATCGCGACGATCCCCTTCGGCGTCGGGCCCGACCTGAAGCTGCTTGCCCGCATCGGCCCGGCGATCCTGTGGATCGCTGCCTTGCTCGCCTGCCTGCTCGGTCTCGACCGATTGTTTCAAGCCGATCGCGAAGACGGCTCGCTCGATCTTCTGGTGCTCGGCAACGAGCGCCACATGCTGGCACTGACCGTGCTGACGAAATGCCTGGCGCATTGGACAGGAAGCGTGCTGCCACTGGTGATCGCCGCTCCCTTGCTCGGGCTGTTCATGAACATGGAGCCGATCAGCATCGGCGCCACAGCGCTGACCCTTCTGGTCGGCACGCCGGCGATCACCTTCATTGGTGCCGCCGGTGCGGCGGTGGCGGTAGCGCTGCCGCGCGGCGGACTGCTGATCTCGGTGCTGGTGCTGCCGCTGACCATTCCGGTGCTGATCTTCGGCGTCTCGGCAAGCTACGGCGCGGTGGCCGAGCCCGATCCGTTCTTGCAGCCGTTCCTCATTCTTGCCGCGCTGACCTTGTTTCTTGCGGTGCTCGGGCCGGCGGCAGCGGCGCTGGCGCTGCGCCACGGAACGGATTGAGGCGCGGCTGCTAAGGCTGCGGCGCTGCGGCCAATTGCGCAGCCAACGGCGCGGGGCTAAGGGAAGGCATATGAGCGAACGAAGCGGCGTTATCGCATTGAAGTGTTGCGTGCTCGCGGAGCGGGTCGCGTGAGCGTGCATGCGCTCTATGTTACCGCCGCCTATGCCATCACGGCGGTGGTGCTGGCCGGGCTGATCGGCTGGATCCTCATCGACCAACGCGCGCGCAAGAGAGAGCTCGCCGAACTGGAAGCGTCCGGCGTGCGCCGGCGCTCCGACAAGGCGGGGAAATCATGAGCACGCAAACCGGGACACCGGCACGCGGGCGGCGCCTGATCGTGCTTTTGCCGCTGCTGATTTTCCTCGTCCTGGCCGGGCTGTTCCTGGCTCAGTTGCTGTCCGGGCGCGACGTTTCGGAAGTGCCGTCGGCGCTGATCGGCCTGCCGGCGCCGCAGACAAACCTGCCGGCGCTGGAGGGCACCAACCTGCCGGGGCTCGATTCCAGGCAGTTCGCCGGCAAGGTCACGCTGGTCAACGTCTTCGCATCCTGGTGCGCACCGTGCCGGGAAGAACATCCGGTGCTTCTGGCCCTGTCGCAGGACAAGCGCTTTGTCATGGCTGCACTGAACTACAAGGACCAGCCGGAAAACGCGCGCCGGTTCCTCGGCGACCTCGGCAATCCATACCAGGCGATCGGCGTCGACGAGGCTGGCCGCGCGGCGATCGACTGGGGCGTCTACGGCGTGCCGGAGACTTTCGTCGTCGGCAAGGACGGCAAGATCGCCTACAAGCACGTCGGCCCGCTGACGGCGGATTCGGCTGAGACGCTGCTTTTGCCGGAGATCAAGAAGGCTCTGGCCAAGCCCTAATCGATCGAGTCGGAGGTCATTGATGAGCGAAGAAAACATCCGCTCACATTTTCTCGGACAGGCCAAAGCTTGCGATGTGCTGGGATCACCCTTCACGGCAAGACTATGCCGGGTGCTGGCAAGGACTCTGGACGCAAGCACGAAAACCGGACGGGCCATTCTCGGCTGGCCGCGTAATGCGCGCGCCGATGCCGTTGCGCTGCGGCTGTGCGGTGCGCTGCACGCGCTGGTGCTGACCGGCGCCGACGACGGGCTAGCTGGCGTCTATCCACCCAACGATTCGAGCGAGGACCAGATTGCGGCGGTGCTGGCGACAGCGATCGCGCGATCCGACGCGCGGATCGTTGCCGGCCTTGGCAATGCGCCGCAGACCAACGAAATAGCGCGGTCGGCCATGCTTTTGCCCGGCTTGCTGACAGTGGCGCGGGAGGCCGACCTGCCGCTCGACCTTTGCGAAATCGGCGCCAGTGCCGGGCTGAACCTTTTGTTCGACCGGTTTCACTATCGCTATGGGGATGCCGAATGGGGCGATGCGGCTTCGCCGGTCAGACTGATGCCGGAGGTGCGGGGCAATTTGGTTGCGCTTGAAGGGGCGCTCGCGGTTCGCCACCGCGTCGGTTGCGACATCGCGCCGATCGATATTGCCGACACAGCGGCGCGGCTGCGACTGCGGTCCTATGTCTGGGCAGATCAGACGGCCCGGCTTGCTCGGCTCGATGCCGCATTGTCGATCGCGGAACAGTTTGCACCATCGCTGGTCAAAGCGGATGCGGCGGATTTCGTCGAGAAGGCGCTGGCGAGGCGAGAGCGCGGGAGCAACTTCGTGCTCTACCATTCCGTCATGTGGCAATATTTGCCCGAACCGACGAAGGCGGCGATCACGGCCCGCCTAGAGCGGGCTGGAAGTTCGGCCACAAGCCGCATGCCTGTCGCGTGGTTGCGCATGGAGCCGCTGGCGATCAACGACCCCTTTGCCACGCTGTCACTCACCCGGTGGCCAGGCGGCGCCACGCGTCACCTTGCCCGTTGCGACTATCATGGCCGCTGGATCGAATGGATCGGTTGAACCGATCAAACGGTTCCAGTTGCGCATGATCTTGTCCGAAAAGTCTGCAACTTTTTACTGCGCTGACCTTCGGGATCAGGCGCCGGCTCAGCCGTAGATCTGCTTGCGGACCTGGTAGAGCATTTCGCTGCGGTCGGCACGCATGTCGGCCAGATCGCGGCTGGTGAAGCTGTCGATTTCGGCGACGAGGCGGTTGTAGTGCTTGCGCTTGGCAATGCTTGCACGAGCGCGGGTCATGAGGCTGTCGAGGATCATAGCAAGGTTCCTTCTGTGCCGCATTGGCGGCGGATTGTTCCTCCCTTGATCGATACGGAGCATGACATAGTAATGGTGCGTTGCAAAAAGAAGATGTTGCAATGCACCATTGCACTGGACGCATAGCCGGTTAACAGCGCCCTAACCTATTGTTTCGGTGAAGCGGCGATATCGATCTTGCCATATCGGTCGCCGGCTGGCTTGATCGCGCCGACAATGCCGATCTGGGCCAACTGGGAGGGAAACCATGGCTGCCGCCGACTACGAAATTCTTGATCCGCGCTTTGCGCGGCTGTTCAACAGCAGCGCGCAAGTGGAAAAGCTGTTCACCGGGTGCCGGTGGGCGGAAGGGCCTGCCTGGTTCGCGGCCGGCCGCTATGTGGTCTGGTCCGACATCCCCAACAACCGCATGCTGCGCTACGACGAGACCGACGGCAGCGTCAGCGTGTTCAGGCAGCCGTCCGGCAATTCCAACGGCAACACCGTCGACCGGCAGGGCCGCATGGTAAGCTGCGAGCATTCGGGCCGCCGTGTCAGCCGCACCGAGCACGACGGCTCCGTCATCACCATCGCCGACACATGGCGCGGCAAGCGGTTGAACTCGCCGAACGATGCGGTGGTGAGGTCCGACGGCTCGATCTGGTTCACCGATCCGAGCTACGGCATCGACACCGACTATGAGGGCGACAAGGCCGAGAGCGAGATCGGCGCCTGCCACGTCTACCGGGTCGATCCGGGCAGCGGCGAGGCAGAAGCCGTGATCACCGACATGGTCAGGCCCAATGGGCTTGCCTTCTCGCTCGACGAGAGCAAGCTCTACGTCGCCGATACCGGCCGCACGCATGGCGCTGAACACCCGGCCCACATCCGGGTGTTCAATGTCGGCAAGGGCGGCAAGAAGGTTTCCGGCGGAAAGTTTTTCGCCGATTGCACGGCCGGCCTGTTCGACGGTTTCAGGCTCGACGATCAGGGGCGCATTTGGACCAGTGCCGCCGACGGCGTCCATTGCTACGATCCGGACGGGACGCTGATCGGCAAGGTCAAGGTGCCGGAAGTCGTCGCCAATTGCGTGTTCGGCGGCAACAAGCTGAACTGCCTCTACATCGCCGGCACGACCTCGCTCTACATGGTCCGGCTGATGGTCAACGGCGCCAGGACTTTTTGAGCGCCTGCCGGAGAGCGATCGTTCCTTGACAACGGTTTGCCGTGTCAAGGTGTCATCTTGATCCCTCCGGTGGCTAATGATCGTTAACTGACGTTTTGTCGAGTCCGGCGGAGTCTAGATGACCGGCACTGTCCTGCGATTTGTAACGCACTCGACGCACCCGCCCTTCGGCCACCGCAGCGGGATATTCAAAGTGGCGTATGGCCTTAGTAGAGCCCTTCCGGCCACAACCTCATGCGTCGAAGAACTTGCCGAGCAGCTGATCTGGTTCGAGAATAATATGGCAAAATCGACACGGTTCTCGACATCGCGTCATCCTCGCGCGCAGGGGACGGCGATTTCGTGGGTCAAGGCCAGCGCTCACGAGCATGTCCGGAGATTGCGCTTGCTTGTCGCTCTCGTTGAAGAGGCGGGCCACGTCCAGATCGATGAACTTAGAACGGAGCGTCCGGGCTACATCGTATTCGAGGACAATCACCAGGTGGTCGCGTTGCCTTTCGCTGACACTCCGCGCTAAAGAACCGCTATCCACCCTTTGTAGACCATCCTCGGCAGCAAATTGCGTGACCAGAGCGTCTCTGGTCGCCTCGTTAGACCATCCAACTCAACCGCGGATGAAGCCGGCAAAGGCCGAAACCGCCTCGCGCATCTCCAGGCGGTTTGCAGGCTCCGCCAGGATTTCTGCCACTTCCGGCGGCTTCTTGCCGACCAGGGCGATCTCGAGCGCTGCTTCTTCATAAAGCGCGAAAGACATGGTGCGCATGACCTCGGCCAGCGCCTCGCGGGCGAACAGCGAGCGCGGCGAGGCGTGCACCAGCATGGCCGGCTTGCAGACGGCGGCGTCGCGCGACACCAGCCAATCGAGCGCGTTCTTGAGGCCGCCTGGCACGCCATGGGCATATTCCGGGCAGGAGACGATGACGCCGTCGGTGTCGGTGACAGCGTCGATCAGCCTGGAGGCCTCCGGCGGCGTCCGTTCGCCTTCGTCATCGGGGTTGAAGATCGGCAGCCGGCCAAGCCCGTCATAGACGGTGATACGGCAGACGGGCGGTGCGTTTTGCGCCAACGCCGCGAGCAACGCCGAATTGGTGGAGGCGGCCCGCAGGCTGCCGGAGATGGCGAGGATTTCGATCACGGGAAGCGCGGAGCCGGGTACGAGAGAATCGTGCCTGAAAACCTACCACAAGGTCTTCTGATAGTCCTTGTCCAGCGATCGATCGATGTCGCCGGCGCTCTCGGCGAGCGCCAGCTGGTCGCGCAGGATTTCGCCCAGCGTCGGCAGCATCGCGCGGTCGTACCATGTCTCCGGTTTCCACAGTTCGGAGCGCATGAAGGCCTTGGCGCAATGCATGTAGGCGACCTTGACCGTCACCACGACAATGCTTTGCGGCTGCTTTCCGTCGACCGCGAGTTTTTCGCGCAAACCTGGATCAATGGTTATGCGAGCATCGCCATTGACGCGCAGCGTCTCGTTCATGCCCGGAATGAGGAAGAGCAGCCCGACCGACGGGTTGAGAAGGATGTTCTCCAGCGTATCGAGACGGTTGTTGCCGGGCCGGTCGGGGATGGCGATGGTCTTGTCGTCGAGCACGGCGGCGAAGCCAGGCTTGTCGCCCTTCGGCGTCACGTCGGCATTGCCGGCGCCGTCGGACGAGCCGATCAGCACGAACGGGCTTTTAGCGATGAAGGAGCGGCAGTGGCCGTCGAGCGCCTTCAGTTCCTTGCGGATGGAGCCGTCGGTCGGCCGGGGCGTCTTGTAGATCGTCCTCAGCTGTTCGCGCGTCGCCAGGAATTCCATTCCCGTCCCCCTATTTGCCGGCCTTCTCTTCTTTTCCGGCCTTGTCCTCGAGCGTATGGCGCAGGATCAGCGGCATCTGGCTGAAGGTGAACAGAAGCGTGATCGGCATGATGCCCCAGACCTTGAAGGTAACCCAGGCGTCGGTGGAAAAATTCCGCCAGACAACTTCGTTGACAAGGGCCAGGAACAGGAAGAACAGCCCCCAGCGGAAGGTGAGCTTTCGCCAGCCTTCGGCGTCGAGACTGAAGGCCGATTCGAAGACGTATCCGAGCAGCGACTTGCCGAAGAACAGGCCGCCGAGCAGCACACCGCCGAACAGCGTGTTGACGATGGTCGGCTTCATCTTGATGAAGATGTCGTCCTGCAGATAGAGCGTCAGCGCTCCGAAGATGAAGACGACGACACCAGACACCATCGGCATGATCGGCAAGGTGCGGGTGAGCAGCCAGGAAGCGATCAGCGCAACTGCGGTCGCGGCCATGAACAGGCCGGTGGCGACGAAGATCGGTCCGCCGAATTCGGCCAGTGCCGGAATTTTCTGCACCAGCCATCCGCCACGCGCGTTGGCAAAGAAGAAAACCAGCAGCGGGCCGAGCTCCAGCACCAGCTTGAGCAGTGGATTGACGCCCTCCTTCTTCTGCTTCTGCGGATCGGACGGGTCGCGTTCGAGGATGTTCATAGGTTCCTTCTTACGCATGATCTGATCCAAAAAGTCTGCAACTTTTTGGGATCATGCTTGTTAGGCCACTCCAGCGATCGCCCTGGCGAATTCGCTTGCCGAAAAGGGTTCGAGGTCGTCGACCTGTTCGCCGACGCCGATGAAATAGACCGGCAATTTGTGCTTTGCCGCGATCGCCACCAGAATACCGCCGCGCGCCGTGCCGTCCAGCTTGGTCATCACCAGGCCGTTGACGCCGGCGACATTGCGGAAGATCTCGACCTGGTTGAGCGCGTTCTGGCCGGTTGTGGCATCGACCGTCTGCAACACGGTGTGCGGGGCTTCCGGATCGAGCTTGCCCAGCACACGGACGATCTTCTCCAGCTCGGCCATCAGCTCGGTCTTGTTCTGCAGCCGTCCGGCGGTATCGATGATCAGCACGTCCGAGCCGGCCTCTTTTGCCCGTTCGAAGGCGTCATAGGCGAGGCCGGCGGCATCGGCGCCGAGCTTCGAGGCGATGACCGGCGACTTCGTGCGCTCGCCCCAGATCTTCAGCTGCTCAATCGCGGCAGCGCGGAAGGTGTCGCCGGCGGCGAGCATCACCGACAGGCCGCCATCGGTCAGCTTGGCCGCCAGCTTGCCGATGGTCGTGGTCTTGCCGGTGCCGTTGACGCCGACCACCAGGATGACATGCGGCTTGTGGCTGAGATCGAGTTCCAGCGGCATGGCGACGTGGGTCAGCACCTTCTCCACCTCGGTCGCCATGATGGCGCGGACTTCGGTGTCGGAGACATCCTTGCCGTAACGGCTGGCGGCCAGCGCATCGGTGACGCGCAAGGCCGTCTCAATGCCGAGGTCGGCCCGGATCAGCACATCCTCCAGATCCTGCAGGGTGTCCTCGTCCAGCTTGCGCTTGGTGAAAACGCCGGCGATGTTGCCCGACAGTTCCCTGGAAGAGCGGGCAAGCCCCTCCTTCATACGCTGGAACCACGAGCGTCGATGGGCCGGCTCGGGCGCCTTCTGCGGTTCGGCCTTTTGCTCGACCTTTTTGGTGACGGTTACCTTGCCGGGGGCGGGAGCAGGTTTCGGCTCCGGCAAAGGTTGCGGCACGGCTTGTGGTTCGGGCGCGATGTCATCAAGGATCGGCTGCGTCTCGACCGGCGCGGGCTGGCGAATAGGGGGCGCGATTTCAGCCGGAGGAGCTTCAGGCTCAGGTGCTGCCGGCGTCACGTCAGCGGGCGGCGCCGAGTCTTGCGCATGTTCGCGCCACCCCTCACCCTTACCCTCTCCCCGTGAAGGACGGGGTGAGGGGGGCGTCGGCGTTGGGGCTTCTTCTTCGACGCTTTCAGAAAGAGGCTCGGCCTTACGATCCGGCACCTTCTCCCCGTCTCTATACGGGGAGAAGGTGCCGGCAGGCGGATGAGGGGCAGGGCCACGCTCTGATGTCGGCACCTCCGGGGGCGCCGGCTGGGGAGCGGCCGGGATCTCCTCGGGCGCAGGAGTTTCCGGTTCCGGCGGCTGCGCTTCCTCGACTGGAGAAGCCGGCGGCGGTGCTTCCGGCTCCATCGCCGGCGCGGCTTCCGCCTCCGGCTCCACAACCGGCGCAACCGCCGTCTCGGGCTTCGGCTCCTCGCGCTTCGAAGACTCCGGAGCGGCCTGCTCGGCGGCCGGTTTCAGCGCCTCCAGCGCGTCCCATTTGATCGGCGGCAGCGGCGCGGTTTCGTCGACCCGCTCCTCGACGACTTCCTTCTTGCCGAACGAAAATATCTTCTTGAAAAATCCAGCCATGCTTTGCGTTTCTCAGGCGGCGCGGGCGGCAAGCGGCGCGGCGATCAGGCGGGCGCCGTCGTGGCCGGTGATATCAGCCTCGACGATGTCGCCCGGCGCGCCTGTGGAGACCGCGGCCAGCGTGAATCCCTCAGTGCGGCCAAGCCCATCACGCTCCACCAGGATCGACTGGCGCGTTCCCGCGAGCGCGGCCAGATGGCGGCGGTATGCGGCCTCGCCGGCGGCACGCAGCCGTGCGGCGCGCTGCTTGACGACCTCGCGACGAAGCTGCGGCATGCGCGCGGCGGGCGTACCCTCGCGCGGCGAAAACGGGAAGACGTGCAGATGCGTCAGCCCGCACTCCTCAACGATTTCCAACGAATTTTCGAACATCTCGTCCGTCTCGGTCGGGAAGCCGGCGATGATGTCGGCGCCGAAGACGATGTCGGGGCGAAGCCTGCGCACGTCCTCGCAGAAGCGGATCGACTGCTCTCGGTTGTGCCGGCGCTTCATCCGCTTCAGGATCATGTCGTCACCCGACTGCAGTGACAGATGCAGATGCGGCATTAGCCGCGGCTCGCTGGCGATGGTTTCGAGCAATTCGTCGTCGGCCTCGATCGAATCGATGGAGGACAGGCGCAGGCGCTTCACGTCAGGCGCCTGCTTCAAAATGGTCTTCACCAGCCTGCCGAGCTTCGGGCTGCCCGGCAGGTCGGCACCGAAACTGGTCATGTCGACGCCGGTCAGTACGATCTCGGCGTAGCCGTTGCCGCACAGCCGTTTGACCTGCTCGATCACGGCACCCATCGGCACCGAGCGTGAATTGCCGCGGCCGTAGGGAATGATGCAGAAGGTACAGCGATGGTCGCAGCCGTTCTGCACCTGAACGAAGGCGCGCGCACGGCCCTCGATGGCGTCGACCATGTGGCCGGCCGTCTCGCGCACGGAAAAGATGTCGTTGACGCGCGCCTTCTCAGTGTCGTTGACGCCGAAATCCGGCAGCGCACGATAGGAATGCGCCTTCAACTTCTCCTCGTTGCCAAGCACGAGATCGACCTCGTCCATGGCGACAAAATTCTGCGGCCCGGTTTGCGCGGCGCAGCCGGTGACGATGATGCGGGCCTGCGGGTTGTCGCGGCGGGCTTTACGGATCGACTGTTTGGCCTGGCGCACCGCCTCGCCGGTGACGGCACAGGTGTTGAAGATGATGGCGCCGCCTTCCAGCGCGCCGAGGCCGGCACTTTCCGCCTCGCGACGCATCACCTCGGACTCATAGGTATTCAGCCGGCAGCCGAAGGTGACGACGTCAATACCCTTGGAGACGGACCCCTTGGAGAGAGGCGCCATCAGGCGGCGCTCTCGGTGTCGCGGGCCCACACGCCGGTCGACGGTTCGAAACTGCCGGAAAATTCCCATTCGGCAGCACCGGTGAGGATGACGTGGTCGTCGCCGCGCCACTCGACATGCAGCGAGCTGCCGCCAGGCGTCATCAGCGTGACGCTGCGGCCAGTCCGCTTGGTACGAGCTGCAGCGACCACCGCGGCGCAGGCGGCTGTGCCGCACGCCTTGGTCGGGCCGGCGCCGCGCTCCCAGGTGCGGATGACCATGGTTTCGGGCGAGGTCACCTGCGCGATGGTGATGTTGGCGCGCTCGGGAAAGATCGGGTGGTTCTCTAGCAGCGGACCGAAGCGCTCGAGCTCGTAGGACCAGACGTCGCGGTCGACCCAGAAGATGGCGTGCGGATTGCCCATTGAGACGACCGACGGCGAATGCAGCACCGGCGCATCGATCGGGCCGATCTGCAACTCGATCATACGGGTGTCGCGGAATTCCTCGGCCAGCGGGATATCCTGCCAGCCGAAACGCGGCTTGCCCATGTCGACCGAGATCAACCCGTCGGCATGTTCCTCGGCGTTGAGAATGCCGGCGACGGTCTCGAAGGCAAACGACTTCTGGCCGGTCTCGGCGGCGAGCGCCTGGACGACGCAGCGCATGCCGTTGCCGCAAGCCTGTGCTCCGGAGCCGTCGGAATTCAATATCTCGATGAAAAAGGCCGTGCCCGGCGTCCTGGCGTCGTGGATCGCCATGATCTGATCGAATTTCGTCGCGGCATCGGCATCAAGCGCAAGGGCCGCCGCCGGCGTCACCCGATCGGCGCGACCGCGCATGTCGGCAACAATGATCTCGTTGCCGATGCCGTTCATCTTGGCGAAAGGGGCAGTGCTTGCCATCGATCGAAAGGTCTCTTGCCAGTTTGGCGCCTATATGGCGGATACCGGCCGAAATTACCAGTGCGGGGCGCATTTAGGTAACCGTAAACACACCCAGCACCATCAGCAGGAAGACGATCAGAACGATACCGATGAGAATACGAACGCCCGTGGCGGCAGCTCCTGCCAATGCCGGCATGCCGAGCAAGCTCGCAGCCGCAGCGACGATCAAAAGAATGACAATCCATCTGAGCATCGAAAATACCTCGCGGCCGGTGGATTTGAAACGGTCCACGCTGCAGCCGGCAGATTGGAACCGACCTACAAACGTGTTTGCAATGCCTTGGGTTCCGTTGGCCGGCTGTCAGTCTGGACCGCCGGCACGTCCCAGGCCTCGCCGGGAAGCAGGGCGCGAAAGCGCTCCCGAGGGACTTCCTGATGATCGAGCGCCTCGGCAAGCTTGCGGACCGGCTCGTCCACCGGCTCGTTGGTAAGCCGGAAAGTGCCCCAGTGGCAGCCGGCGGCATAGGCGGCATTGCACAAAAGCATGCCCTGCACCGCCTCATCCGGGTTCTGGTGATGCGGCTCCATGAACCAGCGCGGTTCGTATCGGCAGGATGGCGACGCGGAAGCGGCCATGTTTCTCGGCCATCAGCCGGTAGTTGATGCCGTCGTGGAAACCGGTGTCGCCGGCAAAATAGACTTTGCCGGCGGGTGTTTCGACCACGAAGCCCGCCCACAGCGCCATGCGCCGGTCGCGTGCGCCGCGCGCCGACCAGTGATGCACCGGCTCGACATGGATGGCGACGTCTTCGCCGACGTCGAAGCGGTCGCCCCAGTCGTGCGCCGACACTCGCATGCCGGCAACGGCGTCGTCGATGATGGCGTCGTTGCCGAGCGGGGTCACCACCAGCGGATCGTGCCTTGCCTTCAGCCGCCTCAACGTGGCGACGTCGAGATGGTCATAGTGGTTGTGGCTGACTAGTACGAGGTCGATCGGCGGCAGTTGGGAAAAGGCGATGCCCGGCGGATTGACGCGCTTTGGCCCGGCAAAGGAGAGCGGCGAGACGCGCGGCGACCAGACAGGATCGGTGAGGATATTCAGCCCGGCCGTCTGGATCAGCAGCGTGGAGTGGCCGACCATGGTGACCCGCAGACCTGGGCCGTCGATCCGCGCTGCCGGTCTTGCCGGCGCAAACGGGCTCGGATTTGCCGCCGGCCATTTCGAGCGTTCGCCGCCAAGCTGCCATTTCAAAAGATCGGCGAAGCGTCCCGGCGGCTTGCCGTTGGGGTTGAAGAACAAGGTGCCGTCGAAATGATCGCTGGGCGGGCCGCTATAATAGCGATTGGCGGCTCTTTTTCTCGCAGCCAAGTTTTCATCTCCCGCAGAATTCTGTTTCCTCAGAGATAGAGCCGAAGCCGGCTGGCGCAAGCATTTGGCCGCCGAACCCCAGGGGCCGAGAGGCTATGTAGGTTGCGTCTGGCCGCTTGATCGCGATAAATTTGCAACAATCTTGCTGCAAACCGTATTTTAACCATATCGGGTTGAAATTTTGCCACCTTCTCCATCTTGGTGAGGGGAGATTGTGCGGATGGCACCCCCCAGCCGAATCCGACGGAGGTTGTAATGAATTTTTCGAAGACCGGCCTGGTGGCCGTATCGCTGGCTGCGCTTGTTGCAAGCGGCTGTTCAACCTCGCGCTTTTCGTCGATGGACTCGGAGCAGCCGGCACCGCTGGAAGCCGCGCCCGCCGGCAAGGTGACTGCGAACCAGCTGCCGCCACCAGCGTCGCCCGGAACCACCGACCCGTCGCAATTCCCGACGGCGCCGCAGAATGCCCAGGTGGCCGCGTTGCCGCCGGACGGTACGGCTCCCGCCGGAGCAGCGGACCTGACGGCGACCAGCGTCGCCGGCGTATGGACCGCCAACGTTTCCGGCCAGAGCTGCAAGGTGGCGACGCCGCAGACCAAATTCGGTTCCGGCTATCGCGCAGGACCGCTGCACTGCCCGGCGCCGATCGACGGCATCAAATCCTGGAACGTCGCCGGCAAGCAGCTGACGCTCTACGATGAGAATGGCGGCACGCTGGCGCGGCTCTATTCCTCGGGCGGCGAGAAATTCGACGGCCAGACTTCCAACGGCCTGCCGATCTCGCTTACAAGAGGCTGATCCGCTCGATAACGAAGTGACCGATGCATCTGCGTGACGGCCTCCAGACCCATGCGACCGTCAGGCAGCGCTACGACCATCTGGTCGAGACCGGAACGATCGCGCGCGATCCGGCGCAGGAGCGGATCGCCGCCGCACTCGACCGGTTGATCGATGAGATCTCGGTAAAGCGGCTGGCGCAGAAATCGAGCGCGCTGGGCTGGCTATTTGCCCGCAGGCGCCAAGCGCAGGAGGCGGTCAAGGGCCTCTACATCCACGGCGGCGTCGGCCGCGGCAAGACCATGCTGATGGACATGTTCTTCGAGCTGCTGCCGGTCAGGCGCAAGCGCCGCGTGCATTTCAATGACTTCATGGCCGACGTGCAGGACCGCATCCAGAAGCACCGGCTGGCGCGCAAGAACGGCGACGTCAGGGAGGACGACCCGATCCCGCCGGTGGCCCGAGCCCTGGCCGACGAAGCCTGGGTGCTGTGCTTCGACGAGTTTTCCGTAACCGACATCGCCGATGCGATGATCCTTTCCAGGCTGTTCTCGGCGTTGTTTGGCAGTGGCGTGGTGCTGGTCGCCACATCCAATGTCGCGCCGGAGGATCTTTATCGCGACGGTTTGAACCGCCAGCTTTTCCTGCCTTTCATCGGTATCCTGGAACGGCACGCGCAGGTGCTCACCCTCGACGCCGACAAGGACTACCGCCTCGACAAGCTCAGCCGCATGCCGGTCTATATCACCCCGGCGGATACCGCCGCCGATGCCGTCCTCGACGAGGCCTGGGAGGTGATGACGCATGGCCGGCCGACGACCGAGACGGCGCTGACGGTGAAGGGCCGGCAGGTGGTGGTGCCGCGCGCGGCCGGCGAGGCGGCACGTTTTTCCTTCGCCGATCTTTGCGAAAAGCCGCTCGGCGCCCGCGATTTCCTGGCCATTGCCGGCCGCTTCTCGACCGTCTTCATCGACCATGTGCCGGTGCTCGGCGAGGGCAAGCGCAACGAGGCGAAGCGCTTCATCCTGCTGATCGACACGCTCTACGACCATCATGTGCGGCTGGTGCTGAGTGCCGCGGCACCACCGGCGCAGCTCTATGCGGCCAGGCGCGGCAACGAGGTCTTCGAATTCGAGCGCACGGTATCGCGGTTGATGGAGATGCAGGGCCACGAATGGCTGGAGGATTGGGTGGAGAGGCAGAAGGAACGGACGGCCGCTGAAGCGCAGCGGGCACAGGCGTAGCCACCATGCGTTCGTCATCCTGGATCGCCACATTTTCCTCCCTGTCACGGAATGGATCCCAGGGTCTCCGCGACGTCGCTTCGCTCCTGCTCCGCCATAGGATTGTTTGGGAAGGATCGGGTAGTTTGGCGGCCGGAACTGCGGGCTCACAAACAAACCCGCAGTTCCGGCGGCAGGCGACCGTCCCTAGGATCGGGCAGCACCCGACGTCACCAGGGTCCCTGCCGTCTTGTCCGCCATCGCTTGGAGAGTTGATTGGGCTGCTGGCCTGCCGCCACGCCCGCAAACAATCCGAAGCCTTATAAGGATAGCATCGGCATGGCCTTCCTGCACCAACAACCACGTCTTTGCCTTGGCCTCGACATCGCCAAGGACACCATCACCGCTTCCGACGGCGCCACCACCCGCATCATCGCCAATCAGCGCCGTGCGATACGTGCTTCTTGAAGAGCCGCAAACAAGCGGACCTTGTCGTCTGCGAACCGACTGGAGGCCATGAAGGCCTGGTGCTCGAAGGGTGCCTGCGCGCCGGCATTGCCTGCCATCGCGCCGATACGCTCAAGCTCAAGAGCTTCATCCGCTCCTTCGGCACTCTCGGCAAGAGCGATGCCATCGGCAAGTGCTGCGATCATGAAATGACCTGGCGAGGCGAGATAGGCGGCCAGCCTGTCAGCCCTCACCGGCTGGTCGAACACGTCCCCGGCGGCCTGCGTCACAAGGGCGGCATCGCATGGAAACAGCCTCGATCGTCATTGTGTAAAATTTCCCAAGTCGGCTTATCAATTTTGACGTTTACGTAATTCCCATTGTTTCTAACCGATTGAAATTATTCACTCCAAAATAATCGTTTGAAAATTATTTCCGCCGGGGCTATTGGGTGCGGCGAAATCTCGCGGGTTCCCGCATCGTTCCGGCCTCCTTCCTCGGCGCTATCAAGTCGTTAAAGATTTGGGCGCCGTCACAGTCAAAAGGGAAAACATCCTGACATGGCACGCAACAAGATAGCGCTCATCGGCTCGGGCATGATCGGCGGCACGCTCGCCCACATGATCGGCCTCAAGGACCTTGGCGATGTGGTGCTGTTCGATATCGCCGAAGGCATCCCGCAGGGCAAGGGGCTCGATATCGCGCAGTCGTCGCCGGTCGATGGGTTCGACGCCAGGCTGACCGGCGTCAACGACTATGCCGGCATCGAGGGCGCCGATGTCTGCATAGTCACGGCCGGCGTGCCGCGCAAGCCGGGCATGAGCCGCGACGACCTTCTGGGCATCAATTTGAAGGTCATGGAACAGGTCGGCGCCGGCCTCAAGAAGTATGCACCGAAAGCCTTCGTCATCTGCATCACCAACCCGCTCGATGCCATGGTGTGGGCGCTGCAAAAATTCTCCGGCCTGCCGAAGAGTCATGTCGTCGGCATGGCCGGCGTGCTCGACAGCTCGCGTTTCCGCTATTTCCTGGCCGAGGAATTCAAGGTGTCGGTCGAGGATGTCACCGCCTTCGTGCTTGGCGGCCATGGCGATTCCATGGTGCCGATGATCCGCTATTCGACGGTCGCCGGCATCCCGCTGCCGGACCTCATCAAGATGGGCTGGACCTCGAAGGACAAGCTCGACCAGATCGTGCAGCGCACCCGCGACGGCGGCGCCGAGATCGTCGGCCTGCTCAAGACCGGCTCGGCCTATTATGCGCCGGCGGCCTCGGCGATCTCGATGGCCGAAGCCTATCTCAAGGACAAGAAGCGCGTGCTGCCGTGTGCCGCGCATCTCTCGGGCCAGTACGGCGTCAAGAACACCTATGTCGGGGTGCCGGTGGTGATCGGCGCCGGCGGCGTCGAGCGCGTCATCGAAATCGACCTCAGCAAGAGCGAGCAGAAGATGTTCGACAGTTCGGTGGCGGCGGTGCAGGGTCTTACCGAGGCCTGCGTCAAGATCGCTCCGCATCTCGCCTCGAAGTGATCCCGCAGTAGATTGATCTGGAGATATCGAGCATGAATATCCATGAATATCAGGGCAAGGCGCTGCTGAAGAGCTTCGGCGCACCGGTTGCCGAAGGCGTGCCGGTGTTCCAGGCGAGCGAGGCGGAAGCCGCCGCCAAGGCGCTGCCCGGCCCGCTTTACGTGGTGAAGAGCCAGATCCATGCCGGCGGCCGCGGCAAGGGCAAGTTCAAGGAGCTTTCGCCCGATGCCAAGGGTGGGGTGCGGCTGGCGAAGTCGGTGGCCGAGGTCGTTGCCAACGCCAACGAGATGCTTGGCCACACGCTGGTCACCAAGCAGACCGGCCCGGCCGGCAAGCAGGTCAACCGCCTCTACATCGAGGACGGCGCCGACATCGAGCGCGAGCTCTATCTGTCGCTGCTGGTCGATCGCGCGGTCGGCCGCATCGCCTTCGTCGTCTCGACCGAGGGCGGCATGGACATCGAGGCGGTCGCCCATGACACGCCGGAAAAGATCATCACCGTCGCCATCGACCCGGAAAAGGGCGTGACCGCGGACGATTTGAAAAAGCTCAACGGCGCGCTGAAGCTCGACGGCGACGCCGCCAGGGATGGCGACACGCTGTTTCCGATCCTCTACAAGGCCTTCGTCGAAAAGGACATGAGCCTGCTCGAGGTCA
Organism: Mesorhizobium sp. M00.F.Ca.ET.216.01.1.1; assembly: GCF_004010325.2. GTDB lineage: Bacteria > Pseudomonadota > Alphaproteobacteria > Rhizobiales > Rhizobiaceae > Mesorhizobium. The sequence goes on from NZ_SADR02000005.1 coordinate 38,303, forward strand.
ACCCGCTGATCGTCATGAAGAACGGCCAGTTGCGCGTGCTCGACGCGAAAGTGTCATTCGACAACAACGCGCTGTTCCGCCACCCCGACGTGCTAGAGCTGCGCGACACCACCGAAGAGGACGAGAAGGAAATCGAGGCGTCGAAATACGACCTCGCCTATGTCGCGCTCGACGGCAATATCGGCTGTATGGTCAACGGCGCCGGCCTGGCCATGGCGACGATGGACATCATCAAGCTCTATGGCGCCGAGCCGGCCAACTTCCTCGATGTCGGTGGCGGCGCGTCGAAGGAGAAGGTGACGGCGGCTTTCAAGATCATCACCAAGGATCCAGCGGTCAAAGGCATCCTGATCAATATCTTTGGCGGCATCATGAAGTGCGACATCATCGCCGAAGGCGTCATCGCCGCGGTCAAGGAAGTCGGGCTGCAGGTGCCGCTGGTGGTGCGGCTGGAAGGTACCAATGCCGAGCTCGGCAAGAGGATCATCAACGAGAGTGGCCTCAACGTGGTCTCTGCCGACGACCTCGACGATGCGGCCAAGAAGATCGTGGCGGCAGTAGAGGGCTGATCCGGTGCCTCCGCACAAGATAAACCTGGTCGAGGCGGCGGATGCGAAGATCAGACGAGTCTTCGATCCGCACATCGCCGGTGACGTCAACGACTCCCAGGTCAAGATCGCCAAGTTCGGCGAAATCTTCGACTGGCACGCGCATGACAACGAGGACGAAGCGTTCCTCGTGCTGCGCGGCCGCATCGCCATCGATTTCCGCGACGGCACGGTGGAACTCGGCAGCGGCGAGTTCATCGTCGTGCCGCGGGCCGTCGAACACCGTCCGCGCTCGCTGAGCAAGGAGCCGGTGGTGCTGATGTTCGAGCCGGCGACGACGCTGAACACCGGCAATGCCAAGAGCGACCTCACTGTCGCCGACTTGAAGCGGCTCTGACAATGAACGCGGTGCCGCCCTTTTCGCTTTCCCATGATTTCAATCCGGACGATAGCTACCTGGAATTTCGCGCGGCCGGCAGTGAAGCTTGGCAAGACATGATGAGCGGCGCCTACCGGCGCGTCTCGCCTCACTCGATCAACGGTTTGTAAAAGATCAACGGTTTGTAAAAAGGGCCACCATGTCCATTCTCGTCGACAAGAACACCAAGGTGCTCGTGCAGGGCCTGACCGGCAAGACCGGCACGTTCCACACCGAGCAGGCGTTGGCCTATCACGGGACAAAAATGGTCGGCGGCATCCATCCCAAGAAGGGCGGCGAGACGTGGATCGGCGCCAAGGGGGAGAGCCTGCCGATCTTTGCCACCGTCGCCGAAGGCAAGGCAAAAACCGGCGCCAACGCTTCGGTCGTCTACGTGCCGCCGGCAGGTGCGGCCGAAGCGATCCTGGAAGCGATCGAAGCCGAGATCCCGCTGATCATCTGCATCACCGAGGGCATCCCGGTGATCGACATGATCAAGGTCAAGGCGAGGCTCGACCGCTCGACATCGCGGCTGATCGGCCCGAACTGCCCCGGCGTGCTGACCCCCAACGAATGCAAGATCGGCATCATGCCCGGCAACATCTTCCGCAAGGGCTCGGTCGGCGTTGTTTCCCGCTCGGGAACGCTTACCTATGAGGCAGTGTTCCAGACCACCAATGTCGGCCTCGGCCAGACCACCGCCGTCGGCATTGGCGGCGATCCGGTCAAAGGCACGGAGTTCATCGACGTGCTCGAGATGTTCCTCGCCGACGACGAAACCAAGTCGATCATCATGATCGGCGAGATCGGCGGCTCGGCCGAGGAAGACGCCGCGCAATTTCTCAAAGACGAGGCCAAACGCGGCCGCAAGAAGCCGATGGCCGGCTTCATTGCCGGCCGCACGGCGCCGGCGGGCCGCACGATGGGTCATGCAGGCGCGGTCATCTCCGGCGGCAAGGGCGGCGCCGAGGACAAGATCGCGGCGATGGAATCGGCCGGAATAAGGGTTTCGCCATCGCCGGCCCGGCTCGGCACGACGCTGGTCGAGGCGATCAAGGGTTAGTGAATGGTGAGTAGTGAATGGTGAGGAACGGATGAGAGGCAGTGCAAACGAGGGAAGTCCTCTTTTTCTACGCACTACGAACTATTCACTATTCACTCTGAAAAGGAGACGGAGCACAGGCTCCGCTAAAGAGACATGGCAAGACAAGATCAGGCCAACGACCAATTTTCGCTTACCTCTTTCCTCTATGGCGGCAATGCCGACTATATCGACGCGCTCTATGCCGCCTATGAGGATGACCATGAATCGGTCAATCCCGAATGGCAGGACTTCTTCGCGGCGCTGAAGGACGACGCCGGCGACGTCCGCAAGAATGCCAAGGGCGCCTCCTGGACCAAGCCCTCATGGCCGCTGCAGACCAATGGCGAATTGGTGTCGGCGCTCGACGGCAACTGGGGCGTCGTCGAAAAGCACCTGGAAAAGAAGGTCAAGGACAAGGCGGTCATCAACGGCGTCGCCCTTTCCGACGCCGACGTGCACCAGGCGACGCGCGATTCCGTCCGTGCCATCATGATGATCCGCGCCTACCGCATGCGCGGTCACCTGCACGCCAATCTCGATCCGCTCGGCATTGCCAAGCCGCTCGAGGACTACAATGAGCTGTCGCCGGAAAATTACGGCTTCACCGCCGCCGACTACGACCGGCCGATCTTCCTCGACAATGTGCTCGGGCTCGAATTCGGCACCATCCGGCAGATGCTCGACATCCTGGCCCGCACCTACTGCTCGACGCTCGGCGTCGAGTTCATGCATATTTCCGATCCCGAGGAGAAGGCCTGGATCCAGGCACGCATCGAAGGCGCCGACAAGGAGATCACCTTCACCGCACCCGGCAAGAAGGCGATCCTGCAGAAGCTGGTCGAGGCCGAAGGTTTCGAGCAGTACATCGACATCAAGTACAAGGGCACCAAGCGCTTCGGCCTCGACGGTGCAGAGGGGCTGATCCCGGCGCTGGAGCAGATCATCAAGCGCGGCGGTCAGCTCGGCATGAAGGAGATCGTGCTCGGCATGGCGCATCGCGGCCGGCTGAACGTGCTGTCGCAGGTGATGGCCAAGCCGCACCGCGCCATCTTCCATGAGTTCAAGGGCGGCTCGGCGGCGCCCGACGAGGTCGAGGGGTCGGGCGACGTGAAGTACCATCTCGGTGCCTCCTCGGACCGCGAGTTCGACGGCAACAAGGTGCATCTGTCGCTGACCGCCAATCCCTCACACCTGGAAATCGTCGATCCGGTGGTGATGGGCAAGGCGCGGGCCAAGCAGGACTATCTGTTCGGCCGCAGCCGCGAGGAGATCGTGCCGCTCGAGGAGCGCGCCAAGGTGCTGCCGCTGCTCCTGCATGGCGATGCAGCCTTCGCCGGCCAGGGCGTGATCGCCGAGATCCTCGGCCTGTCCGGCCTGCGCGGCCACCGCGTCGCCGGCACGCTGCATTTCATCATCAACAACCAGATCGGCTTCACCACCAATCCGCGTTTCTCGCGCTCGTCGCCCTATCCGTCGGATGTGGCCAAGATGATCGAGGCGCCGATCTTCCACGTCAACGGCGACGACCCGGAAGCCGTGGTCCATGCCGCCAAGGTGGCGATCGAGTTCCGAATGAAGTTCCACAAGCCGGTGGTGGTGGACATGTTCTGCTACCGCCGCTTCGGCCACAATGAGGGCGACGAGCCGGCTTTCACCCAGCCGATCATGTATCGCAGCATCCGCAGCCACAAGACGACGGTGCAGATCTATGCCGACCGACTGATCGGCGAGGGCCACATCACCCAGGCCGAATTCGACAACATGAAGGCCGACTGGCGGGCACACCTCGAATCGGAATTCGAGGTCGGCCAGCACTACAAGCCCAACAAGGCCGACTGGCTGGACGGCGCCTGGTCCGGCCTGCGCACGGCCGACAACCAGGACGAACAGCGGCGCGGCAAGACCGCCGTTCCGGTCAAGACGCTGAAGGAGATCGGCAAGAAGCTGACCGAGGTGCCGAAGGATTTCGAGGCGCACAGGACGATCCTGCGGTTTCTCGAGAACCGCCGCCAGGCAATCGAGTCGGGCGAAGGCATCGACTGGTCGACGGCCGAGGCACTGGCGTTCGGCGCCATCCTGCTCGACGGTAATCCGGTCCGGCTGTCGGGGCAAGATTCGGAGCGCGGCACGTTCTCGCAGCGCCATTCCGTGCTCTACGACCAGCGCGACGAGACACGCTACATCCCGCTCAATAATTTGTCGGCCGCGCAGGCCGGTTTCGAGGTCATCAACTCGATGCTGTCGGAAGAGGCCGTGCTCGGCTTCGAATACGGTTACAGCCTGGCCGAGCCGAAGGCGCTGACTCTATGGGAAGCACAGTTTGGCGACTTCGCCAACGGCGCCCAGGTGGTGTTCGACCAGTTCATCTCGTCGGGCGAGCGCAAGTGGCTCAGGATGTCCGGCCTCGTCTGCCTGCTGCCGCATGGCTATGAAGGACAGGGTCCCGAGCATTCGTCGGCGCGTCTCGAGCGCTTCCTGCAGCTTTGCGCCGAAGACAACATGCAGGTGGCCAATGTCACGACGCCGGCAAACTATTTCCACATCCTGCGCCGGCAGTTGAAGCGGGACTTCCGCAAGCCGCTGATCCTCATGACGCCGAAGTCGCTGCTGCGCCACAAGCGGGCGGTATCGACGCTGCCGGAGATGTCGGGCGAAAGCGCGTTCCACCGGCTGTTGTGGGACGACGCCCAGCTGCTTCCCGGCCAGGCGATCAAGCTGGTCAAGGATTCGAAGATCCGCCGTGTCGTGCTCTGCTCGGGCAAGGTCTATTACGACCTCTACGAGGAGCGCGAGAAGCGCGGCATCAACGACATCTACCTGCTGCGTGTCGAACAGCTCTATCCGTTCCCGGCCAAGGCGCTGATCACCGAACTGTCGCGCTTCCGCAACGCCGAGATGGTGTGGTGCCAGGAGGAGCCCAAGAACATGGGCGCCTGGTCGTTCATCGATCCGTATCTCGAATGGGTGCTGGCGCATATCGATGCCAAGCATCAGCGGGTGCGCTACACCGGCCGGCCGGCCTCGGCGTCGCCGGCGACCGGATTGATGTCGAAGCACCTCGCCCAGCTTGCTGCCTTCCTCGAAGACGCGCTCGGCGAATAGAACTCCAGAAGAGACAGAACGGACAGGCACAATGGCTACCGAAATCCGCGTCCCCACTCTCGGCGAATCCGTCACCGAGGCGACCATAGGCAAATGGTTCAAGAAGGTAGGCGATACGATCGCAGCCGACGAGCCGCTGGTCGAGCTCGAAACCGACAAGGTGACCGTGGAAGTGCCGGCCGCCGGTGCGGGGACACTGACCGAAATCGCCGTCAAGGAGGGCGAGACGGTCGAGGTCGGCGCGCTGCTGGGGACGATTTCTGCCGGCGACGGTGCAAAGGCGGCACCACCTGAACCTGCGAAGGCGGCGACACCTGAACCGGCAAAGACGCCAGCGCCCGAACCGAAGCACGGAGCGGTGTCGCAAGCCTCGGCGCCGACCGCCGCATCGACCACCAAGCAAGCCGCGGCCGAGACCGCCAAGATCGCCGGCGACGCCGGAGCGATCGAGGTACGCACCATGCCGCCGGCGCCGGCGGCGGCAAAGCTGCTCGCCGAAGCCAATCTCGCGGTCGACCAGATCTCAGGCTCCGGCAAGCGCGGCCAGGTGCTGAAGGGCGACGTGCTCGATGCGATCTCCAGAGGAGCGCCGTCGCAGCCGGCCGAAATGCCGAGGTCGGTGCCGGCGCCGGCCACTGCTCGCGCGCCGACCCCGGCCGATGACGCATCGCGCGAAGAGCGGGTGCGCATGACCAAGCTGCGCCAGACCATCGCGCGCCGGCTCAAGGAAGCGCAGTCGACCGCCGCCATGCTGACCACCTTCAACGAGGTCGACATGAGCGCGGTGATGGCGCTCAGGACCAGATACAAGGATGTGTTCGAGAAGAAGCACGGCGTGAAGCTGGGCTTCATGGGCTTCTTCACCAAGGCGGTCACGCATGCGCTGAAGGAAATTCCTTCGGTCAATGCCGAGATCGATGGCACCGACATCATCTTCAAGAACTATGCCCATATCGGCGTCGCGGTCGGCACTGAAAAGGGCCTCGTCGTGCCGGTGGTGCGCAATGCCGACCTGATGTCGATTGCCGAGATCGAGAAGGAAATCGGCAGGCTGGGTCTTGCGGCGCGCGACGGCAAGCTATCGGTCGCCGATATGCAGGGCGGCACCTTCACCATCTCCAATGGCGGCGTCTACGGCTCGCTGATGTCGACGCCGATCCTCAACGCGCCGCAGTCGGGCATCCTGGGCATGCACAAGATCCAGGACCGGCCGGTGGTGGTCGGCGGCCAGATCGTCATCCGGCCGATGATGTACCTGGCGCTCAGCTACGATCACCGCATCGTCGACGGCAAGGAAGCGGTGACCTTCCTGGTTCGGGTCAAGGAGAGCCTGGAAGATCCGGAACGCCTGGTGCTCGACCTCTAGGGTTTGATTCGAGGTGAGCCGGAGAAAGGATCTGCGCCACCGCATGACGACCAGTTCCTCTCGCCTTCGGTCAAAAGTGTTCCTCGCAGCGACGTGCTGGGTTGGCGTTGCGCTGACGGCACCGGCAGCTTTTGCCGCCTGCCCGCTCGAGCACGCGGTCTATGGCGATCGCGAAAACGCGGCCACCATCGACTTCAGGCCGACCATGGAATCTGCAACCGTCACCAACACGTTCAGGATGGCGCTCGACAAAGGTGTCGTGCTGGACGGCATCGTCATGTGGACGGAGGGCGTGGCGCGGCCGCATGGCTCGCTGATGTACAAATGCCCGACTGGCGACGTCACCGGCGATGAGCTAGACGCCTGCACCGTCTGGGAGGGCGTCATCTACAGTGCCGACGACAAGGGCAATATCGCATTGCTGCCGGCCGAAGGCGCGGATGCCCCTAAGACATTGATCTTTCCCGACCTCGGGCCATCCTTGCAGATGTCGGCGGCCTACGGCGCCAGCGGGTTTTCGAAGGTGCCGTGGGACATCTTTGCCTTGAAAGGCTGCCAGGAATGAGCAAGAGCAAAAAAGTGCTGCTGGTCACTGGCGGCGGCCGCGGCATCGGCGCCGCCACATGCAGGCTTGCCGCCAGGGCGGGATACCGTGTCGCGGTCAACTATGCGTCGAATGAGGCTGCTGCCACGGCGCTTGTCGAGGCAATCGCCCAGGCTGGCGGCGAAGCGCTCGCCATCAAGGGCGATGTCGGCAGCGAAGCCGACGTTCTGTCGATGTTCGAAACCATCGATCGCGCCTTCGGTCCGCTTGACGCGCTCGCCAACAATGCCGGCGTCGTCGACCAGAGGGCGCGTGTCGACGAGATGAGCGCAGCACGGCTGGAGCGCATGATGCGCATCAACGTCATCGGCTCCATGCTGTGTGCCCGCGAAGCGGTGAAGCGCATGTCGACCAGACATGGCGGCAAGGGCGGCGCCATCGTCAATATCTCTTCGATTGCTGCAAGACTTGGCGGACCGGGTGAGTATGTCGACTACGCCGCTTCGAAGGGGGCGATTGATTCCTTCACCATAGGCCTCGCCCGCGAAGTCGCCGGCGAAGGCATTCGCGTCAACGCGATCAGTCCAGGCATCATCGACACCGAAATCCACGCCTCCGGCGGCCAGCCGGACCGCATCGAGAGAATGCGCCGCGTCGTGCCCATGCAACGCGCGGGCACTGCTGAGGAAATTGCCGCCGCAGCTCTCTGGCTTCTGTCGGACGAGGCGTCCTATACGACGGGCGCGAATTTGGAAGTGGGCGGCGGCCGCTGAGCGCCAGACGAAAAGGAAGTATCATGGCTTATGACGTCGTTATCATCGGGTCTGGACCGGGCGGTTATGTCTGCGCCATCAAGGCGGCGCAGCTCGGCCTGAAGACGGCAGTGGTCGAGAAGAACCCGACCTTCGGCGGCACATGCCTCAACATCGGCTGCATTCCGTCCAAGGCGCTGCTGCATGCCTCCGAGGTGTTTGCCGAGGCAGGCCACTCCTTCGACACGCTCGGCATCGAGATCGGCGCGCCGAAGCTGAACCTGAAGAAGATGATGGCGCACAAGGACGCCACGGTGGCGTCGAACGTCAACGGCGTTGCCTTCCTGTTCAAGAAGAACAAAATCGACAGCTTTCGCGGCACCGGCCAGGTGGTTTCGGCCGGTAAGGTGTCAGTGACCGGCGAGGACGGCAAGGTCGAGGAGATCGAGACCAGCAACATCGTCATCGCCACCGGCTCCGACGTGGCCGACATATCCGGCGTCAAGGTCGACTTCGACGAGAAGGTGATCATCTCTTCGACCGGCGCGCTGTCGCTGGACAAGGTGCCTGGCCATCTGGTGGTGGTCGGCGGCGGCGTCATCGGGCTGGAACTCGGCTCGGTATGGGCGCGGCTCGGCGCCAAGGTGACCGTCGTCGAATTCCTCGATACCATCCTTGGCGGCATGGACGGCGAGGTCGCCAAGCAATTCCAGCGCATGCTGTCGAAGCAAGGTTTCGAATTCAGGCTCGGTGCCAAGGTGACCGGGGTCGCCAAGGCGAAGAAGCGGGCGACGGTGACCTTCGAGCCGCTGAAGGGCGGCGCGGCCGAGACGATCGAGGCGGATGCGGTGCTGATCGCGACGGGGCGCCGCGCCTATTCGGACAGCCTCGGGCTGAAGGAAGCCGGTGTCGAGGTCGACGAGCGCGGCCGGGTCAAGACGGACGGCCACCTCAAGACAAATGTGCCCGGCATCTATGCCATCGGCGATGTCATCGCCGGGCCGATGCTCGCCCACAAGGCGGAGGACGAGGGCGTGGCAGTGGCCGAGACCATTGCCGGCCAGGCCGGTCATGTGAACTACGAGGTGATCCCGAATGTCGTCTACACCAGCCCGGAAATCGCCTCGGTCGGCAAGACCGAAGAGGAATTGAAAAAGGCCGGCATTGACTACAGGGCCGGCAAGTTCCCGTTCACCGCCAATGGCCGGGCGCGCGCCATGCTGCACACCGACGGCTTCGTGAAGATCCTCGCGGACAAGGCCAGCGACCGCGTTCTTGGCGTCCACATCGTCGGCTTTGGCGCCGGCGAGATGATCCACGAGGCGGCGGTGCTGATGGAGTTCGGCGGATCGTCGGAAGATCTTGCCCGCACCTGCCATGCGCATCCGACGATGTCGGAAGCGGTGAAGGAAGCGGCGCTGGCCACCTTCTTCAAGCCGATCCACATCTAACTTCCCACGCTATTTTCCGAACTATCCGGCTGCTCAAAAACAGAACGGCCCGCTTTTCAGCGGGCCGCTCGTGTTTGAATCGCAGTAATCACTGAGCCGGTGCTGGCGCAGGCTGAGCAGGCGCCGGGGCTGGTGCGGGCGCAGGCTGTGCGGGAGCCGGAGCAGGCGTTGCGGGAGCCGGCGCAGGAGCCGGTTCAGCTGGTTTCATCGGTTCCGCGGGAGCCGGAGCAGGCGCCGGCGTGCTGGCGGCCGGCGGTTGGGCAGGCGCTGATGGCTCTTCGCCGCGTCTTCCGAAAACATAGTAGGCGACAATGGCCAGGATAATGACAACCAGGGCAATCAGCCAGGTACTGCCGCCGCCGCCCGACCTGGGAGGGGGGTTCGGAGAGGTGAAGGGGTCGTTTGGATTCGCCATAAAAGTGTCCTCCGTGGATGAAAAGTTTCAATCAACACCCATCAACGCGCAATCGTTGAACGAGTTTCACGCTAGGGTTGGAAAACGCCGAAAACAGGGCAATTTGGACCAAGAATCGCTTTGCGGCATGCATTTCCCCCGCGAAATTGGCGGTGATCGAGCCAAAATGAGCCTTTTCGACCTTCTCAGGGTGAGACGATGCCAGTCAGCAGTCGCGCCGTGATTCGAGTAGGATCTGGTGATTCGCACACAACCCACCCGTGCAATTCAATCGATGGCGGTGACGATGTAGCCGGCCTTGCGGAAGTCCTCAACCAGTCCTTCGGACCCGGGGAGGTGCAGGGCGCCGACCGCCATGAAGGCGTTGCCCCTGGCGAGTATCGGTTTGGCATGGTCGACCATCACCTTGTTGCGGCTGGTGATCATCGTTTCCTCGAACGCGGCGTAACCCGCCGGATCGTCCTCGTCGCCGGGAAGCACCGAACGAAACAGCGGCCAGAACATGCCGGTATCGCCGCGCTGGTAAAGCACGATCATGGTTTCGTTGATGTCGTTCATCCTGTCGCCGAGTTTCAGCGTGTCCACCAGCCCCTTCATGTGAAAGGCAAGCGGCAGCGAGGCCATGGCGCGAAGCTGGTCGGCGACGGTCTCCAGACCCTCGACCGCCTTGCCAGAGGCCTTGGCATCCTCGGCGAGCTTGATGTCGAGCACCGGCGCGCCGCCGGCCTTGCGGGCCAGCTCGCAAGCAGGCAGCGCCACCATGGCCGACAGCATCCACGGCTTCATCTTGGCGACGGTCGCCGGCGGGATGCCGCGTGCGTCGAGCGCCTTGTTCACCGCCATCGCATCGTCCGGCGACAGCAGCGACGACAGCGTCGTGTTGTCGGTGAACATCATCAGGCCCGGCTCTTTGAGGATCGCCGTCATCATCTTCTGCTGATCGAGCACTTCCGTGGTCTCGATGACGATGGTGTCGGCGGCATCAAAGGCCTTTTGTGCGGCGACCGGCAGCGTGGTGACGCGCGGGTCGGTCATATGCATGGTGCCGAACAGGAAGGACGGCTTCTGGCCCGGCTTTTCCAGTTTCCACAACAGACCCTTGCCATTCGGTGTCGCGGCCGCTTCGGTCTCGATCTTGCGGTAGGCGGTAGGATCGTCCTTCTGCAAGGCCGACAACATGTCGGCGCCGGTGCAGACCGGGATTTCGGCATGTGCCTTGCCGGTGGCGAGCAGCGCGATGATCAGGAAAGACAGCAAAAACAGGACGTTGAGCGCCACAAGCAGCTTGAGCGACACAACAGCGGCGCGGTCGGCGATGGCGATGACACGTTTCATGGTTCGGTTCTAGACATGAAAAGCGGCAAAACAGTTAACCGGTGCCACGAAATTGTCCCGACATGGCACCACTGCACATGATCTTATCCGAAAAGTCTGCAACTTTTCGGGATCATGCGGCCGCTCACGCCCGTGGATGCGCAGACTCATAAATTTCGAGCAGTCTTGCGGTGTCGACGCCCGTATAGACCTGCGTCGTCGACAGGCTGGCGTGGCCCAGCAGTTCCTGGATGGTGCGCAGATCGCCGCCACGTCCAAGCAGATGCGTGGCGAAGGAATGGCGCAACGCATGCGGCGTCGCGGTGTCGGGCAGGTTGAGCGCCGAACGCAGCTTCGCCATGTCGCGCTGGACGATGGCCGGGTTCAGCGGACCGCCGCGAGCACCACGAAACAAAAGCACCTTGGGGTCGAGGTGAAAGGGGCAGAGGCGGCGGTATTCGGCAACCGCCCGCAGCGCCACCGGCAGCACCGGCACCAGCCGCGTCTTGCCGCCCTTGCCGGTGACGCGCAGCATGGTCTCACCAGGCGAAGTAAGATTGGCGCCGGACAGGCCAAGCGCTTCGGAGATGCGCAGGCCCGAACCATAGAGCAGGGTCAGCACGGCGGCGTTGCGGGCTGCGATCCATGGTTCTTCCGCCAACTGACCTTCCACCGATACGACCTGTTTTGCGTCGACGGCCGTCAGCGGCTTGGGCAGCGACTTCGGCTGTCGCGGCGCGCGCAACGCCGCCGCACCGGCGGCGTTGACGAGGCCGCGCCGCTCCAGGAAACGCAGCAACGAGCGGATGCCGGCCAGTCCGCGCCCGAGCGTGCGGGCGCCGGCACCCTCGGCGCGGCGGGCGGTGAGGAAGCCGCGCAGGTCGGCGGGGCGCAGATTGGCGATATCCGAAATGCCGGGCGAACCGCCGCAATGGCCGGTGAGGAAGTGCAGGAACTGGCGCGTATCGCGTTCATAGGCTTCCACGGTTTCAGGCGACAGCCTGCGTTCGCGCGCCAGCATCTTCAGCCAGCTCTCACGTGCCGCCTGCAGGTCGGGTTTCGCCGGGATGAGAAATTCCTGCATTGCGCCTCAAGTCTTTCCGCTTCCGAACTCCATCCTGCGACGGCGAAGTTAGGAAGCGGTGAAGAGCGGTGTCATTGAAATGACAATCGGGGAGAGTTAGAGCAGGGGAAAGGACCTTTCGCATCATGAGCAAGCCCCAGAACCCCGTCCAGATGGCTGTGATCGGTGCCGCGCACGGCATCAAGGGCGAGTTGCGCGTGAAAACCTTCACCGGCGACCCGATGGCGCTGGCCGATTACGGGCCGCTCTATGCCAAGGACGGCCGCGCCTTCCAGATCATCGACATCAGGCCGGCCAACACCGTCGTCATCGTCCGCTTCAAGGGGATCAACGACCGCAATGCCGCCGAGGCGCTCGCCGGCACGGAGCTGTTCGTCGACCGTTCGATGCTGCCGGACGATGGCGAGGAGGACGAATTCTACCATGCCGACCTCATCGGGCTGGCAGTCAGGGACGATACCAACGCTGCCGTCGGCAAGGTCGTTGCCGTGCATAATTTCGGCGGCGGCGACATTCTCGACGTGACGCTCGCCGGGCGCAAAGGCGTGCTGATCCCGTTCACGCAGGCCGCCGTTCCTGAAGTATCGATCGCCGAAGGTTTTGTTCGCATTGATCCAGCGGCTGCGGGCTTGATAGACGATGAAGATAGCGAGGCTCCCGGTCGCGAGGGATTCGACCCGGAAGGCAGGCCGCGCGGACCGAAGGATGCCGGGGGCAACCGGTGAGCTTTTTCGCCTCGGTGCTGACGCTCTACCCGGAAATGTTTCCGGGCGCGCTCGGCCTGTCGCTGGCCGGCCGGGCGCTGGAGGCCGGCACCTGGTCGCTCGAGGCGATCCAGATCCGTGATTTCGCTACCGACCGCCACCGCACTGTCGACGACACACCGGCCGGCGGCGGCGCGGGCATGGTGATGCGCGCCGACGTGCTGGCCAGCACCATCGATCATGCTTCGCCGGCAGGCGATGCGAGGCCACGCCTGCTGATGAGCCCGCGCGGCAAACCGCTGACGCAGCGCCGTGTGCGCGAACTGGCCGCCGGACCGGGCGTGGTGATTGTCTGCGGCCGCTTCGAGGGCGTCGACCAGCGGGTCATCGAAGCGCGCGGGCTGGAGGAGGTTTCGATCGGCGACTTCATCCTGTCCGGCGGCGAACCGGCAGCGCTGGTGCTGCTCGACGCCGTGGTGCGGCTGCTGCCCGGCGTGATGGGCAATGCGGTGTCGGGCGAGGAAGAGAGTTTTGAGAACGGCCTGCTCGAACATCCGCACTATACCCGGCCGCAGGAGTTCGAAGGCCGGCAGATCCCCGAAGTGCTGATCTCCGGCAATCACAAGAAGATCGCCGCATGGCGGCGCGCCGAGGCGGAAAGGCTGACCAGGGAAAGGCGACCGGATCTGCTGGAGCCTGATCCATCTCGATAGGTTCGGGATAACGGTCTGGCCTCACTCCGTGACGAAATAGTAAAAAGCCAGGAACAGGCCGACCGCAATGACGAAGCCGCGCACGGCATTCTGCGGCACGCGCTTGGCGATCCAAACACCGGCATAGCCGCCCAGCGCGCCGCCCGGGATCATTATGATTGCCTGCGGCCAGGCGATGACGCCACCTGAGACGAAGACCAGGATGGCTATCGCCGCAATGACGACGGACAGCACGTTTTTCAGCGCATTCAGGCGGTGATAGTCGCCGCTCTGGGTGAGGCCGAGCGTTGCCAGCATCATGACGCCCATGCCGGCGCCGAAAAAACCGCCATAGACGGCGGTCGCAAATTGCGCCAGCGAACCGACCAGCGAGCCCACCGCAGCCTCATGTCCCGGCTTTGGCGCCGGCTTCAGCCAGGGGCCGGCGGCGAACAGTGCGGTTGCCGCCAGCAGCAACCACGGCACCAGGGCGCGGAACGACGGGTTGTCGAGCGCCAAAAGGATGAGCGCGCCGGCCAGCGCACCGAGCGCCGAGATGAGGCCGAGCAGCAGTGCACCGCGCCAGAAACGCTTGATGTCGGCCCAATAGGCGAGCGTCGAGGTGATGTAGCCTGGAAACTGCGTTACCGACGACGTGGCGTTGGCGACGATCGGCGGCAGGCCGGCCAGCGTCATGGCGCCGAAGGTCAGGAAGGTGCCGCCGCCGGCAACAGCGTTGACGGCGCCTGAAAGGAAACCCGCGAGGAAAAGCAGGACCGCGTCGAGGACTGGCATGGAGGGTGTCGCCACCGGTGAGAGTGCTTGCTTGACCGGCTTAAAAAGCTTGTGCCTCCGGCGCAACCCCCGCGGGGTAAGATTGCGTCGGCGGCCGATGAACAAAAAAGAACACGGCGAGGCGTGACAAAGCGCCGAAATAGCTGTATGTGCGCGCCGAACCGGAAGAAAAGTCTGCCGGACCCGTCAACAATGACGGTGTAGTCGCCCCTGCCCGATGTTTTCCAGCAAAGGGCATAGCCGAGCGGTCAATGGAACTGCAAGGCGAGTGTCGGACGCTCTGACTGTCGGAAGAACAAGAAGTGGACTACTGAGATGGACATCCTCCGTCAGCTCGAGGCCGAACAGGCCGCCAAGATCGAAGCCAAGCGCAAGCTTCCCGAGTTCCAGCCTGGCGATACCGTGCGCGTCCAGGTCCGCGTGACCGAAGGCACCCGCACCCGCATCCAGGCCTATGAGGGCGTCGTCATCGCCCGCGCCGGCGCCGGCTTCCAGGAGAATTTCACCGTCCGCAAGATTTCCTACGGCGAAGGCGTGGAGCGCGTGTTCCCGGTCTATTCGCCGATGGTCGAGGGCGTCGAGATCGTGCGCCGCGGCAAGGTACGCCGCGCCAAGCTGTACTATCTGCGCGATCGTCGCGGCAAGTCGGCCCGTATTTCGGAAAACACCGGCGTGCGCGCCCGCAAGCTGAACGACGAAGAGCGTGATTTGCTGAACGCCGAGAAGGCGCGCATCGAGGCCGAGAAGGTGGCTGCCGCCCAGGCGCTGGCTGCCGAGAAGGCCGCCCAGGAGGCCGCCGACAAGAAGGCAGCCGATGAAGCCGCCAAGGCCGAGGAAACGACTGCCGCCGAATAAGATTTTTCCAAAACAGGTTTCGGAAAGGCGGCTTCGGCCGCCTTTTTGTTTTTGAAGAAGTCGTGTTGTTTTTGAAGAAGTCGGGCCTGATGGCGGCATGGGATCGTCCCGGAATCTGCCGATTGGAAGCATCCAAATCCGCTTTCGCGCCAAGCGGTGCATCGGACCGGCTTGCAAGGCGCCTGCGGACGGCTAAAGTCGGCGCCGGATTTTCTTGCGAGCCTCGACGGTGTCGAGGCGGTTCAGTACTCGGGAGCGTGTCATGACCAAATCGAAACTGCTGCTGGCCGGTCTGCTGGCCTGCCTTCTCGCGCCTGTCACCGTCTGGGCGCAGACGCTGCCCGACCTCGGTGGCAAGAAGGTGGTGGTGGTGACGGAAAACGCCTATCCGCCGCTGCAGTTCATCGATGCCAAGACCGGCAAGCAGATCGGCTGGGAATATGATGCGATGAACGAAATCGCCAAGCGGCTGAATTTCCAGGTCGAGTACCAGAACACCTCCTGGGATGCGATGATCCAGGCGGTTTCCGACAACCAGTACAACATCGGTATGACCGGCATCACCATCAAGGACGACCGCAAGGAGAAGGTCGATTTCTCGGACCCTTATATGCGCTCGGAACAGTTCATGCTGGTGCGCGGCGACGAGAACCGCTTCACCGACGCCAAGATGTTCGGCACCTTCAAGGACGGGCTGATCGGCGCACAGGCCGGCACGACGCCTTTCTACACCGCCGTATACAGTGTGCTCGACGGCAATGAGCAGAACCCGCGCATAAAACTGTTCGAGACGTTCGGCGCGACGGTGCAGGCGCTGAAGGCGGGCGACGTCGATGTCGTGCTGACCGACGGCACCGCCGGCAAGGGTTATGTCGACGCCTCCAATGGCGGGCTGAAGCTGATCGGCGGACCGCTCGGCACCGAGGATTTCGGCTTCATCTTCCCCAAGGGCTCCGACCTGGTGAAGCCGGTCAACGCCGCGATCGCGTCGCTCAAGGCCGACGGCACGCTGGATGCGCTCAACAAGAAGTGGTTCCTCGACTACAAGATGGGGCAGTGATTTCCTTTGTGGCGCGTCGCCTCAGCGATATCAGCTTTGCCGGTATCGCTTGATGCCGTCCGCACCGGCATCTTCCAGTCCAAAAACCGACTTCCCGTGGTGGCTGGCCGCGGCTGCGGCGATCGCGGTGGCGGCGGCTGTCTTCATCGCTGCAAGCGACCTCTATGCCCAGGTTTTCGTGACCGTCGCCAAGGGCATCGGCATCACCGTCTTCGTCACCGTGGTCGCCTTCGCGCTGGCCTCGGCGATCGGGCTCGGCATTGCGCTGATGGGACTGTCGGGCTCGCGCTGGCTCAGCCAGATCGCCCGCTTCTATGTCGAGATCATCCGCGGCGTGCCGATCCTGGTGCTGCTGTTCTGGATCGCCTTTGCCGGTGCACCGGCTTTCGTCGCGGCGTGGAACGTGCTGACGGCGCCGCTGCAAAATGCCGGGTTATTCGGCGAGCTTCTGGTGCGCGACGTGTCGCTTTTGTGGCGCGCCATCATGGCGCTGACCATCGGCTACTCTGCCTTCATCTCGGAGGTCTTTCGCGCCGGCATCCAGGCGGTCGAGAAGGGCCAGATCGAGGCGGCGAAGGCACTCGGGCTGACGCGCACGCAGCGCTTCCGGCTGATTGTCTTTCCGCAGGCGATCCGCACCATCCTGCCGCCGCTCGGCAATGATTTCGTCGCCATGGTCAAGGATTCCTCGCTGGTCTCGGTGCTGGGCGTCGCCGACATCACCCAGATGGGCAAGATCTACGCTGCCGGCTCATTCCGCTTCTTCGAGACCTATTCGATCGTCGCCTATATCTATCTCATCCTGACCGTCGGCCTGTCGTTGGCCTTGCGGGCGCTGGAGAAGCGGCTGCGCCGTTAGCATCAGAAATAGTCGGCAGGCGAAGACGGCGCTACGATCTTTGTTTTTATGTATGTCGTTGTTCCCAAAGCCGCTGCGCACTTTTGGGCGACATGCACTAGCCGGGAGGAGCCCACCGATGACCGTCGACAAAGCCAATGCGGCGCTCGATTCTGTCTATACGGCCGATACGCCGGAAGCGCTTGCCGAGGCCTATGCCGCATGGGCTGCGACCTACGACAGCGAAACCGCGTCGCTCGGCTATCTCCTGCCGTTCCTGATCACCGCCTGGGTGGCGCGCCATGTGCCGGCAGGCGAAGGACCGCTGCTCGACGCCGGCTGCGGCACCGGTCTGTCGGGACAGTCGCTCAAGGCATTGGGCTATCATGACATTGCCGGGCTCGACCTGTCGCAGGACATGCTTGACATCGCTGCCAGCCGCCAAGCCTATAACGAGCTGAAGCAGGCTATGCTCGGCGGGCCGCTGCCGTGGCCGGACGGCCATTTCCGCGCCTTCTTCTCGACCGGCGTGTTCACCATCAGCCATGCGCCGGCTTCCGGCCTGCATGAACTGCTGCGCATCACCCGCAGCGGCGGCCACGCCATTTTCACGGTTCGCGATCAGGTCTTTGCGAGCGGCGGATTCCAGGCGGTGTTCGACGAATTGGAGCGGGCGCAAAAATGGCGGCCGGTTGAGGAAAGCCCGTGGTTCCGCTGCTATGCGATCGCCGACCCCGAGGCGCTGGTGAAAACCTTTGTGTTCGAGGTGCTTTGACCGAAGGCCGCTGGAGTGGCCCACGCAAGCGCCGATTGCCGAAATCGGCAAAGATTGATAAGAGCAGGCCTATGGAAGAGCTTTTCGGCGATCCAGCCTACAAGGGTTTCGTGCTGCAGGACAGAAAACGCCTGCCGTCGCGGTTCTCCGCGCGCGTCTGCGGCGCGCTGACCAGCCGACTTACCTAGGCTGCCTCACCGACCCGATTTCGCCGGGCAGGAAGTCCCCGGTGTCTTACCTCTTCCCATTTTCATATCGACGGATTTACGCACATGAGCGCCCCGCGCACCCTCTACGACAAGATCTTCGACGACCACGTGGTCGACCGCCAGGACGACGGCACCTGCCTGCTCTACATCGACCGCCACCTCGTCCACGAAGTCACCAGCCCGCAAGCTTTCGAAGGCCTGCGCATGACTGGCCGCAAGGTCCGGCATCCGGAAAAGACGCTGGCCGTGGTCGACCACAATGTGTCGACCTCGCCGGAGCGCAAGTTTGGCATCAAGAACGAGGAAAGCCGCATCCAGGTCGAGGCGCTGGCCAGGAACGCCAAGGACTTCGGCATCGAATACTATTCCGAGAACGACATCCGCCAGGGCATCGTCCACATCATCGGACCGGAGCAGGGCTTTACGCTGCCCGGCATGACCATCGTCTGCGGCGACAGCCATACCTCGACGCACGGCGCTTTCGGCGCGCTGGCGCATGGCATCGGCACTTCGGAAGTCGAGCATGTGCTGGCCACGCAGACGCTGATCCAGCGCAAGGCCAAGAACATGCTGGTGCGCGTCGACGGCGCGCTACCGCAAGGCGTCACCGCCAAGGACATCATCCTCGCCATCATCGGCGAAATCGGCACCGCCGGCGGGACCGGCTATGTCATCGAATATGCCGGCGAGGCGATCCGCGCGCTTTCCATGGAAGGCCGCATGACCATCTGCAACATGTCGATCGAAGCCGGCGCGCGAGCCGGCCTGATCGCGCCGGACGAGACGACCTTCGCCTATGTTAAGGGCAAGCCGCGCGCGCCTAAGGGAGAGGCGTGGGATGCCGCGCTCGCCTACTGGGAGACGCTGCAGTCCGACGAAGGCGCGCACTTCGACAAGGTGATCGTGCTCGACGCTGCGAAATTGCCGCCGATCGTCTCCTGGGGCTCTTCGCCCGAGGATGTCGTCTCGGTCCTCGGCATCGTGCCGAACCCGGAGGATATCGCCGACGAGAACAAGCGCTCCTCGAAGCTGCGGGCGCTCGACTATATGGGGCTGACGCCGGGCACCAGGATCACCGATATCGAGCTCGACCGCGTGTTCATCGGCTCTTGCACCAATGGCCGCATCGAGGATCTGCGTGCCGCGGCCAAGGTCGTCGAAGGCAAGAAGGTCAATCCGCGCGTCAATGCCATGATCGTGCCGGGCTCCGGGCTGGTCAAGGAGCAGGCGGAAGCCGAAGGCCTCGACAAGATCTTTGTCGCCGCCGGTTTCGACTGGCGCGAGCCGGGCTGCTCGATGTGCCTTGCTATGAACGACGACCGGCTGAAGCCGCATGAACGCTGCGCCTCGACCTCGAACCGCAATTTCGAGGGCCGCCAGGGCTTCAAGGGCCGCACCCATCTGGTGTCGCCGGCCATGGCCGCGGCCGCGGCGATCGCCGGTCACTTCGTCGATATCCGCGAGTGGAAATAGAGCTGCCGGGCCCCGAACCGCGATGCGGTTCGGGGGGTTCAGCCGGCACGCCTGACGAACTCGTGGTGTTGCTCGCGACGGCCAGGTTGATCCTTCGCGACTATCAGCGCCAGCTGACGTTCGTCGAAGAGCTTGAACCACTCGTCCCATTCGACCAGTTCGTAGCCGCCCGCGTTGACCGGGCGTTCGCCCTCATCCACGTCCTGATAAGCGTGCTGGCCGAAGACCAGCCTCAGCATGGCTTGCGTCCCAGCCTCGGGCGACACGTCGACGATCGCTGGAAATCCGGCGCGCGCCGCGGCCCATGAGCGAATTGCCTCGTGATCGGTCAGCGTGATCGTATCGGCCATGAAAGTGTCTCACCTTGATTGCTGCCGGAAAACGTCGGCCGCAGGTTCAGGTTCCATGCAGACGTTTTGTTAGAGGATCTTTCGTATAAGGGGTTCGCTTAACCGCTTGTTTGGGCTTCCGGCCTAAGGTCTTCCCTCACGTAAGCGAGGGAAAGTCACAGTCTTTTGGACACCGGCCTGCTCATAGCGCTGCTCAATCCGACGATCGCGCTGGCGCTCGGCGCGGCGTTCGCCGTGCTGTGGTTCTACCAGCGCCACCGCCCCTACCTAGCCGTGCTGGCGACAAGCTATTCGGTCTCCGCGGCCGGCTTCCTGCTACAGTATTTCACCTTGCCGGTCGGCATGGTGCCGACCAAGCTCGTCTCCAATATATGCTTCACCTTTGCCGCATGCTGCCTCGCCAGCGCGATCGTGGCGCGCTATGGGCGGCGCGTGCCTTATATTGCGATCGGCCTCCTGGCGGGTGGCGGGCTGGCCGCGTTCTGCTGGTTCCTGTTCGCCCAGCCGGATCTCACCTGGCGCATCCTTGCCATGAATTTCGGCTTCGGCGGCCTCAGCCTGCTTGTTGCCGCCGAACTGCGCACGGTGCGCAACAATGGTCCGACGGAAAAGATCCTGTTCGTGCTGGCGCTGCTTTCCGGGCTGAACTTCATCGGGCGCACCCTGCTCGTCGTCATCGCGCATGGACCTTTCAACAGCTATGACGGGTTCTATACCTCGTCCTACTGGACGACGGCGCTGTTGTCGCATGCGCTGCTGTCGCTGCTCATTGCGCTTTGCCTGTTTTCGGCTGCCGCGCTCGATGTGATGAAGGCGCTGAAGACCGAGACCCATACCGATCCGCTGTCTGGGCTTCTCAACCGTCGCGGCTTCGAGGCGCGTGCTGGCCTGCTTTTGCAACACTGTGCCACGGCCAGGTTGCCGGTTGCGCTGGTGTTGGCCGACCTCGACCATTTCAAGGCACTCAACGATGTGCACGGGCATGCGGCGGGCGACCGGGTGATCGCCGACTTCGCCGCCAAGCTTGCCGCCGCCGCCGGCGCGCGCGGAATTGCGGGGCGCATCGGCGGCGAGGAATTTGCCGTGCTTTTGCCGTTGAGCGACCTTGCCGCGGCACGGCTGTTTGCCGAAGCCATCCGCACGCTCTATTCGGCGGGCAGCGTGGACGGGCTTCCGCCGGGCATGAAGGTGACCGCGAGCTTCGGCGTCGCCGCGCGCACTGGCGACGAGGGGCTGGAGCCGCTGATGCGGCGCGCCGACGAGGCGCTCTACAAGGCCAAGAAGAATGGCCGCGACAGCGTGCGCCTGTCCTACGAACGGCCGGAAATGGTCTTCGTTTCCGCCAGCGTCGGTTGACCATCCGAGAACCCCACACGGCCACACATTAACGTCTTTTTCGCCCGTCGGTGATTTGCTGTCGCGGGGAGTGCGAAAACACGATGGGCAGCGCAGACTTTATTCTCGTGATCAATCTGTTCGTCGCCGGGCTGCTGGCGGCGGCCTTCGTGACCGTCGCGGTCTACGACGTGGGGCGCGTGTCGGCGCGTTGGCTGGCGTTCGGCTATGTGTTGGGCATGGCCTATTTCGCCATCGAATTCAGCATCCCGGCCTTCGACAATGCACGGCCTGTGGTTGTCGCGGCCTTTGTAGTCTTCCTCGGCGCCACCATCGCCTTCAATGGCGGGCTCGCCCATAAATACGGGGTTGTGGCGCCCTGGCTGCCGATGCTGTTCTTTCTGGTCTTCGCCGCGGTCGCGGTCTATTTCGTGCAGGACCTGCCGCGCCAGTCGCTTGCCCGGATGATGGCCTACCAGCTTCCCTATGCCGCCATGCAGTTCGCAGCCCTCGGTATCGTCTGGTCGTCCAGGCAAAGGCGCGAGCGGCTCGACCACATCCTGATGGCCGTTCTGGCAGCCAGCGCCGTGCAGTTCGCCAGCAAGCCGTTCATCGCCCATGCGCTTGGCGGCTGGGGCGCCAACCCGCAGTCCTATTTGCAGACCAGCTACGCGCTGGTGTCGCAGTCGCTCGGCACCGTCTTCGGCCTGGCGTTGGCGCTGCTGACGCTGGCCATCTTGGTTCGCGATGTGCTCGCCGAGGCAACGTCGAAGTCGGAGGCGGACATGCTGTCACGGCTGCTCAATCGTGGCGGCTTCGAGCGCCATGCCGAGATCGCGCTGCGCGACGCCGTGCGGCGGAGTGTGCCGGTCGCGCTGGTCATTGCCGATCTCGACCATTTCAAGAGCATCAACGACAGCTACGGCCATGCCGCCGGCGACCGGGTCATCGAGACCTTCGCCGGTTTCCTGCGCGAGGCTGCGGCCGACCATCATGTCGCGGGGCGCATCGGTGGCGAGGAATTCGCCATCATGCTGCCTGGAACCAACCTGGCCGCGGCGCGGCTGTTCGCCGAAGGCACACGCAGCGCCTTCGGCACCCTGCCGATCGACTGCCTGCCGTCCGAGCGTCGCTGCAGTGCCAGCTTCGGCGTTGCCGAACTCCATCCGGGCGAAGCGTTTTCCGATCTCATGCGGCGTGCCGACGAAGCGCTCTACCAGGCGAAAGGCAGCGGCCGCGATTGCGTGCGCGTCTCGACCGGGCCGGTCGGTGCACGGCAGGCGGAGCGGCTTTCCGATTCGCCTGGGCTCAAAATGCTTTAGCGGCAAGGGCTGAGATTGGGCATCTCGCCGTCGGAGAGGCCGTACATATAGCTGCGGCCCTTCACGAAGACCGGCGGCTGATAGCAGCCAGGTCCGACGATGTCGTCCGATTCGTTTTCATAGATAACGTCGGGCTGGCCGGCGCTGGTGTAATCGGACAACTTCTTGGCCAGTCCGCCCTCGCCGACGATGATGCGCTTATAGCCGGCGGCGCTGTCGATGACGAGGTTGCCAAAGGAATCGGCATAGACGCGGTCGTGATGGCGCAACCCGGCAAGCGCGGGTGCCGTAGAGCCGACGGCCAACGCCGTCAGCGTGAGCGCCGCAAGGCGCAATCTGCCCGAATTCGACATAGCATCCTCCGTATTTTAGAGCCTGTTCAAATCGAAAATTAACCTTTTCTTAACCTTTGTTAAGAGGCTGACGCGCCAGGCGGCAAGGTCTTCGCGAACATGGTTAATATCCGAAAGCTCGGAGGCCCCGTGGTTTTGGGTGAGCTTGATCTAGGCGAGGCATTGCGGCTAGTTTGCCACGCGGGGGACAGCATATATGGCATTACGCCGGGCTTTTCGGATGACGCTTGCGCTTTTGCCGCTGCTCGCTGCTGCCGCCGCCTGCGTGCCGAGCGCGCCGAAGGCGGGAAATACGCCTGCGACCATTTCCCATGCTCCAGAACCTGCGGCCGCTGCCACTTTTACAGCCACTGATGTGAGCACACCGCAGCCGCGCACTGCAACCTACAGCTGTGCCGATGGCGGCACGATGACCGTCGAAAACCTCGGCACGTCGGTGCGTGTGATCGGCGCCGACGGCGTCAGCGAGGAGCTGCCGGCCTCGCCCGCCAACCAGAGCAGCCGCTTCGGCGAGTCGCATGACGCAATCGTGATTGACGGCCGCGACGCGCTGGTGATGAAGGGCGGCGCGTCGCCGGTGACCTGCACCCGCTGATTCACGCCCGGGCGGAAGCCATATTCCGCACTGCAGCGACATTGTGCCGGGAGCTAATCGATTGAAGCTAAGGCCCCTACCTTCGTCAGACTAAATTACGTTTTCAAAACGATTTTCCGGCTTTGACGCGGTGCAAAAAGCGCATTAGAAACCGGCTGTCCGAAGTCGCAACCGGAAGCGGCAATGCCGCATTTCCATCTGAGGCTCCAGAGACGCCGAACTGGGGGAGCCATGAGCAAATCACCAGCCACCCGCGCTAGACCGCTTTCGCCGCATCTGACCGTGTACCGGCCGCCGATCACCATGACGATGTCGATCATCCATCGCATCACCGGCGGAGCGCTCTATTTCGGCACGCTGCTGGTCGCCCTGTGGCTGATGGCGGCGGCGAGGTCCGAGGCCACCTTCGATTGGGTCAACTGGGCATTCGGCTCGTGGCCGGGGCGGCTGGTGCTGTTCGGCTATACCTGGGCGCTGATGCACCACATGCTGGGCGGCGTCCGCCATCTAATCTGGGACACCGGGGTGGGTCTCGAAAAGGATACGGCCTCCAGGATTGCCTGGGCGACGCTCGCGGGCTCGATCGTGTTGACGCTGCTGATCTGGATCGCCGGCTACATGGCGCGGGGGAGCTGATCGTGAAGGCTAACAACACCGACATGCGCACGCCGCTGGCGAAGGTTCGCGGCCTTGGCTCCGCCCGCGAGGGCACGGAGCATTTCTGGCGCCAGCGACTGACAGCGATCGCCAACATCCCGCTGATACTGTTCTTCGTCGGCTTCCTGATCGCGCTCAACGGCGCCGGCTTTGCGGAGGTGCGCGCCGCGCTCGCCAATCCGGTCGTGGCGCTGATCCTGGCCCTCGTGCTGCTGTCCGGGCTCTATCATATGCGGCTCGGCATGCAGGCGATCATCGAGGACTATGTGCATGGCGAGGGCATGAAGCTGGCGCTGCTCGTCCTCAACACCTTCTTTCCCATAGTGGTCGGCGTCGCCTCGATCTTCGCCCTGCTCAAACTGGCACTCGGAGGCTGACGTTTTGGCCAAGGACGCGAAAAGAGCCGACACGGCTCCCGCCTACACCTATGTCGACCATAAATTCGACGTCGTGGTGGTCGGCGCCGGCGGCGCCGGGCTGCGCGCCACGCTCGGCATGGCCGAGCAGGGTCTGCGCACCGCCTGCATCACCAAGGTCTTCCCGACGCGGTCGCACACCGTGGCGGCACAAGGCGGCATCGCCGCCTCGCTCGCCAATATGGGCCCCGACAACTGGCAGTGGCATCTCTTCGACACCGTCAAAGGTTCGGACTGGCTTGGTGACATCGACGCGCAGGAATACATGGTCCAGCAGGCGCCCGCCGCCGTCTACGAACTCGAGCATTATGGCGTGCCGTTCTCACGCACCGAGGAAGGCAAGATCTATCAGCGGCCGTTCGGCGGCATGATGATGAATTTCGGCGAGGGACCGCCGGTGCAGCGCACCTGTGCGGCCGCCGACCGCACCGGCCATGCCATGCTGCACACGCTCTACGGCCAGTCGCTGAAGAACAACGCGCAGTTCTTCATCGAGTATTTTGCGCTCGACCTGATCATGGAGCCGGACGGCACCTGCACCGGCGTCGTTGCCTGGAACCTGGACGACGGCACCATCCACCGTTTTTCGGCAAAGATAGTGGTGCTGGCGACCGGCGGTTATGGCCGCGCCTATTTCTCGGCGACCTCGGCGCACACCTGCACCGGCGACGGCGGCGGCATGGCCGCACGTGCCGGCCTTCCGCTTCAGGACATGGAGTTCGTGCAGTTCCACCCGACCGGCATCTACGGCGCCGGTTGCTTGATCACCGAAGGCGCGCGCGGCGAGGGCGGCTATCTCGTCAATTCCGAGGGCGAGCGCTTCATGGAGCGCTACGCACCGTCGGCCAAGGACCTTGCCTCGCGCGACGTGGTGTCGCGCTGCATGACGCTGGAGATCCGCGAGGGTCGCGGCGTCGGCCCGAAGAAGGACCACATCTTCCTGCATCTCGACCATCTCGACCCGGCCGTGCTGCACGAGCGGCTGCCCGGCATTTCGGAATCGGCGAAGATCTTTGCCGGCGTCGACCTGACCAAGGAGCCGATCCCGGTGCTGCCGACGGTCCACTACAATATGGGCGGCGTGCCGACCAATTACTGGGGCGAGGTGCTCAATCCTACGCCCAAGAGTCCCGACCAGGTATCGCCCGGACTGATGGCGGTCGGCGAGGCCGGCTGCGCTTCGGTGCACGGCGCCAACCGGTTGGGCTCGAACTCGCTGATCGATCTGGTGGTGTTCGGCCGGGCGGCGGCGATCAGGGCCGGCCAGGTGATCGACCGCAACGCGGCGATCCCTTCGCCCAACGAAGCCTCGGTCGAGAAGATCATGGATCGCTTCGACAGGCTGCGCCACGCCAACGGCTCGACGCCGACCGCCAGCTTGCGCGAAAAGATGCAGAAGGCGATGCAGGAAGACGCTGCGGTGTTCCGCACCCAGGAATCGCTGGAAAACGGCTGCAAGCGGATTTCGCAGATATGGGGCGAGCTCAAGGACATAAAAGTGTTCGACCGCTCGATGATCTGGAACTCCGACCTGGTCGAGACCCTGGAGCTGGAAAACCTGATGGCCAACGCCATCACCACCGTCTACGGCGCCGAGGCGCGCAAGGAGAGCCGCGGCGCGCATGCGCGGGAAGATTTTCCGGACCGCGACGACAAGGTCTGGCGCAAGCATACGCTGGCCCAGCTGAGCGAAGCCGGCAAGGTGACGCTCAGCTACCGGCCGGTGCACACCGAAACGCTGCTCAAGGAGAAGGACGGCGGCATCAACCCGGCCAAGATCGCGCCGAAGGCCAGGGTGTACTGACCATGGCGCTGGCGGCTGCGGGATATTCCGGCACGCCTCTTCCGGCCAAGCTCGGCCTGAAGGACGGCATGACCGCCGCCTTCATCGCCCTGCCGGCGGAACTCGGCGATCTGGCCGCCGCCGTCGACTTTGCCCATGTCGACCGGCTGCCGGCCTGGTCGAAGATTTCCGGCTCTGCCCGGAAATACGATGCCGTCCACGCCTTCACCAGGCAGCGCGCCGAGATCGAGGACCACCTTGCCGATGTCAAGGCGGCAATCGAGCGCCACGGCATGGTCTGGGTGTCCTGGCCGAAGAAGGCATCGAAGGTGCCGACCGACGTCACCGAGGACGTCATCCGCGCGGAAGCGCTGAAGCTCGACCTTGTCGATGTGAAGGTCGCTGCCGTAAATGCGATTTGGTCCGGGCTGAAGCTCGTCATCCGAAAGGACCTCAGGTAAATGGTCGAACTCACGCTGCCCAGGAACTCGCAGATCAAGGTTGGAAAAACCTGGCCGAAGCCGGAAGGCGCGACCAATCTGCGCGAGTACAGGATCTACCGCTGGTCGCCAGATGACGACGAGAACCCGCGCATGGACACCTATTTCGTCGACATGGACGATTGCGGGCCGATGGTGCTCGACGCGCTGCTCTACATTAAGAACAAGATCGACCCGACGCTGACGCTGCGCCGCTCCTGCCGCGAGGGCATTTGCGGTTCCTGCGCCATGAACATCGACGGCTCGAACACGCTCGCCTGCACCAAGGGCTGCGATGACATTTCTGGCGCGATCAAGGTCTATCCGCTGCCGCACATGCCGGTGGTCAAGGACCTAGTGCCCGACCTCACCAATTTCTACGCCCAGCACGCCTCGATCGAGCCGTGGCTGAAGACGGTGTCGCCAGAGCCGGCCAAGGAATGGCTGCAGAGCCATGAGGATCGCGAAAAGCTCGACGGGCTCTACGAGTGCATCTTGTGCGCCTGCTGTTCGACCTCGTGCCCGAGCTACTGGTGGAACGGCGACCGCTATCTCGGCCCGGCGACGCTGCTGCAGGCCTATCGCTGGCTGATCGATTCCCGAGACGAGGCCACGGGCGAGCGGCTCGACAACCTCGAAGACCCGTTCAGGCTCTATCGCTGCCACACCATCATGAACTGCGCCCAGGCCTGCCCGAAGGGTCTCAACCCGGCCAAGGCGATCGCCGAGATCAAGAAGATGATGGTGGAGAGAAGGGTTTAGCTGCAGGCGTGGCGTCTGCGTTACAATTACCGCTGCGATCGTCTCGCCGGCTAAGTAATCTTCGGCAAGCCGTTGGATTTAGTCATCCCAGGGTCTGCGCTGCGTCGCTTCGCTCCTTGCTCCGCCTGGGATGACGAAGGGGCGATGGCTTCGGCCAACCTCCAAGGTTTGCGGTAGCCTGCAAAATGGAACTATGGATGTCAGCGGCCGCCAGGCTCTGTCGAAAATTACAGTACCAAGAACCGATAGCCGATCCCAATGACTGACTCTGATCTTCCCATCCTCTCTCCCGTCGAAGCCCGCGTGCTCGGTTGCCTGATCGAAAAGAAGGAACTGACGCCCGATGTCTATCCGCTGACGCTCAATGGCGCGCATGCCGCCGCGAACCAGAAGACGGCGCGCGAGCCGGTGATGTCGGTGGAGCTTGCCGAAGTCCGGCGCGCGCTTGGCCAGCTGGAGCAGAAGGGCCTTGTCAGGCAGGTCTTTGCCTCGCGCGTCGAGCGCTACGAGCATGTCGTCGCACAGCGCTTTTCCCTGACCTCGGCGCAGATCGTGCTGCTTGGCCTGTTGTTGCTGCGCGGTCCGCAGACGGCCTATGAATTGCTGGCGCGGAGCGAGCGCATGGCGCGGTTTCCGTCCGTCGACGAGCTTCGCGGCAATCTCGACCTGTTGATCGGCCGCAAGCCGCCGCTCGTGCAGCAGATCGATCGCGGTCCCGGCCAGCGCGAGGACCGCTACGCTCATCTCCTGTGCGGGCCGGTGCAGATGCCATTGGCTGCAGCGCCCTTGCAATCGCCTTCGCCGGCTACGGATCTCGAAGCGCGCGTGCAGGCCCTCGAGGAAGAGGTCGAACGATTGCGCGCGCGCATCGATGCGCTGGCCGGCGAAGGACGCTAGCGACAGGTTCGATAAGTGCGCCGCCGGGTCGCGCGGAATGCCACCAGACAGAAACGCGGGCACCAAAGCCGGCGTCGCATGGCATTGAACGGGTTCTCAGCCGAGCCGGGCGTCGAGCGACACTTTTATGGCGCCGAGCGCCTTCGAAACCGGGCACTCGGCCTTGGCCTTTTCGGCCAATTCCCTAAATTTCGCCGCATCGATGCCCGGCACCTTGCCAACCAGCGTGATGGCGCTGCCGGTGATGCCGGTGCCTGGAATCAGTGTCACCACGGCCTTGGCGTCGAGTTGGGCGGCGGGCGTGCCGTTCTCGGCCAGGAAATGCGAAAGCTGCATGGCATAGCAGCCGGCATGCGCCGCTGCGATCAGCTCTTCCGGGTTGGTGCCGGATTTGCCGCTCTCGTCTTCGAAGCGCGTCTTGAACGAATAAGGCGTGCCCTTCAGGACCCCGCTCTGGGTGTCGAGCGTGCCATTGCCCTCCTTCAGATTGCCTTTCCAGACGGCGTTTGCGGTGCGGTCCATGAATTCCTCCTTGATTGTCGCGATGCGCCGGCCAGCGCCAGCGTTCTTCTCGACTATAGCGCGGGCGCACTGGAAGACCACCGCGCTCTTTGGCGGTCATGCAATGTTGGCGACGGCGCGCCCGAATTTTTTTGAGAAAAAATTGTGCGTGCAAAAATGTCGACTTCCATCTGGCTCGGCCGTCCTGCGGGCGGCCATGGAATTGGTGGCCGGATGGAGGATCACATGAACAATCTGTTTTCCGCGCACTGGACAAGCACCGGCTGTAAGGCCGACGAACAAGAAGCCTACTGGTCGCATCTGCCGCCTTCCGGTTTCGGCCGACTGCTTGCGGCGGTCGTCATCATTGGGGTTGCGCTGTCCGTTCTCGACAGTGCAGCGGACAAAGGCCCGCCTGACATCTCGATTGCCTCGTCCTATGGTTCATCGCAGCAGGGGAGATAGACATGAAATATGTTTGCCTGGTCTACGGCGAAGAAAAAGACCTTTACGCAATGACCCCCGAGCGGTTGGCCAAGCTCGACGCGGATTCGCTGGCCTATGACAGGTCGGTGGAGCAAAGCGGCCGGCTGATCATCGCGCAGGCGCTGCAATCGGTGAAGACCTCGAAAACCGTCCGGCGGCGCAAGGGCAAGAGGCTGATCACGGACGGCCCCTTCGCCGAGA
This sequence comes from Mesorhizobium sp. M00.F.Ca.ET.216.01.1.1, assembly GCF_004010325.2. Taxonomy (GTDB): domain Bacteria; phylum Pseudomonadota; class Alphaproteobacteria; order Rhizobiales; family Rhizobiaceae; genus Mesorhizobium. Next base: position 67,919 of record NZ_SADR02000005.1, read on the forward strand.
CCAAGGAACAGTTGCTCGGCTTCGTCATGATCGAGGCCGAGGATCTCGACGAGGCGTTGGAGATTGCCGGCGGGATTCCGCTGGCCGAAATCGGCACGATCGAGGTCAGGGCGATCTACAAGGTGCCGGGGTCCTGAGCGATCGGCGCAAGCTGTTCGGGCGTTAGATTGCCTCGCCCTTGAGCAGTTTCGGCGTGTCGCCGGACAGACCGGACGCCTGGCGGATGAAAAAATCCTTCAGCAGCGGCATGCGTTCGACGAGACCCAGACCGATGTCGCGGACAGTGCGTAGCGGGCCGATATCGTTCGAAAACAGCCGGTTCAGGACATCGGTGGTGACGCCCATTTGCAGCGTGTCGAAACGCCGCCACTGCTGGTAGCGTTCGAGCACGTTGAGCGCGCCGATATCCTGGCCGAGCCGGTCGGCCTCGACCAGCACTTCGGCAAGAGCCGCCACATCCTTAAAGCCAAGATTGAGGCCCTGGCCGGCGATCGGGTGGATGCCGTGGGCGGCGTCGCCGGCAAGCGCAATGCGTGGCGCGACGAAGGCGCGGGCGATGGTCAGGCCGAGTGGCCAGGCGCGCGGCTTGTCGGCGACATGGATCTCGCCGAGCTTCAGGCCAAACCGCTGCTCGAGCTCGTGCTCGAAGACGAGGTCGTCGCCGTCGACCAGCTTTTCGGCATCTTCCGACCGCTCGACCCAGACGATCGACGAGCGGTTGGTGCCGTCCTTGTCCGGCTTGAGCGGCAGCGTGGCGAAGGGGCCGGCTGGGAGAAAATGCTCTTCGGCGCGGCCATTGTGCGGGCGTTCATGTGCGACGGTGCAGACGATGCCGGACTGGCCGTACTGCCATTTCACAGTCTTGATGCCGGCCATGTCGCGCAGCTTCGAGTTGACGCCGTCGGCAGCAACCAGCAACCGGGCCTTTAGCGTCGCGCCATCGGCAAGGTGCACGGTGATGCCGGCGCCGTTGCTGTCGAAGGCGCTGACGGCGACGCCTTCGATGATGTCGATGCCGAGTTTTTCGGCGCGCTGGCGCAAGGCGCCGTTCAAATCCTTGTTGGCGACCATGTGCGCAAAAGGCTCGCCGGGCGCGACCTCGCCGTCAAAGGTGAGAAACACCGGGCGCACCGGATCGGAGGCGCGCGAATCGGTGATGATCATCTCGGTGATCGCCTGCGCTTGTGGAGCGATCTCGTTCCACACGCCGAGCTGGTCGAGCATGCGCGAGGCCGCAGCGGCGATGGCCGAGGCGCGGCCGTCCTTCTGCCAGACGTCGGCGGGCGCGGCGTCGACGACGGCGACGGCGAGGCTGGGGCGTGCCTGTTTCAGCGACACGGCAGCGGTGAGGCCGACATAGCCGGCGCCGGCGATCAAAATGTCGAGCGAGGCTGGGGTTTTTGCATCTGCCCTGCGGTCCACCATGACAAATCCTTTCGCGGCCTCGTTGTCCCGGGAGCCCATCCCGGGCCGTCGTCAGCCATTCCGGCCTTGACTGCCCGCCGTTCGTGTTGGAAACCGCCATAACATTTTCTGCTGCGGCGAGGGCGCGAAACATGACGGCGGCCATGGACGAGCTTCTCGACATTCTTGACCTCGAGCAGCTGGAACACAACCTGTACCGTGGTCGCAGCCCCAAACTCGACTGGCAGCGCATCTTCGGCGGGCAGACCATCGCCCAGGCGCTGGTCGCTGCCCAGCGGACGGTGGAACCCGAGCGCCATGTGCATTCGCTGCACGGCTATTTCATGCGGCCCGGCGACACCAAGGTGCCGATCATCTACCAGGTCGACCGCATCCGCGACGGCGGCTCCTTCACCACGCGCCGCGTCGTCGCGATCCAGCACGGCCAGGCGATCTTTTCGCTGGAAGCCTCGTTCCAGCAGGACGAGGTCGGTCTCGAGCACCAGGTGCCGATGCCACGGGACGTGCCGGCGCCCGACAGCCTGCTGTCGCAGCGCGAATTGCTGGGCAAGTTCGGCGAGGCAGTCCCCGACGGCATCAAGCGCTATTGGGAGCGCGACCGGCCGATCGAGATGAAGCCGGTGATGCTGAAGCATTACACCAGCCGCGAAAAACTGGAACCGAAGCAGAACATCTGGATCCGCACGACCGGCCCGGTACCGGCCGATCGCGCCACGCAGGCAGCCGTGCTCGCTTACCTGTCCGACATGACGTTGCTCGACACCTCGACCTTTGCGCATGGCCGCGCCATTTTCGATCGCGACATCCAGGCCGCAAGCCTCGACCATGCCATGTGGTTCCATCGCAGCCACCCGCTCGATGACTGGATCCTTTACACGCAAGACAGCCCTTCGACACAGGGGTCACGGGGCTTCACTCGCGGGTCGCTGTTTGCCCGCGACGGCACTTTGATCGCTTCGGTTGCCCAGGAAGGGCTTATCCGGCTAAAGAGACCGCCTGCACAGTAGGCATTTTTTAAAAATTGCCTATTTTTTAATCAGACGTACTGCCGCTACTGTGAACAGCGGGCTTTGCAGGCTCTCCCAATCTCTTTGTTTACAATAGGTTAACACCCTGCTTCGGCAATTGGCACGGAGCTTGAATCCTAGCAGGCACTCTCCGGCTCTCATTTGGATCGGCGAAGTCGTGCAAACGCGGGGGACCGCAACAGCAAAGGGTGAAACCTTATGAAAATCGTGATGGCAATCATCAAGCCGTTCAAGCTCGATGAGGTGCGCGAAGCGCTCACCGCAGTCGGCATCCAGGGCCTGACCGTCACCGAAGTCAAAGGCTACGGGCGTCAGAAGGGACACACGGAAATCTATCGCGGGGCGGAATACGCGGTCAGCTTCCTGCCGAAGATCAAGATCGAAGTCGCGGTCAGTGTCGACATGGTCGACAAGGCCGTCGAAGCCATCACGGCGGCGGCCAAGACCGGCCAGATCGGCGACGGCAAGATCTTCGTTTTCGGCATCGACCAGGCGGTGCGCATCCGCACCGGCGAAACAGACACCGATGCGCTCTGAGCTGCGAACACGTATTCCAATGGAGAGTTCAATGAATATTCCTTCCACCTTGAAGACGACGGGACGCGCAGCCCTGCTGGGCTCGCTCGCTCTCGCAGCACTGGGTTCGGTCGCCGCATTGGCGCAGGAAGCGGCTCCGGCCGCACCGGCTGCGCCCGCGCCTGCGCTCGATACCGGCAACACCGCTTGGATGCTGACCTCGACGGCGCTTGTGCTGATGATGACGATCCCGGGCCTGGCGCTGTTCTACGGCGGCATGGTGCGCCAGAAGAACGTGCTCGCCACGATCATGCAGAGCTTTGCCATCACCTGTCTGGTGACGGTGCTGTGGTTCATGTTCGGCTATTCGCTGGCCTTCTCGGACGGCGGCGGCACGCAGGCTTATGTCGGCGGCTTCTCGAAGTTCTTCCACCACGGCATCACCGTTTCCACGCTGTGGCTACCGGGGGTGGCGAACATTCCTGAATTCGTCTTCTCGATGTTCCAGCTGACCTTCGCCATCATCACGCCGGCGCTGATTGCCGGTGCCTTCGCCGAACGCATGAAATTCTCGGCACTGCTGATCTTCATGGGACTGTGGCTGCTGTTCGTCTATGCCCCGATCGCGCATTGGGTCTGGGGCGGCGGCTTCCTCGGCAGCGCCGGCGTTCTCGATTTCGCCGGCGGCACCGTCGTTCACATCAATGCCGGTGTCGCCGGCCTGGTCTGCGCGCTCGTTCTCGGCAAGCGCGAAGGCTACGGCACCGCCAACATGGCGCCGCACAACCTCGTCTATTCGGTGATCGGTGCCTCGCTGCTGTGGGTCGGCTGGTTCGGCTTCAATGCCGGATCGGAACTGGCGGCCGACGGCCTTGCCGGCGCGGCGATGATGAACACGCAGGTTGCGACCGCGGCCGCGGCGCTTGCCTGGATGTTCGCGGAATGGATCGTCGCCAAGAAGCCGAGCGTGCTCGGCATCATCTCGGGCGCCGTTGCCGGCCTGGTCGCGGTGACGCCGGCTTCGGGTTTCGTCAACCCGACCGGCGCCTTCATCATCGGCATCGTCGCCGGCGTGCTGTGCTACCTCTCGGCGGTCAAGGTCAAGCACATGTTCGGCTATGACGACTCGCTCGATGCCTTCGGCGTGCACGGCGTCGGCGGCGTCATCGGTGCGCTGCTCACCGGCGCGCTCGCCGATCCGGAGATCAACGCACTCGGCAAGGGCGCCTCGGTCGCTACCCAGCTCTATGGCATCGTCTTCACCATCCTGTGGACGGCGATCGCAACCTTCGTCATCCTCTACATCGTCAAGGCGCTGGTCGGCCTGCGTCCCAGCTCGCAGGAAGAGATCGAAGGCCTCGACATCAGCCAGCATGGCGAAGTGGTGCCGTGAGGCATTGATTGTCCGGCGCCGGGTTTTTGCTGGCGCCGAAAAGATCCCGTCGTGACGCTCCCGAAACGGGCTCACGCATTGAGGCCCGGAACACATCCGGGCCTCTTTTTTTGCCGTGCAGCGCCGCGTCGGCGGCGGTTCGGGCTCGATCACATTCGCTTGATGAGGCACTTGATCGACCGCTGCTGTGAAACATCGGCCGTGCCGGTTCCGAACTGGGGTGGCGATCGTCGTTTGGGCGCTCGTCACAACAACAGGGAAGGAACAATATCATGAACATCAGGAACATCTGCCTCGGAGCGCTTGCTCTTTCCATGGTCAGCGGCGCCGCCTTTGCCGGCGCTCTGGACGAACCCGACAACATGGCGCCGTTCTTCACGGACTCCAGCATGAAGACCATGAAGCCGAAGGCAGAGTTCAAGGCTGCCTTCACGGCGATGCCGATGGAAAAGCAGAAAGCGATGAAGAAGGAATGCAATGACCCGGCGATGAGCAAGCCGCATGCCGAGTTCTGCGCGAATGTTCTGGCGCTCGGTGGCGCCAACTAAGGCATGAACCCGAAAGCCGCTTAGCTCGATTCTCGGCTGCGGTTGCCCGTCCCGGTTCACGCCGGGGCGGGTGTTTGCATTTCTGAAGCCGCTTTCCGCGTAGCAGATGCCGGCGCGCGCCCCATGGTTAATGCTGCCTTAACCTTCCCGCCGATAGTCTGGTAGCCGAATCTGCCGGAGTGCGTCATGCGCCCGGCCAGTCCATGACAAACGGGGAAAGAGGCATGCGTTCAGGGGCTTCAGCACCGCTCGCGCTGACCGACACGGGGCACGGCATGCAGGCATTCGCGCGACGCCAGGTCGGCCGGCTGGCCGGCGCCGGCCTGTTCGTGCTGGTCGCCTTCGGTGTTGCCAGCCTTGCCACCTGGAACGTTGCCGATCCGAGTTTCTCGCATGCCACCAACAATACCGTCACCAACGCCATGGGCTATACGGGTGCGGTCTTCTCCGACCTTGCCATGCAGTTCTTCGGCCTCGCCGCCGTCGCAGCCCTGGTGCCGGCGGTGGTCTGGGGGTTCCTGCTGTTCACCGCGCGCGGCGTCGACAGGCTGCCGAAGCGCGGGCTTTCGTGGTTCGGTTTTGCGCTGCTTGCCGCGGCGATCGCCGGCTGCGTGGTGCCGCCCAAGACGTGGCCGCTGCCAACCGGCCTCGGCGGCGTGTTCGGCGACATGGTGCTCAAGATCCCCGGGCTCTTCATCGGCGGCTATCCGACCGGCCTCATCGCCAGCGTGCTCGTCGTGCTGCTCATCGCACCGGCGCTGTGGCTGTTTGCCCATGGCTCGGCGCTGATTGCGCGCAAGAACGGTTTTGCCGTCCTGGAGCAGCCTGCCGCACCCGATCCTCGCGACCAGGACGACCTGCTTTTCGACAATGACGACGACGAGGGCGACGAGGGCATATTGGCGCTCGGCGCCATCACCCACTGGTGGCTGTCGCTACGTGCCTATCTTCGCCGCCGCGCCGCGCGCCGCCGGGAGGAGCGGGACGAGTACGAGCCGGAGCTGGAACCGCGAGCCAGCGCCTGGCGCCGCGCCGCCGAACGAGTCGAATCGGCCGAGTTCGCCGAAGCGCGGATGAGCCCGGACGGTCGCGCCCGCGTCGAGCCGGAATTCTTCGCCGCCATGGTCAACGACCGCAGCGTCTCGCTCGACCCCGACGATGCCGATGTCTTCGATGATAACGACGACATGGATTTCGCCCCCGAGCCCGCAGGCCAGCGTCGCGCCGCGCCAACCGCGAAGGTGCAGAATTTCCGCTCCGATGCCGCCACCCGCGTCGAGGCGCCGGCGCCGCGTCCGGTTCCGGGCGCTCGCGTCCAGCGCGAGGCGCAGACCTCGCTGATCGGCTCGGAAAAATTCGAAATGCCGTCGCTGCATTTCCTCTCCGAGCCGAAGAACGTCGTGCGCGATGCCAGCCTGTCCAAGGACGCACTGGAGCAGAACGCGCGCCTGCTCGAGGGTGTGCTGGAGGATTTCGGCGTCAAGGGCGAGATCATCCACGTCCGCCCAGGCCCGGTCGTCACCCTCTATGAGCTCGAGCCGGCGCCCGGCATCAAATCGTCGCGCGTCATCGGCCTGTCCGACGACATCGCCCGCTCGATGAGCGCGATCGCCTGCCGCGTCGCCGTGGTGCCCGGCCGTAATGCGATCGGTATCGAGCTGCCCAATGCCAAGCGCGAGACCGTCTACCTGCGCGAGATCATGGCCAGCCGCGATTTCGAGACGACCAAGGCCAAGCTGGCGCTGGCGCTCGGCAAGACAATCAACGGCGAGGCGGTCATCGTCGACATCGCCAAGATGCCGCACGTGCTGGTCGCCGGCACCACCGGCTCGGGCAAGTCGGTCGCCATCAACACCATGATCCTGTCGCTGCTCTACCGGCTGACGCCGCAGGACTGCCGGCTGATCATGATCGACCCGAAAATGCTGGAGCTCTCGGTCTATGACGGCATCCCGCACCTTTTGACCCCGGTGGTCACCGATCCGAAGAAAGCGGTGGTGGCGCTGAAATGGACCGTGCGCGAGATGGAGGACCGCTACCGCAAGATGTCGAAGGTCGGCGTCCGCAACATCGACGGTTTTAACGCACGCGTGCAGCAGGCAGAGAAGAAGGGCGAAAGGATTTCGCGCACAGTGCAGACGGGCTTCGACCGCCAGACCGGCGAGGCGATCTACGAGACGGAGAACCTCGATCTCGAGCCGATGCCCTACATCGTCGTCATCATCGACGAGATGGCCGACCTGATGATGGTTGCCGGCAAGGACATCGAAGGCGCGGTGCAGCGTCTGGCGCAGATGGCGCGTGCCGCCGGCATCCATGTCATCATGGCGACGCAGCGCCCGTCAGTCGACGTCATCACCGGTACGATCAAGGCCAACTTCCCGACCCGCATATCCTTCCAGGTGACGTCGAAGATCGACAGCCGCACCATCCTGGGCGAACAGGGCGCCGAGCAGCTGCTCGGCATGGGCGACATGCTCTACATGGCCGGCGGCGGCCGCATCCAGCGCGTGCACGGTCCCTTCGTCTCCGACGATGAGGTCGAAAGAATCGTCGCGCATCTGAAGCTGCAGGGCGTGCCGGAATATCTCGACGCCATCACCGAGGATGACGACGAGGACGACGACGAGCCTTCGGGCAAGGGTGGATCCAGCGGCGGTGGCGGCGGCAATTTCGAGGATTCCGACGATCCCTATGACCAGGCGGTTGCCGTGGTGCTGCGCGACGGCAAGGCCTCGACCAGCTACATCCAGCGCCGGCTCGGCATCGGCTACAACCGCGCCGCCTCGATCATCGAGAAGATGGAGAAGGAAGGCATTGTCGGTCCGGCCAACCACGCCGGAAAGCGCGAGATCCTGGTACCGACGGAGGACGACAAGTTCTAAGCGCATGACCCCGAAAATCGGATTCGATTTTTGCTTCGCTGATCTTCGGTTCGGAAAAGGATCATGCGCAAAATCTAAGTGCTACAGCGTCCTTTGCGCGTCCAATGGGACGCGCGGCGCTGTGGTCCGATAGGCGGGGGCGGAGCCGGCAACTTTGAACCTCTTGGCGCGTTGCTGCGACTGAGCGCTGTCGACCCGCCAAACTTAAGCCCAACTGGGGGCCCAGAGCGACAACACGAAACAGACGAGAGTGACCAGTATGAAAAACTCATCCTTCGCCCCGATCAGCGACTTTGCCCCAACCCGCCGCCAGGTGCTTGGCCTCGGTCTGGTCCTTGCCGGCGCTGCGGCGATCAACGTCGTGCCGGGATTCCAGTTGCTGGCGTCGGCGCAGGCTGCGGTGCCGGCGACGGCGCAAAAGATCGCCGACCATTTTTCCTCGGTCAAATCGATGACCGGCGAGTTCGTGCAGTTCGGGCCCAAGGGCGAGCAGACCGGCGGCAAGTTCTTTCTCGAACGGCCGGGCAAGATCCGCTTCAACTATGACGGAGCGTCGAATTTCAGGGTGATCTCCGACGGCAAGTCGGTGGTCATCCTCAACAAGAGACTGAACACGTCCGATCTCTATCCGCTGTCGAAGACGCCACTGAAGCTGTTGCTCGACGACAGGATCGACCTCTCAGGCGGCCGCGTCAGAAGCGTCAAGGAAGAGAACGACCTCACCACCATCCAGCTTGCCGACAAATCGGTGTTCGGCAATTCGAAGATCACGATGATGTTCGATCCAAAATCCTACGAGCTGCGGCAGTGGACCATCACCGATGCGCAAGGCAAGGACACGACGGTGATGATCTTCAACGTGAGGGAAGGCGTGAGTTTTGCCCCTGACACCTTCGCCATCGACTATACGGCCAACCGCGAGTTGAACACCAAGACGCGCTAGCTTTCCATCGCTGTGGGAAGGGTGAGGGGCAGTACCGAGATCGACCATGACATCAACAGGGGTCTGGCCAAGCGCGGCGAGCTTGTTTTTGCGGTGCGCGGCTGGCAGTAGTTTCCGGGACTGACTTTCAAAAGGTGTCATTCCCGTCGGAGCCATCTGGCGGATCTTGCGTTGCCGGAACCCGCACATGCCCTTTTCCATCGCCACCTGGAACATCAACTCCGTCCGCCTGCGCATGCCGCTCGTCGAGCGCCTGCTTCTGGAACAGGCTCCCGATGTGCTCTGCCTGCAGGAGACGAAAGTTCCGGACGAGCTGTTTCCCGAGGCAGCCTTCCGCAAGCTCGGCTACACCCACATCGCCTTCCACGGCCAGAAGGGCTATCACGGCGTGGCGACGGTTGCGCGCCGCCCGATCGCGGTGGTCGAGAAGCGCCGCTTCTGCGAAATCGACGACAGCCGGCATCTTTCCGTCACCGTTCGCGCCGGCGGCAAGTCGATCCTGCTGCACAATTTCTACGTCCCGGCCGGCGGTGACGAGCCGGACCCCGTCATCAACCGCAAGTTCAGGCACAAGCTGGATTTCGTCGCCGAGATGAACGCTGTCCGCGCCGAGCATGACGAGGTCTCCGGTTCGGTCCTGGTCGGCGATCTCAACATCGCGCCGCTGGAGCACGACGTCTGGTCGCACAAGCAGCTTTTGAACGTCGTCAGCCACACGCCGGTGGAGACGGAAGGTTTTGAGGCGATGCGGCTTGCCGGCGACTGGGTCGATCTGATGCGGCTCAACGTGCCTTATGAGCAGAAGCTCTACACCTGGTGGAGCTATCGCGCGCAGGATTGGGAAGCGTCGGATCGCGGCCGGCGGCTCGATCATGTCTGGTCGTCGCCAAACCTGGTGCAGAACTTTGCCGGCTACGAAATCCTGCGGCTGGCGCGCGGGTGGGAGCGACCGTCCGACCATGTGCCTGTTATCGCGCGGTTCGACCTGGACTAGTTACCCGTAGACAACGGGTTCGGCGACGGAAAGCCGTTCTGTGGCGATCCTTCGCGCCCCCCTCTGTCCTGCCGGACATCTCCCCCACAAGGGGCGAGATCGGCGGCTTCATCGCTCCGCTCACTCATGCGGCAATGGAAATTAGCGAAAGCCGCGATGACGGCCAATCTCCCCACAAGTGGGGGAGATGTCCGGTAGGACAGAGGGGGCGCTGTCCCATAGGCCTCTCAAAGGTTCCGCTAGGCATGGAGCTCAGCCTTCGAAGCGCGGCGCCAGCTTTTCGATGCGGCGGATCATCGCCTGGAACTCCTCGGAAATGCGGTGGTGCAGCTGCACTGCCAGTTCGGGATATTCTTCGAGGATGCGGTGGAACATCTTGCGGCTGAGCCGCAGCACTTCCGAATCGATTTCGGCGAACGCGCTGGTCAGCCGGTTGGTGTCGGCGATCAACGCCAGTTCGCTCAACATGGTGCCGGGGCCGGCGGTGCCTATCGGAATGCGTTCGCCATTTTGCTCGCGATAGAGCACGATGCGCCCGCTGACCACGACATAGGCCGAATCGGCCGCGTCGTCCTCGCGGTAAAGCTTGTGGTCGGCTTGCAGCATGGTGGTTTCGGCGCCGAAGGCGAGCAGGCGCAACTGTTCCTGCGTGAAGCCCTCGAAGAGCCTCACGGCGGACAGGATGCGGATATCGTCATCCAGCGCCATCTAGCTGTGTCCCCGAACGGTCAGTCCAATCCCTCCTTTGCGAGTCGATCCAGAACCACCTCCCACCAGGATCGCACCCGAAAGCGGCCCGCCCGACCGCTCATTGGATAATGAAATGTTTAAGGAACCAGCTTGTAGCCGCCGCTTTCTGTCACAAGAATTTCCGCATTGGAAGGATCGCGCTCGATCTTCTGGCGCAGACGGTAGACATGTGTTTCCAGCGTGTGCGTTGTGACGCCGGAATTATAACCCCAGACTTCCTCGAGCAGCACGTCGCGCGTCACCACCTTCTGGTCGGCGCGATAGAGATATTTAATGATCGAGGCTTCCTTTTCGGTCAGTCGCACCTTGGCGCCGCGCGGGTCGATCAGCAGCTTCTGGCTGGGCTTGAAGGTGTAGGGGCCGACCGAGAAGGTGGCGTCCTCGCTCTGCTCGTGCTGGCGCAGCTGCGCGCGGATGCGGGCGAGCAGCACGGCGAAGCGGAACGGTTTGGTCACGTAGTCGTTGGCGCCGGCCTCGAGGCCGAGAATGGTGTCGGAATCGGTGTCGTGGCCGGTCAGCATGATGATCGGCGCCTTGTAGCCGCCCTTGCGCAGAATCTTGACCGCCTCGCGGCCGTCCATGTCGGGCAGCCCGACGTCCATGATCAGCAAATCGATGAGGCCGCCGCGGGCCGCGGCGACGCCTTTCGCGGCGGTCGCTTCCTGCAGGACGTCGAATTCCTCATAGAGAGCCAGTTGCTCGACAAGCGTGCCGCGCAGGTCATCATCGTCGTCGACGATCAGAATGGTACGTGATGTCATGGCTCAATCCGTTGTTTTGAAAAGAATAATCAGTTGACCGTCCTCCGTTTATGCGGAAGCTGACCGGCACAACAGCCGATCACAGTGATTTGTTCCGTGACACGATCATACAAGAAAAAACGCGCATGCAATGAGGCGAGCGCAATTTTGCCAAAAGGGCTTCGCGTGCTTACCGTGCGCGCCAGGCCAGGCAATGGCAGCCAAGGGCTGCTGCGGGCCGGCAATCTGGTGTTCGCCTGTGCATTGGGACGGGGTGGCATCAAGGCCGACAAGCGCGAAGGCGATGGCGCCACGCCACTTGCCTCGATGCGGATATTGTCAGGATATTTTCGCGGGGATCATTTTCCTGGCGGCCGCAGAACCCGGTTGGCGATGACGCCGATCGGCCCCGATCTCGGCTGGTGCGAGGTCCCCGACGACCGCAACTACAATCGTCCGGTGAAGATCCCCTACGGCGCCAGCCACGAGCGGATGCTGCGTGCCGACCGCCTCTATGACGCCTGCCTGGTGCTCGACTGGAACATTTCGCCGCGCCGCCGCGGGCGCGGCAGCGCCATCTTCTTTCATCTGGCGCGTCCCGGCTTTACGCCGACGCAAGGCTGCGTGGCGGTGACGGCGCGCACAATGGCGCGGCTGCTGCCGCTGCTGTCCGACCGCACGGTGGTGAAGGTGGTGAGGTAGGGGAGTAGGAGAATAGGGAGTAGGGGAGTAGGGTATGATACGCACGTCGGCGTCGGCCTAACTTTCCCCTACTCCCCTACTCTCTATCTCGGCCTCTGCCAGCCGATGTCGAGAAGGCCCAACCGGCCGAGTTCCTTATCCATCGCACGCGCGATGTCCTTCCGTTCACCGCCGATGTCGCGCAATTGGCGATCGGAGAGATCCTCGACGTTGTCGTGTGAGAGATTAGGCTCATATGGAAGGTTGAGCGCAATTTTCGCGTGGCGAAGCCACTCGAACAGCTCGCGGAACCAGACTGGGCGGACGACTGCAGGCTTCAGAACGGTCTGTGACATGGCTTGATCCGTTTCATCCGGATATCAAATCCGGTTTGACAGTGTTTCGATGACCGCATCATGCCGGATTGAAATTCCTAGGGGAAACGAGTAGTTTTTTCCAGATCATCAAGTTTTATTTGGAGATCAAATGGCGCGCCTGCTGCCGGGAACCCGTGCCCTGAGGACGCTGGAAGCGGCGGCCCGGCACCTCAATTTCACCCGCGCCGCCGACGAACTCGGCCTGACGCCGGCCGCCGTCAGCCACCAGATCAAGGAGATCGAGGAGCAGCTTGGGATCGTGCTATTCACTCGCACCAGCCGCACCATCCGGCTGACCGAGGCGGGTTCGGTGCTGTTCGAGGCCTCGACCGACGCGCTCGACCTACTTGGCCGGGCCGTCTCGCGGGCGCACAAGATGGCGCGTGGAACGGCGCTGCTGAAGGTGACCCTCGACGCCCAGTTCGCGACAAAATGGCTGATGCGGCGCGTCGATGATTTTCGCAAGCAGCGCCCGGGCATCGAGCTGCGCTTCGACATTGCCTCTGAATTGCGTGATTTCGACCTGGACGACGTCGATGTCGGCATCCGTTTCGGCGCGGGAAAGTATCCGGGCCTTTGCGCCCACCGGCTGTTCGACAACATCATCATCCCGGTGTGCAGCCCCAGCCTGCTGGCTTCCGGTCCGCCGCTGCGCGAGCCACGCGATCTCTTCCATCACACGCTCGCCCATATCGAGTGGGAGCGACAAGGCGTGACGTGGCCGAATTGGCGGATGTGGATGGCGGCAGCCGGCGTCGACGATTTCGACGACAGCCGGACCATCGTGTTCGGCACCTCGACCGATGTCGTCCAGGCCGCGCTCGACGGCCATGTGGTGGCGCTCGCCGACTTCGCCATGGTGGCGAACGAGCTTTCCGAGGGCCGGTTGATCCGGCCGTTCGAGCTTGGCATCAAGGTCGCGCCGGAATTCGCCTACTTCCTGGTCTATCCCCAAAGTGCGGCGGACGATCCGCGCATCGTTGCCTTTCGCGAATGGCTTATCGATGAAGTCGCAAAGACGCCGACTTGACCGCTGTGGCGGAGCGTCGGGCTGCGGGGGCTCCGAACCAGCCGATCACCGCGCCAATGATAAGCAGCACGCCAAGCCAGTGCCCACCGTCGATGAGCGTCAGGTCCCAGCGGAAGCCTTCGTAGCGGTGGTTGACGGAGAGCGTGGTGACGAGCCCCAGCCAAAGGACAGAGCCGAAGACAAGCCCGGCAACAGGGCTCGGTTCGCCGCCGGTCATTGCGCCGACGACCAGGGCCGTGACCAACGCCATGACGAGCTCGGCGACGAAGCTGATGACGAATGGCAGCGGCGATCTCTTCATGGTCGCCGGATCAAGCTTGGCGGCCTTGAGCCACGGTCTGCCCAATGCCATGTACCAGGCGGCGCCGAACAACCACGCCACCACGGCGGCAGCGATCACCGCCAGCCAGTTCACCGCTGAAAAATCCATGAATTTCCCCTCCCGTATGACGCGCGATGGAACGCCTGTTCAGCCGCGCCGTAAAGCAAGGCGCCAGACGGTCGTGCGTTTGACCTCGGCGTCCTCGAGCGCCCGCGTCACCGGCACTTCGTAGACGGCAAGCGGTTCCAGCCCGGTCTTCGGCAGGTAGGAGCGGCCGGGGTCACCGACGAGAATGTCGGCGCCACGCGCCTTCAGCGCCGCGAACCATGGTATCAACTGGTCTGCCAGGGGCTTGTCGTAGAAGACGTCGCCGGCCAGGATGACTTCCCAGCCTGCATCGGTTCCGATGCAATTCGCGCCAAGGAATCTTGCTTCGACCTCGTTGGCTTTCGTGTTGAGAGCAATCACCGTCGTGCAGAACGGGTCGATGTCGGCGGCGGTCACCTCCGCCGCGCCGGCCTTCGCCGCGGCAATGGCGACAAGGCCGGAACCGGAAGCGAAATCGAGCACGTGCTTGCCGCGCACTGTTGACGGATTGTCGATGATATAGCGGGCCAGGCCCTGGCCGCCGGCCCAGGCGAAGGCCCAGAAAGGCGGCGGCAGCCCGATTTCGGCCAGCTCGTCCTCGGTCCGCAGCCACAATTCATGCGCCTCGTCGGCGAGATGCAGGAGAATCTCCGGCACATGCGGTGGCGCCATCAGCGCCGTATTGTCGAGGATGAATTTCTTCGCGCTATTTGGTGTCAGCACCGTCACGGGGCGGGGGTGAGGCCGCCCATGCGGCAGACCTCTTGCCATTCGGCCGGTGTCACCGGCTGCACCGAAAGCCGCCCGAGCCGAACCAGGGCCATTTCGGCCAGCTTGGGGTTGGCCTTGACCTGTTCCAGCGTCACCGGTTTCGGCATGTCCCTGAAGGCGCGGATGTCGACGCATTCCCAACGCGGATCGTCGGTGGTCGTGTCCTGATGAGCAAGCGCGCAGACCTCGGCGATGCCGACGACGTCGAGCCCTTCGTTGGAATGATAGAAGAAGCCGAGATCACCGATCTGCATCGCCTTCATGTTGTTGCGCGCTGCATAGTTGCGCACGCCGTCCCATTGCGTGCCGGCCTTGCCCTTCGCCTTCAGCGCTTCGAAGGAGAAGGTCGAGGGTTCGGATTTGAGCAGCCAGTAATTCATTCTTCTCTCCTCGTTGCGGCTTAAAGATTTAACCAGCCGCCGGCTTGTTGAAGCTCCAGTTCCACTGCCGGATTTCGACACTCTCGAACAGCCCTGCCTTGGCATAGGGGTCAGTTGCCGACAGAGCTTTTGCCGCGGCCAGATCAGGCGCCTCGACGACGGCGAGGGTACCGTTCGGCTTGCCCTCGGCATCAAGAAAGGGACCGGCGAAAGCCAGCTTCTGCTCGCGGTTCAACCCTTCCAGAAAGGCGACATGGTCGGGCCGCGTATCGAGGCGCACCTGCAGGCTTCCCGGCTTGTCCTTGCAAATCAACGCAAACAGCATTTCTTTCCAGCTCCGGATTGTAGGGGAACTATACGTCGGTTTCGGTCTTCAGCGGCCGTGTCATCAGCGCCGTTACAGCTTGGCTGATGGTGATGGTGCCGTCCAGTATGGCGGCGACGGCGGTGATGATCGGCGCCTCGATCAGGCGTTCGGCTGCGATACGAGCGGCGATCGCCGCCGTCGGCACGCCTTCGGCCAGCGGCAGCCCGGCAAGCGGCTTGCCTTGACCTAGCGCCAGCCCGTAAGCGAAATTGCGCGACTGGGCGGACGAGCAGGTCAGCAACAGGTCGCCGAGGCCGGAAAGCCCCATCAGCGTCTCCGGCTTGGCGCCGAAGGCGGCGCCGATGCGGCGCAGTTCGACGAAGCCGCGTGTCACCATGGCAGCCTGGGCGCTGGCACCGAGTCCGGCACCGGTGACCGCGCCGGCGGCGATGGCAAAGACGTTCTTCAACGCGCCGCCGATCTCAACGCCGATCAAATCGTCGCTCGAATAGCAGCGCAGGTTCTCAGCCGAAAAGCGGGCGGCAAGGTCCGCCGCCAGGACCTCGTCACGGGCGGCAACCACAACCGCCGTCGGCAGGCCACGGGCCACGTCGGTAGCGAAGCTCGGGCCGGACAGGGCAGCGATCGGATTTCCGGGCAGGACCTCCTCGACGATCGCCGACAGGAGCGCGCCGGTGTCGCGCTCGATGCCTTTGGCGCAGAGAACCAGCGGGATGGCTTTCGGCACATGATCTTTTGCAACCGTCAGCATGGCGCGCAGCGACTGCGCCGGCGTCGCCGCCAGCACGCAGTCGGCATCATCGAGCGCTGCCTCGATGTCGGTCGTCGCCACGATGCCGGCCTGGAGCGCGATGCCCGGCAGATAGCGCGGATTTTCGCCACGGTCGATCGCGGCGACGGTCTCCGGGTCGCGCGCATAGAGGCGGACGAAATGGCCGGCGCGCAGCATGGCCAGAGCCAGCGCCGTGCCCCAGGCGCCGCCGCCGAGCACGGCGACCCGCCAGCCGCTCATGGGTTTGTTCGAGCCGGTCATGCCTTGGCACCGCGCCGGCCCGAGCCGACCATCGGGGCAGAAATGCTGTCCAGCGGCCAGCGCGAACGTGGCACGAAATCGGCTGCGTTTTCTTGCGCGATGCCGGCTCGCAGCCGTTCGATGCCGGCCCAGGCGATCATCGCGGCATTGTCGGTGCAGAGGTTCAGCGGCGGCGCGATGAAGGCGAAGCCGGCTTGATCGCACAGGGTTTCGAGCGTCGCCTTGATCGTGCGGTTGGCGGCGACGCCGCCGGCGGCGACCAGAGCCGGATTTTTCGTGTTGGGAAACGCCTCGCGAAAACGCGTCAGCGCTCTCGAAACGCGATCGCCCAGCGCATCCGCCACCGCCGCCTGAAACGAGGCGCAGATGTCGGCGACATCCTGGTCGCTCAACGGTGCAATCGCTGTCGCCGCCTGGCGCACGGCGGTCTTGAGACCGGAAAAGGAAAAATCGGGCTGCACTGAGCCCTTCATCGGGCGCGGGAAGGCAAAACGCGTCGCGTAGCCGGTTGCCGCCGCCTTCTCGACATTGGGTCCGCCGGGATAGGGCAGGCCGAGCATTTTGGCGGTCTTGTCGAAGGCTTCGCCGAGCGCATCGTCGATGGTCGTGGCCCAGCGCTGGTAGTCGCCGACGCCGCGCACGGCGACGATCTGCGTGTGGCCGCCGGAAACCAGCAGCAGCAGGTAAGGGAAATCGAGCCCGTCGGTCAGCCTTGCCGTCAGCGCGTGGCCTTCGAGGTGGTTGACGGCGATCAGCGGCTTGTTCGCCGCCGCGGCGATCGCCTTCGCCGTCATCAGCCCGACGATCAGCCCGCCGACAAGGCCGGGGCCAGCGGTCGCGGCAACCGCGTCGATGTCGGCGAGATCGACGCCCGAATCGGCAAGCGCTGCCTCGATGATGCCGTCCAGCGCCTCGACATGGGCGCGCGCGGCGATCTCCGGTACGACGCCGCCAAAGGCGGCATGCTCCTCGATCTGGCTGAGCACGATGTTAGACAGGATTTTGGGCGAAGACTTGCCATCAAGCGTCACCACGCTGGCGGCGGTCTCGTCGCAACTCGTCTCAATGCCCAGAACGCGGATCAATTGGTCGCTGTCCCTAGAGATTGTACAACAGGGCTTTCCCCGCTAGGAGAAAAGTCCGGCAAGGCCGGTGTCCCGATGTCGAAATCAAGCAAACTTCGAAATCGCGACATCAGTCTGCCGGGGGTTATCACGGACCGCGCGCCATGCAAACAACCTTGAAAATCGGAACACGCGGCAGCCCGCTGGCGTTGGCGCAAGCGCATGAGACGCAGGCGCGGCTGATGGCGGCGCACGGCATGCCGGAGCAGGCGTTCGAAGTGGTTGTCATCTCGACCAGCGGCGACCGCATCCAGGATCGGCCGCTGTCGGAGGCCGGCGGCAAGGGCCTGTTCACCAAGGAGATCGAGGAAGCGCTGCTGGCGCGCCGCATCGACATTGCCGTGCATTCGTCGAAGGATATGCCGACGGTGTTGCCCGACGGGCTGGAATTGTCCGCCTTCCTGCCGCGCGAGGATGCGCGCGACGCCTTTGTCGGCAAGGCGGCGAAAAAGATTGGCGATTTACCGCAAGGCGCCAAAGTCGGCTCGTCGTCGCTCAGGCGCCAGGCGCTGATCCGGCGCATGCGGCCCGATATCGACGTGGTGATGTTTCGCGGCAATGTGCAGACGCGGCTGCGCAAGCTCGACGAGGGTATCGCTGACGGCACCATCCTCGCTTTTGCCGGGCTGAAGCGGCTCGGGCTTGAACACGTCGTCACCAACCTGATGCCGCTCGATGTCTTTCCGCCGGCGCCGGGGCAAGGCGCGATCTGCATCGAAAGCCGCATCGGCGATCGCGATGTGGAACGCATGCTGACGGCGATCCATGATTTGCCGACCGGGCAGGCGCTGGCCTGCGAACGTGCCTTCCTGGGCGCCCTCGACGGGTCCTGCCGCACACCGATCGCCGGCCATGCGACGATCGCCAACGAAACGGTGTTCTTCGCCGGGCTGATCATCTCGCCGGACGGCAGGCAATCGCATGAGGTCAAGCTGCAAGGACCGGCGCCGGAGGCCGCCCGCATCGGCGAGGAAGCCGCCAGGATGGTGCGGGCCAAGGCCGGCAAAAAATTCTTCGACGGCTGGGTCTGACATGGCCCGTGTCCTGGTGACGAGGCCGCAACCGGGCGCCTCGCGCACAGCACAACGACTGCGAGACAAGGATTTTCAGCCGATCCTGCTACCGTTGACGGAAACGGTTGCCTTGCCGGTCGATGCCGGTGTGGTCGCCGGCAATGCCTTGGCCGTTGCCGTCACCAGCGCCAATGGCGTGCGCCATGCACCGAAAGAGCTCATCGCGGCGCTCGCCGCCTTGCCCTGTCATGCCGTCGGCAAAAGGACTGCGGAAACGGCCCGCGCGGCAGGTTTTTTGTTCGTCAGCGAAGGCGCGGGCGATGCCGAGGCGCTGGCTGAAGCGATTGCCGGCGGTTTTGCGGGACAGCCGATCGTCTATCTGTGCGGGCGCGTGCGGTTTCCGGCATTCGAGGAGCGGCTGCAGGCTGCTGGCGTCCGGGTCCGCGCCATCGAGACCTACGACACCGTCGCGCTGGACTATTCCGACGAGGCAATTGTTGCGCGCCTGTCCGGCCAGCCGGTCGAGGCGGTGTTGCTCTATTCGGCCAAGGCAGCCGTAGCGATGCAGGCCCTGACAAGGCGACCGGCGCTGCGTGCTCTCTTTGAAAAGACGCAGTTTTTCGCCTTGTCCGGACGTATCGCCGCAGCCTTGGACGATATCTCTAGCGAAGAAATCAGCATTGCGCCGGAGGCCAGCGAGGAAGCGCTTCTGGAGCTTTTGCAGGCGCCGCGCTGACCCCGTGTCATCACGCCGCCCCTTTTCACCGCTTGGTGATGTGCTAGACCCTTTCCAACCATCCCGAGCCAAATTTTGCGGAGCCCAAGCATGGTCAAGACGCCGAAGATGCGACATTCGAAAAGCCGTCGCGAGCCGGTGACCATCGAGCTCGAACCCGGTGCCGTCGCGCGCGTCGCCGAGGAGGACGCCGCCAAGGCCCAGACCGACGAGGCCCAAACCAACGACGCGAAGACCGACGAGGCGAAGGCGGAGGAAACAGCCCCGCAGCCGCAGGCTCCAGAAGAGCCGGTGCACGCCGACCAGACCGATCTCGAGCCGTGGGAACACGCTGACGCCGCCGCGCAGGCGGGGACGGAAGATGCCGGTATCAAAGGCTCCGAGGAACCGGAATCCCACTATCCGGCCGGCTCGGACGCGCCGCCAAGCCGCGCCAAGGCCTTCGACTACAATTTCGAGAATGCATCCAGCAAGGCCAGCGGGCCGGAAGAGGCGCCGAAAACAGCCGAAATGGGGGATGAATACATGGCTACGGAGCCGAAGCGGGGCGGCATCAACAGTATCGCCGCCGGCATCATCGGCGGGGTGATCGCCCTGGTCGGCGCTGGAGGGCTGCAGTTTGCCGGCCTGCTCGGCGCGCCGAGTCCGGGTGCAGAGACTGCGTCACTTGACGGCGTCAAAGGCGAAATCGCCTCGCTGAAGACCGAGATCGCCGGGCTGGCCGGCGGCAACAGCACGGCATCGGCCAAGGTGGATGGGCTGTCGTCGGCGCTGGATCAGGTCAAGGCTGATATAGCGGCGCTGAAATCGCCGGCCGAGCAGGGCGGCGCGGGCGACAATGCCGACCTTGCCGCGCTCGGCGACCGGGTCAAGCAGATCGAGACGGCGGTCGCCGCACTCGGCAAGGCCGGCAACATGGCTCCGGTCGATCTCGGTCCGCTCAACGAGAAGCTGGCCGGGCTCGACGCGGCGGTGAAAGCCGCCGGCGAGACGACAAATGCGCAGCAAGGCCGGCTTGCGGCGCTGGAGCAATCGGTGTCGCAGCTTTCCGCCAAGGTCGAAGCGCAGGCGTCGCAGCCGAAGATCGCGCTTTCCATCGCCGCGTCGGCGCTGAAGGCAGCGCTCGACCGCGGTGCGCCGTTTTCGGCCGAGCTCGAAACGTTTGCAGCGATTTCGCCGGACGCGCCGGAGATCGCGACCTTGCGCAGCTATGCCGGGAAAGGCGTTCCGACCCGCGCCCAGATCGCCGCCGAAGCGGGCGATGCGGCCAATGCCATGGTTGCTGCCGCGACGCCCGCCGACCAGAATGCCGGCTTCCTCCAAAATCTGCTGTCGAGCGCCGAATCACTGGTCAAGGTCAGGCCGATCGGCGCCGTCGAAGGTCGTGGCGTGCCGGAAACGGTCGCGCGCATGGAGGTGGCGGTCAACCAGGGCGACTATGCCAAGGCGCTTAGCGAATACGGAACCTTGCCCGAAGCGGTGAAGGCTGCCGGTGTCGGCTTTGCCGGCAAACTGAAGGCGCGGATGGAGGCCGAGACGCAGATCGATTCGCTGATTGCCGGCGCGATGAAGGCGTGAGGAAAAACCGATGATCAGAATCCTGCTTTTCCTCGCCGTCGTTTTCGCGCTCGGGCTCGGTTTCGCCTGGCTGGCCGACCGGCCGGGCGAGATGGTCGTTACCTTCGGCGGCTATCAGTACCAGGTCAGCCTTATGGTGGCGGCGGTGGCTGTCGTCGCCGTCGTCGCCGCGGTGATGATCGTGTGGTGGCTGATCAAGGCGCTGTGGAACAGCCCTTACACCATCTCGCGCTATTTCCGCGTGCGCCGCCGGGACCGTGGCTATCAGGCGCTGTCGACCGGCATGATCGCCGCCGGCGCCGGCGATGGCGCGCTCGCTCGCAAGAAGACCAAGGAAGCGGCAAAGCTGATCCGCTCGGATCAGGAGCCGCTGATCCATCTGCTCGATGCACAGGCCTCGCTGCTCGAAGGCGACCACGAAGGCGCGCGCGAAAAATTCGAGACCATGCTCGACGACCCGGAAATGCGGCTGCTCGGCCTGCGCGGGCTCTATCTCGAGGCCGAGCGGCTAGGCGACCGCAACGCGGCAAGACACTATGCCGGCCGCGCCGCGGTGATGGCGCCGCAACTGGCATGGGCGGCCGAATCGACGCTGGAGGAACTGACTGGGCGCGGCGACTGGGACGGCGCGCTGAAGCTGGTCGAGGCACAGAAGTCGACGCGGCAGATCGAGCGCGACGCCGCCAACCGCCGCCGCGCCGTGCTGCTCACCGCCAAGGCGCAAGCGCTGATCGACAGCGATCCCGATGCCGCCAGGACTGCAGCGGTCGAGGCCAACCGGCTGCGGCCGGATTTCGCACCGGCGGCTGTCGTCGCGGCGACCTTGCTATTCAGGCAAAACGACGTACGCAAGGGCTCGAAGATCCTCGAAGCGGCATGGAAGGCAGAGCCGCATCCGGAGATCGCCGAGCTTTATACCCACGCCCGACCGGGCGATGCTGCGCTCGATCGTCTGAGCCGGGCGAAGAAGCTGCAGGAGATGAAGAAGAACCACGCCGAATCCTCGCTGGCGGTGGCGCGCGCGGCGCTCGACGCGCAGGATTTCGCCACCGCGCGGCGCGAGGCCGAGGCGGCGATCCGCATGGATCGCCGCGAAGGCGCGTATCTGCTTCTGGCCGACATCGAGGAAGCCGAGACCGGCGACCAAGGCAAGGTGCGGCAATTGCTGGCGAAGGCGGTCAGGGCACCGCGCGACCCGGCCTGGGTTGCCGACGGCTTCGTTTCCGAACGCTGGGCACCGGTTTCGCCTGTCACCGGCAAGCTCGACGCGTTCGAATGGCGCGCCCCGATGGAGCGGCTTGGCCAGCTCATCGACGGCCATGAGGAAGCGGATGCCATTGTGCCAGCCATTGCGGGGCCAGCCAGGCCGGCAACGGAAAAGATGGCCGAGGTGATCGATCATCCGGCCGTTTCCGCCGGCAAGACGTCTACTCCGATCGAAAGAGAAGCCGAGCGCCGCATCAGCGAAGAGCAGGTCACTGCGGTCACCGCCGCCGGCTTTGCCGCGGTGCCGGCTAATGCCGAAGCCGTCGAACCGGCGGAGGAACTGGCCCGACTACCCGACGATCCGGGCGTTGACCCCGACGACGAAGCGGAGAAATCGCCACGCCGGTTCCGCTTGTTTTGATCTCGCCCGACCGTGACAATAGTCTTGAAAACGGTAGTTTCGGCCGATTGAGAATAATTCGATGTTCGAACGTGTTCTGTCATTTCTGAAGGAGTTGCCAACCGGCGGCGGTGCTCGCCCCAGCGCGGACGATCCACGCGTCGCGGCCGCAGCCCTTCTCTTCCATGTGATGAGCGCCGACGGCGTGCGCCAGGATGTCGAGTGGGAGCGGTTCAAGGCGGTGCTGGCGGAGAGCTACTCGATCTCCGGTGACGAACTCGATGCGCTGGTCGCCGCCGGCGAGCGGGCCGACAACGAGGCGATCGACCTCTACGCCTTCACCAGTATCCTGAAGCGCCACCTCGACGTCGAGGCGCGCAAGGCATTCATCGGCCTGATGTGGGAGATCGTCTATGCCGACGGCGAGTTGCACGAGCTCGAGGACAATACCGTCTGGCGCGTCGCCGAGCTGATCGGCGTCGAACGCCGCGACCGTGTCGAGGCGCGCCGCAAGGCGGCAGCCGCGGCACCGGGCGCCAGCGGAACGTCAAGCGACGAATAGACAGGATCCAGCCTTGCCGCCCAAGCCGAGCTCGAAACCAAAGATCCTGATCGTGCTGCATCAGGAGAGTTCGAGCCCCGGACGCGTCGGCCACATGCTGCTTGAGGAAGGGTTCGATCTCGACATCCGCCGTCCGCCGCTCGGTGACACCTTGCCGCAAACGCTGGAAGGCCATGCCGGCGCCGTGGTGTTCGGCGGGCCGATGAGCGCCAATGACGAGGATGATTTCGTCCGCCACGAGACCGACTGGCTGAAAGTTCCGCTCGGGGAGAACCGGCCGTTGCTCGGCATCTGCCTTGGTGCGCAGATGCTAGTCAGGCATCTCGGCGGCAAGGTCGAGGGTCACGGCGAGGGGTTGGTCGAGATCGGCTGGTATCCGCTGAAAGCCACCGAGGAAGGCAAGAAGCTGGTGCACTGGCCGGAGATGGTCTACCAGTTTCATCGCGAGGGCTTTTCGCTGCCGAAGGATGCGACGCTGCTGGCGACAGCCGAAACCTATCCCAACCAAGCCTTTCGCTACGGCGACAATGCCTGGGGCATCCAGTTCCATGGCGAACTGACCAGGGTGATGATGCAGCGCTGGGTGGTGCGTGGCGCGCACCGTTTCGAATTGCCCGGCGCTCAGCCCGGCCGCGACCATCTCGGCGGCCGGCTGATCTGGGACATGCATCTCAAACGCTGGCTGGGCGAATTTCTGCCGATGATCTTCGGCAAGCCTGCGGCGCGATGAGGATCAGACGCGGCCGCTGAGATGCTGTACTTTCCGGAGCTCGGGAAACAGGAAAGCCCATAGGCCGGCGACCGCAACGGCCCCAACACCGCCAATGACCACTGCCGGCACCGTACCGATCAATGCCGCCATGATGCCCG
Organism: Mesorhizobium sp. M00.F.Ca.ET.216.01.1.1; assembly: GCF_004010325.2. Taxonomy (GTDB): domain Bacteria; phylum Pseudomonadota; class Alphaproteobacteria; order Rhizobiales; family Rhizobiaceae; genus Mesorhizobium. The sequence goes on from NZ_SADR02000005.1 coordinate 91,639, forward strand.
CGCGGAATTCGCCCAACTCGTTGGAGGCACCAACGAAAACCTGGTTGACGGCATTGACGCGACCGCGCACCTGGTCCGGCGTCCACAGCTGGATCAGCGTCTCGCGGATATAGACGCTGAACATGTCGGTGGCGCCGAGGAAGGCGAGCGCGACAATCGACAGCCAGGTGATCGTCGAAAGGCCGAACAGCACGGTAAAGGCGCCGAACAGAGCGACGAAGCCGAGCATGACCAAGCCTGCATGGTCGCGGATCGGATGTCCGGCCAGCCAGATGGCGACGCAGATGGCGCCGACGCCCGGGGCCGAGCGCAATAATCCGAGACCCCAGGGGCCGAGTTCGAGGATGTCGCGTGCATAGACCGGCAACAGCGCCGAGGCGCCGGACAAAAGCACCGCGAACAGGTCGAGCGAGATGGCGCCAAGCACGATCTTCTCGCTCCAGATATAGCCGAAACCGGCAAACAGGGTTTGCATCGTCGGCTTATCGGTCTCGCTGCGCTGCGCAGGCTTCGGGATGGTGAAGATCAGCACCGCGGCGACGAGCATCAAGACGGCGGCGGTGCCATATGCAGCCTGCGCCGAAAGCCCGTAGAGTAAGCCGCCGGCGACCGGTCCAACGATGGTCGCCGTCTGCCAGGCGGATGAATTCCAGGCGATCGCATTGCCGAAATCCTCGGGTGGCACAAGATTGGCGAACAGCGAGGCAGAGGCCGGTCCGAAGAAGGCGCGGGCGATGCCGAACATGGCAAGCACGATGAAGATCGGCACCGGTCCGCCGAGGCCGCGTGGCGTCAGCAGCAGAAGGGCGAGCGCGCAGCTCGCCTCCAGCAGCCCCGCCACGGCCATGATCAGGCGGCGTCCGAAACGGTCGGCGACAACCCCGGTGACCAGCACCAGCAGCAGCGACGGCAGGAACTGGACGATGCCGACGAGACCGAGATCGAACGGATCGCGGGTCAGGTCGTAAATCTGCCAGCCGACGGCGACGGAGACGATCTGGGTGGCGAATGTGGAGAGGAAACGCGCCGTCCAGTAACTCAAGAAGGCTCTGTGCCGGAAGGCGGCATAGCGCTGGTCTGAAGACGCGTGGGATTGGGATGTCATTGGGACTGGGATGTCATGGAGTTAGGCCCCGTTGTGATCGCATTGGAGCGACGTGCGTCCAACTTGGACGCACAAAATACGCTCCAACACTTTTTAGCCTTCGCATCGTGCTGTCCGAAAATCGGAACCGATTTTCGGGGCGGATGCGATGCCGGCGGGGCACTTCCACGATGGGCGCTGGTCCGGCCAAGGGAACTTTAACTCAGTTCGCGGCGGGTGTGCGTCAAAATCGGGCCTGGATCAAGGAATTCCCGGCCTGTCCGACCAATTCAGCCTCACCCATCCCGCTTGTATTGGTGGGGCGCTGTTATCGGTCGGGCCTAGGCCTTGGCCTTCCTAGCCTTGCTTTTGGCGGGCGCCGGCACGGCGGCCTTGCGGCCGAGGCCGATCGCTTTCGCCAGCTGCGAGCGTGAGGCGGCATAGTTCGGAGCGACCATGGGATAGTCGGCCGGCAAGCCCCATTTGGCGCGGTATGCATCCGGCGTCAGACCGAAATGAACGCCGATATGACGCTTCAGGGATTTGAACTTCTTGCCGTCTTCGAGGCAGATGATGTAGTCCGGCGTCACCGACCTCTTTGGGTTGACCGCAGGAGTAAGCGGCGCGGCGGCAGGGGCGGCCGGTTGTCCAAGCCCGCTTATCGAGGCGCTGACGCTGGCGATAAGATCGCTCAGGCCGGAAGCGGGCAAGCGATTCTTCTCGACATAAGCAGATACGATATGGGCTGTCAGCTCGAGCAGGTCGATGTTTTTGCGAGCGTTGTTGCTGTCGTCGGCCAATCTATTTTCTCCGTCCATGCCCATGACCCCGAAAATCGGAATTGATTTTCGGAAAGAGATCATGCGCAAACTCAAAATCCTGCAGCGTCCTTTGCGCGCCCCAGAAAGGGCGCGCGGCGCTGTAGTGTGGCGGAATTCCTAGTCGGCAAATCTGCACAACGCAACGACTTGGTCCGGCGTCACACGTTATTTTGAATAACTATACTAAACCGGAACAATATCAGACAATCAAGGCCTTGTCGCGCCACAGTCGAAATCCGCCTGCGAAGGCGCGCGTGTTGTCGCCGCGGTGCTGTCGGCAGGCAGCACGGCGTCACCCTCTTGGCCATTGCATTGCCTCCCGGAAACTATTTCGACGGATTGATCCAGCCATTGGGCGGTCCGAAACCGTTCATTGCATCCGCGGGGCCCCATGTTTTCGGCTTATAGATATGGGGAGCCGTGGTATCGCCGAGCACTGGACCGACGATCCGCCAGGCGAGTTCGCTGGCGTCCTGGCGGGTGAACAGCTGGCGGTTGCCGTTCATGGCATCGCCAATCAACCGCTCATAGGCCGGCATGTCGCCCTTGCTGTCGTCGAGGGCGGTGAGTTCGACCTGCTCGCCGATCATGTCGTCGCCAGGCGCCTTGCGCTGGGCGCCGATCGAGATCGCCACTTGCGGATTGATGCGGAAACGCACGTGGTTGGTGTCGTCGGGCTTGATCGGGTCGAAGACGTTAAGGGGCGGCCGCTTCAGCCGGACAATGACCTCGGTGGCGTGCACCGGCATGAATTTGCCGGCGCGGATGAAGAAGGGCACGCCCTGCCAACGCCATGTGTCGACGAAGAAACGCACCGCGGCGAAGGTCTCGACCGGCGAGTTCGGCGCCACGCCCGGCTCGTTGAGATAGCCGTCGAACTGGCCGCGCACCACATCGTCCCTGGTCAGCGTCCGGATCGCCCGCAGCACCTGCACCTTCTCGTCGATCAAATCGTCGGCCGACCGGCCGACGGGCGGCTCCATGGCGAGCAGCAACAGGATGTTGAGCAGATGGTTCTCGATGACGTCGCGGATGCAGCCGACCTCGTCGTAGAATCGGCCGCGGCCCTCGACGCCGAAATCCTCGGCCATGGTGATCTGGACGCTCTCGACGAAATTACGGTTCCAGATCGGCTCAAGGAAGGAATTGGCGAAGCGGAAATAGAGCAGGTTCTGGATCGCCTCCTTGCCGAGATAGTGGTCGATGCGGAAGATCGACTGCTCGTCGAAGACCAGATGCAGGACCCGGTTCAGCCAGCGCGCCGATTGCAGATCATGGCCGAACGGCTTTTCCACCATCAGGCGCGCATCATGCGCCGCGCCCGATTGCTCCAGCCCCTGAATCACCGTTTCGAACATGTTTGGTGGCACCGCCAGATAGTGCAGCGGCCGCTGTGCCGGGCCGAGCGCGCCTTTCAGCTTATCGAAGGTCGCAGCGTTGCGGTAATCGCCGCTGACATAGCGAAGCAGCGCGGCGAGCTTGGCGAAGACCTTCTCATCGACGCTGCCAACGGCATCGACGATGCCGTCGCGGGCGCGCGCCTGCAGCTTGCTCAAGTCCCAAGGGTCGAAGGCGACGCCGATCACCGGCTCGGTCAGGGTTCCCTTGGCCACCATGGCGTAAAGTGCGGGAAAGATCTTCTTGTGGGCGAGATCGCCGGTCGCCCCGAAAAGCACCAGCGTGTCGGACCGGTCCTGGCTCATGAGACTGTCTCCCTTTCGCCCGTCACAAGCCAGTCTTCGGTTTTTCGACATGGCCGCCGAAAGCGTAGCGCATGGCGGACAGCAGCTTGTCGGCGAATTCGGATTCGCCTTGCGAGGAGAATCTGTCGAACAGGGCCGAGGACAGCACCGGCGCCGGCACGCCGGTGTCGATCGCCGCCTTCAGCGTCCAGCGGCCTTCGCCGGAATCCGAAACCCGGCCGCCGAACTGCGTCAGCGCTGAGTCGGCCTTCAACGCGCCTGCCGTCAGGTCGAGCAGCCAGGAGCCGATGACGCTGCCGTGCCGCCAGACCTCGGCCACTTGCGCAAGATCGATGTCGAACTGGTAATATTGAGGATTTTCCAATGGGCTGGTTTCGGCGTCCGCCGTCCGCAGCCGCTTGCCCGCATTTGCCGACTTCAGGATGTTCATGCCTTCGGCATAGGCAGCCATGACGCCGTATTCGATGCCGTTGTGGACCATCTTGACGAAATGGCCGGCGCCGCTCGGTCCGCAATGGAGATAGCCGAAGGGCGCGGTCCCGGCATCCTTGCTGGGACCAGGCACGCCCGCGTCGGTGCCCGGCGCCAGCGTAGCGAAAATCGGATCGAGATGCTGGACCGCGCCATCGGGGCCACCGATCATCAGGCAATAGCCGCGCTCGAGACCCCAGACGCCGCCGCTGGTGCCGACATCGACATAGCTCAGGCCCTTCGACGCCAGCCGCGCTGCCTGGTCGACGGCATCGTGGTAATACGAGTTGCCGCCGTCGACGATGATATCACCAGGCTCCATCAGCGCGGCCACCTGGTCGACGATCCGGCCGGTGATCGCCGCCGGTAGCATCAGCCAGGCGCTGCGCGGCTTGGTCAGCCTGCCGACGAATTCTTCAAGCGACGCCGTGCCGATCGCGCCATCCTTGGCCAGGGCTTCGACGCTCGCGGGGTTGATGTCGTAGACGACGCATTGGTGACCATCGCGCAGCAGGCGCCGCACCATGTTGGCGCCCATCCTGCCCAGTCCCATCATTCCTATCTGCATGGTCTCGTCCTGGTTTCTTGAGGAATCGAAGATCTGTCCGGCTCATCGATACCGACGGAAAAGTCGACATTCTCCCAACGGCCGGCATCGGGCCAGAAAAAAGTGAAGACGATCCTGTCACCCGGCGAATGCCGTGGCTGATCGTGAACCAGATGCGGCCAGCTGGCGAAAGCGCTGTTCCGACCGGTCTTGGCGCTTGACGTCCAGCGCGCCGGGATTCCGGGTGAGCCCTGAGCAACAGTCGGCGTCGCTGCCATTCAATCGGTCTCCTGCCTCATCCCTAGACCAGTAGGCGAAGTCTTTTCAATCTGCGCACCGCAAGTTGATCGCCCTGCCGCAACGCAGGCCTCGTTGACAGGGCCGCTGGCAAGTGCCCACTATTTCGACGACAGGGAAGCTTGGCGAAATACAGGGATCGGGAGCGCGTCTGAGGAACGGCAACGCTGCGGTCTCGCTCGGTGCAATCAGCCCAAGTCGTCACGGGAGGTCTCAAAACGATGTCGGAGGTATCTCCGGTACTGATCGACCGCTTGCTGGCGATTTCACGGGCGCTTGCCGGCCATATCGACCCGGGCACCGCATTTCGGGCTACCGCCATCGAGATCGGCACGCTCATTCCGCACGACCATATGGACTTGGCGGTGCTGTCGCAGGACGGGCATAAGCACGCCTGCTATGAAGCCGGTTTCTACACCAGCTGGAGCGAGCTGGCACAGCATCCGCTGCCGACCGAGGTCAGCCCGATACGCTCCGTGCTGTGGGGCGAGGTGCCCTATCTGCTTTCCGACGACGCGCTTTGCGACCAGCGCTTCCATTTCGCCAAGGCAATCGATGGGCCGATCTTTGCCGCAAAGTTGCGCAGCCGCATCGTCGTGCCGCTCAGGGCGCGGGGTGGCATCATCGGCGCTCTCAACATCAGCCGCCATAACCTTGGCTGCTACACGCTTTCGGACGTGGCTGTCGCCCAGCAATGCGCCGATCTCATCGCGCCTTACATTTTTGCGTTGATCCAGACCGAGGAAGCGCGCCGGGCCATGCTTGCCGAGAGCGAGGCGCACAACCGGGTGGAACTGTTGCGGGTCGGAGCCTCGCAACTGACCGAGGGTATGGAGCGGGAGCGCCGCCGCATGGCCATGGATCTGCATGACCAGACGCTTGCCGACCTGGCCCGCATATCGCGCCAGGTCTCGGCCTTTCGCAGCCAGGGCGTGGCACGCGCGGCCCAGCTCGCCGATCTCGAACAGGAGGTCGTCGGCTGCCTCACCGAGTTGCGCCACATCGTCGACGACATGCGGCCGAGCGTGCTCGAGCTGTTCGGCTTGCGCGACGCCGTCGAGGCGCATCTCAACCGCAGCGTCGCCAGGGCTAAGCCGCCGATTGCCGTGCGCATCGCCGACACCAGCGACGGCGGCGCCGACAGCCTGTCGGAAACGATGCGCACGACACTCTACCGGATCGTGCAGGAAGCGATCAACAACGCGGTTCGTCACGCCGCGGCGCGCCGCATCGATGTCCTGCTGGCGTCGACCGAGCACGTGCTGCGGGTCGTCGTCACCGACGACGGCCAGGGATGCGGCACCGTCGATCCGGCCGCCCCTGGTGGCATCGGGCACATGCACACCCGCGCTGCCCTGATCGGAGCGCGCCTGCACTTCGAGCGGGCCGGCCGCAAGGGCGGTGGCACGCGGGTGGTGATCGAGGTTGACCGGGAGCCGGCCATGACGGCCGCAGTTGTGCCAGAACACCGAGCCGTGTCGGAGGCCATGTGATGCTTGTCATGATCGCGGAAAACGATGGACTGCACCGTACATTCGCGCGCCGAACCGTGGAGCAACTATGGCCCGGCGATGTCGAGGTGATCGAGGCGAGCGACGGCGAGGACGCCATCAATCTGGCGGCCGCGCGCGAGCCGCCGCATGTCGTGCTCGACCTGCAGCTACCCAAGGCGACCGGGATCGAAGTAGCCCGGTCGATCTGGAACCGCCATGCCGGCACGCACATCCTGTTCTGGTCGAATTTCGCCGACGAGGCCTATGTCCGCGGCGTGGCGCGCATCGTGCCGCCCGGTTCGGTCTACGGCTACGTGCTCAAATCGGCGACGGAAGAGGGAATGCGTTTGGCGCTGCGCGGCGTCTTCCGCGAAGGCCACTGCATCATCGACCGCGAGATACGCGGCATCCAGCATCGCGTCCAGGACCGGTTCGAAGGGATAACCGACGGCGAGTATGAAAGCCTGATCGATATCGCGCTCGGCCTCACCGACAGGGCCATTGCGCAGCGCCGGGGCCTGTCGATCCGCGGCGCACAGAGCCGTATCAAGCATGTCTACGATAAACTTGGCATCGTGCCGGCAGAGGACGGAGCAAGCGATACCTCGGTGTTCAACTCGCGCACCCGGGCAATCTATCTGGCGATGGCGCGCGGGCTGATCAATGTCGACGCGCTGCGGCGCGAACAGGACCGCCTCGATGCCTGGCTGGCACAGGCGGCATCGCGGCAGGATGGATAATTCCTGCGGCGAAACAGCGGCGCGGCCGCTGGGCAGCGACTGTGCAAACGCACAGTCGCTGTTGTGTTTTGACCCGTATCGGACTGGTTGAGCGGCGACTAACCTCAATCCCATAAGAAGAAAAAATATGGGAAAGCGCTCATGCCGTTCGTCAACATACGGGTTCTCGAAGGCCATTCGCAAAAGCGCAAGAACGAGATCTCGCGCCGCGTCACCGAGGCGATCAGCGAGATCGCCGAGCTGCCGATGGACGCCATCTGGGTGGTGATCGAAGACGTAGCGGCCAGCGACTGGTTCGTCGCCGGCAAGCCCGTCGGCGAGCCTAAGGGCTAGTAATGTCGATGCCGGCGAGAGCTCGCCATTCCGGCTTCGGCGACGTCGTCGGAAATGCCACCTTGGAAAAACTGGCGGGCGGTTTCGGCTTCGTCGAAGGGCCGGTATGGCACCCCTATGAGAAGTGGCTGGTGTTCAGCGACATTTCGGAAAACCGCATGTATCGGCGGCGACCTTCGGGCGAAGTCGAGCTGTTCCGGGAGCCGAGCCACAAGGCCAACGGCAATACGCTCGATCGCCAGGGACGGCTGGTCACCTGTGAGCATGCGACGAGCCGGGTTACGCGCGCCGAGCCGAACGGCACCACGACGGTTCTTGCCACCCATCACGGCAACAGGCAGCTCAACAGCCCGAACGATATCGTCGTTGCCACCGGTGGGTCGATCTATTTCACCGACCCGAGCTTCGGCCGGATGGAATTTTACGGCGTGCCGCGGGCGCAGGAGCTGTCATTCCAGGGCATCTACCGGATCGATGCCGACGGCGCCCGAGTGACGCTGCTAGCTGATGACTTCGTGCAGCCGAACGGCCTCTGCTTCTCGCTGGACGAGTCGCGCCTGTTCATCAACGACACCGAGCAAGGGCACATCAGGGTGTTTGGCGTCGAGGCGAATGGCGATCTGAATGGCGGCGCCGTGTGGGCGGTGGTCGAAGGCGAGGAACCGGGATCGCCTGATGGCATGAAGATCGACAGCCGCGGCAATGTCTATTGCACCGGTCCGGGCGGCATCCATGTTTTTGACGCATCGGGCGACATTTTGGGCGTCATCCGGACACCGGAATACTGTGCGAACTTCACATTCGGCGACGACGATCTGAAGAGCCTTTACATCGCCGCGTCGAGATCGCTGTACCGGCTCAGGGTGCGCGTGCCGGGATTGAGACTGTTTTGAGTCCGAGGCCATTCATGCTCAAATCAGGATTGGAGGTAGGCCGGCGTCAAAACCGGCGAGAATTGTAGCAGTCGACAACACCAGGGAGGACTATGACATGAAGAAGATACTCATCTTAAGCGCCCTTGCGGCGATGCTCGCGTCGGGCACCGCACTTGCCGATACCAGCGGCAAGAAGATCGCCTTCTCCAACAATTATGCCGGCAATTCGTGGCGGCAGGCGATGCTGAACAGCTACGGCATCGTCACCAAGAAGGCGGTCGAAGACAAGGTGGTCGCGGCAGCCGACGTCTTCACGACTGCCGACAAGGAAGTTCCGACCCAGGCAGCGCAGGTGCAGAACCTGATCCTGCAGGGCTACGATGCCATCGTCATCAACGCCGCCTCGCCGGACGCGCTCAACGGTGCCATCAAGCAGGCTTGCGATGCGGGCATCACCGTCGTTTCATTCGACGGCATCGTCACCGAACCCTGCGCCTACCGCGTCGTGGTCGATTTCAAGGACATGGGCAAGCAGGAAGTCGAGCAGATGGCCAAGTTCCAGCCCAAGGGCGGCAACCTGCTGGAGATCCGCGGCCTTGCCGGCACGTCGATCGACGATGCCATCCATGCCGGCATCCTGGAGGGCGTCGCCGCCCATCCCGAATTCAAGATCGTCGGCTCGGTCACCGGCGACTGGGACCAGACGACGGCGCAGAAGGCGGTGGCGACGATCCTGCCGTCGCTGCCGGAAGTCGTCGGCATCGTCGACCAGGGCGGTGACGGCTACGGCGCGGCGCAGGCCTTCGCGGCCGCCGGCAAGCCGCGTCCGACCATCATCATGGGCAACCGCCAGGACGAGTTGCAATGGTGGAAGGAACAGAAGGAGAAGGACGGCTACCAGACCTGGTCGGCTTCCATTGCGCCCGGCGTGTCGTCGCTTGCCTTCTGGGTGGCGCAGCAGGTGCTCGACGGTCGCAAAGACATTCCGCACGATCTGCTGGTGCCGTACCTCGCCTTCACCCAGGATGATTTCGAGGCGGCGCTGCCGAACATTCCCAAGGGCGGTGTCGCCAGCCACGAATACACGCAGGAAGATGCCATCGCGGCCATCAAAGCCAACATCAAGTGATGTGGCACGATCGGTGCCAACCGGATATCGTGGAGTATGGCTGGAGATAGCGCAGACATCGTCAGGCTGGACGGCGCCGAAAAGCATTTCGGCGCCGTCCGCGCGCTCGACGGCGTCGATTTCCACGTCGGTGCCGGCGAGTGCGTCGGCCTTGTCGGTCACAATGGCGCGGGTAAATCGACACTCATGCATATGGTGGCGGGCACGCTGGTGCCCGACAGCGGGCAGATCGCAGTGCGCGGCGGCATCGAGCACAATTATTCGGTGCCGCGTGCGCAGCAGCTCGGCATACGCTGCGTGTTCCAGGAACTGTCGCTGTGCCCGAACCTCAGCGTCGCCGAAAACACGCGCATCAACCATCCAGCGCTGCGCGGGCTCGGTTGGCGGCGCAAGGCCGCCGATCTCATCGCCGCCAAACTCGACGAGATCTTTCCGGACCACAGCATCTCGGCTTCCGATATTGCCGGCGACCTCTCCATCGGCAGGCGGCAGACGGTCGAGGTGGCGCGCGCCTTCACGGTGACGCAGGATCCGCTCGAGCTGGTCATCCTCGACGAGCCGACCTCCTCGCTCGATGCGCATACGGCCGGCCAGTTGCTGGCCTTCGTCCGCCGCTTCGTCGCCGCTGGCGGAAGCTGCATCCTGATCTCGCATGTGCTGGGCGAGGTGCTGCAAAATGCCGACCGCATCGTGGTCATGCGCGACGGCAAGGTCGTCGCGGCCGATGCGGCGAAGGCTTTCGATCGCGACAGGCTGGTCACCACGATGGGTGGTGCGGAAGCGCGTGAGAAGATCGCGGCCGAAATCGCGAAACGAGAGGCCGGCCCCTTGCGGGTCCGGGCTCGTCCGGCGCGGCAAGAGGACGGCAAGCAGCTTGTCGCGAATGCGGGTGAGATCATCGGACTTGCCGGACTTGCCGGACATGGACAGACCGACCTGCTGCTGGCGATCTTCGCCGCGGCTTCGCGCGCCAAGGCTGGCATCGAGGTCACCGCGCCGGTGGCGCTGGTCGCCGGCGACCGCCAAGCGGACGGGATTTTCCCGCAGTGGTCGATCGCCGAGAATATCGGCATCCGCTCGCTGGCGCGATTGCGCAACGGTCTCTTGATCTCGCCGCAGCGCGAAGCCGAACTCGCCGAATTCTGGCGGGGGAAAATCGGCATCCGCACGCCCGACCTGAACAACAACATCTTCTCGCTGTCCGGCGGCAACCAGCAGAAGACCTTGTTTGCCCGCGCGCTCGGCTCCGACGCGAAGATTGTGCTGATGGACGATCCGATGCGCGGCGTCGATATCGGCACCAAGCTCGAGGTCTACGATCTCGTGCGCGAAGAGGCTCGCAACGGCCGCACCTTCCTCTGGTACACCACGGAAACCGAAGAGCTCGACAATTGCGACCACATCTACGTGTTCAAGAACGGCCGGATTGTCGCCAATCTTCGTCGCGACGAACTGACAGAGGAAAAGATCATCCAGTCCTCGTTCGGCGACGCGGCCTGAGATGACAGCGGCGTCCGTCGAGAACGGCCTCAGGAGTTCCTCTACCCGCCGCGCCGCGGCGCGGGCGCGCATGCTGCGCAGCCTGTTGCCGGCACTGTCACTGGCGCTGGTGCTGATGGCGATCGCCTGGCTCAACCCGCGCGCCATCAGCTATTTCGGCTTCAGCCTGATGCTCAACCTGGCGATCCCGATCGCTTTGGCGACGATCGCGCAGATGTTCGTCATCTCCGGCAACGAGCTCGACCTGTCGATCGGCACCTTCGTCGGTTTCGTCGGTTGCGTCACGGCGACATGGCTGAAGGATGCGCCGCTGCTCGGCGTCGCGGTCCTCGCCGGATCGATCGGCGTCTACGCGCTGCTCGGCGCTCTGATCCATCTGCGCAACCTGCCATCAATCGTGGTGACGCTCGGCATGAGCTTCGTCTGGCAGGGCCTGGCCATCCTTATCCTGCCCAAGCCCGGCGGCAAGGCGCCGGACTGGCTGCTGTCGATCATGGCTTTCAAGCCGCCTCTCATTCCGTTCCCGATCATCGCGGCGCTGCTGATCGCCGCGGTCGTCCATTTCGGCCTGATGCGCACCTCCTACGGCGTGATCTTGCGCGGGTCGGGCGGCAATGCCGCAGCCCTCGAGCGCGCCGGCTGGTCGCTGCTCAGGACCAAGATCGTGCTGTTTGCGCTGACCGGCCTGTTCGGCGTGCTGTCCGGCATGGCCCTGATCGGCATCACCACCTCGGCCGATGCCAATATCGGCAATGGCTACACGCTGCTGTCGATCGCCGGCGTCATCCTCGGCGGCGGCGAATTCGTCGGCGGGCGGGTGTCGCCGATTGGCGCGGTGATCGGAGCGCTGACGCTGGCGCTCGCCGCCTCACCGCTGCTGACCTTCATGCACATTCCGCCCGATTGGCAGGTGGCGGCCAATGGCGCCATCCTTATCATCGTGCTGGCGGCTCGGGTGCTGATCAGCCGCAGGGAGAGATGAGCAATGACCTCGCTGCGGATGCTGCTAACCAAACCGTGGATCTGGTCGTTCCTCGGCGCGCTGCTTGTGTGGCTGGCGACAATCGCCTTCACCGGCGGCTACGGCGGCGGCGGCATGATCACCGCGGCGCTGTCGCTCGCCGTGTTCACTGTCATCGTCGGGGTCGGGCAGATGTTCGTCATCACGCTCGGGCCGGGCAATGTCGACCTGTCGCTGCCGGCCAATATCGGTCTCGCCAGCGCGGTGGCCATGAAGGTCATGGACGGCAATGATTCGATGATCGCCGTCGGGCTACTGGCGGCGCTCGCCTGCGGCATGGCGATCGGTGCCGCCAACTATCTGCTGATCTGGGCTCTGCGCATTCCGCCGATCATTGCCACGCTGTCGGCCAGCTTCATCATCCAGTCGATCGACATCAGCTACGGGCGCGGCCTGCAGATCAAGCCGCCGCCGGGCTTCGCCGATTTCGCCAATTGGCAGATTCTTGGCATTCCGGTGCTGGCGATGCTCACCGTGCTGTTCACCATCGGCGCCGCCATCGCGCTGCAGCGCATGATCTATGGCCGCTCGGTGCTGGCAATCGGCCAGAACATCCGTGCCGCCTGGCTGGCAGGCGTCAATGTCGGCCGCATCCGCTTTTTCACCTACACGCTATGCGGCGCGCTCGGCGGCATCGACGGGGCGCTGCTTGCCGGCTATTTCCGCGGCGCCAATGTCGATATCGGCAACGAGTACCTTTTGGCCTCGATCGCCGTCGTCGTCATCGGCGGCACCTCGGTTGCGGGCGGCAAGGCCAATGTGCCTGGAGTTTGGGGCGCGGCGCTGTTCCTGGTGCTGCTGCTCACCATGCTCAACACCTTCGGCGTCAGCGTCGGCGTGCGCCTGGTGCTGACCGGGCTGATCATCGTCGGCGTCATCACCGCCGCCGGCGGCCAGAAGGCGCTGCGCTGAGGCGACTGCCAAGGCGACATTTCTTTTGCCGTCAAATTTGACCACGTGGACAAAAGCCAGGCGCCGTTCCATAGTTCCGTTGCTGATATTCCAGAGAACAAAGCCGGCTCGACACGGCGCCAATCAGAGGGGCATGCAATGGAAAACGGGAAGAGCAAAATCCAATCGAAACGCGAAGGGCTTTCGCGGCGCAATGTGCTGGAGCTGGGCGCGTTCGGCCTGGCGGCAGCCTTGCTGCCGGGCAGTGCCTTCGCCAAGGACAAGAAGCTGAAGGTGGCGGCGATCTTCGCCACACCGATCGAGGAGCCATGGGACAACCAGATCCATGTCGCCCTGCAGAAGGCCGAGAAGGAACTCGGCATCGCGTACAAATGGTCGGAGAAGGTTCAGACTGCTGATTTCAGCCGCGTCATGCGCGAATATGCGCAAGGCGGCTACCAGCTGGTGCTGGGCGATGCCTTCGCGGCAGAACGTGAATCCCGCCGCACGGCCAAGCAGTTCCCGAAGACAGCCTTTCTGTTCGGCTCCGGCGCTGGGCCGGCCGAGCCGAATTTCGGTGTCTTCGACAACTGGATCCATGAGCCAGCTTATCTCTCCGGCATGATTGCCGGAAAGATGTCGAAATCAGGCACGATCGGCGCGGTCGCGGCGATGGGCATTCCGGAAGTGAACCGGCTGGTCAACGCCTTCTTTGCCGGCGCCAAGGAAGTCAATCCGAACATCAAGAAGAAGGTCGCCTTCATCGGTTCCTTCTTCGACCCGCCGAAGGCAAAGGAGGCGGCTGTCGCCCAGATCGACGCCGGCGCGGATGTGATTTATGCCGAGCGCTTCGGCGTCATCGAGGCGGCGGCGGAAAAGAAGATCCTCGCCATCTCCAACATGTCCGACCAGGCGAGCCTCGGCCCCGACACGGTGATCACGGGGCCGGTGTGGGACATGTATCCGACGGTCGAGCAGGCGATCAAGCTGGTCAAGGCCGGCGTCTTCACGGCGCAGGACTATGGCGATTTCTCGCGCATGGCCAAGGGCGGGTCGTATCTCGCGCCCTACCACAAGTTCGACAAGACCCTGCCTGCCGAGGTCAAGGAGATGGTCGAAAAGAAAAAGGCCGAAATCCTCGACGGCAATTTCCGCGTCGATGTCGACGAGAACACGCCAGTATCGGACTAAAGACTCTGTCTCGGGGTCTGGTGCTTGTCCCACCCCCTCTGTCCTGCCGGACATCTCCCCCTCAAGGGGGGAGATTGGCAGCTTCGCCGGCGGTACTGCTCTTCGATGTGGAAATTGGCGAAAGCAGAAGTGACATCCGATCTCCCCCTTGAGGGTGAGATGCCAAGTTTTGGCAAAGAGGGTAGGCCAGAGGGGGCGCAGCGCATTCCCACAGGTCAAAGCTGAATCGTAAAGCCAATTCCGATCGGGAGCACCCTTGCCCTTGTCCGCCCCTCTCATTGAAATGCGCGGCATCTCCAAGAGCTTCGGCGCCGTGAAGGCGAACGAGGCCGTGGACCTGAGCGTCGCGCCGGGCGAGATCCTCGGGCTGCTCGGCGAAAACGGCGCCGGCAAGACGACGCTGATGAACGTGCTGTTTGGCGCTTATGCGCCCGACGCCGGCGAGATCCTGGTCCAGGGCAAGCCAGTGACGATCAACAGCTCGGCCGATGCGCTTGCCGCCGGCATCGGCATGGTGCACCAGCATTTTCATCTGGCGCCGCGGCTTTCGGTGCTGGAAAACCTGCTCATCGGCATATCAGGGAGATCAGGCCGGATCGACCGCGCCGGCGGGCTGGCACGGCTCGGCGAGATCGGCCGCCAGCACGGGCTCACCCTCGATCCGGACCTTCCGGTCTCGGCATTGTCGGTCGGCGAGCAGCAGCGGCTCGAAATCGTCAAGGCGCTGTTTCGCGGCGCAAGGCTGCTGATCCTCGATGAGCCAACGGCGGTGCTGGCGCCAACCGAGGTCGATGGGCTGTTTGCCGCGCTGCGCTCGATGTCAGCCCAGGGGCTCGGCATCATTTTCATCTCGCACAAGCTCAACGAGGTCAGGGCGCTGACCCATCGCTGCGTGGTGCTGCGACATGGGCGCGTCGCCGGCCGCGTCGATGCTCCCGCCAGCACCACATCATCCGAGATGGCGCGGCTGATGTGCGGCCACGAGATCGTGCCGCCGGCCAGGGGGCCATCGACGCCGGGTGCGGCGGTGCTGACGCTGGAGGGTATCTCGACCTCCGGCCACGCCGGCACGCCGCTGCGCGATGTATCGCTCTTTGTCCGCGCGGGCGAGATTCTCGGCATTGCCGGTGTTTCGGGCAATGG
This sequence comes from Mesorhizobium sp. M00.F.Ca.ET.216.01.1.1, assembly GCF_004010325.2. Classification (GTDB taxonomy): domain Bacteria; phylum Pseudomonadota; class Alphaproteobacteria; order Rhizobiales; family Rhizobiaceae; genus Mesorhizobium. Next base: position 106,878 of record NZ_SADR02000005.1, read on the forward strand.
CCAGCGGGCGCTTGCGGACGTGATCTCCGGCGTGCGCGCCGCCGATGCCGGCCAGATGACGATAGCCGGCAAAATGGTTTCGCGGTTTTCGCCGCGCGAAGTGCAGGCGCTCGGTCTCGGTCGCATTCCGGAAGACCGCATGACGACCGGGCTGGTCACCAATTTGCCGCTCGCCGATTCAATGGTGCTGCCGCGCATCGGCACGGGCGCGTTCAGCCGCAACGGCCTGCTCAAGCCGGACGCGATCCGCGCTTTCGCTGAGGCGCAGATCAAGGCCTATGACATACGCTGCCCCGGACCGATGACGCGCGCCGGCGCGCTGTCCGGCGGCAATCTGCAAAAGGCGCTGCTGGCGCGCGAGCTTGCCTTCGATCCCAAGGTGCTGATCGTTTCGCAGCCGACACGCGGCCTCGATATCGGCGCCGCGCGCTTCATCCACGAAAAGTTCCTCGACATGCGGACGAAAGGCTGCGGCATCATCGTCATCGGCGAGGATCTCGAAGAGTTGCTGATGCTCTCGGATCGCATCGCGGTGATGTATGAGGGACGCATCGCCGGCACGCTGGCCAGCGCCGACGCCACTGTGGCTCGACTCGGCCTGATGATGACCGGGGCGGAGGGGACCGCCTGATGTTCCGCCTCGAGGCCCGCACCAGCACGCCTGCCTGGTTCAACCTCGCCCTGCCGCTGCTGGCGATCGGGGCAACGCTGGTGCTGTGCAGCGGCCTCATCGCGCTGGCCGGCGCTGGCGTCATCGAGGCCTATGGCGTGATGTTTTCGGCGTCATTGGGCGATAGCTACGCCATCACCGAGACACTGGTGCGCGCCGCGCCGATGATCTTCACCGGGCTTGCCGTGGCGGTCGCCTTCCGCGCCAAATTCTGGAACATCGGCGCTGAGGGGCAATTGCTGGCCGGTGCGGTGGCGAGCTGTGCTGTCGGCGCCATCCCGATGCCGGGCCCGCTCGCCATGTTTTTGATGGCGGTGGCGGGTGCGGGTGCTGGAGCGGCGGTGGCCCTCATCCCCGCGACGCTGCGGGTGAAATTCAAGGTCGACGACGTGGTCAGCTCGCTGCTGCTCAACTCGGTCATCTTCTATGCGCTGATGGCGCTGATCGAGGGACCGTGGAAGGACAGTTTCAGCGGCTATCCGATCTCGCCGCCGATCGAGGAATCCGCGAATTTCCCGGTGTTGCTCGAAGGCACGCGGCTGCATCTCGGCGTTTTGGCGGCACTGATCGCCGCACCCTTGATCTGGTTCCTGATCGTGCGCACGACGCTCGGCTTCAGGATCAGGGTCACCGGCGAAAACCCCGAAGCCGCGCGCTATGGCGGCATCCATGTCGAGCGGGTGCTGATCTCGACGGCGCTGCTGTCCGGTGCACTCGCCGGCCTTGCCGGCGTCGGCGAGGTCGGCGGCGTGCACTTCCAGGTGATGAGCGATATCTCGCCGGGCTATGGTTATTCCGGCATCGTCGTCGCCATGCTGGCGCGACTCAACCCGCTCGGCGTGGTGCCGGCGGCGATCTTTCTTGCCGCCGTCATGACCGGTGCCGAGGCGATGTCGCGGGCGACCGGTGTCCCTGCCTTCCTCAGCGAGGTCATCCAAGGCACGGCGCTGCTCGCCATGCTGGTGGCGCTGCTGTTCACCGCCTATCGCATTCGCCGGGTCGGGGCAGCTAGATGAGCGTGGTGCTGGAACAGATCTTTCAGGTAGGCTTCCTGGCGGCGATCATCCGCATCGCCACGCCTTTGGCCTTCGCGACGCTGGGTGAGATGTTCTCCGAGCGGGCCGGCGTGCTCAATCTCGGCATCGAAGGCATCATGCTGCTCTCGGCGATGACCGGCTTCACGGCGACCAGCCTCAGCGGCAGCCTGTGGCTTGGCGTCCTCGTCGCCGTGCTGACCGGCGCGTTGATGGGCGCCCTGCATGCGCTGTTCACAGTGGCGCTCGGCCTCAGCCAGCATGTCTGTGGCATCGGCGTGACGCTGTTCTGCTCCGGCCTTGCCTATTTCCTCTACCGGCTGATCTTCGGCCAGCAATCGGTGCCGCCGAACATCAAGGGGTTCGAGACGCTGCCGATCCCGATTCTGTCCGACATCCCGGTGCTCGGGCCGGCGGTGTTCAACCAGTTTTCGCTGGTTTATATGGCGATGCTGGCCATTCCCTTGGCCGCTTTCGTGCTCTACCGCACGCCGTGGGGCCTGTCTGTGCGCATGGTCGGGGAAAATCCGCGCGCCGCCGACTCAGCCGGCGTCGGCGTCATCGCGACGCGCTTCCAGGCGGTGGTCCTCGGCGGCGCCTTGATGGGGCTGGCCGGCGCCTTCCTGTCGATGGCGCAGTTCAACGCCTTTACCTTCGGCGTCGTCTCGGGGCGTGGCTGGGTGGCGATCGCGCTCGTCGTCTTCGGCCGCTGGGATCCCTGGCGTTCGGCAGGCGCGGCACTTTTGTTCGCCTTCGTCGATGCCTTGCAACTGCGCATGCAGGCAAGCGGACTCGGCCACATCCCCTACGAGGCGTTCCTGATGCTGCCTTTCGTCTTCACCATCGTCGCCATGGCGGTGATGTCGCGCAGCGCCGTCGCACCCTCGGCGCTGCTCAAGCCGTTCCGCCGGGAAGAACGGTGATCGCCACTCCCTTCTCACATCGCGGTAAAGCCGTTGTCGACGAACAGATGCGCGCCGTTGACGAAGCTGGAGTCGTCGCTGGCCAGGAACAGCGCCGCCTTCGCCACTTCCTCTGGCTCGCCGATGCGTCCTTGTTGCGCGGCCATCGCCGCGTCGGAGACGTCGACGCCGAGTTTTCCGAGATCGGCGACCTCGCGCAGGCCGTGCGGCGTCTTGATGAAGCCGGGACAGACCGCATTGCAGCGGATGTTGCGGTCACGGAACTCGACGGCGATGGCACGCGCGAACATGTGGCAAGCGCCCTTGGTGGTGTCGTAGAGCACTTCCATCGGCGTCGCCGCTACCGCCGAGATCGATGAGGTGCAGACGATCGAACCGCCGCCGGCGGCGATCATGCCGGGCAGCACGGCGCGCGTCATCAGGAACATCGAGCGCACATTGACGGCATGCAGCCATTCCCATTCCTGAAGCGTGGTTTCCAGGAAGGGTTTGATGACGATGGTGCCGGCGTGGTTGAACAGCGTGGTGACCGGGCCGAATTTCTCGGTCGCCCCTTTCACTGCGGCCTCGACCTGCGCTTCATCCGACACATCTGCAACCCAGTGCTCGGCGGCATGGCCGCGTGCCCGGATCGCCGCCGCGGTGGCGGCTGCGGCCTCGCCGTTGCGATCGATGATCGCCACCCTGGCGCCTTCGGCGGCGAAAAGTTTCGAGGCCGCTCCGCCCATTCCCGTCGCTCCGCCCGAAATTATGGCGACCTTGCCGGCCAGTCTTCCGCCCATGTTTTTGCTCCCTGTTCTTGTGACGTCGCGTTGTTCGCCCAAGCGGCAATGCTATCCCTCATGCACGGGGTGGCCAAGCGCGTCGCCGGCGTTCCCGCCATCGTGGCAATGGTCTCGAAAACGCTTGCGCTAAGCAGCAAAAAACCAATTTGCCCTCCGGCTGGAGAAAATCCTTCCAAGAACCGCTCGAAAATAGCAATCGACAAAGTCTACTGATTTTATAGATTAATCCCGAGATGGAGGTCGATATGTCCTATTTCCAGAATGCTCGGACTGACCGCAGAGGCCAAAGGCTTGATACTAACCAGACCTGGCGGCCGGCCTATGCAGGCGCCTTCGCCTATCTCGTTTTTGCCCTTGCGTTTGCGTTCACCGGGGCGGTCGTTGTGGGCCTTATCCCCTGATGATTGGGGCCCTGATTCATGCGGTCCTGATTCGTGGGGTCCTGATTCATGGGGCCAGCCCTCAGTTATCGGGTCGTGACTGATCAGGACAACGGCCCGTCAGGCAATCGGAGTTGAATGAACCGAACGCTGGTGTGCTTTTGCGCTCCTGTGCTCCCAACGTGATGGAGGAGATGGCAATGCCGATCGAGTTCACGCATGTTCCTGGTAAAATTCACCCTGCCGACGCCGGCTTTTTCTACGATTTCGTCGAGACAGCGACAAAGCTGTCGCTGATTGGGGACGCCGGATTCCGGAAGATCGTCGTCGACGACCAGGCCGGGCTGCTGACCAACATGGATATCGCTGCCCAGGCGCTGGACCGCACCTCGTCCCTGGAGGTGGTCCTGACGCATTGGGCAGGCGTGATCGAGCCGACGGTCGCGGCGCGGCAGCTGGCGGCCCTCGACGCAAAAAGCGGCGGGCGGCTGTCGCTCAGGATGCTCAGCGAGCCGCTTAGCGACGACGATGCCGAGACACGTCCGGCCGGCCATACCGCCGTCTGGCAGCGCATCGACGAATATCTTGTGCTGCTGAAGCGGCTGTGGTCGAACGACAGGCCTTTCGACCACGAAGGCGCCTTCTACAGCATCAAAGACGGCTATGTGCCGCGCAAGGGTCCGCACGGTGCCGACGTGACCATCCGCATGGGCGGACAGTCCGGGACGGCGCTCAAGGTCGCCGGGCGGCATGCCGACATCTTTGAATTGACGCCGGGTTCGCTCGACGAGATCCGGCAGATGATGCAGCGGGTGCGCAGCGCCGCCGCCGAACACGGCCGCGCCGGCAAGCTGCGCTTCGCGCTTCCCGTCCGGATCCGTCCTGAGCACAACGCTTCCGGCCACAAGTCGGTCGACGTTTCCGGGCCGCCGGCGCAGATCGCGCTGTCGCTGTTCCCTTACGCCGGGCTGGGGATTCACGAGTTCATGATTGCCGGCGTCGACAGGCCGCGTGAGATCGCGACCGCCGGCCGCGAAACGATCGCACTGCTGCGCAATTCGCTGGCGCGGCGCGAGGCCGACGTGCCGCAACCCGGAGCGTTTGCGCCCCGCACGGTCCGGGAAGCCCGCGCCCGCTGAAACGCTCGGGATCGGGTGGCCGGCTTAGTGCATTCGCCACGACTGCAACCGTAACCGACGACCGGCCCAAAGGCGCTCTCGATGCATTCCTGGACGTTGATCGGGCGCGATTGATCGCATCCTGCGCTAGGGCGTGGCCCAGCCGAGCGGTGCCGGCTGCGATGCCGTTGCGATCAGCACATGCCGACGGACTGCTCCGGCATCTTTGTTCATTCCGCGACCAGCGCCAACCTCATTTCGGGAGGCCCGTCGTTTCCGAATTGTGCCGCAGCGCCGGTGCCGCGACATATTGTTGACTCAAAAAGTCATCTTCAATGTTGACTAGTAAAGTCATGTTTCATAGTCAACCGGTCATTGGCTGCCGGGACCCGGTTCCGGAAACATGCAACCCGAGCAGCAGAGAGGCCAGGACCGTGGCTGGAGTTCAGACGGCCTTCCGTCTCGAAGCCGTGCGCCTTCGGCGTCGAGATGGGGGTGTTTGCGCATCCCCCTCACCGACCAGCCGATCGGTTACGTGCAATGATGAAGCGAGGACGAAGCTTGTCCAGAAATGGTTTGTTGGCGGCGCTGGCCGCATCACTCGTCCTGTCGGCCAGCGTCGCCGCGGCGCAGCAACAGCCGTCAGGCGCTGCCCCGGCGGTCGAGACACCGGCTCCCGCGCAGGCTGCGCAAACCGCGCAAACCGCGCCAGGGGGGTCAACTGTGCCACCGGCGGGCGGCGCACCCACGCCGGCCGAACCCGGCCCGTCGAGCGCGATATCGCTGACCCTGCCGCGCGATCTGTCGCCGTGGGGCATGTTCATGGCTGCCGACATCGTCGTGAAAGGGGTGATGATCGGGCTGGCCTTTGCGTCCCTGGTCACCTGGACGATATGGCTTGCCAAGTCGCTGGAGATCCTTGGCGGCAAGTTGCGTGCGCGCCGGGCCGCGCGCGCGATCGGCAACGCCGCCACGCTGACGCAGGCCGGACGCCAACTTGGCCACAATGGCGGCCCTGGCGCCCTGCTGGTGCGGGCGGCCGAGGAAGAGACCGCACTTTCCGCTGGCGCGCTCGACCATGTGTCCGGCGACGGCTTGAAGGAACGCGTCACCTCGCGGCTGTCGCGCATCGAGGCGGCGGCGGCGCGGCGCATGTCGCGCGGTACCGGCGTGCTGGCGACGATCGGCTCTACCGCGCCTTTCGTCGGCCTGTTCGGTACCGTCTGGGGCATCATGAACGCCTTCATCGGCATTTCGCAGGCGCAGACCACCAATCTCGCGGTCGTCGCTCCTGGCATCGCCGAGGCCTTGCTCGCCACTGCGATGGGTCTTGTCGCGGCGATCCCGGCGGTGGTCATCTACAACGTCTTCGCACGATCGATAGCCGGCTATCGGCAGGTCCTGGCCGATGCATCGGCGGGCGTCGAACGGCTGGTCAGCCGCGATCTGGATTTCCGCACCGTTCCAACGGCCACCGCCATGGCGGCGCAATGACGGAGCAACGCCATGGCGGCTAGAATTCGAGCGAATATCGACGGCGATCTCGAGGAAAACCACGAGATCAACGTCACCCCGTTCATCGATGTGATCCTGGTCCTGCTGATTATCTTCATGGTCGCAGCACCGTTGGCGACGGTCGACGTCAATGTCGACCTGCCGGGTTCGACCGCGACGCCCGCGCCCCGGCCGGAGACGCCGCTGTTCCTGACGCTGAAAAGCGACCTCAGCCTGGCGATCGACAATGACAGCGTGCCGCGCGAAATCTTCGCCGCTACGCTCGACGGTCGGACAAAGGGCGACAAGCAGACGCGGATATTCCTGCGCGCCGACAAGGCGGTTGGTTACGGCGAGTTGATGGAGGTGATGAATCTGCTGCGCAGCGCCGGCTATCTGAAGATCGCGCTGGTCGGCCTGGAGACACTGCCGCCGGCCGATGCCGCGGCGCCGCAAACCGGAACGGCCCAATGACGCAGCCGGCGGCCGTCCTGCGCAGCAACGATTTGCCGCGTTTCGGCGCCCGCGAGATTGCCTTGTGGGCGGCCGCGGCGGCGCTGGTTCTCGTCGCGCATGCCGCGATCGCCTATGCGATGCAGAACTGGCGACCCGCCGACGATGCCGATGGCGGCCCGCCACCGGCAGTGGTGATCGAGATGTCGCCGATGGCGCTCGCGCCGGCGGTGCAGGAGCAGGCTGCGGTGCCGGATGCAGTGGCGCCCGACCAGGCGGAGCCGGTCGAAGAGACGGAAAAAACCGCCGAGGCGAAGCCGGTGACGGAACCTGAGGCCGAAGAGCCGGAGCCGGCGGCCAAAGAGGCCGAACCGGTCACCGAACAGCCGCTACCGGCCGACGAAGTCGACGCCACCCAACCTTCCGTAGCGGAGCGGCCCGACCGGCCGCCGCCGTTGCAGGAAGTCGTGCCCGACACCGTCGAGACCGTGGCGCCGGACGTGGTCATTCCGCTGCCGCGGCCTAAACCCGAAGCGCCCCTCGAAACCAAGGCAAAGAAGCCGGCCGAAGCCAAGGCGAAGAAGCCTGTCGAAAAGAAGCCTGTCGAAAAGCCCAGGCAGCGCCCGAAGAAGGAGAAGGCCGAACCGGCGAAGACGGTAACCACCGCCAGCGTCGATGCCAAGCCGGCACCCAGGACCGCGGCGTCGAAACCGGCCGAAGCGGCCGCGCGGTCCGGCGTGAGCCCGGCCAGGTGGAACTCCAAACTGAGATCGTGGATAAACCGGCACACCCGCTATCCGAGCGCGGCGAGATCCCGGCGCGCCGAGGGCAGCGCAAGCGTGACCTTCACGGTCGACGCATCCGGCCGGGTGCTATCCGCCCGCCTGGTTCAGTCTTCCGGTGATGAGAATCTCGATCGCGCGGCGCTCAATGCCCTGCAAGGCGCCTCGGTGCCGGCGCCGCCACCGGAGCTTGGCTCCCGCGTAACCCGCACAGCACCTTTCGTGTTCAGCCTGCGCAACTAGACGGGCGGGCAGGATCCCTGGGTTTGCGGCGCCAATTCTGCTTGGCGCCTGCGGCTTTCGGTTGATTCGCGATGGAGGATAACCCGCTGGTGGAGCTGAGGGGGATCGAACCCCTGACCTCATCATTGCGAACGATGCGCTCTCCCAGCTGAGCTACAGCCCCGTCCAGCGGATGGCGCATTTATCGGTCGCGGCCGTTTCGTGTCAAGGCGAAACGGCCCGACATCAGACATCGATCCGGCCATGCGGCGGAAGGCGGCACTTGCCGCTTTCGCGCGTAATGGCTACATGTCGGCAACAATTGGAGACCGGCATGATCGCCCTTATTCAAACCATCGTCATGGCGCTTGACCTTTATTGGTGGATCATCATCGCCTCGGCGATCTTTTCCTGGCTTTACGCCTTCAACGTCGTCAATTCGCGCAATCAGTTCGTCGGCAGCGTTGGCAACATGCTCTTCCGGCTGACCGAGCCGGCGCTGCGGCCGATCCGCCGCTTCATGCCCGACCTCGGCGGCATCGACATCTCGCCGATCATCCTGCTGCTGATCCTGTTCTTCCTTCGGCAGTTCCTGCTCACCACCGTATTGTCGCTGGTCGTTTGATCTGGTGCATGTAGGCCGCTTGATGAGTGCGCCGTTCCGCATCCGTAACGATGGTGTCGACCTGTTCGTCCGGCTGACGCCAAAAGCGGCGATGGACAGGCTCGAGGGCATCGAGACGTCGGCGGACGGGCGAAGCTATCTGAAGGCCCGCGTCCGTGCCGTGCCGGAAAACGGCGCTGCCAACCAGGCGCTCGAACGACTGGTCGCCAAGGCGCTCAGGATACCGGCATCGGCAGTTTCGGTCGTCGCCGGCGGCACGGCCCGGCTGAAGACGCTGCGCATTCTCGGCGAGCCGGCGACGCTGGCAAAAAGTGTCGAGGCGCTCGGCGAGCAGTCCGCGGCTTAGGGCTGTCGACAAGGATGGATCGGTTCAGTCGCCTATTGGCAGGCGGGGATCGTCGAACTTCAGCGTGTTCACGCTCTGCTTGATGCGGCGTAGATTTTCCAGAACCTTCGGTCCGCGCGCCTCCGCAACCGCGGTGGCGATGATGTCGACGATCGCCAGCAGGGCGTAGCGCGACGATGTCGGCTTGTAGATGTTGCCGTCTTCGAGCGGCTGGAACTGGATCACCGTATCGGCGGCCTTGGCCAAGCCGGACTCCGGCGCGGTGACGGCCACGGTGGCGGCGCCATATTGCCGGGCGACCTGCACGGCATCGATGACCGAACGTGCGTAGCCCGAGACAGAGAACGCAACGAGCGTGGTGTCGGTGGTCGCGACGGCGGCATACATGCGCTGCAACTGTCCGTCGACCTGCGCCAGGGCTGACAAGCCCAGCCTGAACAGCCGGTTCTGCATCTCGGTCGCCATCATCGACGAAATGCCGCCGGAGCCGATGCACAAGACGTTGCCGGAAACCGCTATGCGCGCGGCGACATCGACCAGCGCCTTCATGTCGAGGTTTTCGCTGGCGCGCTGGATGGCGGCAATCGCCGCTTCGGTGATGGCGGAAGCAATGCGCTGCTCGCGGATGTCGCGATTCAGCGGCTCCGGCGACAGATACTGGCCACCGATGGCGATGGCCTGTGCCAGATAGAATTTGAAGTCGCGCAAGCCATCGCAACCGAGATTGCGGCAGAACCGGGTGACCGTGGGCTCGCTGACGCCGACGCGCGCGGCAATTTCCGAGATCGCCGCCTTGGAGACGAAATCGAGATCGGACAGCACGAGGCCGGCCAGCCGGCGGTCCGACTTGGTTCCATCCTGCGACGTCAGCTGCAGCCGCATGATGATGTCGGCCGGCGTTTTCATACCGGTGTCTTCATAGGGGCCCGTGTCTTTATAGGGGTAGCTGTCTTCATAGGGGCAGGCCCGTCGCTTTGTCGAACAAGTGGATATTGCCGGGGTCGACGGTGACCGGCAGCCGGTCGCCCGGCCTTATCTGCAGCCTGTCGCGGAACACGGCACGCACCGCGTCGCTGCCGACCGAGCCGTAGACATGGGTTTCGGAGCCGGTCGGCTCGACGACGTCGACATCGATGGCCACCGCGTCGTCGGCGCCGCCGATGACGAAGTGCTCTGGCCGGATGCCGGCCTCCACCGCACCGGCTGGCGGCGCGGCGTTGCCGGCGAGCGCAAGACGCCCGCCGCCGGTCGTTTCGAACCAGGCTTTTGTCCCCGCCGCCTTGAGGGCTCCGGAAACAAAGCTCATCGAGGGCGAGCCGATGAAGCTGGCAACGAACTTGTTGGCCGGCCTGTCGTAAAGCTCCAGCGGCGCCCCGACCTGCTGGATCCTGCCAAGGTTCATCACCACGATGCGGTCGGCCATGGTCATGGCTTCGATCTGGTCGTGCGTGACGTAGACGACGGTCGATTTCAGCCGCTGGTGAAGCGCCTTGATCTCGGTGCGCATCTGCACGCGCAGTTGCGCATCGAGGTTGGACAAGGGCTCGTCGAACAGGAAGACCGATGGTTCGCGAACGATGGCGCGGCCCATGGCGACGCGCTGGCGCTGGCCGCCCGACAATTGCCGGGGAAAGCGGTCGAGATAGGAAAACAGATTGAGGATGCCGGACGCCTTCCTGACCTTTTCCTCGACCGTCGCGCGGGGTTCGCCGCGGATCCTCGGGCCAAAGCCGATATTGTCCGACGCCTTCAGATGCGGAAACAGCGCATAGGACTGGAACACCATCGCGATGTTGCGTTGCTGCGGCGGCAGGTCGTTTGCGCGCACGCCGCCGATCAGCAAATCGCCGGAGGTGATCGTTTCCAGCCCGGCCAACATGCGCAGCAAGGTCGACTTGCCGCAACCCGAAGGGCCGACCAGCACGACGAACTCGCCGCTCTTGATGTCGAGGCTGATGTTCTCAAGGATCTTGTGGTGCCCGAACGATTTCGACAGGTTGCGAAACAGGACATTGGTCATGGTCACGCTCCCAATATGTCGTCGATGAACGGCAAGCAGCCGGCAGTCAGCCCGGCATCCACCGGCATCACCACGCCCGATATGCCCGATGCGCGATCCGATGCAAGGAAAGCCACCGCCTCGGCCACCTCGGTGGCGTTGACGATGCGGCCGAGCGGATAGAGCCGTTGCAGCTTGCCGAGGATGTCGGGGTCCTTGGCAAGGCGATGGTCCCAGGCGGCGGTGCGGATCGAACCGGGGCAGACAACATTGGCGCGCAAGCCGCTGCGGCCGAGTTCGACGGCGATCGATCTTGCATAGGCGTTGATGCCGGCCTTGGCCGCTGCATAGGCGGGGTTGCCGAAATGCGCGAGCGCATTGACCGAGGAGATGAAGACGATGCTGCCCGAGCCGCGTGCGGCCATTGCCTTGACCAGCGGATCGGCGAAATTCATTACCCCGGTCAGGTTGAGGTCAAGCTCGTGTTCTATGCTGTCCGGGGTCAGGGCTGACAGCGTCTCGGCGCGCGTCCAACCGGCATTGTTGATCAGGATGTCCGGCACGCCGTCCTTGTCGAGGATCGCGGCGATCGACGCTTCGATCGAAGCTTGGTCGAGAAGATCGAAGACGTAGCGTGAGGCAAGCTGCGGGCTGCCCAGCGCTTCGCTCGACTGGTCGCAGCCGATGACCCGCGCGCCGCGTTCGGCCATCAGCGCCACCAGCGCCGAGCCGAGGCCGCCGCCCGCACCCGTCACGACGACAGCTTTGCCTTCGAACTCCGCTCTCGAAACCACAGCGCTGCCTCCGAAATTTGGCATCAGGCCTATTCCAAGAAATGTAACTTAGCAACAAAATAATCCGCTTGCGTACCGCAAAATGATCGATAATGTAGGAAAGTAACATAAATCTTACGCTGTCCGACAGCGAGGATGCGCCAACGCGCAAATCAAATGGGAGAGATCAAATGAAGCTTGCAAAATGGACTGTCGGCCTGATGGCCGGAATGAGCATGCTGGCGCTGGCGGCGCAGGCAAATGCAGGCGAGGTGCGCGTGACCGTCGCCGAATATAGCGCCAAGACCGGGCCCTATTTCAACGACGTCAAAAAGGAGTTCGAGGCGGCGAACCCGGGCATCACCGTCAAGTTCGAGGTGGTGCCGTGGGATGTCCTGCTGCAGAAGCTGACCACCGACATCACTGCCGGCACCAATGCCGATCTGTCGATTATCGGCACGCGCTGGCTGATCGACTTCGTCCAGCAGGATGTCGCCGAGCCGCTCGACAGCTACATCACGCCTGAGTTCAAGGACCGCTTCATCGAGACCTTCCTGAAGCCCTCGATCATGGAGGGCAAGACCTACGGCTTGCCGATCGCCGCTTCGGCGCGCGCCATGTACTACAACAAGGAGCTGTTCGAGAAGGCCGGCATCGCCAAGCCGCCGGCGACCTGGACCGAGCTGCAGGAGGATGCCCGCAAGATCAAGGCGCTCGGTTCCGGCACCTTCGGCTTCGGCATGCAGGGCAAGGAGATCGAGACCGACGTCTATTACTACTATGCGATGTGGTCCTACGGCACGGAAATCCTTAACAAGGACGGCACTTCCGGCCTCAGCACGCCGGGCGCGCTCGAAGCCGCCAAGCTCTACAAATCGATGATCGACGAAGGCCTGACCGAGCCGGGCGTGACCTCCAACAACCGCGAAGACGTGCAGAACCTGTTCAAGCAAGGCAAGATCGGCATGATGATCACCGCGCCGTTCCTGTCCAACCAGATCAAGGAAGAGGCGCCGAACCTGAAATATGGCGTGGCGGCCATTCCCGCCGGACCGACCGGCGCGCGCGGTACCTATGGCGTCACCGATTCCATCATCATGTTCAAGAACTCCAAGAACAAGGACGAGGCCTGGAAACTGCTCGACTTCCTGTTCATCAAGGAGCAGCGCGCCAAGTTCACCCAAGGGGAAGGCTTCCTGCCGGTGAACAAGGAAGAGGCGAAAATGGACTACTACGTCAACAATGCCGATCTGGCGGCGTTCACCTCGCTGTTGCCCGACGCCCGCTTCGCGCCGGTCATTCCGGGCTGGGAGGAGATCGCCCAGATCACCTCCGACGCCATGCAGAAGATCTATCTCGGCAACTCCGAGCCCGAGGCGGCATTGAAGGAGGCGGCGGAGAAGGCCAACGCCGTGCTCAAGAAATAGGGCGTAGCTCCCGACGCCCGGCGCGCCCTGACCATCGGGGCGCGCCACCTTTCCCCACCATCTGGCCCTCCACTATTTGGCGAGGCAGTAGGTCAGCCGATGCAGAATCGTATCTTGCCCTATCTCCTGACCTTGCCCAGCCTGTTCCTGGCGGCTGTCGTCATCTTCTGGCCGGTCTGGGACCTGATCCAGATCTCGACGCATGACGTGAACCGTTTCGGCCAGCTTCGCGACTTCAACGGCTTCGCCAACTATTACGCCTTCCTCGCCGATCCCGACTTCCTTGCAGCGCTCTGGCGCACCGCATTGTGGACGGTGCTGGTCGTCTGCGGGGCGCTGCTTCTATCCGTTCCGGTGGCGCTGATCCTCAACACCGACTTCTACGGCCGTGGCATCGCCCGCGTCATCATAATGCTGCCGTGGGCGGTGTCGCTGACGATGACAGCGGTGGTCTGGCGCTGGGCGCTGAACGGCGAAAGCGGCATGCTGAACTCGGCGCTGATGGCGGTGGGCGTCATCGATCAGAACATCCAATGGCTGTCGCGCGCCGGGACTGCCTTTCCGATGCAGGTGCTGATCGGCATCCTGGTGACCGTGCCGTTCACGACAACGATCTTCCTCGGCGGGCTGTCGTCGATCCCGGACGACCTCTACGAGGCTGCGGCGCTCGAAGGAGCGACGCCGCTGCAGCAATTCAGCGAGATCACTTTCCCGCTACTGAAGCCGTTCATCAACATCGCCATCGTGCTCAACACGATCTATGTGTTCAATTCCTTCCCGATCATCTGGGTGATGACGCAAGGCGGGCCGGCCAACTCGACCGACATCCTGGTCACCCACCTCTACAAACTGGCCTTCCGCATCGGCAAGCTCGGTGAGGCATCGGCGGTATCGCTGCTGATGTTCGCCATCCTGCTTATCTTCACCATGATCTATGTGCGGCTGGCGATGCGGGAGCAACGCGCATGAGGAACGGCAAGCTGAAGCGTTCGATCATCGCCTGGCTGCTGCTTGCACCGCTGATCGTGGTGACGATCTTTCCCTTCGCCGTGATGTTGCTGACCGCGGTCAAGCCGCGGCAGGAGGTGCTGTCGCCGACCTGGTGGCCGAGCGAATTCCGCTGGTCGAATTTCGCCGACATGTGGGTGGCGACCGGCTTCGGCCAGGCGCTCGCCAACTCGCTCTACGTTTCGGGGATCGCCACCGTCGGCGCCATCCTGATCTCGGTTCCCGCCGCCTATGCCATGTCTCGCTTCCGCTTTGCCGGCTACGGCACCTTCCGCCAGTTCCTGCTGGTCTCGCAGATGATCTCGCCGATCGTGCTGGTGCTTGGCCTGTTCCGGCTGATGGCCGCCTGGGGCCTGATCGAAAGCACGACGGCGCTCGGCGTCATCTACATGGCCTTCAATGTCGCCTTCACGGTGTGGATGCTGCAAAGCTATTTCGACACCATCGCGCGCGATCTCGAGGAAGCGGCCTGGATGGAAGGCGCCGGCCGCTGGCAGACCTTGCGCAAGGTGTTTTTGCCGCTGTGCGTGCCGGCGATCGCGGTGACCGCCATCTTCACCTTCATCAATGCCTGGAACGAATTCGTCGTCGCGCTGACCATGCTGCGCAGCCAGGAAAGCTACACGCTGCCGATCCAGGTGTTTTCGCTGGTTGCCGGCCGCTACACGATCGAATGGCACCACGTCATGGCCGCGACGCTGCTTGCGACCCTGCCGGTGGCGATCCTGTTCACCTGGCTGCAGCGCTACCTAGTCAGAGGGCTCGCGCTCGGCGCCGTCAAATAACGGTCTGTCGCCAAGGCCAATGAATTGGTCTACGTGACCAGAATCCAAAGCAGAGCGAAGCGGAATTCCGACATGCGCATCTTCACCGCCTCGCTGGCGACCGAAACCAACACATTCTCGCCGGTGCCAACCGACCGGGCCTCGTTTGAGATGGCCTTTTACGCCGGCCCGGGCAAACATCCGGAAACGCCGACGCTGTGTTCCTCGCCGATCGTTGCCTTGCGCCGGCGCGCGGCCCGCGACGGGCTCACCGTCATCGAAGGGACCGCCGCCTGGGCCGAGCCCGGCGGCCTCGTGCAGCGGCAGACCTATGAGGCGCTGCGCGACGAAATCCTCGGTCAGTTGCAGGCAGCGCTGCCGGTCGATGCGGTGATCCTCGGCCTGCATGGCGCGATGGTGGCGCAGGGCTACGACGATTGCGAAGGCGACTTTCTCGAGCGCATCCGCAACATAGTGGGGCCGGACGTGGTGGTCGCCGGGGAACTCGACCCGCACAGCCATTTGACGCCGAAGCGGGTGGCTGCTTCCAACATTCTCGCTGCCTTCCTCGAATTTCCGCACACCGATTTCTACGAGCGCGGCGAGCATGTCGTCGAACTTGGCCTTGCCGCTGCGCGCGGCGAGATCAAGCCCGTGATCTCGACCTTCGACTGCCGCATGATCCAGGTGCTGCCGACCAGTCGCGAGCCGATGCGGTCGTTCGTCGACCGCATCAAGGCGTTGCACGGCAAGGACGGGGTGCTGTCGGTCTCGGTCATCCACGGCTTCATGGCGGCCGACGTGGCGGAGATGGGCACGCGCATCCTGGTCGTCACCGACAACGACAAGGCCAAGGGCGACGCGCTGGCGGAGAAGCTGGGGCGGGAGCTCTATGCCATGCGCGAAAAGACGGCGATGACGATGCTGAGCGCAGCCGACGGCATCGAGCGCGCGCTGGCTGTGCGCGCGCAAAAGCCGGGCAAGCCGGTGGTCGTCGCCGACATCTGGGACAATCCGGGCGGCGGCGTACCCGGTGACGGCACCATCGTGCTGCGCCAAATGCTGGCGCAGGGCATAGGCAATGTGGGCGTTGCGACGATCTGGGACCCGATCGCGGTGACCTTCTGCCAGGCGGCAGGCGAGGGCGCCGTCATCGACCTGCGCTTAGGCGGCAAGGCCGGGCCGCAGGCGGGCGAGCCGATCGACGCGCGCGTGCGGGTGCTGAAAGCCGTCGCAGAGGGATGGCAGAGTTTTGGGCCCAGCCGCGTGACGCTCGGGCCGACAGCGCTGGTCCGCATCGAAGGCACCGAGGTCGACATCATCCTGAACACCAATCGCACGCAAACCTTCGAGCCGGACATTTTCACCAATCTCGGTGTCGATCCGCTGGCCAAGGACGTGCTGCTGGTGAAATCGACCAATCATTTCTACGCCGGCTTCGCGCCGATCGCCGCCGAGATCATCTACGTCTCGGCGCCGAGCTCATATCCCAGTGACCCGTCCGTCACTAACTATACGAAGCTGACGCGGCCGATCTGGCCGCGTGTCGCCGATCCGTGGTCGAAATGAAAGGCGCCGAGGCTAAAGCTGCCGATCTCCCCCACAAGGGGGGAGATCGCTAATCACACCAGCCCGCGCTTGATCATCATCGCTTCCGGTGAGGGCATCTTGCCGCGGAAGGCGGTGTAGAGCTCTTCCGGATCCTTCGAACCGCCGGCGGCGTAGATGTTCTTCCTGAGCCGCTCGGCCAGTGCCGGGTTGAACGGATCGCCCGTCTCCTCGAAGGCGGCGAAGGCATCGGCGTCGAGCACTTCCGACCACATGTAGGAATAGTAGCCGGCCGAATAGCCGTCGCCGGAAAAGACGTGGCCGAAATGCGGGGTGCGATGGCGCATGGCGATGGTGTCGGGCATATCGAGCTTTTCGAGCGTTTCGGTTTCGAAACGAAGCGGCTCTTGGGGGGCGTCAGGCCTTGCATGGTAGGCCATGTCGACCAATGCCGACGCCGTGAATTCGACTGTAGCAAAGCCGGCGCCGAAGGTGCGCGCCGCCAGCATCTTGTCGACCAGCTCCTTCGGCATCGGCTTGCCGGTCTTGACATGCAGCGCGTGCTTTTCGAGCACCGCCGGTACCGTCAGCCAGTGCTCGTAGAGCTGCGAGGGCAGTTCGACGAAATCGCGGCTGACCGATGTGCCCGAGACCGACGGCCAGGTGACGTCGGTCAGCATGCCGTGCAGCGCATGGCCGAATTCGTGGAACAGCGTCTTTGCCTCGTCGACCGACAGCAGCGCCGCCTCGCCTGCCGGCGGCTTGGCGAAATTCGTGATGTTGTAGATGATCGGCTTCGAACCGTGGCCGAGCCTGTGGCCGGATTTCAACGCGCTCATCCAGGCGCCGGAGCGCTTCGAAGGCCGCGCGAAATAGTCGGCGAGGAACAGGCCGCGCTTGCTGCCGTCGCCATTCCTGACGACGAAGACGCGGGCGTCCGGATGCCAGGCCGCGATGCCTTTCTTCTCTTCGAAGGTGATGCCGAACAGCCGTGTTGCCACGTCGAAGCAGGCGTCGATGACGCGGTCGAGCTGCAGATAGGGTTTCAGCTCGGCCTCGTCGAAGGCGAATTTCTCGGCGCGCAGCTTCTCCTGATAGAAACGCCAGTCCCAGGCGGCGAATTTTTCGTTGCTGCCGGCCTCAGCCGCCAGGCGCTGTAATTCGCTCTGGTCGGCGGCCGCCTTTTCCAGCGCCTTTTCCCAGACGGGATCGAGCAGCGCGTGCACGGCCTTAGGTGTCTTGGCCATGGTGTCGTCGAGCTTCAGCGCCGCAAAGGTGTCGTAGCCGAGCAGCTTGGCCTTCTCGGCGCGCAGGTGCAGCATATCGCGCACCACATCGGTGTTGTCGGTGGCGCGGCCATTCTGGCCGCGCATGGTGAAGGCGCGAAAGGCTATCTCGCGCAAGTCGCGGCGTTCGGAGAAGGTCGAGAACGGCTCGTAGATCGAGCGCGACAGGGTGACGGCATAGCGGCCTTTCTGGCCGCGCATCTCGGCGGCTTCGGCCATCGAGCTCTTCAGGAATTCCGGCAGGCCGGCTAGGTCGGCCTCGTCGAGGAAGAGCGCCCAGTCGCGCTCGTCGGCGAGCACGTTCTGGCCAAAAGTCGTACCGAGCGACGACAATTCCTCGTCGATGGCCGCAAGCCGCTTCTTGCCCTCGGCATCGAGCTTGGCGCCGGAGCGGACAAAACCCTTCCAGGTTTTTTCCAGCACACGCAGCGTCTCGGCATCGAGCTTCAAGGATTCGCGGCGCTGATAGAGATCGTCGATGCGGGCAAACAATTTCTCGTCCATCGAGATAGCCGAGAAATGCCGCGACATCTTTGGCGAGATATCGCGCTCCAGGGCCTGGATTGCATCGTTGGTGTGAGCACCGGCCCGGCACCAGAAGATCGAAGAGACATGGTCGAGCGCCTCGCCGCCAAGTTCCAGCGCTGCCAGCGTGTTCTCGATGGTCGCTGCCTCGGCGTTGCCTGATATCGCCTCGATCTCGGCCTCATGCGCCTTCAACGCCGCGTCGAAGACCGGAGAAAAATCATCATCGCCGATGCGGGTGAAGTCGGGCAGGCCGAGCGGCCCTTGCCAAGCGGTCAGCGGATGGGCGGCGAGGTCGACGGCTTTTGTGGAGGGCATGGACAATCTTTCGATTATTGGCAGGGAGAGGCGGGGTGTCGTCGATGTAGGACTCTGGCTTCCAGCACGCAACATTGCGGTTGGCTGACAACGGTCAGTAGTCGTCGCAGGTTTCCGCGATCGATGCCTGCGAGCTCGCGGTGATGCGGTTGTCGGCGACCGCGAAGGTTTCCTGTATCAGCATGTCGTTGCTGGGGAAGTCATAGCAGGCGATCACCGTGGTGACGCCGCCCTCACTCTTCTCGATCCGATGCCGGATTTCAGCCCCGGCAACGGCGCCTTGCCATTCGTCGATCGAGGCGATGAA
The DNA here is from genome assembly GCF_004010325.2 of Mesorhizobium sp. M00.F.Ca.ET.216.01.1.1. Classification (GTDB taxonomy): domain Bacteria; phylum Pseudomonadota; class Alphaproteobacteria; order Rhizobiales; family Rhizobiaceae; genus Mesorhizobium. Next base: position 125,665 of record NZ_SADR02000005.1, read on the forward strand.
CTCCTGCTTGCTTTGCACGACGCCGAGATCGTCGAGCTTTATCCGGACGCCGTCGGCAAGCAAGTCCGCCAGTTCGGTGCGGTCCATCAGCGCCGAATACCAGCGGTTGATGATCGCGCTGTCGTCGGCATGGGTAGTGGTCAGCGAAAACAGCAATGCCGCCATGGCGAATGCGATCGAACGGCAAGCCATGCGCCGGCCTCCTACTTCAATTCCGGCCGCTCGAAGTCGCCAGTGTCCTTGTTCATCACCCAAAGCTCACCGGTCGAGATGTCGAACCAGGCGCCGTGCAGCGACAGCCGGCCCTTTCCTTCGAGGATCGAGACGCAGGGAAAGGTTCTGAGATTGGCGATCGAATAGCGGATAGAGATGCGCTCCAGCGCGGTCTGGCGTTCCGTCGCCGTCATCAGGGTGCTGGCGGACACGGTTTCGGCGGCCGGTGCAATCAGGCTCATCCATTTGCCGATGAAGTCGCCGGGCGACAGGGGCGCGGCTGTGCTGTCGAGTGCGGCGCGGATGCCGCCGCAGCGGCCATGGCCCATCACCACGATGTTCTTCACCTTAAGGCTCTGGACGGCGAATTCGAGCGCCGCCGAGGTCGAGTGGAACTGTCCGTCGGGCGCGTAGGGCGGCACCAGATTGCCGACGTTGCGGACGACGAATAATTCGCCCGGCCCGGCGTCGAAGATCGCCTCGGGGGCCGTGCGCGAATCGCAGCAGGCGACGATCATGGTTTCAGGCGCCTGGCCCTCGCGGGCGAGCGAGCGGTAGCGTCCGCTTTCGGCAGGATAGCGGCCGCTCATGAAATTGCGGTAGCCGGCGAGAAGATGGTCGGGGAGGTGAGGCATGGGCGGCGTCTGAGCCTTTCCGGGTTGGCGGCGGCAGCTCGTTTCAGTCCCGAAGGGCTCTAGCGCATCAGCCCGAAAATCGGAACCGATTTTCGGAAAGCGCGATGCGTGGATTCAAAGTGTTAGAGTGTGCTTTATGCAATGCCGAATCGCAGAAGCAGATCTTTACGCCCAGATGGCGACGGGGATGCCGAAGCGGTCAGCAAGCGGCGGGTCCGGAAACGGCCTTGCCTCGCCGCTGGCAATGCGGCCGGCAATCAGCATCATCGCGGCGGCGTCGAGGAAGTCGTCGGACGCAGCCCCACGCGGCGGCATCTGATCGAGAAAATTCTTGTCGTAACCATGTCGGCAAAGCAGCGCCTTGCGCTCCGCCATGCCGGCCGGATTGGCGGCACCCTTGACCTTTTTCGGCAGGGACATGGCCTGATCGCCATTCAGCCGGCAGAAGGCGACCTCCGGATGCGATTCGAACACGCGGCTGCGCAACTCCGGGCGCGCAATCAGCAAGGCATCGACCTCGCGGATCTTGGCAAAGATGCCGAAAGCTTGGATCGAGACACCGCGCGGTGGATCGGAGGTGGTCTTCGCCACCTCGCTTGCCCGGCGATGCGCGGCATACCAGGCTTCGACGGTGGTGAAGTCGTCGATGTCGGCATAGAGCGCGGCGCGCGAGGGAATGGCAAAGACGCTGGACTGCCGCGCACCGAGCAGCGGACGCACCAGCGCCTCCGGCCCGCGTCCGCCTTTTTGCGAAAATTCGGGCAGGCCGATCGGCATGTCGACAGCCACGGTCGCGTTGGCGGGCAGCGCCTCGAGCAATGCTGCGAAGCTTTGAAATACGGTCACCGACGGTGCAGCGCCCGGATCGCGGCAGACGGCGATCCAGCCGGCCTTGCAGCCGTCGATGCCGATAAAAGTCACGCTCTCTTGTCCCGCCCCGGATGCAGGAGATGGCGAAGCTGCACCATCGCCATCGGGTGCGACAGACTCTGCGCGTCGGTTTCGAGCTGCAGTTCGTCGCCGCCGCGCTTTGCCGTGCGCGCCAGGATCTCGTAGACGGCGGCCGTGGTCGATTGCAACGCCTTGATCGCCGGCTGGCCGGATAGGATGCGCGCCAGGTAGACCGCCGCCGTCAGGTCGCCGAGTCCGTTCGGCGGCTTGTCGATGACGCGGTGTTCGGCGAGCAGCGCGTGGCTGCCGTTGAGCAGCAGATTGCCGGTGCCGCCGGCCATCATCGCCGGCGCCGAAGTAACCAGCATGGTCGGCGGTGCGGCATGAAGAGCGGCCGCCGTCACCGCTTTCAGGTCGGGCAGCCGCGCGCCCCCCATCCATTCCAGCTCATAGCGGTTGGGGGTGGCGATGTCGGCGATCGGCATCAGCCGGTCGCGCATGGCGGTGGCGGTCGGCTCCGGCACATAGAGCCCACCTGAATCGCCCATCACCGGATCGCAGATGTAGATCGCGTCCGGCGTCTTCGCCTTGACCGTGGCGACCAGCGAGGCAACGGCGTCGGCCTGACCGGCCTCGCCGAGGTAGCCCGACAGCACGGCGCCGACCTCGCCCAGCCATGGCGCGCGCTCGAGGTCGGCCATCATCGCCTTGAACTGATCGAGCGGCGGCACGATGCGTGTCGCCCGGCCATGGCCGGGATGCCACGGCAGGATGACGGTCGGCACTGCCCATACGGGAAAGCCCAGCGTCTCCAGCGCAAAGACGGCGGCGCGGTTGCCGACCGAGCCGCGAGCGACATGGCTGGAGATGACGATGACCGCGCGCGGCGCGTCAGTGTGTTCGGCGCTCATTGAGTTCCTAACTGCCTTGGGTGACGAAAAACACGAGCCAGATCAACAGGCCTATGGCGATAAGCAGACCCAGTGCCCGGCCAATGCGGGTGCCCCAAATTTCGATCGGGTCCGACCGGTCGGCATCCGCCGCAGTGGCGTGATCGCGCGCGCCCTTCGCGATGCGCGCGACAAACGATGTGCCGCCTGGGCCGGTTTCACGCTCAACCCGCTCGATGATACGACGTGATTCGCTGTCGCTGTCGCTGTCGTGGCGTTGCGCCATGATGATGTCCTGCTTCGTCGCGACCTTACCGTGTTCGTCCGGCCAATCACAGGGCCCTCGCAGGCGATGGAGACATACCCGCGAGACGTCCCGGTTGAGGTCATTTTCTTGCGCGCGGATTGTGGTAATGCTTCGCCTGCAACTTCTACTGAGGGACTCCACCATGTTTGCCCAGCGCCTTTCCTCACCGTCCATATTCCGTGCACTGCCGGCCTTGCTGGTGATGGTCATCGTGCTGCCGCTGCTTGCCGGTTGCGGTTACAACACCATTCCGACGGCCGAGGAAAACGCCAAGGCCGCATGGAGCGAGGTGCTCAACCAGTACCAGCGCCGCGCCGACCTCATCCCCAACCTGGTCGAGACCGTCAAGGGCTATGCCGCGCATGAGAAGGACACGCTCGATGCCGTGGTCGAAGCGCGCGCCAAGGCGACACAGGTGACGGTGACGCCGGAAACGGTGAAGGATCCGGAAGCCTTCAAGAAGTTCCAGGACAGCCAGGCCGGCCTGACCAGTGCGCTGTCGCGGCTGCTGGCGGTGGTCGAGAATTACCCCGACCTCAAGGCCAACCAGAATTTTCTTGCGCTGCAGGCGCAGCTTGAGGGCACCGAGAACCGCATCGCGGTGGCGCGCCGCGACTATATCCAGGCGGTGAGGGACTACAATCTGACGCTGAGGACCTTCCCGTCGGTGCTGTGGGCGACCTTGTGGTTCCGCAGCAATGAGCCGTTCGCGAACTTCACCGTCGCGGAGGACAAGCTGCGGACGCCGAAGGTCGATTTCGGCACGAAGCAGGGCGGATGAGCGGCGAAGCCGGCAAACCTTCCAATTACCAAATCCTGACGAGACGGGCTGCAGGCGTGCATACACCCCCCTCTGTCCTGCCGGACATCTCCCCCTCAAGCGGGGAGATTGGCGGTTCCGCCGCTGGCGTCTCGTTTGTAGCGTTGAAAATTTGCGAAAGTGCGAGTGACATTCAATCTCCCCGCTTGAGGGGGAGATGTCCGGCAGGACAGAGGGGGGTGGGAAGGATCGCCGGCCTCGCATTCCTGTACATCGTCCTAAGCCTCTTCCTCCCCCTCACTGCCTTTGCAGCCGAATTGCCGGCGCTGACCGGGCGGGTCGTTGACGATGCCGGCATCATTGATGCCGGGACCAGGGCGGCACTGACCCAGAAGCTCGCCGACTTCGAAAAAAAAGGCTCCGACCAGATCGTTGTCGCGACAATCAATAGCCTCGACGGCGAGGAGATCGAACCCTACGCCAACCGGCTG